>DATAXY010000050.1:0-80239 GCA_036272835.1 Bryobacteraceae bacterium
CCTTCCCGCCTTGCTGACAAGATACTTCTTCCACAAACAAAGATTGATGATCGGACGGATGATTGCGCCTTCGGCGCCGATGATGCTGCCCGTACCCTCGGCTGAAGTTCAGAATTCTACGTTTTTATGTGAGCGCTGACAGTCTGGACCGAGGTCCCGATATAAGGTCTGGTCTTTTTCCAGATGCCAAACGATGGTTAGGATGGTATTGGCGACAGCCAAGAGTGCTCGTCGTTTGCCTCGCTTGACGACCAACCGTCGGTATTGTTGTGACAAGTACGTGTTTTTAGTGTGAGAAGCGGCCCATGCCACTTGTGTCATCAGGCCTTTGAGCCAGGGATTGGCCTTTCTCGTTTTGCCAGAAAGGCGCTTACCGGCGCTCTGATGATTTCCAGGACATAAGCCCGCCCAACTGACCAAATGACGCGCCGAGGGAAACTGATCCATATTGGCACCGATTTCGGCCACCAAACTCCAGGCTGCCAGTTGTTCTATACCGGGTATGCTTTTCCAGCGTGTGACGGTTGCCTCGAAGGGAACCGCCTGACGTTCGATCTCCACCAACATGCTGGCGATGGCCTTTTCCAGATATTCAACATGCTCCATATGCTGTTTGAGCAGGAAGCGATGATGGGCCGTAATCTTACCGGTGAGCGCCTGTTGCAATTCCAAGCGTTTCCTCCGCATGCGACCTCTGGCTAACTAAGCTAACGCCTCGGCATCCAGGTTCCCAGAAATCATCTGTTTGAGCATGGCTCGTCCAGACACACCGAGAATGTCCGTCACCACAGCAGCCACTTTCACATTCGCATCTTCAAGTGTTTTCTGGAGTCGATTGACCACGGCGGTTTTCTCGCGAGTCAGGCTGGTCCGTGTGCGGCAAAGATCGCGTAACTGACGAATCTCAACCGGCGGCACGAAACTGGCCTTCAACAGTCCATGTCTGAGGAGTTGCGCGATCCATTGACAGTCCGCGGTATCCGTTTTGCGGCCGGGGACATTCTTTATATGCTGCGCGTTGGCCAAGATGACCGTGAACTGTGATTCGAGGATATTCCAGACTGGCTTCCAATAAACACCTGTGGATTCCATTGCCACATGCGTTACCTGCAATTGCTCAAGCCAATCGGCTAGCGCAAGCAGGTCAGAAGTCTTTGTGCCGAACTGTCGATCTCCGAGCGGGGGGCGGCAGTAGCCGTAGTGCCTGGGATCAAAACACACACCGACAGAGTATTCTGGTGAACATCAATTCCAGCACCATGCGTGTAGAGTAGTTCCATTGCGGGTTCCTTTCTCGCGAGAACCGGAGACGCCGGGGGATAGAGACTCTCTTCCGCGAGCTTGCTGCCTCGTCGGCCGCAGCATCACTTCGTTGTGCCAGAGGCGTCCAGACCAGACTGTCAGCCTCATTGAGTGATAACGGTCTCCTGCCGATCCACGCTCTCCCAAGCTAGCCCATACCATTTTCATTGCTCGTTGTGAACCGAACGTTCATGGGAGACTGTCATACGGAAAGAGTGGGCAGAGGTTTATTTCTCGAAGGCGAACAAATGACGAATAACGCGCGATACAATGCCCTTTATGGCCCGCTGTCGCGTGAGCTACACCGATATGGAAGGCGTCGCGCACGCCATCGACATCGAGGCGGAATCCCTCTACGAGGCCGTCGCGATTTCGGTCGCCGAGTTCCGCCAGAACGACGTGAACCAGACCATGCCTGTCCCGATGACCGAATTCACGGTCGCGGTTTATCGCAACCCGACCGAACACCGCATCCGTCTGAATTAGGTCACGACATAGGCGGAGCAGCACACGGCCAGGGAAGGCCCGGCGGGCATGATCAAGCGCCAGCGCGTCAGAATGCTGCTGGGCGCAAAGGAATAAAGTAAAAGGTAAAGCAGTCCCCTGCCCGCCCGCGCTATAACGAAGCGCACCGTAGGGCGGGCAAACGGGTCCCCTTCCCTCTGTGAATCCTTGCACTCTTGCCAAAAAGTTCTGCTACGGCGAATGGCGTTCCGCCCGACGTCTGCTGAAATGCCTAATACATTAGGCCACACCATTGCAAAACGACTAAATGCCTATTATACTAGGCGTCATGCTCGACTTGATTGCCATTGGCCACCACATCGCCGAGCGCCGCAAAACGCTCAGACTCAGCCAAGCCGCTCTGTCGCGCCAGGCCGGCGTCAGCCGCGCCACGCTCGACGCCCTTGAGAACGGGCGCACCGGGGAACTGGGCTTTTCCAAAATCACCAAATTGCTCGCCGCGCTTGGGCTTGAACTGACGCTCCGGGCGGCAAGCTCGCAGCGCCCCACCCTGGACGAACTGCTGCAAGAGGATCGCGATGATAAAAGTCTGGACCGACGCGGCTGAGGCGGGGCTGCTCGACCGTGACGGCGAACGCGGCAGCGCCTTCGCCTACCTGCCGGAAATGCCGGCGTCACGCGCGGTCTCCGTTACGATGCCCCTGCGTCTTCCCTCCTGGAGCGCGCCTTTTGGGTTGCTCCCCATCTTTGAAATGAACCTGCCCGAAGGTTTCCTGCGCGAGCGCCTCCGCCTTGCTTTCGCCAAAGCCACCGGCGCCTTTGACGAATTCGACCTGCTGTCGATCGTCGGCCGCTCGCAGGTCGGCCGCATTCGCTACACCGGCGACAAAGAGCAGCTGCACGAGGATGTTCCGTTTCAGTCAGTCGATGAGATTCTCGAACGCAGGCGCGGCGGCGACCTGTTCCGCTACCTGCTCGAAAAGTTTGCCGCCTTCTCCGGCATCAGCGGCGTGCAGCCCAAGATCCTCGTGCGCGACGAAAACGCATTCGCCGACATGCAACACACCGGCCACCGGCTCTCACAGAGCTACCGCGGCGCGACGCATATCGTGAAGCTGTGGGAACCGAACGAATATCCGCAGCTTGCCGCCAACGAGTATTTCTGCCTTGCGGCCGCGCGCAGGTGTGGACTCGAAGTGCCCCCCTATCGCCTGGCGGACGACGGTATGGCGCTGGTCATCGGCCGCTTCGATCTGCGCATGGACGGCACCTATCGGGGATTCGAGGATTTCTGCGTACTCAATGCCCGCAGGACCGACGAGAAATATCGCGGCAGCTATGAGAGTCAGGTGATGAAGCGATTCGCCCAGTTCGGCAACTCCACCCATGTCAACGAGGACCTGGAGAAGCTCTTCACACTCATTGCGCTTAACTGCGCGCTTCGCAACGGCGACGCGCATCTGAAGAATTTCGGCATCGTCTATGACGATGTACTGGGTGAAGCGCGACTCGCGCCGGTCTACGATCTCGTGACCACGTCCGTATACCTCCCCAAAGACAGCCTGGCCCTGACCCTGAACGGCTCGACCCGATGGCCCACGGCGAAGGAACTCAGGAAGCTTGGTGAAACAAGGGGCGGCAGCACACCCGCGAAAACCCGGCAGATTCTGGAGCGTATCGCGGAAGCGCTTCAGGAGACCATGAAAGAAGTCCACTCCGATGCCAAGGAACATGCGCAGTTCGCCGAGATTGGACAACGGATGCTCCAAGAGTGGGAAAGTGGCGTGAACTGCTCGCTGCGCGGTTGAAGCCTCTGCCCTGCCGTTTGAACCTCAATCAATAGATGACGCCGTTCCATAGGTGCGCAGAACACAATGATAGCTATCGAATCTAGGCGGCTATCGGATAACCATTAAGTATCCGATAGCCGTCCGTAACCAAGAAGGCTAGTCTAACGAATATCCGGTAGTTATCGGAAGGCTATCCAGTAACGCAAAAGTATATGAAAGCTAACTAGCCCGCAAATCTCACGAATAACTGGCAAAAGGCCGAACTTCATAGCATAACTGAGTTTCCACACAACAGTTAGCGCCGAAGAGAGGACGGCCTTCGCTATGACAGTCTCCCATGAACGTTCGGTTCACAACGAGCAATGAAAATGGTATGGGCTAGCTTCAATACTGTTCACTTAACGATCTTAATCTGTTTGGAACAGTCAATTCGGCGGGTGCGTTGCGGTTTGCGTGGGCGCAGCGGGTAGTTGCTCATCTTTCGCTTTACGCCGCGCGGGTTGAGGCGATTGCGACAGCACTGATCGCGGCCGCGATTGAGGAGAACGGTGAGTTAAGAACATCCGAATGATTCCACTGCCAGTTGAAGATGTTATTAGTTCCCGACGTAATGTTTCGGCCGTCCGAGCTTTTAGCATAGGCGAGCGCCACCAACAAACGAGGGTCAATGCCATTCGCCGCGCCGGCGTTATAGAAGGTCTGCCCGTACCCCGCGAGTGGTGAACCGGCCAAGAAGCCGTTTAACTGAGCTGCCGATGTCGGGGACCCCCTACCGTTACACGGGTCAGGCGGGCTCGCTTGAGGAGCGCCTCCGTGGAGGACGGTGGATACGAAGAACTGAATAGCACCAGACGTGCTATCCCCGCTATCGTCGTCATCAAGAGTGATGGGAATATAACTATTCGGGTCCGAGTCGCCATTGTCGTATACCGTGTCGCTAAACGTCGGCGCCCCGCCAGTTGGGACCAATCCGTCTCCGCCACCGCCGCCCTCGGAGCAGACGCGGAGATCGTCCTGATAGTAGCCGGCCAGCGCTATGTGCACTCCGTATTTTTCTAATTGAGCACTTTGAATTTCGCTTCCATATCGTGCACCCGAGAGGCCACATCCATTGCGCAACGGCCGGTGAGGTCGTTCATAAAGGTTTAACAACCCAGAACACGCGGTCCTCTGTAGTCCCAGTCACTAGCGGGTTGATCTTAAGGATCGCGCCGTCGCTGAGCCGATAGATGACGAATTCGATCTCATTCTCGAAGCCAATGAGAGGCCGCTTGAGCAATTGTCGTGCTGATCGAAGAACCGACACGAGGACGAATTGCGAGTCTGGCGACCAACGTATTCCACCAAGAATTTTGATGTTCGGTATCAACGCGTGCCAGGATCGGGTTCCTGGGTCAATGACGAACGTGTGGCCGATGTCGTCTCGATACGCAATCCACCTTCCGTCTGGAGACCATGCCGGATTCATCCCGTTCGTAATTGCAATGTCGCTTCGGTCAGCTAATTTATAGATAAATATCTTGCCTCGCTTTGCATATGTAATTGCGGCGCCATTATTAAACCAACTAATCGTGGTAGGTGGGAAGAGACCGCTTGGTGGGGAGGGCCTGTGCCCAATCGAGGTGATGAGCGTGAGCTTCTGCGAGCCCATTGACCAATACTGCAATAGCCATTCCCGGTCGTCTCGGTCAGCAAGGCGGGCAATGCGATCTGATGTGTGGTTCCACGCAATCACGGCGCCGTTTGCCGGTTCAGGGAAATTTGCCCGGACGCGTCCGTCCGGAGTAAGAACCACTGTTCCTTTCCCGTTTATTCCGATCGTGCTACCGTCAGTTTTAATTTCGAACCCCGCCCATCTGTTGCAGCATCCCATCCGGATGTCGCGCGAGCTCCCATCGAAGTAAACAGCCCGCCGCAAGGGTCCGCCGATGATCGTACTTAAGCCGAACCGCTTTTGGGCCAAATCTGATCTCATGGTCTTCGGCTGCGCTGCCGCAGGCAGGGCCGCAACGATACAAGACGCGACGGACGCGCACAGTGGACGGGACCATTTCGCATTAGAAAAAAACATCTGGATCAAACGGGACACTTGGGTTATTCCATTCTGGGGTAAGCAAAACTCGACAAATCCGGTGCCCGTACTCCGGCCGCCAATAGAAGCGAGTGTGTCCAAGTATTGCTGTTAGGTGCTCCGGTCCACGGGAACCGGTTGTTGTAGGTAATTCTGTTGTTCCAATAAGTCTGATAACTGGCTACAAGGCTTAAGAGCGTATCGTAGATGCTACCGGGCTCTGTCAATTTCTCGAGCTGCGTCGACCCCCTCGATGAAGTTGAATGGCCAATCGTGTCGAACCCCTTCAGCCATTGTGGGCTGAGCGGGTTGGTGCTCGTGGAGTTCTTAGGGACCGGCTCTCCCTCGAGGAAGTCGCCTGAGTGGATGATTGGCTCTGATACTGCACTTCGACGTAAGTGTGTTTGAATGGGTCTCCCGAAAATATTGCTGGCTGGCCGAACACGGTGACAGTGGACTTCGGTTCCGGCGCAGATGGAGGCCCCGGATCGGGATCGCAATCGTCACTGCCGACTGGGCCCTCGAATAAGGATCTAAAATGCATGCTGAAGCTGTGCTCAGGGTCTGGGCACGGCGAGCAATACGGGTCGAGGTCGGGGTCACACGGCTGACACGCTGAGTTGTCCGGATCGCACCCAAAGAGACCCTTAGGATCGTAGCGATTGACTGGATCTCCCTGGGCATATGGGTAACGATTCCAACCCTGCGGTTAACGCGGTCCCGCGGTTGAGACATACGGATCCGCGCTCATAAACCTTCCCAGTCCCGCTCCATAATACCTGTTCAGCGCGTAATCCAACCCTGAAATTGAGTCCCGCGTATACGTGGCGAACTTCTCCTGATCGTTCGATGGATTGGCGGGTGTTGGATTGTAGCGATCCTCGCCGTACGGGAAATATTTGCCGATCGACTGCAGCCGGTCCTCGTGTGTCCACGAGCCGTTCGCTACCAGGCGTCCGCCGAACCAGACGTTCGTCGAAACCAACGTCAACGCGTCGTAGCCGTTTGGAGTCGTCAACTGCCAGACGCCCAGCTTCTTGCCATCCGCGCCGTACAGATAAATGTAATTGTTCGTGGTCTGGACGCTATTGACCGTCATCGTTATCGAGGCGTAGATGCGCTGGTTCGCCGCGTCGCATCCCGGGTGGGCGTCGTATTGTTTGGCCACAACGGTGCAGATCCGTGAGGCCGTCGGCCATCACTGCCCCTACCGCGCCCGAAATCCCAAATCCTCCGCGGTGGCTCCTCGGCTCAGAAACTCCATTTCGACAACGCGGCTGCTCGCCGACTGCTAAGGTCGTCGGGAGCGATCGACTCGGGAGCAATCGACTCACTCCACTCCGCGACGACCAAGCCGTGGAGCCGCGTCTTGACATCCGCTGGCGCCAGTCGCTTGAAGTTTTCCCAAAAGATCTCAAAGCGATAATTTTGGCATGCTCGGAGCACGGGTCGAAACGGATGATGGGCAATCTCTAGATCCGCTATATTGTTTATCGAATCGACGATTTCAGGGTCCTGCAGAAAACGCCTAACCCGGTACATTTTTCTGTCCCAGACATTTTCAGGAGCCCGTTGCTCCAATTTCGCAATTTTTTCCTCCACGTCGTCAGCATGTGTCCAACCCAATCTTTCCACTAGCGGTCGGGAGAGAGGTCCCAACCCGAGGAGATCCCTGCTGTGGTGCAAAAGCTGTCCTCGCCACGTTGCCAGGGCTATCTCATACTTATCCCACTGCAGCCTTTGCCGGTTTTGCCATATATCCTCAAGCCATATAGTAAATCTCTCGGCACCAGCAGGTCCGAAGGCTGCTTCAAGAGACTCAAAATAGACCGCGTACATTTCTGGATGCGGTAACTCAGGGACCTCCTTAAAACACTCGGAATTAGCGTCTATCAACGGCCTAATAATCTCTTGTAGACTACTCACCTCGAATTCTCCAAGACCCATATCGGGATAAAACTCGGCATTTATCGACAGACTTAAGCACGCCAACGCCTCTTGGAGATCTATAAATCGAAGAGCCTTCACGCCGTTGTCCTCTAGGGAGCCAAGGGGGCTAATGCTCCGCCCGCCTCTATCGTTTCTATGAGAATTTTCAAAAGAAGTCCCATCGTGTCGTATCCCGGGGTTGTAGGATTTTTAAGACTATTCCAGTCGTCGACTTCCTGTTGAATAGTTGCAGGGATCGGCTTAACGGCCCAATCTTGTATCTGCTGCGGCGGGGGCGGGCAACCGTCGTCTCTGTTCCTCGTTATGAGCTTCACTAAATGCGCCTGATCATTCAAAAACGCCCTGACGTGTCCGACCAGATTCGGTCCGTGCATACTGAAGAATCATCGGCGCTTGGCGGTTCGCGATCGCCGCGGCGATGTCTTGCCGCGCCGGAGCGAACATCGGACGCTTGGGATCGTCGATCGTTCCGGAACCGACCATCGGAACGACGGCGATGATGTGCTCGCCTGCCTCAAACTGGTTTGTGCGCGGCGGCGCGCTCCACGTTAAACCTGAAAAAAGGCAAACGAATAACGCCGGAACTATAAGCCCCGTTCTGTATGACGGCACGTCCAAGTCCTCCGAGAATTGTGAATAAATCCTCGCCAGGACGGCTTAACTGGGAAGGACAGAAGCGATTGTAGGCGCGACCGCCGTTTTATTGCAAGTAAATACTTGGTTAATTAGTACTTATTTTTGGATTGCGAGGTATATAACACTTACGGCGGTTGATTTTGTCAGGAAGGGTATCTTCGAGCACACATTGCGCCTAAAGGCCGCGCAAAATAAAAAGCCCGCCCGGACCTTGTAAGTCCGAGCGGGCAAGTGTGCCTTGTTGAACCGACTGAATTAGTAGTCCATCTCAGGGCCGTGGCCACCGGGGCCGGCCGGAGCAGCGGACTTCTTCTCGGGGATCTCGCAGATCATGGCTTCAGTGGTCAGCATCAGGGAGCTGATGGAGGAAGCATGCTGCAGGGCCGAGCGGGTCACCTTGGTCGGATCGATGACGCCCGACTTGACGAGGTCTTCGTACTGGCCGGTTTGGGCGTTGAAGCCGTAGTTGGCTTCGGAGCTGGACCGAACCTTCTCGATCACGATCGCACCTTCCCAGCCGGCGTTGCCGACGATCTGGCGAAGCGGCTCTTCGGTCGCGCGATGGATGATGTTAATACCGATCTGTTCGTCGCCCTCACCCTTTAGGGAGTCGAGCGCCTTACCGGCGCGCAGCAGGGCCACGCCGCCACCCGGAACGATACCTTCTTCGACCGCGGCGCGAGTCGCGTGCAACGCGTCCTCGACACGGGCCTTCTTTTCCTTCATTTCGGTCTCGGTCGCGGCGCCAACCTTGATCACCGCAACACCGCCGGCGAGCTTCGCCAGACGTTCCTGCAGTTTCTCGCGGTCATAGTCCGACGTCGTCTCTTCGATCTGGGCGCGCAACTGCTTGATGCGGCCTTCAATCGACTTCTGGGTCCCGGCGCCATCCACGAGGGTCGTGTTGTCCTTGTCGACGGTAACGCGCTTGGCGCGGCCGAGGTCTTCGAGACGCACGCCTTCGAGCTTGATGCCAGTTTCTTCCATCAAGGCCTTGCCGCCCGTCAGGATCGCGATGTCTTCGAGCATCGCTTTGCGGCGATCGCCGAAGCCTGGAGCTTTTACGGCGCAGGCGTTCAGAGTACCGCGCAGTTTGTTGACCACCAGGGTCGCCAGCGCTTCGCCTTCCACTTCCTCGGCAATGACGAGAAGGGGCTTACCGGAGCGGGCAATCTGCTCGAGCAGCGGCAGCAGATCCTTCATGTTGCTGATCTTCTTTTCATGGATCAGAATGTAGGGATCTTCGAGCACCGCTTCCATGCGGTCCGGATCGCTGACAAAGTAGGGCGACAGATAACCGCGATCGAACTGCATGCCGTCCACGGTTTGCAACTCGGTCACCATGGTCTTGGACTCTTCAACGGTGATGACGCCGTCCTTGCCGACCTTCTGCATCGATTCGGCAATGATATTGCCGATGGTTGAGTCTCCATTGGCCGAAATGGTGCCGACCTGCGCAATTGCGTCGCCCGAGACCGGCTTCGAGAGCTTCTTCACTTCGTTTACAACCAGTTCGACGGCCTTTTCGATGCCGCGCTTCAGCGCCATCGGATTCGCACCGGCGGCTACGCTCTTCACGCCTTCACGGAAGATGGCCTGCGCCAGGATGGTCGCGGTCGTGGTACCGTCACCGGCGATGTCGGAGGTCTTCGATGCAACCTCGCGCACCATCTGGGCGCCCATGTTCTCCAGCGGGTCCTTCAACTCGATTTCTTTCGCGACCGTGACGCCGTCTTTCGTGATCGTCGGGCCGCCAAACTTTTTCTCCAGAACCACGTTACGGCCCTTGGGACCGAGCGTTACCTTCACGGCATCTGCTAACTGATTTACGCCGCGCAGAATGGCCTGACGAGAATTTTCGCTATAAACAATCTGTTTTGCTGCCATTTGAATTCTCCTCTTACTTAAGCTTTCGCTCCGACAGACACGTTCTGCAGCACGCCGAGAATCTCGTCCTCGCGCATGATCAGGTACTCGGTGCCGTCGATCTTGATGTCGCTGCCGGAATATTTTCCGAACAGAATCCGGTCGCCGACCTGCACATCGGGCGTAATCAGCTTACCGTCGTCGCCGCGCTTACCTTTGCCAACGGCGACCACTTCGCCTTCCTGCGGCTTTTCCTTTGCCGAGTCTGGAATGTAAAGGCCATTCCGCATGTTCTCGGTTTCTTCAATCCGTTTAACCACAACACGGTCGTGTAGCGGACGAATATCCATACGCATACCTCCAAAAAAAACTTACTGACTTAGATTTCGTTTTGAGCTTCGGTCAGCTCTTTTAAACTGACCGCCCACAAGTATTTTTAGCACACTCCAGGGTAGAGTGACAATAAAAACTTATATGTTACTGAAAACGCGTGTGTTATTTTGATGGCACTCCTTGACATGATACTACTGCACTCAGATTTCTTGCTAAGGAATGCGTGATGGCGAGGCTTCATGGCATCCTGATACGCTATTAGGGAAAGCATTCATGCGGCGAATCTCCGTTTTTCTTGCGCTCGCCGCGATCCTTCTGGCTTCGGTGGTCGCCTACACGTATCGGTTACGGGTAGCCGGGGAGAAGAAGCATCCGGTTGCGCACCGTCCGTCGATTGAAAATAAATTCGAAGCCCGGGCGGACCAGGGCTGGTCGTACAAAAAGGACAACCCGATCCTCAACAAGCCGATTGTTTCGGCTTCAGCACGGTCGTATGAGGCCACCAAATCGCCTTCCGTTTTCGAACTGACCGGCCTTACGCTTCGCCTCTACAGTAAGGACGGATCGCATTACACCTACATTCAAGGCGACAAGGCCCTGTTCGATGAAGGCTCCGGCGTGCTCACGTCGGCCAGCCCCGTAACCATTTACGTCAATATTCCTTCCGACAAAGACGCCTCACAACCCGCCCAAATCTCGAAGTACGTCCGGGTGGAGACCTCGGGCGTTACTTATAACACTCAGACAGGCAATGCGTCGACCGATCAGTTGGCTACGTTCACGTTTGCCGACGGTAATGGCACGGCAGTCGGACTGGATTACGATTCGGCCAAGCGTCTTCTTCACCTGAAATCGAAGATCTCGCTTTATTGGACCGGCGGCGGCCCGGTCGAAAACGCCATGCATATTGAGGCGGGAGACCTGGTCTACAACGAAGGTGAACAGAAGGTTTATCTTTCGCCATGGGCGAAGCTGACCAGACAGTCGACCACGATTCAGTCTCAAAATGCAGTTGTGACACTCGATGACGGCGTGCTGCGCACCATCGATGCCGATCACGGAGTGGGCAGCGACGACCGCGAGGGACGGCATCAGGATTACTCGGCCAACAGTATGCATGCGCTGTTCGATGACGATGGCGTGCTGGTCAACATCGTTGCCCAGGGCGATGCGCGCATGGAATCGACACAGACTGCGTCCAAGGACGCGATCACCGCGGACCGCGCGGACCTTCGCTTTATCAACGACACGCACGAGGTAGACGGCAAAGTGAAATCCGATAGCGATCTGCACTTGGTGCTGGCCGACGGGCACGCCCAGGTGATCTCGACTCCCCTGCCCCGGCCGGGAGTCGCGATGCCGGAGACCCGTATGCTGCGCAGCGAGCATGTCGAACTGGAGATGAAGCCGGGCGGAAGAGATATTCATGAGATCCGCACCATCGCCGAAGGCCAACTCGAATTCAAACCGAATCGTCCGGACCAGGTTCACCGGACCGTGGACGCAACGAAGTTTCGCATTCTGTACGGACCGACTAACGACGTCGAAAGCCTCACTGCATCGAATGTTTCAACGCACACCGACAAACTCCCGACGCCGCCGAAGAACGGGAAGCCGGCGACCCCGGCTGCACCGGCACTAACCTGGAGTGATAAGTTAGCGGCGAAATTCACCCCCAACACTAATCAGATCGCAACCATTGAGCAGACGGGCAACTTCCGCTATCAGGAAGGTCTTCGCAAAGCCCGAGCCAGGCGCGCATTCCTCAATCAGAACGAGAATAAGATTGCTCTCGCAGGAGCGGCGCACCTATGGGACGACACGGGCTCCACGTTTGCCGATTCCATTCTGATGGACCAAGCGAGTGGAGACATGGACGCTATGGGACATGTGGCCTCTACGCACGAGGCCGATAAGAACGCCAAGCCCGGAACGTCCATGCTGGACGATAAGCAACCGTTGCAGGGCAAGGCTGACAAAATGTGGACCCGCGACGACAACACGAAGGTCCACTATGAAGGACACGCCGTAATCTGGCAGGGCGCCGACCGCACTGCCGCCGATACGATCGATATCGACCGGGACGCGCAGACTCTGCAAGCGTCGGGCTCCGTGGCGAGCGAGCTAGTGGACCGGACCTCCGGGGATAGCACCGATAATGGCGCAGGCGGGTCCGTTACAGCGCCGATTTTCACTATCGTGCACGCGCCGAAGCTGTACTACCAAGACGATAAGCGGTTGGCGCATTATTCAGAGGGAGTCACGCTGGTCCACGACAAAATGACCGTAACGGCCCAGGATATTCGCGCTTACCTGACCCCCAAAACGCCTAACAGTAACGACTCAGCGCTCGACCATGCTGTCGCCGATGGCAAGGTGGCCGTAGTGCAGGTCGACAAAGACCGCACCCGCACGGGGAAAGCGGAACACTGCGAATACTACATCAAGCTCAATAAGGTGGTCCTCAACGGAGGCACGGCCACCATGGTCGATAGCTTGAAGGGATTAACCAGGGGCCGACAGCTCACCTACTACACGGACGATAACCGACTGTTGGTGGAAGGCCGCAAGAACGAACTGGCTTTCAGCAAATTGTTGAAGAAGTGATCAAAGGCCGCAACTGAGCCGCCTATAGGCGCTGAAACGTGTACTTCTCCTGTCCCGCATCGAGAATCAGAGCACCCGTTTCGCTGCTCGTTTGAAAGCGCAGACCGGCGCCGATCCAGGGTGGGCTGGTGAGAACGATCAGCCGTGCGCCGTCCTCTTGAGTTTCCGAGCCCAGATCGCTACCCCAACTCTCAAAATCGATCCGAAACCGATCGCCGTCGCGCTGGATCTGCGCGGGGCCAAGCTGCGGGCATCGATACTCGCCGATGAATTCGTCGATCCAAGACAGGGAGGCGGCATCGTTCTTGATACGGCTGCGCCTTCCTTCGGCGCTATCGTGATGGATTTTCACTGCGGCGCTGAGCATCTGGTCAGATTTGGGCTCGGCGCCGAACACAATTTCAAATATGCGCTGGCGTGCCACGCCCAAGAACGCGTTGGCGATTCGCAAATTCGTGAGCACCACAACACCGAGGTCCTGCTCCGGAAGGAAATACAGATCGGAAGTGAAGCCGAGAGTATTGCCGCCGTGGCTGAGCACGTGCAAACCTTGTTCTTCGCTATAGGCCAGGCCCAATCCGTAGCCCAGCTTTTCAGTGATCTTGATGCCGCCACTCCAACGGCTTCGTAGCGTCTCCTCTGCAAGCAGCGCCTCGCCCTGTGGAGTTTTTCCGCCGCGGAGTTCGAGCAGGAGATATTTCGTCATGTCTTCCGCAGTCGACCAGGCTCCTCCCGCGGGTGCGACAGAAACCAGGCATCGCTCCGCGACGAGATCGATGGGGACGCAGTGGTCGTCGAGATCGATCGCATGCGGCTCGGCCGCGTTGTTTCTCATCGCCTCCTCCTGCGCCAGGAATGAGTTCGTCATGCCCAGCGGTGCGAAGACCAAATCGTGCATCGCCTCCCGGTATGCGGACTGCAACCCGGCATCTGGCCTGAAGCGCGAGGCCGCGGCATATCCTCCGGCGGCGACCAGTAGGTTCGAATACTGAAACGTCTCGCCAAAGCCAGTGGTGGGACGCATGGTCCGCATTTCCGCAAGCCGCTGCTCCGGCGAAATCCCCTCAAATCTGAAGATGAAGTCCATGTCGCGGCGAGGCATTCCGGTGCATGCGCACACGGTATGCCGCATTTCCAGCTTCCGGGTAATTTCCGGATCGGCCAACTCAAAGTCGGCCAATAACTCACGCACAGGCGTGTTCCATGTGAAGGCGCCTTGGTCGATAAGACGAGCCATCATGAGCGTGGTGAGAGGTTTTGTCGAAGAGCCAATCTTAAAGGGCGTCGAGGGCGTCACAGGCTCGGGCCGGCCGACTCTGCACACACCGAAGCCCTCCGCATAGACCATTCGGCCTTGTTGTACGATCGCGATGGATACGCCGGGGATGAGGAGTTTCTCCATCGCATCCCGGACAAAGAGACTCAGTTCCCGGCTCTGCTGGTCTTCCCAGGTGACTTGCTGGCGCGTGGCCAGACTGATCGGAGCAAGGCCAGTGGGTTTCCAGGCTTCCAAAATCTCACTGATTTGGGCCATCCTGCGGCTGAATGCGCCCTTCGAGCCACTGATGAGCGAGACATAGGCTTGGCCGTCCAGAATTCTAATAATGGCGAACGCGGTTCTGCTCTGCGCGGCGGGAATTCTGTAGACGATCTGGCAAACCTTGTCCCAGCCTTTGCTGGAAGGCATTTCGGCCTGCTGCAGAACCGGGTAATTGAAGCTCAAATCGACCTGATGCCAGGCTCGCGCAGCGATCTCGTCCATGCTCACGCTATTCGGAGCCAGCGCGAGTACAATGCGAAGATCTTCTTCGGGACCAACAAGGGTCAAAGGAGTGAAATCTGCGACGGGCACCCATCCGCCAGGCAGCGTTATGGGTTCAGCGCAGTCCGGTAAAAGCACCCCGAGTTGGGAATCTGGCAACGATTCTTATTTTCGCAGATAGACGCGAACGTGCGCCTATACTGGTTGTGTTCCATGCCGTGTCCCTACTTTGCGCCGCAAGCGGCAGTTGCGCAGCCGGAATCGACCGGCGGCCGCTTCCCGCTCATTGATGCATTTCTTGGGGATTGCCACGCGACGGAGTTCCCTTCCCCCGCGCCCGACGCGATGCTTGTTCGCTGTTGTAACCATGGTTATTCGCGAGCGGAATGCCCCAAATTCCCGACAGCGGACGATCGTTCCGCGCTACGCTATTCCGTAGTTGGCCGGTCGCCGGAGTTCCTCGACCTAGTGGTCATCGTGGAGCGAAGCTACACGCCGGTTGTCTGGCAGTCGATACGGTACATCATAGAGACCGGTCTCTTAGAGCCTGCCTGCGCCGACGCCTGCACACGGGCACAAGCGCTTGCGTTCAGCAAAGCTTACCTGGGACGCTTCCCCAACTAACTGGCCTGACTTTCCCTTGCACATGAACATCGATCATTCTGCCGTTCGCACGGTTCACCAATCACAATCGGATTTTTCAGAGATTTGCTTGCCCAACGACACCAACATGTTGGGGACCATGCTGGGCGGCCACGTGATGCATCTGGTCGACGTGTGTGGAGCAATTGCGGCGGTGCGTCATGCGCGCTGCGCGGTAGTCACCGCATCAGTTGATCAGATGACGTTCCTGCATCCGGTTCACATCGGCGATTTGGTGCAACTGAAGTCGCAAGTGAACCGCGTGTTTCGCACATCGATGGAAGTGGGCGTAAAGGTTTGGGTAGAGAATCTGCTAACGGCAGAGATACGCCACACTTCGTCGGCATACTTAACGTTCGTCGCGTTGGATTCGGCCGGACAACGGGTGCCGCTGCCGCCGATCACTCCCGAAACGGACGAAGAAAAGCGTCGCTACGAGGAAGCAGCCGAGCGCCGTGAGTATCGCTTGGCGTTGAAGGAACGGGCCCGGCTGAATAACGGCTGAACGCTTAGCGGCTAAGGCGCTTATTCCGGCTCGACTTTATACATGTACTTGATGCAGTGCTTATAGAGCAGCAGGTTCGGCGCACCGTCGCGGTTCAGCTTTAAACAATCTTTGTCGTACCACTCAATTACGCCCTCCAGATGTTCCCCGTCTGTTAAGACGACGAGCATGTGGGTCTTACTCTGCATTTGCTTTGAATAGTAAAACTGCTCCGCGTTGGTCTGTTCCGGCGGAGTGCTTTTTTTTGCGGCGGGCGGCCGCCTCGCGGAATCTTTTACTTCTGTCGTCATGGTACGGACGGGTTTTCTGATCAGGGCGTCCAAGCGCCTCTCCTCAAACATTGTGCCTCAATTGTGATCGCAATAGGATTGCATCGCGTCCTGGGGAAGGCCGATTGCGTTTCCTTCTTAGGCGCAAATCTCCCTAAGCTCGTTTCGCAAATTAATTATTATCGAGTCCATCGCTAACGTTTTTTGGACGTTCCGACGGACCATTAGTACCAGTTCATCCACGTAACGCACCGCTCGCTCCAGCCATTCGAAACACACCCGCGTCGCGATTGCCGCGATTACTGGCTCAATATCTCGATTCCGCACGGCCGGCCTTCCCTCGCGTATGGACAACAGATCCTCCAGCAGGCCATAGGCGATCTTCAGATATAGCTCCAACTTTTCCGACTTCCGGCTGTTGAAGGGCTCCGAGCGCTGGACCCATCCGGAGAACGGGAGCAGTCCGGCGCCGCACTCCAGCGCCGCCAGCATCAAGCCGCGACGTTCGCGATATTCCTCCAAATTGATCCCCACCGCCAGGCCGGGGCTTCCCTCCGCCAAGGCGACCCGCGTCTCAATATCGGTCAACTTCCGGTTTTGCGCAAAATCCCGCATCTCCCGGCCGGTTAACCTCGACATCTGCAGGACGAATGACCGGGACCGAATGGTAGGCAAAAGATCGTAAAGATTTTCGGTCGTCGCCAGGATGACCAAATGGTCCGGAGGTTCCTCTAGTAATTTCAACAGGGAGTTTGCCGACTGTTCGTTGGCGCGGTCCAGGCGATCGATCAAGAACACCCTCCACGATCCCTTCAGCGGTTTGAATTGCGCACGCTCGCGCAGCAGACGCATCTGCTGAATCGTCAACTGCCGCAGCGGTCCATCGGGGACAAACGTGACAAAATCCGGATGGCTTGAGAACAGCAGCGGGTCATCGGCGCGTTTCTCCGAGGTCCACTTCTCGCGCTGCTCTACGATCTCCTGATTCGCCGGCAGGCTCAGGTCGTCCCGCTCGATCCGGGCAGGATCTCCCAGAAGTCGCGCCGCAAACCTGCGCGCGAGGGTAGCTTTGCCCAACCCTTCGGGGCCACTGAGCAAAATCGTCTGCGGAATTCTCGACTGCTCGATCACAGTGGCGAGCGTCCTGGCGACATTTTCGTTCCCCGAAAAGTTTTCAAAGACGGCCATCGCAGTTGCTTTATTGTGGCACTCTCGAAATTTCGATTTGAGGCAGCAACGGTTCCACCTCTTTCCAGACACGCTCGGCCACGATCTGTATGTCTGCATCACCATCGACGATTCGAAACCGCCGAGGCTCGCGCGCCGCAATTCGCGAGTACCCATCGCGTACCTTCTGATGGAAAGCGGCGGGCTGCTGGTCGATGCGCGCTTCGTTCTGTTCGTGCGCGGACCGCTGCGCGTTTCGCCCGTTCGCGCGCGCCAGCCCCAGTTCTACGTCTACATCGATCCAGAGGGTCAGATCGGGCAGAAGGTCTCCCATCGCCAAATGGTGCGCGGCCAGAACCTTGTCAAAGCCGAGCCCGCGCGCGGAGCCCTGATAGGCCAATGATGAATCCGTAAAGCGATCGCTGATGACCACATTGCCGCGCTCGAGCGCCGGGACAATCAGCTCGGCTGCAGCTTGCGCCCGCGAAGCAAACATCAGCAGCAATTCCGTCATGGCCGCCATCTCGTGATTCTCAGGGTCCAGAAGGATGCGCCGGATCTGCCTCCCGATTGAAGTGCCGCCCGGTTCCTGATTCTCTGTCACGATGTAACCAAGCGCCCGCAACCGCTCGACTAGGATGGCTACTTGAGTCGTCTTGCCGCATCCTTCGGCGCCTTCGAAAGTGATGAACAGTCCCTTGTGGGCGCCATTAGTCATAGACGAAATGCAGCAGCGCTTTCAGATCTTCCCAAGCTTCGCGTTTCGCGGTCTGATTGTATTGCCGCAGCAGGTACGACGGATGATACGTGACCATGACCGGAATGTCGCGCCATTTGTACCATTTGCCGCGCGATTTCGTTATTCCTTCTTTCGTATGCAGCAATGCCTTCATCGCTGTCGCGCCGAGCGCACAGATCGCTTTTGGCCGGATCGCCATCAATTGACGAAACACGAATTGGCCGCAGGTCTCCATCTCATCCGGCAACGGAGCGCGATTCTCTGGCGGACGGCACTTCACAACATTGCAGATGTATACGTCCGCGCGCCTGATCGGAATGCCCTCCTTGGCAGCCGTGTTGTCGATCATCTGCGTCAGAAGCTGTCCCGCGCGCCCGACGAAGGGCAGACCTTGCTGATCTTCATCGGCACCCGGGCCTTCCCCGACGAATACCAGCGGTGAACGTTCATTGCCGCTGCCAAAAACAATCGAGTTCCGGCTTTCGCAGAGCCGGCAGCGCCGGCAATCGCCAATATCCAGGCGGATCTGGTCTAACGTGTCACCCTCGGGAGCAAGACCAGGCACAATAATCGATGGCGCGGGCGCCGATGCGTTCAAATCTTCCGCGAGTTCCGCTGGCTGAATTGAGCTTGGCGCCACTGGCCTGCGGTAGATCGAATCGATACCCAGATCGCGATAGAGCTCCAGATAATAGCGAATCTGTTCGTTGGTCATGTAATGCGGGGACAGCACAGCTCGACCCAAGCGCTCTCTCATTATTGCGCTGAGCGTTCGCAGGACCGAAACTTGCGGGAAGAGCTTCAAACGATCAGCGTTGCATCGTTTCCACAAACACATGCTACGCGTCACGCGATACCGCGTACGCTTGTCCATTACTCCGATCGATCGTAATCGACTTTAACGCAAAGCGTTTTCAATGGCACTAACCAGCCCCGGATCTTCCGGTGTCACATCCGGCGCAAAACGAGCCAAGATCTTCCCATCTCTGCCAATCAGAAATTTTGTAAAGTTCCACTGAATTTCTCCGCCCGTTTTCGGATTCTGAGTCTTGTCTGTGAGGTATTTGTAGAGCGGGATCGCATTGTTCCCCGTGATAAACACCTTGGACATCATCGGGAACGTGACGTCGTATTTGCGCCTGCAGAATTGCTTGATCTCCGGATTGCTCCCTGGCTCTCCTTCGCCAAAATCATTGGAGGGAACGCCGATAATCACAAACCCCTGGGCCTTATTCCGCAGGTAAAGCTTTTCAAGACCGGCATATTGGGGAGTGTATCCACAGTAGCTGGCAACGTTCACGATCATTAGAACCTTGCCTGCAAAATCTCGCAAAGGCACTCGCTCAAAGTTGATAGAGTTCAGCTCGTAGTCATAGACCGACGCGGCCGAAAGGAGTTGTGTCGCCAGAACAAAGCCGATTGCCCAAGAAGCTTTCCTCATCGTCAATCCCCAGCGCTAGTGAATAGAGTGGACAACTCAATATTAGTACGCCGATGTCGCCACATCTTAAGGCGGAGTTAGCTCACATGCCGGTGTGCTTCTCTGGGTAGCGCTCCGCCTCAAGGAGCCGACGCGATCACTACGCAGACATCCTTTTAGCCGGGCCCGGTATTGTTAGCAATCAATTCGCGCTGGGCTTTTCCACTCGATCGATAACGATCGTCTCGACCGGTCCTTTTTGCGCTTCTAATTTTAGGCCAAGCTGTTCCCGAATAGCCGTGAAGAAGGAAGGCCCACCGGGTTCCGAATGCGGAGACGGTGGTGGACCGGGCAATCCAGCGGCCTGCGATTCGTCCGGGGTCCAATCCATACTGATGTCGTACTTTCCGGTTAACCCTGTCTTATCGACGACTGTCTGCCCGAGCAAGCGCGAGAAATTCTGCGTTAAGTCACCAGCGTATATACTCGCGGCTCTCAGCGCGTTCGGTCTCATCATCATTCCGCCGCAAGGGAGCACGGGAGGTTTTCCTGGTTCAGGAGGGGGCGGCGGTTTATTAGGATCAACAGCCGTGCAACTGTTTCCCTTTGATTCGATCAATTTGGGACCCAACTTGCCATCCTTTCTGGCGAGCACCAGCGCATAAATGGGGAGCTCTTTGGTCTCGCGGTGGATCGCAAGTTGGAAGCGGTCCGCGAGGAGCGCCTGAAGCATGAGCGGGATCTCCCCACGCTTTGGAGGATCTTCCGATTTGGCGGAAATGTCGTAATGTTCAGAGTTAATCCACGGCGGACCGCCGGAAATCTGGAACAACTGGACGCGGTATGCAATGACTATCAATTCCTTTACCGGCATGTTCGTGATGGCGATTCCTCCCGCGATCGGACGAATAAATATCCCGCGCGCGTTGGGCGCGGCGGGTTTAATGGAAGCCACATCAAATCTTCGTTGGGTGAGAGGCTGTGCTTTGAGAATTTGCGAGCCATTCATCATGCCAACTAACAGAGGGCCGGCCAAGGCTGCGGCGAGGAGTAGCTTCTTGCCCAAGTTCAGGTTGTGCGTGCTTTGATTGTTCATGATCGCCTCGTTCCTTTGCTTGAGATTCGCACCAGTCATTGTCGCGCCGCCGCCCCGTTGCTGCCGCACCGGCAACCCCAGTGGTTCAATAGCTACGGACTGGTTGTCTTTACTGTAGAGACAATTTGAGCTATTCTGCCAATTTGGCAGCCGGTTGGACAGAAATCTGCAGCGCCTTTTGCAGTGGTGTGCAGTGGTCTAGAAATCACCCTTGGCAACCAAAGAGAAATTTGTTGCCACCGAACGCCGTTAGGGCCGCAAGCGATCCGGAGCGTACCATTCGCTCCCGCCAAACGGACTGAGTCGACTGAAATCCGGAACCAGTGTTGAAACATTCTTCCTATAGACGCTTCTGGAAGCATCCTGAATCCAGCGCGGGTCGTATCGGAGGCGTTCTCCCACTTCGGACCACCGGCAGATGACACGGTCCGTTTCCGTTAGCCATGACATTTTCATCGCGCTCACCTCGCTAGATGATAGTAATTATAATCTCTACGATGATCGACAAACGAGATTAGCCTGATGAAGCGCGATGAACGTTAGCCGATGCCGATTTCTCAATCTCCCGCATCTTAGCCGCGGCACCGCGCAAATCTTCGACGAACAAGGCGTATTCGGCTTCACGCCGATCCGGTTCCATGCGAAGGATCGCCGAGGGATGAATGGTCGCCATCAATTCTTTCGCCCACTGGTGCGGAAAAAAACGCCCGCGATTCACGGTGATTCGAAAGTCGCGTCCCATCAGCGACTGAGCCGCCGTCGCGCCCAAACATACCACGAGTTCCGGCCGAATGGCCGCGAGTTCCGCTTCGAGCCACGGACGGCAGGACGATATTTCTATACCCGTAGGTTTGGCGTGAATCCGGCGCTTGCCGCGCTCGACAAATTTGAAATGCTTCACCGCGTTCGTCACGTAGACGATCTCGCGATCGATTCCCGCATCGTCCAACCCTTTATTCAAGAGGCGCCCGGCTGGCCCGACAAATGGCAAGCCCTTCAAATCTTCGTCGTTTCCTGGCTGTTCGCCGATGAAGACCACCTTCGCTTTCTGCGGCCCGGCGCCGAAAACGACTTGTGTCGCGTGCCGGAACAAATCGCAACCCTCGCAACTCCGGGCGGCATCATGCAACGCTCGCAAGTCGTGCGATGCCGGAATCCACTCTGCCGCCGATGTCTTTTGTATACGTGCCAATTAACTCTGCTGGTGAATGCGTATCGCTTGACCACCGCCCGAAACCAGCACGGCCTTCAAATGAGTACTGCTATCCACTGTCCTATGTTCCACGGTCGAGTCGGCCGGCTTTTCCGCCGAGTCGCTCGCATCCGAATAGATATCTGCGGTGTATTTTCCGGGTCCTAGAAAACTTAACGGAATGTCGAGCGTGTTCGCATGCCACCCCGTGATGCTGCCGACGTACCAATCCTTGCCATGGCGCCTTGCAATCGTGATGTAGTCGCCCACCCGGGCATTGATCACGCGCGTCTGGTCCCAGGACGTCGGCACAGCTCGCAAAAACGGCAACTCTTTCGTTCCCTCATAAGCCTCCGGATCGTCGGCCATCATCTCCAACGGACTTTCGAAGACAACGAAGAGAGCGGTCTGATGCGCCCGCGTTCCCATCACTTCGGGAGCTACATTCCGAGGCACGAATTCCGCCTGAGTCACGTTGCGGAAACCGCCTGGCGTGAAATCCATCGGTCCGGCCAGCATGCGCGTGAATGCCAGCATCACGTTGTGATCGGGAGTGATGCGCGCGCTCCACTTGTTGTACTCAAGGCCCATGACACCCTCGCGCGTCAACAGATTCGGATACGTCCGCCGCAAGCCATCGGGCTTGAAAGCGCCATGGAAATCAATCATCAGATGATTCTCGGCAGCCTTCTTGACCACGCGCCGGTAGAAGTCCACCATCCACTGATCGTCCCGGTTCATGAAGTCGATCTTCACGCCCGAAATGCCCCATTTCGCAAACAGCGGAAATGCATCGTCCATCTGGCGACTAATATCGGTCCAATGCGACCACAGCCAAATCTTCACGCCTCTGGCTTTCGCGAATTGCACGATCTCAGACATATTGATATTCGGCTGCGTCTCGGTAATGTCCGCTTCGGAGCTGTTCGGACCGGCGCCTCTCGCCGCCCATCCAGCATCGATCAACATGTATGCAACGCCATTCTTTGAAGCGAAATCGATGTAGTGCTCCATCGTGGCCGTATTCATGCCCGGCTTGAAATTGACATTCTCGTCGTAGTTTCCCGACCACCAGTTCCACGCGGACTTCCCCGGCTTGATCCACGACGTATCTGCGATCGCGGAAGGAGGATTCAAATCAGTAACAATATTCGACTCAATCAGGCGTCCGGGCTCCGCGCCGATCATGATGACTCGCCAGGGCGATTGCATGGGCGTCTGCGTAATCACCGAAACTCCGGGCACATCGACCCTCGGCGAAAGCCGCGCGGCCAGCGTCGTTGCGTTGGGTTCGGGATGAGTCAGATACATGCCGGCATAGTTGTCGATATCCGCCTCAGTAATCGCGATCCACGCCACGCCCGGCACATCCGCTAACAACGGCAGTGCCACCAGGGATTCGGGATGGATACCCTCGACGGTGACGGTCCGGTAGTTGTCTTCCCATGAGGTCTGATAATTCCGCAGAATCAACGGATACGTGGTGGCATCTTTGCTCAAATGGAACTGCGTCTTCTCGTTCACGATCCGCACTTCGGTTTCCCTTCCATAGGTAGGAATCAAGTAGCGGAACGCAACGCCATCGTCATAAGCGCGCGCCTCAATGGTCAACTTGCGATGCGGGCTCCCCGTCTCTTGCAGTGAGACCGACAGTGTGTTGCAAACGTTGTGTATGGGATTGGCTTTTCCGGCCGGAACCGTGTACGTTTCGTCGATCCGATCGGCGCGGGCGGAAAGCACGCGCATGGACCCTCCTAACGACGGTTGATCCTGCAGGTCCATACCAAGCTCGGACGGTTCAATGACAGCCTTGCCGCGATATGCGACCTCATACTTCAACTGGCCGCCGTTGACGGAGATCCCCAGTTGAATCGTTCCATCGGGCGAGGTAACAGTTGTATCGTTTTGCGCATACGCACTGATAGCGAATGCGGCGAAGGTAACCGCACCAGTTAGTACTATCAATCTATGGAGATTCATCGTCTTTTAACGATGATTGTAGGCCATCCTATTCGATGGCACATGAGTGGCCGCCCGTGCTTAGCCGGTTGGCCGGGCTGCAGAGGTCTTTCCCGAGAAGCGCGACTTCTACTCTACGGTGACCCGAGTTCCTTGCGCACCGCTTCTCGAAAGACGTTCGATCCGCGCGTCCAAGATGGCGCGAAAGCCGCGTAACACTTCAATCCGCGCTTCCCGAAAATGCTTGGTCGCCTCTTCCGGAGGCAGGAACATGTTGACGAAATCTTCCAATCCCTGCTTGATGCGCTTGCAGGCCGATTCAGTCTGTTCTTTCGCCGTCTGACCAGTCTCACCAGTCTCTGTCATAACGTCTCCCTCATATCAACTACTAACACAGAACCATCGAGTCTTGCTTTCACGGGCTGCAGCGACGACATGGAAGTTGGCAATCCCACATGCCTGCGCACCGTTCCGACTTCGACGACCAGTTCGTCCTGCTTTTTGAACAGCCCGATCTCGGCTTTCTCAGTAAAAGGCATTGAGATCCGCACTTCGTAGTCGTCACCCTTCTTTACGAATTGGTAAGGCGTTTCGTTCCTCGAAATCACGGATGGGTCTTCATCTCGCGTATAGAGCCTTGCCGCCAGCTCTTCCAGACGAGCCGAACCTAGTACTTCCCGAGAAAACAAAGGGACCTGCCGGACTGGGACCGGTGAAAAATACTGCTCAATTTCCTTGAGGATTGTCTGTTGGGACCGGCGCCAGCTTTCGAAGAACGTGCCCTCGGCTTCCACAGGCAGTACGCGGTTCGCAATAATCCCGTCAACGGTGAGGCCGTGCATCGTGAAGTAAACAAATGCGCGCTGGGTCTCGCGAAGCACCATCTTTTCAGGATTGGTTACCAGCCGGACGCTGGTCATGGTTCCATCTTCCAGTACCTTGTCCATGCCTTCCACCTTGTAAAACAGATCCTGAATATTCCGGAAATAGCTATCAGGGGGTAACTCTACCGGCGCGATCCTGTTGGCCAACGGGCGCAGCGCCTTCAGCATGTTTCGTTGGAAACCGAAAATGTGTTTCATGTACCAGCCCAGCGTCGTTGGCAGGCTGACGAACCGTAACGATTCGGCCGTGGGCGCGCAATCGAGCACAATCACGTCATAGTCGCTCTTGCGCCGGTAAGAGTTGATGTACATCATGGCGCTGAGCTCTTCCATGCCGGGGAAGATCGCCATCTCTTCCGCCTCAACGCCCTGAATGCCCGATGTGCGCAATATCGAGGAAACGTAGGTGGAAATCTCCTTCCAGTGCAGTTTCAACTCATGGTTGATGTTGACTTCCTGCACTGAAAGCCGCTCCCCAATCGGCAGTGGGTCCGCCGTGTTGCCGTGGAACAGGGCGCCTCCCAAATCGAAGGCATCGCCTAAGCTGTGTGCCGGGTCTACGCTCAGAATCAGAGTCCGTTTTCCCAGCCGCGCCAGGTGAACACCGGTAGCCGCGGCAATGCTGGTCTTGCCAACACCGCCCTTGCCGCTAAACAGTAGGATTCGCAAAATCTTCAGTCCTCACCTTCAGTATCCGTTGCCCTTCAGCTATGGCATAACGGGTAAAACGATGTGCGATGGCAACGCGGGAGTGCAGTACACGCGCTGCGTAGCAATCGTGAAATCCCCTGCTTTAGCGACGTAAATGCTGGGCACGAAGTTCTGTGGATTACGGTCAATCAGGGGGAACCACGTCGATTGAACCTGAACCATAATGCGATGTCCCTTTAAAAAGACATGATCGTGGTCCCGCAGCGAAATGGAAAATGCGGTGGGCTGATTCGCCCGCAGAGGCTCCGCGTGTTCATAGCTCTTGTTGTAGCGGCCCCGGCGCACCTCCATAGCAATGGGTAATTCATAGCCATTCAGGGAGTCCGCATATTGGCCCGGCTTGGGTCCGCTGTCGGCCTTCCATGCGTTAGGGGTTGCATCTTCGGGATAAACATCGATCAGCTTCACAACGAAATCGCTATCGGTGCCGGACGTCGAGGCATACAGGGCAGCGGTCAGTGCCCCAGTGATCGTCACATCGTGGTCGAGCGGCGCACTGACAAAGCTTGCGACGTCCGGCCGATGATCGACGAAACGCTGGTCGGCGACCTCCCAAGTCGTCCAATCGCCTCCAGGGTAGGTCGGCGAAATAGGCCGGCGGCGGTACGGAACCGGGTTGGCCGGGTCAGAGATATATTGGACAAAGCCTTTCGCCGAGTCACCCTGCGCCGGAGCTGCAAACGAAAGCGTTCCATCCGCATGCAGATATAAATTCGTCGGCTTTGATTCGGCCGGCGGCCAGGTCTTGTAGGTGTGCCAAGTATTAGACCCGGACTGGAATGTGCTGGCCTTCCAGGGAAATTTTTCACCCTCGCCATGCAAATAATAGCGGAAGAACGGCGCCTCAATATTTTCACGGAACTCCCGGGAGGTTTCGTGGCCGCCGAACGTGATTGGCCCGATGGCATCGCCCTTTTCGCGTTGCCATTCACCGTGGAACCATGGCCCCGCAACGATCAGATTCTGCCCTTCTGGATCATGCTCATTGGAGTTGCGAAAAATCTTCCACGGTCCCCAAGGGTCCTCCTGATCCCAAAACCCTGCAACATTCAGGTTTGGTACAGGAGCGCTATGAAGCTGGTTTACCCAGGCTTCTCGCTTCCAGAAGGCATCGTAGTTCGGGTGTTCGACCACGCTGTTCCAGAAGGATAGGGAATTGTGCTCGTATTTTGAATTAATATTCGATATTGGGCCTAGTTTCAGATACCAATCATATGTGTCGTACGTATTGAAGGCGAAATGCGTATTAGCGTTCTTGTCCGACTGCTCCATGACGGAATATTCAAAGGTGTAACTTAGCCGCAACGCGCCATACCGATGGTTGTCGTCGTTCATCCACTGGTCAACTGGCGATGCCTGCTCTGAAACGGCCTTCAATGCAGGATGAGGATGCAGCAGCGTCAGGCCAGCCGTAAGCCCGACATAAGAAACACCAAAAATTCCGGCACGGCCGTTGTTGTTTGGCACGTTCTTCACCAACCAATCGATCGTGTCGTAGGCGTCTGTAGTCTCGTTCGTCGCTTTCGGATCATTCGGATCTACCCAAGACGAAAGCTGAAATGTACCTTCCGACTTGAACCGCCCGCGCAAATTCTGGAAGACGAAAATGTAGCGATCCGCCGCTAATTCCTTGAGCGATGCAGGCCATGGGTCCGGTACCTTCTTAGGCACACCGTAAGGTGTTCGCTGCATCAAGATCGGAAGGGGCTCATCTGCCCCAATTGGAGTCAGAATCACGGTCTGCAGATGCACACCGTCGCGCATCGGAATCATGACCTCTTGATAAGAAAACTTGGCGGTTTGGGTCTGCGCGAATGCGAACGAGGCAGTTAGGCAAAGTAAGCAAAGGACGGCAAGCGGTCGGGTTTTCGGCATGAAAAATGGTAACAGAAGCCGTGCATCCAAGAATGAGATTATTGGAAGTAGAGCCGAACCACGCTGCAGGCATGCGCACGATAATCCTCACTGCACTCGCTGCCTTCCTGAACTCTTTCCTGCTGTCGGCACAAGCGATGCGACCCGCAAGACTCGCTGCTCGAGTTCCATTCGTCGGATGCCCGTCCGATGGTCAGCTCGGGCCGAGGAAGGCACCGGCTGGCAAAGCCATGGCTTTTTCGATAAGTGCCAATGAAGCCCAACAGCTCGCCTTTTACCAATCGGAATCCGAGGGCGTTCTTGCTCCCCGCGGCTGGCACTGCATTGGGGGAGTTGGCTCAAGCGGTGATTTCCTGTATGTAAGTCCCCAACCCATCGACGAACGCAGTTTAACTTCGATGACTTGGGAGGGCTTTTCGGGCCCGGCAATTGAATTAGCTCACTATTATGGCGATACGTCCGGACGAGATGAAGTTGCCAGAATTATCATGCGGGCGCTTCCGGCCCATAGAGCGCTTGTCGGGAAGTTGCTTCAAGACGGCGTGGAGTCGGGCCTTCTTCCGTCTGGCCCTTATCCAACAGATCGGTTAATCGCTAAACGCGAGAACATCGTTGAATTCCAAACCCCAGCCCATACTAGAGGGTTAGGAACAAATTCAAGATTACAGGCAAACGGCGATCCAATCAGAGGCACAGCGATCCTCGCCGGAAAAACGCCCGACGCAATACTGTTATCGGTTCGACTCTCCCCAAGCAACGATGGCCTTTCACCGGCGATCATTCAGCAAATGGAAAATGACGTATCCGCCCGCAATACGCAATAGATGACCACGCACGCCGGTGAATATTAACGCCGCCGTCCTATGTTCTTCGGAAAGAAATGCTCCATGATCTCACGGACAGATCCGTCTTGGGGCCACCTGCTCCTCAGGCTTCGCTATGGAGCGAAAACCGTTCGCGAATTTCGTACTGCGACCCAGCCGGCAACGTGAAGCTCTCATACAACAGAAACTCTTCCGCAACGAATGCTGTGAACTTAGGCGGCTGTTCCATCCCCTTCTTCAAATGGCGGAGATCCCGCGCACCGGCCGCTCCCTTGGCGCGCGCGAGTGTGATGTGCGGACGATAGGGTCGATCCTCCGTAACGAATCCACACCTGCCGGTAGCCCTTGTGACGTGCTGCTGAAGCGACATAAGCTCAGGCGTGGGACGAACCCCCGCAAAGAAGATGCCGGCGTGCTCGAAAAAACCGGTGCCCTCCAGTTCAACCGGAATGGCCGCCGAACGGATCTCTCGCAGCCGCGCGACGATGCACGCATACTGCTCTTGACCCGTGTTCCCCAGGAACTGCAAAGTGATGTGCCACGTTTCCGGCGCAGGCCAGCGCAGACCTTCACCGGTAGATCCAAATCGTGCCGCAATCGCGGAAAGCTCCGTCAGGACCGCATCGTCCAACGGAATGCCGATGAACAACCGCATCATCGGCTATTTCACGCGTAGCAGCGCGAATCCGTCGTGCGTTTTTCCACCCACCGTCTGGATCGCCGTGGCGATCACGCGCCCATCGGCCGAGACGGCATCGAAGAAGCGGCGCGTTCCCTGGATCATCGGGCTGCCGGAATTGGCGTCAATCACTTTGCCTTCGCGCACCACGTTGTCCGTCACGATGATCGTCCCGGGATGTCCCAACCGCAGCGCCCAATCTAGATACGCGGTGTTGTTCTCCTTGTCTGCGTCTATAAAAACCAAGTCAAATGGCCCGGCGCCTTCTTCCGCGAGCTTCGGCAGCGTATCCAAGGCCGCACCCTGGCGCAAATCGACTCGATCCAAAACGCCCGCGCGCGCCAGGTTCTCCCTCGCGACGGCTGCATGCTTCGGCGAGAACTCAAGCGTCACCAGCCGTCCCTCCGGCGGAAGCGCGCGCGCCATCCAGATGGTGCTGTATCCACCCAACGTCCCGATTTCGAGAATCCGCCGCGCGCCCACCATCAGCGCGAACAGGTGCAGCATCTTTCCCTGTAATGGCGTGACTTGAATCGGCGGCAAACCCGCGGCCTCGCTCGCTTCGACCGCCGCCTCTAACACCGCGTCCGGCTCAATCAATTTCCCAATAAGATAGTCATCTACCGCTGTCCACAACTCGCCGCTCGTGTTACTCACTCATCCTCCTAGCTGACCGCTTATGGCCGATGGCTTTAGCCCACTCACCAACAGGGTCTCAAAGTGCGGCGGCTCTTGTTCGCGATGCACAATCGCCGCTTGTGATTTTCGAAATCCCGACTTCCGCAGGAACTGCATCAGCTCCAGCTCCGTAAACCCCAGCCAGGTATCGGCGTAGAGTTCGCGGGCCTCTTCAAAATGATGACGACATAGATCCAGAATCACAATGCGCCCGCCCGGCTTCAGAATGCGCGCCGCTTCGGCCACTGCCTTCTGCGGATGCACCGCGTGATGCAGCGATTGGCTGAAAAATGCCAGATCCACCGAAGCATCGTTCAGGGGCAAATCTTCCATGTCTCCCTGCCGGTATTCGAGATTCTTCACGTTATGCTTACGCGCTAACGCGGCCCCGAACTTCACCATCTTCTCCGAGCTATCCACGGCAATCACGCGTTCCGCCCGCTGCGCCAACAGTTGCGAAAATGTACCCTCGCCCGCGCCCAAATCGGCGATGGTGATTTTCGGCACCAAAGTCAACAAGGCTTCGGCCAGACCCTTCCACGACCGTCCTGGAACGTATTCTCGGCCAAACCGACCAGCGAGTTCGTCGAAATACGTACGCATCTTGTCGTTGCGCTTGCGCAGAGCCAGCTTCAAGGCTTCGCCATCCTGCTCGGCCTCCGGAATATCGGCAGCGGCTCTGCGCACCAAATCCAACAGTTGCCCGAGCACCTTCGCGTCGTTGCCTCTTGCCGCCGCGAGGCGATAGAAAATGTTCTTACCGGTGCGCCGGTCCTCCACCAGCCCCGCTTGCCGTAGTTGCGCCAGGTGGGTAGAGATCTGGCTCTGGCCTTTCGCAAGAATCTCCTGCAGTTCGGCGACCGATAATTCCTCGCGCTCCAGCAACAATAGGATACGCACCCGGTTAGCATCGGCCAGCAGACGCAGCGCTTTGAGGATAGAAGACACTACTCATCAACATATCAAGATCTTAAGATATAATGCTGGATGAGGTTTTCATGGGCACCGCTATATTGAACACAATCGCCGCTGAATATAAAGTGGCCGACATCGCCTTGGCCGATTGGGGCCGCAAGGAGATCGGCATCGCTGAAAAAGAAATGCCCGGCCTGATGGCGATTCGCCGCAAACACGCCGCGGCCAAGCCGTTGCAGGGCGTTCGCGTCACCGGATCGCTCCACATGACCATTCAGACCGCCGTGCTAATCGAGACGCTGATCGATCTCGGCGCCGACGTTCGCTGGGCGAGCTGCAACATCTTTTCAACCCAAGACCACGCCGCCGCAGCCATCGCCGCCGCCGGAGTTCCCGTGTTCGCCTGGAAAGGCGAGAGCCTCGAAGAGTATTGGGAATGTACATACAAGGCGATTAGTCATCCGGGCGGTAAAGGTCCCCAGCTCGTTGTCGACGACGGCGGAGACGTAACGCTCTTCATACACAAGGGCTATGAACTCGAAGAGGGCAGCGATTGGGTGAACAGCCCGTCCGGCAGCCACGAAGAGACCGTCGTCAAGAATCTCCTGAAGAAGATCCACGCCGAAGAGCCCCACCGCTTCCACGAAATCGCGAAGGAATGGCGCGGCGTATCGGAAGAGACCACTACCGGCGTGCATCGCTTATATAAGATGCAGGAAGCAGGCAAGCTGCTGGTTCCGGCCATCAACGTGAACGATTCGGTAACGAAATCGAAGTTCGACAATTTGTATGGCTGCCGCGAATCGTTAGGCGACGGCATCAAGCGCGCAACGGACGTGATGATGGCTGGCAAAGTCGCGGTCATCTGCGGCTATGGAGACGTGGGCAAAGGCTCCGCTCATTCGCTAAAGGGCTTAGGCGCGCGCATCATCATCACTGAGATCGATCCTATCAACGCTCTTCAAGCGGCAATGGAAGGTTTCGAAGTAACTACGGTCGAAGAGACGCTCGGCCGCGGCGATATCTACGTCACCTGCACCGGCAATGTGGACATCATCACCCTGGAACACATGCAGCATATGAAGGACCAGGCCATCGTCTGCAACATCGGGCATTTCGATAACGAGATTCAAGTCGATCGGCTGAACAACGCGGAGGGCGTTGCGCGCACCAACATCAAGCCGCAAGTCGATATGTACACGTTCCCCGATGGCCACAGTATTTTTATGTTGGCAGAAGGCCGCTTGGTGAACCTCGGTTGCGCTACCGGTCATCCGAGCTTCGTCATGAGCAACAGCTTCTCCAATCAGACGCTGGCGCAGATCGATCTCTGGAGGAACAAAGACACGTACAAAATCGGCGTGTACACGCTGCCCAAGAAGCTCGATGAAGAGGTGGCTCGCCTGCACCTTGAAAAGATTGGTGTGAAGCTCACCACCTTGAGCCCGAAGCAGGCCGAGTATCTTGGCGTTTCTCCCGACGGTCCCTACAAGGCCGATCACTACCGCTACTAAATCAACCGTGACTAACCGGCCCAGACTGAGCCTGGGCCGAACCCATACCGCACCGCTTCGCCGGATTGGGCGTGTTTCGATTTCCCATAGCTTTGGCGCTTCTTGCGAATCGTAGTCAAAGCTTCCAGAAAGTGATCCTGAACGGGGCGCGCCGGCTTGCCCTGCGCTTCGTGATAAGCGAAGAGCAGCTTGCCATCCTCGATCGCCGATTTAATATCGGCGCCGGTCATTCCGCGGCTCGCGCGTGCTAACTCCGCGATATTGAGCATATTCAGCGGAGGCGGCAAGGCTGCCAATTGGTCCCGCAAAATTTCAGTCCGTGCCTCTATATCAGGCAGCCTGGTTTCGAGCCACAATTCGATCCGGCCCGAGCGAACCAACGCTTGCGGTAATTGATTTACGTCCATGGCCGTCATCATCACGCAAACACGCTCCGCGCTCGCGCTTTCAAGTCCATCGAGCAGGGTTAGCAGGTAACGATAAAAGCCGCGATCGCCGTCGCCTTCAAAAATTACATCCGTGTCGTCAATGAAAATTACCGAGGGGGCGTTCTGCTTCGCCGCCTCGAAGATCGACTCAATCTGTGAGTAGAAGTCCTGGCTACCGGCGATGGCCGTTCCGTCAATCAGAAAGAATTTCCCCTTGAGCCGGTGCGCCAGCGCGCGGCCAATCGTCGTCTTTCCTGTTCCGGGCGGTCCCGCAAGCAGGACGCCTCGTTTCGCCTTCAGCCCGAGCTCCGCCGCACGCTCGCCGCTCTCAAACGGAAGTGCGATCTTCGCCTCCAGCGCCCGGATGACATCGTCCATCCCCTTCAGGTCGTTCCAACTGACTGGCCGGACCTCTTCGATTTGCACGTTGCTGATCATGTTGTGCGAACGAAGGTAGTCCACAAATACTTCCGTATCGATGATCAACGCCTCGCTATGAAGCCGTAAGCACGCGTTGGCCAATTGGCGGCAGTTCAAGGCCGGCGCAAAGCGATGCACTTTCGCAAACTCAATCCCTCGGGACGCGGATTCGCCAAGATGCGCACGGCAAATCTGTTCGTAGTCTTCCGCAGTGAAATTCTTAATGTCATATGAAAAGGCCCGCCGGCGAATGGACGATGGCGCGTTGCTCTGATCAATCGCAAAGACCAGCTTCTTGTCCCCCAGACGCTCCAACACGGCCGTGAGCACAACATTGAGTAAATTTGTCCGCGGGTAATCGCAAGCGTCTGTGACTCGCGTGATCAAATGCAGATCATCGAGAAAGACTAACTCGTTCTCATCGAGAGCCGCGTTGAGCAGACGAAACAGTGCCTCTTCAATGTCGCCAGTTTTGCGATCGAGCAGCGAATCGATAAAGGCGCCTGCACCGAGTAACACTCCACCCCATATGGAATGGACACGACGCAAAATGCCGGTCCGGCCCATGCCCGCCTTCCCGCGCAACAGGAAGATGTTGCCCACCGGCAGAGCCGCCAGCAGTTCGTCCGCCGCCTTTTGCTGGGCTGTAGTCAAACGGAATTCAAAGTTCTTGCCAACCTGATACCCGGCGTCCAGGCTGCAGGCAGTTTCAAGAGAAGACATAAATAGAAATCACTCCAAATAGAATAGAAAAGGTGCTCCGCTCGCCAACGAGCGTGCGAGCAGTTCTATTTAGGCGTAGGAAGGAGCGGAAAGCAGGCTTCGACTTACGCCCAAGTGCATCGACGATGTAAGTTCAAATGAATAATTAGGGATTCGCAAGAATAGCCTCCTTTCCTCAGAGGTTTCGAATGCTTTAAGACCTTAGCACGTTCAGCCGCAAATACGCAAGCGCTGTGCGAGTCTTGCCCTATCCCCGTAATTCTATTAATTCGTGGGCGGCCAATTCTGGCCGGAGCATCGGCGTGTTGGGGGACACTTAAGCCGGCGCTTCCTCCGCCTTTGGGCTCCCAAAACGGGTTCGGTCAGACCCCCATTTCGGACACCAGTTGTTGGCGCGCTAGGCCGGGCTGGATAATCCTGGCGGCCGCGCAATATAATTAACGGCAGCAGCATCTTTAACGTTTAAGTAGACGTGTTAGGGACGCGAGGCCAATTCATATCTAGCGAGATTAACTCATGCAGCGACGGGATTTTTGCAAACTCATCGGAACAGCGGCCATGGCTTTGCCGGCGGCAGCGAACGCACAGGCGCAGACGGCCGCGGGGGATCAACCGGTAAAACCTCCTGGCTACGATGAACTCACCGCGGACTATGCCAGCTTTTGCGCAACCCCGGCAGATCAGAGAGTCTTCTATGCGCTCAAGGACAACAAGATCGTAAAGGAGGGCCTTGACGAAACCACATGGAAACCAACGGCCTGGGGCGAACCTCCCGAACTGCCTGTGCCCGGTGGTTCCTGGGATGGCGTGCCTATGGATTCGCCAATTCCCAATCTAGGGGGACAAGGACCCTACAAACCGAAGTGGGATTCGTTGCTCCAATACGATGTCCCGGAATGGTATCGCGACGCGAAGTTCGGCATCTGGGCACATTGGAGCCCGCAGTGTGTGCCGGAAGCCGGCGATTGGTATGGCCGCAACATGTACATGGAGGGTTCCAAGCAGTATAAATATCACGTAGAGCATTACGGTTATCCCGCCCGGTTTGGTTATAAGGACCTCTGCCCACAATGGACGCTTCTCAACTGGGAACCTGAAGCACTGATCCAGCGGTACAAGAAGGCCGGAGCGAAGATATTCATCGCGCTCGCCAATCATCACGATGGCTTCGACGCCTGGAACTCCAAGCATCAGCCCTGGAACGCCGTAAATTTAGGCCCGCATCGGGATGTCGCCGGCGACTGGGCCGCGGCGGCGCGCAGCCAAGGCTTGCGTTTCGGTGTCACAGTCCATCAGGCCCGCAATTGGTGGTGGTTTCAAACCGCGCACGGAGCGGATAAGACTGGTCCACAGGCAGGTGTTCCGTATGACGGCCGGCTGTATGAAAACGCGGGCCAACTCGAGTGGTGGCAGGGTTTCGATCCTCAGCAACTATATGGACCGAAACATCCGTTCGATGCGCTGCCCGATGTCTCTTATGTGAAAAACTTCTACGATCGCACGCGGGACCTGATCGATCAACACGACCCCGACTTACTTTATTTTGACAATCCCTTGTTTCCGTTGGGCTGGGGTGGGATGAACATCGGTTCCTATTACTACAACCACAGCTTGAAGACTCACGGCGGCAAGATGGAGGGCGTCATCAATATCAAGAATGTGCCCGACCGCCTCGCGAAGTCCGTGGTTGCCGATTATGAGCGCGGTATCACAAATCAAATCATGCCCTATGCGTGGCAATCGGAGACGTGTATCGGCGATTGGCACTATAACCGCGCACTATACGAGAAGCCGGGAGAGTACGGCGGCTATCTCCCTCCGCGCGACGTGATTCACTGGATGATCGACGCGGTCAGTAAGAACGGCACATTTATCTTGAATATTCCGGGTAGACCGGACGGAACAATCGACAGCAAGGAGATTGCGGTTCTCGATCGAATTACTGACTGGATGCAGGTTAACGGCGATGCTATTTATTCGACGCGGCCTTGGAAAGTGTTTGGCGAAGGGCCGGATATGGTGAAGGCCGGCTCATTCCAAGGCCGCAGTGTCAGCAAACTTGGTCCGAAGGATATCCGCTTTACCACGAATAAAGCCAACACCGTGGTCTACGCCATTGTCCTTGGTTGGCCATCCGAAACCACTGTCGTACAGTCGCTAGCGGCCGGCGCAAACACAAAGCCTGGAAAAATCGCAAACGTTGAATTACTCGGAATGCCAGAGAAGATCGGATGGAAGCAGGACGGATCGGGATTGCGGGTTGACCTGCCAAAGAACTATCACCCGAAAACCGATTACGCGGCAGCTTTAAAGGTTACGCTCTCGTAAGGCTGACCGGCGCGACCGGAGCCAATTCGACCACAGTTGCGCCCCAGCCGCCGGCTTCGAGCGGGGCGTCGTGGAATTCGACAACATAGGGCGTACGGGCGAGAATTTTGTGGACTGACTCGCGCTGTACGCCTATTCCGCGACCATGAATGATACGCAGGTGAACCAATCCGAGGCGATGCGCTTCTTCGAGATACGCTTCGACGGCGCTCTTGACATCGCGCGGGGCGAACGGATGCAGGTCGAATACGTCCGTTATCTCGATCCGGATGGGATCGGCTTCTTCCACGAAGTTAGAAAGGGTTACTGCGGCCGAAACCGCTGCGTTGTTGCGGTTGCGGTCCGCCGTCGCTCAAGGCGGCTCGCGGCGGTGCGCCGCTAAAATTGAGATCCTGAGCGGTAAACGTCAGCGGCCGATCGAGAACCATTTCGACGGTTGAACCTTTGGTGAGCATGGCGTCCGGCCCGCGCGACATTAAGACGCCCAGAAGACCGGCAGCCGCGCCTGCGCCGACGCCGATGCCCGCGCCCTTTGCGGCATTTCCGGCAGCAGCTCCTATGCCCGAGGCGATGATCGTGCCTGTGATGGTGGTGCCGGCGATGGTTTCGGCATCGCCTTTCTTGTTGCCTGCGCCTTTGATCTTTCCGTTTTCTTTATTCAGCGTCTCGCTGCCGCGTGCATCGAGAGAACCGATATCGGCGCGGAAATCGCGAGTTACCCCATTCGGCAGCGTCAAGGAATCGAATCGCACCTGCAGCGAACCCCGTCCTTTTATTCGGCCGGGCCTCTTCACGCTGGTGACGGTCCCTTTGACCCAACTTCCCTGAGGAATGACGATCTTGCCGTTTGATAGGACTGGGAATGCGGTTTCCAGATACAGTGAATCGCCCACATTAGCCTGTTTCGTGCTGACGCTATTGATCATGTTCAGCAGGATGTGGGTTCCCGGTTCAACATGATAAGCGTTGCCGGGAGGAGCTTCGGGGCGGGGCTTCAGGCCTGCCGGGGACTGATTGCTGGTAGGCGGCGCGGGCGGTGTCGCAGGCGTTTGCGCCGAGGCAACAGCCGCGGCGATTCCGAGCAGCGAGAACAGGACTAGCCGTCGAGACATTCGGTAACTCCTAACATCCAAGTCTAGTCGAAAATCAGCCCTTTTTGCATTTCTGTATGTCACGATGTAAACTGTAGGTACTTCAGATCCATGCGGATTCACTCAAATGCGCACCAATCACCCTGTGCGCTCCTCCTTCAAGGCGGCATTCTCATTAGCGTGGCCCTTACCGGCCCTGCCTGAGACCTCTTGTAGATAAAGACGATCTTACGAGGCCACCGGCGGGGAGATTCCCAGGCCGGTGGCCTTTTGTTTTCGGCGTGAAATGCCGATGGTGCTGATAGTGACGCAATGACTTTATGAAAATATTTACCTTCGATACAACGCTGCGTGACGGAACGCAGGGTGAAGCGGTCTCGTTCTCGGTTGACGACAAGCTGCTGATCGCGGAGAAATTAGATGAGCTTGGGATCGACTATGTGGAGGGCGGCTGGCCGGGATCTAATCCAAAGGATAAGGAGTTCTTCGCGCGCGCCAAGAATCTGAAGCTGAAGCATGCGAAGCTGACCGCATTTGGAGCGACCCGATTTGCGCGGAATCCGGTGGAGCAGGACGCGAATGTGGCGGCTCTGCTCGGGGCGGAGACACCGGTGGTTTCGATCTTCGGAAAAACTTGGGATTTTCACGTCCACCGCGCACTGGGGATCACCGAAGCGGAAAATCTTCAGTTGATTGCCGATACCGTGGGGTATTTAAAAGCGCACCGCCGCGAAGTCGTGTACGATGCCGAGCACTTCTTTGACGGTTACTGTGCGAATCCCGATTTCGCGCTGCGCACTCTGGATGCGGCCAAACAAGCTGGGGCGGACGTGCTGTGCCTCTGCGACACGAATGGCGGCATGCTGCCCATGCGGCTGGTGGAGATTGTCGAAGATATCCGCAAACGTTTCGATGGTGTTCTGGGCATTCACACGCACAACGATTCGGACCTGGCGGTGGCGAATACGCTGGTGGCGGTAGAGGCGGGCGTGACGCACGTTCAGGGATGCATCAACGGGTACGGCGAGCGGTGTGGGAACGCGAATTTGTGCTCCATTCTGGCCAATCTCGAGATCAAGCTGGGGCACACTACTGTCGGCCGGGATAATCTGCAGAATCTGACGCAGGTGGCGCGGTTCGTCGCCGAACTGGCTAATCTACCGCTGCGGCGGGAACAGGCTTTTGTCGGGAGCAGCGCGTTCGCACATAAGGGTGGTATTCACGTGAGCGCGGTGATGAAAGATTCCGCAACCTATGAACATATCCGGCCGGAAATGGTGGGTAACCGGCAGCGGGTTCTGTTGAGCGATCTTTCGGGCCGCGGCAATGTGAATTACAAGCTGAAGCAGCACGGCTTGGGCGAACGCCTCAGCGATACCGCGCGGCGGGAGCTACTGGAACGTATCAAGCTGATGGAGTACCAGGGCTACGATTTTGAGACTGCCGAGGGCACGTTTGAATTGCTGGTGCGCGAGGCAGAGAATCCGGAATTTCATCCCTTCGAAGTCGTCAGCTATGAGGTCTCGACCAAACTGCAAGGGCGGGAAGAGACCGTAACCACGGCGGGTGTAACGCTTCTTGTCAACGATGACGTGCATTCTTCCACCGCGGTCGGCGGGGGCCCGGTACATGCGCTGGATATCTGTTTGCGCCAGTGCCTGGCGTCCATTTACCCGGCAATCGCAAACGTGCGGCTGACCGATTACAAGGTCCGCGTGCTGGGGGCCAAGGGTGGAACTGAATCAAAGGTGCGAGTCCTGGTGGAGTGGAGCGACCATCGCCGGAGCTGGGCGACGGTGGGGATCTCCGACAACGTGATCGATGCTAGTTGGCGAGCGCTGGTCGATGCGCTGCGGTTGGAATTGATGCGGCTACTCGAAAGTGACGAGCCGGTGGACGCGCATACCCAAGACTACTGTTGGGGAGTGTGAGAAGATGACCCCATATGCGGGGGGTTTTCTCCAGGCACCTTCCGCCTCTGGACGATGTTCTGGTGGTGGAAAGCGGACCGAGAGAGTTGGCCGACAAATTTCTAAGGCATCTCTATGAAATTCAGGCGAGCCGGCAGGTGGACATTGTCACCTGCTACGCCAGCCCGCCGTCGTCGTTTCTTCCGGAACGCGGAGTCTGCTATTCGATCCACGACCCGGAGTATGCCGGGAAGCGATTCAAACTGATTGCGCGGCTGTGTTCCAAGCCTTATAAGGCCGTGTCCATCCTTTGCTCGGGAAAGCCGATTATGACGCGCTGGAAGTGGATAATCGCGCTGCGCGTGCCGGCAAAGACGTTGATCGTGAATGAACATGGCGATTTCTTCTTCTTCGACTGGTACCACCGCCATATCGCACGTATGCTGCTGGCGAGCCGGATGGGCCTATATGGCGGTATCCGGCTGGACTTGCTCGGGCAACTGCTGCTCTTTCCGTTTACGCTGACGTTTTTGTCGCTTTACGCCGGAGCGGTGCATTTGCGCCGGGCGCTACGGTGAGCACTGCGCGGAATATGCCGGGAGGGCGGGCCGCCCGGGCGAGCTTGGCTACCGGCGAACAAGGCCGAGCATTGTGCCGCTGGTGCAATTTGGAGGTTCCCGCCGGGCGATTTACATTTTGTTCCGACTGGTGTGTGCATGAATGGCGTCTGCGCACCGACTCCGGTTATCTGCGGGAACGCGTGCAGGAACGAGACAAGGGCGTGTGCGCGCTTTGCAGAGTTGATGCGCATGCGGCTTACCTCGATTTGAAGCGCGCGCGCGGAACGCACAAATTGAAGTTGCTGGAGCGTTGGGGCCTGAGTCGCCTTTCGCGCAAGACGCTGTGGGATGCGGACCATATTGTGCCGGTTGCCGAGGGCGGCGGCGAGTGCGATCTGGATAATTTGCGAACACTGTGTCTGATTTGCCATCGGGAACAGACTCGCGAACTGCGGAAGCGGTTAGCCAGGTCGCCCTAACGGGGTCTTGCGCTGGGAAGCAATCGATCGTTTCAGATGACTTCTAGTGAGAGTGAGCCAAGCGTCCAGCGCGGGCCTGGTATCGCCTCCAATTGAACGAAGCATTCCGATCCGCCGAAACTGGCGGGGCTTTAGACGAACTGCGTGGCTGCCCGCGTGAAGATTCACGATGGAGAGACTCGGAACAAGACTCACCCCAAGTTCCTCGGCCACCATGGCCTGAATGGTCGGCAGTTGCTTGACGGTCAGGTGGTCAGGGAGGGATATGCGGGCAGAAGAGAACATCCGTTGAATATGCGATTCGCAGCCGCCGCCGGACATCAGGAACTGGTGGCGCGCGAGTTCGCGCAAAGTGATCGACGTTTTTCCCGGGAGCATCTTGCCTGGAACAAGCGCCAGCCACTCATCTTGAGCAACCTCTTCGCCCGAGACGCCCTCCACGGGCAATGCTGCAAAACCAACATGCACCATTCCAGAGAGTATCCAGGCACGCACCTCATCATCTGTTCCTTCGAAGATCGAGAGTTCGATGCCGGGGAACCGTGCGGCATATTCGCGCAACATGGGCGGCAAAATTGTTGCAAGGAGACTGGGGACCGCCGCAACGCGAAGATTGCCAGTCTTGAGTTCCGAAAGACCGGCGGCTTCGGCTCGGATCGCATCCAGATTAACGATCGCCCGCTCTATGTGAGGCAGCAGGCGCTGACCGGCCTCCGACAGACGCAGCCCTTCCCATTCGCGGACGAAGAGCGTTGCGCCCACTTGACATTCAAGAGTTCGGAGCGCATGACTCGCCCCGGATTGCGACATGCGCAGCCGCGACGCCGCGGTGGTGAGCTTGCCCGTCTTGACGATCTCCATCACTAAACGCATGGCTGCGATGGATGGTTCGAAATTGTTCATGCAGCAGATGAAAACATTCGATTTGACACATGCCCATCTTAGCCGGATTCTAAGAATATGGCGACGACAATAATTGGCATCATTGGCGATTTCAACCCTGAAAACACAACGCACCTTGCGACCAACGAAGGCATCCAGCACGCGGCGGAGGTCTTCGGGAAACCAATCGAGGCAGTCTGGCTGGCTACCGATCAGCCCGCCGAATATAAGGAGTTTGACGGCCTCGTGGGTAGCCCCGGCAGCCCATACCGGAGTTTCGATGGCGCTCTCGCCGGAATCCGCTATGCCCGCGAAAACGAAATCCCGTTCATCGGCACCTGCGGAGGCTCCCAGCATCTGATGATCGAGTACGCTCGGAACGTAATGGGGCTAGTAGATGCAGCGCACGCCGAGACAGACCCGTATGCGTCTTGTCTGTTTGTTACGCCGCTGAGCTGTTCTCTCGTGGGCAAGACGATGGAGGTCATCATCAGATCTGGCAGTAAGGCGGCGGCCGCGTATCAGGCTGAGCGATCGATGGAGGCGTTTTACTGTAACTTCGGGTTGAATCCGGCATACCAGGAGCACTTGGAATCCGCCGGCCTGGAGATCACCGGCAAAGACGAGAACGGAGAGGCGCGAATCGTTGAGCTTAATTCTCATCCGTTCTTCGTTGGGACGCTTTTCGTACCGCAGGCAAGGTCGAAGCCTGGCGATCCTCACCCTCTGTTTTTGGAATTTTGCCGCGCGGCCGCCTCTCAAAATTGAACCTGTTAGAGTGCTGGTAGAAATCTGCTATGGAGTCCGAAACAAATCGCCCGGCGTGGAAGACTCTGTTAGCCTTCGCAGTCATTTACTTTGTTTGGGGATCCACTTTTCTCGCCATTCGAGTGGGCGTCCATGAAGTTCCGCCGTTGCTTCTCGCAGCGATGCGGTTTGTGACGGCGGGACTCGTTCTTTATGTCTGGATGATCGCGCACGGGGAACGCTCGCCCAGCGGGCGGCAATGGATTTCGATATTCCTACTGGCCTCGCTGATCTTCCTTCTCGATTACGGATTGTTGTTCTGGGCTGAGCAGCGTGTGCCTTCGGGTATCGCCGCAGTCATGCTGGCCACCATCCCGGCGTTCATGGCTTTGTCCGAAATCGTTCTTTTGCGAACCCAGAGGCTCACGGTTCGTTTGGCATCGGCGCTCATTATCGGGATCGGGGGAGTGGCCGTGCTGACCGTACGATCCTTGAACCTAGGGGGAGCGCCCATTGACCGCGCGGGCGCTGTGGCGCTCATGATTGCGGCGATCAGTTGGTCGATATCGTCCGCGCTGGCACGCAAACTGCCACTGCCGGAATCCAAAGTGATGAGCTCGGGTGCGCAGATGCTTGCCGGAGGAGTGTTGCTGGCTCTCGCGGCGGCAATACTGGGAGAGTTTCGACTTTTTGATCCCCGGACAGTGTCGCACGGGGCATGGTTCGCGCTCCTCTACCTGATTGTTGCGGGCTCCATCGTGGGGTATACCGCTTACGTTTGGCTGATCCATCATGAATCGCCCACAAAAGTGGGGACCTACGCATATGTGAATCCGGTTGTGGCTGTGCTGGTTGGCTATTTCCTGGGCGGCGAAGCGCTTGGCCCGCGAACGATCCTGGGCACTGCGTTCGTTTTGGTTAGTGTGGTCGTAATCACAACCACGCGAGCGAAGAAACCGGTCCCGGCGCTTGCGGTGGACGAAACGGGATAACTTTCGAGGTGCCGTGGCGATTCACACTTTCTTCCCACCGCTTGTGTGGTCTCCGGACGTCCAGAAGCTCGCGTTCCTTGAGAAGATTTATAACTGGCAATACGGCGACCCTTACAATCGCGATTTTTAAGGGACGAGCTAGCGAGGTGCGGTACTCCCTGGCAATTATCGGGGCCGGGAAGCAGGCAGTGGGCTACTCCATCTCTGATCCGCGCCGAGACACCCGGGTCGCTTGGATCGGCGACTCGGCGATCGCAGCGGCCGGCCGCCAATATCAGCTTTCTTCACATCCGCCCGTGGCGATCCCCTGACAACAAACGATATGCTGGATGTGCGAACCTTTGGGATCGCCAATTTTGCGGAGTGCCCTTGGAATTTAGCATCGGCGATACGGCCGGGGATTATCGGATTGTCGGAGAGTTAGGGAAAGGTGGCATGGGCACTGTCTATAAGGTCCAGCACCTTATCTCCGATCGCATTGAAGCGATGAAGGTGGTCCGTCCCGACCGCCTGGAATCGCCGGAACTCGCCGATCGTTTCATTCGCGAGATTAGAGTCCAAGCGCGCCTGAACCACCCTAATATCGCTTCTCTTCATAATGCGATCCGATGGGAAGACCATTTTCTGATGATTATGGAATATGTCGAGGGGCCAACCTTGTCGGCCTTTTTACATAGGGGCCCATTAGACCCGGGGAAGAGCGTGTATATCATCCTGCAAGCACTTTCGGCGCTGGCCTATGCGCACGCGCAAGGGGTGGTGCATCGCGATATCAAGCCCGCCAATATCATCATTACGCCCGATGGCACGGCGAAGCTGATGGATTTCGGCATTGCGCGCTCGCTGGCGGATCACGTTCAGTTGACACAAACCGGCGCGGTTGTCGGTTCTTTTCACTACATGCCGCCAGAGCAGATTCAGGGCGCGCCGGTCGATGGGCGATCGGATTTATATTCGACAGGCATTATGCTTTATGAAATGGTGACTGGGGTGCGGCCGATCACCGGCGATTCGTCGTGGAACATCATGAATGGGCATATTCACCAAATCCCGCGGGCGCCGGCCATGGTGAATCAAGCGTTGCCCGCATCGCTCTCTCTGGCGATTTTAAAGGCCATCGAGAAAAATCCGGCCGAGCGTTATCAAACTGCGGGCGAATTTGCGCAGATGCTGATCGCGCTGCAAAGCCGTTATCCCCAGTTAGCGTATGGCGTTGCCGCTGCTCAGGAGCCGCATAGAACTTCTGCGTCACGCGAATACGCACCTCCCCCGCGAAAAACAGAATTACAATTCACCGAGCTGGCACCCCACCGTCCGATCGTCGAAGTGGCGACGCCTAGCCCTACTCCGTCGTCCAATCCGGTCTCTACTCCACCCTCTTCGACACGGCCGTCGGGAACTCAGCCACGAAGCTTCGGACCCGACGAACTGGAGCCAGTTAAGCGGGAACTCGCGGCTTATCTTGGCCCCATGGCGCGTATCCTGGTGGATCGCGCGGCGCGTAAAGCGACTACGTGGAAGCAACTTTACGATATTCTCGCCCCCGAAGTTCCCGCCGGAGACGAGCGAAAACGCTTTCTCGCGACGCGTCCACGTTAGCTCCCCAATTTGGTAGACAACTTACTAACTACTATTGTTCCCAGATAGTAACTTATTGTCCTGGAACCGGCCGCTGGATGGCGGTGTCTAGCCACACATGTTTGAACAATCCGTGGCTTTCGAAAAATCCAAGAAATCACCGTGGACTTTTGTTGTCGCAATTTTATTGGAGGTAATTGCGATTGTAGCGACCATTCTGTTACCTCTTTTCTTTATCGCGTCTCCTGAGATGCCAGCTCCGCCGCGACCGATTGCGCACTATCTGCCTCACGTTGAGCTTGTTCGCGTCAAATCGAGCGACGTTCTGCGGGAGCGTGCCGTTCACCTAAGCCGGCCCGCATGGAACATCGCCACGTTAGTCGCCCCGAGCCGGGTCCCTCATGGCATTGCTAATCTCGCCGGCTTGGAGCCGCTGCAGATGGGCTCTATTGGCGATACGAGCGCTGGGTTTCCTGACGGCGTAGTCAATTGGGGTTCTGAAGCGCCACAATTGCCGCCCCCGCCGCCCATCTCGAAGACTCAAGCAGCACGGCCGGGCCCCTTGCGTGTCAGTCAGGGAGTGCAGGAAGCCAAACTCATCCGTCGTGTGATGCCAAGGTATCCGCCCCTAGCCGTTCAGACCAGGGAATTCGGCACGGTTCATCTGGTGGCAATCATCGGCAGAGACGGCCGAGTGCGCAATGTACAGGTCCTGGACGGTCCTATGTTTCTTCGCCAAGCTGCGGTCGAGGCCATCAAGCAATGGGTCTACAGGCCTACTTTGCTGAATGGCGAACCGGTAGACGTAATTGCTCCGATTGACGTCCATTTTACGTTGAATAACTAGCGCAAAGGGCCCGGATGCGCGCCGCGGTGCAGACCGGAGATGATGGCCCGCGGCTTTTGCACCCGGATCCAATTGCTTATCATGCATCAGCCGAATGAACCGGGCACAGCCGGCCTGGGCTCTTCGCGTCCGACAACTGGCGATAGGCGAGCATTGCCTGTTGTGCCGGCGGCTTGCAAGCGCGAGCCGAAGTACTATAGGTCAAAGAAATGGGGCCGTGAGCGATGCGTCAACACAAGGTTCACACTCAACTCAGCCGAGCCGCAGTCGAGATCTTTGCCGCAAACGATCGCATGAGCCAGCTTCTTATCGAACATCTTGACCCTAGCGCCTGGAGAACGAAACCGCCGGGGAGGGTCCGGACGATTGCGGCGATCTTCACGCATATGCACAACGTCCGTTCCAAATGGGTCAGGCTTACGGCTCCGCACCTGAAAGTTCCAAAGCAGCTCAACCGCGCGCATTGCACGCCGGAACAGGCCCGTGCGGGATTGGCGGAGAGCGCCGCTCGCTGCGAGGAGATGCTGGCTGAAGCGCTCGGCGATTGTGGAGGCCGCATTGAGACGTTTCGCCGGGACGGCTGGGCTCCGCCCTGGCCGGTTGGAGTGGAAATGCTGTGCTACGTGCTTTCGCACGAAGCTCACCATCGCGGGCAGGTCTGCCTGCTCGCGCATCAGCTCGGATGCCCGTTACCGAAGGAGGTGGCGCATGGGATCTGGAATTGGGAAAAACTGTTGAAAGAGTGCGGATGATACGCTATCGCAGAATGCCTGATAGTCCAGACATGGTGATAACGGCGAGATGCGAGGTCCGACGCGAGCAGCGGTTTTTGCAGGAAGCGGAAGCCGATGGGTTATAACCGTTTCCTTCTGCTTGTGGCAGGGCTGGGCGGCTTGCTCTACGGCGTCGATGTTGGAATTATCGGCGGCGCGCTGCCGTACCTTGAAGCCACGTCCGGACTGACCGCAGGGCAGCTTTCTATTATCGTTGCGGCCGTACTGCTCGGCAGCGTGTTCTCGACCTTGTTTGCCGGACTGCTTGCCGACTGGATGGGCCGGAAGCCGTTAATGGTTCTCAGCGGAATCACGTTTGTGATCAGCATTCCTGTGATCGCTCTTTCGCACGGCTACGGGCCGCTGTTTTTCGGACGGCTGCTGCAGGGTGCCAGCGGCGGGTTCATAGGGGTCGTTGTACCGCTCTATCTTGCGGAATGTCTGTCGGCGTCTACTCGCGGCAAGGGGACTGGGGTATTTCAGTGGCTGCTGACTCTCGGAATCGTCGCGGCCGCACTGATCGGAATTTACTTCAGCTATCGGGTAGCCGACGTGACGGCCACCGCCAACGCTGCGACCGTATTCGCCTTCAAGGACCAGGCGTGGCGGCGGATCTTCTGGGTTTCGCTGCCGCCCGGGGTCCTGTTTGTGATCGGCAGTTTCGCGGTATCGGAATCTCCACGCTGGTTGTTCCGCCGGGGCCGTGCGGAGGCCGCCCTCAACGCACTCCTTCGGTCCCGCACGCGCGAACTTGCCGCCGCTGAATTGAAGGAGATGGAAGAGACGCTCGCTTCTGAGAGGATGCAGGCCTCGACGGGAGCAAAAGTCAAAGAATCGCTCTTGCGGCGGAAATATGTCATTCCTTTTGTACTGGCCTGCGTGATTCTGTTCTGCAATACGGCTACCGGAATCAACTCGATTATCGGTTACAACACGAATATTCTTTTGCAGAGTGGTTTGTCCGATGTTGAGGCGCACTGGGGCTATGTAGTCTTCACGCTGGTGAACTTTCTACTCACCATGGGCGGCATGTTGCTGGTCGACCGTAAGGGCCGCAAATTTCTGTTGATTCTTGGAACCGCGGGAATTATCGCGTCTCTTACGATTACGGGCTTACTCTTCCGCCGGACGGAGAAGCACCAGGTAGACGCGCGCGATGCGGTTCAAGCGATGGCTGGGTCCCAGGAAAGCCTTACACTCCGGTTCGATCCTGCCGAAGCGAAGAGAATATTGGCGGCGAAAGGCCAAGCGGGAGAAGCGATCGACCCAAGCCACGCATCTGTCGTGATTGTCTATTCGTATGGAGATTTCTCCGCCGCCACAAACGTTGCGCGTTCCGACGACCCGGCAGCAGCCGCCATCGAGATAACGCGTGCGAACTGCGTGCCCGCGAACAAGCTGGAGGCGTTCTGTAAAAATCCGTTTGCAAATGTGGATGCCGCCCGAACCGCGCCATTGAAGATTGATAAGGCCGTGATTGGTCCTGTGCCGGGCGAACGGAACGGCTGGCTGGTTGGTTTGAGTCTGTATGCATTCATGGCGTTCTTCGCGATCGGACCCGGGGTTTGTGTATGGCTGGCTCTTTCGGAGTTGATGCCGACTCGTATTCGCTCGAACGGCATGAGCATCGCCTTGGTCATCAACCAGATCGTGTCGACGACGCTTGCCGCCGTTTTTCTTCCGGTTGTCAGCGATTACGGGTATTCGACCATGTTTTTTGTGTTCGCCGGATTTACCGCAATTTACTTCATCACCGCGGCGTTTTTCCTTCCGGAGACGAAAGGTAAGACGCTGGAAGAAATTGAGGAGTATTTTGAAGACCACGGGAAGGCACGTTGGGCCTAGGCGCGGGCGCCGGCCTCGGATGAGCAAGGGCGCAGCATGGGCTTTTGCCCCACCAACGCGAACGCCTTTCGGCGCACGGCTCAAAACTTAGATAGCACTGCTATAACAGACCAATGCGCCTACAGGATTACGCTCCCCGGCCCGCGCACCTCAAATGGCTCCTCGATTCTGACGCGGCCATCCGATGGCAGGTCATGACGGACCTCACCGGTGAAGCCCCCAACGCGACTGCAGCCGAGCGGTCTCGCATCGCAACCGAAGGCTGGGGAGCCCAACTTCTCGCGCTCCAATCTCCTGCTGGGAATTGGGGCGGACCGAAGGATGTGGACGTCTTGCGCAAAGGGAATCCGAAGTTGAGCGAGGAAGACGCGGGCTTGCTTATTACCCTCTATACTCTGGTCGTCTTGAAGGACCTTGGTCTCGACCCCGCCAGTAAGGAGGCTTGCAAAATGATCGGGCGCGTCAACAAGCGGCTCGTGTTTAAGGCGCTCAACAACCGGCCTTTCCTTCGTGGCGAAACTGAGCCCTGCATCAACGGCCGAATCCTGGCCATCGGCTCGTATTTCAAAGAACCGAACGACGGACTCGCTAATCAACTCCTGGGCGAGCAGCTCGAAGACGGCGGCTGGAACTGCGAAGCACCCAAGAGCCGGCGCTCTTCGTTCCATACCACGATCTGCGTGCTCGAAGGACTGCTCGAATACGAACGAGCAAGGCGCAAATCGGCGGCGGTCACTAAGGCCCGCAAGAGGGCCGAAAACTATCTGCTCGATCGCCGGATGTTCCGATCTCTTCGAACCGGTGAGGTCATTAACAAACGCTGGCTCCGGTTTTCCTTCCCGACGTTTTGGCACTACGACGTCTTGCGGGGACTCGATTATCTGCAGAATGCAGGAATCAAACCTGACAGCCGCGTCAATGACGCCATCGAAACCGTGATTGAGCGCCGCCACCAGAACGGGCGCTGGCCGCTCAACCTGCTTCATCCGGAGCATATTCCATTGGAGATGGAGACCAGTGCCGGGAGAGCAAGCCGCTGGAACACACTGCGCGCTCTCCGAGTTCTGCGTTGGTACAACAATGCAAGGTGACATCTGCGACTTGGGCATGCTCGCGCTATGGCTTGGTTCAGAAAGTTACCGTGAAATTTGTCCCGCGTGACTGATTCGTAGAGGAACCCGTCCCAGGTGTGCCGCGGGCCTGGGAAAGAACGTCAGGCACGGTAAGGCGAGGCGTTGAGTAGCGGAAATCGGCTTAAACGCGAATGTTGCCGGAGACATAGTAATGGACGACGGGCGTCACAATTAGCGAAAGAAGCAAAGAGGCGGCGATGCCGCCAATGACCGCGATAGCGAGGGGCTGGAGCATTTGGGAACCGGCTCCGATGGCGAGAGAGAGCGGGACCATGCCGGCAACCGTCGCGAGAGCAGTCATGACGATTGGCCGCAGGCGGCGTTCGCCGGCGTGGATCATAGCCTGACGCGGGTTGGCGCCTTCGGCATGGAAGCGTTGTTCGGCATCCAGAAGGAGAATGCCGTTTTTGGCAACAATGCCTATGACCATGATGAGGCCCATGAACGACGACAGGTTAAACGTGGTTCCAGTGATGAATAGCGCAAAGAAGACGCCGGACGTGGACAGCAGGGCTGAAGCCAGGATGGCAATGGGCGCTGCAAAGGAGCGGAACTCCAAAAGCAGGACGATGAAGACGAGGACGACCGCGAGAGAGAGTACGATGACCAGGTCGTGGAAGGATTTTTGCTGCGTGGCGTAGGTTCCGCCATATTCCACACGAATCGAGGGCGGGATGCGAAGCGCGGCGACCGCTTTCTTGACTTCGGCCACTCCGGCGCCGAGATTGAGGCCCTGCAGGCGACCGGTGACAGCGATGTCGCGCTGTAGATTTTCGCGGCTGATTTCGGTTTGACCGGGAATGTTTTGCAGAGAGGCGAGCGTGCCTAAAGTCGCGGTGCGACCGGTGCCGCTTACGAGCAGGGTGTTCTGGATGTCTTCGAGGCTCTGGCGCGAGGATTCGGGAAAGCGGACGCGCAGCGTATAGGCACGGCCATTAATGACGATGGGAGTGGGAGCAGGCTCGCCATCGAGCATCGCGGAGGCATCCAGTTCAATTTCCTGCGGCGTAAACCCGGCGCGGGCGGCTGTCGCCGGATCGACAGACCAAACGACGGCGGGACCGCTGATCGTGTCCTCAATTCCATTTTTTACGTCGACGACGCTGGGAAGTTTCTTGATAGTGTCGCCCACCTTGGGTCCCCATAGCGCAAGCAGAGTGGGATCGGGCGAGAACAGCTTGACTTCGATGGGGTCGGGCGAACTGGTGAGATCGCCGATCATGTCCTGCAAGACCTGGGTAAAGTCGGTGTCCAGCATCGGATACTGCTTGTTGATTTGAGTGCGGACCTCTCCGATGATTTCCTCGACTCCGCGGCTGCGATGCGGCTTGAGCATGACGGAGATATCGCCGGTGTTGGCTTCCGTGACAGCGGCAAGTCCGAGTTGGAGGCCGGTGCGGCGAGAGGTGCTCAAGACCTCCGGAATGCCGTGGAGGATCTTTTCGACGCCGACCAGAACGCGGTTGGTATCTTCGAGCGAAGCTCCGGCGGGCATGAGGTAGTCGAGAACGAAGCCACCTTCGTCCATGGAGGGCAAGAGATCGGAACCGAGCGCGTTGTAGCAAAAGTACGACGCGGCGATGAGCGCGAGGCTGGCAAGAATCAGGATGATGGGGGCTTTTAGGACTAATTGAATAGTGCGGCCGTAAAGGCGGACGATGCGGCTCATGAAACCGGTTTCGGATCCACCGTGGCCCGGCAACCTGGGGGTGGAGCGAAGCAGATAATGGCTGAGAGCGGGCGTCCAGGTCAGGGCGAGCGCGAGCGAGGTGAGAAGCGCGACGCCTACGGTCACGGCCAGGGCGCGGAAGAAGGTTCCAGTGACGCCGGTGATGCTGATCAGCGGCAGAAACACGACGATGGGAGTGACGGTGGAGCCGACTAAGGGCACTCGAATTTCGTTGAGCGCGCTGCGAATAGCCTGGCCGCGAGACTGGCCCGATTGGCGATGTAAAACGATGTTTTCGACCACCACAATGGCGTCGTCAATCACAAGGCCTACGGCGGCCGCCAGTCCACCCAGAGTCATCAGATTGAAGCTCTGGCCAAGGGCGTGGAGCGCGATGCACGTGATGCCAAGCGTAGCGGGGATGACGAGGCCAGCCACCAGCGAACTGCCCCAATCGCGCAAAAAGACGACCAGGACGATTGCCGCCAGGACAAGCCCAATGAGAATGGCATCGCGGACGCTGTTGATGGAAGCGTTGACCACGTCCGATTGATCGTAAAAGGGGGTGATGCGGATGCCTGAGGGTAGCGAAGAGCGGAGGGCATCGAGCTCAACTTTGACTTCGGCGGCGACGGATACGGTGTTGCTGACAGGTTGGCGATAAATGTTGAGGAGAACGGCCGGCTTGCCTTCAGAAGTGACGATGGTATAGACGGGCTTGACCGAGGGCGCGACTGTGCCAATGTCGGCGACGCGTACGGGAGCGCCTGAGGGAGAGATGCGGACGGGAATGTCGCCGATTTCGGCGGATGTGGTGGCTTGGCCGCTGACCAAGCCCAAGACGAGTTGGTGCCGGCTGGAGAAGAGGCCGGGAGAATCAAGAATGTTGCTTTTGGCGACGGCGTCGAGAATGGCCGGAATGGTGACCTGCGTTTTGAGGAGCTTCGCGGGGTCGGGTTGGATCTGGAACTCGGGCTCCTGGCCGCCTTGCACGACGACTGTGGAGACACCCAGTAGACGATTGAGACGAGGCTTGACGGTGTAAGTGGCGATCTCCCAGAGGCGAGTTTGAGGTATGGTGTCGGAGACGACGCTGTAGCCGAGGATGGGGAAGGCGGCGAAGGTAAGTCGATTGGCGGTGATGGCGGCGGTGGGCGGCAATTGGCCCTGGACGCGGGCAAGGGCAGCGTTGACGAGGTCCAGCGTCTGGAACATGTTCACGGACCAGTCGAAGAAGAGGTCGATTTCCGCAGATCCGCGAGAGGTAAGTGAGCGGACGCTGGTCAGGCCCGGGACGATGTTGAGCGCCTCTTCCACAGGACGAGTGATGAGGACCTGCATCTGGTCGATAGGCATAACGCCGTTATCGATAGCGACCACGATGCGGGGAAAATCCGTACTGGGGAAGACGGCGATGGGTATGCTGCCGGCCAGGTATACGCCGACGACCACCAGAGTGACGATGAAAAAGAGAATGGGCTTGCCGAACCGGGCGGTCCAGTGTTCGTGCTCCGCGGTTTCGGGAGGCGCGGGACGGGTGACGAACTCGGGGTTCATTTTTCAGTTGCGTCCTTGTCGTCTTTGTCCGCTTTGCCGGTGCCGGTAGCTTGGACGACGACTTTGGTCTTGTCTTCAAGGCCGACGCCGCCAACGGTTACGACCTGGTCGCCGGGTTCGATGCCATCGAGAATCTGGACGTTATCACCCTGGCGCACGCCTGCCTTGACCGGACGTTCCTGGGCGGTGGAATCGGGCCCAACGACCATTACCTTCGATCCGCCCTCATCGGAGGCGAGTAGAGCCGAGACCGGAACGATGACGGCATCGGGGACGGTCCCAGCTTCGATGCTGACATTGGCAGTGGTTCCGGGCTTGAACTTTTCGTGCGGGTTCGCGGCCTGGACCCAGACTTCGAGGGTAGTGCTGGACGGATCGACGGCGGGGCTGACGACGGTGACCTTACCGTCCAGATCGCCATCGGCCGAGGTGATGACAGCTTTGTCCCCAACGTTGACGTCGGCGGCGTTAGCGACGGGCACATGGACCCGGGCAACAATTTGGGAGATATCGACGATGGTCATCAGGGGAGAGCCGGCATTGGCCATTTCGCCATCGGAGGTCGGACGATCGGCGATGATGCCAGTGATGGGGCTGCGCACCTCCGAATAATCGACTTGGGCCTGAGAACTTTGGTAATGCGCTTGGGCGGCCTCGACCTGGCTTTGGGCGGTCTTGATCTGCGCAGCGCGGCTGACGGACCGCAAGGATTCCAGATGACGCTGAGCCGTATCGAATACCCCCTGTGCCTGGACCATCGCAACCTTGGCATCGTCGGCTAGACGCTGTGCGAGCGCGCCTTCCTTGACAAGAGCGACGCGGCTCTCGTAGACCCTTTTCGCAGCATCGAGAGCCTGACGGGCGGAATCGAGATCGGTGCGCGCTTTGATCATGTCTTCCGGAAGAGTTCCGCCGGTGACAGTTTGGTATTGCGATTCTGCCTGTGTGTATAGGGCTTTGCTTTCGAGGGCGGAGGCGACGAGATCGCGATTTTCGAGTTGGGCGATGAGTTGGCCTTCGCGGACATGATCACCCCTGTTGACCAGGAAGTGCTGTACGGGCGCAGTAATTTTGGGAGTGATGGCAGACTGGCGAATGGGGTAGAGAACGCCCTGAGCGGTCACGATGTGTTCAATAGAGCCACGGATGGCCTTGGCGACTTGAACGGGAGTAGGGAATTCTTCAGCACTATCGCGGGCCTCTTTTTTCGCGCCACAGCCGGAAGTAAAGAGAATGACCGACAGCACGGGGATGAGTAGATACGACTTGATAATTATTGGTGAGTGGCCGCTTGCTGACGCGCGAAGGTGCGCAGGTGTTTGCGACATAATTTGATTACTTCTCATGTTCTTATAACCTGCCCGTCAAGTGAATGGCAGCAATGGCGTCACGGTAACGCACCAGGCCGTCGGCCTGATAACGCGAGAGCGAGAAGCGCAGGCTCCCGGCAGATGGATCAACGGTATCCTCAGAGCTTTCCGCTGCGAACTGACTGGCATCGATGCCGTAAAAAAAGTCGATGGAGAGGCTACCTTCAGTGGAGATGAGCCGGTTCAATGCATTGAGCGTGGGCAGGAGATCACCGCTCGCCTGTACACGATCCTCGTTTGCATGTGCGACGAGGAAGCCGGCCGATTGGACTCGTCCGGAAATGAGTCAAACTGATCGTGTACCGGATGAAGAATTCGAAATTGGACCAGTCGCGTCTGGTCCAACTTCAAAAAAAGGGAGTTTTCTCGTTTCGTCGAGCCGGGAATCGCCAAAAAATAATTTTGGCGCAGTCGCGTCTGGTCCAATTTCACAAATTTCATCCGGTGCATGATCAGTCTGACCCAATTTCAGAGACTATAGATTCAGAGGGCCTATGCCGATGAAGAAGACCGTTACAGCGGGGCTAATGTTAGCAGCAATTCTTGGATTGAATGCCGTCGCACAAGACTGGTATCACGAGCGTGACGAGCGCTATCGAGGGGACCGGTGGCGATCCCACGTATTCTTAGAGGTCAGGACAGACCTGGACCATGTTTGGAGCGCGAGGAGAGCGAGCGACCGGGAACATGCACGTCTCCAGAGAACAAAGGAAGAATTAACACAGTTACAAGCGGACCTTGACCACGGCCGCTGGGACAATGGCATCCTGAACGATGTTATCGACTCGGTCCGGAAATCTGCGAATGACGATCGCTTAGCGCCGCGTGATCGACAGGTTTTAGCCGACGACGTGAACCACCTGAAGGACTATCAGGTTCATCACAACCACTGGCCGCATTAGCATCAAGATCAGAAGAGCGTTGACGGCAATTTCCGCCAACGCTTCTCCACAAGGTCGTTGCTGATCGCCCAACTTACTGGGCTAACAATGTTGCGGGTACAGTCCGGGGCTAGAACGCGGCGAACGCCGGACTAGGAGGACTTGATGCGGATCGCCAGTATCCATGCGCATCCCGACGACGCAGAAATTCTTGCGGGAGGCACGCTGGCGCTACTTTCCGGCTTGGGGCACGAAATTACCATTGTGACCCTGAGCGCCGGCGATTGCGGGTCGATGATTCATGGCCCGGACGAACTCGCAGCCATTCGGAAGGCCGAGGCCGCGGCATCCGCTGCGCTGATTGGGGCTAAGTACCGTTGGGGCGGCTTTCGCGACATGGCAATTTTCAGCGACGATCCGTCGCGACGCGCGATAACCGGCCTGCTTCGCGATCTTCGCGCCGGGATTGTTCTTACAGCCGCTCCGAGCGATTATCTCTCCGATCACGAAGCGACCAGCCAACTGGTTCGCGACGCCTGTTTCGCGGCGTCTATTCCGAATTACACGACACCGGCGACCGGCCCGCCTCTCCCGGCCATTCCCCATCTATACTTCATGGACCCGATCGACCAGCGGGACCGGAGCGGGAATCTGACAGTTCCCGATTTCACCATCAATATTGAATCTACATTCGATGCCAAGCGCGCGATGCTCGCCAAGCACGCCAGTCAACGCCGGTGGCTTCAGCAGCAGCACGGAACGGACGATTATCTGAAGCATATGGAGGATTGGACGCGTGCTTGTGGCGCTAGAGCGGGCGTCGCCTTCGGCGAAGGTTTCCGCCATTACAAGATTCATCCCTATCCCCACGAACCGCTGCTTCAACGGCTGCTTTCGACATATCTATGCGGCTTTGAAGAGTGATGCGAAACGGGTGGGCGGCGATATGCCGGGCGTAAGGGGTACCACCTGATGATCCCGTAGTTTCGATTCCCCAGCCTATTGGGGGAGCGAAGTGAGAGCAGCGCTCGGTATGAGAGACTAAGTCGAAGATTAGGTCATGGAAGTCATCTCCGCCGATGTAGCTCGCCGGTTATCGCTGGTTGTAGATGATTTCGAGCCGTCGGACGAAACATCAGCGCCCTGTATCGCGCGGATTACGCTGAACAACGCCTCTGACGTCGATTTGGACAGTCAAGCCGTTGCGCCGCTGCGCCTTTCCTACCATTGGCGTGACGCGAGCACGGGAGACGTGGTCGTCTGGGACGGACTTCGGACGGATCTGCATCCCCCCGTTGGGGCGGGATCGCGCTGTAGCTACCAATTGAAGGTAATGACACCTGCTCATCCCGGATGCTATTACTTCCACCCTTCCATCGTGCAAGAGCAAGTCATGTGGCTGGACGATCTGGCAAGTATTTCGGCGGTTCCCACGCCAGTGAATGTCGATCGCAGGGTCTGGTGGCAGCCGGGTGATACGGACGTTTTGTTCTCTCCCCACGAGATTTTGAACAAACAACGTCTTAAGAAATACTTGACACATCCAGGAGGATTCCGCCCAATCGCGTTGTTCTGCGAGACCGTGAACTTGTGCAACAATTCCTGCATCATCTGCGCCTACGACCAGCAAACCCGGCCCAAGGGGACCATGTCGATGGAGCTCTTTGACAAGGTTTTGAACGAATATTCCGCAATGGGCGGAGGACACCTCTCATTCACACCCGTGGTGGGCGACGCGCTTCTGGACCGGCACCTGGTCGAGCGGGTGCGGCGGTGCCAGGACTTTCCCGCCATCCGCAGCCTCTCTTTCACGACGAACGCCGCGATCGCCGATCTACTGAATGATGAGGATCTGGCTTATGTTTTAAGCCGGCTGCGGCGCATAAACATCTCTGTTTACGGGCTAAATGAATCCGAGTATCGGACGATGACCCGGCGGGACACTTACCAGCGGCTCATTAGGGGGATCGAGCGGATTCTGCGCCTGGCGCGGAACGAGATAGCGTTTGGGTTTCGTTTGCTGATTCGCCGCGAGCCGGAAGAAGCGTACCGGTGGCTTGAGAAATTAGACGGTTATCGGGATTGTAAGGCCACGGTTTTGCTGTCGCCCCCAGTCTACAGTTACTCCAACTGGGGAGTCTTTGATATCAGTTCTAATCTACCGGCTGATGCCAAATGGCATGAGATACCGAGCCAGAAAGATCAATGCTTGATTCCGCTACTAGCTTGCCAGGTGTTCTGGGACGGCAGAGTTTCGTTCTGTCCATGCGATGACTACGACAGCGCGGAAAGCCTCCATTTGGGCAGCCTTTCGGAATCTTCCTTGGCAGAACTCTACAACGGTGAAAGGGCACGCCGGCTGTGGAACTGGCGCTTGCACGGCGTGCCGGAGTTCTGCAAGAAATGCTCGTTTTATAAGCCATTGACAAGACTGGAGACTGTGGGTGATATTTTCGACGATCCGCTGATTCTGGCAGGAGCTTGACGTCGATCGGTACGCATAGTTCGAAGCGCGCTCAATCCGTACCTGGAAATCGCAAACCAGGGCCGAGTCGCCGGCCTCCCTCTTTCCACTCAAAAGTCAATCCGTCGTGGAGCCCCGGTGCGAATAGTTGATATTCTCCCCTTGCTTACCAAGGGCACTTTGATGTATCCTGCTCTTGGTAACCAAGGGAAGGTTGGATCGCGTGAGCAAACCACAGGATCTGGTTCAGGGAACGCTCGACCTACTGCTGTTGAAAATCCTGACGCTCGAGCCGCTGCATGGTTGGGCCATCAGCATCCGCTTGCGGCAAGTCTCCGGTGACGTCCTGCAAGTCACTGAAGGGTCGCTCTATCCGGCCCTGCACAAGCTGGAACAGGAAGGCTGGATCAAGGCTGAGTGGAAACAAACTGAGAATAACCGCCGTGCCAAGTTCTACTCACTGACCGCACCGGGCCGTAAGCAACTGGAGGCGGAATCCGCGAATTGGGTCCGTCTCTCGTCGGCTATATCCCGTGTCATTCGTCTAAAGGAAGCGTGAGATGCCCTGGCCGCGTTGGCGTTACGTGTTGCCGCTGCGATTACGCTCCGTCTTTCGCCGCGGAACCGTTGAAGACGAGATGGATGAAGAACTGCGCTTCCACCTGGAGTGCAAAGTCGAAGAAGGATTGGCTCGCGGTCTGGACGCTCGCGAGGCGCGCTATCGTGCTCTGCGCGCAATAGGCGGCCTGCAACAACGAAAAGAGGAGATCAGGGATATGCGCCAGGTTCGTTGGTTCAGTGATTTTGCCGCCGATTTGCAATACGCGGCCCGAGCCATCGGACATTCAAAGCTTTTCAGTATCCTCGTCGTTCTAACGCTTGGACTCGGAATCGGGGCCAACAGTGCCATCTTTAGCCTGGCGGATGCGCTCTTGCTGCGGCCGCTGCCAGTCTATCGACCAAGTGAAATTGTCACGGTGAGCAGCTTTACACCGAATTCGTTCGCTGAAACCACCGGACCGTTGTCGTATCGCGATTACGTCGATTATCGCGATAAGAGCAAGAGCTTCGACGGGCTGGCGGCGTTTACCGACGTGACCGGCTTCGGCTTCGCATCGCGCCCGGGCCAACCGGCCAAGCTGAAAGGCGGCATCCTTGTAAGCGGCAATCTATTTCGCGTTATGGGTGTGCGGCCCGAACTCGGGCGGGATTTCAACTCGGAAGAAGACCGCATTCCAGGCCGGGATGCGGTGGTCGTACTAGGGAATGACTTTTGGCAAAGCCAATTCGGCGGCGATCGATCGGTAATCGGGCGCCACATTCTTCTTGATGGCATCGAGTTCTCCATTATTGGCGTTGCACCAAAAACGTTCACTGGTCTCGATCAATATGTTCGTCCCGACGTCTTCGTTCCCATCATGATGTGGCCGCGTTTAATCGCCGATCCAAAGCGAAACCCGCTCGAGAATCGCGGCGATCACGAGCTGATGGTCAAGGGTAGACTCAAACCCGGCGTCTCGATCGGTCAAGCTCGCGCGGAATTGGGCGTCATCGCCAAAAACCTGCAGCGCGCCTACCCGAAGACCAACCGCAACCGGGAAATCGCCGTTCGAACTGAGTTCGCGATGCGGCTTCAAAGCGATCCCACCGATGCGGCGCTAATCGGCATGCTGCTGGCACTCGCAGGCGCCGTGCTTCTGATTTCTTGCGCGAATGTAGCCGGCCTCCTACTTGGCCGCGCGCGCACTCGTTCGCGGGAGATCGCCGTGCGGCTGGCTATTGGTGCAGGGCGATTTCGTTTGGTGCGCCTTCTTCTGACGGAGAGCTTTCTGATTGCACTCATGGGAGGAGCCGTCGGAATCGCGTTGGGATACGGCGGCATAGCATTCTTTAGTCGTCTCAACGTGCCAACGGATCTGCCCATTCGTCTTTCGGTCCAACTGGATCGACGCGTGTTCTTGTTCAGCCTGGCTATTTCGTTATTGAGCGCAGTCTTGTGCGGGTTGGCACCGGCATTGCAGACCACTCGCACAAATCTCGTAACCGCTCTCAAAACAGCGGACGTGGAGATCCCCGGTAAGCGCCGGCTTTGGGGCCGTAATGCGCTGGTCATCTGCCAAATTGCCGCATCGCTCGCTCTTCTGACCGCGGCGCTTCAGATGGTCAGGGACTTTCAGCAGAAGTGGCGAGGCGGTCCGGGTTTCCGCACCGATCATCTGCTAACGATGGCTTTCGATCCGCAATTGGTGCGGTATAGCGAAGCACAAACGCAGCGGTTTTATGAAGACCTTATCCGGCGTGTCCGCGCCTTGCCCGGCGTAACCTCGGCGGCGCTTACTGGCGCGCTGCCGATGGGGACGGGGGGAGACGGCCTCAGCGTCATACCGGAGGGTTATCAAATGCCGGCGGGTAAGGAGAGCATTTCCGTGGATATGGATGTAGCCGGCGACCACTTCTTCAGTACGTTCGGAGTCCAGATGGTTCGCGGCCGCGGCTTTCGCGAGACGGACACCGCAACATCTTCGAAAGTCGCTGTGGTCAACGAGCAATTCGCCAAACACTATTGGCCGAATAGCGACGCGCTGGGCAAGCGATTCCGGAGCGACAGTCCCAGCGGTCCATTGGTCGAGATCGTGGGAATAACGAAAACTGCAAAGTATGAGTGGATGGGCGAGCCTCCGACTGAATTTGTCTACTTGCCGTTCGCACAGCATCCGCGCAGCGGAATGACACTGTTAGTTCAAACCGAAGGTCCGTCGGCCGCATTGATTGAGCCCGTTCGCGAACTCGTAAGAAATATCGACGCAGGTCAACCAACCTTCGACGTGCGAACGATTGAGGAGTACTACCAAAAGAGGGTCGTGAGTGCGCCCGTAATGATCACCCAAACCGTGAGCGCAATGGGTCTGGTGGGATTAATTCTAGCCATGGCGGGCCTCTATGGCCTGATGACATTCACGGCAAGTCGAAGAACCCGCGAAATTGGAATTCGCATCGCCGTGGGCGCCGATGCCGGAACGGTCCTTCGTATGGTCCTTCGGCAGGCGGTCATCCTCGTTGCGATAGGCATCGGCATCGGTCTCTTCTTGGCTCTGGCTGCGGAAAAAGGCTTAAATGCAGTGTTTGCGACCTCGGGAATCGACTTTGCCGCCTTTCTTATGATTTTGCCGGCAATTCTCGGCGTCACTTTGTTGGCGGCTTTCATTCCAGCTCGAAAGGCCTCGCGCATAGAACCGGCACGCGCCTTAAGATACGAGTAAAATACGCTGCGAAGCCGTAATCGAGACCGCAATTTAAAGTGGGATCGGGTCCGGAACCATTGCTCGCCGCCATCCAAAGAACGCCAGCGCCGCGGCGATCATCAGGAATCCACACGTCAAAGTGACGCAGCCCGGCCAGCCCGCCTGTTTCCAAAACAAGCCAGGCAGCACTCCACCAACGGTCCCGCCGATGTAATAGGTGCAGATATACAGTCCGGCCGCCGAAACACGAGTGCCCCTTGGCGCGGCGTCTCGCAAGAAACTGTTGGCGCAGGTTTGCGCGATAAAAACACACGAGCTCGCGAGCGATAGCCCAAGACCCACCGCCACAAGAGAAGGCACCAGTGTCAAGGAAGTGCCCACCAAGCCCAGCCCAATGGCGCCCAGGATGCCATGCAGCAATCCAATGCGCGCCAGCACCGTGCCTACGGCCAGCGTAGTTAACAGGCCGAAGAGGTACACCGTGAAGAGCCAGCTCAATTCCGCTGTCGATAAGTGAAAGGGGGCGGCGGCAAGGTGAAAAGTGATGTAGCTGAATAACGATACCAGCGTGAAGAGCATGCAAAAGCCGATGCCAAACGTCGCCAGCAGCCGCGGATTCTTTAGGTTCGCGAGCATTGGCGCAAAGCGGGAGGCGCCGCCGATGGTGCTCGACATAGCTCTCGGGGCAGAGGGCTGCAGCAAGCGATGCGCGAGCCACGCGCCGCCCATCCCAGCAACTCCCAGCACCACAAACATCGGACGCCATCCATAGTGTTCAGACAGCATTCCCCCGGTGACCCGGCCCGAAAAACCGCCGAAGACGGTGCCGGCTACATACCAGCTCATGACTCTCGGTACCAGATGGGCCGGCCACTCTTCGGTTACGTATGCAATGGTGATGATGAAGACTCCTGGCGTCAAGAAGCCCTGCAAGAGCCGCCAGACCGTAAGCACCGGAAGATTCGGCGCGGTTGCGGTGAGGACGGTGATAATGGCCATGGCGATCATAGAGCCGACAATTGTCCGCTTCCGGTTGAGCCGCTCGCCGAACATCGCCAGCAGCGCCGCTGAAAACGCGACCCCAAGTGTAGAAGCGCTGATGGTCAAGCTGACGCTCGCTTCGGAAGCCCGGAAGACCCGTGCCAGCAACGGCAGCAACGGCTGCGTGCAATACATGTTCAGAAAGGCGAATGCGCCGCAGGCAAACACCGCTGCTACTCGGGCGTACGGCTTCAATCCCTCGCCGTGCGGCGCGTCCATCTCCCTCAGCGCAGGGTCCTCCACGGCAACATCTTGTATGGAAGGCATACATTACAGATGTAGCGCAGCGGCTGATTGATGCCCATATCAGAAGAACAACTTAAGTGCAAACTGCAGAACGCGAGGATTGCCCGCAGCGGTAATACTTCCGAACGTGACGGATGAAGACACCGTCGCGTTTGGATTATTGAAATTGGGGCGATTCTCAATATTGAAGGCCTCCGCGCGGAACTGTAAATGATACCGCTCCGTCAAGAGAAAGTCCTTGAATATCGATGCGTCAACGTCAAAGAATCCAGGGCCGCGCAGGCTATTGCGGCCGACGTTTCCGAAGGTTCCGATAACCGCCTGAGTAAACGCAGCCGTATTGAAGTACTCCTTTACCTGACTCACGCCGGAAGGACTCGCCGCGTTGCCAATCTGGTCCGAATAATCGTTGCCGATGCCAGACAGCGACCGATCGGTGCCGCTGACGACGGTGAAGGGCAAACCGCTATACAGGCTGGTAATGGTATTGACTTGCCAATTGTTCAACAACACATTTTTGAATCCAGTCACGTGGACATGAGGCAGTGCATAGACCAGCGAGAGATTAAACCGGAATTCCTGATCGAAATCGGCGGGTCCGCGGGCGCTGTTGAAGTTGAACGGATTCGGAGGCCCCGAGTTGCCTTCCGTGGCGCTCGAAGTATCGTCGATCGTTTTGCCCCACGTGAAATTGGATAGCAATGTCAAGCCTTGGCTGAATCGTTTTGTCGCATTCACCTGCAACGACTCGAACTCTTCATACACATATGAACTGGCGAGTTCAACTGCGCCTAATCCCGGATAGAGGCGGCGGGAATTCTCGTTTGCTACTGTTGCCCCAGGTCCGAAAATTGCCGGATTGAACTGCCGCGAGCCCATTATGTCCACCGCGTGATTTCCTACATAAGCGACCGACAGTGCGGTATTGCTCGCAAATTGATGCTCTACGGTAAAATTCCAATTTTGCGTATAACCAACGTTCGATGCCGGATCGAGCATGCCCCCGGACACTGGCTCCAGAAATGTGTAAGTCGAAAAGCCGCTTGGCAGAATGTGTCCCCGCGGAAACGGATCTCCTCCGGAATATCCGAGATAGGGATTGGTAAAGCTCTGGGGGGCTGGAATGCTCAAGTAAAGATCTGTGGGTTGTGTGGCGTCGGTGCGCTGATAGAGAAGTCCCTCGGGGAAGCTATAGAAAATGCCATATGCGGCTCGGATCACGGTTTTCTGATCGCCGCCAATGTTCCAGGCAAAACCTGCCCTGGGGGCGAAATCTTTCCAATTCTGTTTGAACACGGACGATTGGACACGGGGATCGCCGGGATACAGCAGGCCTCTGGGCGCGTTTGGGGCAATGGTGGATTCGACGCCTGGAACAAAAGCTGTAAGAGAGTTGTTCCGGTCGATGGGCGGAAGCCACGGATCCCAGCGAAGCCCAAGATTCAATGTGAACTGACGGTTTATCTTCCAATCATCCTGAACGTATAACGAAGGTCTGTCTTCCCGCAGGTAGAACGTTCGTCCATTGTCTTGGAAGAACTGAGATTCATACCCAAGATAGAAGTCGGCTAAGGCTGACCCTGTGACCTGCCCGTTGAAAGTGTTGTCGCCAGGCGTATAGGAGTAGTCGTTCGCATCGATTCGTGTACGCTCGAATGCCGCGCCGAAGTTGATGCTGTGAGCGCCCAAGACCTTTACTGCCTGGGCGCGATATTCGAAAGTTGTGGGATCTTGACGCAAAGCGCCGCCCGAGAAGATATCCACGAACCCCGAGATGTTCAGCCGAATTCCAGGGAAGACCGGCACGCTTGTCCCCAAGGGCACATTCTGACCGAAGCTCTGGAGCGTTTGCAGACCCGGATCGACGGGAATTTGCGTACGTGCGAAACGGTCGGCGCTGGCAAAGAAGGTCGCGGTCAAGGTAGGCGTAAAAACGTGGGTTTCGTTCAAGGTTAGTGTTTGATTGCGAAACAGGTTTTCCGCATAGAAGCCGGTAGGAGCGTTAAATGGCCTCTGGAAGTTATTCTCGTCGTAAAAATATCGAGCGCTGAAGTGGTCTTTGTCGGTGAAGGCGTGATCGATCTTCACCAGATACTGCGTATCGTCCAGATTCTGATTCGCAGTCGAAATATACTGCGTACCGCTATTTGGAACAGGCAGGAGCGCATTGGCAACGGCTACCGAAATGGGATTAAACATCGATGTGGGAATGATGTTGCCCGGAAATTGCGCGTTCGTGGCCGGATTGATGATTTTCGTGGTGATAGACGAGAAGTTGCCAGTTCGCTCAGCCGCCGTAGGAGTCGTGATAGAGATCGGGCTAGGAGCCGAGCGTTGTTCAGTATCTTGCGCAGAAAAGAAGAAGAAAGTCTTATTTTTCCTGATCGGGCCGCCCACGGTGCCTCCGAACTGATTCAGCTTAAACGGAGGTCTTGAGATGTTGAAGAAGTTGCGGGCATCCAGTTTCGTGTTCCGTAAAAACTCGAAGGCAGTACCGTGGATCTGGTTGGAGCCCGAGCGTGTCGATAACTGGATGAGCGCGCCCGCTCCGCCGTACTCAGCGCTATAGTTCGAAGACTGCACTGTGAACTCCTCCAGCGCATCGGGATCGGGCATGGTTGGAACGGAGTCAAAAAAGCGGTTAGTGTATTTCGTGCCGTCCAACTGGAAGTTGTTCTGCGTCGCTCGGAGGCCGTTTACTGAGAGTCCCGTGTTGTCCTGCTGCCCCGACTCAGTGCCAACGTTGGTCAAAACGGTTCCAGGCGTCAATGTCGTCAATTGCAGGGCGTTCCGCCCATTCAAGGGAAGATCTTGCATCTGTTTTTGATTGACGGAGGCCTGGACACTGGAGGAGTCGGTTTGCACGAGCGGCGCCCCGGAAGTGACTTGAACGGTCTGCGACGTGGCGCCGATGGACAATGAGAACTTCAGTTCGAGACTCTGGCCCGTCAACAGCGAAATGTTCTCGCGCCGCACCGTCTGAAATCCTTGTGCCGTGGCCGTGACCGTGTAAGTGCCGATTGGCACGTCGGGGAAGACGAAGATGCCGTCCTGATTCGTCTCCGTGTCGCGGGTCAGGCCCGTCTGGCTGTTGGTGCACGTGACCGCAGCCTTTGCCACAACAGAGCCGCTGGGATCGACAATAGTACCGCTGATTCGCCCTGTCGATTGAGCCAATATTGACAAGCTGCCGAAAACAGCGAGCGACATTGCAAGAAGCGCACGCTTCATAACACTCACAAAGTACACCTCATTCTCCTGAAAGTGTGTATATCTATTGAACTGATCCAGGATACCGAGGATTATCCTGCATGTCGATAGGGATTCTTAGATTGTTACGAACCCGCGACCGCCGCAGGAGGCTCAGCTCTTTTGGACGTCGCACGGGCGAACGTAACTGGAAGGCACTCGTCCGCCCTTGTTCAGTTCTTCGATGCCGATCTGCGTCGAATAGTAGATCTTCGCGGTCCAACTCTTCGCCAGATACACGAATTCGGTGCCAGGCTTAAGGTCCGGCTCAGAACTACCGTACAGCTTTACCAGGATCTCCATCTGCTCGGCGGGCGAAAATTCGATGAATGGCTTCGCCGCAGACTGACGGCAGTAGCCGTCCAACCACCAAAGCCCTTCCAGGAACTTGACCTTGGCCGGTTCAGGAGACACCGACAGGATGCGATCGAGATGTTGATGGACCAGGGCATCGCGAGCGCCAGGTGTATCGGTCTTCGGGATGATCAGTTCCGCGAGGACGGCTACTGTCTCGATCTGATGATCGTCGAATACTTGAGCATGCCATTCAGATTCAACCGGCGTGGCGGGCGCAGTCGCTTCCGGCGTCTGCTGGATGGAACCCGTTTTGCTCTTGGCAAGCGGAACAACCGCCAAACCGGCAGCGAATGCCCGTCTCGATAAACCTTTGCCGCTCATACCAGTTTCTTCGCGTACTCCTTCGTGATGTAATCACATGCCCGGACGGTGATCGCCATCATCGTGAGCGTTGGATTCTGGCAGCCATTTGAAACGAAACAAGCTCCATCTGTGACAAAAAGATTTTCGACGTCGTGCGCCTGATTGTAGCGGCTCAAGACGCTAGTTCTGGGATCGTCCCCCATGCGCGCGCCGCCGGTTTCGTGAATCGCAGCGCCGGGCTTGGAGCGTTCATCGTAGAGCCGTATATTCTGAGCGCCGGCAGCTTTCAACATGGCTGTCGCCTCATGCTGCGCGTCGGCAAACATTTTCAGTTCGTTGTCGCTCCACGACACATTCATTTTGAGGATGGGAATGCCCCAGGCGTCGGTCCGTGAGCGGTCGATCTCTACGCGATTCTCCTTTCGGGCCAGGCACTCGGTGTACAAGTTGAGGCGCATCCCCCAATGGCCATTGCGAACGGCCTCCTTGTAGTGAGCACCGATTCCAGGCGCGCCGAAATCGAAATGACGGCGAGCAGCCACCCTGATAGCCATAGCCGCGAATGAAGCCGTTGGTCTCTTTTTCAGTTACGTTGCGAAAGCGCGGAATGTATATTCCGTTCGGCCGGGCGGGCGCTCCGCTCCAGGGTGAAGGCTTAGCAGCGGGAATCAACCCATCCGCACCGCCGCGAAACATATTGTCCAAGATGTAATGCCCGAGCACTCCGCTGGAATTGGCAACGCCGGAGTTGAGCATCAAGCGGACCGATTCGAGCGAAGAAGCGCACAGGACGACGAGCTTGCCCCGGACTTCATGGAGCTCACGCTTCGCAGAATCGATGTATGCGACGGCCGAAGCCTTCCCATCCTTCATCACGAGACGCGCGGCGACCGCATCGGTGAATATCGTCAGACGTCCGGTCTTCTCCGCGTCCGCGATGGTGGTCGCCGGACTGTTGAAATAGGACTTGGTGATGCAACCGCGGTAACACGGGCCGCAGTAGTGGCACGCAGGCCGGCCATTGTGCGGCCGCGTCAGAATCGCGGTGCGGCCGATCGTAACTCTTCTATCGAGCTTGCTTTCTACCTCGCGTTTAAAGATCTTTTCCGCGCAGGTGAATTCCATGGGCGGTAGAAATTCGCCGTCGGGAAGTTGCGGCAAGCCCTCGCGTTGGCCGCTAACGCCTATGTAGCTTTCGACGAGGTCATAATATGGCGTAAGTTCGCGATAGCCGATTGGCCAGTTATCGCCATAACCGTCGTGAGACGCGGCTTTGAAGTCTAAATCGCTCATGCGATAAGACTGCCGGCCCCAACTCAGCGTGCGACCGCCCAGAACTCGCATACGAATCCAGGTGAATGGCTTCTCTTGGGTGTAGGGGTTCTCGTGATCGTTCACGAACCACTTGTAGTTATATTCCGAGCACGATGGGCAGGTGCTCTGTATCGGCCGTGTTTCGGGAACAAGCGGAGAATGCCCTAAGTAAGGAAGCTGCCAGGCAGGTTTGTGCTCGGTAAACTCGCTGGGCTGAATGCGGCGGCCGGCTTCGATCAACGCTACCCGCATGCCCGCTTCGGTGAGCCGCTTGGCAGCCCATCCACCCGTGGCGCCGGAGCCAACCACGACTGCATCATAGACGAACTGTGATTGCTGAATAAACATGAAGAAGACGGATTAGACGCCTTATTGCCGATGCACAATCCGCACTTTCTATTTTGTCACGCAAGACATCGTCACTGGCGGTTCAGCGGTTTCGGCGGATGAAGAACCTCGCTTTATCCATCGAAGGATCGACGGCCACATCGAAGAAACCTACCATCATCTCGGCCCAGGTTTGTTCGCCCCAGGTGACGGCGGCATCGGGATCAGGGTTGTGCGGGTTGTTCTTGGAGTTGTCGAAGGTCGCAACTGCTTGCAAGATTGTGCCTGCTTTCAGCTCTATCGGCTGCGCCAAGCGGTAGCTAAGCTGCCAATAAAAGTTGTAATGCGGGATGCGCAGCAGCGTTCGCATGTGGCCTCCGGGCGGGATGATATTGTACTCAAAACTCTTGCCGCGCAGGTGCATGTGCGGGAAAAAGCTGAGCAGTTCGGCCTCGTTCGGGATACTGCCATGCACTTCGACTTGCTTGTCGGGATCGCCGGGCGGAATCAGAAAGTGATCGTTGGTGAGTTGAAGCGTCATGACACGCTTGCGGGGTGGCTGTTTTGCGAAAACCAGGCCGACGCTGGTTTGGTCTTCCATGGGACGGCCATGGGTGGTGTAGTGCATCTGGAGTACGATGTCCGACCCGGCGGGAATCAGCTTTGCATAACCAGGGGGCCAATGATCGGGGAGGCTGCCGGGTGCATAGACAAGAAGGAGATCGCTGGTGGTGAACATCGCATCGCGCCGCGCTTCGGACGTGGGCAACTGGTTGGCAGAGAAAGCGACGTCAACAGGAGCGCCTTTCAACCAATTCGATCCCGGTTCGCGGATGTAAGCGACGGCGTGGTGAACCACCATGCGATTGCTGGGACGAATCTCCGACATGCTGATCCAACGATCTTTCTTGAATCCCGTGGGAATAATGATGTACTGATAATCCACATCGCCATCGGCAGGCAGATGAAAGGGCTTGCGCATGGAGAAGACCACGTCGGGCTTATCGATGTTCCAGCCTTCGGTCCACTGGACTGGAGGCGGCGCATCTTTTGGATTGCCGGCGGGCGCATGCTCATCGGCCCACGCCGCGAGAGTCGCGATTTGAGCCGGCGTCAAAGAAGGATCGTTCGAAAAATGGCCAATCCTCGGATCTGCAAACCAAGGAGGCATCGTTCGGTTCGCAGTGACGGTGCGGATGGATGCGGCCCACGGCCGAACGTCGGCGTACGTGGTAAGGGGCATCGGCGCCATCTCTCCAACGCGATGGCAACTCTGGCAGCGCGACTGCAATATGGGAAGTACATCACGATAAAAGGCCGGAACACTTACCGCCGAACATGCCGGAGCGAAGGCGAGAAGACAGAGGCTGGTTCTGAGTAATTCGCGCAAAACGGGCCCAGGGCGGCCGCCCGAATTCCTGACACTGTGTTGGCGGCACGCCGTTCCCTTTGCGCTTCGAAATAAACGAATACTGCTCACTTCTGGGGATTGGACTCGCTATAGAAATTCTTGGGCATACTGGGCCAGCGCGGTTCGCGCTTTTCCTTGAACGCCGCGACACCTTCGGCAAAGTCGGGGCTTGCAAATAACCTGGCCCGCTCCACATTCGCAAGCTCGCCTGCCTTGGCCCATGTCTTGCCTCGCGAATCGCGAACATACCGCATTCCTAACTTGATTGCTTCGGGGCTGCAACGGGCTAAGTCGTTGGCCATGACCTCCGCGCGTTCGGCGATTTCGGCGGGCGGGCTGATCTGATGGACTAAACCGCATTGCAGCGCATGTTCGGTAGAGATCAGGCGGCCCGTTAGAGCAAGCTCCTGGGTTCTGCGCGCGCCGATCGCCGCCTCAACGGCACGATAGACGACGAAGGGCCATAGCCCAATGCGAATCTCAGTCAATCCGAATAATGAGCCCTCGGCCGCAATCACGACGTGACCTTGCGCCACGAGACCGAAACCGCCTCCCAGCGCATGGCCTGCGACGGACATGACGATCGGCTTCAACGAATTCGATCCCAGCGTGAACAGCTTCTCGTGAACGGCGAGGCGGCGGTCTCCCGCTTTCCGCGTTGCTTCTTCGAGGTCCATACCAGCCGAGAAGACATGGCCTTCCGCATCGATGAGGATGGATCCCACATCCTTTGCATTTTGAACGGAATCGACAGCCTTTACGATGGCGCTGCACATCTCCGACGTCAGCGCGTTGCGTTTGGCGGCGCGGCTCAGGGTGATGCGCAACACCCGTGCTTTCTGCCTGATCTTAAGGTCCATTCGATTCCTCAGCCGAGCCTGGTCGAACCGCTGTCCAAGCGGCCCCAATCCTCCTGGAACCCGAGGAACTGAAGCGGCAGATGCTCCGTGTCGCGATTGGCGCAAGTGGCTTCGAACGCAAACGACAGCACTTCTCGAGTGGCGAGCGGATCGATGACGGCATCGCAATGTCCACGGGCGGCAGCGTACTTGTAATCGAGCCAGCGTTCATAATCGGCCCGCGTCTGTTCGATCTTGGCTTGTAATTCGGGCGGAAGCGCGCGGCCTTCGTTCTTTAGCTTGTCGAGCTCCGGCCCGTAGACGGCTTGCACAGCGGAATCGCCTTCCATCACGGCGATGCGCGCAGTGGGCCAACTAAATGTGAAGTTCGGATCGAATCCCTGGCCCGCCATCGCGTAATATCCAGCGCCGCTGGCATGATTCAGCGTAAGTACGATCTTCGGCACGGTTGCGCACGCCATGCTCTCCACCATTTCCGCACCAGCGCGAATGATGCCGCCGGTTTCCGCTTCTACGCCGACCATGAAGCCGGATACGTCCTGGACATAGAGGAGTGGCAGTCGATGACGCTCGGCATTCTCGACGAAATACGCGACTTTCCGGGCGGATTCCGTGTACACGATTCCTCCGATGCGCGGCGGCCCCAGTTGCGGTTTCAGAAAGCCACGACGATTGGCGATCACTCCAATCTGCCGGCCGTTGAGGCGAACTGCGGCGCATAGAAATTCGTTGGCGTGGTCGGGTTGGAACTCCAGGAAATCGCCTGCGTCCAGTATGCGGCCAAGGACGTCTTCCACGTGATACGGCAGGCGATGATCGTGGGGCAGAACGTCATAGAGCCCAGCAGAATCGAGTTTCGGGTCGGCGCCGGAAAGCCGGGGCGCAGGGGCGGGCATAGCCGCAAACTGGCGGCGAATCAGTTGCAGGCAAGCGCGATCGTCGGCAGCACGGTAATGCGCAACGCCGCTGACCGCCGTGTGCATTGAGGCGCCGCCTAAGGTCTCGGCATCGGTGACTTGGCCCACTGCGCCCTTAACCAGATTTGGACCGCCCAAGCCCATGAAGCTAACCTTGTCGACCATGATGATTACGTCGCTGAGAGCCGGGAGATATGCGCCCCCTGCAATGCAGGGACCCATGACGGCGGCGATTTGCGGAATCCGCAGCCGACGGCGCATCAGAGAATTGTAGTAGAAGATTCGCGCCGCGCCGTATTGGCCCGGGAAGATGCCGTCCTGCAATGGGAGATTTACCCCGGCCGAATCCACCAGGTAGACGATGGGCAAGCGGTTCCGCATGGCGATTTCCTGGGCGCGCAGGATCTTGGTAATTGTCTCCGGCCACCATGCACCCGCTTTGACCGTGGCATCGTTAGCGACGATCACAGCGGGACGATTTTCAATGCGCGCTAACCCAGTCACCACGCCGGCGCCGGGCGCCTGCCCCTGGTATTTGTCGTAGGCGATGAGCAGACCTGTCTCCAGAAAGAAACTATCTGGATCGATCAACGCTGTAACACGCTCGCGAGCGGTCAGCTTGCCGTCTCGATGCTGCTTCTCAATCTTTTGAGGTCCGCCGCCCTGGCGTAGCTTCGTCTCGAGATCGTGCAATTCCGCAACCAGTTGCCTCATGTCACGCATTACGATTTCCTGACAGGCTTAGGCGGCGCGGATACAAACACCTGTTAGTCTAACAAGCAGGCTGGGGGTGGTTATGCCGCATATCGGTGGTGCTGGAGATGCATAGTGCTGGGAATCGATAGCCGGGCGCTGCAGGTCGTCTGGACCATTTTTCTCTTCGGCCTCCTGCTGGCCATCGTTTACTTCATCCGCGACACGCTGATTCTGGCGGGCGCGTCGATCTTCTTCGCCTACATGATCCTGCCGGTTGTGGATGCAGTCGAGCGGCTGATGCCGAAGCGCCGCAACTTGGCATTGGGAATTGTCTACCTCTTGTTGATCGGCGGACTGGTCACCATAGGCATTCAATTGGTTTCGACCATCGCCGATGAAGCCACAAGCCTGGCCGTTCGGTTACCTGGGCTGGTCAATCACGGCAAGCTGCTCGATAACGTTCCGATGCCCGATTGGCTGCGCGCCAGAGTGGTTCAGGTTCTAAGCAAGGAGGCGACCAACTTTGAAAGCAGTGTTGTGCCCTTCTTACAGCATGCGGGGGCCCAAATTCTCTCAGGTCTCGGGTCGCTGCTGCCCATTATTCTGGTTCCCATTCTTGCGTTCTTCCTGCTGAAGGATGCCATCCGGATACGGTCGGCGCTGATCGGCTCAGTCGACGATGGCCATGACCGGACCACGCTCGAAGACATCCTGGACGATGTGCATGTCCTGCTGAGCAAGTACATACGAGCTCTGATCCTTTTGGCGGTGGCCTCGTTTGCCGCCTGGATGGCCTTCTTGAGCTTGATGCATTATCCCTACGAGCTGTTGCTCGCCGGGCTGGCCGGTGTACTGGAGTTCATACCCGTAATCGGGCCACTCTCAGCCGTTATCATCATGCTGATAGTTTGCGCGGTAACGGGCTCGGGCGGACTACTCTGGATCGTCGTTTTCTGGGGATGCTTCCGGGTTTTTCAGGATTACGTTCTCAACCCGTACCTGATGAGCGCGGGAGTGGAAGTCCACCCGCTGCTGGTGCTGCTGGGCGTGCTGGCGGGCGAACGAATCGGCGGAATTCCGGGCATGTTCTTCTCTGTTCCCGTACTGGCGATTCTAAAGGCTGTCTATCTGCGCTTGAAGATCGAACATGCCCGAAAGAAACTGTCTCCGTCGCATTTACATCCGGTCACTCTAACGGAGGATTCGACGCCCAGCACCAGTGCACCAAGTCCGCAGTAAATCGGGCGGCGACATCGGGTAGGACGCTGCTTTCGGGCAGTTCGCGAAATTCGAATTGGATTGGATTGGTCTGATTATTGGTTACGTGGCCGATCATGTACCCGTAAACATGAGTTTTTGCGGCTTGCGCTTCGCCGGCGGTGGCGGGTAGAGGGTAGCGAACCGCGCCGGCCGTTCCCACAATCCAACCCGGCAGAGCGCCGCCGTTCGATTGCCAATACGGACTGTTGAAGATACCCGCCATATAGAAATGCGAATGGCTGGCAAGGGTGTAGACCGGCTTGTGCGAACGCTGCTGAAAATCCAGCAGCTCATGATATACCTTCAGGCCTGTCGCTTCGCCTGTGGGAGTGCTGCTCATGCTGTGGTCTTTGGCGAGACTCTCGGGTAGCGCTTCATGCATTCCGACGACGATTGCGCGCACCGAGCGTTGCGAGGCATCGCGCGAAAGTAAGCCCCCGATCCATGCGAGCTGCTGATCGTCGAAAGATCCGTTGGAATTGTCGAGCGTGATGAAATCGATGCGATCGCGGATCCAGTGATAATAGGCCTCCAAACCGGGATTTGCCGGGATTTGCGTTAAACAATCTGAGCAAAAATTTGGATTGGTTACGAGGTCCCGCTTGCGCTGTTCGCGGATGACTGGGGCATCGAACCAATTGATAAAGGCGCCCAGCACGGCGGCGTGCGTCTTGGGTGGAATCAACTCATGATTCCCGAGGGCGAGGAAGACGGGTGTTTTGCCGAACCGCTGCAACTGGTTGATGGTGAAGTCGGACCAGGCATCTTTTTGGTAAGCGGCCAGTACAGCCGGGTCTTTCGGATTAGAGATTTTATGCTCCGCGGCATAATCCTCGTCGACCATATAGATGGCGCGGAAATCGCCAAGATGCCAATAGAACTGGGCTCTGTTCTGCGCAGCGGCGGCGGCAATTTCCGGCATCACCGTATCGCCGCAGTTTCGTGAATCGCCGGAGACAATAAAGCGCCAACGGTCCTTGGCGTGCAGCGTGGCGGAACATAGCAGCAGCGAGAGAATCAGCAGGGATCGGCACATGGTTTAGAGTCTAACGAGGAAGGGATCCCGAAATTGGAGCCCCGAATAACCCTGAAATTGGGTCAGACTGATCATGCACCGGATGAAGAATTCGAAATTGGACCAGTCGCGTCTGATCCCTTTTCTGAAATTTCATGAGGTGCATGATCAGTCTGACCCCATTTCAGGGAGTTCGTGCATATGGTGGTGGGCATGTATTCCGGAGTGGCGCAATGAGCGATGCGCGTGGATCAGATTCGCGCGCTGGAGAAGATCGCGGTCGCCGAGGATGTGCGCCGTGTTGCCTTCGGCGATCAGACGCCCGCGTTCGAGGATCACGCACTGGCCGGCCAGATCCTCCAACATGTGGAGATCGTGGGTTGCGGTGATGATAGTCTTTGAGCCGTCATCCCATTTATCCAACAGGTTGATGAGATTGGTTTGACTGCGGGGATCGAGGCCGCTGGTCGGTTCATCGAGCAGAACCACTTCGGGCTGCATGACGAGCACCGAAGCGAGCGCCACTTTCTTCTTCTCGCCTCCAGAAAGGTGATGGGGCGCGCGGTCCGCCAGATGCGAAATTTCAAAAAGGTCCATCGCGTCCGTTACGCGGCGGTTCATTTCATCAGGCGGTAAGCGAAGCTGCGCGGGTCCGAATTCCAATTCGTCGCGCACGCTGGGACTGAAGAGTTGCACGTCGGGGTTCTGAAACACGAAGCCCACACGTTTACGGAAGGCATATTGAAACGCATCGTGGGCGAACCGGTCTTCCGTAAGCGTTTCGCCACAGAATGACAGCTTCCCTGCCCCGGCGAACTGCAGGGCATCGAGCAATTTTAGAAGAGTGCTCTTGCCGGAACCGTTGGCTCCCAACAGGGCCAAGCGCTGACCCGGCTGAACAGTCATCGTCAGGCCATCCAGCGCCACGACGCCGTCGTAGCTAAAGGATACTGATTCCAATTCGAAGAGGGCGGGCATTTGCTATGCCCGATAGCCACGAGAGCGCATGGCGTCGTACACGTCCTGGCTGAGCGCGTAGCTTTTCGTTACGAGAACGCCGGCGGTGGATGAAATAAGCTTCCGCCGCTCGCTTCCGGTCAAATTCGTGACCAAGCGGCTCCTGCGCGATTGGAACATCTCCAATGACAGACGCAGCAGAAGAAAAATGTACCGATAGGTCATGGCCACGAGCGTCACGACCACACGAGGCACCCGCAAATTGTGAAGGGCACGCAACAGCTTGGGCAACGGCGTTGAAAAGACCAGGAGCATGGTGCAAGTGGCCGTCGTTTCCGATCGCAGAATCAGATAGCCGAAGCTGGTGAGACCTTGCTGCGTTACCGTCCAGTTCAGTATTGGGAGGCGCAGCAACTCGCGGCCGGGCGTAAGGAAAATCGCGGGAACGGCGAGAAGGCCCGCGAATCCTAGCACGGGCAACCAGACGAAGGAGACCAAGAGGCTGAGGGGAATGCGTGACGCAACGCCGAGCAATACCCCTAGACCGAGCAGGCCGGCGATGAACAGCAAGCTATGGGCGGCAATTGCGGCGATTATGGCGATGAGCCAGACCGCCAATTTGACCTCTGGCCGGAGAGCCTGCAATAATCCTCCGTCGCGGCCAGTGCGATCCGCGCTGTTCGCCTTGTCAATCGACCGGTAGAGACTATGGATTGATTTCTCGAGGAAATGAGCGGTCATGATTCAGAAGCCGATTACACACTTTCGCAACCCAATGCACGAATAGAAAGACGAGAATGATGAGCCCGCAACCGGTCAACGCCGACATCATGTATCCAAACGCAGCGTTCTTAAAAACGGGTGGCGCGTAGGCCGGCATCGGCGCGGTCCAAATGCTGGACAACTTTCTAAGCCCCGAAGGAACTTGTCCGGGCGGAGCGACATTTCCCGACGCGGCGGCGATTTGCTGCCGCTTCGCCGGATTCGCAAACTCTTTCGGAGACCATTCGCCCCAGGCCGAACCGACTGTTAACAAGCCGAGCGGCGTCAGGATCATCATGGCGCCCAGGAGCGCCCATGCCGGCCAAGCCCGGCTGATCTGGGGTTCGGAGCCTCGTGTTGTCTGCGTAACGGCTCCGCGCTTGAGCAATGCGGGCGCCGTTTTCTGAAGGTAAGCGATGATGCCCGCCGACAGAAGGAACTCCGCCGCGCCGGCAAACGTCAGATGACCAGCCATCATCGATGGAATCGCGATGTGGAGTGGATATGGCGCATATAGGGGCGCTCCGTTGGCGTCTTTGAACAGCATCGGTTGAATGCCAAATTCGATCGCGGCGAAAAGAGCGGCGACATTGATGCCGGCATAGCCACCGAGCGCCCCTGCCCAAACTCGACGGCGGGCCTGAATCGGAGACGAGCCGGCGACCGCGCGGTAAACCAGCGACGCCACAAGCGAGCCGGCAATCGCCATATTAAAGCAATTCGCGCCGAGAGCCGTGATGCCGCCATCGCCAAAGAACAGCGCCTGGATGGTTAACGCAATTGAGATAGCGACGATGGATGCCCAGGGTCCCAGCACGGCCGCCGCCAGCCCCAAGCCAATCGCGTGGCCGCTGGTCCCGCCGGGAAGTGGGACATTGAACATCATCACGACGAAGGAGAAGGCGGAAAAAAGCGAGAGCAGTGGGACTAGCCGCGTATGCAGTTCGCGGCTGACCTTGCGAAAGGCAACGACCCAGAACGGAGTGGCCGCCGCATACATCGTTGCGCAAGTAGAGGGACTGAGATAGCCATCGGGGATATGCATTGCGCGAGTACACCTTTAGTGTATGCGGAAGTACAAGGCTGCACGGTCAAGCGAGGGCGGTATACTCAACCGACTCACAAATTGGGGGATCAAGGATGGGTGGAATCGTCCGGATCGCGGCGATGTATCTGTTGACGGTGGGATGGCATGCTGCCATGGCAGAAACGCCCATAGCAGTCTTGCCAATCAATGAAGAATCGATCGCTCAAATGCGCGCACGGCATCCGCTCGCTTCGGCTGAGGTGATTGATCCCGTCTATAAGCGGAAGCAGCGATATCAGGGCTTCTGGCTCCGGGATGTGTTACAGGACTTAGGCCGCGGAGGTCATCCGGAAGCCGATCTGTACGTGCGTTTTCGCTGTAAGGACGGGTATCTTCCGATTATGCCCCTGACTCGTGCGTTGGAAGGCAAGGGGATGATCGCGATACGTGACGCAAACGCTCCGCGAGGCGAAAACTGGCAGCGGTTGCCAGCAAGCGGAACTTCCTCAACTCTGGCGCCCAGCTACTTGGTCTGGATTTCGCCAGCGGACGATCCCGACGAATATCCATGGCCCTATCAGATGGTTGCCATCGAATTAATCTCTTCGTCCGATGCCTTAGCCGGCCTTGATCCCGATGGCTCGAACGCCGGTCAGGAGCTGTTCGTCACGCATTGCCTGAAATGTCACGCTATCAACGGAGTTGGGGGGACGTTCGGGCCGGAACTGAATTCTCCTTGTAGCGTAACGGAATACTGGGATCCGCGCCTCCTGAGCCGATTCATTGCGAGCGCGAGTAGTATTCGAGCTGGAACCAAGATGCCTAACTTCGGTTCGCTGCCGGAGAAAGACATCCTGGCAATCGTCGAGTATCTTCGGTCCATGGCCGGCCACAAGAAGCCCGGTGCCGTATGTCCGTCCCAGTAATTCCGAATTAGACGGCGGGAGAAGGTTCGACCGTTATCGTACGCGTACGATTCTTAATCGGCACCCAAACCTCAATGTCACCGGCGCCGGTCGCTGGATCGAAGGCTTCGCCGTATTGCTCCAACATGTCCGGCATCTCCTCATCCGATTGCACAACTCTCAGCCCGGATGCAGGAAGCCATTCGCTCAAGATGGCGGACATCGTTTCTTTCAGAGTTGAGACATCTCCGCTGTGTGGAAATACCGCATAAGTCATGTCGGGAAGCCGAACCACGTTGAACTCGTCGGGAACGTCCGACGCGGTAGAAACTTCAACTCCCGCGAGGTAGGCAAGTTCGGGCTTTTTCATGTTGTAAACGACCCCGTACGCTTTTCGACCCAACTGCCCGGGAATCTTTCCAAGGTAGGGGCTCAATTCCCGCCATAGCAGCGGAATCTCGTTTACTGTTGCCGCTGTGTACGTCTTCATCAGTCCCGCTACCAGAAGAGTTTGCCGATCTTCCATTCTCGGTTCTTCCAGAGGGATGCTGGGTGTTTCGTTCTCAGATGCCATGGTTAGTCTCCTTCGATGTCCGTGCGGCTACATCTTATCAACGAGGTGTTCGGGACTGAGTCGATATCGGATAATGGATGCACGATTAAAATCTCTCGCATGAATTAGTGGACACTCGCGGGACGGAGACGGGTGCGGGGTGCATCTAGAGCGTGATTGTTTAGAGCCAGGAAATTATGAAGCGGGCAAAAGCTAAGGGGTTGGCCTTTGTAAGAAGGTCCCTTTTTCCAGATCCTCGAATGCCTCGCGAAGTTCGTTTTGTGTGTTCATGACAATCGGGCCATACCAAGCCACAGGTTCCTGAAGAGGCTGACCTGAGACGAGCAGAAAGCGAACACCATCGTCGCCCGCCTGTACCTCCAGTTCGTCTCCGCGATCGAAGAGCACGAGTGAGCGGTTCTCCGCCTCCGCGGGCGGCGAGGTGTCTAACCATCCGACTCCCTCTGTTGGCACGGCCAGCGGGCCGGACGCATTGCAGAATTTTCCATTTCCGGCGAATACATAGGCGAAGGCGTGACGGGTTGTTTCAATCGGCAGCGTCTTCCGGCGCCCTGGCGGTACGGAGACATCCAGGTAAACCGGATCGGCAGCAATACCGTCCACCGGGCCTTTCTTGCCCCAGAAGCTGCCGCAAACCACTCGTACATGTGTGCCGTCGTCGTCCGTCACCTCAGGGATATCAGGAGATTTGACCTCCTGGTAACGCGGCGCCGTCATTTTGAGGGCTGAGGGGAGATTGGCCCACAATTGGAATCCGTGCATCCGCCCGGTGTGATCGCCTTTGGGCATTTCCTGATGGATGATCCCGCTACCGGCTGTCATCCATTGGACATCGCCCGAATCGATGGTCCCTTGATTTCCGAGGCTGTCGCCGTGATCGACAGTTCCGGCCAACACGTAGGTGATGGTCTCGATGCCGCGATGAGGGTGCCAAGGGAACCCCGCCAGATAGTCCTCCGGAAGATCATTGCGGAAATCGTCGAGCAGTAAGAAAGGATCGAAGTCTGTAGTGTTGCCAAAACCGAAGGCGCGGCGCAGATGCACGCCCGCTCCTTCAATCGTGGGTTTCGACTTAATGAGGCGCTTCACTGGGCGAATCGACACTTGAATCTCCTATTTCCGTCAAACTCATTTCGAGCTATTCATTCCTCCGTTGGCTCCATTGCTACAGCGGAGAGGGGTGGTCCTTCCGCCGAATCCCTGCGGCGGAGCAACTCTAGGGCGCGGAACCAATCGTCTTCGGAACTTCCGTATGGGCTTCCGCGTTCTTGCCAAAGGCGGTAAGCCAAGCATTGGATTTCTTGGCGATCGAGATGCCGATGGCTCATATTTTATGATTTGCCACGCTTCATACTGGCTGATCCGTAGCCGCATTGGAATTATACGTTGGTTTAGCATCGAGGCACCAGAGCTCTGTTGCGGAACCGGATGCCGGGGAGTGGGGGATGCGCTTGCTAGCACGCGACCCAGGCTGTACCAAGCAAATGTATAATGGCGTTCCTCCTGCATCTGCTCATAAGATTGAATGAGCGGGGTAAGACCCGTGCTAGCACCACGTGTCGCACTACGGGCCTGCCTAGCTCGACCGTTGCAAGCTGGCGCAACCCTGAGCGCACGCCGGTTACGGCGCTGCTTGCATGGAACTGAGCCGCTAATATGATGAATCCTCGAAGCGCGGCACGCTGTTGCGAAGAAGGGCCTCTCAGAGGAGGCCGCTCCGCGAAGGAGAGAAGGACAGCCGTGAGGGCATGAGCCGTCGGGTTCGACTTCGCACAACTGCATACACAACGCCGGAGCGGAGTCGAGAACTTGTTGAGGCCCGGCAAACGGGCGCTTGGCATAGACCACCCAGTTGAGCTTTTTCGCTTTGGCCAAGTGGCATGCAAAGGCGACGGGCGCGCGCAACTTTTTCCAAGGAGTGGAAGAATTTCAGTTCGCCGGCATTGAAAGCCGTTCGTAATGCTTCTAAGAAGAGGCGTCGAAAGAGCTTCGATAGAACACGGACCGGCAGAAAGAAGTCCGGCCGCCGGCAGAGACCCAGCATTCACCGTTGGGCGAAAGCCCACCCCCAGGAACGACGCAATGGAGGTGCGGGTGAAACTGGAGATTCTGCTCCCAACTGTGGAGGACGGCAAAGAAACCGATCTCCGCTCCGAGATGCTTGGGATCCGCGGCAATGGTTCTCAGTGTTTCGGCGGTGACCCGGAAGAGGATTGTTCAGGACCAGTTTCTTATTTTGATCGGCGATTGGCGGCGATCTCTTCTGGCACCATCAACACGCCATGGAAATAGCCGATCTCCAGGAGTTCGTCTTGTCGGTCTTCGATCCACTGCGCCCTTGCGAAACACTGACATTTTGGGCAGTGCCGGTCCCGACAGCTATTGAAGCAATGCCGTTCGTGGTCACACTGATCGCAGCGCTCGAGGTGGCCCCCAAGCGCTGCCGTACGACACACCTCGATGGCCGTCATGACGCGCCGCTGCACCTGGGACATCGACGCGCCGTGATCGTTTCGATAAGTTTTCCCATAGCGGCGGAAACACGTCCGCCACTTCCCACTTCGGCCGATCCATAGAACAACCGATTAGAAGTGCTGAGGTGTTGTGGGCTCGGGCTCAACCGGAATGGGACGAGGGAATAAGTCGAGCGGACTGGACACGGAACAGACCTTGCTGGTGGCGATGCGGAGATAACGAGCGGTCGTCGTCAGACTGCGGTGGCCGAGCAGCAGATGGATAGTCCGGACATCCGTTCCAGACTCCAATAAATGAACCGCGAAGGCGTGCCGCCTATTCCGGGGCCGGAATAGGCGGCACAGTACAGCCATGGAGCTACTGCATCACGGTGTCGATCAATCGGTCTATGTGCATGTCGTCTTTACGCTGCTGCATCAGTTCGCTCCACTGGCTCTGCAGAATAAAAGAATCGGATAGGGGGAAGCCTCTGAAGTGAACCCCTGGAGTGCGACAGCAAGTTAAGGGGTAATTTGCCGTCCAATGAAAAATCATTTCACAGCTGGGTTGACGTGGTCCATTCTGACAACACCTGAGCGGAGGATAGGGCAACGCAGAGATGCGAGCCGAGCGTCGACTCAGATGCCGGAATGGCCGGGCGGTGAAAGCCGCCCCGAAGTGAAACGATTCTGGCGCAACAGCGATAAATCTTGGGGCTTCAGGGGCAGCGCCCGGGCAGCGCCCCTGAGGGAAGAAGCCGAGTTCCTCATTTTGGGCCTTTCTCAAAAGCAGCA
>DATAXY010000051.1:0-3999 GCA_036272835.1 Bryobacteraceae bacterium
GAGCGCCAACTCCGCAATCTCAACCTTCAGGAAATGCGCCTGCACCGCTTACGCGAAAAACTGAGCGCCGAAATCAAGCAATTACAGAAGGAACGCGAACAGAAGGAAAAGGACGATCTCGCCATCGCCGCCAAACTCTACAGCCAAACACGACCGCAAACCGTTCGATCCGGCCGGCTATGGGTTTGAATTTTCAACTGCGGATCTCGAAGGTTATTTGCACGGCCAGCGTGCCGCGTTCCTGACCGAAAAAGCCATGTCCGAAGGCGGCCAATAAACTTCAATCGTAGGGCGACCGTTCCCCATCCGAAGCTCTTATATTCCACATGTCGAAGCCCGAAACCTCTGGAAGCCTGCCCCGGCTGGACCGTGCTATTCTAGGGGGGTTACTTCGTCTCCCGGCGAGGACGGTATGGTCTGCGCGTCCGTGCCCAATTGAGCATCTCCCTCGACGCTGGAACCAGGGACAGAACGAAAAGGTTTAAGCTTTTATGTACGCTGTAATTGAAACAGGCGGCAAGCAGTATCGCGTCATGCCCGGCCAGATGATTGAGGTCGACACGATTGCCGGCGATGTCGGGGCCGATGTGGAATTCGACCGGGTTCTGGCTATCTCAAACGAAGCGAATGAATTGGTGGTTGGTGACGCGGTAAAGACGGCTCGCGTGCGCGGTAAGATCGCCGAACATGGCCGGGGTGACAAGATCCTGGTCTTCAAATTCAAGCGCAAGAAGCAATACAAGCGCACCATCGGCCATCGGCAGAACTATACGCGGGTCGAAGTACAGGAGATTCTGGCCTAGCTTCTCAGAAGAGAGTCCGGAAGAGCACGACAAATGGCACACAAAAAAGGTTTAGGCAGTTCCAAAAACGGCCGCGATTCGAATTCGCAACGGCTGGGCATCAAGGTGTTCTCCGGCGAGTTCGTCACGGGCGGCTCCATCATCGTCCGCCAGCGCGGCACCCGGTATAAGCCCGGAAGGAACGTTGGCCTTGGCAAGGACGACACTCTCTTTGCCACGGTTCCCGGCACGGTCGAGTTCCGCGACCGCGGGCGCATGGGCAAGTTCGTCAACATTCTCACCGAAGGTTAGTCCGAGAACCTTCCCGGCTCGATCCGGCGCGTCCCCAATAGAAATCGACTCATTTGCTGTTCATTGATGAAGTATTAATCACCGTGAAGGCCGGCGATGGCGGAAACGGAATTCTTGCGTTTCGTCGTGAAAAATTCGTTCCCCGCGGCGGCCCCAGTGGCGGAGATGGCGGCCACGGCGGAAGCGTCATCTTTGTCGGCAGCGAGCATTACAACACTCTTCTCCACTTCCGCTTTAACCCGGAACATACAGCGGAGCGCGGGCGGCACGGCGAAGGCAGCAATCGCACGGGTAGGGATGGAGCCGATCTCGAAGTTCCCGTTCCCGTAGGCACGATTGTGTACAACGCTGCGACGGGTGAGAAGATTTTCGATTTCACTGCGGCTGGCCAGCGCTGCATCGTCGCTAAGGGAGGACGGGGAGGGCGCGGCAATGCCCGTTTCGCCACTTCTACCCATCAGGCGCCGACCGAGCACGAGGACGGCAAGCCCGGCGAACTTCTCAAACTGCGGCTGGAACTTAAACTTCTCGCCGATGCCGGGTTGGTCGGATTCCCCAATGCCGGCAAATCGACGCTGATTTCCCGGCTTTCCGCCGCCAAGCCTAAAATTGCCGATTATCCTTTCACTACGCTTGAACCCAATCTTGGTGTTGTCCAGGCGGGTGACCGCTCGTTCGTCCTGGCCGACATCCCTGGTCTGATCGAAGGCGCGCATGAAGGACACGGGCTTGGATTACATTTCCTGCGTCACGTGGAGCGCACGCGCCTGCTGGTCCATCTGGTGGACGTCTCCGACTTTACGGGGCGCGACCCCGCTCACGATTTTGATGTGATTCTTGAGGAGTTGCGAGCTTTCACTGAGGAACTTGCGGCCAAGCCGATGATTGTGGTGGCGTCAAAGATCGATGCGTGCCAGAACCCGGCTCGCATACACGCGGTTTCGGAGAAGGCGGCGGCGCACGGCCTCCCATTCTTCGCCATTTCGAGCGCGACCGGCGAGGGCATTGAAGCTCTGCGATTCGCAATGGCCGACAAAGTGCGTCCCGCCGTCGAGGACGTTACAATCTCACTTGGAAGCTAGACTCTGCCGGTGCAGGGCCCGGTCTTCAAAACCGGAGCGCGGCACTATTGTTGTCACGGGTGGGTTCGACTCCCATTAGCTTCCGCCGTCTATTAGATTGAAAACAAAAGCGCAATTTGCGGCATGTTACCCAAACCAGTTTTTGGGTAACATGAAATGAATCGTTTTATGCCGCTCAAACTCTTTCGCCGTCACGAATCGAGGTGCTCCCGGCGCTACATTAAGGACTTCCGAATATACGAGCACGACAGCCCTAAGACGACCCGCAAGGCACAATGCGAGTGTCCGATCTATGCTGAGGGCAAGTTGGAAAGCGGGTTGTACGTCAGACCCAAAAGCACGGGCCAAAGAACTTGGGATTTGGCGCGTAAGGAGGCTGCCAAGTGGGAAGGCACCGGTCAGCCACACGCAACCGTTCCAGAGCCTGAGGCAGAGTATCGGCTTGTTTTCGTGAGCGATGCGGTGACCTCTTTCTATGCCAACACTCGTGAGAACGGAGCCTCCGAGGACAGGATGGTTTCTCTCGCGCACTTGTTGACGCTGCGCCTTATTCCATTTTCGAAAGAGTACCGCATTCAATACATCCAGGAGATGGACAATGCTCAGATCTGGCAAAAGTTTCGGCAGTCGTGGCGCAATCTGAATCTACCGAAGAGCTCTACGCCACCTGAACCGAAAACGTTGAATCGGGAGGCTGTTCTTCGTTGTAGTATGCTTCACCGGTGATCGTACGCCGTTTGTTTGAAAACGCCTTCCAAGACTTGCGCCTCGCCTGTCGTGCCGTATTGCGTAATTCCAGCTTTTCCGCGATAACCATCCTGATCGTGGCGGTCGGTCTTGGTTCAATCACGGCGGTTTTCAGCGTAGTCGATCGCCTGCTATTTCGGAGCCTTCCGTACCCGCAGTCGGATCGCATCGTGTCCATTGGCATCGTGATTCCCTGGGTTGATGGCGAATTCCTGTTTTCAAACGACTGCTTCCGTCTTCGCGAGCACCAAGCGGGCGTGTTCTCCGCTCTCACCTCCTGGACGGGCATCGCCGATTGCGATCTGTCCGAGCTGAATCCGCAGCGTCTCGCTTGCGCTCAAGTGGAGTGGAATTTCCTTCCATCGCTTGGTGTGGCTCCGCTCCTTGGCCGTAATTTTCGTCCCGGCGACGATCGGACAAATGCGCCTCAAGCTGCTCTGGTGTCCTATGGCTTGTGGAGGTCGCGCTTCGGCGGAAACTCTAACATTACTTGGCAACACTGTTCGGGTAAACGGCCTGCCGACTCGCATAATTGGTGTCCTTCCATCGACCTTTGAACTCCCCAATCTGGCACACGCGGACTTTCTGATTCCTCAAGGGCTCGGCTCGACACAGTACATCCCGCATTTGCAAGGCGGCGGTCGTGCCATCCGGGTATTCGGACGTCTTCAGGAAGGCGTTTCGGCATCCCAAGCGCTTAAGATGAGCACGCCTTACCTATTCGACACCTCAATGAAAGTTCCCGGCTTGCGAACCGTAATTCGTTCCCTTCGCGAATATCAGATCGGAGACGTGAAACTGGCAGCGTGGCTCCTCTTCGGCGCAACGCTCTGTATCCTGCTGATCGTGTGCGCAAACGTCGGCAATCTAATGCTCGCCCGCTCAGCTGGGCATTGGCGCGAAGCGGCCGGCCGTGCTGCGCTTGGAGCGCAGCGCTAGAGTTTCTACATTTTCTTCAAGCGGCGGCGGCCCGAACGAAGTCAGAATCAGCGCTATGCAAGCCGAACAGATCGAGGGATGTAGGTCGTTGTGCGATCTCCTTGCGCAGAAGGGTAATCAGATCCAAACAAGATGGC
>DATAXY010000052.1:0-44195 GCA_036272835.1 Bryobacteraceae bacterium
GCCGCCTCCAGGCCAAAACCCAGATACTTTCGAACGCATAGAACGACCGTGTTGCGATTTACCTGCCGCGCCGCCGCGTTTGCTTTGTCCGTCATTCCATCGGCGGCGTCCAGCAGGATGGCAGCGCGCACTGTACGCCGCCGTTCTTCTGTCCGCGATCTGCGGATCGCTTCCAGGCAGGCGCGATCTTCGGCAGACAACACGAGAGGCGCACGCTTCCGTCCGACGGGCATGCCTCATTGAAACATTTCCACCCTAAAAGGTCTAGTTATTAGAGAACGAACATCTAGCGGGTCGCAATCGATCCGACCGGCACATCTAGGATCGGATACTTCTGCCAGTCCGTATCATCGAAATGCCACCATTCCGTGGGAAGGCCGATGAAGCCATGGCGGGTCATAACATCTTCCAGCATCTTGCGATTCGCGATAGCCTCGGCCGGCAGGTTCATGTAATCGCGGTGAGCGCGCACCGATAGATCATCGTGCGGGGTCGGCATTTTCAGTTCGGAGCAGTCTTTCAAATGAACCAAGGTGAGGTCGAGGGCGGCGCCGCGGTTGTGGCGGGATCCCTTGGCGGGGTTGGCGACGTAGCGCTCATCCGGCACCAGCGCCCAAAAAATCTTCTGAACCGACAGCGGCCGGTAACCATCCCAAACTTTCAGGCCGAGGCCTTTGGCGCGCAGTTCATCCTGCACGCCCTTGAGCTTGAGAGCGGTTCCGCGGCGGAGAAAGCAGCGCGCCGAATCGTAGACTTTGTGGTGCGTGAAATTGTCGGTGGTGGCGTAACGAATCTGCAGGCAAATATTAGGGATGACCCGATTCAATTCGACCAGGTCGCCTGGCTGGCGGGATGCGCAGGCCGCACTGATCGCAACCGCGGCCGAGATCAGTAGCAGGCGCAGATGGGGGTTTCGAGTGACCATATTTCGCTCAGGGCTTCGGAGCGGACGCGGCCGCCTTCTCCAATTCGGTTAGGCGGCGCTCTAACGCGCGCAGAGTACGGACAAGTTCACCCAACTTTGGGAAAGCAGTGACGGAGCGAAGCCAATCGCCGCTATCGAAGGCCGGCGAACCAGCGACCGTGGCCCCGGCGGCCACATCGCCACCAACACCCGATTGGCCCCAGACAATGGCGTTTTTATGAATCGTGAGATGGCCGGACGATCCGGTCTGTCCAGCCATCACGACATTCTCTTCAAGGACAGTGCTGCCGGCAAGTCCCGTCTGGGCGCAAATGATATTGTCCTCACCCACCACGCACGCGTGCCCGATTTGGACGAGGCTATCGATCTTCGCGCCTCGCTTCACCCTCGTTTCGCCCAAGGTAGCGCGATCGACGGAACTAAGCGTCTGGATCTCGACATCGTCTTCGATAACCGTAACGCCCGATTGCGGAATTTTGTATTGGACGCCATCGGAGCGGCGCGCGAAGCCGAATCCATCGCCACCGACGACCACGCCATTGTGGAGAGTGACGCGATTGCCGATGCGCGCATACTCGCGTATCGATACATGGGAATGCGCCGTGAGACGATCGCCGATAACGCAGCCGGGATAGACAACCGCATGCGGATGGAGAACACAGCTCGCACCAATGATGGTGTTCGCACCGACGACGGCAAAGGGTCCGATGGAGGGATCGGGGCCGATTCGCGCACTCGGATCGATAAACGCCAGGGGATGGATTCCGGGAGGCGGATTTGGCGGCTGGTAGAAGAATTCCAGTGCGCGGGCGAAGTCGTAATAAGGATTAGCCGATATTAAGGTCGCGGCGTGGGTGTTGCTGAGCGCTTCCTGGGCAAGCACGGCCGCGGCACGGGTAGTCTTCACTTTCGGCGCGTATTTCTGGTTCGCCAGAAACGTGAGTTCGTTCGGACCGGCTTTCTCCAACGTGGAGAGCCCGGCGATTTCCAACCCAGGATCACCATCGAGTTGGCAACCCAGGCGCGCGGCGATCTCGCTGAGCTTGAAAACCGGCATCGACTACTTCGCAATCAGCGCCATCATCATGGCCGGATAGCGATCGCCGGCGACCGAGCCCTCGAAAATCGCCTCGATCTCCTCCAGTTCCTTGGGGCTCAGCTTAATATTGAATGCAGCAATATTTTCCTCCAGATACGTGCGGCGCTTGGTGCCGGGAATTGGGACGATATCGCCTCCCTGCGCATGGACCCAGGCAAGCGCGAGTTGGGAAGGCGTACAGCCGCGGCGCGCCGCGATCTCTCCCACTTTGTTCACCAGATCCAAATTCTTCTGAAAATTGACGCCTTGGAAGCGAGGCTGGTTGCGCCGGACGTCGTCCGGAGCGAAATCGTCCAGCGATCGGAAGGCGCCGGTGAGAAAGCCGCGGCCCAACGGACTATAGGCGACGAAGCCGATGCCCAGTTCGCGGCAAGCGGGAATTGCTTCATCCTCCACATCGCGGCTCCACAGCGAATATTCGGACTGGAGGGCCGAAAGAGGATGAACCGCATGAGCCTTGCGAAGGCTAACAGGGCCAGCTTCGGAGAGACCGAGGAAACGCACCTTGCCCTGTTCGACCAATCTGGACATTTCTCCAACACTTTCTTCGACGGGAACGTTGGGATCCACACGGTGCTGGTAATAAAGATCGATCGTATCGATGCCCAAGCGCTTGAGACTGGCCTCGCAGGCTTGGCGGACATATTCCGGGCGGCCGTTGACGCCGCGGGAAGCGGAATTGTTAGGGTCGCGGACAAAGCCGAACTTCGTCGCAATGATGGCCTGATTGCGGCGGCCCTTCAGCGCGCGACCAACCAAAATTTCATTGGTAAATGGACCATACATATCGGCCGTGTCGAAAAAATCGATGCCCAAATCGAGCGCGCGATGAATGGTGGCGATGGATTCCGCCTCATCCTCCCGAACTCCATAGAAATCGGACATGCCCATGCAGCCCAGGCCTTGGGCGGAGACTTCGAGGCATTGTGTTCCAAGCTTTCGGTGTTCCATGTCTATTGTTGTACCGTCTTCGGGAAATACAAACCGCTAAGTGCCCGGTTCGTTTAAGGCCGTGGGTGCCGCCATAGGCGCGTCTTGCGCCTCTTCTCCCGCATTGCGATGCGGGAGCACGGCGATAGCCAGCGCTCCCACCATGGCGATGCCGAAGACCACGCCCATCGGCACAGTATAGGAGCCGTAGTGTTCCCGCAGTCGCGATACCAGGAACGGACACCAAGTCTGACCGATGGTATTGACGGGAAGGATGATTGCCATAGCACGGCCCAGCGTGTTCACACCGAACTGCTCTGCCGCCATTAGCGGAATCAGCATGTAATCGGCCCCCATGGCCAACCCGAAAACCAGCCCGAAGACATGCGGCTGGTCCGGCGGCTTAACCGCCAGAAGCAGCGGTATGGTGCCTGCAACTAAGAAATAGGTCGCGGTCATCACCAGCTTCTTCGAGAATTTGTCGGCGAAGTAGCCTATGCTGACGCGTCCAATGATACTGGACCAGAGGATCAGGTAAGACGCGGTGAGCCACGTGGAATTCAAGACCGACTGGGGTGAGAATCCGGCATCGCGAAAGACCAGCTTCATGTGGACATTAATAGAGCCGATGGCGCCAATAGAACAGAAGCTTCCGATGAGCAGCAGCCAGAAGGAACCGCTTCTGCCGAGATACCCGTAGCTGCGCGGGGCGAGCTTGGCATCGGGCGGGGGCATAGCTTCGCCATCGGGGAATTGGCCGATTTCGGAAGGTTTATCCTTCAGCAGGAAAATGGCCAGCGGCCAAGTGACGAACATGATGCCGGCTAAGGCGGCTAGCGCGGTGCGAAACCCATAATTCTCACTGAGAGGTTTTACGAGAAAGCCTCCGAGGCCTCCAAAGAGGCCGACGCCGACGTAGACGAACCCCATCGCCGTGCCTCGTTTTTTCTGGAACCAGTACGATACGAGGATTTGGTGCGGTATGGGACCGGAAAAAATGTAGCCGACCGTGTACATGAAATAGAAGAAGAAATAGACAGGCAGAGAACCACCCATCCGGCTGAAACCGAACAACGCCACCGCGGTGAAGCCAGTGCCCACGACGATTAACTTTTTCGGGCTCAACTTGGGGATGAGCAGAGGCCCTACCCAGATGGTCAGTAACGCGGCTAAAGGAAAGCCCAGCGTGATGGATTCAAGATCCCAGTGGAAGGCCTTTTGAAAGTAATCGTAGAAGAAAGGAAGGTTGTAGTAGGGGATGCCCACCGACAGGCCGAAGGTGACGAACGCAGTGGCGGCAATCCACCAACCATAGAAGCCACGGGGAGACGCGCCGTGCGCGGCGCCTGAAGGAGTTTTAACGTCTGACATCGAATTTGATTTATAACATTTCCGGCCACACTAACTCGCTCTAACTGCGTTTCCTGGCGATTGCGAGGGAAGAATAAGCACATTTTCAGCGTCTACAAAACGAGAAGGCATCGTGTCTGTAGGCGAAATCGGTTAGTCACTTTCTTCAACGGGCGTCGTCTACACGTACGAGAAGAGGGCTAGGCAAAACTACCAACGCCTATCTTAGAGTCCGTTTTTCAGAAGTAGTAGGAGGCATAAGCCCACGAACATGAGACATTTACAAAAGAATTCGTACGTCAGGAGCCTGTTGGGCGTGACCTCATTGGCCCTGATGATCGCCACAGTGGCAAACGCTAGAGTGACACCCAGCGCCCGCACGTTTACCGCTGGGCAAGAGGTCCGATTGAAGGGCGTGATCCTTTCGCGAGACGGCGACATGATCAAGCTGAAAGCGGACGACGATTCGGTGGGAACCGTCGATTTGACGGATACCACCAAAATCCAGATGAAACATGGCATGTTCGGGATGTCGAAGACCAGTATGGATAGCGGCTCGCTCCTCCCCGGACTTCATGTCGAGGTGGATGGACAAGGCAATGATAAAGGGGATCTGGTCGCCAAAAGGGTCGTATTCGATCCGAATTCGATGCGAGCATCGCGACAGATTGATGCCCGTGTGAGCCCGCTCGAAAGCCGTACCGGAGTGCTTGAGAACCGCGAAGGGAAGCTTGAGGGCCGCGCTGACAATTTAGAGACGCAAACCGGCCAACTGCAAACGAAGACCGGCCAGCTTGCTTCTCACCAACAACAGACGGACCAGCAGGTAGGCCAAGTGAAGCAGGAAGCGGCGCAGGCGAACGAAGGCGTGAACGACGTGAATAAACGCGTTACGAATCTCGACGAGTATCAATCAAAGTACTCGGCGACGGTTTACTTCAAAGTGAATAGCACCAAACTAACACCCGAGGCCAAGAAAGATCTGGACGACTTGGCGCAAAAAGCGGCGAATGAGAAGGGCTACGTGGTAGAAGTCGCCGGGTTCGCCGATAAGACCGGCCCCGCTGCGCATAACCAGGTACTGAGCGACGAGCGGGCGCAAGCAGTAGTTCGTTATCTCGAAGAGCAAGGAAATGTGCCACTGCGCCGCATTCTGACGCCTGCGGGCCTAGGAGTATCGCACGAAGTAGCGGACAACAGTACGCGAGAGGGACGCAAGATGAACCGCCGCGTAGAGGTAAACGTACTCGTAAACAGTGGGATTACGGCGATGTCGAATCCGCCAATGAATCCGCAAGCAGGCGCGTCCGCCAAGAGCAATTAAAGCCAGCAAACAATCCCTTCCACCGGCACGGTACGGGCTGCGGCACACGCAGAACCGTCCGTGCCGTTCGTGTTTACGGCATCACAACGATTAACTCAATCTGCGGATTAGGAAAGTCGGCCGGAACGTAGGTGGCAAAGGTTCGGGAGCGTAAAATAGCTTCCCACGCCGCTCCCGACTGATTGAGGCTGAAGTATTGATAATTGAGCTTCACTGGAATGGCTGTTGGGGGACTCGGCAAATGACGCATTTGGAGGCCCGGCAAAGCATGCCGCACCAGGTGTTCCAGGTGGTTGGCCGAACAGGGTTTGATTAACTGCGGCGCTTTGGAGATGAGCTCGCCTTCCGGCATCTCCGCGTTGACGGCCAGATACATTTTAGTGTTCTGGAGATATTTGTCGTCATTAATGGGCGTCGCGTAAATAGAGGTTTGCGTGAAGCGAAGCGGCAGCGCGACGAAATTGCTCGGAATGACGGTTTCCAGGAGATAGCGCAGCTTGTCGTCAAGATCGCCGAGGCAGGCGCCCAGGTTTCGATGATCGTAAATCGGCAAATCGCGTGGCAGGATCTTGGTTGAAAAGGTGGTCAACGAGCCAGCGAGCGCATTCATGACGTTGAACAGGACTTCTGGATGTCCGCGGCGTACCTCGAGCAAATGGCGCGTTGCGGGGAGATATGTGTTGACCGTGTAGAGCAGCCAAAAATTAGCAATATCGGAAGCCGAGAAATCGGCCAAGCCCTGGCTCTTCTGGCGCCGCATGCCCGAAAGCGCGCTGCTTTTGGCGGTGAGGATCTCGATCAGCCGCCGCAGGATCGACATCAGGTAATCGCTCGCCTGAATGTCGAGCAATGGCGGAACGAACTCGGGATCGAGTTGGAGAATCCCGCTTTCAGTTCGTTTCACACGAGCGACGCGGATGGCCGGCGTGCCTTCCCGGGCCTCGCGATCGACCAGCAGGCGAAAGTTTTTGCGCGCGATCTGGACGGGACGCTCGATTTGCGATGCGTTCTCATCGCGCAGCAGTTCCACTTCGGCCATATAGCGGGTGTCGGCGTTCGAACTGGCCGCGGTGGCCACGTTCACGCTCCCCGAGCGCCATGCCGGAACGGCCAAGTAGACGTCGACCGCCTCATGCATGGGGTCGAAGTAGGAAGCCAGCGGTTTGGGCGGGGGCGGCGGATCGCTTGCCGGGATGTCGAAGATCAGGCCGTCGGGAAAAATGCCCGAAGCCTCGTCAATCGCCAGATTCCCGCCGGCCAGGGCTTCGCGGTTGAGCGTGAGCGTGCGGAAGCCCCAGGGAAAAAAATTGAGCGCGTCCACGCGGAACTGAAGCAGGTCTTCGTGGAATATGTCTTGCGCCTGCAAGTGCTGCGGCGAAAGGAAGGTTCCTTTGGCCCAGACGATCGGTTGAAGTCTACGCATGTGGTCGGCCCCCTGAAATAGTTGGGCGATTATCGTCTTAGGATATCGTGAAGCGCGGCGGGCGGCTTTCTGTATCTGCGTTGGAATAAAGATTCCCGCCGCCTTCCCGGAGCGCGGGGGCCTAAACGGATAGCCACAGGAGGGGGTATTTCCGGGCAAAAGGGGTGAAGCAAACCCTGAACGGCGCATTGCGGCGGAGATTGGCGGGACCGGCGTAGCATGAGGGAGAGGTTTCATGAAATTCAAACCCAGGATCATCATTGCCGCGCTGCTGCTTTCCGGAACGGTTGGCGCGGATACCCTTGGCTACGTCGAACAAAAGTTTAGCGACCTGAACTTTGAAAAAGGAAAGTGGAGCCGGACGGTGCAATTGCCGTGCTACACCTACGTCGCGCAAGCCGACGGCGCGACAGTAGATGTCCTAAGGATCGGAATGGGGAATCTGGTCCCTTTCAAGGCGAAACGAGGCTTAACAGTGACCGTGTGCGGGTCTACGGCCGCATTCGACGAGGGTTTTGAAACGGGCACGCCAATCGCGAGCGTGTCGACCGAGAAGCCGCGGCGTTAAATCGCCGTTAGCCGCCGCCAGAGCCGTAACTTTTGGTAGGGTTAGTGCGTTCCATCTATCGGGGAGGGCGCTGCTATGAGACTCCGCTTGGCAATCCTTGTTTCAGTTGCGTTTCAGCTTTCCTTATGGGGCCAAGTTGGCAGTTCTGAGGCGCCTGTGCCCAGCGATCCGTTGGAACTGGTAACCGGATCGGCACAACCTGTGATGGATGCGGCGGCGCGCGCGGCGCTGGTCAATTTGATCGTGCGAGCGCACGCTCTGTCGAACGTGCGGTCCAGTCCGTACCACATGAAGAGCAGTTTTCTCTCTACAACGGACGGCGCCTGGCAGTTAGAGGACGAGTGGATGGGGCGAGGGCTGTACCGCTGGACGGCGCAGGGCCCCTCGTATTCGGGCGTTAATTTGAACGCGAACCAAATGCATTACAGCAGCCAGCCGGGAGTGGCAATTCCGCTTCGGTTGGCGCAAGTGCGGGGCGCGTTGTTCTTCATGAATAATACGATCCCCGGACCACGCGCATCACTGCGGACGGCGGACGCCAACCTGGACGGGACAGCCATCACCTGCGTTCTGATGGAGAGGGGGTTTATGGGCACACCGGTCGCTGGCGGCCGGCGCTGGATGGAACAGGAATTCTGTCTCGATCCTAAAACCGGACTGATAATGACCTATTCGCCCGTCCCCGGATTGTATATCCGATACGACTATTCGGGCGCGATCCATTTCCACGACCGCACCCTACCGGCGACTTTCACCATTACGGAGGCGGGGCAGCCGGTGATCGAAGCCAAAATTGAGAGCGTGACCGATCCGGTGCCTGGCGACAACGCGCTGTTTCAGCCGAACGGACTTACGGAAGTAGGAGCAGGGCCGCCCATGATGGCACCAAGGTATGTGCGCATGGGCATGGGGATGAGAGGTCAAATGCAAGCTTCGGGAGCGGTAGCGCTGCATGGAATGATGTCGGCAGCCGGAAAGCTCAGCGACCTCGAAGTTTTGGCGAGCAGCGATCCCAATCTAAATCAGCCTGCTTTGGCCCGGGTCGCAAACTTGCAAATGTGGGCTAATCAAGTGCAAGCGGGCGCAACGCCGGAGTCCTGTGAAGTCTATTTCACAATGGAATCTCAGAATTTCCGGACTGGGGTGCAATAGTCGACTTGGGAGGGGCGCCCGCTAGGCAGTTGCCGCCAGGCGATGTTTCCAGCGGCGGCGTTCGAGGCGTTCGCGGACATTCACGACCCGCGCTCCGGGACGCCCGCAAGCACAGGGATTTTGCAGGATTTCGGCGGCTAAGCCGGTGTGCAAACTCCGCCGCTCGGCATGCAGCACGAGCTCGTCGTACTGGACCGACATGTTAATCCCGACCTGCGCGTGCCAACCTTCATGCGCCTCGCATTCGTAGCAGAGCGGAGTGCCGTCAGGTGCGAGATAGACCTCGTAGATCGGGACACCGAACGTTCTCCATAAGACCAAACGCACCGCCTCGCTGAGCGGATTGTATGGATATTGCGTCACCACAAAGATGGCTTGGTCCAAGCTGGGGAACTCGATTCCGCAGCGTTTCACGTGTTCGGCGAAGCTCCCCAACTCACTGCCGTGGCCAACCAGGATTCTGGGCCGGAACGATTCGATCTCGCACCAGCGATCGGGAGGAAAACACTCGACCCGATCGAAGAGTTTGCCCGCCGAGATCTGTGCCGCTCGAAGGCGCGAGACAGAGAGGTGGCTCGCACGGCTTTTGCGAGCAGGCGAACCGAATGAGCGAATGGCGACTTTGATGAGCATAGGCGCTTTCTAAAGATATAAGTGGGTAGCAGCACGGAGAATTATCGAAAATTCTTAGGCCCGAATTACGCTGCCCGCCGCCGGCTCGCCCTAGGCTCACGGCCGGAATAGACGCCGGAAGAATCCCTGCTTCTCAGTTCCCGGCGCTGGTAGGGGCGCTGGCAGGAGAGCCCGATAATTCGGTTCCGGCGCACGCAGCGCCTGCCCCAAACGCTGCACGGTCTGGCGGATCGTTTTCTCGGCGAACGAGGCGAATCCAAACAGAACGCCCGGCCGCACGAGGGCGGTCCGGCCGTAGCTGGACAAAACGGGGAGTTCGATGCCGGCGCTCGCCGCCGAATTCGCGACCATGGTTTCATCCAGTCCGCGGGCCAACCAGCCCACGGCATGCAGACCTCCGGTTGCGGGTTCGAGGTCGATATAGCCGTCGAGCTCGGAATCGACGGCTTGGGAAAGAGCCTGCAAACGTTGGTAATAGATCGCGTTCATGCGTTGCAGGTGGCGATCGAAATGGCCTTCGAGGAGGAAATGCGCGAGTGTAGCCTGGTCGATAGCGCACGGGCTTCCGCCCATAATCTCCTTGGCCTTGGAAAAGCTTTCAAGCAACGACAGCGGGACGACGAGATAGCCGATTTCGAGGGACGGAAACACCGTTTTACCCGTCGTTCCGAGATAGATTACTCGCTTCTTGTCATCGAGGCCCTGCAGGCTGGGGACGGGACGGCCGGTGTAGCAGAAGTCTCCGTCGCTATCGTCTTCGAGGATCCAGGTGTTCGTTTGGCGGGCATAATCGACCAACGTGAGGCGGCGGGGCAGACTCTGTGATGCGCCCAGCGGGAACTGATTTGCCGGAGTAGTGTACACGAGCACCGGCGGGTTCTGGCGCCGCGCATCGGGAACGTTCACGCCCTCGTCGTCCACCAGCAAAGGAATGACTTTCGCTCCCGCGTGGAGGAACGCCGCTTTGACTCCGTAGATGCCGGGCTCCTCTACACCCACCATGTCGCCTGGCGACACCAGAGTGTTGATAGCCAGTTGAAGGGCCTGCTGGATTCCGGGGCAAATGATGACCTGATCGGAAGAGCACTTTAACCCACGGCTGGTGCGTAAGCGCGCCGCGATCGCTTCTCGCAAAGATTGATAGCCGAAGGCCTCTGGAATGGCAAGTAGGTCCGCGCCCCGGTCCCGCAAGAGGCGAGCGCGCAAACCTTCCCAAATCTCCATTGGAAACTCGCGAGCGTCCGGCAGGCCAGGGCGAAACGGCCGCATTTCGCCCGGGGCGCGTAGCCGCGAGAGATCGATGAGGTCCAGAACCGACCGGCGACTGAACAAAACGGGCAGTGGATCCGGTTTCCGCACGGTTGCCGCGAGCGGCTTATCCACTTCCGGCACATCAAGCGTTACATCCACGATAACCGCGGCAACCGCAGGAGTATCCGTCTTTCCGAGATCGGCCGCCGGAGCCTGTAGCTTTGGGGCTTCGAGAGGCAGGGGTTGGGATGGGACGGGCGGGGCCGCGGGAACTACGGGACCGGGCTTTTCGGGTTTAACCCGAGGCTCCAGTATCCGAGGGGAGGCCATCTTGGCAACAGCGGCTGATTTCGCCTCCGGAACCCGAAGCCCCGTATTGATATCGCCATGTAGAAGGTCTTCGTCGAGAAGCTTCTGGATGGCGCGCCTCACAGTTTTACGGGAGATACCGAGGTCCGCGGTGAGTATGGTTAAGGATGGCAGAGCCGAGCCCGCAGGGAACGTGCCGTCCTGCATGGCCAGACGGATCGCGTCGTAGCTCTGCTGGTAGAACGGAATACGGGAATTACGGTCGATAGAGATCGTTTTGGATGGTTTCGAAGCGGGCGCTGCGGCGGTTCCCATTGCTCTCAGTAACTAAGTCTCAGAAAATGCGGAGTATTCTCAGGACAAATGAGGATCGAGGCCCTTATACCTTATGCGTTGAGCTTTCCGCGATAGCGGCTGCGCCGGTCGCTAGCGGTGAAGTTCTCGTCCCATGCGCGGAGTTCCGGAACCTGCGTGTATCCGCGCCCCACGCGATCCACCGTCAATATCAGATTGCCGTTTTCCACTACCATCTGCGTGAAGCCGTTTGAGTAGTTCCGGAAATTCAGGTGGCGAGTCTGGTAGTTCGAGATCATATACTCGTCGGGATCATATCCCTTCAACACCGTTTGCCAATGGCCAGCCGGAGCGCAGCGCATACAGCTATTCGCGCCGCCCAGAAAGCACCAATTGTTACTCGGGTCTGGATAAGCGAAGCCTTCCGGCGCGGTGATATACGGCACGTGCGCCCAACATTTCCGGCATCCGGTGAACAAGCCGTAGCGGAGGCCGTTGGGGCAAGGCTTGCCGTAGTAGTTCCGCATGGCGTCGACCAGCTTGGGAATGATGCCCTGGCGGAAACCATGGTCATCTTCGAGGAGGCAGACGTATTCCGGGATGAAGCGTTCAAAGCCAAGCTGCAAACACATGTTGCGGGCCGTGGCCATCGAAAGCTGGTCCGTTAATAGCAGAAGATAACGCCCTTGATTGAACTCTTGGAGCCACTGCCAGATTTCCTGCCGGTTTCGGACGCTGGAATCGTGCACGATTAGAGCCGCGTCGTTCCTCTCCACTTCTTCGAGCACCGTCGGAAGGGTCTGTTGAATCGTTTGTAAGTCCTCAAAGGACGGGAAAATGGTCAGAAATTGAGCTCTACGCATACAGATCCTGATAAGTGTCGACTGCCGCGAGATCGGCGAGCCAAGCTTCGAGCGTCGTTAGTTCCCCAGCCACAACGATGCCGGCGCGAAGTAGACCTTCGTAACATAGACGCAGAGCATCCGGTATGCCGGAGACGCCGGATGGGATATCGACGCGTTCCAACTCCTCGGCTATACGGGAGCTCCCAAGGTAAACGGGAATTTCCTGTTCGAAATCCGATAAAAGGTCGTGTTGATTGCGGTCCTGGTACACCGGGCTTTCGTGGAAGAGGAGGCTCCAACCCTGGGCCCAGGCGATGCGTTGCGCGACAAATCCACGGAGAATGTCGGTAGTGCGGAACGTGCAGTATGCCGGCAGATACAGCAGCGGGAAGGCGTCTCGCCACCAAGTCGTATTCTGGCTGTTAAATGGGCACCACGAGCCTTCGCCGAGCGCGATGCTGCGGCCCGAAAACGCGAGCGTCCGGGGACCAAAGATCAATCGGGAAATGGCATCGACGTCAGGCTCACCCGCAACAAGACCTTGCTGAATAGGACACTCGACATCCCGACTAACCAGGGACTCATATGGCGGAGCTGGGGTCCGGACCTTCGTCAGGGGAAACCCGCGCGGCCATAGTGGCTCCATTTCATTCGCCTGCGAGGAGAAATAGGCATAAATGTTGACCCATTCGCCCGATGTTATATACGGGGCGCTCACCCGCCGATCGGGAACGGTGAAAAACCCGTAGCCGGGCCGGTTATCGTCATCGGTCTCACGAATAACTTCACACGCCGTCGCGATCGCCAACAGGTAGCCGAGGTTCTTGCGGCAGTAGTTGTTTTCAGGCGCGGCAGACGCAGTTCGGAAGCCCGTCTCGTGTTGGCGCCTAAGCGAGTAGAACTCGCAACCCGGCAACTCAAAGTTCGCCGGCGACTTGCGATCTCCAACGACGATCAAGCGGCTGTTTGTCGAGGCGCACTGCTGCGCCAATTCAAGCACCGCGGTGGTCGGGGCCTGAATCGTTGTGACTACACAGGCGACGCCTCCGCCATCGACCGTCTCCGCCCTCTGCGAGAGCAGGCTATAAATTGAAGCCGCATCTGTCACTGGAGAAGTAGTGGCGAGATAGTTTGAAGTCTCTCCTCTGTCGCCAAAACTTACTTGAGATCGTTGTCCTGGCAGAACACCGGGCGTGAAGTACACGGGGTAACCCGCCCAATACTGCCAAGATCTACCTCCCAGAGAGGGGAGAACTCATGAAGGCTGTAGTTTTTCATGGCATAGGTGATATCCGGCTGAACGACGTAAAAGAACCGAAGCTCCAGGCCGATACCGATGCGATTGTTCGTCTCACTGCGAGCGCAATCTGCGGAACGGATCTGCATTTCATCCGGGGCACGATGACGGGGATGAAACCGGGTACCGTCCTAGGGCACGAGGGCGTCGGGATCGTTGAAGAAGCCGGCAAGAACGTGCGCAATATTAATGTGGGGGACCGTGTGGTCATACCTTCTACGATTGCCTGCGGGTACTGCTCCTATTGCCGTGCCGGATATTACGCGCAATGCGATAACGCCAACCCCAATGGTGCTCAGGCCGGAACCGCTTTCTATGGAGGACCGGAAGAGACCGGACCATTCGACGGGCTGCAAGCCGAATATGCACGTGTACCATTTGCCAATGTCGGGCTGGTAAAGCTGCCAATGGAGGTAAGCGACGATCAGGCGATCCTAATCTCCGATATTTTTCCAACGGCTTATTTCGGCGCGGATATAGCGGGTATTACGCCCGGTGACACGGTGGCTATCTGGGGCTGTGGACCAGTGGGGCAGTTTGCGATCGCCAGCGCGCTGATGATGGATGCCGGGCGCGTTCTAGCCGTCGACCACATTCCGTCGCGGCTGGAATTGGCCAAGCAACAAGGCGCCGAGGTCGTGAACTTCGACGAAGAGAATCCAGTGGAGACGATCCAGCGGTTGACCGGGGGTATCGGCGTAGATCGGGCCATCGACGCAGTCGGAGTTGATGCGCAGGCGCCGCAATCGGGTCCCGCCGCGAAAGAAGCAAAATCCCAAGAAGCCGCGCAAAAAAGGGAGCTGAACGAAGTGGCTCCGAAAACTAATCCGGAAAACGGCAATTGGGTGCCTGGTGGCGCACCGTCACAGGCGCTCGAATGGGCCGTGAAGTCGCTTGCCAAAGCCGGCACGCTCTCGATTATCGGCGTCTATCCGCAGGCGGCAAAAACGTTTCCAATCGGCATAGCGATGAATAAGAACCTGACCATCAACATGGGAAATTGCAACCACCGCAAATACATCCCGAAGCTGGTCGGCCTGGTGAAGGCCGGGTTGGTTGACCCTCAGATCATTCTCAGCCAAGTAGAACCGATCATGGATGCGATTGAAGCTTACAAGGCTTTCGACACCCGGAAGGCGGGATGGATCAAAGTGGAATTGAAGCCGCGGGCGAAAGCGGCAACCGCATAACCTTCTTACATGTCCACCCGATGTTCGGTATGGCTGGACAGGTACCAGCAGGGTTCCAGGCCATCGTGTGGAAACAGAGAATGCACGCAATCCTGTTGCTGCGGCGGATCGAATAAGAATTGTGTTCGGCCGTTTTTTTGCGGCACTGCGTAATACGTCTGGACTTGGACCGTCCCGAATGGTTGCTTGTTGGGAAATTTGAAACGCACCGACAAGTAGTCGCAAATCCACACCGCTCCGGCAGCTATTAAGAGGAAGACGAGAATTCGAGATAGGGTGCGCTTCATGCCCGGAATTCTACAGTGCCCGCGACAGTCTCGATTACAACACGTTGGGATTTCGGTGAGATCGTTGGGTATACTGCGGACGTCGTTTGTCTCATGCGTATTACGGCGTTACACCTCCACTCAATCGCGATTGCCGATCCGCCACTCCGCAGTTCCTACGGCCTGCACGCTCCGTGGGCCTTGCGCACAATCGTAGAAATTGAAACTGACGATGGTCTACGCGGCATTAGCGAAACCTACGGCGGAGACGGCCCGCGAGCTGCGCTGGAACAAGTCCGCGAGCGCATCATCGGACGCGATCCGTTTCAACTCGCCGGGCTCGAAGAAGAGATGCGGCGCGAATTGGCGGTGACGGCGGAAGCTCCTGGCGGGCGCAGCCAACTCTATCTAGTTCCTGGAGAGAATCCCCTTGACCGTCACAATCGCACCTATGCCGCCATTGAGATCGCCTGCCTGGACATCATGGGCAAGGCGATTGGGCGTCCCGTTTGCGATGTCATAGGCGGCCGCGTGCGAGACCGTGTTCCCTTCTCCGCTTACCTGTTTTACAAGCATGCCGGAGGCGGCGGCGAAGGTCAGTATGAGGATAAATACGGCGAGGTCCTGGATGCGGGGGCGGCGGTTCGCGAGTGCCGTCAGATGATCGATGAATACGGCTTCGAAGAGATCAAGCTAAAAGGCGGCGTGCTGGAACCGGCCGAAGAAATCGACACTATCCGCAAACTCCGTGCGGAGTTCGGATCGAAGGTGCCGCTGCGCATCGATCCGAATTGCGCTTGGTCCGTCGATACCTCGGTGCACGTGGGCGAATCTCTGATCGAGGAACTATTCGGCGGCGGGTACCTGGAAGATCCTTGCCCTACGTTGGAGGGCATGGGCGAGGTACGACGCCGGTTGCTCGCCAAGAGCATTTACACGCCGCAGGCCAGCAATGTCGCCGTGACTTCGTTCGCCGACGTCCCAAAGGCGCACGACCTCGACGCCGTGCAGATTGTACTTTCGGACCCGCACTATTGGGGCGGCATGCGGCAGGTACAGTTTTTATCGCATCTTTGCCAGGTGCTCGGAATGGGTTTGTCTATGCATTCAAACAGTCATCTGGGCATAAGCCTGATGGCCATGACGCATGTCGCCGCAGCTTGCCCGAATCTGACGTATGCCTGCGATACGCATTACCCATGGCAAAGCGAGAAAGACGAGGTCGTTGCTGGAGGTCGCATACATTTCGAGAATGGCGCCGTGAAGATTCCCGACAAACCGGGCCTGGGCGTGGAACTCGATTACGACCAACTGGCGCGCGGCTGCGAGCGGTACACGAAGATTCCTTTCCGAAAGCGCGACGATGAGGCCGAGATGCGGAAGCGCGTCGATCCGAACTGGCAGCGCGTGTTGCCGCGCTGGTGACGGCGTGTTGAACGCGCAAAACGAGAACACCCCGCCTTTTGCGCTGGTTACGCCCACTATACTGGCATCGTGAACACACGAGAATTTGCCGCCAAGCTAAAGGGCGTATTCGGCTTTCCTGTGACGCCATTCCACCGGGATTTGTCGCTAAATCTCGAAGCTCTGGAACGCAATGTGGATGAAATGGCTTCGCATCCATTTTGTGCGTTAGTCGCAGCCGGCGGAACGGGCGAGATGTATTCGATGTCGGTGGATGAGATCGAGCAAGTAATCGCCGCGAGCGTCAAAGCAGTGAACGGCCGCATGCCGGTGGTCGCGGGAACGGGCTTCAACGCGAGCATTGGTCCGGAGATCGCGCGGCGTGCCGCCAAAGCGGGTGCGGACGCGGTCCTTGCGCTGCCACCGTATTATGTGATGGCTCCCGAGGATGGACTGTTCGCATATTACGAAGCAATTGGCAAGGCGACGGATCTGCCGCTACTGGTCTATAGCCGCGATTGGGCCGTTTTCACTCCGCAGATGGTTGCACGGCTGGCGGATCGCGCGCCTACGCTTGCGGGTTGGAAGGATGGGCAGGGCGACATACGACGCTATCAGCGGATCATGCAATTTAACGGTGATCGTCTGGCATGGTATGGGGGACTGGGCGATGACTGCGTACCCGGATATTTCGTCATCGGCGTTCAAGCCTATACTTCGAGCATTTCGTCGATCGCGCCGAAGCTGTCGTTGCAAATGGCGGAAGCGGGGATGAAGCGGGACTTTGCGGAGTTGGATCGGTTGATGGCTCGTTACGTGCAGCCGCTGTACGCGCTGCGCGAACGTGCGCGCGGGTACGAGGTCGCCGTGATGAAGGAAGCGATGGAGCTGCTGGGCATGCCAGCGGGACCAGTGCGTCCGCCGCTGATGAATTGCAGGCCGCAGGATGTGGAGGATTTGAAGAAGTTGCTAGCGGTGTACGCGGAGGTGCGGTAAAAGGATGAGAGAGGCTACCCCGCGTTGGAAACTCAAGTACAAAAAGTAAAGATCTACGCTCGGCAATCAAGGCAAGGAACTGATGTTGCGCGGCTTTACCGATCAGATGCGATGAAAGCTCTTGAGAATATCTCGCATTGAGTAGCGAAGGGCGATAGGCCGGCCATGCGGGCACGACATGGGATACTCGCAGTGCGCAAGCGCCTGCAAGAGCCACTCCATCTTCTTCGGTTCGAGCTTCATATTGATTTTGATTGCGGCGCGGCAGGCAATCGTGGCGCAAACATTACGGCGAATCTCATCAAGCGATGCGGAACGCAGTTCGCGTTCGGCAATCTCGAGAATTTCAAAGACGATCTTCTCGATGTCGGCAGCGCCGACGCCTGCGGGCCCAGCTTTGATTGCAATCGTGCGCTGCCCGAACATCTCCGTCTCGAAGCCGTGCGCGCTCAATTCATCGGCAATGCGGGCGTATTCGAATTGCTGCGCGGGCGTCAGTTGCAGGACCAGCGGCATCAGCAAATGCTGCACCTCGACCGCTCCTTCGGCGCGCTGACGCAGCACTTGTTCAAACAGAATCCGCTCATGCGCGACATGTTGATCGATGATCCACAACCCGTCGCGGCCGGCGGCGATAATGAAGCTGTCGTGCAGTTGACCTAAGGGTCGTAAATCGGGCAGAGCGGTAAGATTATCGACGCGATCCCAATCGGGCGGCAAGGCCTCGAGCGCACCGTGCGTGTCGGGGACATGGCGCGTGGCGCGCGGCGGGTCGATAGCGAGCGCTGCCGCAGGTAATGCCATCCTCGAGATTGGCGATTCCCGATCGGGGCGCGGCGCAGGATGAACCGTGAACTCGGGAGTCTCATCTTGCGCGTCGGGAGCCAGACTTTCGGCGGGCTCTTCGGCAAACGCTTCAATGACTGCCGAAAATTCGGAAAAGGGTAACGCGGCCGCGCGCTGCACAGCTTGACGTGGCGGCGGAAGCGGCGACGCAATGGGCGATTGGGCCATTGGCATGCTGGACGCCGGCCGTTGCCGCATGAGGACTTCGCGAATCGCGTCGCGCACCAAGTCGTGCACCAGCGAGCCGTGGCGGAAACGGACCTCGGTTTTAGATGGATGAACGTTCACGTCCACCTCGCCTGGATCGCAGTTTAAAAAGAGTAGCGCGAAGGGATAACATGCCGGCGGCATTAAATTGTGATATGCCGCCGAGATGGCATGGAGCAGCAGTTTGTCGCGGATCAGCCGGCCGTTGACGAAGAGGAACAGCGAGTTGCGATTCAACTTCTGCACGTTCGGGCCGGAGACGAGGCCTTCCAAACTAAACATCGCGGTTTCCGGCTCGGCCGGCTCTGGATGGGGCCGGGACGAGTAATTGGGAGGAACATACGGTGGTGGTAAACGCAGTTCGGTGGTTCGCAGCCCGATATCGAGAAGATCGTCGACAATCGGTGCGCCGAAAACTTGAAAGGCACGGTCGCGGAGCAGCGATACCGGCGTCACATTTAGCAGTTCGCGGCCTTCGTGATACAACTCAAACCGCTTATCGCAATGCCCCAGGCTGTAATGAGTCACTAACGATCCGATGTGCGCTAGTTCGGTCTGGTCGGACCGCAAGAACTTCTTGCGGGCAGGCACGTTGAAGAACAGATCGCGCACGCTGATCGTAGAGCCCACCGGGCGCGCCATTTCTTCGCAGCGCAGCAATTTGCCGCCTGCGACTTCCACCACAGTGCCGGTCTGGTCGTCATTCGATCGAGTTTCGAGCAGCAGACGGCTGACCGACGCGATGGACGGAAGCGCCTCACCGCGAAAACCCAGAGTAGCGATCGCCAGGAGATCTTTGACATCGCTCAGCTTGCTGGTAGCATGGCGCTCAAACGCCAGCAGAGCGTCGTCGCGCATCATGCCGCAGCCGTTATCCTGTATTCGCAGCAGGCGACGCCCGGCGTTTTCGGCATCGATGCGGATTTCGTTCGCTCCTGCATCGAGTGAATTCTCCAGCAGTTCCTTGATAACGGAAGCGGGCCGCTCCACAACCTCGCCCGCCGCTATTTTGTTGGCGACGTTATCGGAGAGTATGCGGATGCGGCCCATTTACCGGCGTGTTTGGTCTTGGCGGATGAAATCAACCGCTCATGGCGGCGAGGAACTCGGCATTAGAACGCGTCTTGCCGAGCTTGTCGAGCAGCAGTTCCATCGATTCCACTGGCGACAGAGGGTTCAACACCTTGCGAAGCACCCAAACACGGTTGAGCTCCTCGCGGGGCATCAGCAGTTCCTCTTTACGCGTGCCGCTGCGGTTGATGTCGATGGCCGGGAATACGCGCTTGTCGACCAGCTTGCGATCCAGATGGATTTCCATGTTGCCGGTGCCTTTGAATTCCTCAAAGATCACGTCGTCCATCCGGCTGCCGGTATCGACCAGCGCGGTCGCGACGATGGTGAGCGAGCCGCCTTCCTCAATGTTGCGGGCCGCGCCAAAGAAGCGCTTCGGACGCTGGAGAGCATTCGAATCGACGCCGCCCGACAGCACTTTACCTGAAGGGGGCACGACCGTATTGTAGGCGCGGGCGAGACGCGTGATCGAATCGAGCAGGATGACAACGTCTCGTTTATGTTCGATCAGCCGCTTGGCCTTTTCAATGACCATCTCCGCCACTTGGACGTGGCGCGACGCCGGCTCGTCGAACGTCGAACTAATCACTTCGCCGCGGACCGAACGCTGCATGTCGGTGACTTCTTCAGGTCGTTCATCGATGAGAAGCACGATCAAGCTGATCTCGGGATGACTGGTCGTGACCGAATTGGCGATGCTCTGCAGCAGCATGGTTTTGCCGGTGCGCGGAGGCGCGACAATCAGACCGCGCTGTCCCTTGCCGATCGGCGTCAGCAGGTCCATCACCCGGCCCGAGTAGTTGTCCTTCGTGGTCTCCAGCTTCAAGCGCTCGTCGGGATACAACGGAGTCAGGTTGTCGAAAAAGATCTTGTTGCGGGACTCCTCGGGCGGTTCGAAATTGATTGCGTCGACTTTGATCAACGCGAAATAACGTTCGCCTTCTTTAGGCGGGCGGATCTGGCCGGAAACTGTGTCGCCGGTTCGCAGATCGAAGCGCCGGATTTGCGACGGCGAGACATACACGTCGTCGGGACCCGGCAGATAGTTGTATTCGGGAGCGCGCAAGAACCCGAAGCCGTCGGGTAGGCACTCCAACACGCCCTCGGAAAAGATCAGTCCGCTCTTTTCCGCTTGCGTTTGCAGAATTTTGAAAATGAGCTCTTGTTTGCGTAAACCGGCCGCGCCAGGAACGCCTAGATCCTTTGCGATCTGGTTGAGCCGTTGGATGCTCATGTCCTTAAGTTCGACCAGGTCCAAAGTGGTGGCGCCGTTCTTCTGATTCTGGACGCCTGTGTTGCCGATGGAGTGGCGGCCGCGCCGCTGGCCGTCATGTCCCTGACCCTGAGGGCCTTGCGGGGCTTGTCCCTGGGGTTGCCCCTGGCCCTCCGCACGCAATTCCGATACCGGCTTGCCTGTCGCCGCTTCCTGAGGACCCTGGACCGCGACCGGTTTGCCACCTTCCTGCGCGGCCTGCCTCGCCTCTTGCGAAGGCGAGGCATCTTGAGCCAGTCTGGCCTCCTGGAGCTGCCTTTCCTGCGCTTGCCTCTCCTGAGACGGACGCGCTTCGCCGTTCGGCCTTGGCGATCCTTGTTTCACATCGGCAATCAGCCGTCGTGAGGAGTCGCCCTGTTTATGTTCGCCGTGCTTCGCCTCGTTATGCCGGGCCTCGTTACGAACACGACCGGTGGGTCGTTCCGCCCTTGGCTCGGGTATCTCAGCCGCGCGGGTTTCACTCACCCGGACCGGCGGCTTGCTCTCGGCCTCTGACGCCGCCTCCGGGGTCTTGTCCCTAGTCTCGCGCGCTGCCGGGCTTGCACTCTGAGTGCTCAAGCCGGTGCCGGAGTCGCTCACGTTTGCCGTGACTTCGTCCGCTGCGCTTGGCGTCTCGGTGGGCATGCCTTCGGCGGCTGCCGCGGGGGTAATTACTTGTTCTTGATCTTCGAGATGACTTGCCAAATTTCCCTCACTCCCCGGCCGTCTACGGCCGAGAACGGCACTGCTTCCCGATCCGGTAGTTCCTTTTGGATCGCATCCAGCGCCGATTTGAATTGATTCTTACTCTTTAATTTGTCGACCTTGGTGACTACCACCTGATATCGACGGTTGTGGAACTCTAGCCAAGCTTTGAGTTCCCGGTCCATATCCATCCATCCACGCCGCGCGTCGATGAGCAGGAACGAGAGCGCCAGGCGATCTCTTCCCACTAAGTAGCTTTCGATCAGCTTTTTCCAACTGTCGCGTTCCTCAAGCGAAACCCGCGCATAGCCGTAGCCAGGCAGATCCACGAGATGGACTTTATCGTCGATCCGGAAAAAATTGATTAACTGCGTGCAACCGGGACGGGAACTGGTAAAGGCCAGTTCCGATTGCCGGGCCAGCCGATTCAGAAGGCTCGACTTGCCCACATTACTGCGTCCGAGGAAAGCAAACTCGAGCGCCGTGCCACCATGTCCTTCGGGCGGAAACTGCGACGAGTGAGCTGCGCTGATAATCAGGCTCGCTGCTGGTTGCACTTCCACCACGTTTTTTCCTATCCTCAGGCCTTGCCGATTAGCCGGCCCGCGCCCTAGTGGGTCAGATTTTCTTCCGATGTCCGAGCGGACAAATCCGCAGCCGTCGCCGCCGTAGCAAGCGGCAACGCAACAATCTCACGTTCCAGGGCAATCTTTAGGACCTGGTCCATTGAGGAAACGAAATCCAACTTCATATCCTTTCGGATGTTCTCCGGGATGTCCACCAGATCCTTTTCGTTGTCCTTGGGCAGCACGACTTCGTAGATGCCATGCCGGTGCGCGGCCAATAGCTTCTCCTTCAAACCGCCAATGGGCAACACGCGCCCTCGAACGGTGATCTCTCCGGTCATGGCGAGGTCATACCGAACGGGAATTGCTGTCAAGCAACTGCAGATACTGGTAGCAATTGTAATGCCAGCCGACGGACCATCTTTCGGAATCGCTCCCTCCGGCACATGAACGTGAATGTCCAAATGCCGATAGAAATCCTTCGGCAAGCCGAGGTACTGCGCGCGCGAGCGTATGTAGCTCATAGCCGCATGCGCCGATTCCTGCATAACGTCGCCGAGTTTCCCGGTGGTCGTCATCTTACCCCGGCCCTCCATAACGGTGGCTTCGGTGGTCAGAATCGAACCGCCAACTTCCGTCCAAGCGAGACCCGTCGTGGCGCCGATTTCGTTCTGTTTGTCGAGATCGCGGTCGCGGAAGCGCTGCGGTCCCAGGAGCTGCGTAACCACAGCGGGCGTGACCACGACTTTCTCAATCGGAATCAGCGGCGCCTCTTCCTTCTTGGCCTTCTTCCTGCTCTTTTTCGGCTCTTCAACCGCCGCCGTTTCTTCTTCGATCACTTCCAAGCCATCATTTCCAGCCGGTACGAGTTCCGGAACTGGCTCATCTGCCGGAGACTGCGCCTCCACTACTCTGCGGGCGATCTTTCGGCAGACATTGCCAACCTCACGCTCCAGATTTCGCACGCCCGCCTCGCGTGTGTAGAACTGGATTAAAGACTGGAGACCAGCGTCGGTGAAGTCCACCTGTTCCTCGGTAACACCGGTATCCTTGCGCTGTTTGGTTACCAGGAAACGCTTGGCGATCTCAAGCTTTTCGAGCTCCGTGTAGCCCGAAAGCCGAATCACCTCCATACGGTCCTGCAGAGCCGGCGGGATGGTATGCAGAACGTTCGCCGTGGCAATGAAAAAGACCTGGCTCAGGTCGTATTCAACGTCCAGATAGTGATCCACAAACATATAATTCTGTTCCGGATCGAGGACTTCGAGGAGCGCGGCCGATGGGTCTCCGCGGAAATCCATCGACATCTTGTCGATCTCATCCAGCATGAAAACCGGATTGCGGGTCCCGGCTTTCTTCATCATCTGAATCACCTGGCCCGGTAGGGCGCCGATGTAGGTGCGCCGATGACCGCGGATTTCCGCCTCATCGCGCACACCGCCCAACGACATTCGAACGAATTTGCGTCCCGTCGCCTTCGCCACTGACATGCCGAGCGAGGTCTTTCCGACCCCAGGAGCCCCGACGAAGCACAAAATGGAACCCTTCGGATTTTGCACAAGGCGCCGCACGGAGAGAAACTCCAGAATGCGCTCCTTTATCTTCTCCAGCCCGTAATGATCGCTTTCGAGAACCTGGCGCGCATACCGCAAGTCGCGGATTTCTTTGGAACGCTTTTTCCACGGCACCGCGAGCAGCCAATCGAGGTAATTTCGCGAAACAGTCGATTCAGCCGACATGGGCGGCATCCCTTCGAGGCGCTTGAGCTCGGCCATGGCCTTCTCCTGCGCGTCCTTGGTCATGCCAGCGGCTTCGACCCGCTTCTTCAGCTCATCAAACTCGCTCTTCTCGCCGCGGCCCAGCTCCTTCTGAATAGCCTTGATCTTCTCGTTGAGGTAATATTCTTTTTGCGCCCGCTCCATCTGGCGCTTCACCCGGCCTTGAATCGTGCGATCGACATTCAACTTCTCGATTTCAATATCGAGCAGTTCCGCCACCCGCGTCAGCCGATCGATAGGATCGAAGATTTCGAGTAGTTCCTGCTTTTCCTCAATTGTCAATTGCAGGTTCGCACCGACGGTATCGGCCAATTTGCCAGGATCGTCGACGCGAATCGCCGCGATCATAGTCTCGTAATTCAGGTTCTGGCTGAGCTTAACGTAAGACTCAAACAGGCTCGTTACGCGGCTGGTCAGGGCTTCGAGCTGACTGCCTTGCTCCACCTTGAAAGTGGTCGTCTTGACGACCGCGCGGAAGTACCCCTCTTCCTCGCTTACGGAGACGACTTTCCCCCGCTCGACACCTTCAACCAATACTTTAATATTTCCGTCTGGCTGTTTCAGGCTTTGGACTATATTGGCAACAGTGCCGACCGAGTAGATCTCATCGGGACGCGGCTCATCGACTGAGGCATCATGCTGGGTTGCAAGAAAGATCTTTTTGTCGCCAAGCAGCGCCTCTTCGAGAGCACGCACGCTCGATTCGCGTCCTACCACGAATGGGGTCATCATGTACGGGAATATGACGACGTCCCGGATGGGCATCATAGGTAAGCGTTTCGTATCGGATTTATCTTTCGTCGTAACCATGTTCTCTTTCTAAGGTGTAGGCGCGGGGAGTAATGATCAGTAGACCAAGTCAAAAACTATCATCCCGCGCACGAGCAGGAGCTAAATGAAGAATCGTAAGACCAGGAATAACGGCTCCTAAATACTGGTCGGCATGCCGAGCCGCAAACATTAGCATGCCTCAAGTTCCGCTAGAAGCGTAGCCGTTGGGTCGAACTTAGCCTGCCTTCTCCAAAACTGCCATGTTTATCTTCTGCGAGAGTACCATCTCCTTGGTCACCAAGAACTCTCGGACTTTTTTGAATGTCGGGAGATAATACATTAGATCTAGCATCAGATCTTCGAGGATCATGCGCAGTCCGCGAGCGCCGACCTTGCGTTCCATCGCCAGTTGGGCAACAGCTTCAAGCGCGTCGTCGCTAAACTTCAGCTTAACATTCTCAAATTCAAATAGCTTCTGGTACTGCCGGATGATGGCGTTCTTGGGTTTGGTGAGAATCTGGACCAGCGCCTCCCGAGACAGATCTTCAAGCACCGCGGTCACCGGCATACGGCCGATAAACTCTGGAATGAATCCATATTTGATCAGGTCCACAGGTTGGCATTGAGCCAGCAAATCGACGTCGCGGCGAACTGAATTGGGCGATCGCCGCGCCAATTCGCTCTTGTCGTCTCCGGCAATAAATCCGATCGACTTGGTGCCTACACGCCGGGCGATCACCTTTTCCAGACCGACAAACGCACCGCCGCAGATAAATAGAATATTCGTCGTGTCGACCGGCGTGAATTCCTGGTGCGGGTGTTTGCGGCCGCCCTGCGGTGGAACATTCGCAACCGTTCCTTCCAGAATCTTCAATAATGCCTGTTGTACGCCTTCGCCAGAAACGTCCCGCGTGATCGATGGGTTTTCATCCTTCCGGCCGATCTTGTCGATCTCATCAATGTAAATGATGCCCGTCTGGCATCGCTGAACGTCCCAATCCGCATTCTGCAGCAGGCGGAGGATGATATTTTCGACGTCCTCGCCCACATAGCCGGCCTCGGTTAAAGTGGTCGCGTCCACAATGGCGAACGGAACGTCGAGAATACGGGCCAACGTCTGCGCAAGCAAAGTCTTCCCGGTTCCGGTGGGCCCGATCAGAAGAATATTGGACTTCGATAGCTCGACCTCGGTGCCTCGCTGCTTATTCATTTGAATACGCTTGTAGTGGTTATAAACCGCCACCGCAAGCTTTTTCTTCGTTGCCTCCTGACCAATGACATACTGGTCCAGGTATTCCTTCAATTCTAAAGGTCGAGGCAATTTCCCGGGGGCGCCGTAATTCTGGTCATGACGGTCGTCCTCAATAATCGAATTGCAGACGGCTATACATTCGTCGCAAATGTAAGCCCGCGGGTAATCGCTCGGTGAAGAGATTAATTTGCCAACTACGTCTTGACTCTTATGGCAGAAAGAACAGCGTAGGGAATCGTCGGATCCGGCGCGCTTCAAGCTCGTTCTCCTACTAATCGGAACATCGGAGATCCCATACCCTGATTGGAATAGGTTCTACTTCAGTATATCAGCAGTATTTCAACTTGAAACCGCGAAGATGCTGAATCTTTCAGCGTTTCCCCCAGGGGATTCGCGCCAGACGGCGCCACCGGGCTACCAGTCTGCGGCAGCCCTAGGGCGCAGGCGTCATCACCCAATGCTGATTTGCGCCTCCCCAACAGGAATATTGTTGAACCGCGGCGCCGTCAGCCGTCGATTGCCCGCTGACATCTAGGCACAGTCCACTATTCACCGGAACGATCTGATAGGAGCCGTCGGATTGCTGTTGCATTTGGAACTGCTGATCGGTTCCCCCATTCCAGGCGGCTTGCTGAAGCAGAACACCGTTCTGGGTCGCCGCCGGCCCACCTTCCACGCCCAGGGCTAAACCGCTGTTGCCCGAAATGATTTCATAGGCATTGCTCCCCACCGGGGTAAACGTCCATTTCTGGTTTGGCCCTCCCCAGCAATCCCACTGCTGCATGCCCGCTCCCGATAGGGTCGATTCCCCATCCACATCCAGGCATTTACCGCTGTTCTTCGAAATGAGGTTATACACGGCCGGAAAAGGATTGGTCTGCCCTGATTGAGTCACGCTCGCCAAATAGACCGGCCAGGCAGCCAGCGCGGCATCAGCAAAATTCTGCATTTGTGAGTAGTCCGGGTTCCAAGTCGTATACATCAGGCCTTGAATCCCGGGAATTCCGGCCGCTTGGCTCAATTCCGTTTGCGCAGAGTTCGTTCCATTGCCGCTATCGTAATAGCCGGCAATGATCTGCCGATACGGCACCGGCTGGGATGCATTCTTGCCCGAAAACCAAGTGAGCGAATTTGTTAAATTGCTCAGATTCCAGTTCATTATCGTCACGGTGGCCGGCAAACCCGCCCAGGAACCGGTCAGATCGCCTTCCACGTTGCCGTAATAAGGGGTGGCATTGTGGTATGGGTCGAACATATCGCTCCAAACATAGAGCGGCGCGCCGGGACTCACCGTCTGATACACCTGAATCGCCTGTCCAACCTGCCATGCAAGCAACTGTCCGGCGGTCATGTTTTTGGCTTTGCAGGCCGCGCACGAGTTCATTTGCCACATCTCGTCATATTGCATGAAGTAACCTCCACCGGGGGGCAATACTGAGGCTATCGACTGGGCGTTTTGCGTGAGCCAGGTCGCAATCGCCGGTTCCGTCAGACACAACCCAACGTCGTAGGAGCCCGGCTCCGGGAAAATATCGTAAGAGTTTATGGCCACGATCTGACCGGGCTTGAGACTCGTTCCGGCGGGGAGTGTAACGGTCGGGGGCTGGTGGTAGGAGTTGTAGAAGGGCCACTTGGACGACGTCATCTGGGGGTCCGAAATCGGATTGAAATCGACTCCTTCTTTAAAAACAGTGCCCGCGGCCGGATCGTAGACCGAAAGCGGCGTGCCCCCGCGGCGAGCCACATACACTAATCCGCTCTCGGAAACCTGAATATCATCGAACCAGATCTGTCCCGAGGCGCCGCCCCAAATGCCCATATAGAGATAGGCGCTGGTGGTATCCTCGCTGTCGAACGTGTAGTCAACCTCGGTCCAATCATTGGTTCCGCCCACGCTGAACCCGGTGTTTATTCTAGTGATGCTGAAGTTTCCCGCGTCGAACATATAGATCGAGGGATAACCGCTAAAATTGCTCGTTTTGTAGAAGAATTGGAGGTGATATTGACGCCATGGGATCAGCGTCATCAATTGGCGAAGCCGAGCGTTTCCCGGCGGACTGCTGATCACCGCCGAGGAAGAATCGTTGTGGCCCACGTTCGAATCAACCGAAACTCCGGCGTCACCCAAATCGAACCAATCTACCTGTCCCGCTTCGAAATTTGAGTTCGCCAAACCGGGAAAGCTGTTGATCGGCTGAAGATAGGTCCTGCTCGGATCGACTTGGTACCGTGTTCCGAAAACCCGCTGGGCTTCACCCCAGTTCGGATTCGCTTCCAAGGCATCGTTCGAATGTCCGTACGGAGCCGCCATCGCCGTGATTTTTAATCCTTTCTGGGCGGCGTACGTCATGACTTGCCCCATGTACTGCACGTTTTGCTGCGGCCAAAAGGAGTCCGACATAAAACTAAAACTGGGATCTGCGAACGCAATTCCGGTGTAACCGTCGGCCGCAGCCTGATCGATCAAAGACTCGGCGGCTTGGACACCAGCCTGGCTGCTCAAGCTCATACTGCCCCAGAGCCACAACTCCGGATGAGTGGGTGCTTGCGCAAAAGCTTCGCCAACTAGCAACGACGATAAGAGAGCGACGATTCGGATGGAGGAGTTCATGAGCGTCTCAAGAATAGTACTTCTAGTACTTCTAGTAGATCCTACCTCACAATTTCTCTAGTCTCTTCATTCCCGGCAGCTTTAATGGAAACGCCCCTCCACTGGAAAATGAGAAAGGGTTGGTGACCGATAATCGGAATTTCTGTATATCATTATTTTTCTGTAAGATAGCCGGATTTTTAGGCCAGAGACATGATCGGGACCCATATAAAAGTATCTATAAGGTCTAGTACAAACCCCCGACGAGAGAGACAATGATAGGCAGGAAGGGTATGGCTTCAACAGCTCAGTCCAAGGCGCTCGCGGCGCAGAAATCAAGTGCGCTTGACTCCATTGTTTTGCGCGCTTCAGAAGTTATCGGCGACAAGGATAAAGCTTTGCGGTGGTTGGGGACGCCGGTGCGCGCTCTGGACTACGCAACTCCGATTTCACTTTTGGGGACGGCACAGGGAAGCGAAGCTGTTCTCACCGTCCTTACGAGACTTGAACACGGCATCTTTTGAAAACCGTATTCCGGCTCTGTTCTAAGCGGTATCCAGCAAACGACGGCAAGGGCGCAGCATTGAAGGGTGGGCGGTGGAATCCCGCCGGAACCGCAGTGATTTACTCATCCGCGACCGCGTCGCTGGCGGCCCTTGAAGTCCTTGCGAGTTATTCGGCTCTGCCCCGCGACTTCACGCTAACCGAAATTCGAATACCGGAAACGTTATGATCGAATGCGTAGCCGGCGATCTGCTTCCGGCGGGGTGGAATTCCCCAAATCCTATTGCCGAAACGCAAGAACCGGGATTGCTATGGGCCAGGGAATTGCGTTCACCCGTCTTATCGGTACCATCCAGCTTGATCCCCGCGGAGCGAAATTTCGTCATCAATCCCGGGCATGCCGATTTTGGTCAAATCACGTTTCTGCCGCCCGTGCCGTTTCACTTTGACCCCCGTCTGAAAGATCGCTAGTCTAGTGGCTGGGAAGACTTGCCAACGCCTCACGGATCGCGGGCGAGTCCTGCACGGCAAGCGCCCGGCGATAGAAATCGGCCGCAACGGTGTAATCCTGAAACTTCGTTTCAATATACGCCATTACCGACAACCCCTCGAAACTCTTTGGCTCTGTCGCAAGCAGAACGCGCAGACGATCACGGGCCGCGTCCAGCCTCCCCGCGATCGCATCCACGCGGGCTAATTCGATTTGGGCAGCGTCCGTAAGACCTTTGTCCAGCGAAGCCTGTAGGCTGTTGCGCGCCTCGTCCAGTTTCCCCCGCAGCAGCCACTGATGGCCGATGGAGGCGTACCGTAGCGCGGGCGCCAGATTCGCGTTGAACGACACCACGGTGGGCGCTGCCGTCTGACGCTTCTCCCGGCCGATCTCGAATTCGAGAATTCGCGAATCCCCTCCCGTCTTGTCGTCCAGTCGCGCCTCCAGTTGGTAAGCCCCGGGTTCGTAGCCCGCCCCCGGCAGTTCTACTGAAGCGATCTGCTGGGCTTGGGTGGTCGAGCGCCACCGTACTTCGAGCCCGCGGCGCAGTCTCCACGTAACGGTGCACGGCTCGGGAACGGCCAAAACAGCATATCTCCCGTCAGGACTCAAGGCCCAACCGTGTCCGTCAAACTCGAACGGCGTTTGCCGGCCGACCACGTCGCCTCCGGGATCGGCGCGCAGGATTTCACTCGCTTGCGGCTTCTCCTTCACGTCCACTGCATATGCGTAAGCTTTGCCATCGACGGTGAAGATCGCCCGGTACGACCCGGGCAGCAGATCCAGCCGATGCGTATACTCGACCGCCTGAGGCTTCGACAAGTGCAGATGGAGATCGTTCTGATAAACCGTGACTGTACCCTCGATCATCTGTAAATCGATCTCGTGCGCCACCGTAACGCTCAGCCGCAGATCCACTTGTGATCCGCCATATGCGGAAGCCGATTCCAGCAGATCCAGCTTGGGTCGCGCAACGATGAACTGCGACCGGACATCCGTTTGCTGAGGCCTGCCCAAGGTGTAGAGCGGCGATGTGATTTCCCCGAGGATGGTGTCGTTCGCTTCATACGTGATGCCGGCAGCTACGTTTACGGCTGCGGTAACAATCTCGTCCTCGGTCGGGCTGGTCGTCAGATTTTGGCGGATGCTCGCTTCTGTAATTGTGTCGTTCGGTCCAAACATGTTGATGGTCGCCGACTCCGGAAGCAGTAACGCCCGCACCGTATCTAAGTTCGGCGAATAGAGCTTGAACAATCCGAGCGAGTTCCTCTGATAGAAGATGAGGTGCAGTTCAGTGGTCAGATGGATCGCCGGCACTGTGTCGTAATACCAAATCTCGATTGGCACAAAGATGCGCGAAGACGCGATCTGCGACACGTGGCTTGGCGGCCCGAGGGAGAGATAGACGCGCCCCTGGTCGGTATTGAGGCCAGATCCTCGTTTCGTCGAGCCAAACTTGGCATCAATATACTGCAGCCGCTCGAAATACTCTTCGCGGGTGATCGACTTACTGGCCCAGAAGTTCTCTTCAAATTTCGCGCGCGCGTCAGGCCTTAAAGAGAGATAGATCTTCTTTTCCGCGGGCGTAATGATCGGCGAGACCACATCGATCCAACCCGGCGCCGCCGCGTTCAGGGTGGCAGCCGAGAGGATCAGGTACAGCAACTGCTTCAAAACTGCAACTCCTCCGGAATCTCGATTCTAAAATTCAAACCGTCCGGCGAATTGCAACATCCGGGCCGCATAGGCCAAATCGGTGTTCTGAGCGGGCGCTTCATAGGAGGCGGCCGTTACCACCGTGTTATACGAACCGAAGTTGGAATGGTTAAACAAATTAAAGGCCTCCACGATCGGGATGAAGCGGAAGCGCTCCTTCACGTTGAAGGTCTTCGAAAGCCGCAGGTCCACGCGCTCGATCGGAAGACCGTAGAAGGAATCGCGCGCCACGATGTTATAAGGAATGCCAGCAATCATGAGCTGGCTGACATTATTGCCATTCCCATAATATTTCGCGGTAGCCGCGAAAATGCGATCGGTTTGCACAGTCGAGCTAAACGGGTTGCCGGTAGCTGTCACTTGGTAGGCTTGCCCCGAACCGTAGTGGAACGATCCACTCAGCGAGATCCCCCACTTCCAGAGATAGGATCCGGCAATCGTAAGGGTATTCCGCTGGTCGTCGGGTGAATTCGCCCATTCGCTGGCGACATCGAACTGATTATTGGGATAGTAAAAGGCGCCGGTGGTGGAATCCTTCAAGCGGGAAAGCGTATACGCAGCGGAGGCGGAGATGTTCTGTGAAAAACGATGCTGAATAGAAACCTGCAGGCCATCGTATTGCGATCCGGCAGCATCGGGCGTAATGAACTGATTAATGGTCGTAAAGTTTGAGTTCAGGACCTGTCCTTTCACGTTGTATCCGGTGACGGGATTGTAGATTTCATTGGCATCCTGCCGAATCCAGTCGTGATACACACGCCAGTGGACGTAATCGACCGAAGCAGTCCAGGTTTTGGAAATCTGGCGCTCAACACCAAGACTCATCTGCAAAGAATAGGGAGTGCGAACGGTTGGGCCCAGCGGTTGGATCGCCTGCGCGTTGATCGGCACTGCACCGGATAGGAACTGCGCGGCGGTTGTACTGCCAAAAGGCGCCGTCAGGTTGATCCCGGTTACTCCGTTGACGCCCACTTGTACGGAAGGCTGAAGAGAACTCTGCCCATTGAAGATCTGCTGATCGATGACTTGGTTCGCTTGGATATCCGCACGGAAGATTCCAGCGCCGCCACGAATCACTGTCTTACGGTCACCGAATGGATCGTAAGCGAATCCCAAGCGAGGTTGGAACATCAGATTATCGTTGTAATCCGGCGTTTGGAGACCGCTCTTTAATCGAAGTGTCGGATCGAAAATGCCAAGATCGTTGTCGTAGCGGAGGCCAAGATTAAATGTAAGCTTAGGATTCAACTTCCAATCGTCCTGAATCCAGCCGGCGAACGCATTCGTCGGGATATTGATATTGAAATTTCCGAAACCCTGGACGAAGGAGATGACATAGGGATTCAGTGCGGCGATATTCCACGTGGAGGGATCGTTCCAGGTCGGGAAGATGGAGTCATAGTTCAACGAACTGACGCCGGAAGCAAATGATGTCGCTTTGCCGCGGATGTTCTGCTGGAAAATTCCCGAATATTTGGTCCGCAAGTACTCGCCGCCAACCTTTACGCTATGACCGTTATGAAGCAGATACAGGTCGTCCCGGTATTGCTGGGTGTTTTGAATGAAGTGCTGCGGATAGTTGTATGGTCCGCCCACTGTGATGCCACCGGGCAGATCGTATTCCTGGCTCTGCACGAGCGGCGTATTCAGCCAATCGAAGTGGTTCAACCCGCCCTTCAGTTCGTTAACTGTGGAAGCCGAAGCTGTCCACGTCCAGGTCGCTAAAACGGAATAGCTGGTTCGCGTCGAATCCGTCGCGCGAGTAGGCGATATGGTTCCGTTCGTAATGTTGTTGAACGGCACGGCCCAGGTGTAGCCGGTTGCTCTCACTGAAACCCGATTGGTGTTATTCACCTGATAATCGCCACGCAACAGATAACTGTTCGTCCGCAACTCATTCGCGAATGAAAACGATTCACCGGTGAATCCCGTGGGAGTATCGAAGATGGTATTCGGCTGGCGCTCACCTTCATAGGCGAAGAAGAAAAATAATTTGTTCTTGACGATGGGTCCTCCGACCGTGCCACCGAATTGCTGGTCGGAAAATGGCAACACTTTGTGCGCTACGGAATCGGACGCATTGAACTCGCTGTTGCGGAAATAGCCATAGAGGGTTCCGTGAAATTGATCGGTCCCGGACTTGGTCTGCACATTCACCTGCACGCGCGACGAACGCCCCTGTGTGGCGTCGAAGCGATTGGTGATGATCTGGAATTGGTCGATCGCGTCCTGGCTGTATTGCGGTTCCCCGAAGGAATCGGCGGCGGCATTTTGCGTCACTTGCTGGCCGTCAACATTGATCTGGATTTTTCCGCTATCGGTGGCGCCTAGCGGAGAATTGGTAACGTCGTTGCTCGTGATGCCTGGAACCATCATGGCTAGCTGCAGATAATTGCGTCCGTTCAGCGGCAGCTTCTTGACTTCGGTGGGACTTACGTCGCCCGCGACCGTCGAACTGGACGTATCGACGGCTACCGCTGCGGCTTCCACATTGATGGCGGAAGAAGTCGTCGCCAAAGTTAGAGTGGTGTCGACCGACGCCACCTGTCCTACTAGCACCGTCAGCGTTCGCTCAGCGGGAGCGAAGCCCGGAGCTTCGAAACGTAGCGTGTAGGAGGCGGCGCGTAGCGTCGGGAATTGGTAGACGCCCAAGTTGTTCGTGGTGGTAGTCAACGTTGTGCCATCTTCGCCCGTTGCAGTGACCTTTGCCCCGGCCACAATCGCGCCCGAAGGGTCGTTGACGCGCCCTGAGATACCTGTTTGCTGGCCCATGACAGGCAGGCAACCGGCCATTGCGAGTAATAGAACCGCACCCCAAGCTGTCCGTCCCGTCATTTACCGGCGACCTCCACTAGTGTGTTGTAGATCCAATTCGTTCCCTCCTGAAGCGATTTCACTGGCACCCGTTCATCGTTTCCGTGCATGCGGCTCAAGTCGTCGTCGGTGATCGGGTACGGGTAGACTCCGTACACTGGAACGCCGCGGCTCCGCCATGCGAAGGCATCAGTCCCGGCCTGAAACAGGTACGGTGTGACGGGAGCGCTCCACTCCTCATCGGCAGTCTTGGCGAGAGTTTGATAAAGCTTCGTATCTGTCGGCGATTCTTTCATCCCCTCCATCAGCTTCACGTACTTGGCGAACAACGCGCTCTCCCCGCCGGAGGGCAGACCTACATCGACCTCCGGATCGCCGATCACACTCTTCATCTCGGCAATCAGTTCTTCCGCCTTAGTGCCGGGGATGGTGCGGAAGTTGATGGTCGCCTGCGCCGATCCCGGTATCACGTTCCCGCGAAAACCCGCGTTTAGAAACACCGGCGCAATGGTGTTGCGCATGATCGCGTGCAGGAGAACATTCTTACTGATTTCCCGGTCCGCCTGTTCAACTAAAGTGGGGTTCTTGCTATTGACCAGGTTGTAAAAATAGGTGGACATGGGCGGCTCGCTGGTTTTAGCCAACGTAAGGTAGAACTGTTTGGTACTGGCGGTTAGCTCAGGCTTTGTATCGTAATTCGAAATCTTCACGAGCGCTTTTGCTAACCGGAAAATGGCGTTGTCGGGCCGCGGCATCGACGAATGTGTCGAAGTGCCGTGCGCCGTCAGCATTAAGGTGACGCTCGATTTGTCCGCGGTCGAAATACTGACATAGCGGACCTTGCCGTCCGGCCTTTTCATGATCCAGCCGCCCTCATTCAACGCGAACTCGCAGTCCATCTTGTCCCAGTGCTTTTCCGCCAACCACGAGGTGTTATATTGCGCGCCTTCCTCGTCGGCCTCGACCAGAAAAATGACGTCGCGCTTCAGCGGGACATGATTCTTCGCCAACTCCATGACGGCTTCGGCGAAAACGGCGACGCCGCCTTTGAAGTCAATCGCTCCACGGCCATAGAGGTAGCCGCCTTTCTCCAGGCCCGCAAAGGGGTCGACAGTCCACTTGTCGCGCTCGACGCCGACCGTGTCGCCATGGGACGCAAGCAGAATCGGCTTAGCGCTTCCATCGCCGCGTAATCGTGCGATCAGATGCGATTTGCCGGCTTGCGGGGTGGGAATAATATCGATTTCGAATCCAAGCGGCTTCAGCTTCGCCGCCAGGAATTCGTCCAGCTTACCTTCATTGCCCGGCGGATTGCAGTTATTGATACGTACGATCTGCTGCAACAAGTCCGCAGCTGGGTTCTGCGCTGCCACCCAGCAAGAGGACAAGAGAAATAAGAGCGGAATACGGCTAAGACCCAGGGTTCAACCTCCCGGAAAAATAGAGTGACCGCAGTTCTTGGTGGATGCTCAGCCGCGGAGCAAAAGAACACCGACGCAAACCAGGCGCGTTTGCGATCCCCTGATGAATAGCAAGTTAAAAGCGAGTATGCGGGGTTTTAACGTCCCGTGTCAACAGATTTCTTCGATGCACAGGATAACAGTCTGAACGCTAGGGGCTATCTGATAACGTGTTGACCGATGAGGCCCCGTCTCCTTCTAGCACTCACGTTGGTTCTGCCGGCAGGCCGCATAATTGCCGCTCCCGCTCTCGAACCGATCAAACGGTTTTCTCTCGGGTCGAGTCCACTAAGCATTCTTCGCGACACAGAGCCCGCAAAGCCGTTCACAGTGGCCGGCGAGCATGGCGCGATTTTTGGGCAGCAGAACGGGGAGTGCGAGGCTTGGGCGTTTCCGGTGAAGGTGCTGTCGCATCTGCGCATCACTGCGGAGTTGAAAGATTACCCTGTACCGATTGATGTTAACGATCTGCCCGGTGCAATTGAGGTAACTCCTGGTCGAACGACTATCGTTTATTCTCACGCCGCCTTCACGATCCGCCAACATATGTTTGCGCCGCGAGGCGCGGTGGGCGCTTCACCGGTCATTTTGTTTGAGTTCGCCTCGGTTCGCCCGATGAAGCTAACGTTCAGTTTCACGCCGGTGGTGGAGCGCATGTGGCCGGCACCCAACTTCGGCCGGCCCAGCGCGGAGTGGGTCAAGCAAGGTAACACCGGTTACTACATTCTGCATACCGATAGCCCCGGTCTGGCCGCGGCCGTGGCCATTCCTCGCGCGCAGCCCGGTATTCTGCAGCCCTATCAGGAGCGCCCCAAATTTTATCCGCTGCAGTTTCAATTGAACTTTGATCCGGCTCACGACGCCGGCCTGTTTTTCCCGTTGCTAATGGAGGCCGGTAACGAGCACGACGACTTCGCGAAAAAGCTGGCGGCGCTTGACAACGGCGTACCCGCGTTATACGCATCAGCCCAGGAACATTATCGTCATTTGCTGGCCCGAAGCCTCCAGGTAGAGTCGCCGGATCAAGTACTCAACGAGGCTATTCAGTGGTCCATTGTGTCAATTGACCAGATGCAGGTCAAGTATGGAAATGAGACTGGCATGGTGGCCGGCTATTACTCGTCTGGCGATTCGGCACGCCCCGGATTCGGATGGTTTTTCGGCCGCGATACGATGTGGACGCTATACGCAGTGAACTCGTATGGGGACTTCGCACTCACACGAAAGGCTCTCGATTTCCTATTCACTCGCCAGCGAGCCGATGGGAAGATGATGCACGAGTTTTCGCAAACCGCGGGCCTGGTCGATTGGAAAAGCCTGCCTTACTGGTACGCGTCTGCGGATGCGACGCCGCTGGCGATCATGGCGATGGACGACTATGTATCCGTGAGCGGCGATGTCGCTTACTTGAAGAGCCATTGGGACTCAATTGAAAAAGCTTATACATTCCTACGCGCACACGACTCAGACCGCGATGGCATTTATGAGAACACCGAAGGTACAGGCTGGGTGGAGTCGTGGATACCACGCATGCCGCATCAGGAGATCTATCTGGCGGCTTTAGACCAGCAGGCGACCGAATCGATGAGCCGTCTCGCCGCGTTGCTCGGAAATCGGCAACTATCGTCGACCGCCGCCGAAACCGCGGGCAAGATCCGCAGCAAGTTGGCGAGCGAGTATTACGATGTGGACAATCACTTCTACGCCTTCAGCCGCAACGCCGACGGAACGCTCGATACCCGGGCCACTATTTTTCCGGCTGTGTCTTGGTGGACAGGCCGGCTGACACTGCCCAACGCCGGTCCTATGTTGTCGCGCTGGGCTTCTGACGAATTCTCCACCGGCTGGGGAACCCGCGATCTCGGCAAGAACGAAGACATTTACGATCCCATTAGTTATCACCAGGGTTCCGTGTGGCCGCTGTTTACCGGTTGGGTGTCTTTGGCGGAGTTTCGAACCGGCCACACGCTGAGCGGCACGGCACATTTAATGCAGAACGCGGGCATGACCTTCACGCAGGACCTGGGCGCCGTTACGGAATTATTATCGGGCGCCTTTTTTCAGCCGCTGGGCCGCAGCAGCTCGCACCAACTTTGGTCGTCAGCCATGGTGTTAACACCGGCTATCCGCGGTCTGCTCGGCATCGAAGCAGATGCGCAGAATAAGACGCTGCGACTCGATCCGCATCTGCCGGCCAGTTGGGACAAAGTGTCCGTTCAGCAGGTACCGCTCGGCGATCTTCGCTTGACGGTGGAGATGGTGCGGTCGAGGGATCATCTGGTCATTACCGCAACGACCTCCGTCCAGGCCGTCTTCTGTTTGGCGCGGCAATCGGCGGAGCCTACTGATTGCGAACACGCGCCGCGCACGCGCGAACAGCTCTCAATTCCGCTACCCGGCGCCGAGGTCGAGTTGCCCAACCGGCTGCCCACGCCCGGTTCCCAGACGTCCCAGATCAAAGCACTTGACGAAACTGTCGCTGCTAATTCCCTGACTCTTACCTTGGAAGCTCCCGGCGGCTCCACTCACGTTTTGCGGCTGCGGCGTAACAAGCAAATCGCCGCGATCGACGGCGCCACCGCGACGGCCGATACGCTGACCGTGAGGTTTCCCCCTGGCACTGGATATACACGGCAAACTGTCCGGCTGCTCTGGAAACGGTCCGGGCGTATGTTCAAGCCGTAACCAAAGATTCACCTTTCCCGCGGTCACGTTCGCTTCGTTCTCTGAGTCCAATTGCGGAAATCAGTGTTCAAGAATACATCGAGGCTCTCGAGGTGCATTAGTGCTCAACGTTGCGCGGATGTCCGCTCAGGAAAAAACCGCAGAAGCGATTCGACGATCTGTGAAATATATGCCCGCCCAATTGGGGCAGGCGGTGAAGGCGCTTCTTTCGCCGGCATCCCTGGCGATCATTACCGCTACGCTGGTTGCCTGGGCGGGGTCGCAATTCTTCGGCATCGGTGAAATTGTCGATATCATTCTTTTGGCCGGCGGGTTCCTCTTGCTTGGCTGGTCTGTGAAGGACGTTGCGGTCAGCTTGTATCGCTTCGCCACCGGAGCGCTGAACGCCAAAACGGATCGGGATCTGGAAGTAGCGGCCCAGTATTTCGCCCGCGCCGTGGTAATCGGCGGAATCGACTTGGTAACGGCCGTCCTGCTGCATAAGAGCGCGAAAGACGTTATTGCGCGCGGGAGGCCGACAATCGATCCCGGGCTTCCCGATCCCGGTCCGGCTCCCACTGGAAACGGGCTGTTTTACAAGCCGACCGTAAGCTATCCGGTGACACTGCCCAGCGGAGCTCTAGGCGAAACAGACTGGTACGGCAATATCTCGGTCACGCGATCGCAAACGCTCAGCGAACAGCAGATCACGTACTATCACGAATCCGTGCATTCGTTCCTCGCGCCGAAACTGCGTGTGTTGATGCGCTTGCGTGCGGGACTGCGGGCGAGCGCCTACTGGCGATCGGCATTATTGCGTTACCTGGAGGAGACAGCCGCCGAGTTTTACGGACAACTGCGGGTGAATGGAATTGGGCAGGCGGTGAAGGCAGTTACGTTCCCGATAGACGGCGGCTACGTAACCTGGGGTGATCTCGGGAGCGAGGGCGTGGCCATTGGAAATATAGTGGTTGGAGGCTATCAATTGAGAGTGCGCGTTATACCGGGGCCCATGCCGCAGCCAAATCCGCAAGGTCAGCCGATCTCCACTCCGCGAACGGCGGCGTCCGCTCCAGGCCTATAATTCATGACGCAGCAAGAAGCGATCGCCAAAGCGCGGCAAATTGCCTCCGAATCCGGCTGGGCATGGGTCGATCCCCCGCGTGCCCAGCTTCGAAAAGGCTGGTTTGGCACCGGATCGCGCTGGGAAATTCACTCGAACGCGAACGGCCTGGGTGCGATCGTCCGCATCGAACTGGATGATCGAACGGGCGAAGTACTGCACAAAGGGTATGTCAAGCGTTAGATACCTCCTGCTTATCCGGCTGTTTCAGCAAGCCAAAAGCATGTCGGTGTCCGCAACGCGGCCACACGAAGCCATCTGGCGCGCGACATGTGGCCAGATTCTATTGGAAGGAGTTTTCGTTGGCGAACGTTGACGGGTGCTCCCACAGCGCCTTCGGTCGCGGGCTTGTTGAGACAACCGGATAAGCAGGAGTTACCTTGTCTCGCCCGGCAGTTTCGGCGGTCCGGGACAGGACAGGCTGATCTTAGGCGGTGCGTTGCAAACGCCCGCCCATTTCCCCCTATTCCAAGGGGGCGGAACGCAGCCGTACAGGAGCCATTTGAGTTCGGTACACGCTGCTTCCGCAATTGGTCGCGACCCGTTCTTCATCAGAGACTGCAGGCTCTTGACCGCATACTCGGGATCGCCGTTCGCCACGCGGCCTAGAACTCCAATTGACTTTGCCATCTGCTCGTCTGTCGCGTCGTGGCCGCGGTTGACAAGAATGTCTATGATCAAATCGGCAGGAACTCCGGTTCGCCTCCCCGGTTGCGCCGCTAAACACCGGTATCGCCGCGCAACCTTTATACTCATCGCAGATCGTCCGGAAATACCCGCTCTCTCGACGAAGAAAGAAGATAAAGCGGTCCCCTACCTGCCAACTGCCCAGGCGCGGCGGACCGCTGTAGATCTGCACATTCCAGAGATGGTAATAGATGTCTAGTTTTCCCGTTGGAATCTTCTGGTCCGATCCCAAAACCGTTTCCACATCGAAAGGCACACGGACCAACTGAACCGTCCACTCCCGGTCCCATACCCATCGGGATTGTCGATAAGGGCCGACAAAGGATTGCCGGCCAGCGATGGTCCCGACAACGATGGCGGGAGTGGAAGACAACACTTCCCTAAGAGTTGTTGGCTCATTCGCATACTCCGTGAGCGGCGGGATCCGGTTACAACCGCCGCAAAACAAGACTACTCCAAGGCAGATGACCCAGCCGCAACTTCCCTGGTCCAAGACCGCCAATTTAGTGAGCCAATAGCTAGTTCGCGGCATTGCGGTTCGAAATGGGTAACGGTGGGCGGGCCAGAGCTTTGAGGCTGACATAACGAACAAACTCTCGATCTAAGTACCCGTCGAGAGAAGCCGTCGCCGCAGGGCCCAAGTTCCTCTGCAGATTAAATCATATGTTGGACGAGCAGGCCGGTCCTCTGCAGTTGGAGCAAATGCAGAGCCGGAGAAACTGGCGGGAGCGGCTGGCCCGATTGCAGTGTCAGCAGAAGATCGATCGCCGGGTCCAACATGCATGCGCTCGTCCAGATGAACCGAGATTCATTTCCGCGTGCCCGGCGCTGTGGGAGATGTCTTGCCATAGCCGCAACAGGGACCGGGACACGGCAGGTTCATATTTGCCCGATCATTGCAAGGAACCTGCCAGGCGCCAAAATTCCAAGGTGACGGAGCGCACTCGTCGAGCCGCGTTTTGAGCGCCTCGCAGGCCGCTCCTGCGACGGCAGGTGTCTCCTCCGCGATCAGAGCGCGTAGCTTCCGCACATAGTATTCGGGGGCTATATTCGCAGGAGCGCGTTGAATCGCGCGTATCATTTGTTCATCCCTGGCACCCTGCCCGCGGCTCAGCAGAGTATCGAGAATCAGCGTCGCGGGATCACCTGTGCGGAGGCCAGGGTGTGCACCGCTGAACACTTGTATGGTAGTGGCGCCGCTTCGCTGATCGCCGATCGTTCGAAGATATCCGTCCTCGTGGCGAAGGAAGAACATCATCCTGTCACCCATAGTCCAGATCCCCAACCTCGGCGGGCCATCGTAGCCGTGTTCAACGCCCCATAGGAAATAGTAAATGTCCACCCTTCCCTTCGGGACCTCCCTGTCCGATTGTAGGATCGTTTCAACCCTGACAGGCACGCGAGCAAGCTGGACTGTGAACGCCCGATCCAACACCCACCGCGACTGGCGGTAAGGACCGATGTAGGCTTCGGGACCTGCGATTGTGCCCACGAGGATTATGGGAGAGTAGCTCAGCGCGTCTTGTAGATTACTCGGTTCATTCGCGTATTCCGTGAGATGTGGTGCGGAGTTGCAACCAGCGGAAACGAGGATCAGTCCAGCGCAAGCGAAAATACGTAGGTACGTTCTCATTCCGGTGGCTTCCTAAGGTTGGGCAAGAAGGCTAATTCGCCGCATTACGAGCGGATATCGCGGACGGCGGGTGTGCAAGCGCCTTCAGACTGACATGAGCAGCAAATTCCCGGTCGATGTAACGGTCTAGGGAAGAACTAGCTGCTGGGCCCAAGTTTGCCCGGAGCTTGATCATATGTTGGACGAGCAGACCAATCCGCTGCTGCTGGAGCAAGTGCAACTCCGGCGAAACCGGCGGGAGCGCCTTGCCCGATTGGATCGCGGAGGTCGCCGTGGCGCGGAGAGCTTTTACCTCAGCGGCAATCTTTCCGTCTTGGACACTTAAGATCGTTGGCCATCGCCCGCGCTTCTTTAACTAGAGCGTCGATGTTCGGGTGCGACAGTCCGGCGCGTGCAAACGGTTTGGCGAATTGGTACGGGTCGGCTGGTTGACCGTCGGCATTGGCCGTCGCGTAGAGCGAATTCACCCAGCCCAAAAAGTGCCTGTAGAGGATATATCGCAGTACCCTTGGCGATGCGTTCGGAACGGGAACAATCATCGACCCGGCATTCTGGCCAAACAGGATTAGTGGTGCGGTCAGGATGAATAATATAGCGAGGGCTTTAGTTTTCATAAAGGGTCAATCCTTGCGGCAAACTCGACCCGCACCAAGGTGGTGTGGCTATCGAGGTGTCCCCATTGATTCCAATCCGTGGACCCGATAGGAATACTCCCTGTACGCCATAGCGCATGCAGTCGTTGGGCGGGGCGGGGGGAGGCTGCGGTTTCTTACTAACAATCATCAGGGGAACCACCGGTCCATTGAGAACCTCGCCCCACTGTCCCCCGGTCATTCCGGTTACGCCCGGAATGCTAAATGTTAAGGTACTCGGCCATGGGAAGCCAGGAGCCATGAAGCCGCTAGCGAAATACGCTTGAAAGTACCATACCTGATAACCGTTGTAAAACACACCTATTTGGTAGTAATCGGAAAAATCGGGGGTATTCCGGTCCCAGTTGCTGGTAAGCGGGTTCCAAGGTGTCGCGGGGACATTGCCAGGTGAGTTGGACGGATTGGTCGAATCTGCGCCCGGAAAAGCGGCAATGCCGGAACCCCCGCTCGGCGACAGACTGCCGTCGTAGGTGAGGATCTCCCAGACGTTCACGTTTTTTGAGTAGTTCCAAGGGACTCCGTATTGGTCCTTCAACATGTACGTTCTCGTGCGCAGGGCCAGGGTCCCCGATCCATTCTGGGGCGATTCAGTGTCGCCAATCAATTGCACGAGGAACGGTATAGGGTAGGCGGACGAACCGGAGCTGCCCTGCCACTGCTGGATGAGGGGGATCATCGCCGTGATCGCCGCTCTCCACGCATCCACGATCAGCATTGGGCCCGTCGGCTGAGGAGACGGTGCCGACGACAAAAACTCATCGTAGTCGCTGTCGGTTGCCAGTGAGGGAATCACGCCCTGGGGCACATTGGTCTGATCGGCTACGGTACTGCCAAGGTAGATCCAAGCCTCGGCCACGTAGATCGTGCCACCGCCTGACCCAATGGTGCAGTCTCCGTCGTCGTCGCACGATCCCTCCTCGTAACCGTAGGGATTGTAATAACCATAGCCCTCAATGAAAAACGCGATAACGTAGTGGTCCGTCTGCACATTGTAGTCATCCCAATCGTTGGCCGTAGCGTACATACTGCCGCTCGCGATCCCGCCGCCGGCCACCGTATTGATCTGGACCTCACTCCCGTTATCAAATAGGGCGTAAACAGCGCCGGAGTCGTACCAGTATTGTGCCGCGGCATCCAGCTCCGTAGCCGAGTATGTGGTTATCGCTCCGTTCGTGATCGAAACCGTGGAAACGCCCTGGATGTTTCCGTCACTGGTCTCTCCCAGCTCCGAAACGGTTACGGTACCACCCCCGCCGGGTTGGCTCACAGTGAAGGTAACCGCTGGGGTCGCGGCAGTCCCGCCCACCGACCAGACCTGCATGTTGGTGCCCTCGTTGCTTGCAACCTGTACTCCGCTACGAGAAAAATTGCCGCTTCCATCAGTCGATCCGAAGGTGTATGGGGAACCTGTCGTCCCGTTGAAGGTCTGGATTACGGATACCGCCTGGTTTGGCGGTCCAGCGACATCGATACAGAACTGGTCATTTGGCTCAAAATCAGGAGCGATGGAAGGGTTGGTTATGTTCGTCAGCTTGACGACAGGCGATGTTGTGACGATGAAGGAAATCGCAGGTGCCGCCACGCCTCCAACTGTCCAAATCTGGGTATATCTACCTATGGTGGAGCTTGTCTGAGTCCCGCTCAGGGTCAAGCTGCCGTCAGGTCCTGTCGGGTTCGGGAAGGTGTAAGGGCTCGCGAGTATCCCGTTCGCGTACTCCGTAACTGCGACGGGCTCGTTGGCAGCGCCGGAAATAGTAATGGTGAATTGGTCTCCAACAATGAAGTTTGGCGCTATTCCCGGATGCGTTATGTTCGACACCTGCACGGTCTGGCCAACGGCCGAAGACTGCGAAAGCGTAACGGCGGCTAGATGTTCGTTCTCTAATTAACTAGACCTTTTAGGGTGGAAATGTTTCAATGAGGCATGCCCGTCGGACGGAAACGTGCGCCTCTCGTGTTGTCTGCCGAAGATCGCGCCTGCCTGGAAGCGATCCGCAGATCGCGGACAGAAGAACCGCGGCGTACAGTGCGCGCTGCCATCCTGCTGGACGCCGCCGATGGAATGACGGACAAAGCAAACGCGGCGGCGCGGCAGGTAAATCGCAACACGGTCGTTCTATGCGTTCGAAAGTATCTGGGTTTTGGCCTGGAGGCGGC
>DATAXY010000053.1:0-58341 GCA_036272835.1 Bryobacteraceae bacterium
GGCTTGGTTACACTGCGTTCTTCACACCTCGTCCCAAGCCCGGTCGATACGAGTAGATCGCAGCTGCCCCCGCTTGTCCAGTTCTGCCAAAACCGGATTCACCGAGATCCGCCGCTCCCTGCTTTCAATCATGCCCGGTACGATGCCATGGGCCGGCTGAATACTTTAACGGAAACCGACGATGGCAACTCTCCGATCGAGACCGGAAATACCTATAACGCAGCAAGTCAGATTCTCTCGATCGCGGGCAACCTGAGCGAAGGTCGAACGTATAACGCGAACGGGCAACTGACCAATCTGACATCGGGATCGTATCATTACGCCTACAATTACTCGGCCACGCAAAACAACGGCCGGATTACCTCCATGCAGGATGTGGCGAGCGGCGAAACCATTACTTACGCTTATGATTCGCTGAACCGATTGATCAGCGCCTCGGGCACTGGGGACCCGCAAGGAAACTGGAGCCAAATGTTCTCGTATGACGGTTTCGGAAATTTGACGTCGAAAATCGGCAACAACGCCCCGAATGTGACCAGCTACATGGTCAACGCCGCCACGAACCGGATTACGAGCAACGGCGCGGTGTACGATGCCAATGGCAACATGACCGCCAATGGTTCTCCCGGGCAGGTGACAGGTTTCGGTTATGACGAGGCGAACCGGTTAAGCGGGGTGCAGCTGCCAGGAAGCCCCGGAAACGGCTCGATGGCGCAGTATTCATACGACGCTGCGAACCAGCGCATCTACGCCTCAATAACGACGACGGTCAATAGCGTCCAGACCACCAACAATTACATCTATTTCTATGGCGCGGATGGCAAGAAGCTGGGCGTCTCGCAGTTGACGACTCCAAACGGCTACGACACGTTGACGTTGGTTTCGACGAACGTCTGGTTCGGCGGACGCTTGGTAGCGAACGGCTCGTGGACACACGAGGACCGGCTGCAGTCGGTCGGCAAATATTTCCCGTACGGCGAGGACCGCTACAACCCGACGCCGGTGAATCCCTCGAACGATCAGGAGAAGTTCGCCACGTACACGCGGGATTCGATTTCGGGACTGGATTACGCAGTAAACAGGTATTACGCGGCGGGGATGGGGAGGTTCATGAGCGCGGACCCCTATAACAGTTCCAACGTCGGCGCGCCGCAAAGTTGGAACCGATATGCGTATAGCTATGGGGATCCGATCAATTATCTCGACCCGAGCGGCCGTAGCCCATGTGGCTCATCGTGGAACACCGCCAATGGCGTAATTTCAGTCACCGTTTTCGACTGCGCCAAAACCTTCGACGTTTTGCCGGGCGACATCGGAGCAACGACGGTGGAAGATGGTGCCACCGAGAAGGAGATTCCACATCCCTCAGGGCTCGTTCCAGTGGGCCGCCCGTTGGGTTCGTACAACCTGGGATCGTCCAAGGTGACGACCATTACACAGGCCCACAACGTCCTAAAACTGGAGCTCCAAAACCTGTCGCCAAATTGCAGAAAAGTTCTTCCGCCCATGCGGACGTTGGTTGCCGACTCACTCGCCGTCGTTTATTGGGACGCGCGACCCAGCGCCTATGGATCAATTACTATCTCAGACGCCATCCCTGGGTACTCCTGGTCCGGCACGTTCCAGAATACTGTTGGATCCTTTTATGCCGTTGACCTGCTGGACGGCAATGGAATTCCGACCCAAAATATAGACCTTGGGTCGGCCTTTTTCGATGCGACAGCGGCGCGCCAGGGGCTTACGCTTTTGCACGAGTTGCTGCCTTACGAGACCGGCCCAAATCATCAACAGTTCGACGAAGACCCCAAAGACAAGATTGCTATTCAAAATGGGGACAACGCCAGCTCAGCTTTGACCGCGTGGCTTTCAAATGACTGCAAAAACTAACATCACCACCATATCTTTGCTCGCGTTAATCATCCTCGACGTTGCATACGGGGCAAACGAGATCATATTTAGTCATCGGTACGGTCAGTTCCGCACCGAGGCACTCGTTTCAGGAGCCGCAACCAGTGTTTCGAGTGTTGAGGAGCTTTACCGATCACGAATGGGAACCGCTGATCGAGTCGAGCTCCTACGGGTGTTTCGTTCTCCAAAAGATTCCCGAGTACTCTCTGGAAAGGGGCATACGGACAATGACTACGCATCATGGCTCGCAGAATACAAGTTGCAACTGAAACTGCCCCCGGTCGAGCTTGCCGAGATCATCAAGATTGGGAATAACGTGCTGGCAAGGGCTTCTAACGCGGGGCGCTATGAACAAAAACTTTTGAGTGGGGAAGACCCACTGTCGTGCTGGCACGGATCAAACGATTGCCGGATTATTTGGATGAATATCCAAGGACATGCTGAGGATGTGGGCGAACCTGAACATGCAGTAATTGAGCTGTACATTGAACAACAGCCTCTCCCGAATATTGCCCAGGCTGTAAGTGAGTGCGCTCGTCTGCAAGAGCGCTTTAAAACAAAGTGGCTATTCATTTCCTTCCGTTCGGACGATTGGTTTATCCTGGACACGGACTTCCCTGTCATATATCCGTTTATCCATGACCGGCGGATCCCCGACCTTAAGGCTGTCAAGGACGCGGCAGAGATTGTATGCGTCGGGCCTTTGAATCAAAATTCATTCAAGTGTTCGTCCATGCGAATTCGGTAGCGAGTTTCGTGATCGGGAGTTTCGGGATAGTCACCACAACTCCCTAATTCCGCGAGCTTACTAGCGCCACCGGCTATTCCTATCAGGGCAACACGGTCACCGTTACCGATCCTGCGGGAAAATGGAAGCAATACACTGTGGACGCTTTTGGTGAGCTGACCCAAGTGGTGGAACCGAGCCCGAATCCGGCGACGGAACCGAACCATGTCACGACCTACACATACGACGTTCTCGGGCATCTGATTCAAGCGCAGATGCCGCGGACGATCAACGGAACGGTGGTGACGCAGACGCGCACCTGGACCTATAGTCCAACCACACAACGTCTGAGCAGCATTACCCAGCCTGAGACCGGGACAACGAGCTTCAGGTACAATACCGACGGGACTATGGCGACCAAGACCGACGCCAAGAATCAGCAGACGCAATACACATATGATTCCTACGGCGACCTGATCCAGGTCTCGCGTGGAACGCTGAGCGGCAGCACCTTTACTGAGGATTTTCTCCAGCGAGTAACCTATACGTATGGAGCGCAAGGAGCCCAGAACAATTCGGCGGGACGTGTTCAGACTGTTACCTATAACAATTATCCTGGGTGTTGGGAGACATACCGTTATACCTCGGCCGGGCAAGTCTCGAAGAAGACACTGAATGCAGGCGACCAGTACGAATCGGCGAGTCTGTCGGCGAGCTATACCTACGACAACGAAGGCCGCATGATGACGACGACATATCCATATAACCCCGCCTACCAAAGATCGCCGCAGTTCACATACGGCCACGACGCCATGGGGCGGCTGAATACTTTAACGGAAACCGACGATCCGTGATCGGCAACGCTCCTGGATGGGGACAGATTCTACCAGGGCTGCAATGATGAAACCCGACTGCGCCACGTCATTTTGGGCCGTGGCTCTGCTCTCGGCGACGTTTTCAGTCCTGGTCGCACGGGCTGGGTCGCCAAATCAGCCCACTGCCGCTATCTCGCGCGGTTTCTGCCCAGCTTACTTAAGCGCAAGCGCCCTTCCACTTCGACTAAGGCTATTTCCGCTTGACGGCCCTGAGATAGATGTTCCGGTACCCTCCGGAGTGCCGCGCGGCATGAACGTCCTTGCGTACGGTCCCGACGGACAGGTGATCTACGGTCAAAAAATGCTCTCGTTCTCACAGCCAGCAGGAATCGAAGAAGTCGACTTTGACCCGCCCCGCGCCCGCATTGTACCGGGTTCCGCCGACCGGGCGTTGATCCAGATTTTCTGTCTCGATGTGTCGCGGTTATCGGGGCGCCTCACGGTAATGGGCACCCCATGGTCACAGCCTCGCACCTTCGAGATTGACCCGGCCGCAGCGACGATAACTCAGATGCAGCCTGACTCTCCTTCGACCTGTGGCGGGCCAGGGGGACTTCTATCGCCGGACGGCAAGCGAGTGCTCGCGAAGAGGGGCAAGTCTCTTGCCGTCACTGACCTTCAAGGCCGAGTGGTCCGGGCTATCCAAGGAACAAAGAAAGATGCCGGTTATCTTTGGTCCCCGAATAGCGAGATGCTGTTGTGGGCACGCGGCAACGAAATCATGCTGATCGATCTATCGAAGGAGCTTGAAGTTTCGCCTCCGAGGGAGCTTGGGTCCGCTGGAGATTCGGATGTGGTCTGGTCGCCCGATTCAAAATATCTTTTGATTCGAACCTCGAGCTTGTCCTGCCAATTGAACTTATACGGCGAGAGCTTAGATGTGATTGAGGTGGCGACAGGGAAACGAATGCCCGTAAAGAGCTCGCATTGCGAGATCATGGCTGGCGCTTTCGGCTGGATGGATCGGGCGATAGCTCCATAGCTGAACGATCAGACCAAACCGGCCAAAATCGGTGGCTGACCTCACATGACTTACAACGCGGCCAATCAGATTCTCTCCGGAATCGATAACCGATCCCATAATGCGAATGGACAGCTTACGGAGATCTGGGCCGGTTCGTACCATTACAAACACAACTACTCGGCCACGCAAAACAACGGCCGGATTACCTCCATGCAGGATGTGGCGAGCGGCGAAACCATTACTTACGCTTATGATTCGCTGAACCGATTGATCAGCGCATCGGACACGGGCGATTCGCAGGGGAACTGGAGCCAAGCGTTTTCGTACGACGGTTTCGGAAATTTGACGTCGAAAATCGGCAACAACGCCCCGAATGTGACCAGCTACAGCGTTAATCCCGCCACGAACCGAATTACGAGCAATGGCGCGGTGTACGATGCCAATGGCAACATGACCGCCAATGGTTCTCCCGGGCAGGTGACAGGTTTCGGTTATGACGAGGCGAACCGGTTAAGCGGGGTGCAGCTGCCAGGAAGCCCCGGAAACGGCTCGATGGCGGAGTATTCGTACGACGCCGCGAACCAGCGCATCTACGCCTCGATAACGACGACGGTCAATAGCGTCCAGACCACCAACAATTACATCTATTTCTATGGCGCAGATGGCAAGAAGCTGGGCGTCTGGCAGTTGACCACCCCGAGCAACATCGACGTATTGACACTCGTTTCGATGAATCTTTGGTTTGGCGGACGCTTGCTCAAAGGCGAGGACCGGTTGCAATCGGTCGGGAAATATTTTCCTTACGGCGAGGACCGCTACAATCCGACGCCGGCGAACCCGTCGAACGATCAGGAGAAGTTCGCCACGTATACGCGCGATTCGATTTCGGGGTTGGATTATGCGGTGAACCGCTATTACGCGGCGGGAATGGGAAGGTTTATGAGCCCGGACCCGTATAGAGGAAGTGCTAGCCCGCGATCGCCGCAAACCTGGAACCGTTACCCATTCACCCCGGGAGATCCCGTCAATTACAACGATGCGAAGGGACTTACTCCCACCTGTGCATCCACGGGTGCGGATTGCTGCGACCCCGACATCGACCCCTGGTGCGACCCCTGCGATCCTGGTGACCCCGGCGGGGAGCATACCTTCGGACTGCGCTTCGTTTCGTCATTTGGGGGCAACGACGAGCCGTGCGAACCCGATCCGGGGCCGCAACTTCCTGACTGCACGATCGGACTCTTTCAGCGTGGAGTCCCGTTCCCGGGTTCTCCAGCGGTCCACACTTACCTGGTGTTGACTGAGACGGAACCCGATGGAGAGATTGATATAGATGATGTTCTGGAGGGCGGTCCTCAGAACCCGCACAGTCCTATTTTTAATCCTCGGATGTTGTGGGGAAATCTTATTGGGTACATAGAGGCTGTGCCTCAGAATCCCATTGGCATTGTTAAGGGAAAGTTTGGAAAGAAGGGGACGTTTCTGGGAAGCACGAATCCATATACAAATGAAAGGATCGGCTTCGAGGTCGGTCCCGACACCTGCTCCGAACTTTCGTCGCTTCTGGACGTCGTAAACAACTACGACGCCACCGCTGGTGTACTTTACGCTCCTATCCCCAACGGGGGGACAACTTACAATAGCAACAGCTTCACTTACTCGCTGTTGTATGATATTGGACTTGCCGGAATACTCAGCCCTACCGCTTGGGCTCCTAGCTGGGGACAACTCGTGCCGGGGCTGAATTGGTGATTCGTTCTGACTCGTATGCGGGTCTGGCCGTCGCGGCAACTGTTTCAGTTTTGGCGTTCGCGGCAGGTTGGCGAGACCCTCCGGCTGGAACTGAGTCACGCTCTTTCTGCCCAGCGTACTTGCATTCCGCTCCGCTGCATCCGGTGCTAACTCTGTTTCCGCTCAACGGTCCGGCCGTCGATGTGCCGGTACCGGCGGGCGTTCCGCCAGGGATAGATGTACTCGAGTACGGCCCCGACGGCCGCACGATTTATGGGTATAGAATCCTCTCACCGTTGAAGCCGCCGGCTGGAATCGCGAGAATCAAGTTTGATCCGCCGCGCGTAAGTAGAGTGCCCGGGTCCGCCAACCGTGCCCTCCGCGAGGTATACTGCCTGAGCGCATCGCCGATATCGGGGCAGCTTACCGTGACAGGCCCGCCCGCGTCCCGGCCTCGCACCTTCGATATTGACCCGGCGGCAGGAACGATAACTGAAATGCCACCTGGCGCTCCTTCGAGGTGCGGTGGCGCGGGCGGGCTTTTGTCGCCCGACGGCAAGCGAGTACTCACTAAAAGGGACAAGGCTCTTACCGTCACCGACCTACAAAGCGGAAAGGTCCGAGTTATCGAAAGTACCCAGAGTGATGCCGGCTATCTTTGGTCCCCGAATAGTGACATGCTTGCGTTGGGACGCGGCAACGGAATTATGTTAGTCGATCTAACGGAGGATTTTGAACATTCGTCTCCGAGGAAACTTGGGACCGCCGGAGATTCGGACGTGGTCTGGTCGCCCGATTCAAAATATCTTTTGATTCGAACCTCGAGCTTGTCCTGCAAATTTACCTTATACGGCGAGAGTCTCGAGGTGATTGAGGTGGCGGCAGGGAAACGAATGCCCGTCAAGAGCTCGCATTGCCAGATCACCGCTGGCGCCTTCGGCTGGATGGATCGGGCGATAGCTCCATAGCTGGACGAGCACATTCTAGCATTCGAATGCCATCCTGACGACCAACGTAACGACTGCAAGACTCTTGGCGATCATAGCGCTTTCCGCGATCTCTTTCCGGAAGCACGAAGAAGCCCGCAAAGGTAACTTCGGCGGACATGGCCTACGCACGCTTACGGCTCGCAATATCGAACGGGCTGCGGCAAGGTCCTCCCATCGAAGAATCAGCTTCTCGATGACGCCGCACAGGTCACGTACTGGGACGCCCGGGAGTACGCATCCATCACCGCTGCTCTAGTCGGCGACAACATCCTTCCGTCCAGGCCAGGCGCAACGCTTGGAAGCGAACTCAACAATGACCCGGCCGTAACTCTTTGGGGAGCGGTCTACAGTATCTCACCCGTAACAGTTCTCGGAAGTGAATTTTTCGATCAAACTATTGGCGAACAGGGCATAACCTTACTTCACGAACTGTTGCACTATGCTACGCAAGACGATGATCTCAAGATCGACGGAGAATACGGTAGTGGTCCCAAAAGACGAAAATGAAAGTGCCGCTCTCCAGAATTGGCTACGTAATGATTGTTCAAACTCTAATAAGTAGAGCGTTGGTACTTAGCATGCTGGTCGCGACAATTTCGTCGATTTTGTCGGCCTCTCAGAATCCCGTTATCTTTCGCTATGGCCGAGCTCTTGAAGAGACAGTTATCGGCGAACAGTACTTTGAAGGATCTAAGCTCATCGCGCTGGAAAGGAATGTGTCGGCATCAAATCCCGGGCTCCAAACCGTAGTAATCAATGCTTATCCATATGGTTCTGCGATGCGACTTCTCTTGGGCAGACCTCCCGAAGTGAACTATGAATCGTGGAAAGAAGTATATTCACTAGCCATCAGTCAACTGAAAGATCTCAAATTGAAAAGGCTTGTTCGTATTGGACAAAACATCGCCGTGCAGAGCTTTGACGCTGGGCGAGAATGGTCAGAAATTGTCTCCGGCGAGGATCCGACAATGACCCGGATCGGAAATATCGGCATAAGTTTGCTCGAAATCCAATTAATTAAACAGCGGAAGCTTCCGTCTACGGCAACTGAGCGACCACCGGCTTGTCAGTTATACGTTCAAGCTTCTCCGTTTCCTTCGGCTAGCGGGGCGAAGGAGATCGCATTTCTCTTGGCACGCCTCTTGGGAGTGCAGACAATGACTTTAGACGTCCGGGGCGACAGTTGGTTCATATATGCCACGGGCTTTCCGGTATTTTGGCCGTTTTCCAAGCCAACCCCGCCACCCACCAAGCACGATTACCTGGAATCCAATGATCTGAGCTGTCTGATTAATTTGCGCAGTGCCAAGTGGCGGTGCGGCCGTTATTAGGCTTCCCTCTCAGGCCCGCTGTTTTTCGAGCACCGCGTACCGCGTACTTTTCGAGCCGTGACGGCAAGGAGAGCGGACGTATTGTCTCTGGCGAGGCACTGAGGAACAATCGGTTAGATTGCCCATGGGCCCATGAAGTCCGCGGAAATCGAAAGGGTGCCAGTCGGGTCTGACCCGTTTCCCTTTTTTAGCGGTTGCATGTTCAGTATGACCCCTTTCCTGCACCCCCATTCGGTCTGGCGCTCCAGCGAAGCACCATCCCCCAAAAAATCCAGTGACAACGAACTTCACCCGTAGATTCAACAATCCAGTCAGAGATCGCGAGAATCGAGCACGACCCAGGGTGATGCCTGAAGTGTCTAAAAACGGCAAGTACTTGATATACTAAAGGTTCCATATGACCTTTCCCGGACTCGCTGAAGATATCGTTCTCCCCGCTGGACAGGTCTTTCACGAGTCTGGCGTCAAAAAGATCATCCTCTTGAAGCCACGGGGGTTTTGCGCGGGCGTGGTCCGGGCCATCGATGTGGTCAAAATCGCGCTGGAGCTTTACGGCGCACCGATCTACGTCCGTAAGGAAATCGTGCATAACCGGCACGTAGTAGACGAATTGCGTGATGCGGGCGCCATTTTCGTCGAAGAACTCAGCGAAGTCCCCACCGGTGCTCGTGTCATTTTTAGCGCCCACGGCGTATCGCCGGCCGTCCGCGCCGAGGCTAAGGAACGCAATCTCCAGGTGATCGATGCCACCTGCCCGCTGGTAACCAAGGTGCACATCGAAGCGGTTAATTTCGCTAAGAAGGGTTATACGATAGTCCTGATCGGACATCGGGATCACGACGAAGTAACTGGCACGCTGGGCGAGGCCCCCCGCAGCAGCATATTGGTATCGGATGTGAACGATGTGGACCGGTTGGAGATCAAGGATCCGGACCATATCGCGTATCTGACGCAAACAACGCTCTCTCTGGATGAAACCAAGGAGATCGTCACGCGGCTGATGGAGCGGTTTCCGAAGATCGTCGGCCCCAAAAGTCAGGATATCTGCTATGCAACCGAAAACCGGCAACTGGCCGTCAAAGCGGTAGCACCGCTATGTCAAGCTCTGCTGGTGGTCGGTTCTCAGAACAGCTCAAATTCAAGACGCCTGGTGGAAGTCTGCGCCAAGGAAGGCGTTCCGGCCTATCTCCTGGACGACTGCGGCGAAGTGCGGGAAGACATGTTGATGGACGTCGGCACGGTTGCCGTCACGGCGGGCGCATCGGCGCCGGAGCATCTCGTACAGGAATTGATCGACCATCTGCGCACGAAGGGATATACCGATTTGGAGGAAGCCGAGATCAAGGAAGAAGACGTCCGATTCACTTTACCCTCCGATCTCGAAAGCTTTACTCCTCGCTTACATACCGTACGACCATAGGATAAGCCCACTCGCTGAACGATGACGCCAAGCGTTCAAACTTATGGTTCACTGTATTCCGCTGTCGCCGGCAGTATGCGCCGGGCATCGGCTTCCCTGTTGCAGCGCCAGCACCCCGAGGGCTTCTGGTGGGCGGATCTAACCGCTGACACCACTCTGGAATCGGATTACATCCTCATGCAGCTATGGCTGCACCCCCCGGTCAACGGTGTTTGGAATCCGCCGGCACGTCCGCAGATAGACCGCGCGGTTGCTTCCGTTCTGTCCCGTCAGAACGAGGACGGTGGCTTTAATATCTATCTGCACGGGCCTTCGGAAGTCAGCGCCTCCATTAAGGCATATTTCTCTCTGAAGGTCGCCGGTGTCCCCGCTTCCGACACTCGCATGGACCGCCTCCGCCATCGCATTTTGGAACTTGGCGGCATGCAAGCGGCCAACAGTTACGTCCGCACCAACCTCAGCCTTTTCGGCCTGTATCCGCGCGGCGCCTGCCCTTCCATTCCGCCGGAGATCATTCTTTTCCCGTTCCACTTCATCTACCAGATGTCGTCGTGGAGCCGGGCGATCATCATTCCGCTCTCGATTATTCATGCCGAAAATCCGAATCGGCCGGTGCCGGCGGGATTCGATTTATCGGAGATCTACCTTCCTGGCGCCCCCATACTGCCGGAGCGCGAACCCAAACTGTTTAGCTGGCGCAACTGTTTTCTGGGATTGGATCGGTTCCTCAAAATCTGGGAGCGCTTCGCTCCAAATTTCATTCGCAGCTACGCCATCAAACGATGCGAGCAGTGGCTAGTGGAGCACATGCAAGGCTCCGATGGGCTCGGTGCGATTTACCCCTCGATGCAGTATGCTGTCATGGCCCTTGATGTTCTCGGCTACGGTCCAGACCATCCCTTGCGTGTTGAAGCCGAACGGCAGTTTAACCACCTCATGGTGGACAACGACAAGCGTGGGTTTTTCATGCAGCCTTGCTTTTCGCCGGTTTGGGATACCGCAATTGCCGCCTTCGCGCTGGCCGAAAGCGACGTTGCGCCGGCCGAACCGCTGCGCCGCATTGCCGACTGGCTGATCTCGAAGGAGGTCCGGCGGCGTGGCGACTGGTCCATCAAGCGTCCGAACGCCGAACCCTCTGGATGGGCGTTCGAATTCAATAACGAGTTTTATCCGGATGTTGACGACACCGCCATGGTCCTGTTGGCGCTGAACAAAGCTCGCGCCTCCGATGAGACCCGGCAGCGGGCTTGCGAGCGTCGCGCCATCGATTGGCTGCTGGCCATGCAAGGAAAAGATGGCGGCTGGGCAGCGTTCGACGTCGATAACAACTGGGAACTGCTGAGCCATGTTCCCTTCGCGGACCACAACGCGATGCTCGACCCATCCTGCCCCGATATCACAGGACGTGTGCTGGAGGCGTTGATCGCCTGCGGGTTGAAACCGAGCCATCCCGCAGTTCGCCGCGCAGTCGATTACCTCTTCCGCGTTCAGCAGCAGGACGGAAGCTGGTACGGGCGTTGGGGCGTAAATTACATCTACGGCACATTTCTCGCCTTGCGCGGCTTGCAAGCAGCGGGCATCAGCGATCATGAGCCGGAGATACAACAAGCACTCGAGTTTATCCGCGCCTACCAGAATCGCGACGGCGGCTGGGGCGAAAGCTGCGCCAGTTACGATGAGAATCGCTTTATTCCGAATCCCAGCACACCGTCGCAGACCGCATGGGCTATTCTGGCGTTGCTGGCCGGAGGCGATACACGCAGCGGCAGCCTTTACGATGGCGTCGAGTACTTGACGTCAACCCAACGGCCCGATGGCGCATGGGATGAAGATTACTGCACCGGTACCGGCTTCCCGCGCGTGTTTTATCTTTCCTATCACGAGTACCGCAACACCTTTCCCCTCCTCGCGCTTGCCACCTTCACCAAGGTAACTGCGCCCCTGCGCGAAGACTGATCCCTTGGCCCTGACACTTGTGACCGGCGCCAGTGGCTTTTTGGGCTGGCATGTGACAAAGCTGCTCACCGAACGCGGCGACCGAGTGCGAGCGCTCTGCCGTCCCTCCAGTCAGATTCGGGAACTCCCGGTTCAATGCGTCGAAGGCGACTTGCGCGATCCCGCGTCGCTTGCCCGTGCCGTCGATGGCTGCCGCTTTGTATTCCATGTAGCCGCGGATTACCGCCTCTGGTCGCGAAACCCGGACGAACTCTATCGCTCCAATGTGGACGGAACGCGCAACCTGCTAACGGCTGCCGGCGAAGCGGGAGTAGAACGCGTTGTGTACACCAGCACAGTCGGCTGCATCGGTATGCCCAAGGATCGCAACGGAGATGAGGATACGCCTGTATCGATCGACGATATGGTTGGTCACTATAAAAGATCGAAGTGGTTGGCTGAGCAAGTGGCAATCGAGCGTGCGCGTGCCGGCCTACCCGTCGTCATCGTCAACCCGACAGCTCCCGTGGGAGATCATGATTGGAAACCCACCCCAACTGGCAAAATCATCGTCGACTTTCTGCGCGGCAAGCTGCCCGCCTTCGTCGACACCGGACTGAATCTGGTCGATGCCCAAGATACCGCGCTGGGACATCTGCAGGCGGCCCAAAAAGGCAAAGTCGGCGAGCGTTACATTCTAGGCAGCGAGAACTTGACTTTGGAGCAGATCCTCGCCATCATCGCCGGTATATCCGGCAGACCTCCCGTGCGCACAAAACTGCCCTATGCGGTGGCATACACGGCGGGCCTGGTGTCAACCGCATGGGCCAACGTGACGGGCCGTCCGCCAGCCGTTCCTCTTGAAGGCGTACGAATGGCTCACAAACGCATGTTCGTCACCCATGCCAAGGCGGCCCGAGAGCTTGGCTTTTCTCCCGGACCACCGGAACACGCACTGCGCAAAGCGGTCCATTGGTTCCGGGCCAATGGATACTGTTAGTGCATGGGTATTGCGTTCGCGCAGTAGCCGGCTAAAACTCCGCCACCACGATCGTCAGCTCGTTCGACATATCGTCGCCCCACTCATATCGTCCGCGCTTGAGGCCTAACTCCTCCGGCACCATCGGCGAAGTGGCGTCCAGATCGCTGCCGGTGTACCTGCCGGAGCGGAAGAATAGTGAGTTTGACCTCACCAGAAATTTATACTCTCCCTGGATCGAAACTAAGATGGGCATCGGTCCGCCCTGCCATGTTCCCACCGGCCGCCAGGCCGCGGCTAGAAGGTGCTTCGGCATAGTGAATTCGCTCAGGGTCAACGACTCCACTTGCCCGCCCAAAGCCAATCGCTTGTGGGCCGGAAACATCTCCACGGGTAAGCTTTGCGGCACAATCAGGCATGGATTGGCACGGCCGCTCCCTTCCAATTCGACCTGGCACGGAATGACGGTCTTGGACAGCACGTCCCGCGGCAGGCCCAATCGCTTTGCCTTCTCCAAAAAAGTTTCATCGTGTGAGCCGCCCAGCGTAAGGGAGTGTTTTGACCGCAGTTCCGCAAGCGCCGCCTGCGTCCGTTGAATCGTCTCAGCGCGCCGGTTCATACTTACCACCGATGGTGCACAAGCATCTTGACGCGCCGTTCGTAAATCGAGTTAACGGCGTCTCGTTGAGCTTTGGTCAACGGAGCCAGGTCCGATGCCGCTGCGTTCTGCCGCACCTGCTGTTCGTTCCGCGCTCCTGGGATGACGCAGCTCACCGCCGGCTCATCCAGTATCCAGCGCAGCGTGAAGTTCGCCATTGTCACCCCTTCCGGCGCCCACTTGCGAATCTCTTCTACCGCGTCGAGCCCCACCTCCAACGGAATGCCAGAGAACGTTTCGCCCTTATCGAACCGCTCGCCGTTACGATTGAAGTTGCGATGATCGTCCGCCGCGAACTGCGAATCCCGGCGAATCTTCCCGGACAACAGGCCGCTCGATAAAGGCAGCCGGGCCAACACGCCGACGCGGCGCTCCCTGCACAGGGGAAAGAGAATTTCGCGCGGCCGCTGCCGAAAGGGATTGAAAATGATTTGCACCGTCTGGACGTCCGGATATTCGATCGCGATCAACGCCTCCTCAACCTTCTCGACACTCACGCCGTAGTGCAGGATCTTGCCATCTTGCTTTAGGTCCGCCAGAATACCAAAAACCTCCGGCAGATAGTAGACTTCGGTCGGCGGGCAGTGTAATTGCACTAAATCCAGCGCGTCGCGTTCCAGATTTCGGAGGCTGCGTTCGATAAACTCGGTGAGGTTCTCGCGATTATAGCCGTGCGCCGTATGCGGTGAAAGCCGCCTCCCGGCCTTGGTCGCGACAAACACTCTGCCGGGATGGTCCCGCAGCACCTGCGCGATGAAGCGCTCGCTACGGCCATCCCCATATACGTCGGCGGTGTCGATAAAGTTGATTCCGCTATCGAGGGCCGCACGAACCACCCGCAGCGCATCTTCGTCCGGAACCGACCCCCAGGCTCCGCCGATCTGCCACGCCCCCAGGCTCACTTCCGATACGTCGAACCCCGTTCGTCCCAAGGGGCGAAATTTCATCCGTCGCGCATCCTCCGCCTACTATTTGCGCACACGTAACGCTTTTCCTGGCCCCGGAACGTTACCTGGTTTCCAGCTTCTATCGGATTTGGTGTCTTTTATAAATGAGAGGATATTCGGCGCGGCGCTCACCTGGCGCCCGCTCTTCAAGCGGACTGTTCGATCTGGTCGACCCGCAACCGTCCCGACGATGATTGGGCGTTGTGTTTGCTGCTGTGGGACGAATTGGCCACTTTATTTTTGAAGTAGTCGATGGTGTACCCTAGCCCTTCGTCCAGACCCACTTTGGGTTCCCAGCCTAAAATGCGTTTAGCTTTGCCGATATCGGGCCTGCGGATCTTCGGATCGTCCATCGGGAGCGGCTTGAAGTCGATACCGTTGCGGTTCCCGAAAAGCGCGCGAATTTTATTGGCGAATTCCAGGATCGTCATTTCGGTCGGATTGCCCAGGTTCACCGGATACGCTTCATTCGATTCGATCAACAGCATCAGCCCTTCCACCAGATCCGAAACGAAGCAGAAGCTGCGCGTTTGGGACCCATTACCGAACACGGTCAGGTTGATGCCGCGCATCGATTGATCGATAAACGCCGGCACGACCCGGCCATCGTTCAGCGCCATGCGCGGGCCATACGTGTTGAAAATGCGCGCGATTGTGGTCTGACATCCGTATTTCCGGTGAAATGCCATCGTGAGCGCTTCCGCGAACCGTTTGCTTTCGTCGTAGCAGGAGCGCATGCCCACGGGGTTGACATTGCCCCAGTAGGTTTCGGCCTGCGGATGCTCCAGCGGGTCGCCGTAGCACTCTGATGTCGACGTCAGCAGGAACCGCGCATTGTGTTTTCGCGCAATCGCAAGCATCGTCCGGGTGCCTGACGAGCCCGATTCGAGCGTCTCAATCGGGTGATTCAGGTAATCCACCGGACTGGCCAGCGAAGCCAGATGGAAGACGCGATGGACGGCTCCATCAACGTCTAGCGGTTGCGTAATATCATGTTCCAGGAATTGGAATCGCGGGTGATCGAGCAAGTGCTCGATATTGGAGCGGTGCCCCGTGATAAAGTTATCAATCGCCAGGACTTCCTGACCCTGCTCAATCAAGCGGTCGCAAAGATGCGATCCAATGAACCCGGCGGCGCCGGAGATGATATTTCTCACCCGTACTCTCCTTCCAGGGTCCCATTGCATCGGTGAATGATGGACCATTTTATTTTAGTATGGAAGGTGACCGGAATCTCCGCCGTAAAAGTTCTCGTGGTTAGAGCACTGAGGGCGGCGTTGATCCTCGTACTCTTCGATGCGTCTGTTTTGCATTCGGTTGCTTGGGGACCAGCAATCCACTTCTCAGACGGAAGCGTGGCCTCACTCCCCACTCGTAGCGACGAATTCATGTGCAGCCGGGAAGATCATACCTGCGCTGAGGTTCTCTCCGAAATCCACGCTTATACGGCTGCCCAATGACCTGCATCGGGCGAAATACGAAATAATTGGAGCGGATGAATGTAACAGTCACTTCCGCGACCACCGAGGCGCAAACCCTGCTCGATACGCTCGGTGTTCCCCTCGACAGCTACTCGCGCAGCAGCTATCCGGACGCCACCCTTCGGGTGGTTTCTCCGATAACCGGCGAGACGCTCGCGCACGTTCGGCCATCCAATGCCGCTGCGACGATCGGGGCGATCGAACGGGCGCATGAAGCGTTTCTGGCCTGGCGAGCCGTTCCCGCGCCACGCCGGGGCGAATTCGTGCGACTGCTCGGCGAAGAATTGCGCGCGGCCAAAGCATCGCTGGGCCGATTGGTAACGCTCGAGGCCGGGAAGATCCTGTCCGAGGGGCTCGGTGAAGTGCAGGAGATGATCGATATCTGCGACTTCGCCGCCGGACTTTCGCGTCAGCTCTACGGCCTCACGACCATGAGCGAGCGCCCGCTCCATCACATGCGGGAGACCTGGCATCCGTTGGGGCCGGTGGGGATCATCTCGGCCTTTAATTTCCCTGTGGCGGTTTGGGCGTGGAACGCGGCGATTGCTTTGGCCTGCGGCGATTCCATCCTATGGAAACCGTCGGAAAAGACACCCTTGACCGCGTTGGCCGTACAGGCAATTTTCGACCGGGCTGCGGCGCGGTTTGGAAACGCTCCTCAAGGTCTGTCGCAACTCATTATTGGTGGGCGCGAGACGGGCGAGATCCTGGTCGATCATCCGCTGATTCCGTTAGTCTCCGCTACCGGTTCTACGGCGATGGGGCGATCTGTTGCCCCTCGCTTGGCGGCTCGCTTTGCGCGAGCCATCCTCGAATTGGGCGGCAACAACGCCGCTATCGTTTGCCCCACCGCCGATCTCGACCTAACGACCCGCGCAGTGGCCTTCGCCGCTATGGGCACGGCCGGCCAACGCTGCACTTCGTTACGCCGGCTCATCGTCCACGAAAGCGTTTATGACGATGTGCTGGGGCGCTTGAAGACCGCCTATGCATCGGTTCCAATCGGTGATCCTCGCGAACCATCCACGCTGATTGGCCCCCTTATCGATGAAGCAGCGTTTCTCGGCATGCAACGGACCCTGACCCAGGCGGCGGCGCAAGCGGGGGTGCTCCATGGAGGAGAACGGGTTCGCGTCGGCCCTTCGGAAGCGTTTTATGTGCGCCCCGCGCTGGTGGAAATACCGCAGCAGTCGGCCATCGTCAAACAAGAGACCTTCGCGCCCATCCTGTACCTGATGCGCTACCAGAGCTTTCCAGAAGCCATCGCTTTACACAACGATGTGCCACAGGGACTGTCGTCCTCGATCTTCACCAACGACGTTCGTGAGGCGGAGCGCTTCCTATCGTCCGAAGGCTCCGACTGCGGGATCGCGAACGTGAACATTGGGCCCTCCGGCGCCGAAATAGGCGGCGCGTTTGGCGGTGAAAAAGAGACGGGCGGCGGACGCGAGGCTGGATCGGATGCCTGGAAACTCTATATGCGTCGAGCCACGAATACAGTGAATTATGGAAGTGACCTGCCGCTAGCCCAAGGCGTCAAATTCACCGTGTAGTGTGATCCGTGACGTCTTTGCGCCCGTTGCTTAGGCGGATTTTTGGGATCGTATTGGCTACGGTCTACCCTACGGCACTCGTGCGCTTCACCTGGCATTACTTGCCCAGCGCCTCCGTCCGCCAAAGATACGGGATTTAGACTCGTTGGATGCTGCTCCGGCGGTCTTGGTGGAAGAAGCGACCGATATTCACAGTCGCTAAAAGCTGCCGGAAGCGCGGGGCTATACACTTCTTGCATGAGTTCTCATCCCAAGTCGCGGATGCGGTGGCTGGTGATCGGCTGGATGTTTCTGGTCAGCGCCATCTCTTATCTGGACCGTGTCAACATCTCCATCGCCGGGCAATCTATAGCCAATGAGTTTCATCTGACGAACTTGCAACTGGGCAGTGTGTTCAGTGCGTTTGTCCTCGGTTATGGGCTATTTCAAGCGCCGGCCGGATGGGTAGCTGACCGGCTGGGGCCGCGTCTTGTTTTGACCGCTGGCGTTCTGTGGTGGGCGATCTTTACGGTGTCGATCACGCTGCTCTCCCCGGCAGTGGCCTATTTACTGCCGATCCTCATCGGCCTGCGATTCGCTTTGGGCGCTGGGGAAGCCGTGGTCTATCCGGCGTCGAATTGCATCGTCGCCTCGTGGATTCCGTCGTCGGAACGGGGTTTGGCGAATGGCATCATCTTCTCCGGCGTAGGCTTCGGCGCGGGTATAACGCCGCCGTTGATTTCGTACCTGGTGGTTACTCACGGTTGGCGCGTCGCGTTCTGGGCGAGTGCTACGCTCGGCTTGATTGCAGGCGCGATCTGGTACGCGATTGCTCGCGATCGGCCGCGCGGCCATCCCTGGATATCGCCCAGCGAGTTAGCTCAAATTGAACAGCACATCCCTCAAAAAAGCACCGTCGAACGCACTCCTGCCATGCCGCTGAGCCGCATCTTATCGAATTTCGACGTTCTGGCAATCACCTTCAGCTATTTCTGCTACGGATATACCGCATATATCTTTTTCTCATGGTTCTATCTATATCTGACGAATGTACGGAAGTTGAACATTCGCGATAGCGCGATGTTTACCATGCTGCCCTTCCTGACGATGGCCGTCTGTTCGCCGCTGGGGGGATGGATTGCCGATCGGTTGACGAAAACTAGAGGTAAGCGTGTGGGCCGCTGTGGTATTGCGGGGGCTGCCATGCTGCTGGCGGCAGTGTTTTTGGCGTTGGGAACCGAGGTAGACAGCGCCAAGCTCGCGAGTGTCGTACTGGCTTGCGGGGGCGGTGCGTTGTACCTATCGCAGAGCAGCTTTTGGGCCATGACTGCGGACATTGGCAAAACATCGGCGGGAACCGTCTCGGGCATCATGAATATGGGCGGGCAGATGGGTGGCGCGCTCACCGCAACCCTGACACCGGCGATTGCCGGGCGCTTTGGCTGGATGGCGTCGTTTCTGGTCGCAGCCGCGCTCTGCGTGCTGGGAGGGTTGGCTTGGATTCCGGTGGGGTCCGCCAGGCACGGCGTGGTGGACGAATCGCCTCTGGCAAGCAAAACAGCAACATAAGAGCATAGCCACCGTAAGCCCCCAAGGCGAGTGCGCGTTTGCAATCGGCCTTCGACCAAAAGCTCGCCAAGAAGATTGGCGGTTTCTCGCCAAGACTCAGTGGATCAGATCCGGGTATCCGGTTTGGGCAGAAGCGGTCCGCCCCGAACAGACAGAAACTTGGGTCCTCTATGCTGTAATACTCATCTAGCAGAGAAAATGCCCCTGCTGATCCGTTATTTGCGCAAGCACACGCACCTGGTTCTTCTGGCGCTGCTGCTAGCCACCATTAATCAGGTTTTTTCGCTTCTCGATCCACTGATCTTTCGGTACATCATCGATCGATACGCTACCAAGTTTCATCAATACACGATTTCGCAGTTCATTAGTGGCGTTACCCTGCTATTGGGCGCCGCCGTTGGGGTAGCTTTCGTCTCCCGCGTCGCCAAGAATTTTCAGGACTACTACGTCAATGTAATTACCCAGCGAACCGGTGCGGAACTGTACGCCGACGGCGTGGAGCGCTCTCTTTCCTTGCCCTATGCGGTTTTTGAAGATCAGCGAAGCGGGGAAACCCTAGGCAAGCTGCAAAAGGTCAGGACCGATGTCGAACGCTTCATCACCGCGTTTGTCAACATTCTGTTTACGGCAACAGTGGGCATTGTATTCGTCACCGTTTACGCGTTGCGAGTGGATTGGATCATCGCGCCGGCGTTTCTTTTAACCGTGCCGCTGCTGGGGGTCATCAGTTCCGTCCTCAGCCGGAAGATCAAAAGGATTCAGAAGACGATTGTCGCGGAGACGGCCGCTTTGGCCGGAGCGACTACGGAATCGCTGCGCAATATCGAATTGGTAAAGACGCTGGGCTTGGCGCGGCAGGAAGTGATCCGTCTGAATTCGACGACGGACAAAATTCTGAACCTGGAACTGAAGAAGGTTCGGTACGTTCGCAGCCTCAGCTTCATCCAGGGCACGGCGGTGAACCTGCTCCGGACCAGCATTTTATTCATGATGCTCTATCTGATCTTTACGCAGCGGATCACGGTCGGCGAGTTCTTTTCGCTGTTTATCTATTCATTCTTCATCTTCGGGCCGCTGCAGGAATTGGGCAACATCATCAATATTTTCCGCGAGACCGAAGCTTCTCTAAACATGCTGCAGGAAATTCTGGAGATTGCTCCGGAGCCGAAGCCGGATCAGCCGGTGCCGCTGGGGAACCTGGAGTGGCTGGAATTTGACCACGTTTCGTTCCAGCATCGAACCGCCAACCGGCCAGCGGTGCGCAACGTCAGTTTCCGGATTGAACGCGGTGGAACCGTTGCGTTCGTGGGGCCTTCCGGTGCAGGCAAAACCACGCTGGTCAAGCTATTGGTTGGTCTATATGCGCCGCAGGAGGGTGTGATCCGCTACAACGGAGTGGATGTTCAGGCTATAGATCCCGAGGAACTGCGGACCCAAATCGGTTTCGTGACACAGGACACCCAGCTCTTCTCCGGCACCATTCGAGAGAATCTGCTGTTCGTGCGGCCCGACGCCACGGACGCCGAATGCCTCGATGTGCTGCATCGCGCGGCGGCCGATTCGCTGCTTGCCCGAGCCGACAAAGGCCTGGACACGTTGATCGGCGAAGGCGGCGTGAAGGTCTCCGGCGGCGAGAAACAGCGCCTTTCCATCGCCCGCGCATTGTTGCGCCGCCCGCGCTTGCTAGTCTTCGACGAGGCCACTTCCTCGCTCGATTCGATCACTGAGGAAGAGGTGACGCGCACCATTCGCGACGTGGCTGAGCGTTCCGACGTGATCACCATCATCATCGCGCACCGTCTTTCAACAGTGATGCACGCAGAGCGGATTTATGTTTTGGAGCGCGGCTCCGTCGCTGAGCAGGGGACACATGCGGAACTGGTCGCAAGGACCGGACTCTATTACGCTCTCTGGCGGCAACAGATTGGCGAGGGCTCGCTCGAGCCCGCGCTCGCCTGACGCGGCAGACTGCGATAATTTACGCTGAGGATCGACGCATGCAGAATCCCCAAGATCTGACTGAACAGATTCTTCAACTTTCGCCCGAACAGCGCGCTGTGGTTGAAGAGTTTGTGAACACGCTGTTGAAAGACAAGCAACCCCGACCAACTTTCCGTGAAGCGCTAGACAGGTTCAAGTGTGAGCATCCTGAACTCCTGAGATTGCTAGCGCAATGACCGTATATCTCGATTGACGAGCTGATTCAGATCAATCTTGAGATGGTGGAAGCGTTCGGCGGCGCCTTGGGCGTGCGTGATCGCGATGCGTTGGAGGCGGCCGCCGCCCGGCCTCAAACTGGTTACTACACAGACATAATCGAAGAAGGAGCTGCTTTGTGCGAAAGTCTCCTTCAGAACCACCCTTTTATTGATGGAAACAAGAGAACTGCGATTACCGCGACAGCAGTCTTCTATGAAATGAATGGGTACGCTTTGCGCTTCGGTGATCGTGAACTGTACGACTGGCTCATTCATCTTTACGATATAGGCCGGTTAAACAAGCAAGCCCTCGACGCTTGGTTCCGCAGCCACGTCTAAGAGCCTGCGCGCGATTTTGTCGATGGCCCTGATGATTAGTTCCTCCAAACAGCGGGTCGCTGCCGATGAAAGGTCGGACTACGAAATGCCATTGGCGGGAAGTTGAACCGCACCGATGAAGATATTGCAAATCGAAATGCTTTCCGGATGGCACCCGAACGACCCGCCATCCATTAGGGGAGCGAGGCCGACAGCAACTGGAGCGATTCGATGACCACCAGTTGATGTTGATTTTGGGACCGGCTTTCGAGACGCCGAAGACCTTGATTCCAGGACATCCCGGGTCTGTGCCGAAACTTACCCTTTGTGGAATGGGCGCGTTAGCTCCTCGATCACTGGAAGCAATGCCTAAACTTGATGCACTTCAGGTTTTTAAGAATGCCCGAAAGTAAACTCAAGCAATATGAGTCTTTGGCATGCGCTCGTTGCGGGGTTGCTAGCTGCGTGTGTGCCGGTACTGTTATTTCTGTTCAAGTGGTTCCTGCTGGCAACGGATGTAACGGTGAACTACAACTGGAGCCAAAGCCGCCTAGGGTCATGCCCCAATTTCAACATTGGTAATCGGTCAAGATCGAGAACGTATTTGTTGGGAAACATCGTTTATAAAAACGGCGTTTCTGTTAGACCTGTTGCTATAGACAACAAGTCTCTTCGAGAACAGGAATTAAAGCCGGGAAGCACAAAGTTTTTTGAGAATGTCGCGGTGGTGGCAGGCATAACGACCATGCCGCAATGCTTGCAAACAAAGGTGTATGTACGCTTGCAAAACGGTAGGGAAATTAAGGGGCAAGGTCCGGGACAATTGCCGGGGCGCTTTCAGCGCATGGCATTCTCGTTGCGTCGAAAACTGGACGTCTTGGCGGTGCCGGTAGAGTAAAGCCGTGGGGCGGGGAAGCGGTCAGACGGTCGGTGAAGCGCTAGTCCCGAAACCTTACCTTATCTGGGACCGCGCAATGTTCGTCGGTGCCGTCTTGAGCCGCGCGGCCTGGTCGTTTTGTGACAGGCCCGCCGTGGTTTGCGCTGCAAGCACGGGTTTTGATGTGCTGCCTCCCTTTTGGCTGCGGTTGGGCTCCACGTCCGCGCGGCGTGACCCCTTACTGGTCCCATGGGTTGAACACGGATACCCCGTGCCTTGTCGAAGTCACTCCGGTCGCGTGTAACAACTGTAAGCCCGTGGTGAAGGGCGGTCGCCGCAAGAAAGAGGTCTTGGTGTGAATAGGTAGCCCGATCTTGCGGCCTTCTTCCATCAACAACCGCCATTTGAGCAGAATGTCTTCCGTTATTGGCAAAATCCGCCCCGCGAATGCGGGCCGCAGTGTCACCGTCAGCCAGTCATTCAACTCGGCGCGACGTGACGGATCTTCCTGAAGCTCGATACCGAAGCGAATTTCCGCGACATTTACGACGCTGATATAGAGTTGGTTGAGCGGCTGCGTCTCGTAAAAGGCGGTCACTCTCGGCTCCGGCCTTGGCTTCCGCCCTTCCGACAGAATATTGGTGTCCAACAACCACGCCATCAGAGCGGGACATCCCGCACATTCGTAAGGCTCACGCGGGGCGGCGTGAGATCGATGTCACGATAGGGCGAGGCCTGTAACGCCGCGAGCACCACCGCGCCGGTTGCCGTCGGCGGCGGGGCGGCGGTTACCTGTACGTCGAGCGCGTCAAGTGCCTTTTCGATGAGCTCGTCCGTATCATGGAAATGGCCGCTTTGAATCTGCGCCTGCACACGCTGCACCAGTTCGGGCTTATGGATTTCCAGGTTCATGTTCAGCTCTCCTTTTATCCTAGCCTTTTGAGCACAGTGTAACCGGGTTATCTTCCAGAACCTGAGCCGACGATTTGCGGCCCGGCCAGCAGCCTCAACCGGAGATGACGTAATCTTCAGCGACTATCGGGCAACCATGGGCCGATGAACAACTTGCTCAAGAAGTAAGGCGTACACTTTGTACGTACAGTAAGGTAGTGGTGTTTGAGTGGGATGCCAACAAGGCGGATGACAACTACCGAAAACATGGCGTGCGATTTTCTACAGAAGCACCCGGGGTTTTAGACGATGACTTCGCCCTTACCATCATGGACGATGAAAGCGACCCGGCTGAGCAACGCTTCGTCACCATCGGTATGGGAACTAACGCCCCGGTTCTGGTCGTGGTCTACACCTAGCGCGGCTGCAACATCCGTATCATTTCGGCGCGAACTGCTGAGCCACATGAGCGAGAAGACTATGAGGCACAACTATGAAAGAGCGATACGACTTCAGTAAGGGGAAGCGGGGCCGCGTCGGCCCCGTCAGGGACACCGGCAAGGCAAGCAACTCCCAAAATCACAGAGTCCACGGCTTCGCCATCCACCTCCGCTATTAAGGAGTGATTAGGATTGAATGCACAAAACTTCTCAAGTTCCGGAAGCGAATCGAAAGGCTTGATTTTTAGTCCAGACGACCGCTATAGGCCGATGACGCTGCTGTAATCGTCGGACGAGAAAGGGTGGATTCGAATTTGACCGTCAGACCTCACGATTTCAATTTCGACATCCGGCGAGGTCGAAAATAGCAGCATCGAAAAGTGACAAAATTAACAATCTGGCGAAATTAACAGCTTGGATGCGTTAGTGCGTGGCTGTATAATCCGCACGTGACCTACCAAGGTGCCGCAGAGGAGTTAATTTATGTCCACGCGCCCAGTAGCATTTATTGTTAGTGGCTTTGTCGCCTGTGCAACTATGTTGCAAACTGCGGCGGCGCAGTCCATTCCCTTTAGCTTAAACCTCACTACCACAAACGTAACGTTAACCACAGCTACATCCGTTTGCGGTACTGATCCGATATGCGCTAACTTTTCCGGCCCCGATTTTTCGATCCATTTTGATGGTGATTTTTCGCTTCCTTCAGCGGATGTCGGAGCTCCACTGAGCTCTCTATTTCCGGACGAGGGGCCTGGTTGGTTAGGCCTCCAGGGCAGCGGCACTGTTGACATCTCTGGGACACCACTCGACCTCTTCAGAGGAATGTTCTTCCTGATCCCTCCGGCTTCCGGCACTGTACCGGCGGGGTATGCAACGCTGCAGATCCCTCTGTCGATTAGTTTTGAGGCGGTCTACTGTGTCGACGGGGTGCCTACAATTTGTGATGCGGGGAACGCATTTTCAAACGTCGATGGATTGCTGACCATGAATTTCACGCCTCTCAGTGCAGACACTGAGTCGTTTGGATTCACGTTCACGGACGTACCTGAGCCCTCGGGTGTACTGCTCTTGTTGATCGGGTTGGCGGGATTGCTAATAGGCAAGCGCATATTGTCATTTAAGGCGCACAATGTTCGAGAAATTGATTAGTGATCGCCGAGTCTAAAGGCAGATCACAGATTCGTAGTGATCGGCCGGCCGGTCACCGCCGATCCAAATTTTTTATCTCCCTCTGCTTTCATGCGCCTACAGCCAAATTTTCCCGCCCATAGTTCGTTTTCGCCCTTCACCGTGCTAACTTTAGCCAGGCTCGCAAGAGGGGTTTCTCCCTTTTTGCGGGCCATTTTCATTTCGGAGACCAAAAATGTCCACCACTGCTCAGATCGCTGCCAATCAGGCAAATGCGCAACACTCCGCCGGCCCCGTAACGGAAGCCGGCAAGGCAGCCAGCTCACAAAATCGGAGAATCCACGGCTTCACCGGGCGCTTCGGCCTTATGAAAGACGAAAATGGCGAAGAATACACGGCGCTCATCAAGGCCCTGATCGACGAGCACAAGCCCGCCACCGTCACCGAGAGCATACTCGTCGAGAAAATGGCCCAGCACTTCTGGACCGCTCAGCGAGCCATCCGCCTCCAAAGCATCTCGTTCGGAAATGTAGAGCACCCCAGAGAACTCGCGCTCTACCTGCGCTACCAAACCACGCATGATCGCGCCTTCCACAAATGTCTTTCCGATCTGCTGAAACTGCGCGCTGAGCGCCGCAAAGCCTTGGAAACGGAGAAGAAAGCGGAAATTGGGTTCGAATCGCAAAAACGCAAAGAAGAGCTGCACGAAGCTCGTGTTCGTCTCCTAAATGCTCAAGCCGAAAACAAAGAAATGGATACCGATATCCGCGGCGGCATCGAAGCCCCCTTGCCCGGCCACGTGCGCATCCCCTACGACGCGCTAAAACGCACGGTCAAAGAAGCTTTCCGCGAAGCCGCGTAGGGATTCTTCCCCGATCTTGCGCGGCGTCGTGCCTCGGAACTGAGCCGCGCGCGCCAGTAAGCGGTTTCTCCATTCGAGGCTGCATTTATGAAGCCGAGTACTCAGTGGCTGTGCGGCATGTGCGCCGGGTTCAGCGGGACATAGCCGTTCAGCAGTTGCCGATTGCTTGGATTGCAATTGATGTAGTAGCCTTCGTCGGTCCGCGGATTGAAATCGGAGCTACCTTCTTTGCCACCTTGGCAGGCTGCGGCTATGGCGCGTTCTACCGCTGCGCGCTGGCCGTTGGCAAAACGCGGCCGAACGGACCGCAAACCATAGCGATGGGGATCGCCTTTCATCGGTAGAAATTTTGCAAAATCGGTGCGTTTGTCCGCGATGCCGCGCTGTTTGGAACCGGAGCACGCGGCGAGCGCTATTAAGGACAGCGCTATCCCAAGAGTTTGCAAAAAGACTCGCATAGTACCTTCCCGCCCCGATTGTACCGTTCCCTTTGGTCGAACTAGTCGGATACTATTGATTCAGACCCTGGAGGAAATACCTAAATGCGTCAATCGCTTTGGCTACTGGCAATACACCTTACATGCGGCGGCATCCTGACCGCCGCGACCGCGCCCCAATTCGGAATCATTGGGTTCCAACACGCGAATGCGAGCAATATGGTGGTGATCGGGGACTCTTTGAGCGCCGGGTTCCAGAACTACTCGTTGTATGACTACACCAGCGCCGACCAGGGAACGTGTCCCAGCGTGAATTGCATTCCCGCCACCGTTCCTGTGCCGGCGGGAGGGCAGGCCTTTGGATTCGCAGCTCAGATCGCAAAACAGGCGGGAGTGAGTCTAGATCTGCCGTTGATCGCCTATCCCGGACTACCACCGGTCTTGACGTTGAACCCCGCCGATGGCCTCCTGGAGCGCGGGAGCATAGTCGGCTCGCGCGAACCGCAAACGCTGGCAACACAGACCCGGAACTTATCAGTGCCTGGCTTTACCCTGGGCAATGCATTGAGTTATTCCGTCAGCCCATCGGCACTAGTGAATCCGGCCGGCGCAAGCGTTGAAGATCTGCTGGCGCTGGAAATCCTCGGCTATCCGAGTCTCAACGATCTGCCAAATTCGTGTGGCGTTGTGCCCATGCCTGACGGGAGCGTTACGATCAGCGCTTTGGGTTGCGCTGTGAAGTTGAAACCGAGCCTGGCCATTGTTTCGATCGGCTCCAACGATGTCGTACCAACGATCCTCGATGGCACGCCGCCAACCGACCCGGCGGTCTTCGAGGCTGAATACCTGCAGTTGGTTTACACATTGAAGCAGGCCGGCGCGGAGGTGATCGTTGCCAACATTCCGGACGTGACGCTCGCTCCCGTACTTCAGAGCTATGCGCAATTCGAAGCCCGCTGCGGTGTTCCGCCCTCGGGAGCCACGCCGGCGGACTATGTTGTGCCGGATCTGACGAACGCGACTCTGTCGAGTTTTAACGTGTGTACGAACTATTCCATCCGATCAGCCGCGTTGATTGCACAGGCGCGGAGTACGATACAGCAATACAACCAGACCATCGCCAGCGTCGCCGCGTCGGTGAAGGCGCCGGTGGTCGATCTGTACGGGTTGGTCAATCAGCTCGCTGCGTATGGCTACGAGGTCGGCGGCGTACCACTGACGACGCAATACCTCGGCGGGCTATTCTCACTCGACGGCCTGCATCCGACGAACACCGGTTATGCCATCATGGCCAATGCGTTCATCGGTGTGATGAATCGCGACTTCCACACGCTGATTCCGCCGATCGCGGTAGATCAAGTAGCAGCCACCGATCCGTTGATATTCCCGGTCGAATTTTGCCCAACATTCGTCGCCGACACTCCATGCCTTTCGGTGAGATCCACGCCCCGATAATTTTGTCCCCCGGCTCGTGTAAATCAGAGCTGAACAGACACCGTATGTAGCATTGGCAGCGATTCCGCAGCCGAACAGCCGGGCTCTAAAGGGTAAGCGGCTGTTCAATATGCGCCATGTACGAACCCTTTACCCGGCGATTGCCTCACTTTTTCTCTTAGGTACCGTTGCCCGAAGCGCCACAACTCCCCAACCCCAGTCGAATGAACCGGCAAAAGCGATGAGCAGTTGTCCGGCGCCTGTAAGCATAGCTGCTCACAAAACGTTAGTCGAAGCAGCGAGACTCGAAAAGCAGAACGAGTTTGATAAGGCCTTTCAAGTCACCATCCACACTGCAAATGGTATCGACCCGAATTGCAGAATGAGGGCAGCATTGGAGATCGATGCCGCGGCGATTGAATTTCGCGCCGGCGCTCTGACCCAGGCCGAACAACTCAGCACGAAAGCGCTGAAAGAACTGCGGAGGTTCGAAGACGAATCTGCAGATGTTGGCATGGCCGAATACATCATCGGGTCGGTTCTTGAGGTGCGCGGCCGAATCGCGGATGCAGAGCGCCAGTATCTGAAAGCGGTTTATGCGCTCACGGCGCTAGGAGACCATAGGGCTCTGCGGCTCGCCCGCGTGTATTCCGATTTGGCGGTGATCAACATCCGCAGGAACAACACGCGGCAGGCGGAAATATATTTGCAAAAATCTATCGATTTGGAGAAAACAGTCAAGATGACTGATCCCATCGAGCGCTTGGCGCGCCAAGATGCAGTCGTTCATTTGGCTTATAAGAAAGGAAATACTAGTGAAGCTATCCGGCTGAATGCTCTGTTGATTAAGGGCTACGGCGAGGACATGGACATTCCCGCCGGCCTGCGCGCGCATATCTTTGCCGACCGTGGCGGCCTGATGTACTCGATTGGGCGTTATAACGAGTCCTTAGTGAACCTGAACAGCAGTCTCGATCTGTATCGGTCCTCTGCGGGAGATCCGGAAACGATTGCTGTTACATCTACCATGCTCGCTCGCGCCCGTATTGCATTGCATGACATGGTTGGCGCACAGGAGAATCTGGAGGAAGCAGTGCAACTCAGTAGGAAGCTTCGCGCTAATTACCCGCTTTATGTCGCTTTCATTGAGGAGTCCTACGGAGAATACCTGGCGGCAAACCGCCAGTGGTCAAAAGCTCGTGCCCAGTATCTCGATTCCATAAGTCTGATGAACGCGGCGGCGGGAGCTAAGCAAGAGCTGTCGGAATGCCTTTTGGAAGCAGCCAGGGCCGATGACCACTTGGATCAAAAGAAGGAATCGAAGAAATTTCGGAAACAGGCACAGTCATTGATCGCGGAATCGCGAACCCCCGGCGGAGGATCTACCGTGGATTTGACCACGTTGGAAGCCTCTGCCCAAAGGCGCTGAATCGCGCCGGGGTGCGCGTGCCCAGGCGGCAACATTGCGCTTCAATCGGCGCTTGCAACGCGGGCGGCCGGCTCACTTGCGGCGATACGTAGCAAGGCCGAGAGCATTACATCCCGCCAATAATTGAGATCGAAGCGTTGGATCTGACGGCGGAGCTTTCGCATCCGGTTGCGCCGCTCCGCATCGGGCATGGAGAGAGCCCGTTCAATCGTCCGTGCGACCCCTTCCTCATCGTATGGGTTGATCAGGAGAGCCATCCCGTCGAATTCCACGCCGGCTCCCGCAAATTCGCTCAATATGAGTACTCCTCCGGCATCGTTCTTAGCAGCGCAGTATTCCTTAGCAACCAGATTCATGCCGTCTTTGAGCGGAGTGATTAAGGCCGCATCGGCCACCCGGTAGAAGGCAAGCAGTTCTTCTAATGACAGCGGCCGCTGCAGGTAGACAATGGGCGTCCAGGGGGGGCGGCCCCATTCGCCGTTGACCGCGGCCACCAAGCGTTCGATTTCCTCCTGAAGCCGCTGGTTTTCGGGAATTGTCTCGCGGCCAGGAAGAACGATTTGATAAAGGCTGACTTCTCCATGAGCGGGCCGGTTCTGGCGTAAGTACACGCTGAAGGCGCGTATGCGTTCGGGTATTCCCTTTGTGAAATCGAGGCGATCTACGCTCACGACGACCTTCGTCGAGGAATTTTGCCTCAGCTCCGCTACCTTAGCCTGTACTAAAGGTTTCTGAGCATCGTGGGAGATGGCCTCAAAATCGATGCTGATGGGAAACGCGCCGGTATGCGTCGCGCGGCCCTCATGGTAGATGACGGAGGTATTGCCCTCCTTGGTTATCTGGACTTTTCCCGGGAGAAAGTGGAGGCAGGATAGGAAATTCCTCAGGTCGCGAATAGTTTGCAGGGCGACTAGGTCGTGTTCGAGCATTCCCTCCAATAGCTGGCTGCGCCACGGGAGTTTGGCAAAAATATCGGGACCCGGGAACGGCGTATGTAAAAGGAAGGCGAGCTTCGCCGTAGGTCTTCGAACGCGAATTGCCTTGGCAACTTGCATTAATTGATAGTCCTGAATCCAGATCAGGTCCGCCGGGCCCGCCGTGCGTTCGGCGATAATGGCGAATTTTTCGTTCACGGCGAGATAACGCCGCCAGTAATTAGGGTCGAAGCTACAAAGGGACTGAAAGTCATGAAAAAGCGGCCAGATAACCCGGTCCGAAAACCCCTCAGAGTAGCTTTCCCGCTCTTCCTCCGGCAAGTACACAGGTACATACTCATAGGAGCGATTTTGGGCGGCCTGACTCAGCGCTTCGGCGAGTATCGGGCTCTCGCCGATACCTGGATTGCCAATCCAATAGCCGCCCTGTTTCCTCAACAGGGGCTCAAGAGCGGCAACCAAGCCGGAGTTCGCAGGTGCGCTTCGGAGCGTTCCGTTTTCCAAGCTCAAGCTGAGTGGGAGCCGGTTAGCAACGATGACGAGGCGATGAAAGGGTGGCTGCATTCTCCGAAATCTAAATGACGGTTTACGACGTAGACGCTAGTGAAGCGAATTTCCGGCCCAGTAATGTATCGGGTTCGCAAAGTATCCGAATACAAAACGCAATGCCGCCCTCGTGATTTATCGGGAAAGAGCGTTGTTAGTCCGGGCCGTTTTGAGCGCTTCAATCGCCGCGCCACGCGCACCGGCAGTGTCCCCGTTCGGCATTATGTAAATGGGGATATCTGCCTGCTCCTCCCGCTGATCGGGCATGGCCGCCCGTATGTTATCGAGGAACCAATCCTGGAAATCCTTAGAAGTTTCAACCACACCCCCGCCGATGATCAGGGCATCTGGGTCGAAAGTGTTCACCATAGCGTCGAAGAAGAGGCCGAGGGCGCTGGCCTGGACCCGAAAAATATCGCGGCACATCGGGTCGCCAAGTTCAGCAAGTCCGCGAACGAGTTTGGCTGCGCGTGACAGGTCGCCTATTTTAGCCAATTCATGATCCGGATGCTTCTTGAGGAAATGTGGGAGAAGGCAACGGCCAATCGCTGTCAGCGAGCACAAGGACTCCAGATCTCCCACTCGACGGCAGTTACACGAGGGTGCAAGACCTTCGATCCCGGGGATGCCTTGGTAGGGAATAAGAACATGGCCCAACTCACCACCGAAGCCTTTGCGCCCCTGGACAACGTTGCCATCGAGGATGACGCCGCCGCCCAATCCGGTTCCTACAATGGCTGACACGGAGGTAGCGTGGCTGCTGGCGCCGAAGATAACAAAATGACCCCAAAGAGCGCCGGCATTGCCGTCGTTGAGATAGACAACCAGCTTGCCGAGTCTCTGTTCAAGATTGGCACGGATATCGTAGCCGGACCACTCGGGATGGACGAAGTTAGTGGAACCACGCACGCTGAATACGCCAACCGCACTGGCCGGACCCGGCGTATCCAAGCCAATGACGGCAATGTCGTTAGAGCTAATCCCGGCTAGCTTGGCGGCGCAATCCAGGCCTTCCGCGATCTGGTCCAGGCAGACAGCCGGCCCTTCTTTTGAACGCGCTGGATGTTCGCAAAGTCCTTCGATCAGGAAATGTTCCCCGGTATCGAGGAATGTGTAATTGATGGCCGTGCCGCCGAGGTCGATTCCAGCCACAACCTTCTCAGACGATGACCCTGGTTGAAGATTTGTCACGAAGAATATTCCAAGAGTATCAATGGTGGTGGTCGCCCCCTGTTTTTCCTGAGACAACTTCCTGTCAACCGCCACTCAATGTGTAAGAGCCGTGTCAACATCATCCCAACTCATGCGTACCGCACCCCCCGAGAGTCTGGCTGTGGCGGCGCCGCTGCCGGCGCCCATTGAAATTCTGATCGCCGACGAATGGACACTTGTCCGGGAAGGGTTAGCCGCCTTGTGCAACTCCATCGCCGGGTTCCGCGTGGCCGCTCAAGTCTCGACCGCCACGGCGGCTATGGCTGAGATTGAGCGGAGTCAGCCTGATCTCGCCCTACTCGACCTGGGGTTAAGCGACCAGTTGGCCGTTGACGTCATTCGCCGGGCGAGGGATCGGGGGATCCGGACCCGTTGCGCCGTGTTGGCTACGCGAAAGGATCGCAAGACCGTACTGGAGGTTTTGCGCAATGGCGCCTGCGGCTACCTTCTCAAGAGTTCCAGCGTGATGCAGATGGCCGAAGGTCTCCATCAGTTCACTCAAGGGGGAATCTACGTTTCCCCGCAGATCGAAGTCAGCACTCTATTGGGGGATGGTTCCGGCGGTCGCCCGGATCGCGATGCCATCGAGTCGCTAAGCAGCCGCGAGTTCCAGGTCTTCTCTCTACTGGTCGAAGGAGTCCGCGCCAAGGAGATTGCGGCGCGGCTTCGGCTCAGTCCGAAGACTGTCGACACCTACCGCTCTAGTCTCATGCGAAAACTGGACATTCATGACGTCGCGACCCTCGTCAAGTTTGCCATCCAACGAGATCTGGTGAGCCTCGGAGCATAGCCGGCATCCCCATCGCTTGTCTAAAAACCGCTTAATGGCAAGTAGGTAAACCTTTTCGCGAAGCAGGTGTTTATATCTGCGGGAGTGAAGTGCGCTAGCCTCCATTTGTGAGGCACGCTAATTCTTTTACTTTACTTCGTGGAGGAACATCTATATGCGAATCGCGACAAGAACAAGAAATCTAACAATCGCAACAACCGCACTGGCCGTGCTCTTTTGCGGCATGCCCGCCCCCGCGCGGGCGGGCGTCTTTGTCTCTATTACGGTAGCCCCGCCGGTGCTGCCGGTCTACACGCAACCCCCATGCCCAGTGGATGGGTATCTTTGGACGCCGGGCTATTGGGCCTGGGGTCCCGCAGGCTACTACTGGGTTCCCGGAGTCTGGGTGGCTCCGCCCGCGGTTGGACTGCTATGGACCCCTGGATATTGGGGCTTTGGCGGCGGCCTCTACGCCTGGCACGCCGGGTACTGGGGACCGCACGTAGGCTTCTACGGCGGAGTGAATTACGGCTGGGGCTACACGGGCATCGGATTTATCGGGGGCGGCTGGTCCGGCGGCTTTTTCCGCTACAACACCGCGGTCTTAAACGTGAATCGGACAGCGGTCCGGAATGTATACGTCGATCGAACGGTAATCCGAAACACCACCGTCGTGAACCGGGCCAGTTACAACGGCTCAGGAGGAATTCAGGCGCGGCCAACGCCGGAGCAGCGGGGGTATATGAACGAACGCCATTTCGGCGCTACGTCTGCGCAGTTTTCGCATGAGCGAACGGCCGCCCAGGACCGCTCCTTCCAGGCATCGGCCAATCACGGCCGGCCGCCCGTTGGAGCCATGGACCGCGTCGGCGGGCAGCGATTCGCTCCGCAGGCACATCCGGCGAACGTGAACCACACGGGCCCCGCGGGCCCGTACCACAACAACACCGCAGCTCGTCCGGAGGGGAACCGGGGAGAAGCGTACCGTGGCCAGCCCAACCGGCCGGAGGCCAACCATTCACAGCCCAATCGGCCGGAAGGTAATCGAGGGGAACAGCGCCCCGCGCCACAGGAGCATGGGAACGGCGGCCATTCGGGAGGTCATCCGAGTCACCCGGAAGACCATCCGCACGACAGATAGGTTCGTGCCAAACGCCGCAGGCTCATCCCTTCTTGCGACGACGCACGGGCTTGACGACATTGCTGTCCTGGGATGACCAGCGTCCAAGCCGGTAGGTGCGCTCATATCCAGCGGATCGATTCGCAATACTGACGGCGATCGTGCCGCTGGAATCGCATTCGTAAACCTCCTCGATCCTCTGCAATGCCGCCGAAGGCGAGTGCAACACCGGCAGCCCTCCCAAATCTACCGAGTCTGCCAGCGTCGGCTCAAATGGAAAGCGAATCTCGTCCCACATCGTGATTTCTCCGCTGGGCGCGCCGCGATCCGCCCGGTGGCTGCACTCGAGAAAGCGGAAATGGCCAACATTATGCACCGGTGAATAGCTCCGCCGGATGGCAAGCTTGGGTTCGCCTGCGGGCGGCAGATGGATGCCTTTCGCAAACAGCGGGTCGAAAATTATGCGGTTGCCGCAGTCGGCTTCCCGCCATACCCCGAAGAATCGGGACAGCCGTTCCGTCAATCGATAGGTGCCCGGTTGGTCCGCCTGAATTGCAAGCCCAATCGCGGTGGCGGACCGGGTATAGGTCGACCGCCGTACCCTTCGTCCAAACCGCTCCCGCAGGACCCGCGCCACCAGCGGCAATTCGCTTCCACCACCCGTAATGTACAGCGCCTCAAACTGCCCATCTCGATGTTTTGCGGACAGATCCTCGGCCACGCTTAGCGTTTCCTCCACCAGCGGGCGCGCTTGTTCGTAGAAGTCAGCCACCATTACCTGCACTGGCGCCCAATCCGGATTGGCCTGCTCCAGATCGATAACCACTCGCCGCGAGTTCGGATTCAGCGATTCCTTCTTAACCCGGCACTCCTCCAGCAGCCGAAACCAAGCCGCGCCCGGAATATCGTCGCGCGCTGCGGGGTCGATCCCAGACGCCTCCAGGGCCAGATCCGCCAGAATTTGATCGAAATCGTCGCCGCCGATGCTCGGAATGCCTTCGGATGCGATCACATGGTGCACATTCTCGTCCATGGTCACCAGCGAAGCGTCGAACGTTCCGCCGCCTAAGTCATAGACCAGAATGGTCTCTATAGCCGACTTGCCCTGGCGCTCTTTGTGTCCGAACTCGATGCTTGCCGCGCTCGGTTCGTTGAGAACTCCCAGAACATCGAATCCCGCGGCCCGAAACGCTTCCACGGTCAGAAAGCGCTGGTTGCTATTGGCGTGTGCGGGGACTCCGAGCACAGTCTGCAGCGGTTCGTCATCCGCCATCGACAGCGTAGACCTGCCTCGCAGCGACGCTGCCAGTGCTGCGGCCAGCCCATTCAGTAGTTCCGTTAATTGAAGTTGCTCAGATCCCAGGTCCAGAATCGTTTGCGGCCCCGCGTCCTCCAACAGGCGCTTCACCGAACGAACCACCGTCCACTCGTCGTCACCCTGCGAATGCCATGCATCCCAACCGTACCGCCGTTCTGCCCCTTTTACAGCGACTAAGGACGGAAACCAATCGGCCATACTGCCATCCGGCGCTTCAAAACAAACCAGCGGATAGTTGCCGCGGTCGGCTGTCGCAACCACAATCCGGTTCGTCCCAAAGTCCATTCCCAACTTCATGCTGCTAGTGTAACGAGGACACCGGCGTGAACTTAGCTCGTAATTGCAGTAGAACTCCCACCCCGGTCTGAGGCACGATTGGTACGAGCCCCTTTCATGACGGACAATTGGATAGATATTTCAGTTCCATTACGTACTGCGATGGTGAGTTGGCCGGGCGATCCCGAGCCGATTCTGGAACGCATCGCGGAGATTGATCGCGGAGACATGGTAAACGTGACGTTCCTGCGTTTGACCGCCCATACCGGCACTCACATGGATGCGCCGTGCCATTTTCTGGCCGGCAAAGAGGGGATTGAAAGCTTCCCCTTGGAGGTAGGCATCGGCCCCGCACGTGTCCTCCAGGTTCCGCGTTCGTTTTCTAGCATCCCGCCCGAGTTCCTTGAGGATAAAGACATTCACAAGGGCGACCGAATCTTGTTTAAGACCAAAAATTCCGAGGATCGCTGGGACCTGAAGGAGTTTCAGCGCGGCTTCACCGGCCTGAGCGCTTCCGCCGCCCAATACCTGGTTGATCGCGGCGTTCAACTCGTAGGAATCGATTACTTATCGATCGGCGTTTTCGAGGGAGACGGAGCGGAGACGCACCACATTCTGCTCGGTGCGAAGGTCTGGATTCTCGAAGGGCTCAAACTCACCGGTGTTGAACAAGGCGATTACGAGCTGATCTGTTTGCCGCTGCCGATTAACGGATCGGACGGATCTCCCGCCCGGGCAATCTTGAAATCGATCCCCGTCCATGAAAACCGCGCGGGCTGAATGAGTTAGAATAGTCCGTTCAGGCTAGCAACATAGTTACAAAGGATATTTCACATGGCACTCACGGTAAAAGCGCGTCAGATTGGCGATGTAGCTATTGTCGATCTCAATGGAAAGATCACGCTGGGGGAAAGCTCCGGCATTTTACGCGACGAACTCAAGACGCTGATGTCGCAAGGCATCAAGAACATCATTCTGAACATGGCGGGAGTCAGCTATGTGGACAGCGCCGGGCTGGGCGAATTGGTGGGCGCATACACGACCGCCGCCAATCAAGGCGGCTCCGTGAAACTGCTTCACATGCAGACGAAGATGAAGGACCTGATGCAGATCACGAAGCTGCACACGATCTTCGCCGCGTATGAAGACGAGAACGAGGCGCTGAGGAGCTTCGGCACCGCGGCCACGGCGTAAAGGGTTCGAAACTTATCGCTTCAATCGGTAGTCTTGCACATTCGGCATCCGGATCACGCGGCACATCTCAAACAACCGGGAGCGCGCGCGTTCGCCCACTCGCTCCTCCAGCGTGATCCGGTAGCTGTGTGCGGATGGCAAGGCAGTCTTTTCAACCAAAGCGCCTCCAATATCGGGGTCCGGCAGATTCGTCGTTGCAATGACCGGTTTGCGGTGGTTATACCGGTACGTCACGATGGACGTGACGGTATCTTCCACCCAGTCAGTCACGCGATGAGCGCCTAGATCGTCCAGTAGCAAGACCTCTACTTCGAGCGCAACACGGTAGGCCTCGCGGCTGCTGGTGCCCAAGGCTTCGCTATATCCTGCGCGAATGCGTTCCAGCAGATTCTGATAATCGAAGAAGATGCCCTCGTGCCCGCGCGAGAGTAGCAACCGCAATGCTGCGATGGCTAGGTGCGTTTTGCCGGTGCCTGGCGGACCCACTAGCAGCAGTCCCGGCTTGGGGTTGTTCGGGTAGCCACGCGTGAAGGCATTCACCGCCAACATCACATCCGCCAAGCCGCGTTGGGCGGTGGGGTTGTCTTGCGGGAGATGGAACGTCTCAAACGAAGCATGGCGATAGTTTTCCGGAATCTGCGCCGCCTTGTTCAGATCTTCCACTCGCGTCTCAGCCACGCATTCGCAGCGTTCCGCCACCGGCATGCCGTCCGTTTTCACGATGCGCCAGCCTGTTCCGCCGCACGATTTGCAATCTGCTTTCGCCATGGTTACCGCGCTACTCCACCGTCATCAAGACTTCGCCCTGCGCGACGGTCGCGCCCGCCACGGCTTTAATTTTTGAGACGACTCCGTCTTTCGGCGATCGCATCTCATTCTGCATTTTCATTGCTTCCACTATGATCAGCCCTTGTCCGGCTTCCACATGTTGGCCCGGCGCTACCAATATGCCGATCACCTTACCCGGCATCTGCGCTCGAATCTCCTGCGGACCGACGGCCGCAGCGCCCTTGCGTTTGCCTGCGCTGTCGCGCGCGTCGGCCTGCGATATGAGATAGCGATGCTGGCCGGCCCAAACCTCGGCAGGTTCTCTCCCATTCGCAATCCGCACCTCAAAACTGCGATTGCCCAACAATACCGAATAGACACCCGCTTGCGTCTCGACAACCGAGGCCAATCCCGATGCTTGGCCGCTTTCGTTACTCACTCCTCGAAGCTGGTACGTTGCCTCGCTGCCCTGGCGGTTTAGATCGAGCAAGTACTCTTCGCCATCTACTTCCACGCGTAACTTCAACGGAACAGTCCTTGCCGTGCTTCGCTACGCCAGCGGTTCGCCGATCCGTTCGCTGTAGGACCGTCGATCTTCTTCTGCCCCGCGGATACGGCTGCTAGAACGGCCGCCACAGCTGCCTCGTCATGATCGTCTGAAGTGGCGGAACGTTCGGCAAACGTGCGCATAAACTCGTCCAAAAGGCCGGTGTGCAAGTTGCCTGCCCGGAAGCTTTCGTCCTCCAGCAGGCGAGCGAACAGCCCCAGGTTAGTCGTGATCCCCGAGACGTGAAACTCTGCCAGAGCGCGGCGCATACGCTCGATAGCAGCCCCTCGGGAATCGGCCCATACTGTCAGCTTGGCAAGCAATGGATCGTACTCGATAGGCACGGTCCATCCAGCGTATGCGCCGCCGTCTACGCGCACGCCGGGTCCCGCGGGCTCGGTGTATTGCGCGATGACGCCGGGACTCGGGAAGAAATTATTCAAAGGATCCTCGGCGTAGACGCGGCACTCCAACGCCGATCCACGCCATGCGATATCGCTCTGCGCCAACGTGAGTCGCTCCCCGGCGGCGATGCGAATCTGCCATTGCACCAGATCCAGCCCGGTGACCCACTCCGTCACGGGATGCTCTACCTGAAGACGAGTATTCATCTCCAGGAAGTAGAAATTGCCTGGCTGGTCCGCCAAAAACTCCAGAGTTCCGGCGTTCGTATAATTCGCGGCACGCGCGATGCGAACCGCTGCCTCGCCAATGCGGTGGCGCAGTTCGGGACGTTCCGAGACCAATGGAGACGGGGACTCTTCGACGACCTTTTGATGCCTGCGCTGGATCGAGCACTCGCGCTCGCCGAGATGAATGAGGTGGCCATGCTCGTCGCCGAGCACTTGAATTTCGATATGCCTTGGGCGATCCACCAGTTTTTCCAGATAGACCTCGCCTGATCCAAACGCACGTTCTGCTTCGCTGGACGCACCGCGCATCGCCGATTCCAGTTCCGATTCACGATCGACGCGCCGCATTCCCTTACCGCCGCCGCCGGCAGCAGCCTTCAACAACACCGGATAGCCGATGCCAGCAGCCGTACGCCGAGCTTCGTCGTAGTCGCGTATGCCTTGCTGAGTACCTGGCACGACTGGAGCGCCCGCCGCAATCGCCACCCGCCGCGCCGCAGTCTTTGATCCCATCTGCTCAATCGTCTGCGACGATGGCCCGATGAACTTGATGTGTGCCCGTTCGCATGCTGAAGCAAACTCCGCGTTTTCGCTCAGGAACCCGTAGCCCGGATGAATGGCTTCTGCTGCCGTGATTTTGGCCGCATGAAGAATGCGCGGGATAGAGAGATAGCTCTCGCTCGATGCTGCCGGGCCGACTGGCACAGCCTCATCCGCCATCTGCACATGCAACGCGCGGCGGTCGGCTTCAGAAAAGATAGCGACGCTCGCGACGTTCATCTCGCGCAGCGCGCGGATCACCCGCACCGCTATTTCACCGCGATTCGCAACCAACACTTTTCGGAACAAACGATTAGAAGATCTCCCGCCCCAGTTTTACCACTATCGCGCGGTCCATCCGCCGTCGATCAACATCGTGTGACCGGTAATCAGCGAGGCTGCCTCGGATGCCAGGAAGACCACGGCGCCCGCGATTTCCATGGGTTCTCCAATCCGATGCAAGGCTGCGATTCTCTCGATCACATCCGCTTCGAATTGCGGATCGGAGAGCGCTTCCTCGGTTCCAGGCGTGTGGATGAAGGTGGGGGCGACGGCATTTACGCGGATTCCGTATTTACCCCACTCGACCGCAAGACACTTTGTGAGATGCGCGATGCCGGCCTTGGTCATGCAATACACGGATTCAGTTGGTAGAGCGGCGAAACCGGCTTGCGAACCCATGTTCACAATGCTTCCGCTCTTCTGGCGGATCATATGGCGAGCGGCAAATTGGCTTGCAAAGAAGGTCCCTTTCAAGTTAATGGCGAGGGTCCGATCGAAGTCTTCTTCTGTCACATCTTCAGCGAGATTCCCTGGTGCGATGCCGGCGTTGTTCACCAGAAGATCAATGCGCCCGAAATGCTTTACAGTGTCTTCAATGGCCTGGTGCACCTGGTCGAGCTCCGCCATGTCCATCTGCAGCGGCAATGTTCTGCGGTCCATCGCTTCAATCTCTTTCGGCAGGCTGCCTGTTTCGTGAATATCTCGAAAACCGAGGGCCACGTCGGCTCCGGCATTGGCGAGCGCCAAAGAAATGGCTCGCCCCAAACCTCTGGCCGCGCCGGTAACCAGCGCAATCTGGCCATTTAGATCGAACCTCGGGAATTTATCCATTTGAATCCGGATTTCATCTTAGACAATGACGGCCCGATCGTTTGCATACTATTTGGTATGCGCGAAATTCGATCGACTATTCAGGCGCTGCTCAAGTCTCCGGGCGCGACGGTCATTGCGATTTTGACGCTAGCGCTTGGCATGGGCGCAAATACGGCGCTGTTCAGTTTGCTGAACGCTGTGGAGCTTCGGCCGCTGCCCATTCCGCGTCCCTATCAACTGACCGCGCTAGCCACTAAAATTTCCGACGACGCGAATGGAGGAGATCAGCCGTTCTCGCTTCAAATGTTCGATGAGATCAGACGCCGCCAGCAGGTCTTTTCGGATGTGTTCGGCTGGTATAGCTTTGGCGTCAGCAATTTTGAAGCGGACGGGCGCCCGTTTGCCGCGGTGCTGGCAGCGGTATCGGGCACTTATTACAACACTATGGGCATTACGCCGCTGCTCGGTCGCTTCATTCAGCCCAGCGATGTCGCGATTCTAAGCGGAACCTCGAATGCCGTGGCCGTTATCAGTTATCGAGCTTGGCGCGAATGGTATCGCGGCGAATCGAACATCATCGGCAAACTGATCCGCGTTGGTAAGCAGCCATTTACCGTCATCGGTGTCGAACCCGAAGACTACTCGGGACTGATTATCGACGGCTCGGCCGATATCACCGTGCCGATCTATGCACCCGGCCAGATTACGCTCCGCGATCCAGGTATCCTCTGGCTCAGGCTCTACGGGCGGCTGAAACCGGGACTGACAATCGAACAGGCGCGGGCCAGTTTCCAAGTGCTCTGGCTGCATATTCTAGAAGCCACAGAGCCGCCGGGCCTCTCCGCCGCGAGGCAAGGCCGCTTCTTCGCGCGACGCATAGCGATCTCTTCGGCGGCGACCGGTGTATCGCAACTTCGCAAGCAGTTCTCGTATCCGCTGCGCGTCCTGCTCGGTCTGGTCGGCGCAGTATTGCTCATCGCCTGTCTGAACCTGGCCAGTCTGACCCTGGCGCGCGCAGCCTCGCATCAGCATGAATCGGGAGTTCGCGCCGCGCTGGGAGCGAGCGCTTGGGATCTTGTACGGCGACCTCTCACCGAGAGCCTAGTCATCTCATTCACTGGCGCATTCCTCGGATTGGCGGTCGCGTATTGGACCAGCCGCGCTCTCTTGGCCATCGCATGGACGGGATTGATCGAGAGCAGTTTGCGTCCAACGCTCGACGCGCGCGTTCTTGCCTTCACTGCTATCGTGGCAGCGGTGACCGGAGTGTTGTTTGCGATCGCTCCGGCTTGGCATGCGGCACAAGCCGATCCGATGGAAGCGCTCCAGCAGAGAACTCGATCCGTTCGCGGCGGTTCGACTCTACTTGGGCGATGCCTGTTGATTGCGCAAATCGCTCTGTCGCTGGCGCTGGTCGCAGGAGCGCTGCTGTTTGGCCGGACGTTGTCGCGGCTGCACAACACCAACGCCGGGTACCGGCGCGATCACTTGCTTACGATGATGCTACTCCCCCTGAGCAGCAATCAACAACCGAAATATCAGACGGGCTACTACCGGGAACTTGTTCGCAATCTGCAACGTCTGGCCGGCGTGGAAAGCGTCAGCTTCTCCCTTGGCACACCGGCGAGCGAATCCGAGGGTCTCGAAGCCGTGCGTGCTTCCCAGGTCGATTCCGACACGCAAGCAGTCGGCGATTTCGTTGCGCCTGATTTCTTCCACGTCCTTGGCATGCATGTTCTCAGCGGGCGCGAGTTCGAATGGCGGGACGACGCGCGCGATCAGAATATTGCCATTATTAGCCAGAGTCTCGCCGACCGGCTTTTCAAAGGCCGCCGTGCCGTCGGACGGGTCATCTACCTCGGTCCGCGCGCGTTCAATCAGCGCCTGACCATCGTCGGAGTGGTGAATAGCGCCAGTCTATGGAAGGTGGAGGACCATGATCCTCTGGCTCTCTATCGTCCGCTTGTGGATAAGTATAGCGATGTCGATCCGATGATTGTTCTGCGGACTTTTGTCGATCCGCGCAGCCTCAAAGCTTCCGCCGAACGGGTGGTCCGTTCCTTGGGCCGTCATTACTCGCTGCGGACTATGACCGTTGATGAACGGCTCGATACCCACATCACCGCGCAGCGTTTGACCGCTCTGCTGACTGGCCTATTCAGCGCAATCGCATTGCTGATCGCGTCGCTGGGACTCTACGGATTGATGTCCTATCAAATCGCCCGGCGCACATCCGAACTGGGCGTTCGCATCGCCTTGGGCGCGCGCCCAAGGCAAGTCTTGTCCATGGTTCTACGCGAGGTGTTCCTGCTTGCTACCACGGGATGCTTCCTGGGCCTGTGGTTGAGCGTATTGCTCGGCCACTTCGTCGCGAACATTCTGTTCGGAGTCTCTCCACGGGATCCGATCATTCTCGGCCTGGCTGGGCTGACATTGATGGCCGTTGCCTTGATTGCGGGCCTTGCTCCCGCAAGACGCGCCGCTTTGGTCGATCCTATTGAAGCGCTTCGCGTGGAGTAAGCGCGCCTTCGTGATATCGTTGCCGGAGTATATGAGTCGACATTCACTTCGCGGCGCGATCTTATTGGTCTCGATGCTCTGCTTAAGCGGCTTCGCCAGGCCGGCTAAAGCTCTCGATAATAGCTTGGCGCTCACGCCGCCGATGGGGTGGAATAGTTGGAACAAATTTGGCTGCAACGTGAGCGCGGACCTGATCAAGAGCGTTGTTGACGCGATTGAGACTAACGGCATGAAGGATGCCGGCTACCAATATGTGGTCATTGATGACTGTTGGCAGGTTGGGCGCGATAGTCAAGGCAACATCCGCGCCGATCCGAAGCGCTTTCCCGGCGGCATTAAAGCGGTTGCCGATTACGTTCACTCCAAAGGCCTGAAATTTGGCATCTATTCAGACGCGGGAACGGGCACGTGCCAAAATCGGCCGGGTAGCCGGGGCTATGAGTTTCAGGATGCCCGCGCCTATGCGTCCTGGGGCGTGGACTATTTGAAATACGATTGGTGCAACCATAGCACGCAGGACTCCGCCGCTTCGTATTCGATCATGCGCGATGCACTCGCAAAAAGCGGCCGCCCCATCGTCTTCAGCCTATGCGAGTGGGGATCGACGAAGCCCTGGCTGTGGGCGAAGGACGTTGGCAATCTCTGGCGGGCCACCACGGATATTCTCAATCGGTGGAGCGGTCATGAAAAGTGGGGCGGCGCCGGAGTCGCAGACATTATTGAAATGATGGATGGTCTCCAATCGTATGCCGGCCCCCGGCATTGGAACGATCCGGACATGCTCGAAGTCGGCAACGGCGGCATGACGGACACGGAATACCGCACGCACTTCAGCATGTGGTGCCTGCTTGCCGCGCCGTTGATTGCCGGTAACGACGTGCGCAAGATGGACAAGCAAACCGCTACCATTCTGTTGAACAAGGAAGCGATCGCTATCGACCAAGACCCGCTGGGGCGCGAAGGCAGTAAGGTGCACTCCGACGGCGACCTGGAGATCTGGTCGAAGGAGCTGGCCGATGGCGGCCGAGCGGTTGCGCTTTACAACAAAGGAACTGGCGCGCATTCGATGACTGTCGAGTGGACTCAGATCGGCTACCCAGTAGACACGAAGGCTTCGGTTAGAGACCTGTGGGAGCATAAGACGGTTGGGTCTTTCACCGGTAGTTATCAAACAGATGTTCCTAGCCACGGTGTGGCGTTCCTGCGCATCATGCCTTAGCGCCTTTCTCGCTGTGGTTGTGCTCTCGGCTCCCGCTGCTCCGGCCGCCGATCTGGTCATCCGCGACGCGACCGTGATGACTGCCTCGCACGGCACCATAGATCACGGTAGCGTCTGGATTCATGACGGCAAGATTGCGGGCGTGGGCACGAGCGTGAACGCACCGGCATCGGCAACGGTGATCAACGCATCGGGGAAGTATGTGACGCCCGGCATCGTCGATCCTCATTCTCATTCCTCGTTTGGCAGCGACGTCAACGAAGCTACGAATCCTATCACGCCAGGCCTGCTGATGCTCGATGCGTTTAAGGCCGAAGACAAGACTTTCTATCTCGCGCTCGCCGGCGGCGTTACCACTGAGATGCTGTTGCACGGTTCCAGCAACCTGATTGGCGGACAGGCTGTGGTAATCAAGAACAAGTTCGGCCTCTCGCGGGACGGCATGCTGTTCCCGAATGCGCCGCGGTCGATCAAGTTCGCGAGCGGCGAAAATCCCAAACGCACCTACGGGAGCCGTGATGAAACGCCCTCGACACGGATGGGCAACTTCGAAGTCATGCGGGAAGCCTTCGAGGAAGCGCGGGTGTATCGGCGGGATTGGGACGATTACAATGCCAGCGTCTCGCGCGGCAATACCAATGTCACTATTCCTCAGCGCGATCTGAAACTGGAAGCCTTGGCAGACATTCTTCGCGGCAAGCTGCTGGTTCAGATCCACGTTTACCGTTCCGACGAGATGCTGACGGAGCTAGAGATCGCCAAAGAGTACGGCTACAAGATCCGCGCCTTTCACCACGCTCTCGAGGCCTACAAGATTGCCGATAAAATAGCGGCCAGCGGCGTGGCTATCGCGACTTTCGCCGATTGGTATGGCTACAAAGAAGAGTCCTGGGACGCGATTCCATGGAACGCCGTGCTCTGCATGCGCAAGGGCGTCCGGGTCGCGCTCAAGAGCGATTCGGCCGATCATATCCGCCGCCTCAACCAGGAGGCGGGCAAAATGGTTCGCTACGGCGGCACTAGCGAAGAGGAAGCATTGCGGATGATTACCCTCAATCCCGCCTGGATTATCGGCGTAGAGGATCGGGTGGGATCGCTCGATGCGGGCAAAGATGCCGACGTCGTGATTTGGAACCACGACCCACTCTCGGTTTACGCCCGCGTCGAGAAGGTCTATATCGATGGCGATCTCTTCTTCGATAGCTCTGCACCGGGTCTTGGGGCTACCCATTTCCATGGCGTCATGACAGACGCCAGTCAAGGCGGAAGCGATGAATAGATTGGGCCTGGTACTGATTGCCACGATTTTGGCGGCTCAGCCGCCTCCGGCCGAACATGTCATCGCGATCACCGGCGGTAAGCTGCTGACGATCAGTCACGGGACCATCCCGGATGGCGTTCTGTTGATACAAGGTGCGAACATCTCCGCCGTTGGTCCTGCCGGTTCGGTTGCGATCCCGCCAGGCGCGCAGATTGTCGATGCCAAGGGCATGACGGTTTATCCCGGTTGGATCGATTCGGAGTCGAACCTTGGCCTGGTCGAAACCGAACTCGAGCCGGACAGCCGCGATTTGGCCGAGACTAGCGATGAGATTTTCCCACACATGCACGTCGCCGACGCGTTCCATGCCGAAAGCGTCCACATTCCTATCGCCCGGGCGAACGGTATTCTGAATGCCGTTATCGCGCCTGGCACGGCCGATTCCATGCCAGGTCAGGATATCTTTGTACAGCTCGCCGGGCGCGATCGCGACGACATGATTCTCGATCGCGACATCGCCCTGCCTATCAACTTCTCTGGCGCGCAACGCCGCGATGGCACGGAATTCCCCTCGACCCGCATGGGACTCGCCGCCCAGCTTCGTCAAACGTTTCTGGATGCCCAGGAGTACAAGCGAAAGCTGGATGCCTACCAGCAACAGGCGGCCCATCCCGCCAAGCATCTCAAAAAAGAACCCAACACTATCCCTGAGCCTCCGGATCGGGACCTCAAGTTGGAAGCTTTACTCCCGTACCTCGAAGGCAAGCGCCCGGTCGTTCTGGGCGCTTACAATTCTGACGACGTCGAAACGGCGATGAGCATTGCCCATGAGTTCCATCTCAAAGTCGTATTGAGTCACCTCACGCGCAGCCAGTCTATTCTGGATGAGGTCGCATCCTGGCACGTGCCCGTCATCGTGGGTCCGCTCTACGATCTGCCGCGCGCCAATGAGCGTTACGATGCCGTCTATTCGCTGCCCGCGGAATTGGTCAAGCGCGGCGTGAAGATCGCGTTCGCATCCTATGGCGCCGATGCGGGTCATGGCGCTCCCAGTCTTGGCTTCACGCGCGATCTGCCTTACGCGGCCGGTTATGCCGTCGCCTATGGCCTACCCTACGACGATGCGTTGAAAGCCTTGACGCTGAACCCAGCGCAAATCTGGGGCGTGGACGATAAGCTTGGTTCGCTTGATCCGGGCAAGACTGCGAATATCGTCATCGCCAACGGAGATCCGCTGGATGTGACCACTACGGTCACGCGTGTTTACATTGCCGGGCAGGCGATCTCGCTCGAAACGCGCCAAACCCGGCTTCGCGATGAATATAAATGACGCTATTGTGTTCCGGCGGCGTTCTCGCCGGGCTTAGCCGCCGCGACTAACGTCCACGGATTCACTTCGATATCGCGCAGGAGCGGTTTTTGCCAATCAAACTCCGGATGCGCTTTCAAGTGTTCGGCCGCGTGAAACCCGACGCCGCAAGGGTGGCCGCTGCCGGCAACGAACGACATTTTCCCGGCCATGTCGCTGTCGGCGACCTTGGCTTCGGCGACGCCGGCCGGACCGTACGGGGGTTCCCATCCTTTCATCCCGCGGCTGGACAAGTCGATATGCCCGCACAGAGTGCGCTCATTCGGGTCGATTTCCTTGGTAAGGACATCGTAATGGTCGGTCTCGAACTTCTGGCCGGCGGCGACATCGATGCGGCCCTTGTATTCCGCCATCAATTGTTCCCAGCGCCGTTTGCGGCAGAGATTCGGCGTGTTCGGATCGTTGATGGGGAACGTGGTTTCTTCGGCAATCAGCTTGGGATTGATCGGAAAATTCGAACCCACGAAATATCCGTCCTTGGTCCGCTTCAGCGTCACATTCTTCAAGCCTAGTTCCAACTGCCCGATTTCGTTGGTCTTGCGGTCTCCCACCAGCCAGGTATTCGCGTACCCGCCGTTATTTCCGTCCTTCATGATGCGCGCGAAATCGTCGATTGAACTGGAATATTGCATCGCCTTGCGGGCGCGCACAAACTCGGGCGTCGCGTGCTCGTCGAATCCAAAGAACGATCCGATCGTCGTTTCCGTAATCATGATGCCGGCGTCGTTAATGCCGAAATCGTCCCCGCTATGGATCAATCCGGGCATGCCATCCATGATGAAGTGGTGTCCCGATGACGGCGCAATATCGAAAATAATGTCCCACCGGCTGGCCGTCAGGTAGTCGGTCCAGTTGTTATGGCCAATGACGATTTTGCCGTCTCTGGTGTAGCTTCCCGTCGCGACAAAAGCGCTGCAATGCTCCGCTGCGTGGCTCGTGGCCATCTTTCCTTCGCGGCGCTTGATTTCGTCGTAGTAATAGGAGAACTCCATAAAGCCGTTCATCGTCACCAGGTCCATTACGTCCAGCTTTGACCCGTGCGCGCGCAAGCCTTCGGCCATGCCTTCGAGCTCTTCTTTATACTCCGCGGGCACTTTAGGCCAGAAATAGCGCTCGGCCACTTTGCGCAGCGCCGGCCAACTCTGGTTTACTTCGTGGGTAGTACTCAATTCGATTGCCCTCTTACAGTCCTCGATCTCGGCGGTCAGCAGATAGCCATGTTGGTAACCAATGGCTGACGGGCTGCCTTCTAAATGGACAAAAATCCAGCCATCCTGCGGGGGTTTGCGGAACCCGCCGTTCAAGCGGCTATCGGGAGTGGAAGGGACGTGCGCGCGGGCATCAACTTGGAAAGCACCGAGGCAAGCAAGGGCTAAGGACACGAGGAACGGGCGCCGGAGTATCGTCATTCCTCCGATTAGAGCATAAGCTGGGCCGGCTAGCGGTCGGCATCCTGCCGGGCACGCACTCTCCGTGATCCACCAGAATCGGAAAGAGAAGGCCGGGACAAATCGATGTTTCCTGAATCGAATAGCGCATCATAGTAACTGAAGTGACATCCACCACCGATACGGTCGCCCGCGAGCGCGACCTGAACTCGCTCTACACTTTGACCGTAGTCGTTGTGCTCGCCGTTGTGACGATGACGTTTGGGGCGCTGGTTCTGGCCTTCCTGCTTCGGTCGGAAATCTCGCTTTACTGGTATCATGTGGCACTCCCCGGGATTCTTTGGCTCTCAACCGCAGTCCTGCTAGCCAGCAGCGTGACCTGCGAAATTGGCCGCCACCGGTTGCGGGAGAAAAATGAGCAGGGATTTTTCCGGCTGACCGTGATCACGACCGGTTTGGCTGTGCTGTTTCTGGCATCACAGACCACCGCTTGGATGCAGATGGTGAGCCGGGGCATCTTGCTGGATCGAAACCCGCACCCAGGATTCGTCTTCCTCTTCTCCGGCTTGCACGCGATTCATATTCTGCTGGGGATTGCAGGCTTCATCTGGCTGCTGGTGCGCACGCGGGAACACGCAAGCGGGCCGAAATACCAGATGAAAACGAGAGCAGTGGCTAATGCCGTGGCCATTTTTTGGCACTACCTGGACTTTGTGTGGGTGGTGCTGTTCACGCTGCTGCTGACTTGGCGCCAGTAAGAGTTAGCGGTCCTTTGCGCTGGAAACCCACTTTTTGACCATCGCCACCAGGTGCTCGGCTTGGAAGGGCTTGGACAGATAATCGTCCATACCGGCACTAATGCAGCGCTCGCGCTCACCGACTAGCGCGTTCGCAGTCACGGCGACGATCACCGGCTGCCGCTGATCGAGTTCCCGGATCATTCGGGTTGCCTCAAAGCCATCCATGGTTGGCATTTGGCAATCCATAAGAATCAAGTCGTAGGGCTTGGCGCGGTGCGCCTCGAGAGCTTCGTTCCCATCGCTCACCAGATCGATTGCGAAGCCAGCGCGCTGGAGTATTAGCTTGCCCACCCGCTGGTTAATGGCATTATCTTCGGCCATTAGGATACGGATGGGTGTCGCGTCCGCAGTGGACGATCCGACCGCTGCCGGCAGGTTCAAAGCGCTAGTAAGAGATTTGACAGACACTGGTCTTCAGTCGGCTCCTAACGTGCGTTCAGCCCCCGCACACAACAATATCATCAAAAGCGCGGTTTGCGTCGCCGCCATTTTTAAAGCCGGCGCGGTTTACTATCGCGAGATCTGTTCGTCGCGCTCGACTTTACCGTCCCGGATATGAATGACCCTATGCGCATGCATTGCGATATCGGCTTCATGAGTCACCAGAACGATCGTATTGCCCTGCTGATGAAGTCGCGCGAAGAGCGCCATAATCTCATTTCCAGTTGCAGAATCTAGAGCGCCTGTCGGTTCGTCTGCCAAAAGGATAGACGGACGGTTCACGAGCGCCCGGGCAATCGCCACTCTTTGCCGCTGGCCGCCGGATAGTTCATTTGGCTTATGCAGCATTCGCTTTTCGAGATCCACCTCTCGCAAGGCACCCTTAGCCCTTTCAGCGCGCTCGGCAGAGGGGACACCCGCATAAATTAGCGGCAGTTCGACATTCTGGAGAGCCGAAGCCCGCGCCAAAAGGTTAAACGTCTGAAATACAAAGCCGATTTCCTTGTTTCGGATCCGCGCCAGCTCGTCGTCCTCCATGTCGCTCGCCAGCTTGCCGTTCAAATAGTACAGACCCTGGGTGGGAGTGTCGAGGCAGCCGATCAGGTTCATCAGTGTGGATTTGCCGGAGCCGGAAGGACCCATAATCGCGACGTATTCGCCGCGACGGATCTCGATATCTACACCGGATACCGCATGGATCTCCTGGTCACCCATGATGTAGGTTTTCCAGAGATCGTAGGTGCGGATGACAATGCCGTCCCGCTTGAGCTGCTCGCCGCGCTCCAGCCGCTGCTGAGCGCTCAGTTCCTGAACTGCTGCTTCCATGTAAGTGCCCTTAGCTCAACTCGCCATCGGGGCGATGGGCGGTGGCTTATTGTCGATCTTTATCCGGGCGTCATTGCGCAGCGACTTGATTACGCTGTAGGAACCGGTGATGATCTGGTCTCCACCCTTAAGCCCGTTGAGTACCTCGATATCTGTGTTACCGGTTATGCCTGTGTCCACCTTTTGGAACTGCGCCTTGTCGCCCTTGATGATAAACACACCCTGAATCTCTTCTTTGGAGGCCTTGAGGGCCGCCAAGTCCATCTGCTGGGGCTGCGCACCCGGTTTCGGAGGGGTCAATTGGCCTTTGGTCCGTACGGTTAACGCCTGAATCGGGATAGAAAGCACATGTGAACGGGTTGCCGTCGTGATCTTGGCTGTGCACGAGAGTCCCGGCCGGACCAGTTCCTCTGGAATATCCAAGGCGATCTTGACTTTAAAGTCTTTAGCCTCCTGGCTGGACGTAGTGCTCTGTGACGCCGCGACGCCAGTTGAGCGTACGATGGCCGTATCGCCGATTTCAATTACTTTTCCCTTGAAAATACGGTTCGGGATTGCGTCGATCGTGACGTCAGCCGGCTGATCCAGCTTTACGCTGACGATATCGGTCTCGTCGACGTCGACTTCAGCCGTAATGATGGACATATCCGCAATCGTCATGATCGTGGACGACGCTGAGTTTTGGATACCGGGAACAACGGTCTCACCCACCCGCACTGGCAAATCGGTAACCTCGCCATCCAGGGGGGCGACTGCTTCATATTGCGACAGAACGTCAGCCTGGCGCGCCACCATGGCTTCACTCTGCGCAATTTTTCGTTGTGCGGAGGCGAGTTGGGCCGCTGCCTGCGCGCGCTGCGCCCTGGCTTGGTCCACCTTGCTCTTCGACTCCGCTAAAGTCGCGACCGAGGTATCGTAGGCGTACTTCTTAATCTCGTAGTCTTGCCGCGCAATCAGACTCTGGTTGAAAAGCTGCTGGCTGCGAGCGAAATCGAGCTTCTTCTGCTCAAGATCGGCCGCGTCATGGTCCTGCTGCGCTTTCGCGACTGTAATGGCGTCGTCATACGCCTTGACCGCAGCCTCGCTCGCCGCTGAATCGGCCATCGCAGAATTGAGCGCCGCCTGCTGCGAGTGCAGGTCCGCCTGCGGTTGTGCATCTGCTAAGCGAGCCAGGATTGCGCCCTTTCTGACATGGTCCCCTTCCTTGACCAGGAGTGCCGTGATCTGAGCCGGTCCTTGGGTATTGGCGCCGATGTTGATGTAGTTGCGGGGCTTAACCTCGCCCGATGCGGTCACGATCGACGTTAGATCGTTCCGCGTTACTTTTCCGGTTTGCACCGTAACGATGCCACGTTGGTTGTACTTGATGCTCCCGAAGACCGCGCCCGCCACTACCACGAGCAGGCCGATCAGGATGAGGGCTTTCCACTTGGTTTTCACGAAATTTAAGAAATTCTCCCGCCCTCGTCCAGACGAAGAACTAGGGTAAAATGTTCCCGGCAATCGAGCGGGATCTCTTCTATTGTATGTGGAGACGCGAGATGCGTCCTTTGGTCTTGGCAAAAAGCCTATAAAAACCCGAGCGTCTGGGGCTGTGCGGCGAAGTCCACCGGCCTTTCCAGGCGGCCGCTGCGGGCGAACAGCATCATAGTGATGCCCCCAACCGATCCTCTCCGGCGTATATCGGCGACACCCAATTACTCGCTTCTTAACGCGGTGTTCGGATCGATGGAGGTCGCGCGAAACATTGGAACCACCACAGCAACCGTGGCAACGGCGGCCGTAACGGCGACAGATGTAGTCCACGGACCGAGCAGCGTTGGAGGAACGCCGTACAGCAATCCAGACAGCCCACGAACCACAAGATAGGACGCTGGTATGCCCATGAGAAGCCCGGCGGCGGTCACAAAAGCAGCCTCCCTGGCTACCAGCGACCGGATGTCGTGCCGCTCCGCACCGACTGCAACGCGGATTGCGATCTCCTTTTCACGGCTCGATACAAAGAACAGCAGCAAGCCTACCAGGCCGAGCGCTGTCAGCACCAGAACTAACATAACGTAGGTTCTGCCGATCACCGCCAGCAGGCGATCCTGCAGGAGCGAGCGATCGCGCAGATCGGACATCGTGCTCATCAAGAACACTTGCTGGCGTCCGGCCTTCGCGATTTCCCGCCGTAGCGCGGACGCGATCGACGGCGCGGAGCCGGAAAATGAGACTTGCAGATTCGCCCAATCCGCCATTCTCGGTAATTGCCAGAGGCTGAGCAGGATGTAACCGCCGTCTGTCATGTGTGGATCTTCGAGTTTACGGTCGGCTGCAACTCCGATGATTTCCACATCTCGCGTCTCCGGCTCCGATCCAAATTGAATGTGCTTTCCAATTGCCTCGGTTCCAGGGAACAGATTGTCGGCGACGGATCGGCTCACAATTGCCGTTCGCTGCATCGCCGGAGTCTCCGACCTCCGGAACTCACGGCCCGCAAGCAGGGGAACGTGCATGACTCCGAGAAAGCCCTCGGTGGCAAACTCAGCCGGTACGCAAACAATGTTTTGGTAAGCCTGGTTCAAAGGCCGCACATCTTCCTTGAATGGCGCGTCGACAAGTGGCGCAAAGCTGCTAAGACTTACCCCACGCACGCCTGGGATGGCGCCAATTGCGTCTAAAAAGCTCGAAAGGTAACCATCGTTCGCAGGCTTGTGAGCCGCCAAAACTTGGGAACCCGGCATTAATTGAGCGTCGAGAATGTTGGCGCCATCGAACCCCAACGCATGATTCCGCAAGTATGTCACGGATTCTAGAAAGACGCTCGCTGTTACGAGAATCAAGAAAGTCAGCGCCACCTGACCGATCAGCAGTAACTTGCGAGGTCCGGCCCGCGACCCGGTAACGGATCGTGAGCCGCTGTTGAGCGAGGACGACGGATCGACATTGCTGGTCCGCCAGGCGGGGAGCATCGCAAACAAAAGGACCGCGACGATTGCGACAGCCGCTGTGAAGAGGAGAACGCGCCAGTCGATTTCAACCGGGAAGGACGCATCGGATCTACCCAGCGCGCCGATAAAGAATCCCGCCATCTCTCTGGCGCTCACGATGGCTAGCAGGAAGGCGAATCCAAAACCCGCAACCAACAGGAGAGTGCTCTCCGCCAATAACTGACGAAGGATGCGGAATCGGGCCGCGCCCAATGCGAGTCTTATTGCGATTTCGCGCTGCCGCCCCAGACCGCGTGCCAGCATCAGGTTAGAGATGTTGACACAGGAGACGAGCAAAACCAAAAGGCTGATCGCTAGCAGGGCGAACAAGGCGCTTTGAAAATGCTCTCGAAAGTAATAGTCGACTCCGGTCGCGCCTGATGCAACCATCGGCAGTTCGCTTAGAATTTCATTCCGGCCTGCGCCTTTGATAGCCGGGGGCAGCGCGGATTCATATAGCCTGCGCCATTCCGTTTTCAAATGCGCTTTCAACGCCCGCTCTCCGATCCCGCTTTGCAATCGGCCGAGTGTGTCGGCCCAATAGAAATGCCCCGAGGGGTCCTGCGCGCTTGCGATCGTTCGTTGTGAAATCGGAGCCGAAACGCTCGCCGGATATCCCCACACCAAACCTTCGAAACGCTTCTCCGTGACCCCGACGATTTCAAACGGTACGCCGGAGATCTTGATCATGGAGCCAAGAATCGCCGGGTTTCCCCCGAACTTCGTTTGCCAGAATCGATAGCCAAGCACTGCTACTTTCGGCCCATCGAAGCGATCGTCGGACGGCGTCAATAACCGTCCCAGGGAAGGCTTCACGCCTAATGTCTGGTAACAATCACCAGTCAATGAAAGTGTCGCGACCACAGCAGAATTGCTTCCGGCCTCAATCGTCGCGTCTCCCGCAGTGAACCCGCAGACACCCTGGAGAAGCGGATCGTTCCGCAAGCCGTCGATCACGCCCTTTGGCAGAGGCATCGGCATTCCGTTCTTTGCGAATGAGCCGAGGTGGACAAGCTGCCGAGGCTCACGGACGGGCAAAGGGCGGAAAACCAATGTGTCTAGCAGACTGAATACGGCCGTGTTTGCGCCAATGCCAAGCGCCAGCGAGACGATAACCGCAAGACCGAACACTGGAGACCGCAGCAACGATCGCGCTGCAAACGCCAACTCCCGCCAGCCCTGACCAGAGAACCTCAATGTCATTCGCCGCCGTCTAGAAAACAGTAAAACAAAATGCCACGTTTATGCCTGCGGGCGATAGACAATACTCGCCCGGGTCCAGGCTTTCAGACGCATCCAACCGATATAGGTTCCCTTGCAATTGACGCAGTGTCACATGATAGACCTTGTCGTCGTCCGCATCCTTGGCTTTTGGTAGTACCTCGCGCATTCCATCTTGCACGGTGAAATGAAACAGTTCGAGTTGGTCCGCGCGAATCTTGTCCTGCACAAAGAGGAAGATGGGCTCCGGAAGTGGCGTACGCGCCGTGGAGGTCGCGCCGGGAACCGAGAAGACCGCTCCTCCCTTAGACTTCGATTGCGTTGCGCTCACCGCTTCGGTCTCAACCAGGTGGTCGGCGTGCTTGATATAAGGAATGTCCTTCTTCGGTGGCTGCGGGCCGTTATACGGTTCGTCACCCATCAGTGTTATGCCGGCTAAAGAAAGCGGAATGGCGGTCAGAACAGCCCGGCGTGTCATATGCTTCTATTCTGCCCCGGATGAAACGGCCTGCAACCACGCTTCGAGGCGCGGGTCACTGAAATCGGGCACCTGCAGCGATACTCCCTGAAATGTCGTTGGTGTGGTCTCGATGCCCACGACACGCATGCCGGCCGCGAGTCCCGCGGCAGCGCCCGTGGGAGAATCTTCGAAAACGATGCAGTCTTCCGGCCTGGTCTTTAATAATTCGGCCGCTTTCAGATAGATGTCCGGGAAGGGCTTGGGACGGCTTACCTCACTGCCGTTTACGGTTGCCTGGAAATAGCGGCTGAGCCCAAAGCGCTCCAAAACGAAATGCAAATTGGCCGGCTCCGCATTCGTGCCTACCGCTTTCGGGACGCTGGGATGACGATCGAGAAACGCCTCCAAGCCTCGGATGCGAAATTGCTCCAGATCTCTCGCGAGCAGCAGTTCGCGAAAGAGCCGTTCCTTCGCGGCGCCGTGTTCAAAAACCACGTCATCCGGTAGAGCCGAGTCGATTAGATCGCGGACCAATTCCGAATTGCGCTTGCCGTGCATGCGCGCCTCGATGTCTTCATAACGCAATTCAAGCCTGTCCAAATACTGCTTCCAGGCTTCCACATGCATCGGCATCGAGTGGATCAGCACGCCATCAAGATCGAAAATCATCGCGATTGATCGCGATAAGGGATTATTCACGGTGAGGAGAATAGCATGGCTGAATGCCCAGTCCGTACCGCTACTCACTTGCACACAAAATTATCCGCACTATCAGTACTGCCGCTGCCGTTCCAATGCGCCGTCAACGGATAAGCACACAGTGGCCGTGTGCTTAGAGTCTCAGGAGGATTGCTCCCGGGCTTTAGCCTTGTCGCCACTACTCGTTCCGGCGCAGTCCCCTTTTCAACCCAACGTTCCAACGCTGCGTCAATGTCGTGATCCGCATCGCCCCGAGGCACGCTTGCTTGCCCGAAAACGTTGACGCCTGCACCCCCTCCGCAGTGCTGCCATCCGGGAACCATGAACAAACGGACGAAAGTGGCAGTGTCCCCTGGGCCCATTTCTCTTACCACGCTCTGGTAGTAATTCACGGTGTTCAGCGGAGGAATTGCCGCGTCGCTCCACCCGTGATAGAGAATCAGCTTTCCGCCGCGGCCTGCAAACTTTCTTAGGTTCGGATCGGTGGCGTTCAAAGAAGACGCCGTTCTCTGATCCGCCATTTTCATGTTTTGGTCCGTTGTTGAGGTTCTATAGTCCCAAACCGGATCGTTATACACCATGAACTTGAAAAAATTGGTTCCGAAGGCGAATTGCAGGCTTGGATTCTTTCCCGTACCCGTGATCCACTCAGCCCAACCGAGCGGTTCTGCTTCGCCACCAGGCGAGAAACCCGGCAGAATCAGCTCCCCCGATGACGTCTTCGACCCCGCATAGATCTTACGGATCGCCGCAATCTGCGGAGCGCTGAGACAAGCATCCGTTTCCGGTCCAGTGCACAGTAATACGCCAGGATCGAAGTGGCATTGCGCGGGATTTTCAATTACCCCGTCTTTCACGCCATCGAGCGCATCGCATGCACCCAGCGCGGCTCCTTCAATAGCCGGTAGCTTGGAGGCGGGTATGGCGCTAGCCGGTTCCGAAAGGGCTTGAACATCAAAAATGGCGGTGGTCAACAGGTGTGTCCAGTAATTGGCCGGAGCGCCTGCGGCAATACCATCGTAGTCTTCGGGATAGCGCTGCGCCTCCATCAGAGCCTGCCTTCCGCCGTTGGAGCATGAGTTGAAGTACGAATGCTTCGGAGCTTGGCCATAGAATGCGGAGATCACGACCTTGGCGTTGGCGGCGGTCTCATGAATGGCGCGATAGCCAAAGTCGGCGATCTTTTCCGGATGGTTGAGCGCCCACGACGCATCGGTTCCCCCGGCACGATGGCCCGTATCGGTCGCAGCAGCGGCGTAGCCATGGGAGACGGCAGAGGCGAGCGAATTGTAATCGGTGGATCCGGCGAAGCCTCCGTTGCCGATCCCCTGGAACTTGCCGTTCCAGCCCGAAGCCGGCAACCATATTTCGACATGTATATCGGAGTCGGCTGAGGGTTTCAACACCATCGACACTCGGCAGAACGCGGTTGTCACTTTGACCAACCGATCTCCGGCCTTGATTGGACCGGCTGCAACCGACTCTGCCGAGATGACAGCAGCATGCTGAAGCTGGACCGCACCGATGCTTGCGCAGGTGGCGGCATAGGAAGGTATAGATATCGACCCGACTACCACGAGCAACAGCAGGTATCGAACGGCAATGGACCTCATAACGTTTGCTCAGGAAGAGTGTGCGGTCTTCATTATCCTCGATTTGCCGCATGCAGCGGAACCTCAGAAAATGGGAACGTGGCGGTAAACATTCCAGGCCGCCTCGCGGCAGCGTGCCAGAGAGACCCGGAGCGCTTGAATTGGCTGAACCGGCTGCCTGAGGTCCTTGGCGATCTCCAGCAACGATGGTCGCTAACCATCGAAGACCCGTTCGAGGGCGCGGAAGGGAGCTGCGCTTGGGTTGCAGGGGTGACTCTGCCGAACGGAACCCGGGCTGTATTGAAGTTGGGGATGCCGCACATGGAAGGCGAGCATGAGATCGAAGGCTTGCGCTTCTGGAATGGAGACCCTACTGTCCAACTGGTCAACGCGGACGATCGTTTAGGCGCGATGATTCTGGAGCGCTGTGAACCGGGCGCGGCTCTGCGTGAGGTGCAGGAATCAGAGCAGGATATTGTCATCGCGGGACTGCTCCGCCGCCTGTGGCGGCCACCATCAACGCCACATATTTTTCGGCCGCTGTCGGCGATGGCCGCGTATTGGTGCGCCGAGGCACTTGCTCAGATTGAGCACTGGCCCGATGCAGGCCTTATTTCTGAGGGTTTGGCTCTGTTTAAGAAGCTATCGGAAAGTGCACCTGGGGACGTTTTATTGGCAACGGATTTGCATGCGGGGAATGTGCTTCGGGCGCAGCGGGAGCCGTGGCTGGTTATAGACCCCAAACCTTTTGCCGGCGATCCCGCTTACGACGCCACACAACATCTGCTGAACTGTCGTGCCAGACTACTCTCCAACCCTGAGGCGACAATACGCGGGTTGTCGGATTTGCTCGACCTGGATCATGAACGCGTGTGGCTCTGGACATTTGCTCGCGCCGCGCTCGCAGCAGGCGCCAACTGGCAAAATTCCAGGCGGCTCGAGCTTGCGCGCAGATTGCGACGTTAGGCGATCCGGATCATGAGGTTGCTGTTGCTTTCCCAATGGAAGTGTGCCATGCTTCCTGTTGGAAACCCAAAACAGAGTATGAAAGAGAAAACGGACGTCCTGCAAGGCACGCTGGCGCTGATGGTGCTGAAAACTCTGGACGTGCTGGGGCGGCTTCACGGCTACAGCATCGCGCGGCGTATCGAACAGATCAGCGGAGATCTTCTCACCGTCAATCAAGGCACTCTCTACCCAGTGCTATTGAAGCTGGAGCAGGAGGGATCGGTTGCCTCCGAGTGGGGCACTTCCGAGAACAATCGCAAGGCGCGTTTCTACCGGCTGACACGCGATGGACGGAAGCGATTGCAAGCCGAAACCCGAGGTTGGGAGCAGACCGCGGCCATTATTGGCCGCTTCTTTGCGATGAAGGCGGAGGACTACCAATGAGAGCGTTGCGGCGATTCCTTAATAGGCTGATTTCCTGGACGAAAACTCGGAAAGACGAAGAGCGATTGCGGGCTGAGATTGAAGAACATCTCGCTCAGCAAACGGCTGAGAATGTTCGCGCCGGATTGTTACCTGTCGAGGCGCGACGCCAAGCCGTGTTGAAGTTTGGG
>DATAXY010000054.1:0-102795 GCA_036272835.1 Bryobacteraceae bacterium
AAATCAGAGTCACGTTGTCAAACAAGATTTAGAAGCTGATGTAGAGTCCTTACCGATCCCCGCCAATGGGCTCTCCAGACTGGCTCCATTGGCTCCGCCCTATTCCGCCGAAAATGGCGCCGTTTCTCGCCGCCCCTGACAGGATCAAGCCGTCCACAGTGGGAGAGTTTCTGAGCCGCGCCACACGGCGGCTACGGAGGTCATGCATGAATAATCAAAGACACTACTCCACCGAAGAGTTGATGGGCTTTGCCGACGGCGAAAGAGGCGCAGGAGAAGCGACGCAGATCGCCGGTCATCTGAAGATCTGCGCTGACTGTTCCTGCCGGCTGAAGATGTTGCGTACGGCGGCAGACGATTACGGCAGACTCCGCAGCGGAATTCTCAGAAATGCTTCGTCAGCCCTGGGCGATTGGAAGCCGCGGCCATTTACCGATGTTCCTAAAGCTCATCCGCCACAAGCTAAGTGGAATTCTTGGATTTGGTGGTTCGCCGCAGCCGCGTGCGTTCTCGTCGCGTCCGCGCTTTTCTGGATTCACGGGTCCGAGTCGCGCAAGATGGGGCGGCTCCTGCGACTCTCGGCCTCGGAGAGACCGGGGCCAAGCGGCTGTTTGCGAATAAGTGTGGCGGCAAGGTGTTGTTCCGACCGGCAGTTTTGATAACAAACCGCGAGGTGTCACCCGGATCCGGGAACTTGCCTTTGCGGTTCGAGCAGGCGCATTACAACTGGGTGAATCCGCTGAGCACGCGTTCTTTTGCCGACTGGCGCAATCAACTGCCGGAATGGCGGGACTACGTGACTGAATTGCGCGATCGCAGCGGAGCGAAGACTGCCTTTCAGCTTCAGACCATCACTCATTCCTGGGATCTGCGGGCTGTGTCGCTGATTTTGGCCGCCGAGACGCTCGAACCCCGTGAAGGCCGCTTCGATTTTCAGTCGGCGGGGCTGGTCGATATGAGGGTTGCACCCGTGGGAGGTACGGCGCCCGAAAGCGTGGAACGTCCAAGGCCGGAAGCAGCTCAAAAACCGCAGCGGACCTATACCGAACTACCGGCAACCCCAGATGAGGAACTCCGCGTATTTGCGGCACTCCATGCCTTGGGCGCGGACGTGGAAGAGCCGATAGAAGTGCGGCTGAATACCGAGAAGAGTCGCGTCCTAATTACCGGGATCGGGGTGTTGCCCGATCGACGAAAAGAGATCGAGAATGCGATTTCGTCTATACCTAAAGTCGTGGTTGCCCTTGGACGCGCAGACGGTACAGCGCCTTCGGTGCTCCCGCCGGCTCTCCAGGCGGCGGACCCATTTTGGTAGGCGCCGTGCATGGCGCGCTGTTTCGCGGGGTCTTGGAAGAAGAGGCGGGAGGCGCCGAAAAGTTTCAAGCGATCGTCGATAGCACTCTAGAAACAAGCAGTTCCGCTCTCGCGCACGCTCATGCGTTGTGGGCTCTTGCCCGAGAATTCCCCGCGCCAGTAGCGTCGGGGCTCAATCCGTCGGAGCAAGCTCTGCTTCGGCGAATTCGGACAGATGACGCCCGAGCGCGCTGGTCGATGCCGACGGCAAACTTACCCAGAATCTTGTGCCGTTTCATATTAGGCCATCGACTGGGGCGCGCGAGGTCTCGTCATGGCAGGATGGCGCAGGCGAATTGTTCGAGAATGCCAGGGCACTGGATCAGTCGTTGAACAAGCTGCTCGCGGGAGACGTGTCTGAGGACAATGGACCAGATGTACTTCAACAGGTTCGGCGCCGGCTGTCCGCCTTCCATTCGCTTGCCCAAGGGGAGGCTGCTGACGCACAATGAATCGTGCGGCCTTTACGTGGGCGCCTTTCGATCCTGTTCCTGGCCGCCATTGCCGCAGGATTGAGCGCTCAGGAAGCTGGGCGGATTCAAGGGCACATCTACAGCGAGTCCGGTCTAGCGGTGGCAGGAGCCGAAGTTCAGATTCAGAACGAATGGACCGGCGCAAGGCAACGACTCAGGTCTGAAGCCGACGGCGGTATGTAAGCGGCGTTCTTCTCCCGGGCGTTTATAAGATAACGGTGCAGTCTCGCGGATTTCGAACCTTGACCAGATCGCACGTGGCCGTTACTTCCGGCAGGCGGAGCGTCATCGATCTGGCCATTGAGCTTCTCATCCTTACGACCGAAATCACTGTTTCAGATTCCCTTCCAAGCATCGACCCAACCCGAGTGGGAGCCGCACGCGACACGCCGTCATTTACATCCGGAATGCCGTTAAGTGGTCATGACGCCGGCTCGCTGATTTCTCTCATTCCAGGCGCGGTTGTCACACCGTTCGCCATTGGGGATGGCGGCCAATTCACGGTCAACGGCGAGCGTCCCAACCTAAATACCTTCCGCGTGGACGGCATCAGCACCAATACGGGCGTCGGGAGCCTCGCCCTTCCCGGATCCGAGTCGGGCTCGCGGCCCGGCGAACAGGTCGAAATCGAAGCGCGTTCGGGCGGGAATGAGGTCCACGGCAGCGTCTTCGGCTATGCCAGGCCTCATCCGTTGAATGGTTACGATTGGTTTGCGCAAAGCTGCGATGCGAGTCTGCCGCGGGCATCATCTTCCGGCGAGGGCGTAAGTCTCGGTGGGCCACTTGCGCGGGACCGGACCTTCTTTTTCGCATCGTTTCAACAGTCGTTTGTTTCCGATTCCGCGATGCAATTGACCGCCGTGCCTTCGCTCGCTTCCTCTGCAGACGCTACCAGCGGATTGCGCCAATTACTGAAAGCATATCCCGCGCCCACCGGCTGCCATTTCGATACCGCCGATTCCATTGCGACCGTTGGTTTCCGGAACCGTGCGTCTGTATCGAGTTATAGCCTGCGGATCGATCAAGCGGTTGGCGCCAATGGCGGAGCATTCCTGCGTGTCCAAAACGCGCCATCGCACTCCTACGACTCGGGCCTGGATAACCGCAACGATGCTTTCGGCTGGCAAACCGCTACAGCCGGTTTCACTCTTGCGCATCCTGGATGGGGACAGGAAGCGCGCCTAAATTTCTCGCACGCAAGCTCGCGGTCGGATTGGTACGGGACAACGCAGGCGCAGTTGCCGGTTTTTCAATCTCTCGCACCCTTGTTGCCTCTCAACAACGCTCAAGCCAGCGTGGTGAATGGGTTTGCGATTTCAGGCTTGGGAGAGATTGAATCGGGAGCAGGCGGAAGCGCCTACCAGAATCAATGGGAGGCGTCGTACTCGTTGTCACGTAGTATTGGTTCTCATCGTTTCCAAGCCGGGGGCGATTACACGCGTCTTTCACCGAGACGAAACCGGCCGCTTCAGACGGTATCTCTCGTCTCGCCGAGCGTAGAAAGTCTGGTCAGCGGCGGACCTCTCGGTGTGACCGTCTCTTCCATGTGGCCGGAAGTTGCGAACATTCAGATCGGGTCGCTGTTCCTGCAGGACAATATGAGGGTCACCTCCCGGCTTTCGATGCTATATGGGTTTCGTTGGGAGTGGACACCGCCCGTTGCGGCACAAGAGGTTAGCTTCCCGTTCATCGGGACTTGGAACGGGCCCGGAAGCATGCCGGTTCAACTCGGCTCCATCTCGAACGTCGATTCAGCACGCTGGCCAAGTTCGAAATGGCAGATAGCGCCGCGGCTTGCGTTGGCATACGCGCCGTTTAAGTCCGGCTTTGTGCTCCGGCTGGCAGGTGGAACGTTCTATGACACTAGCCTTGGATCGGTTATCAATCCATTAGCTCCGGGTGGGAAGCAACTCAATCCCTCCGCCTTTGCAATTACTTCAACGGGTGATGTTGGCGTCCTGCCGCTTGGCCGCAACGCTTTCGTTGGTGATCCGCTCTTTCAAGTGGACGCAAGAGTGCAACGCGAACTTTTGCTTGGCCGCATTGGCATCACCATCTCGTTGACGGCTTTCAATCTACTGAATCATCCATCGTTCGCTAATCCGGTTGCCCTGCTTCAGAACCCATTCTTTGGCGAGTCCGCCTCAATGGCCAATCTAATGCTAGGTTCCGGGACGCCGAACACCGGCGTAACCCCGATGTTCCAAGCAGGCGGCCCACGAACTTTCGAGATTGGGTGTCATCTGTCATTTTGAGAGAGAAGCTGGCTCGGCTGACGCTCTCGATAGACTGAAGGCGAATGCATACCAATGCGCTGATACATGAGAAGAGCCCCTATCTTAAGCAGCACGCACACAATCCTGTGAATTGGCTGCCCTGGAGTGAAGCCGCTTTTGAAGCGGCGCGCCAGCAAGATAAACCAATCTTCCTTTCGGCGGGCTACTCCACATGTCACTGGTGCCACGTCATGGCTCACGAATCCTTTGAGAACGATCGCGTGGCCGAAATTCTGAATCGCGAATTTATTCCCATCAAGCTCGATCGCGAAGAACGGCCTGATGTGGATCGCATCTATATGCTCTACGTACAGGCGGTTACCGGTAGCGGCGGTTGGCCCTTGTCGGTGTGGCTGACGCCGGACCTGAAGCCGTTTTATGGTGGGACCTATTTCCCGCCCGATTCGCGTTACGGCCGTCCCGGATTCCCCGATATTTTAGAGCGGCTAGCGATGGCCTGGAAAAAAGACCGCGGCCGCGTGAACGAAATGACGGGTAACGTTCTGGAGCAGTTGCAAGAATACACGACGGCTGTGCGCGTCACGGACACTCCCACACGAGCTCCGCTGGATGCCGCGTTTTCACAGTTCCGTCGCGTCTTCGACCGTAAATGGGGAGGGTTCGGCAACGCGCCCAAATTCCCGAGGCCCGCCGCGCTCAATTTTTTGGCGCGCTACCACGCGATGGAAAACAATGCCGAGGCGCTGGAAATGACCGTCGAAACGCTGCGAGCTATGTCAGCCGGCGGGATGCATGATCACCTTGGAGGCGGTTTCCATCGCTATTCGGTCGATGAGCGTTGGTTTGTTCCCCACTTTGAAAAGATGCTCTACGACCAGGCACAGCTTGCCGTGTCCTACCTGGAAGCCCATCAGGCCACGGGAGAAGCTTCGTTTGCCGCGACCACGCGCGACATCTTGGCGTATCTGGAACGGGATTTAACCAGCCCGGAGGGCGGCTTTTATTCAGCCGAGGACGCCGACAGCCCGGACCCCGAAAATCCGGCACACTCCGGCGAAGGGGCCTTTTATATCTGGAAAGAGGCGGAAATAGAAGGCATTTTGGGCCCCGAGGACGCGCGGCGCTTCTGTAGAGCCTTTGGTGTGCAGAAGGACGGAAATGTGGATCACGACCCGCAGGGTGAATTCATCGGCCGCAACATTTTATTCGCGGCCACCGAGGATGCCGGGAGTGACGCTCTCACCGAAGCGCGGCGAAAGTTCTTTGAAGCGCGCGAAAAGCGGCCGCGGCCTCATCTCGACCGCAAGATTCTGACGGCCTGGAATGGGTTGGCAATCTCTGCCTTTGCCAAGGGCTATGCGGTGCTTGGAGACGCGCGATACCTTTCGGCGGCCCGGAAAGCCGCGGACTTTCTTCTCTCAACCATGTACGATGATGCATCCGGCAATCTGCTCCGGCGCTTCTGCGATGGGGAAGCGGCCATCTCCGGTTTTCTGGACGACTACGCTTTTCTTGCGCAGGCGCTGCTCGATCTGTTTGAGGTGACGGGGAGCCCCGATTATTTGAAAAGGGCCGTATCCCTGGCGCGGATCGGTTTTTCAAAGTTCGCGGATCCGGATGGAGGTGGGTTCTTCAGCACTGCAGCCGGAGCCGGCGACTTGTTGCTTCGTCTCAAAGACGATTACGATGGCGCCGAGCCGTCGGGTAACTCAGTTGCTATCGACGTCCTCCTGCGATTGGCGCACATCACGGGAGACGAAGCATTTGCCCGGCAAGCGGAAGCTGCACTTGAATGGTTTGGCCCAAAACTACGGACGCAGCCGACCGCCTCGCCGCAAGCGCTCTGTGCTCTTTACCGATGGCTCAGCATTCCGGAACAAATTATAGTGCGGGCTGGGTCGCTGACCCCGGATGTTGATGCCTTCGTCCGCGACTTACGCTCGAAATTCCTTCCGTTCACGATGGTGGTTCCGCTCACCGATGTGGCGACCACAGATCTCGCGGCCGTTGCGCCATTTCTGTCGGGGCTCGGGCGCACGGGCCGGATGACCTTATATCATTGCAAGAATCTTGCTTGCGATTTGCCGCAAGTCATTGACTGATTCATCAATAAGTGGGTTATTTCGCGCACTCAATGCCGTTTGACCCAGCGGCCTTCAGACTGACAACTGCGCAGAACGCGGTTTAAACGGCACTCCGCAATCGGCCCCCGGGGTGCATAGCGATTCTACATGTTGAATCGTCGCGCAGAGTCCTCCGCCGCAAAGCTTTACACGCCGATTACGAGGAATCGAAATCAGCCGTGGAAAGCTTACACACGGAATGCACCGTTAAGTCCATCGCTTCTGTGCGAACCCTTAACGCTGATTGAAGTGCATCCGGTGACAGACTCTTACGAATCTTCCACACACTACGAAATCATTGTGCCTATTTCGGGTATCGACCACCGGAACGTGTATGTCTTCGCCGGGCCCCGGTCAATCGTCATAGAGATTCTCACCAAGAAAGCAATTCAGCACGCTTCCGGCGATGCGATCCTGTCCGAACGAACGGACCAACGGATACGGCGCGAGTTTATACTTCGTGTCCCGATCGAGGCCGGCAGCACCAAAGTGAAATTCGAAGGCGATTTTCTTCAAATCACTGCAAGCAAGTCCCGCGAAGAGGAGCAGGAGACATGGTCTGAATTCATCCGGTTCGACGTATGAGGATTTGTTACTTGCAGCCAGTCGATCAACGGAAGAGAATTTCTGGACCAGTTGCGACCGCAATTAAAGGAAGAAGGTAAGAAATGCTTGACGTTTCAGGGCCAATCTTCTATAAACACCAACTTTGGGGGTTACAAAGGCAGAATTCGTTCTTCGATTTGCCGGAAGATGCGCTGATCGAACTGGATCGAATCTCGCTTTCCCGGACGTTTGCTCCGGGCGAGCGGCTTTTCGTGGAAGGCGAACCCATCCATGAATTGATGATCGTTAGCGAAGGCGCCGCCGCCCTGACGTTTTCAACCCCGCTCGGCGCTGTGATGATGTTGGGGCTGTCGGAGCGCGGCGAAGTGCTGGGACTGAGTTCCGCTCTCTCCGGGCACGGGCACGAAATGGCTGCGGATGCCCTTGAGACCACTCGCGTCTCGGCGATTCGCCTGTCGGATTTCCTTGGCTTTTTGGAGCGATTCCCATCTGCAGCGATCAATGCGGGCACTCAGTTGAGCCACAAAGTCAATCGCGCCTATGACAAGATCCGCATGATCGGGCCCGGGCTATCAGTCGCGCAGCGATTGGCGGGATGGTTGCTTCGAATGCAGGGGAACCAATCCCAACAGGGCGGCCCTATCACCATAGCGCTGACTCACGAGCGGATCGCGCAACTCCTCGGCATTTCCAGAGAGAGCGTAACCAGGTCGTTATCGGATCTTCGGAGGCGCGGAGCATTAGAGATTCGCGGAATCCAATACTACATCCGCGACGCCGAATATCTTCGATCGCTTATCAGCCAAACCGAGTCGACCCGCACGTTACGAAAGGCGACGTGACGGATGTCACTGACAACTAGTGGCTACCCGAGTACTCTGAGTTCACGCGATCCGCTACCCGGGTTCGCAATCGCGAAGGGGCCGAAAATTTGACTAAGATCAGTCGGATCGCATGCGCTTCACTTTGCCTGGCAATTTTGTTCATGCCAGCCACACTGCTGGCTAATAAGCAAAAGCAGGATACGAATCCGGTATTGCAGCCATCTGATCCGTCGCTATACGTCGGCGCGGATACCTGCAAAACGTGTCACCAACCTGAGGCTACGAGCGATGAGCATGGACCGCATTGGAGAACGGAGAAGGGCAAGCACAAAGGGCCGCAGTGGCAGGGATGTGAAGCCTGTCACGGGCCGGGGAAGGCCCACGTCGACTCCGGAGGCGATCCCACCAAGATTATTCGTTTTGACACATTGAGCCCGAAACAGGCGAGTGAACGGTGCTTGGCCTGTCACGAGTCGGATGAAAAACACCAGAATTTCGTGCGATCGCAACACATGGCGAACGGTGCCGGATGCCCAACTTGCCACTCGGTCCACGCTCCCAAAGTCTCGCACGACCTTCTTGTGTCCACTCAGCCCGGATTGTGCTATGGCTGCCATCGGGATGTTGAAGCGGATTTCTCTAAGCCCGAACACCACCGGGTGAATGAAGGACTGATGTCGTGTTCGGATTGCCACAATCCGCACGGCTCAAACATCACTCACAACCTGTTCACAAATACAACTGGGGGCTGGGTATGTACCAAGTGTCATGTGGAGACGGCGGGACCGTTTGTCTTTGAGCACGCGCCACTGAAGGAAGAAGGATGCGTCTCCTGTCACAGCCCGCACGGTTCGACGAACCCACATCTGCTGAACCGCCCGCAGGAGAACCAGCTTTGCCTGGAATGCCATTCGGCGATATTGGCGACGGCAATTGCGCCGGGCGCCCCAACCTTTCACAACCAGGCCCAGAAATATGAAGCATGCACCTTGTGCCACGTCGCCGTGCACGGATCGAATACGAATCCGTACTTCTTTAGGCATTAGGGAGAGGGCAGACTATGAAACTGAAATCAACGGTTGCGTTTTGCATCTCCGGAATCGTGTTCTGCCTGTCCTTAGCGGGGCAAACTACTCCGAGCACCCAAGCGCCAGCATCGACGAATCAGGCGGCTTCCAATACCTCAACGCCCCCGGCCGAGGGACAGAACGTTTCGGATCCGAATGCCACACAATTTCCGCATAGTGCAAAGAATCCTCCATCCGAAGTAGCGCCATCTGTCTCGGAAACACCGTCCCTTTGGGATGGTTATGAAACGCATTATGCCTTCGAATTCGGAGGGCGCACGATTGCGGAGACGGGAAATCGCGATGTCTATGCAACCTTTGTGAATTTGCAATCGGGCCTAAGATTGCTGGACCAGTCGCTCGAAATGCATTCCGTTAATCACAATGGCGTACTCTTCGACGATTTGAGCGAAAGTAGCTTTGGATTGGGCGGAGACCCTAATGAGGTTATACGGCTGCAAGCCACGAAACATCAGTGGTATGACTTTAGCGGCAGTTGGCGCCGGGACATCGATTTCTGGGACTATAATCTGGCCGGAAACCCGCTAAACCCATCCACGAATACGCCTTCTGTTCCGATCAACGTGTCGCCGTCGCTTCTCGATTGGTCGCGAAAGATGCTGGACCTTAACTTGACGCTGCGGCCGGAGTCGGCGCTACAGTTCGTTCTGGGCTATTCGCACTACAACAACGGAGGTCCCGGGCTGAGCAGCGTTCATGAGGGCACGGAGGCGGAACTGTTCCAGGCAACTCGCGACGTGAGCGATACCTACCGGCTTGGTCTAGCCTGGCGTCCCGTCGAGCGCACACGGTTCAGTTTCGACCAGTTTTACGTCCACGATAGAAGCAGTACGAGCGATTTTCTGAATAGCTTCCCCTATTCATACTCCAACGGCGTACCGGTTAATCTGGGCGTTAGTTGGGGCAACGGCAGTCCTTGCGCGACACCGTTTGTGGGGTCCTTCGCCAATCCGACCTGCAATTCCTATACGGGGTATTCGAGTACGGCGCCGTATTACACAAATATACCCACTGAACAGCTTGGTTTTCAAACGAATTATTTCCGGCGGCTGCATATTACTGGAAGGGCTAGCTATACGGGCGCTCAGACTACTTTGCCGAATTCCAACGAGACAGTTCTGGGTTTCACATCAAGAATCGATGAGGTCGCAGGTGTTGACACGGGAGGCGCTAAGGTTCAAGAGATTACAACGAGTGCGGATGGGGGAGTAACTTACGACCTGACTGAGCGAATGTCGATAGACGATCAGTTCCGTTGGTACGACTATAGAATCCCGAGCGGAGCGCTATTCCTGCAGACTTACCTGTTCGGTCCAAATATGCTAGCAATCCCGAATTCATTCCCATCAGCAGCTTGCCCGTCACCCTACACGGGACCAGGCTGTCCACAACATATATCGGGTTCGTCCGCTGATTCAACTTACAGCGCGTATTCTATGTTTCAGTCGCAAAACCAAAAGCGAAACACCGTTCAACTTCATTACGCTTTCGCGACTCATGTAACTGGGTACATAGGTTACCGTTTTGAACGGCAGGACATTGTAATCGATGGGACCACCTCGGCGCTGGCCTCCTACTTCCCGACCCTTCCTAACCGTGGAGGATGCGCAGCACCCTTGGTCAATGGAGTCTGTCAGTCTGACTCGACTAGCGTCTCTACCGCTGGAGTGCAGATCAACAACCAGGCCGGCCTGATTGGCATCGCAGCCCAGCCGATCCATGGGCTTCGTTTGAATGGCGATGTAGAGATCGATTACGCGGACAACATCTTCACGAATATCATGCCGCGGCACAGGCAGTTGTATCGCGTGAAGGCGATCTACACGCCAAAGAAGTGGCTGAACCTTAACGCCTCGGCCCGGATTGAAGAAATGCGAGACCTGGCATATGGATTAGACAACAAGGACCACAACCGCTTTATTTCTTTCGGCGTGGTTCTGTCCCCATCTGAGCACTGGGGTATCGACTTAAATTACTCATACGACAACTTTGCGACGAATATAAATATTTGTTTTTCGGAGACACCGGTTCCAGCGTTCGCCTCGACAACGCCGATTTGCCCCGTGGGATATCTGACAGCACCTTCTTATTATCGTGACGTCGACAATTTTGGCAACGCTAATGTATTTGTAAAGCCGATTTCGCGTACTACATTCACTGTGGGTTATTCCGTCACAAGTACCACAGGAAACAGCCTGCTTCTCAATTCTTTAGCTCCGCTTGGTCCGGCGGCGATTAATTACAATCTTCCCAATGCTGCTCTTGCGATTGACGTAGCAAAGCATCTCACCTTAAAGGGTGGCTGGAACCTTTATGATTACGAAGAGAAGTCTTTTTCGGGCCCAATCGCGGCCCGCACTTTCCGAGCTAATTTAGTATCCGTCTCGCTGCGATATGCGAGGTAAATCCAAACTGGAACTGATGAGGTTTTCAAGATGATGAAGTTTTATTACCAACTGCGAATGTTGCTCGCTAAAGGCTTGCTTCTGTCTCTTCCGGGTTACATGGTGGGTTCACGCGGATTCGCCGCGCCCGCTGCTACCGGAGCAGTTACTTACAAAGCCAAGTGCGCAATGTGTCATGGCCCGGACGGCAGCGGCGACACGCCCATGGGAAAGAGATTCAAGCTTCGCGATCTGCGTTCGCCGGAGGTTCAGAAGGAGACCGATGAAGATCTCACTGAAATCATCACGAACGGTAAGCCTCCCATGCCTGGATACGGCAAGAGTCTCAGACCGGCCCAGATCCACGATCTCATTGCGTACATACGCAGTGTCGCAAAGAGCTGAGCGATCTTAAAGCCGGCCGCCGACGCCATCAATCCAATGATCTTTAAGCCGAACCAACCTATCCTTGTCATTCTGACTGGTCACTGGCTGAGCTTGATCGGCTCGGGGTTGGTCACCACCGCCGCCATTTCCTGGTTGTTCGTGCTGACGCTGAGCGTTAACGGGAGTAATCCCTATATCGGGATTCTTGCGTTCATCGTATTGCCGATCGTCTTTTTCGCGGGGCTGGCGCTGATTCCCATAGGCGTCTGGCTCTCGAACCGTCGAGTCCGGATGGGACTCGAACAAGTGGTTGTCGATCGTAAGACGTCGCTTCACCGCTTGGGGATGTTCTTGATTGTGACTACCTGTGCAAACATTCTGATCGCCTCGCAGCTCACATATCGCGCCGTGCAATACATGGACACCAATCAGTTTTGCGGCCAAAGCTGTCATGTGATGCATCCGCAGTTCACTGCCTACCGGACAGCACCCCATTCTCACGTTGAGTGTGCGGATTGCCACATCGCGCCTGGCGCAGCCGGGTGGTTCCATGCCAAGATCAACGGCACAAGACAACTCTTTGAGGTCGTAACCGACACCTATCCCCGGCCGATACCGCCTTCGATTCAAAGCGGCAAGCTACTCTCACCCGATGAGAGTTGCCTTCGTTGCCATGCCCCGGACAAGAACGCGCCAAAGTTTCGGCTGCGCGTAAAAAGCCATTACACCGACGATCAGATTCCAAAGCCGCTGACAACTGTGTTGATGATGCGGATCGGAAGCGGCACTTCGTGGGGAATCCATGGCGTTCATCTCGCCCCGGGTGTCACGATTCGCTATGGGACCAAGGATCCGAAAAGAGACAACATTCCCTGGGTCGAATATCGCGACTCGAAAACGAATGCCGTGCGCGTCTACACCTCCGGCGGTAAACCCGCCGAGACAGCAAATCTTCCCACATTTCAGATGCAGTGCGTCGATTGCCATAGCCAGCCGGCGCACACCCCGGAACTACCAGGCACCGCGGTCGATGCGGCATTGGCGGCGGGGGCCATTCCTCTGGATGTTCCTTACATTCGAAAGAAAAGCGTGGAGCTCCTGCAGGTTAGCTATCCCAGCCAACAAGATGCCGCGACAGGTATTCCAAAGGCTTTGACTGCTTACTATCGCCAGTCCTATCCTGATGCGGCACAACATTCAGGCGATATCGATAAGGCGGCTCAAGCGGTCGTTGCCATTTACCGGCGAAACGTCTTCCCGGAAATGAAGATGACATGGGGAACTTACGAGAACCAGCTCGGCCACACGGATTCGCCCGGTTGTTTCCGCTGCCACGATGGCGGACATACCACTGCGAATGGAAAGTCGATTCCGAATAGCTGCGATACGTGCCATCAATTAGTGGCAGCGGATTCGCCGTCGCCAGATATTTTGTCGACCCTGGGCATGGCGAAAGCCGCACCGCAAGCGCCTCCCGCGCCACCGCCGCAGACTACGGCGACTCAGCCCGCCGGCACGAATGACGTGGCTAAAGGGAAGGCAATCTATGAAGCGCAATCCTGCAATGCGTGTCACGGTGACGCAGGCGTGGGCACATCCTTGGGCTCGAAACTCGGCGGCATCGGCCATCGATTTTCTAAAGTCCAGCTCGCCACAGTCCTAAAATCGCCAACAGCGAAGATGACCGCTAGCGGGATGGCGCCTTTAAGTCTGCCGGAAGAGCAGATGAACGCGCTCGTAGCATATCTCGATAGCCTCTAGAGAGAGCGCCACGAAAGCGATCAAATCCGCTGCCGCGCCCAGCGCCCCTGACGAAACAGTATGATGCTGATCCCGACGATCGCCGCGTCGGCAATCACTACGGAAAGGAATACCCCGTTGACGTGCAAGCTGGTGTGCATCGCCAGCCACCAGGCGAGCGGCAGCTCCAGCATCCAGAACCCGAACAGATTGATATAGGTCGGAGTCAATGTGTCGCCCGCGCCGTTGAAGGCTTGTAGCATCACCATTCCGTACGCGAAAGCTATGTTGCCGCAACTAAAAATACGCAGGCACGCAACGGCATAGCGAAACACTGAATGATCTTGCGTGAAGATGCCGATGATCTGCGGCGTGAATACGATAAACAGCACGCCGACGGAACCTAGAAAGATCATGTTCCAGAAACCCGTGCGCCAGACGGCGCTTCTCGCGCGATCGGGGCGCCCGGCTCCCAGGTTCTGGCCAACCAGAGTTGCGGCGGCGTTGCTGAGCCCCCATGACGGCAGGATGGCGAAGATGACGATTCGAATGCCGATCGTGTAACCAGCGAGGGCGTCCGCGCCGAAGAGTCCCACGATTCGTATCAGGCCGATCCAACTGGCCTGCGCGATGAGAAATTGCAGAATTCCGGTGAGCGAGACTCGGATAAGCCGCCAAAGGACATCCGCCTGGATGCAAACATGACGGGCCGCGATCCGCAGCCTCTCTGTTCCTTTAGCGAGGCGATAAAACTGGTACAGAACGCCGATCCCACGCCCGGTGAACGTTGCTAGAGCCGCGCCGGTAACACCTAATCGGGGGAATGGGCCAAGGCCGAAAATCAGGCACGGATCGAGAATGAGATTCAGAATATTTGACACCCACAGCAAGCGCATCGCAATGGCTGCATCGCCCGCGCCCCTGAAAATGGCGTTGTTGAGAAACAACAGCAACACCACGCCCGAACCGCCGAGCGCGATGCGCATGTAATTGACGCCAACGGCCACAATCGCCGGTGTAGCGCCCATAATTGTGAGCAGTTTCGGGGCCAGCAGGAGCGGCGGAAGACCGAGAGCCAGCGAGGCGATGAGTCCCAGGAAGATTGCTTGCACCGCCGCAATGCCCGCTCCTTCATGATCCTTTTCGCCGATCCGCCTTGCCACCATCGCTGTCGTCGACATACCAAGGCCCATACCAACGGCGAAAACGAGAGTTAACACCGATTCCGTGAGGCCCACGGTCGCGACGGCATTCGCCCCCAACCGGCTGACCCAGAACACATCCACGACCGCGAACAGCGATTCCAGAACCATCTCCAGAATCATTGGTATCGCCAACAGCAAAATCGACTGATTCAGGCTTCCGGTGGTGTAATCCCGATGGCTGCCGCGCAAAGCTTCGCGGATGGATCGCCAAAGACTGGTAGCCGACGCGCCGGGAGTGTCTGACTGGACGGGTGTGCTCATGCGCTGCCCTTCTGTGCTGCGCTCGACAACAACTCCAGGTTCACTTTCGCCTTCACTGTCCGCCGGTCGATCTGCAACCGTCTGGCCGTCTCCTCATAACTACCGGTCTGCGAATAGACCAAGGTACAGTATCGGCTCAGCAATTCACTCACAGTCAGTTGGCCGGAAGTTGCACCGTCGAGAATGCCGCTGCCGTTGCGGATTTTAGTAAAGCGGGATATCGGATACTCCTTGCGAATGAGAATATTTCGGACACACTGTTCCAATTCCCGATAATTACCGGGCCACTCGTACGTTGGATCGAGATTTTTCTCAATCCATTGCTGCGTCTCTGCCGCCAATGCCTCCGCTTCATCGCCCGCAACTCTCCGCGACAGAAAAAGAATCAAATCTGTTAGCACTCCGGGAGACTCCTCGATTTGCTGCCGCAGCGATGGCGTGGCGATCTGATCGGAGCAGAGCCTATAGTATAGGTCTTCGCGAAAACGTTTTTTTCGAATAGCCAACGCCAGATTCCGATTAGTCGCAGCGATCAACTTCCCTTGAAACCGATGCGCTCGCGCGCCGCTCTCGCCCAGCGCTCGAAAACTGCGGGTTTCAATGACCCGTAGAAGCTTCACTTGAATCTGCGGTTCCAGATCGCCAATTTCGTCCAGAAAAACAGCGCCTAATGGCGGGCACGCTTCGAACCATCCCAGCTTGTCCTGCACAGCGCCGGTAAATGAACCTCTCTTATGGCCGAAGAGTTCCGATTCGACAAGCGTTCCGGGCAGGGCCGCAATGTTGATGGGGAAGAACAGGCCCGGCAACTCTTCCTCAAAAGTCAACCGCCCCTCGTCGAATGGCACATATCGGGATAGCGCGATTGAACGCGCCACCAATTCTTTGCCCGTGCCGGACGGCCCGGTTATCAGCGTTGCGAACTCATTCATCCGCGAGAACAGCGTTTTCCGGTATCGCCGTATGTCGTGCGTGAACACCGACTGCCAAATGGCCGCCCGCAGCCGAGCCGCCGGCCGCGAATTGCCGATGATCTGCTCGAATATGTGGTGAAACGCGCGCACAATCTGGTAATAGCAAGCGAATGTGTGTTTCGCCTGGTGCATCGCCGGAAGCCTCACGCCGGGAATCTCGAAGAAGCGATTCCACTCACTACAGAACTCGCGATAGAACTGCCAACGGGATTTTTCGCGGTGTTGCTGAAACGTGGCGACCACGAACTGCTGGTAGTAGCGATAATAGAACGCATACAGTAGCCCGTCTTCATAAAGGATCAGATCTCCCACTGTCGTCGTCTCGCCCGCTGCCAGCGCTCCACGCACCTTGTCGAGCAAAGGCTGAAGCCGGTCTACGATTCGCCAGGCATTCGTACGCACGCGATCAGGATCACTGACCGTCATGCTCCAAATCGGCTGCTCCTCTGTTGCGTCGGCACCCAATGCCTCGCGTTCATAGACCAGAATCTCGGGTAGAAACGGATTCGAATAGAGCAAATGGGATACCGCGGTCAGGAACCGCCGGTCGGCTCGCGTTAATAAGGGCATTGTTCATAAATTGTACGGCGCGTATACATGTTCTGTATACGTCCACTAGACTACAATTGCACGGGTAACGGTATCTCGTTGATTTTTCATAGCTGGTTAGTTGGATTCAGGCGTGCGTACTTACAGAGCGGAGGCTGGAAATGACGAATTCGAGCACGTATCCCGAAGTCCTGAAAGTACGCGGAGTCCAACCGTTCCTTTGGATGCAATTCCTGAACGCCCTCAACGACAACATGTACAAATTGGTGGTCTCGTTGATGGCTTTGACAATTGCGGGCAAGGTGGGGAGCGGAAGCTACCTCTCGCTCGCGGGCTTCATCTTCATCGCGCCGTTTGTGCTCTTCTCGGGTTACGCAGGTCAACTTGCCGACAAATTTGAAAAGCGCACCGTAGTCATCGTGACGAAGGCAATTGAGATTGCCGCGATGACTTTCGCGATCTTCGCACTCATCAGCGGAAGTATCGAGTGGATGCTGGCCGTCCTGTTTTTCACCGCTGCGCAAGCGGCCTTCTTCAGCCCTGCCAAGTATGGCATTGTGCCGGAATTGGTTGAAATGAAGCATCTGGCGCGCGCGAACGGGCTGCTCGAAATGAGCACGTTCGTGGCGATTCTTTTGGGAACCATCGGTGGCACGTTTCTGGTGGCCATATGGAGTCACGAACCGGCGTTGATCGGCCTCGTGTTAATAGCTGTTGCTATCGCCGGAACGCTGACCAGTTTTAAGATTGCACGAACCCCCGCTCCGATCGAGCAGAGACCATTTTCCTGGAATCCTTTTGGCGACATATTCGCCGGAGTGGAACGCGTGAATAGGGACCGAGTCCTGATGCTAGCCGTGATCGGCACGACGTTCTTCTGGTTCTTGGGCGCGCTCTTTCAGATGGTTCTGCTTCTTTTCGGAAAGGAGACGCTGCACTGCACCGAAGCTCAGACGGGACTTCTGGTGGCGAGCTTGGCCATAGGCATCGGAGTGGGAAGCATGGCTGCTGGCCGCCTTTCGGGAGATAAAATCGAGCCCGGGCTCGTTCCCCTCGGCGGCTTCGGTATGGCATTTGCCGGCTTCGGCCTGGCCTTCATCGGCCATAGCCTCATTCCAGCGCTGATTGCTCTGATCGTGCTTGGCTTCATGGGTGGCCTGTTCATCGTGCCGCTGAATGCAATTCTCCAGCATCGCCCGGAGCATGACGAAAAAGGCCGCGTGATCGCGACCGCGAACTTTGTAAATACGATCGGCGTCATGCTTGCGTCCGGTGTCATCTGGTTACTGCATGAGCTTCTGCATGTTTCCGCCGCGAATGTCATCGGCATTGCCGCCGCATTGACGCTGGCGGCAGCTCTGTGTGCTCTTCGGCTGGCGCCGAACTTCACGGTCCGCTTCCTTCTTTACCTGCTGACGCATGCCGTGTACCGCATTCGCATCTATGGAAAGGAAAATATTCCGCAACGCGGGCCGGCGCTGATCGTTGCGAACCACGTCTCGTACGTCGATGGATTCCTCATCGGTGCGTGCATCCAACGTTTTGTCCGATTCATGGTCACGGAAGAATGGTACGACCGTTTTGCGCGCCTCTTCTCGCTCTTCCATGCGATTCGCGTCCCGGCCGGCAACCGCCGCTCGGTTATCAAAGCCATCGAACTCGCGCGCGAGGAACTAAAGAACGGACACGCAGTCTGCATCTTCGCGGAAGGCGCTCTGACACTCAACGGGAACATCGGAGAGTTCCACCGCGGACTCGAAAAAATCGTCGAAGGATTGGATGTGCCCGTCGTTCCAGTGCATATCGGAGGAGCATGGGGCAGCATATTCAGCTTGAACCGGCGCGCTTCGCTTTGGCGCTCGTTGCGGCGCCTTCCGTTCGCCATCACCGTATCGTTCGGCAAAGCGATGTCACAACCAACGGCGTTCGATGTTCGACAGGCTGTTTCGGAACTCGGCGCAGACGCCGCCCTCCTGGATGAACCCGATTCACTCGCGGCTCGCTTCGTGCGCACCGCCAAGCATTATTGGTTTCGCCGCGCTATGACCGATTCAACGGGGCTCACGTTGAACCATGGCCAGACGCTTGCAGCCGCGCTGTTGATCGCGAAGGAGATTCGATCCAGCCATTCCGAGGAAAAGATGATTGGCGTGATGCTTCCGGCTTCAACCGCCGCCGGACTGGTCAATCTGGGCATTGCCGTTTCGGGGCGCATCCCGGTGAACCTGAATTTTACAGCGGGGCGGGAAGCTTTGGATTCTGCCGTCGAGCAATGCGCTCTCCGCACCATCCTGACGTCGAAAAGATTCTTGACCAAGGCCAAAATGGATCATCGCCCAGAGATGACGTTCGTCGAGGACCTGCTTTCCTACGGAAAGACCGCCAAGCTGATCGCATACTTGAAGGCTCGCTTATGCCCCACATCGATATTGCTTGGCTCAGCGGGAAAACCCGGAGATCTGGCCGCGGTCCTCTTTTCAAGCGGCAGCACGGGCGTTCCCAAGGGCGTCATGCTGTCTCACCGGAATCTTCTGTCGAACATTGAATCCGTCAATTCGCTGTTCCAAATCGACGAGACAGACACCATAGCTGGGCTACTTCCTTTATTCCACTCGTTCGGGTTCACCTACACTCTCTGGTTCCCGCTTCTGAATGGCGCGAGCGCGGCGTATCATGCGCAGCCCCTGGATACCAAGGGACTGGGAGATCTTATAGAGAGGTCGAAGGCCACATTTTTACCTGCGACGCCCTCGTTTTGCCAGGCATATCTGCGCGGTTGTTCTAAGGATCAATTTACGTCCTTGCGGCATGTGCTGGTCGGCGCAGAGAAATTACAACCCGCTTTGGCGCAGGCCTTCCACGACAAATTCGGGCTGACTCTGTTGGAGGGCTATGGCGTCACCGAAATGGCTCCAGTCATCTCCGTCAACATTCCGGATCGCGAACGAGCGGGAGTCAAACAAGCCGGATGCCGTACGGGTTCTGTTGGACAAACTGTTCCTGGCGTCGCGGCGAAAGTTGTGCATCCGGAAACCGGCGCGACTCTCGAATGCGGGGAGGAGGGATTGCTGTTGGTGAAGGGTCCTAACCGCATGTTGGGTTATCTCCATGGGCCGTCTGAAACCCAAGCTGTTGTTCGCGATGGATGGTATGTCACCGGCGATATCGTGGTTCTCGACGCATGCGGCTTCATCCGCATCGTCGATCGCTTGTCCCGGTTCAGCAAAATCGCGGGCGAGATGGTCCCTCATGGAAAGGTCGAGCAGATCCTTCAATCCGCTGTACCTGAAGCATTTTGCGCCGTCACCAGCGTGCCTGACGATCGCAAAGGAGAAAGACTCATCGCGTTCATCGCCTCGGGTTCGAGCACTCCACATGAAGTCTGGAACCGTCTCATGGAGTCCGAGATACCTAAAATGTGGATTCCGAAGCCCGGTGACATCCATCTCGTTGAGGAAATTGCCGATGCTCGGAACCGGGAAATTAGACTTGAAGGCGATCAAGCAGATGGCGATGGCCGTGTAGCTCCCGGCTTCAGATCGCAGGAGATACCCGGAGCCTGCGGCGTCCGATAGACGCCTTCCTCAATGCACGCAGGCTCCAGAAAGTGTTCGCGCATGTGCGGAATATGCTCAAGGAACACAATCTCGTGGCCCAGTGCCACACGATTGAACAGTACCAGGTGCTGATGAATCTGCCCCATATCGCCGACGTGCGGCACAATCGGAAGTCCATGCTTCCGCGCTATCAGACTAACCGTGATGAATTCCGAAATCCCAGCCAACCTGGTGCAATCCGCTTGGACGAAGTGCACAGCGCCGGCTTGGATGAAGTTCTTGAACATGACTTTGTTTGGAACATGCTCGCCCAGTGCGATTCTCACTGGCGCCACTTCGCCCGCCAGCTTGCGATGCGCTTCCACATCGTCAGGATGCGTCGGTTCTTCCACCCAAAACGGATCGATGCTTTGGAGCGCGCGGCACATTCGTCTCGCTTGGTCGAAGGTCCATTGCTGGTTGGCGTCGAACATGATCCGGCACTCGGGTCCAGCCACCTCGCGCAGCATGGCCGCGCGCCGCAAGTCGCGGTCCTCGCCGGTCGAACCTACTTTCAGCTTGAACGCGCGGAAGCCCTCCGCCAGCGCTTTCCGAGCGTTCCTCCGAATGCGTTCATCCTCATACTGGAACCAACCGACTGACGTGTCGTAACCCGGATAACCCGTCTGAATGATGCTCTCGCGCTCTGCTCGGGAGGGCAGGTGATCGCGCATAATTCCGAGCGCGTCTTCTCGACTGAACTCATCTTCTACATAGCTAAGATCAAGCAAAGTAAGGATCTGTTCGGGCGTCAGATCCAGCAACAATCGCCAGAGCGGCACGCCCCGCGCTTTGGCCCAGAGGTCGAAGCACGCATTCACAATGGATGCGAGCGCCAGATGGATCACTCCCTTATGCGGACCGAGCCATCGCAGTACGGGGTGGTCCGCCATGCGTCGTGAAACTTCGCCGAACTCCGACATCAGCTCCTCGATCTCACGACCTTCCAGCATGACGCCCAATTGTTCGATCGCATCGCAGACAATCTGATTCCCGTTGCCCAGCGTAAGTGTGATTCCACAGCCTTCCTCAACCGCGTCCGTTCGCAGCCGAGTAACGGCAAAAGCGTACTCCGCGCCGGTGTGTATTGCATCCGAACCCGCGCCGCCAAGTAGCGGAAATCGGCGGTCCTCCGCAAGCACTTTGGTAATTCTCAATTGCTTCATCGGCGATATCCCAATTCCGCTCCGCCGCTCACGGGCAGAATACATCCAGTAATGAACCGCGCGCGCTCGGATAGCAGGAACACCGCTGCATCGCCTATGACATCGCCCTTGGGGCAGTATCCCAGCGCATGAATCTGATCCAAGTACGTGTGGATTTTTGCCGGGTCGGGTTGCTCGCTCGCCCAATCCTCCAGCATCGGTGTCCACACACCCGCCGGACAGATCGCATTTACACGGATTCCAAATGGGGCATAATCGAGCGCCATCGACTTAGTAAGCGTAATCATCGCGCCCTTACTCGCCGAATAAGCCGCGTGGTTCGATTGGCCTATGGAACCCACCAGACTGGCCGTATTCAGAATCGTTCCGCGGCTTCGTTTCAGAGCCGGCAGGGCCGCGCGCGTAGTCCACAAAAGGCTTTTCAGATTAACCCCCATCAACCGGTCCCATTCGGCTTCTGTGGTCTCGTCGAGGGGCTTCGATGGCGTAGAGATACCCGCGTTGTTGTGTACCGCGTCGAGCCGGCCGAAACGATCCAGCGCAGCCGCCACGGCCCGCTCCACGGCCGCGCCGTGGGAGACGTCGCAGTCGATCGCCATTGCCGCAGGGCCAAGTTCGGCGGCGGTTTCCGCAGCTTTCGCGACATCGACATCCGCCACCACCACCGATGCGCCTTCCCTCACGCAAGCAATCGCGCACTCGCGGCCGATGCCGTTAGCAGCTCCCGTCAGAAAGACCACCTTATTGTCAAGCAGCATGGGCAACACGCTCCGCAATCTTCCTTTCGATCTGCTCAAGCGCGGTTCCTAACTCGATTTCACCGATCATCGCCGTACGCACCGTCCGCCAAAGAATATCTTCGATCTCAGGATAGTAGGAAAGCTTGGGCGGAATAATCAAGTCGGTCTCAATTGATCGGCTGAGTAACCGAAGCCTTTCGGCATCTTGATCCGTAGCCGAGTGTTGCTGCTCCTCCATGACGATGCGCCGCACGGGGACCGAACCTTGTCGCGCCTCAATCGATTGCCGTTCCGCAGATGTCAAGAAGCGTAATAATAATCGAGCCGCTTCTTTCCCGGCGCCGGTGCGTGTAAGAGCAAAGGTATGTGAGCCGGCGTAACAGCAGACTCGCCCAAGCGGTCCGGACGGCATACGCGCCACTCGAAACCGGTCGCGCACCGAAGAGTAGTCGGCCCGATACGACCCGTAGTAGCCGGGCCAATCCGTTACCATCGCCGCGCCTCCGTTTCGGAAAAATTGGTGTACTTCGTCGAAATGCCATCTGGATACTTCCTTCGGGACGGCGCCACTTATATACAAATCGCGTAGTATTCCGAGCGCCCAGCGGCCGCCTTCGTTGTTCACCTCGGGTATTAGCGAGTTCGGGAAGATATGTGCCCCGGCCGCCTCCGCCAACTCGAAAAACGTGCCAAACAGGCCCGATTCCGTTCCGGTGAACACGAATCCATAGATCTCTGGCGGCCGCGACAGACGGCGCGCGGCTTCTCGAAGTTCGTCCCAACTGCACGGCGGCGCATTCAGCAGATCCGTCCGATAGTGCAGCAATCGCAGGTCGATATTCCGGGGAATGCCGTAAAGCGCGCCATCTATCGTCGCCAACGCCAGAAGGGCAGGGAAGAATCCGGCTACATCAAAGCCTTCAAGCGGAGCCAGGAATCGCTGCTGCGATGGCGCGTACTTGGTATGCGTGCTGACAAGATCGTATGGAGGCTGCTCCATACCGGCCAAGTGCGGGTTCAATTCCGGATGCGTCCCGCGAAAGTCGATCGAGACGGAAATCCCCGACTCCCGCTCAAATTCCGGGATGCATTCATATAGCTGGTCATACATCCCCCCCGCAATCAGTGCGACTTTCAACGTCTTCACGGCCTTCGCACCCTCACCTGGCAATCTTCTCAATGAATACGTTGAAGCGATATTCATTATGTAGATAGCCGGCGATGCACTGGTCCGCTACCTCTACCCGCGCGGGCAAATTCTCCAGCGCTTCCTCAAACCAGCCACGAGAATAGTATTGATGATCGAGGCCGCGATAGCGCGCCTCGTATTCGGCTTGCCCCAACCTTCCGCGCCGTAATTCCAGTGCTCGTTCGTGCGAAGCAAGATCGGGAACATCCAAAACTGCCGCCGCGTACCGCGCCTTGTCCACCATCGCGCGGAGGCATCTCGCTGCGTAATGGAGATCGGGAAAATAGCAAAATGCGCCTTGCGACAAAACCACATCGTGCACAGAGGCAGACTCAATGGTTAATGCATCGCCTGCTGTGAATGCCGCATTCGGCATCACCTGTTTCGCGATTTCGATAAGATTTCCGGCGTAGTCCACGCCTGCCACCGGATGGCCCTTGGTGTACAAAGGGAACAGCAGCGCTCCCGCGCCACACCCAACCTCGTAGATGGACATTCCCGGTTGGATTTTGAGGCGTTCGACAAGAGTATCGATATACCGGACCCAGTCTTCTTCCCGCAGACTCCCGAGCGTGTCGTAGCCGTCCAAATCCATTAAATCTCGCAACGCCGGTTGACCGTGCTCAAGCCTGCGGCGCCGCCAGACCATTCGCCACGTATTCATGGCCGGGCCACCATCGATGCCGGAGTCAAGCGGCGCATCGCCTGAATTAACCGCCAATTCTCCTGCGGTAACCGGACACCCACTCTCCAATACGCTCCGTTTCCTGGGAACCGAGGTGAAATGTCCTTCACTCGTAAACCATCGCGCAGCAAAATCTCCTCAGCCCAACGGGACGCGGTGGCCTGGTCTGCATTTAGTTCGACGAGCAGGAAATTGCCTCCGCTCGGCCACACCTGCTTTACAAAGTCAAGAGTCCAGAGCCATTCTGCAAATTCCTTCCGATCCTGTTTTGTCTGCGCGAAGGAATCTGCGATCGCTCCTCGATGCTTCAGAATGATCTCCAGGAAATGTTCAGCTATGGAGTTTATGTTCCAAACCGGCAGGCGGCAGCGCAACCGCGTGCGAAAGGCAGCGTTCGCCGTGTAAACGTAGCCGAGACGCAGGCCGGGCACACCGAGTGTCTTGCTCAAGCTCTTGATCACGATTACGTTCTCGATAGGTTGGCGTTCCAGTAGGCCGATTATGCTCGACTCGTCCGAAAACTCCAGGAAGGATTCGTCGCAAAGAATCGTTCTCTCCGGCCAGGCCGCTGCGAAAGCATATATATCTTTGGTTGAAAGTACGGAGCCGGTTGGGTTATTGGGATTAATGAGACAGGTTAGCTCCACGTTTGGCAACTGCTCCAGATCAACCGTTCCAAGATCGTGGAACCGGAAAGCCTTTGGAAAGGCGCGCTCATATTCACCGAAGACCGGCGCCGGCAGCAAAACGCTAGCATCTGCAAAATGTTCAGCCAAGGCAGGAAACGCCTGCGATGCACCGTTCAACACGACCAGATTTTCCTTCTCACAGAGCAAATAATACGCCAGCTTCTCATCCAACAGCGTTTGTGCGGACCCATAGTTTTGTAGCAGCGCCGGCAAGCTGTTGCGCAATTCCGAGTAGATCGCTCCGCTTGGGAAATACATGTTGCGCAGGTAGCAAAAATCGATCACATCGTAGTTCCAATAGCCTCCGTGCGATTCGTTCAGGATGCGGGACCGCGAACTGGGCTCGAAGACGTACCGCGCCACCGCGATATCGTTGGGATCGTCGATTTCAGCCCAGCGTTCGACATCGAGTATTTCGGCGTGGATCGCCTCCTGCTGCAAATAAATGATCACTCCCAGAACGATTTCATAATAGGCGTTCTCGTTGATCGCTGTGTAGTAGTCCAACATCTTTTTGAAAGGACCCCTGCAAAAATCGCGCGAAAACCGGTAGATGTTCAGCGTTTTGTATTTGCCTGCAAAGACAAATCCCGGCCCTTGCCTCTGCGGGACGATCACATCGATGATGCGCCCATCGGCGACATCTACAACCGTTCCATCCATGCCGCTGCGATAATGATCCACCAACGCCACGTTCCTGCCATCTGCGCGTAAAAGCTTCGCAATCACGGCAGGCTCGAAGATCAGGTCGCACTCGATCAGCAGGATATCCGAATCGAGATCGATCGAGTTCAAAGCAAGCGCCATCGACGAGATATTATTCGTCTCGGCGTATCGTGCGTTGTGGACATAGCGGATCGAGAGGTCGGGATAGGCGTCGCTGAGATAGCGCTTCAATTCGTCCGCTCGATAACCGGTCACAACCACCAGTTCTGAAATGCCGTTTTCGAGCAGTGAATCGACAATCCATTGGATGACGGTTCGACCGCCCACCATCAGCATTGTCTTGTGAATGGAATCCGTGAGGGGCCGCATCCGCTTGCCGAAGCCCGCGGCCAGAATAATCGCCTTCATCGCGAAGTCTCCAGGGAAGTTGGCGCCCAGATTACTCGTCCGCGCCACTCGGTCCGCTCAACGATGCTTCTCTCGTCGTCCACATACCAATAATCCGGGTCAGGTAGACGCCAATTTCCATACACGGCGGTCAGATGGACATCGTGATCCTCGGGCTTCCGCCAGGTTCGATCGAAGAGTTCGAACGGGGCAAGCTTAAACGCAGGAATCGAGCAACGCATTTCCAGTCGCTTTGGAGGATAGTAAGTCCAGTACTGATAGGCTTCCGGCAGCCGGTCGACCACGAAGAATTCATATTTGAGGTACCGCCTCAGGAATATGAATTCCGTCAATTTACCCGAACTGTTCGTCAAAGCGCGATTCAGACGGAAACCGGCCTTCTCGATGGTTCCGGCCGACTGCCAGAAATTCGGCAGATCTTCGCGGAACAATCCGAAATCGACATCGCAATCGCCAGCCAACAACCGCCCTTCCCGCGCCCAGCCGAGCAACATGCCGCCCCAGACCCAATACCTGCCCGCAAGGGGTGTGTGGGCGAGGACCTCGTTAAGTTTCATCAAGCTTCGTGCAAGTTCTGCCCGTCTCGCCGCGGGCAGTCGTTGCCAAGCGCGAATAGAAATGCGCTCCGCGACCCCATCCGCATGAGATCTTATTTCCTTAGGGAAACCCAAATGCAAGCCTCCCATTTTACGGCTAACGATGCACGGCACATGGCGATTCGGAAAAGCGGTAAGACTGAACAACCGGGTAAACTAAACTTCGAGGGCAACATACGCTGCATCGGCCTTTCTTCTCTATTGTGGTTCCGAGCTATCGGCGGCCAGCGGCCCTCCGGCATCTACTTCAATCAATCTCGGAACAACGCTTTCCGCTCGAGGAGATCGAGGTCATCATCGTGGATGATTCGGGCGAAGGCAATCTGGGGCCAGTCGTTCAGCCTTTCGCCGCCCTATATCGTCTGACGCTAGCGGTCACTGCGCATCTGGGCCCAGGGCCTGCCCGGCAAGCCGGCGTCGACCTGACGGAAGGCCTCAACTTGGCCTTTACCGACGATGACTGCGTACCAGACCCCGAGTGGCTGAGCAACTTGAGTATCGCTCTCCGCCTCAACCCCGGATGTGCTATTGCTGGCGCTGTTCTTAACGGCGTTTCACGAAATCCATTCTCTGCTACGACACAATTGATCCACGAATATGTGGTCGCAAAGTGGTCGCAAACGGAGCTGAATTACGCAGGTACCGGGAATCTGGCCTTGCCGGCCGATGCCTTCAGGGAGATTGGCGGCTTGGACTCGGGATGGAGTAACTGGGGCGGGGAAGACCGCGACCTTTGCCGGCGGTGGCGCGCTTCCGGCCGCCGGATCATCGCATGTCCCGCGGCGAAAATAGCGCATTTTCATGCTCTGACACTCCGTCGGTTTTTCGATCAGCATTTCCGCTACGGGCGCGGAGCTGCACGCTTTCATCGATTTCCCGGCACATCGATGTCCGAGGGGACAGGCGTTCAGAATGCAGGGTTTTATCTGGGGCTTCTCTCGACTGGGTTTCGTGCGGGCCTTGGAGTCGGGCTTCTAGTTCTCGTCTCCCAGGCTGCTACCGCGGCGGGTCTTCTTGCGGAACTTGTTTCTGGTGCAGGACATCGAGCCTATCTCCAGGTCCGGCAAGGTAGCGACAACTCCGGATAGCACCGCCGGAAGTTCTGGGCAACGTACGCCGCCAGTTCGCGTGGAGAAAAACTGCGTCCTTCGCCGAAGACTGCAACCGTTGAGTCGTCCAGGTCCTTCGCAACAAGGAATTCAAACTCCTCGGAAGCAAACTGACGGTCGTCCGTCTCACGGCCAGTGATAACACCGCTGATCATCGGGCCCCAGCTATGCATGTCCAAAGACATCCTAACGGCCGTGGATGGGTAGGCTTTACGGATCATGCGAATTTCCGGGCCGGCTACCCAGTTAATCATCTGGTCCTCGTCAGCGCCACAATTCGACAAAGCGCCGTTAATCAGGGCGGTCTGCCGTTTACACTGCTCGCTGAGTTCTTCCCAGTAGTTCAGCCCTTCCTGGGCCAGCGGGATTCTCGCCATGCTGATTGCAGCGTTCATCTTGGTCTCCTCCCGCGGCAGGCGAGGCCGCGATAGCGGTTCAAAGTAATTAAGGTCAGTTTATCGTTTTTTAACCTATTTCATCTACCAGAACTTTCCCCAATTCTCAATGCGCCGATGCTGTAACCGCATTCAGTTCTTTTAGAATGCTGGAGACAAAAGACTTAGCATCGCCGAAGAGCATTAAAGTCTTCTCCATGTAATACAGCTCATTGTCGATTCCGGCAAACCCGGGACTCATCCCGCGCTTAATGATCATGACGGTACGCGCCTGATGGGCGTTGAGGATAGGCATACCGGCAATGGGACTGGTTTTGTCATTCGTGGCCGCCGGATTCACGACATCGTTAGCGCCAATCACCAGGGCCACATCGGTTCGGGGGAAATCTGAATTAATATCGTCCATTTCAAACAGCCGGTCATAGGGGACGTCGGCTTCGGCTAGCAAAACATTCATATGGCCGGGCATCCGTCCGGCCACCGGATGGATGGCGAACCGCACGTCCACGCCACGTTTGCTCAGCGCATCGTACATCTCGCGCAATTTGTGCTGCGCCTGCGCCACGGCCATTCCATAGCCGGGAATAATCACCACGCTCCGCGCCGCATCCAGGATTTCGGCTGCTTCTTCGGGTGATGCGGAACGCACCGGCCGCGCCGTCGCCTTGGCTGTGCTCGCGTGGACTGCGCCGAAACCGCCGAAAAGCACGTTGGTGAACGATCGGTTCATCGCCCGGCACATGATTACCGAAAGAATGAAGCCTGAAGATCCGTCCAACGCGCCCGCGACAATCAACAGTTTGTTGTCCAGTGCGAAACCCATTGCGCATGCCGACAATCCCGCATACGAATTCAGCAGGGCAATGACGGTCGGCATGTCTGCGCCACCGATGGGGACAATCAGCAGAACGCCAAACACCGATGCGAGGGTCATAAACGGGGGGAACAGCCAGGTCCGTTCCGGTGTGATGATAAGCGCGGCTCCAATGGCAACCGCGAGCGCAAATATCCCCAAGTTGAGATAGTTCTGTCCCTTGAACGTTAATGGCCGCGTCGGCAGAAGTTCCTGCAGTTTTCCGAACGCCATCAAGCTGGCGGTAAAGGTCAAGAACCCCAGCAACATCTCCACCACCAGCGCCACGATAACGAATCCGTGCGGGGTGTGCTCGTAATACTCCGCCATCCCGATCAGTGCGGCTGCCAACGCGCCGAACGCATGCGAGATCGCCGTCCGTTGCGGCACCGCGGTCATCGGCATTAAATACGCGAGCGGGACTCCCGCCGCCGATCCAATGAAAAAGGCGATGAGAATCCATTCGTAATTCACCACCTCAAACCGCAGCAGCGTGCCCACTACGGCCAGCAACATTCCGATCTCACCGGCAATCACACCCCGCCGCGCTGTTGCGGGCGAGTTCATCCACTTAATCGCGAGGATGAATCCCGCCGCTGCCAAAATGTAAAGCGCCGGGAAAATCTGCTCCATCATTTTTGATCGCCCCCGCGTTTCTTGAACATCTTCAGCATGCGATCCGTGATCAGGTATCCGCTTACCAGGTTCGTAGTTGAAGCCACGACTGCGATGAACCCTAGAACACGTGTCAGCGGAGTGGCTTCTTTCGCGCCCGTGATCAGAATCGCTCCGACGACGGCGATCGCGGAAATTGCGTTGGTTAACGACATCAGGGGCGTGTGCAGCAGCGGTGACACGCGACGGATCAATTCAAATCCCAGAAAGGCCGCCAGCATGAATACCCAGATCGCAATCTCCCAGTTGCTCATACATTCACCGTCCTCTCACTCCGTTGCGCCAAGCCAAGCAATTCCCGAACGCGCGGATTCACGATTTGGCCTTCGTGCGTCACTAACGTCTCGCGTAATATTTCGTCTTCCAGATTCACTCGTATAGCCCCGTCCTTCACCAGCAACTTCGAAAAGGCACTGGCGTTGGAGGCATACATTTGGCTCGCGTGGAACGGCACCGATGAGGGAAGATTGGTCGGACCCAGTACCGTGACTCCGCCATGAACGAAGCTTTCACCCGGCCGGGTCAGTTCGCAATTTCCACCTCGTTCAGCAGCAATATCGACGATCACCGATCCATTCGGCATTGCTGCGACCATCTCTTTCGTTACCAGCACCGGGGCCTTCTTGCCCGGCACCGCTGCCGTGGTAATCACAACATCCTGCTCGCGCAACACCTTGGTCAACAATTCGCGTTGCCGGCGATAAAAGTCCTCACCCATCGTCTTGGCATATCCGCCCGAGCCTTCGGCGCCTTTCGCATCCAATTCCAGTACCACGAATTTCGCGCCAACGCTCTCGACCTGCTCCTTCACGGCTGCGCGAACGTCATAGGCGGAAACCACTGCCCCTAATCTCTTGGCGGTGGCGATGGCCTGTAAACCCGCCACGCCGACGCCGAGCACAAACACCTTGGCTGGCGTAATCGTTCCCGCAGCCGTCATCAACATAGGGAACATCTTCGGCAGAGCCTCCGCCGCAATCAGAACGGACCGGTATCCCGCAACCGTCGCCATTGAGGACAGCACATCCATACTTTGCGCCCGCGTGATGCGCGGTATAAGCTCCAAGGCAAACACCGATGCGCCCGCTTCGGCAAGATCGGCGTTTTCCTGCAACGCGGTCAGCGGTTCCCCCATGCCGATCAGGACCTGCCCTCGCCGGATAAGTGGCAGATCGGAACGTCCCGCCTCCGGATTCGCGCCCAGGCAGCGCACTTGCACGATCGCGTCAGCTTGGGCGAAAACATCCGAGCGGCTTGCCAACCGGGCGCCTCGCGCTTCATACAGGTTGTCTGGAAATCCGGCCTCGATTCCTGCCGAATGCTCCACCACGCACTCTATCTGGGACTTTCGAAGCGCGTCACATTGACGGGGAGTGATCCCGACGCGACGTTCCCTGGGGAATGTTTCGCGGGGTATGCCGACGACAACAGCCAAGTGGCCTCCATCCATGAGCCGCTTAAGGCTCATCTCTCAGACAAAGATCATATCCCCAGACGCAAACGCTATTGGGCAAGTTACTTACCTTGTCCCGTGCTGTGATGTCCGTCACGGCGGTTCACCTAACGAATTCGAGACCCTTCAGAATCGCGCCCGGGACAACATATTCGACCTTGACATGCGTGCTTTGTTCGCCGCCGCAGGTGAGTTCCGTCGGAGCATTTTTCAATTGAACTCGATGTGGATCGGGCACTCTCAACGTCAGTTCGCCCCCCGCAGTATTGACGACAAGCCCTGTCAGGATTCCGGCGCATTCAACGCGGTCCAGGGTTCCTTCAGCGTGCCGAACCGTCTCCCCGGGCTCAATGAATGGATTCCAGTTCTTGGAATCATGTGGGATGCGGGTTGTTTCGATCTCTTCGTTGCCGTTTGCGTCGCGTGTAAATTGGACGTTCAAGTCGGTCTGAGCCACCACTATCATTTGGCGCGCAAGTGTCCGGTCGTACGCGCTCCCAGAGTATGCCAAAGCGTGGCGCGCGGCAACCATCGTTTCTTCCCGCCGATCGAGATTCTCCAGAGCTGAAGCCATCGTGATCCAATACGAGAACTCGCGTTGTGGAGCGACAGTACGCATGGCGCGAAGCTGCGCGATGGCGTCCGCCCAACGGCCGGCGTTGTGTTCTGCGATCGCCAGCCGATACCGGCAATCGTCGAGCGTAGGATCGAGCAAGATGGCCTGACCCAGTGCCTGACGGATCTCATCGGGGTCGACGCCGGCTGAATCGGCTGTGCTTGCGTAACGGACGCAAAGCGCCGCGTCGGTAACACCAGCCTTCATCGCGCGCTGCCATTCGGTGTGCGCCAGTGCGGGATCTTTATTGAGCAGGGCTATCGAGGCCAATGCCGCCAAAACGTCACCATCCTTTGGGTCGCCGCGATCCAACTCGCGATACAGCGTCTGGGCGCGGCCTAAGTCGCCAGAGGCAAGCAACAGTTGTGCGATGACCGCGCGCGGGGTGGATGGTGGTGCGCCGGTTAGTTGTATCGGCATGTCGCCCAACGGCACGCCTGATAATGAGATTGCTGAGGTTGCTCGCGCCGCGGCCCAATTTCGCAGGTCGGCGGCAATAACCTCAATCGGCCTCACGTAAATCTTGGTGAGAGCTTGTTCGCTAGGAGTGCCAGACGTGAGCGATTTCAGGAGAATCGGGAATGCAGCCGCGTACGCCGGGGATCGAACGAGCATGTCTACCAGAAGCCAACTCTCGGAGTAAAAGAGATCTGCCTGCTCGCGGAGACCAAAGGTGGAGCCGAGGGGCGCGGCCAACAGAGTGGGAAAGGGTATCCAGGTCTTGTGCGCCAAAATTTGAATGCGCGCGGGGAGATCCCCACCGACGCCGGATTGCCGTTCCCCGACGCGAATCGTGGATAGGTACTCAGCCAATCCTTCGCCAAACCAAAATGGCAGGTGCAGGCCAGCCGAATGGAACGCCAGGTGCGCATACTCATGCGCCGCAAGGCCGTAATTGTTGGGGGACAGCGATGGCAAAACAATGTAGTCCCGCCCTTCTTCGCCAACGTAGAAAGCGTCGACGTTTTCGTGCAGCCGATAAGGAGCGTAATCCTGGGTCGAGCGGAACGCTATTATGAACACCCGCCTACTGTCGTCGATTTTGAAATCCGTATGAGCTACAAAAAATGCACGGAGGCGCTCAAACCAGAGCAAAGCAGTACGGGCATCGTCCCCGGCGCTTTCGGAATAGATCGTGAAGTGAGGGCTGCGTCCGACGGTCCAGCGAACCGGTTGTTCTGCGCAGAGCGGCAGACAGAACAGGCCGAACACAACTAGCCCCCGGAGCATAGTCTAACCAACACAATATCACCCTACGTCCGACCTCAAGAGCCATTCAAAACCTGGTCGAGCCACGGCTCAACAACTGCGGCCCAGAGATCGCCATGCGCTCGCAATCCATCGGCGTTGAAGTGAACGCCTTTACCGTGATTCTGACGATATGCCGGTCCTAGCTGGTCGGTATCGGGACCTGGGAGCGCAAGACCGCTTCGCCATAATCTTCGCTGTGCCGCCCGGATCTCCCGTGATGATCTATCGGATGGATTGTGATAAGTGGCCTCAGCGACAAACCAAGGAAATTGCCAAAGCGCTTTCTGCCAGGATGCGAGGATCAATTTCTTCATGAGCGCGAAATATTCATCCCCGGTGATCTGGTGGCCTGCAGCCTGGTGCGCATCCGATTCCCCCTGATGCCAAAGCAATGCGCGAAAGCCGTGATGCCCCAGTTCGTCGATGCGCTTCATCATGCCATTGAATAGTGTCCCGTCCGATATCCATGCTCCCGAATTAGTTTGTCGAACGAATTTCGACGTGGTCGGGGGTATCGAGAATTGATCGCCGTCCGGTAGCCATTGGCGCACGCTGGTGCCGCCATAGCCTACGCAGGCGACTCCAATCGGAACATGGTGGTTGCGATAGAGCGCATCGCCGAAAGCCGGGATGAAACTGCCCTTATGGCTGTTATCCTGTACGCCGGGCTGCGGATCATTGGCGATCGCCCAGGAGGATCCGCTGAAAGAAACCACCATGCCGGTCTGGGTCTGTTGCCGCACTTCGCCGTAATTCGTGGCGTTCGATTGTCCGGCGATTACGAATACTTCACCGATACCCACATGAGGCACTATCGCGTGCGCCACCGGCTTTCGCGCTTGCAACAGACGTACCTCGACTTGATAGAAGCCGCCAGCGGCGGCCGGAATTTGGTCTTGAAACGTTCGAGCGAACGAATCGAGAGTGACTGGAGCCCAAGTATTCTTTGCTTGAGGAATGATCACGCGAGCTTCGACGGCATCGCACGCAAGACCAGTTCGCCCGCTAACGATGATATTGCCCGATTGCTTTTCATCGCGCTGAAAAACCTGATAATCGAGCGGCGACTCCAGCGCAATCTCCGAATCCTGCCCCCGTAAAGCGATTGAAGCGAATAGCGGTGCGGCGGCAAGTAACTTACGCCGGCTTAATAAGTGGCGCTCCCAGTTAGTCATCGGCTACGGGATCGGGTAAATGTGAATTTGCCGCCGGTAAACGAGAGTTGATCGGTGTACTTAGGCATCTCAATTACGTACGTTTGCTGTCCCGTTTGGTGAAATGCGCGTAGTGAGGGCGCGCCGGAATAAGATTCATAAATCGCTGCGAACGTCGTATCCGAAGATTTGCGGCGCGCCATCACGTAAGGAACTGGTACGCGCAGATTGGGGCCGAGTCCGTAGCCGGTGACAACCGTGGTTCCAGCCGACCGGAGCATCGACATACGCACATTCTCCTTCGGTTGATTGAACGTTATGCTCCAATCGGCGTTGGGCTCAGCCGATTTGTTGCTCGTTAAGTGTTGGTATCCGTTCACCTGGGGAAAACCAGCGAAAGGCGCCCAGGGCAACGCTGAAGTAGCGGTCCCGAAATTGTGATAGACCCAGTCGAGTAAGTGCGGCTTGCCGTCTGTCGCGTGTGCCGTGAGTAAATCGAGCGCGTAGCCGTCCGTTTGCACCATCGTCCGCTCGAAGCCGACATTGGCATACGCAGGACCAGACGAGACCCGGATCTCCGTTGCGCCCGGAAGCACCTGCCAATCGAGCAATTTGCCGGTCGCCGGCGATTGGGTGGTCTCATCGACGATCAGCGTGTTGTGTGCGACCGTCATCTTGTCCCACGTGGTATGCGACTTCGCCCCATATGCCTGTGTGCCCGGATCGACCGCAAGGTGCGCGCCGCCCGCGTAGCTGATAAAGGTAAGTTTGTCGAAATGCCCATGCCCACCGGCGTGCGGTCCGAATTTTATAGCAATCGTGTGATCGTTATCCGGATTGCGAAGAGTCGCCATGCCGGCCGAAGCGAGCAAGCCGCTTTCAAGCTTCGGCGGACTCGCGCTCGGTAATACATCGGTGCCCCAAAGCAGGGCCTCAAGGCCGCGTGGCTGGTCATCGAGAACATTCAGGTATTGTGGGTCTTGGAAGATGCGATACCCGATCTCATAGTACTTGGCTTCAGACGATAGCTTCACCAATCCCGTGTCATTGAAGTTGGGAAGCGTGCCGTCCGGAAATACACACTTCAGCGGCGCGTCTAACATTGCTTTCAGATCCGCGGCATCGGGTACCGGAATATCGGCGCGCACGGCCATTTCGCGTGTTAGCAGCAGCGGTTCCAGCGCGAAAAAATGATATCCCCACGATCCTTCAATCCAGGGGCCGTCGGGCGTGATGCTGTGAAGCAGTTGAAAATGGAAGCCGCTCTGTCCGTTAATTGCGAGATCGATCAGGGCGCGGTCGTTCAATTCGAGTCCAATCGCCAGCAGAGCCGCATTGTGCCAGCTTTGCCAATTACTGGTCCCGGCATCATACTTCGCAATCACAGCCGCCGTGTTGCGCAGCACCTTGGTTTCAAAACGAGCGCGATCCGCCTGTGGCATGGCGTCTCGAACCAGATCGTAACCGAAGACGAGCGGCACAATCCATTTCGCTTCGGACAACGTCTGCGACATCACGCGCGCGCCACGAATGGTGTCGCGTCTATTCTGGTTGTCGTGAATCGGCAGCGTTGGGTAGAGATCGGAATAGGCGTTCACGATGCGCGCGACTTTGCCCGAGTATTCGGTGTTGCCTGTGAGGCAATAGGCGATGCCGAGATCGCGGGCCGCCCGAGCGTTGTCGTCGTTGCGCTGCATGTAAACGACGTTGTCGATCGGCCAGCCGTGATAATCCTTGCCATCTACCGGGCAAATGTTCTTGCCACGTTCTTGGTGGAGGCGAACGCCATGCACGGGACAGACATAATCGTGCGACCACCCTGCGCCTTCTTTCGGCAGCGCCCATTCCTTGAGACCAAATTCGCGGACGTGCGGCTCGGGCCAATCCGTAGCGTCATCGAGTAACTGTTCACGAACTTCCTTGGCCCAAACATGTAGATTGGCCATGCGGTCCATTCGTGCGCAATCGCTCGGATTGAGCAAAAGATGAGGGTCGCACCACGCCGGGAATGCCACGAGTGCGAGCAGCAGCATGCGCATCGGTCCGATGCTAGCAGAAGATGGCTTATGAAGCCGCTGCGAACTTGGACATCGGACTCAGCGTGATCGAATCGGTCTGAATTTTGTCCCATTCCTGGAGCGCCATGCCGTGGGACTCAAAAAACAGCCGAATTTGGGCACTGCTCCAGCCAAATACATCCTCTAGTACCGGCACCAGAACACTGCACGCGTCGTCGCTCAAAACGGTTCGCTTTGCGATGGGCGTCAGATATTTGTTCTCCGACACGGCAATCGTCAGCCCGTCCAGGCGATTGACATGGAGCATCACGTGAACGTCGGAACTCCCATCTCCGACATAGATTAAGCTGTCATGGCCTATACGCATCTCCGCTCTAAGTTGGTCGACAACGACGACTTTTCCGTATCCGGCCGGAAGCCGGACAATCGATTCAATTTCACCGGAATCCGGATTGTAACGGAACCGCGTGCCGTGGATGTGGTCCGCGGGGACAATCCCTTCGAGCGCCGATTGAATAACCTCCTCGGGCGCTGCCGAAACGACGTGAAAAGCGAACTCGCGCCCGTCCAGATTTCGCAATAAGTCCGAAAGCAACGGGATATTCGCCTTCAAACGAATCTGTTTGCCGGCGGCCGCAAGGTGCTCTCTGCGAACCTGCCGGAACTCCGGATCGTGGAGCAGAAGATACGCGAGTTCTCCTCCTTGCTGAACCAGATGACTGTTAGAAAGCCCTGTTACCCGTTGGCTGAAGCCGTCCAGGCCAAGCAACTTACTGAGAACGAGCCCGGAGTCATTGAAACTGAGCGTTTGATCGAAATCACTTACAAATAAATACTGCTTCCCTGATTGGGCCATAAGTCGGTCCTTTCTTTGGTGTTGGGGTGTGAACGCCTTTGAATTCGCGCGTCAAAATCACGAAGCAACTGCGGGCGTGCTTCCCAGCAACTGGGCAGGAAGGATATCTGGTTCGACATCCTCGTTTACCATTTTAGATGGAATTGAGCCATACAAGGTGTCGAATTGGCCAAAAACCTGTTATGTCTGGTTTAAATGAATCGTAAGCGGATTCACCCTGTTAAACCGAAGTATCAAAAGCTTTTCGAATCGCTGAAAGCCGATATCCTCTCGGGGCGATTCAAACCCGGTCAGAAACTGCCTAGCGAAGCGGCGCTCGTGAACAAGTCCGGCGCCTCCCGTATCACGGTGGGCCGGGCGATTCGCGAGTTGCAAAACATCGGCCTGATCGACCGCATAGCCGGATCCGGAACGTACATCAAGCAGCTTGACGTAGGTGATCGCCGCCCATACCTGTTCGGCCTCTTGATCCCAGATCTCGGCGAAACCGAAATATTCGAACCGATCTGTCAAGGCATCGCGAATGCGCCGGAGGCTAGCGAGCATGCGCTTCTCTGGGGCCATGCGGACACGCAAGCCAGCAAGGCGGAACAGGCATGGCGATTATGCCGGCAGTACATATCGAGAACGGTCTCAGGCGTTTTCTTTGCTCCCTTGGAGTTTGAAAGCGATGCGGACAAAATCAATCGGCGAATCTTGGCAGCGTTGAAGCAGGCGCAGATTCCGGTTGTACTGCTCGACCGTCGAGCTTCGAAGACGCCCGAGCGGCATCGACCCGATCTGGTTGGTATCAACAATCATCAGGCGGGGTATATCGCCACCGAGCATCTGATAAAGCTGGGGTGCGACCGCATCGGATTTCTTGGCTATCACGGGTCGGCAACGACCATTTCTGACCGCATGGCGGGATATCGAGATGCGCTTGCTGCCCACGGTTTGCGACCGGCAGGAGATCCCGCGGCCTATTTCGAGGGTAGCGAGCAATCGCTGAAATGGCGTGCGAAAACCGCAATCGAAGACGTCGAAGCTTTTGTCTGCGTAAACGACCGCATAGCCGGGCATCTGATGCATGTGCTCTTGGCGCGAAACATTAGAGTGCCGGAAGATATGCGTCTGGTTGGCATCGATGACGTATCATACGCTAGCTTATTGCCCGTGCCCCTCACTACAGTTCATCAACCAGCGCATGAAATTGGCGAAGCAGCTCTTCGCGCCATGCTCGATCGTATCCATTCGCCTCACCTTCCACCACGCGAGGTCTTACTCGATGGCGAGTTGGTCATTCGACAATCGTGCGGCGCGGAGAGTTCGTCTCTGCGCGACTGAGTTACGGCTGCTCTTGAGCTCCCCGCACCGCACCGGCCAAAACCGCTGCGAGAACGCTCAGCCCAACGATTAGGAACAACGCTGCGCGCAGTGACGTCATTTGCGCTAAGAAACCGATAAGTGGCGGTCCGAAGAGGAAGCCGATATAGCCGGACCCGCTGACCATCGCAATACCCGCCCCCCTGGGAAGCGAACGTACCCGTCCACCGGCCCCAAAGACCAATGGCACAATGACGGAGAATCCGGCTCCGGTCAAAGCTAATCCAGGCAACGCATAGCTTGGAGACGGAGCAATCAAAGCGAGAGAAAGTCCGAATGCAGCTACTAACGCGCCCGTCCGGACCGTGAGTACTGGGCCGAGGCGTTTCGTGACGGTATCGCCCAGCAGACGAAACATCGCCATACCCGCTGAGAATACGGCATACCCGGCCGCTGCCAATCCAGCGCCTGTTGACAGAACCTGTCTCAAATAGACCGCGGTCCAATCCGCCATCGCTCCCTCAGACAGGAACATACAAAAACCGATGATCGTGAGCGTGATGAGTACGCCGGGGATTCGTCTAACGCTGAGGTTACTCTCCCGTTTGGGTGCATGATCATCATGGGCATCGAGTAAATAGGGCGCGGTCAGCGAGCTGACAATCAAAAAAAGCGCAGAACCAATGCCAAGATGCAACCGGGGCGCAACTCCGTTGGCCGCGACTAAACCGCCTAGGATTGCGCCAATCATACCGCCGATACTGAACATCGCATGAAATCGAGACATGGTCGGTTTGCCCAGAGCCGCTTCTACTGCAACGGCTTGTGAATTGATTGAGACATCGTTGGCGCCCGCCATGGCCCCATAGATTGTCAAGGCCGCAAAGAGTGTGATTGTGTCGACTGCCAAAGACGGAGCGATCAGTGCGAGGCAGAATCCCGCGGTACTCCAAGTAGTCACTCGTTTACTGCCGAAGCGCGTGACAAGCCATCCGGTAACAGGAACGGCAATTACCGATCCGACAGCCGTGCCCAATAAACACAAACCAAGACCGGCATTCGTGAGGCGGAGGGCGCTTTGCACGGCAGGAATGCGTGACACCCAGGTGGAAACGATGAGCCCATGCAGTAAGAAGCGGGAGACAACCGCCCACCAGGCAAGGGAGATCTGTGTGCGCTCCGAGGCAATTTCCGTGACCGCGCTAGACGGGACTTCGAGTACAGGCATGTTGCGCTCTCACACGATTGGATGCAGGGAGACTATGACAGGTGACGCGCCATAGAGAATAGCTGATATAGCAGGTTTCTATTCACGAAAACGGCCAGACGCGTTCAATTGTCTTGCTCAGCATCCAGTGCTTATCGTCGGCGTTGAGAAACTTCATCTCATCGCGCACCATAGCCAAAGCCTTGGCGTATCCGCAATACGGTATGTCGATCGGCCAATCGGTGCCCCACATCAGGCGTTGCGGTCCGAACACGTCATAGAGTTGCTTCACTTGCATCTGCGCGTCGAGATATGGGTATGGCAGCTTCGAAAGGGACCATGTATGGGAGACCTTGACGAACACCTTGGGATAACGGGCGAGAGCCGTGAGTTTAGCGAGGAGTTCCGGATGACCAAGCGGGCAATCCGCCATGTGGTCGATGACCACATTCAGGCCGGGAAACTGCGCGACCAGCTTCTCGACATCCGGCATGCGCGTGACCGGAGCGAGCACAGTCATCGCTACGCGCAAGTCCTCACAGCGTCTCCAGAGCGGAGGCATCAAAGGTCTGCGAATCCAGTCGCCATCCGCACCGGCGGAAGGACTGATTCGCACGCCGCGAAAACCCTGCTCCTCAACTAGCCGCGAGAGGTCGTCGGGCGCGTCGGGGCTCTCCGGATTGACCCGCGCCACGCCATGGAAATAGTCCGGGTACTGCTTCAGCACATGCGCAAGATAGCGGTTGTCCCAGAGGTAATGGATCACTTGGATAATGACTGTCTTCGAGACGCCGTTCGCGCGCATCAGGCCCAGCAGCATCTCCGGCGTGGCATCGAAATCCGGCGGATGTTTCGTTTCTTTTGCGAAAGGATATGCCGAATCGCGTTTCCAAACGTGAACGTGTGGATCGATGATCCGGTAACTGGTTGGCGCTGCGCTCAAAACAGCCGTGCTGCCTGCCGCTGCAAGGAACTGCCGCCGTGTGCTTTCCAAATCTTCACCGAGCCCGTTCGGCTTGGGTGTCGATAATAGGTCCCGAGCCCGAATCGTATCGAGAGGCAGTTCGACTCGCCCTTCCGCCTTCCAATTTCTGCGCAATGTCGGGACGGACGTACTTCAGGATGTGGCCCGCCACTTTCTTTCCCTGCCGCAACGCGTCCACATAGATCGCCTCGCGCTCCTGGCGCGTAAAGTGATAACCGATGCCGTAAAAGCGATCGAGCGAGAGACCCACTAGCTTCGTTCCGGCATAAGCGATTGCCGCTTTCGGGATCAGCCCGCCGCCAAACGGAATTTTGCCAATTAATTCTCGCGCGATAGCGCGCCAGCCGAAGGCCCCGGCGATCACCGCGCCGACCTCGGATTTCTGAAAGGCATAGCCCACCGGGCGATCGCTCGCCCCGGCAATCAGGAACGCCATATGGATCTGATTCATGGTCAAGAACGCGCTATCAGACGCGAATTCTGCTAGCGACCACGGTAGCTCAATCAGGCTCGGAACGATGTCGGGCAGTGCGGTCGCCAATGAGAATAGCGTATTGTCTCGAGAGGTCTTACTGATCACGCGCTCGATAAACGGTTTACGGAAGGCGCTGAAATCGCGAGCCAGCGCCACGCCTAAGTCTAAACGGTGGTCCAACACCTGACGCACAAAACGCTCCGGACGGCGCTCCTCAAAAACTAGCGCCCGGGCCGGCGCAATCACACTTTCGTCATATATGGCCAAATCGCATTGCTGCGCATGGACGGGCAGTGGGCCGCGGACCAGGGCTTGAAGCGATTCGCCGCGGCGTGCATCGCTCAATCCGTGCAGCAAATAATTCTCTATTTTTGCGTAGCGCTCGGCGTTGGCCGCGTAAAGCGCGATGTGCAGCGGGCGTTCGCTCTGCTCACGTACGCCTTGCGAACTGAGGTTTGCGATCGCCTTCTTAATATTGAGTAATCCTTCAACACTCATACGAACTCCTATGAGACATCGGCGCCTCGTCGCCATTCAACCGCAGAACCACTCGTAGATCCCGCTGCCAATCCGAGTTTATGCCGATCCGCTCTACCTCGATGCTAGACGAAAAATATTGAAGAACAGTTCGATTAGACGGATGAAAACAGATTGCGGGCGCGATCAGCAGGAGGCGAGGCGGCTTAGAAACCAATGGCACGCCTGGAAACAGGTGATCTAATTCGCCGCGTTCCGCGTGCCTCGTCACGCGCATCCAGTAATCGAGCGCCTGCACAGGAAGATGAATGTCCTCTGTGGTTTTCAGCTCCAATACTGCCAGCCGGCCGTGCCGGGAAACGGTCAACAGATCGATTGCGTCCCGATCAGCGGCTGCCAACGTGAGGACTTGGCCGTGGACCGGAGATTCCAGTAGGCTAGCGTCAACAGCGGAAAGCTTCGCGCGCACGCAGGACTCTAACCACCGCTCTGGGCGCGCTAATTGGATCGGGAGACCGCTAGCCGCGGTGCGTGACAGCTCCGAAAGCTGGCCGGCCAGTTGTTCCACCTGTTTGTCCGATGCGGCGGCCGGTATCTTTGTTTCGATGCCGAACAGTAATTCGTTGTCCTTAATACGGGCGAACTCAATGCCGCGGCAGCGAATGCTCAGTGCTCCGGAAAGTTCTGTAATCAGCGAAATGCCGTCAATCGATGTCAGGCGGCTTAGTAGAATTGAGAACTCCTGCGACAAGGGCGTGGCGCCGTGGTACGCGCTGACACTGGTTTCAAGGTTGCCTAGGTCGGCAGGGTCCACTTCTCCAGCGGAGCCGTGTGCGTTGTAGCGAAACATTCGCGGTGCGAGCAGAGCCGTACGCAAGCATCGCAATCGATGCGCCGTCAGTGTGCCGGCATTGTCGGGAAGAAAGAAACAGAGCGGTATTGTCACGTTCGGAGCAGCGCGGCTCCGCACGCGATCATGCCAAACCAGCGCTGCGGTTAAGAGGTCGCCTTCTTGTTCCGCCGTTGGACACCCAATGGCGGTAATGGTCTGGAGGCCTCGCGAGAGCTTCGCGCGTGGAAAACGCGGCGAAAGTGAATGTTGCAGGTCCATGCCGGTGGACAGCATCTCGACCTCCCACGCCGGAAATTGCCGCTGCAGCATGCGGCGGAACCGCTCGGCGAAACTCAGGCGTTCCCCGCGAAGCGTTCGACAGGCTGTTTGTGGCCGGTCAAGATCTAAGAACGCCAGCGTGCCAGTCTTGCCGCCAAACAGTTGAACCGTGCAATCGAGAACGCCCGGAGCATGCCGGTCAATCGTAAGGATGCGCCGGGACAGGCTTCGCCGCTCACCGGAAATTTCTAACCATAGTCGCCCGGCTCGGAGTTCAAGCGTATAGTTGTCCGAGGCGAGCGGCATCAGTTCGTCGCCGTGCTCGAGCACCGCGGGTCTCCGGCAGATGGAGAGAAAATCTTGTACAGCGCGTAATATCTCGGACGCAGAAGCCTTCCCGGGAAATGTGCCGCTCGCCTTAGAATAGAGATTTGCCATTGACTGAGACGAATTTCGCGAGCCGGCTAGCAGCGGTGGAGGAACGTATCCGATCGGCGGCTCGGCGCTCCGGCAGATCGTTCGCCGACATAACCTTAGTGGCTGTTTCAAAGAAATTCTCTGCCTCGGCGATGGTGGAAGCGTATGCTTGCGGCATGCGCCACTTTGGCGAGAACTACGTGCAGGAGTTTGCGGCCAAGAGGCCGGAACTGACCGGGCTGCATGACGCTACGTTTCACTTAATTGGTCATTTGCAATCGAACAAAACGAATCAAGCCTGCGGATTGTTTCGAGTGATCCATACGATTGACTCACCTAAACTATTACAAAGATTGGACGCGGCCGCGTCGGACCAAAATATCTCGCTGGAAGCTCTATTGGAGATTAAGCTTTCCGACGAAGAAACCAAGAGCGGGACGGAAGTGACAGAATTACCTCGCCTGCTGGACGCGGCCGGGAGGTGCCGCACAGTGAAGGTGGTTGGATTGATGACAATGCCGCCCTGGTCGGAAGATGCTGAGCTTTCGCGACCATATTTCCGGCGGTTGGCGGAATTAGCGCGAAATAACGGACTGCCGCAGCTTTCCATGGGTATGTCGAACGACTTTGAAGTGGCGATCGAGGAGGGCGCGACCCTGATTCGGGTGGGCACAGCCCTGTTCGGGAAGCGTCCGAAGCCGATTGAGGGCACTTCGCCAGATTGAATTTCGTATGGCCCGATGGTTGTTAACAATCGCGGTTTGCGTCCCGCTGCTCGGGGGGGCTTCGGTGGCCCTACCGCCCGAGTCTCCCAAGATTCAGGAGCAGCTCGGGGTAATGGTCCCAATGCGCGATCACGTCAAACTGGCAGCCGATCTCTTTTTGCCCGAACGTGAAGGACGCTGGCCGGCGATTTTGATCCGCACTCCGTACAACCGCAAAGGCGCGGGCGCGGCTGGATATCGCTCATTTGCCAGATACGGGTACGCTGTTGTCATCCAGGACGTACGGGGTCGATACGCATCGCAGGGCACATTTCGTGGGATGGCCCAGGAGGGTGCCGATGGCAACGACACCATCAACTGGATCTCCGAACAACCCTGGTCTACGGGGCGCGTGGCTATGGCCGGCGCGTCCTATCTGGGAATAGCACAGTGGTGGGCGGCCGTGCAGGATAATCCGCATCTGGTTGCAATTGCACCTGTTTTCTCCGGCGACGACGAATACACGGATCGATTCTATTCGCGGGGAGGCGCGATGAGGCTGGGGCATCGGCTCCTTTGGCTTTCGGAAAACCTGACGCCGCCCTACAGAACGCGGTCGCCGTTCGGCGACTTTATCGATCGCGTCCCGCTCCGTACAGCGGACCGGGCTGCCACAGGTATTTCGCTGCCGATCTGGCAGGAAAGCTTAAATCACCCATCCTTTGATGCTCATTGGAAAAGCTTGAGTATTCGCGAACAGATCGATCGAGTGAACGTTCCTGTGTTGTCAATCGGTGGCTGGTTCGACGATTATGCGGAAAGCGATCTGGACGCTTTTTCCCGGCTGACGAAACGGAAGATTGTCATCGAAACATGGATTGCACCCACCGGCCATAACCCATCTATCCCTTTTAGAACTATCAACTTCGGGTCGAAAGCTAAACTACCGGTTCGATCCATGCAATTGGCGTGGTTCGACTGGTGGTTCAAGCGCTCTAGTGTGGCGCAACCGGCCGATCCACCGGGGCCGAAGCTGCATATCTTTGTAATGGGTCCCAATGTTTGGCGGGAGGAACATGAATGGCCTTTGGCGCGAACCCGGTATACTCCTCTATACTTGAGCAGCGGCGGACATGCAAACTCAGTCGAGGGCGATGGCGGCCTGAGCTGGTACGCCGTAGCCAAACAGCCTCCCGACCAGTTCACGTACGATCCAAAGAACCCGGTACCCACAATTGGCGGAGCTATTTGTTGCAATCCGAAAATCATGCCGCCGGGGCCGCTCGATCAATCCCCGGTCGAGGGTCGCAAAGACGTCTTGGTATATACTTCACCGCCTCTGACGGAGGATATTGAGGTGACCGGGCCAGTGCGGGTAGTACTCTATGTAGCTACCTCGGCGAATGATTCCGACTTTACGGCGAAGCTCGTCGACGTGCAGCCGAATGGGCAACCGCTCCTCGTAACGGACGGGATTCAGAGACTGCGCTATCGCCTCTCATTGAGCGCTCCCGTCTTTGTGAAACGGAACACGACGTATCGAATTGGCATAGACGCAGGCGTCACCAGCTATGTATTTGAGCCAGGGCATCGGATACGGCTTGAGGTGTCGAGCAGCGATTTCCCTCATTTCGATAGGAATTTCAATACAACGAAAGCAATCGCGGACGAGACCAGGATGGTCAAAGCGCGTCAGACGATCTACCACAGGCCCGGATATCTATCGGCAATAATCCTGCCCGTGATCCCGCATAGCAATTATCAGAGCCGCAATCGCGAGGGAGTCCACTCCACGGCAATTCGCAAGCGGCCCGCTTTCATGCCGCCGCTCTCAATCCCAAAGTGATAGCGTAAGGAGCACGGAGTTTACATGGAAACTCGACGCACTTTTCTTATGGCTGTTGGCGGGGGTGCCCCCCTCATTCTCGGGGCGACAAACAAATCCGGTTCTGCGAAGCCCATTCTTGGTTCGGGAGCCTACACCTACGAAGTAACGCACGATTGGGGTGAACTGCCAGCCCAGATCAAATATGGCAACACGCATGGAGTTTGCGAGGATTCTCAAGGCCGGATCTATATCCATCACACTGTGAACGCCGCTAGCGAAAGCAGCGACTCAATGGTGATTTTCGACGAAAAGGGCAAGTTCGTCAAAAGTTGGGGCAGGGAATTCAAAGGCGGCGCGCACGGCTTGCACATCCGGAAAGAAGGCAGCACCGAATTTCTGTACCTATGCGATACCAAGCGCGGCCTAGTCGTAAAGACCACCCTGAATGGCGAAGAAGTATTCACGATCGGCTATCCGCACGTGGCGGACGCCTACGGGGGAAACAAGAAATATAGCCCTACCAATCTAGCGATTGGGCCGAACGGGGATATCTTCGTCGGGGATGGCTACGGTTCCAGCTATGTGAACGTTTATGACAAGAGCGGCGAGTATCTCCGAACGTTTGGCGGCAAGGGAAAAGAGGCCGGAAAGCTTGACTGCCCACATGGAATAATCCTCGACGACCGCGGACCCGATCCGATCCTGATGATTGCCGACCGCGCAAACAATCGGATACAGACCTTTACACTCGCAGGAGAGCATATTGCGTTTATCGAGGGAACAAACCTGCCGTGTTACTTCGATTTTTACAAGACAGGGGAAACGGTTGTTCCCGATCTCGGCGCCAGAGTAACGCTGCTGGATAGGAATAATAAAGTCATCGAGCAATTAGGAGACGACTCCGCGGCCCACAACTGGAATGAGGTCAGAAAAATGGATCGCTCCGCATTCAAGCCCGGCAAGTTCGTCTGCCCGCACGGCGCATGCTTCGACCACAACGGCAATATCTTCGTGGTGGAGTGGGTAGAGATCGGGCGCGTCAGTAAATTGCAAAAGGTGTGAGGTGCAATCGCCTGTGACTCCCGTTAAGCCTTTTCTTCAAAACCGCCGAGGCAGGGGCTTTGGGAACAATCTCCCATGATCGGTCGAATGAAGGATGCGGCAAGCCCTAGGTGTGCGGGCATGGCGACCGGCTCAACCTGCCCGGCTAAACACTACGGTGTCTTACATGCGATCCGAAAAACGAAAAATATGCGATGAACAGATAGCAACCGAGCGGAATTAGCATGGATTCCGCCATGCTGTGCGTTGCCAGAAAAGCGAGTCCCATCAGCGGCGGGAAGATCGCGCCCCCGATAATCGCCATGATGATGAAGGACCCGCCAAGCTTAGTCAGCGGTCCTAACTCCTTCAGCCCGAGAGCGAAAATCGTCGGGAACATTAGCGACATAAAGAAACTGGTCAAAAAGATCGCCCATAGGCCTAGCCATCCGGGAAAGAAGACACCCAACCCCACCAACAGCACGTTAATCACGCTGTAAGTGCCCATCAGCCGGTTCGGTGGAATATATTTCATCAGATAGGTCGCCGCAAAACGGCCCACCGCGAAGGCGGCCAAAGTGCCCGTAAGAAAATATCCCGCTGTCTTCTCCGAAGCGTTCACATAATCTTGGAAATATTGAATGAAGTAACTCCACGTTCCCACTTGCGCGCCGATATAAAAGAACTGCGCCAGTACCGCGAGAATAAAGTGCGGATAATGCAGAAGTTGTCCAAATTGACCTTTGGGGACATGGTGCGAATCCGCGCTCTCGCCTTGCATGACAGGAAACTTGGTCCGCAGCAAGAGGATCGCCCAGAGAATAACGATTGCGCCGAGAACTAAATAGGGTGTAATTACGCGCATGGTTTCATGGCGGAGATACGTGTTCAATGTGCCGGCCGCCTTCATGGCGGTCTCTTGCTGAGCTGTAAATTCAACGCCCGAGAAAATAAAGACAGTGCCTATGAGCGCTCCGGCAATCGAGCCAAGCGGGTTAAACGCCTGCGAAAGATTCAGCCGTCGTTCAGAGCTCTCGGGATCGCCGAGTTGCGAAATAAATGAATTGGAGCCTGTTTCAAGAAACGCCAACCCACTCGCGATCACAAATAGAGCAACCAGGAAGAATGAGTAGCTCTGGGCGAGCGCGGCCGGCCAGAACAAAAACGTACCGGCGCTGTAAAGGAACAGCCCGGTAACCAATCCCGCCTTATACCCGTATTTGCGCATGATCAAGGCCGCTGGCATGGACAAACAAAAGTACCCGAGATAGAAGGCCGACTGCACCAACCCCGCCTGAAGCCGGTTCAGTTGAAACGACTTCATGAATTGGCGGATGAGCACGTCGTTCAAGTTATTGGGAATGCCCCAAAGGAAAAAAAGGACGGTGACCAGGACAAAGGGAACAATGTATTCCCGTGGGAATAGCGCGTGCTGGCCACCGCGAGCTGCCGGGGTTCCGGCGGGCACATTCGTATTGATCATGCTCTCTCCATGTTGTTAGACCCTCAGGCGGACTCGAGGATCATGTTGGCGTACTGCGTGGTATCGGCCGTACGAATCAATCCGATCGCATGCGGGACGCGCTTCTTGAATTCAATATGTGGCTCAAAGCTGATGGCGATCGGATCCAGCGCCGCGTCGAACGACTTATGGACCTCAGCCTGATTGGCGGCTCGAAACTCTTCGGCCATGAAGCATTTCCCGATTGTGAAGTTCGCGCGAATTGCCGTCAGCACCTGTAACACACGAGGAATATCGTCGACAAGGGAAATGTCCACAATCTCAATAGCGGGCCAAAACGGAAAGCCGCGGTCGGCAATGACCAGCCAATTGGTATGCCGGACTCGGCTCAATAGCGAGTTCAGTGAAGGGTTCAGAATGCCGGTTCGCAGCAATGGTTTCGTAGCCTCGCGTGTGCGCCGATTAAGTTATCGATTATATACGCACCTTGATTCACGATCGCCTGACGCCTATGAATGCAACAACGACGCATAACGCTGGGGCAATCTGGCTGGTCGCATCTCGCGGTTCAGCCAGAGATGCCGGGTTGTCGCTTCAACCAGTAGCCGTCCGCCTTCCGCGCATCGAAGTTGATACGCGAACTCGATGGCGCGCGTGGTCGACTTGGTGACTGATGTGTCAATAAGGATTTCCTGATCGTAGCGAGCCGGGTGTAGGTACCGGCAGGTGGCTTCGATGACACCTAGGAACAGTCCTTCTGTCTCTTCGAGCGTCTTATAGTGAAGGCCGTGAGCGCGCACCAACTCTACCCGCCCAACTTCCAGCCAGACCAGGTAATTCGCGTGATAGACGACGCCCATCTGATCCGTTTCGGCATACCGGACCCGAATGCTGGTCTGATGTTTTACGCCGGTTAAGGTGATGGCAAGCCTCTCTGTATGGTAACCGAGCGCACAGGGCGTTTGGTGCCCGTTGTGCGCGGTGGAAGCAGGAAGCGCACAGGGCGGTTTATGCGCGTCTCAGCGCGAAGAAGTGTCTGTTAGGATTTGGGCATGGTCGTGCGAGTACTATTTTTCGGTGTTCTCAAGGACATGATGGGCCGCGCCGAGGAATTGCGCGAAATACCCGAAAATACGACGCTTGGGGCTCTGTTTGACGACTATTCCGGGAGGTTCGAAACCCTGCGGGACAAGCGTTCGTCCATTCTGTTGGCGAGGAACCGCGAGTTTTCCAGGTCCGACGCGGTATTGTCTGAAAACGATGAAGTGGCGTTCTTGCCGCCTGTCAGCGGAGGATCGGTGGAACCGGCGCGGACTGGGGAGTGCCGATTGGTGCGGCTAACTCGTGCTCCCATAGATTCTCAAAGTCTTGCTCGCGAGTTGCAACGCCCTGAAGACGGCGCAGTGGTCGTATTTGAGGGCATAGTTCGGAACAATACGAATGGGCGGATAACCAAGTATCTGGATTACGAGTGTTATGAGGAGATGGCGTTAGCCGGCATGGAGCGTATCGGAAAGGGCATCGCGAACCAGTTTGCGATCGGGCGGGTTGGGATGGTGCATCGTTTGGGCCGCCTTCAAGTGGGAGAGGCGAGCGTTAGCGTGATTGCCACGGCACCCCATCGGCGGCCCGCATTCGAAGCGGCGCTTGAGGGCATCAATCGCCTGAAGCGCGAAGTGCCCATTTGGAAAAAGGAGTACTTTCTGGATGGAGCGCTCTGGGTGGACGGCGAATGGGACGAAACCCTCCTGAAAGCTGCCGCGGGTGAGAGCAATGCCTCGCCAATTTTGTCAGACGATGAAGCCTGCTAAACTCGCGGCGCTGCTGGGCGTTAGCGCGCTTGCTTGGGCTCAATTTAGGCCTGTCACACCACCCGTCGAGAAGGGGCCGGCTCCAGCCGCCAGCGAGCGAGTTCCGCCAACCTTCTCGGTAAAAGTAAACTTGGTCCGGCTGCTGGTCTCCGTGCACGATGCTACTGGCCATCTGTTGACCGATTTGAACAAAGACGATTTTCGGCTCATGGACAGCGGCGTGCAACAGCAGATTTCTGTGTTTGAGCGAAACACCTCGCTGGCCCTATCGGTGGCGATCCTCATAGATATAAGTGGTAGCACACAGCAGGATCTGCGCTACGAAGAAGATTCGGTGGTACGATTTTTGGGTGCCCTGCTGAACTCTGGCAATCCCGACGACGCGTTTGCTCTCTATAGTTTCAACGGGCGCATCACCCAGGAGACAGACTTTGGCCGGAATAAAAGCCGGGCTGAACGCCTCTTGCATAACCTGCATGGCGAGGGCGGCACCTCACTCTATGACGCTATTTACCTGGCAAGCGATGGCTTGGCCGAGCGCAACGGGCGCCATGTGATGATTGTGGTCACCGACGGCGGCGACACGACTAGTTATAAACACTTCGGGGATGCTCTCCGGGCAGCCCAGCAGGCCGATACTGTGCTGTACCCGATCGTTGTGGTTCCCATCGAGAATGAAGCGGGACGAAACATCGGGGGCGAGCACGCACTGGCTACCATTGCGACCTCCACTGGCGGTCGGATCTTCAATCCGGAGGGATTCGATCAGCTAGATCGCGCATTCTCCGACGTGTTGCGAGAGTTGCGAACGCAATACCTAATTGGCTTCTACCCAAAGGATGTCCGGCAAGAGCCTAGGCTATTTCACCCGGTAAGAGTAGCAGTGCGAGAAGATTCCGTAAAGATTAGCGCCCGTAGCGGATATTACGACGGTTGGTAGCCCTACCGCAGTGGAATCAAGCGTCCACTTGAGCGGCGGCCTGAGCTTCTTCTTCTTCCTTGCTGCCGGGAGCATAGTAATCGTGATAATAAGTGTACTTACTGTAGAGCTCACCGCGTCGAGCGCCATTGACAACGATGCCCAGGACATTGTTCTCGCAAAGGGATTGCAAGGCACGGGTCACCGAATCAAAGGTTGTGGTCCCGATACGTACGACTAGAATTGTGCCATCGCACATAGTCGAGAGGAGGTTGCCGTCGGCTGCGAACAGCAACGGCGGGCTGTCCAAAATGACCCAATCAAAGTTCTGCCGCAGGTCCTCAATCAGGCTCTTGCATTCCTTGAGATTTAGCAGTTCGAGTGGGTTGGGAACGGCTTGACCGGCGGTCAAGACATAGAGATTTGTCTGATCGAGCTTTCTCACAATGCTGCTCAGAGGCACTTGGCCGAGCAGGTAGTCGGTCAATCCGGGCGAAATATCGACCTGAAACGTCTTATCTACGGTCGGTCGCCTGAAATCAAAGTCTGCAAGAAGAACTCGCTTATCGGTGAGCTGCGCTTGTGTCAGAGCGAGGTTCGTTGCCGTAAAGGACTTTCCCTCTGCCGGCGATGCACTGGTGACGACCAGCGTGTGGAGCGGTTGAAGGGTTTGCAGGTGGTTCAAACGGGTACGTAGGGTGCGAAATTCTTCACCAGGTGCTTCCCGCGGCTTGGCAGGATTTACGACGAGCGCGTCAGCCAGTGGATGATAAGGGATTACGTGTGCATTACGAATAATGTCACGAAGATCTCCGCTATCATCGGGCTCAGTGGTGGTACCGACGGAGTCGGCGACGGCATCCTGGCCGGCTAAGACTCTTGGGTTCTGAGCCGGGATTGACGGTTCATATTGCTGGGCTGCTTTCCGCAGCGCATCGTGGACACGGCTCATAATTTAGACCTTGTTCATGTAATAGTGAGCGACCGAACCTGCCATCACGGCAAGCCCAACCAGCGTGGCAGTTGCCCATCCGACCCACATGATCTGCTTTCTGCGTTGGACGACCAAATCGTTTTCAAGGAGCGGAATACTACCAAGAATCGATAGCTGCGTATACAACCGGGCATCCTTCAGATTCTTTAGCGAAGTATCCTTCACTTCTCGAATCGCGATGAGTACAATTCCCACCAGGAGTCCCAGGACAGCGCCCGACGGAATGATCATAGACCGCTTCGGTTTAGTCGGCGTTTCCGGAAGGGAAGCTTGGTCCAGAACCTCTAAACTCTCACCTTGCTTGCGACTCTCCATGTCCATAGATATGGCCGACCGCTGCAGTTTGAGTTCCAGGTCCTGATATTTTGCTTTAGCCAGGTCTCGGTCGCGAATCAGTTCGGCCTCTTCAGTTTCGCCAGCAGGCACCGCCGTAACGCGGCTCTGATATTGTTTGATCTCTGAATTCACGTCATCGATCTCTTTCGAGATCTGATGAGCTTGCATCTGATTGGCTTGTAATGCGGTCTTGAGCTGTTCGGCCGTGGCCTGGTTATCGAGTCGTTCCCGGGCGATCGCCGGACTCTCAACGACGGGAACATTCTTTGGAGTAGCGGCCGGCTTCTCTTGCTTGCTTAGACCGTCGCGTTGGCGCTTCAGAATCGCTAATTGGTTCCTGGCTTGCTTCAGATCGGGAAAGTCCTCGGTATAGCGGTCGCGCATGTCTTCGATCGTTGTCTCAAGTGCTTCGATCTGATGGTCTAAGTCGGTGATCCGTTCGCTGCGCGCCTGTGCCTGCGGAGTCGTATCCTTTAATGCCAAAAGTCTGTCTTGGTTGATCCGCACTTCGGATTCGAGCATGAGACGTTGTTGGTCGTTACGGCTTGCAGCATCGTTGAGCGACTGCAGACGCTGCTGCAGGGCGTTCATTTCGGAAAGATTCATGCTTACTTCTTCAGGCAGTTTGCCGGCATATTTCGTTCGGAAATCAGCCAGCTTTTGATCGTCAGTGTCGACCTCGCGTTTGGCCCGGTCGAATTCGTCTCTCATAAATTGATCGGTCGCGACCACGTTATTCATACGATCGGCTACGTTCTCATTCATGAACCGCGATACGATATCCTGACAGACTTTCTGAGCAGTGTATCGCTCACGATACTCAAATGAGATTTGAATGGCGGGCAGATTATGCCCACTAACGTTGGTAACCCCGGCAGTTGGGGTGATCTTGATCGCGGGTCCCATAATGGCAATCACATCGTCGATCGTTTCCCGCTTCAGTTCCTTCTTGTACAGCCCAAATGACGTAATTAAACTGGTTAGTGTGGAGCGACTCTTGATGGTTTCAGCCATTCCATTAATGTGCTCTCCGAGTGTCTGGCTATTTGTTGACTGGACTAGATTTTCCGGAACCTGCTGCGGCACGATACGGATCCGTGCGACGGAGACAAAGGTATCTTCCATAAGATAAGCCACCATTGTCGAAACGACCAGGCCAAAAAACGCTGGCGCCAGAATCCAACGAATATTTCGACGCAGGATATCTATATAATCTTCGAAATCGAATGGTCGCCGGGGTATTGAGAGTCGTTCAAGCATATAGCCACCTATTAGACCTATTTCCTAGGAAGACAGTCAGGGCACCACAATGTGGTCGTCATTTTCGAGTTGTATGTTTTGGCTCATATTCTTCCCACGGATGACCTCTTTGTAATTGAACGAAATCCGTTTGGAGCCGCGCAGAACATAGATTTTCTTTTCGTTGGCAAAAGGCGCCATTCCACCCGCCTTACTGATTGCCTCCAGAACAGTAGTGGGAGCAACAAGCGGATATTCGCCAGGCCGGGCTACTTCGCCATCCAAATAGTACCGTTTACTCCGAACTTCCTGGACAATCACGGTAACCAAAGGCTTGACAATGTATTTGGACAATGCCGTGGAGACATTCTGCTCGATTTGAAACGGTGTCAGACCACCCGCCTGTAAGTCACCGACCAGTGGCAGTGTGAACTTGCCGTCATTATGGACGGAGACAGGACCAGTGAAATCGGGCTCGTGCCAGACCCGGATATATAGCACGTCTTCCGGACCCACCTTATAAGTTTTCGAATCTGCCGCTGAGCCGGCGAGCGGAGGTATCGTCGGTTCGTTCGGTTTGGTTGTGTCCCCGTTGCGATTCCCCCGCTGGGTATCTCCATTCTGCGAATTAGCAGGTGCTTGCCGCGCATCGGCGGCGGGTGTTGCCGGCACGAGTTGGGGCGGTTGACCCGCCGAAGCAACAAAAGAAAGCAACAATACCGAGAACGTTAAACACAAGGAGTACATACGTGCAAGGAGAATCTGCGTCATGCGCTTGGGTGAAGCTAACCATACGCAAACACCTTGATTGTACACGGTTTGCGTATTCATCCGGGAGGCAACAGCCGCTTTCACCGCCATTCCGTTCACCATCTCTCCATTCACCTATCCCGATTTGTGTTCGGTTCCCGCTCCCGCAGCGGGAGGCGTTGCATCTCACCGAAATGTGTCAGCGACACCGAGATTTCCGCGAATGTAAGCTCACCATTACCAAACGTGTGGTAGATTACAGAGATCGACGATGCAGGACGCTTTGGCAGCGCGGTCACGGGGCTAAGTGATAGATACAGTTGTTCATCTCCTAAGGACCTTTCGGCGATCTGTCCTGGAAACTTTAGGACGGTTACCTCGTCCCCCAGATCTTTTCGCAGTTCAGCCGTAACACGCGAGTTCGGCTTGACGAAATCTTCGAGGACTACCTCGTTTCGGCCTAATTGCTCTAACGGCTAGACCAAGTGGCCGCGCTCAATTGCCACCCTTTCATAATCGCCAGCAACCCTCAGATTTGCCGCCATCGCTAAGCCTGCAAGGGTAGACTCAGGATGATTGTCGTCGCCGGACTCCCAATTCTGCAATATCGAAATGTACGAGCACGGTCTGGCTGGTCGGCGCTGAATTCAACGGCGCAAGCTGTGGGCGGAGCAGTCAAAGACAATCCTCATAGAAGCTTCAGATAACGATACACCAAAGAAACCGGTAATCCGACGACATTGTGGTAGCAACCCTCGATTCCGCTTACGAATTTAGAAGCGAGGCCTTGGATTGCATAAGCGCCGGCTTTATCGGTTGGTTCACCGGAGTTCACGTAATCCTCAATTTCGGCCGCAGAGAGGCTCACGAACGAAACTCTGGTGACCGCCAGATCGACGATAGCTTTTTCCTCTGAGCGAAGACAAATGCCGGTAAGCACTGTGTGGTCGCGACCGGAAAGCAGGTGCAGCATACGGGCTGCGTCCGCGGAACCCCTCGGCTTTCCGAGAATCTGTCCGCCCAGGCAGACGATAGTGTCGGCGCCGAGCGCCCTGTCCCCCGGCGACAGCGAGACGGCGTGCGCCTTCCAACGGGCAAGCCTTTGGACGAACGACTGCGGATCCTCTCCGTCTAAAATCCGCTCTAAGATGTTTACAGGCTGCACCCGGTGGTCAATGCCGGAGGCCAGCAATAAATCATGGCGCCGCGGAGACGCGGAGGCAAGAATCAACATTCGGAAAAGTACGCCCTACGAACACGTTCAGTCTACAAACATCACATCCTAACAAGCTTTAGAAAAATTTCCGCTCCTCGCTTACCGAAGAGGGCTCCTCCTCGATGCGTTCGGTCACGCGTCGTTCATTTAGAAACCGGGCCAAGTACGATTCGGCGGCGGCGGATTCCAGTTCCTTGTCGCGCTCAGCTGTCCAATCCGCCAATCTCCGCTGCTTCAACTTTTCGAGCAGCTTCACTTTTCGCTCGGCTTCGCGAAGGGTAGCCGTCTGGAGGGCAATCTGTTGCTCGAGCTGCGTAAGTTGCTTGTCCAGGACAGATCTGCGCTTCTGAAGATATCGATCAAATGACGCAAGCGCGGATAAGTCGCTCCCAGATATCGATGTGGCGCCCCGAACTTCGGAGGCTGCAATCGATCGCTGTCGGACAAGATTGTCCCGATCTCTCGTAAGACGCACTCGCCCATTTGAGAGGCTTTGCAAACGGACGCGTTCGTGATCCGCCTGTTGCGACCGGAGTTCCAGCACGCGTTGTAATCGGAACTCAAATTGTTTCATGACCAGTGTCTTTGCCGCCGGAATTCTCAGACGCCGATGCCCAAGGCCAGTTCCCTCAACTCCTTCAAACTCTGATCAATCGGAGCATTTTCTCCAGCATCCTGGCGAAGGAATTTGTCTATCTCGGTCCGGAAGCGGATAGCGATATCCAGCCGGGAGTTCGCTCCAGAGGCATAAGCGCCCAAATTGATCAGATCCTGGGATCGATCGAGAAGCGACAGCGCCTCACGAATTCGGCGTGCGGACTCGCGCTCGTCCTTCGTGGCGATGCGCGACGCCAAGCGGCTCACCGAGTGCAAAATATCAATGGCCGGATAGTGACCTGCGGACCCGAGCGCTCGAGAGAGTTGAATATGCCCGTCGAGAATAGCTCTGACCGCGTCGCAGATCGGTTCGTTGAAGTCGTCGCCCTCTACCAGAACTGTAAAGAATCCCGTGATAGACCCCCGCCGGAACCGCCCCGCCCGTTCGAAGATTTTCGGCAGCAACGCAAAGACGGATGGCGTGTAGCCTTTTTGGCTCGGAGGTTCCCCCGCAGCCAGCCCGATCTCTCGTTGCGCCATTGCCAAGCGCGTGACCGAGTCCATTACAAGGAGCACGCTCTTACCCTGGTCCCGAAAATATTCAGCGACCGCCAAACCGACAAACCCGGCTCGTATACGCAGGGGAGCCGGGCGATCAGACGTCGCAACGACCACCACCGAACGCGCTAGGCCCTCTGGACTCAATTCTTTTTCGAGAAACTCCCGGACCTCACGATTTCGTTCTCCGATCAAAGCGATTACGTTTACATCAGATGAGCTGTGCCTTGCCATTGTGCCAAGCAGTGTGCTCTTCCCAACCCCGCTGCCCCCAAATATTCCGATACGTTGCCCCTTGCCGCAGGGAAGCAGGGTATCGATCGCCCGAATGCCCGTGACCAGCCGATCCTCGATGTTTTCTCGATCGAGCGGACCGGGTGGCTTGGCCATCAAGTCGTACTGAACAGCCCCCGCAATCGGCCCTTTCCCATCAATGGGCCGCCCGAACCCGTCGAGAACTCGCCCTAGGAGTTGGGGGCCAACGTGGACTCGAGCATCGCTCGTACGAGCGACGACCCGATCCCCCAACTGAATCCCATCGGTTTCCTCGAGAGGCATGGAGAGCACTTTGCCGTTTCGAAACCCGATGACCTGTGTCCGAAGCTTCCGGCCCGCCGATGTCTGGACTTCGCAGAAGTCGCCGAGGGCAACAGCAGGACCCCGAGACTCGATGAGGAGTCCGACCATTTCGGTTACTTCGCCACCGAACAGGAACGGGTCGAGCCTGTCCAGGGCTCGAAAATAGGGTTCGAAATTTACTTTGTCCATAATTTAGGCATCGTTTACGATGTCGATGAAGCCCCGTTGTATCTCCTGCAGTTGACTGTCGATCGATGCCTCAAGCGTTCCCCGCGACGATTCGATGACCAGAGAGCCGCGGCGGAGCGATGGGTCGGCAACCAGCTTGACGGAGGCTGGCGCACCGAGCTGCCGCAGTATTTCTTTAATCACATTGAGACTCTCCGGATCGGTTCTTACCTGGTGTACTTCTCGCTGATCTAATCGCTGGAAAGCGGCCTTGACCAGACCGGTAATCGCATCGGCGTCGACGGTCACCTCGCGGTGCAGAATCCGACGAGCAATCGCCACGGCGAGCCGGACCAGATCCTCTTCCGCGTGAGCCCGCAACTTTGCGCCGGCGGCCAATACCTCCCGGACCAAATCGCGCAGCTTCGAGACCTCAGCATTGACCTGCGGTTCGAGCGATTGCCGCGCGGCCGCCTCACCCTCCCGCCTGCCGCTTGCCAAGGCCTCGTGAACACGGCGGTCGGCATCCGCGCGGGTATTGGCGATTTCAGCACGCAACGCTTCAACCTCTCGGCGCAGGTTCAGTGCCTCGGTTCGGGCAAGCTGATTTTCGGCCGATGTCTGGGCACCACTTGTTTCGGCGCTTTCGCCATCGACGGAAGGCCAATTCACCGTTTGGGGGGCTTTTTCCCCTCCCTTTGGCAGCACCTTAGCTAACATACTGATCGCCCACGGAGCCCTTTAGGTTGATAACCCCTTCCGATTCAAGCAGGCGAACGGACGAGATGATTTGCTGCTGTGCGGCCTCGACCTCCTTCATTTTGAGCGGTCCGAGAGCTTCGAGATCTTCGCGGATCATCTCGGCGCCCCTTTGTGACATAACCTGCAAGAAGTGAGTCTTCAGCGCTTCGCTGGTACCCTTCAAGGCGACGGTCAGAATCTTGCGGTCGACGCGTGCCAGCAATTCCCGAATGCCAGCGACATCCACTTGCAGTAAATCTTCGAACACGAACATCAAGTGGCGAATGGTTTCTCCGAGCGCCGGGTCTCCCACCTCAATGTCTTCCAGAATCTCCTTGCTCGCCTTCTGATCCAGCCGGTTGAACATTTCGGCAACCGCGCGGACGCCCCCGTAAGCTTCCCGGCTCGTTTCGCCGAGAGACTTCAGCTTTTGACCTACGATTCCGGCGATTTTCGAGATGATCTCGGGCGATATCTGATCGAGACTTGCCATGCGCACGGCAACATCGGCCCGAATCTGCGGTGGGAGAGATCCAAGTAATCCGGCCGCTTGGGAAGGCCCGAGGTGCGAAAGGATGAGCGCAATCGTCTGTGGGTGCTCGTTGTGAATAAAATTTGCCAGTTGCTGTGGGTCGGCCTTTTGTAAGGCATCGAAACTGGCCGAGTCGTTGCCGAGGGCCTTCCCGACCCGATCCAACAGACGCCGAGCTTGTTCGGGCCCGAAAGCATTGACCAGGATCTTACGTGCGTAGTCGATGCCGCCTTTGAGCACATACTGCTGGGCAACCAGCATTTGATAGAACTCGCTCAACACTTCCTCTGCCAGTTCACTCGTAATGCTGGGAATGCCGGCGATCTCGCGCCCGATACGTTGAACCTCGTCTTCGTCCAACTCCCGAAGGACTTCGGCGCTCACCTGCTCACCCAGTATCACCATCAACACCGACGCCTTCTGAACGCCGTTCAGGTGCTTCGTGCCTATGCCAATGACGCTCGGTGGTACTGGAAGATGTTGGGTTTCGATAGCTATGCTCATAGAGTCTTTTGTGCCTTACTTTGACTCACTTAACCAGGTCCTGACCACCTGCGCGAGCGCGGCAGGGTCCTTTCGAGCTTCGTCGGCAACCTGGCGAGTCAGGACCTCTGTCTTTGTGGTTAGCATTGGCGGCAACTTGAATGGTGGTGGCAACTCGAACAGCTTATCCAGTGGCTGCTCCTTCGGTTTTTCTGCTACGCCGGACTCCGGTTCCCCGGATTGTGCAGTTCCGGCGCTCGAGAGCGATTCTGCCGTTGTTGTTGGATTCTGAGCTCCGATTTGCGACTGCACCGCGACCTTCGCCTTGGCCCTCCGGCGAGAAGAGATCAAAGCTGCGATAATAGCCAGAACCAAGAGAAGAGCCCCGCCAACTCCCCCGAGGACGAGTGGCGAAAACTTTGGGGCAGGAGGATGAGTGGCCGGAACGGCGGGAAGCATATCTGATGGCGGATCTGCCGTGAGCGTTGATTCAAAGGGCAACGTTTCGACTGTTAATTGATCGCCCCGCTTTTCGTTGAAACCGGCGGCGGCCGCGACGACCGATTGAATCGACTTCATGCGGTCCGCCGAAGGTGGTTCGATGATCCTGCGAACATGAGTCGCAGAGCCCTTGCCCAGCTTCTCCCAGCGCAAATCTTGGTCCACCAATACGGAAATAGACATACGGCGAACAATACCTTGCGGGAGATGCAATCGCCGGACGGTCCGGCTAGTCTCGTAAGCCGTAACCTCGGAGCGCTTTGCCAACCCGGGCCCGCTAACCACTGGCCTCGGGGCCGGAGGCTTCGGGAGGTTCGATGCAGTTCCAGGTACCCCGCTAGTGGCCTCGCGAGAGATCGAGCCTTCTTCAGTACGCTGAGAAGATGTGATGACGGAACTATTCGGGTCGTAAGTCTCTTCGCTCTGCTCGCCACTGGTGAGATCGCAATCAATATCGACGCTCGCGCGGTACTTTGCCGATCCAAGAAGCGGATCGAGGACGGAATTGATCTTGTCCAGTGTCTCCTTTTCCAGCTTCGCCTTATATTGGAGAAGGTCGTCATCGGCTTCCGTTCCGTCATTGGGCTTCTTCGGTCGCATCAGGAGGTTGCCGTTCACATCCATGACGGAGACGCGTTCGGGCCCGAGCCCTTCAACGGCGCTCGAGACGAGTTGGGCAATCGCAGTGGCGTCGGACTGTGATAGCGTGAAGCCTCGCTTAAGTTTGACCATCACGCTTGCCTTTGCTTCCTGGCGGCTCTCAGTAAATACGGAATCCTTAGTGAAGGTAATATGAACCCGCGCTTGTTCGACTCCAGTCATCGCCATTACGGAGCGCTCAAGTTCTCCCTCGACGGCGCGGTGATAGTTCACCTGCTCAGCGAAGTCAGTAGTGCCCAGATTTGTCTTATCGAATAGTTCGTAACCGATCCGGCCACTCTTCGGAATTCCGGCGGTGGCCATCTGGAGCCGCAACTCTGCAACCTGCTCTGAAGGAACCAATATGGTGCCGTCCGAATCGAGCAGCCGGAATTCGATACCACCTTCCCTGAGCTTCGCGACGATTGCGCCGGCATCTTCCGCCGATAGGTTGGAGTAGAGCGGTTTAAAGTCCCGCTCTCGGTTCCAGTGCACGAAACCGAAGATTCCGAAACCAACGAGGATGACGGCCGCCGCGAGCGTCAACTGCTGCCGGAGACTTAGACTGCCGAATAGCTTTTTTAGCTGATCCATTCGTACCTGTTGCGTCAGAAGAACTCAACGCGCCGTCACTCCGAGACGATACGCCACCGGGCGCGGGTACGTTGATCTGGTGCAACTGCTGCCCTCCCGGCAGCGCATTGGAGCGCTGGCCATCGAGAAATCTCAATGCTTCGGAAATGCCGCATCATACCTGCATGTTCATCAAAGTGGAGTATGCCGAAATCACTTTGTTGCGCACTTGCATGAAAAGCTCAAAGGACAAGTCGGCTTTCTGAGTTGCGATTATCGGCGTATGGACGTCTTCGTTGGCGCCTGACAAGAGATTCTGCACCGCCGTACCGGCTTCTGTTTGGAAGCCTTCTACCGTGTTCACTGCCGTAGAAAACATCTCCTGAAATACAGATCCGTTTTGAGGGTTCGAGACTGCCGAAGGCTGTGCCGCCAAGGTGGCCAGCGCAGGATCGGTGATTTGAACCGCTGAGATCGGGATTGCCATAAGTAGTCGCTCTTTCTAAAGGATTCTTTACCGAGATTTCGTAAGACACGTCCAACCCGTTCGCCCTCTTAACTTGGTTAAGGCGAGCGGACAATATTCTCAACAGGCCTACCTGCTAACGGATTTTGGATCAAGCGGTTAATAGATCGATGGATTTCTGAATCATGTCCTTTACGGCAGAAATCGCAGACACGTTACCTTCATAATTCCGGCTCGCCTCCATCAGGTCGACCATATCTTCCGCTGGATTGAATTTTGGAAAGGAAACATAGCCGTCCGCGTCCGCATCCGGGTGCCCTGGCATATATCGCTTCTCGGGCGTGGTCTGATCCACGGATATATCTGTTACGGTGACGCCGCTGGCAGTGTCATCGCCCATTGCAGTCGCCATGGCCGAAGAGAAAGGAGAGGTCACCTGTTGCGTTTCAAAAATTGCATCCTTGCGCCGATAAGGCCCGCCTTCGGCGGTATGGGTGGTTTCCGAATTGGCCATATTCTCGACCAGGAGTTCTGCGCGGGTGCGCTGTGCAGCCATACCGGACGCGCTGACTGCGATCGACGAAAAGAGACTCATGAGGACTTCTCTCCTTCGATTGCCATCTTTACGACGGACAGGTTGGTTTTGAGCAGGCTAGCCGCTAAACGGAACCGCAGATCGTTTTCCGCCAACATTCGCGACTCGCGGTCGAGGCTAACATCATTACCATCGTTCCGGACCTTGAGATTCCCGACGTTCACAATCTTGGGTTTCTCCCCAGGAAGCAGACTTTCGAACTCCGTCTGGAAGTCGATATCTTTCGTCCGATAGCCAGGGGTATCCACGTTGGCGATATTGGCGGCGACAAGTTTTTGGCGCGTCGCCACTAAATCCATGTACTTTTCTAGCTGTTGAGCTACGGCATCGAGCATTTCGCCGTTATTTAAGCAAACGAATGCCCACAATGGTCGATAAGCTCAAATGAACGGCATCGGCCGGCGAAAGGCTCCTAAGCGTCAGAATCCAGGGGACTAGGGCCGGAAGACCGGGGAATCCTGAGGCTATTTCGGCCTGGCGTACATCGTCGGATACGCCCGTTTCATTTCGCCCGCCGTTTCGCAAGCGGTCCCAATTTGAATCAATTCGCCCTTGTCGATCCCGGGGCACGATCGCCCGGTTTCCTGCCACGCCTCTCGATCGTCAACCAATTCCGGCCAAAAAGGGAACAGCCGGCACTGCGTAGGCTTCACTGGATGGATGGAACAGCCACCGCCCAAAAGAAAATGGCACTGCGCATTTCGGGGCTTGCGCAGACGAAGCAGGTGACGGAACCGGACCACGTACTTCGCCTCAAACCCCACGGCTGTCATACCCAGGAAGGCTGCGGCGTGGCGCAAGTCATCCTCGGTCAGATAGACGAAGCCTCTCACCTCGCAACATTTAGTGCAACCGCGTTGGCAGGCGAACCGAAGCCCTTCTATAACATCCATCTGGCAAGATTGTACAATCCAAATCGTGACAAGTACACATGCCGCGATGAGCTCCGGAAAGCGTTCGGCGCTTGAGTTTGAAGATGCGCGCCGGATTGTAATCGAAACCACCCGTTCCCTGGTTGCCGGCGATCGTCTCGAACTTATCTCGCTGGATGAGGCTCACGGGCGAATCCTGGCCGCCCCCTTGCTCGCAGACCGCGATATTCCAGCGCTTCGAAGATCGCTGCGCGACGGTTTTGCGGTTACGTCAGCCGACTTACCGGGGGTTTTGGCCGTACGAGGAGAGGTTCGGGCCGGCGAATCCGGAAGAGGTTCTTTTCTGGCGGGACGAGCGACCGAAATTATGACTGGCGCACCGGTTCCGGAGGGTTCGGACGCGGTGGTCATGATCGAGCATGTTACTCGATTCCAAGACGATAGCGGCCGGCAGATGGTCAAAATAGAATCGCCTGCGGAAATTGGACAGTTCATCAACGCGCGTGGCGCCGAAGCGGCTGAAGGCGCGGTATTAGTCGCTCCCGGCACCCGGCTCGATGCCAGCCACGTGGCGGCGCTGGCAAGTGTCGGCCAAATCCGAGTAGAAGTTTTTCGTAGGCCCTCGGTGGCGATTCTTGCGACCGGCGACGAGATCGTGGAAGTTGGCGAGCAACCGTTACCCCACCAGGTCCGCAACTCGAACTCCTTTATGTTGGCATCCCTGGTGCGCTCCGCCGGCGGCCTCCCCACTATCCTGCCGATTGCTCCGGATCGTTCCGAAGACCTAAGGACTTTGCTAGAACGCGGGCGCACAAGTGATTTTTTGCTGGTCACTGGCGGCGTTTCCGCGGGCAAGTACGACTTGGTCAAACCCGCTTTGCGCGAACTGGGTGCAGAATTTCTCTTTGAACGTGTACGGATTCAACCCGGTCAGCCGACGGCCTTTGGCATAGAGAACGGAAAGCCGCTTTTCGGACTGCCCGGCAACCCAGGGTCTACTTTGATTACTTTCCAACTATTTGCGCGGCCGGTTCTGGAAGTCCTCGGGGGATTGGCGGAGCCGCTGCTGCCGCTACTGTCGGCGCGTTTCGAAGCGCCATTCGGCCACAAAGGCGGTTTGACCCGCTTTCTGCCTGCCCACTTGAGCGCCGACGGACAGCATCTTCGTCACATTCCGTGGCAGGGTTCGAGCGACATACCCGCCCTCGCGCGGGCCAATGCATTTTTAGTAGCGGATCACGACCGGCTGACTTGGGAAACAGGCGACGAAATCCGTGTAATGCTCAAACCATGACGGAGAAGCTTTCTCACTATGGCTCCGAGGGCCACGTATCGATGGTCAATGTTTCGGGCAAGGAGACCACGGAGCGAACTGCCACGGCTCACGCTTTCGTGGCGCTATCGGAGAGCGTCCTGGACGCACTACCACGGAATCCCAAGGGCGATCCTCTCGAAATAGCCCGGATTGCGGGAATCATGGCGGCGAAAAAGACTTGGGATCTCATTCCCCTCTGCCACCAAATACCGCTCTTTCATGTAGATGTCCGGTGCCGCATCACAGAAGGCGGCGTGGAGGTGACCGCAACCGCCGTTACCCAGGCTCGGACCGGCGTTGAAATGGAAGCGATGACCGCCGCCAGTGTCGCCGCCCTTACTATCTATGACATGACCAAAGCGCTCGACAAGGGAATTGCGATCAAAGAAATCTATCTTATAGAAAAGACAGGTGGAAAATCGGGCGGCTATCGGCGGGAATCAAAATGATTACCGTAGCGATTCTTACGATAAGCGATTCCGCCGTTGCCGGAACACGGGAGGATTTGTGCGGTCCCAGCCTCCGGAAACGCTGCGAAGAACTCGGCTGGATTGTGACAGAGCGAATTCTCACGAACGACGATGAAAATGCCATTGCCGCCATTCTCGCGGACCGGGCGGATCGTTTCACCGCGTCTTTGATTTTGACGACTGGCGGGACAGGTGTGGCGTCTCGCGACGTCACGCCGGAAGCGACCCGCCGTGTTCTCGATCGGGAAATACCTGGTATTCCGGAACTAGTACGATTGGAGGGACGCGCGCAGACGAAGTTCTCGGCATTATCGCGGGCGCTCGCAGGTAGCCGCAAACGTAGCCTAATCGTCAACCTCCCCGGATCGCCCAAGGGTGCGCTCCACTCACTTAACGTGATTGCTGAACTGGTCCCGCACGTCATCCAACTGCTCCAGGGAAAAACGGAACACACCGCCGGGGGAAATGATGGAACGGTAGTAGAAACTCAGCAGAGCGGCGTGACATCCTAAAAGTATGAGATTCTCGAGGCCTATTGGGCCGTCCGGGTTGCAAACATTTCGCGGATGTTTACTGACGTTTGCTGGTTGCTCGCTATTTTGGGCCTCTGCTGGATTCGCTCAGATTCTACCTCCGGGTTCCGTTCCGGCAGCCCCTCCGCCGCAGCCCGGGCAGCTCGGTCCGGCTCGCCCGGCGCAGACCGATACCGACAATACAAAAACACCGCCGCGCCCATCCACCACCATCGACGATGACCACGGTCCGGGATCGCTCTTCCAACTGCCTGGTATTACAACCCGTCGTGTTCTGGTTCCGACGACTGTGGTGGACAAGGACACCGGCGACTACATCAACAGCCTCACCGCTGAAAATTTCAAGGTCTACGACAACGATCATTTGCAGAAGGTTATTTCCGATTTGAGTTATGAACCGCTCTCGCTGGTCTTGGCTGTGCAGGCGAACTCTGAGGTAGAACCCTTTCTTCCCAAGATCAGAAACGCTGGGTTGTTGTTGCACGGGCTAGTGACCGGTGAAGGCGGCGACGTAGCGGTATTGGCGTTCGATCACCGTATGCAGTGGCTGCAGGACTTCACCACAAACGTGGACAAACTCGATTACGCGATGCAGAAGATCTATCCTGGCTCGAGCTCGGCGGCTTTAATTGATGCCGTAATGGCGGCCGATCACGCCCTGGTGCAGCACGACCCCGGCAATCATCGGCGCCGCGTGATTCTGCTCCTCAGCCGGAACGTGGATAAGGGTAGCGAGATGCATTCTAAACTGCAAGAAGCGGCGCGGAGAATGCAGTTTGACAATGTGACCGTGTACGCCGTCAATATTTCGAAGTTCCTCACGGCGCTTGAAAAGAAGCCGGACTATCCCGGTCCGCAGAACGGCGGAATTCCGCCGGAGGCCATGCCCAATACGCGCGGTAACGGAGCAATGACGGAGACTAACGTTGTCCAGCAGGAAAACGGAAACCTTCTTAACATGGGCCCCGTCGTTTGGCATTCCATCGAACAGCTATTCAAGGTGGCTACGCCCGCCCAAGCGTTCACGGCGTTTACCGGTGGCCGCATCTATTCGTTTTCCGGCGAAAAATCGCTTGAAACCGCTATCTCCGATATCGGGCACGAACTGCAGAGCCAATACCTGATCAGCTATTCCCCGACCGACAAAGACGAACCCGGCTTTCACAAGATAACGATCGAAGTGGACAGGCCCGGCCTAGATATTCGCGCACGTCCTGGCTACTGGTGGGGCGGCGGCCAAGGTCAGCAGTAGCCTACTTATTTGCCAGGCTCGGATCACTCATCCGTTCAAAGCGCATCGCGCCGAACGTAACCACGCTTTGCGGGTCGATCTGCCACTGATGATAATCGAGTAGTTCGCCCTTGAGTGGCGGCATCACCTTCAAGAACGTATAAAACGGTGATGAGCCGCACCACTTCAAATCGTCGTGCTCATCCTGCACTTGCGACCAATAGGCCGCTGCGTCGCCGGAAGCCAAAGCATCGATCCGCTGTCGATCGCGTTCCTCAACTCCCAGCATCTCGCCGGCAGCGGCTCGCGCGACCAAAGGGTCGCCATATCGCCGTCCCATGTGCGCCATATCCACGCCCAGCACCCACATCAGCTTGCGCGCATCACGAGCGTAGATATCCTGCAAAGCGCCGAAGAATCGTGCAACGCCCTCTGTCGCTTCCGGCAAACCACCTTCATAAATGCTCTTCACAAACGGTCCGCACAGGATTGGCAGAACGCGCACTTGAGGCCCATATAGGTGCTGCAGGAAGACGACCTGGAACTCGATTGAGTGTTCGACTGAGTGGCAATAATCTTCCATGCGAATCGCGGCGGGGGCCAACTGCACGATTTCGTCGACCAACGCCACATCGGTTTGCGTCTCGCCGTACGGAGTAACAAAGGCCTTACGAGTTAGGCCGAAACGCTCGGGCGCGCCGTAGTGCGAAGTACCTAGCACGATGAACGTCCGGTCTTCGGCCTCTTCCTTTGACGGCAATGAACGATAGGCTGCGCGATACGTGGACCAACCGCCGTCAGGGCTGGCATGGGGCGCCGCAATAGCGACTGTTCGCGGCGAACCTTGTGATTCGCCCACTCTCCCAGTCAGGAGATCGCGGAGTGCGACACGATCGGCCGGGTAGGCAGAGCCGGCGAAAATAGCCGCCCTAGTAGGCTCAGCGGTAAACTCGGCTTCGCGAAGGGCTCGCAGCTTGCGGTACGTATCGTTCTCAAGAAAGCCCGCTTCATCCAACGATGAAAAGAGATGCGCTTCGACATCGCCAACCTGGATCTCGCCCGTGATGCGTACCAATTCCGCGCGAAGTTCCAGCGTCGACTGCGTCCCGTCGAAACATTCCAGTGCCTCCACCAATACGGGAGGGATCAGCAGCGTGGCATCCGAATAATGATAGGGGTCGCGAATGAACAGCCCGGGGCGGCCGGGATCGGGTGATGGCAGAAATTCGAGATTAAAGCGGAGCCTGGGTAGTACAGCGGACACGCTTCATTGTACGAAGATCGACCGAATCTTCAGAATCGCAGACTCGGCGGTAGAATCGAAGTCGAGGGTCGAGAATGAGGAGATTTGCAATTGCTCATAGCTGCGTTTTTTCTGCTACTGATGCTGAATTGCGGACGGCTCTGGGCGGGACCTCCCTTTCAGACCGATGATCCTGAGCCGGTCGATTTACATCACTATGAGTTGTATCAATTTGGCAGCGTTTCCAGTACGCCGGTTGAAACCGACCCAACTGGCCCAGCACTTGAGTTCAACTGGGGCGCAGTTCCGAACTTGCAACTCCATGTGATCTTGCCTTTCGGCGCCATCTTCCCGTCCAACAATCCGATCTACCGGCCCGCCGGAACCGGTCCCAGCGCCTTTGGTCTCACAGATATGGAATTGGGCGTGAAGTATCGATTCGTAAAGGAGACGAAACACCGGCCGCAGATTGGAACGTTCACTATGGTCGAGGTCCCGACCGGCAGTTATACCAAAGGGCTCGGTGTTGGAAAAGTTTGGTACAAGTTTCCGGTATGGCTTCAGAAGACCTGGGGCAAATGGACAACTTATGGCGGGTACGGATATCAACTGGTTCCGCAGGATCAGTATCGAAACTTCTCGTTCGCGGGATGGCTTCTGCAACGAGATATAGGCAAAAAGCTTACGCTCGGTGGCGAGATCTTTTCACATCAAAAGGAAGGCCTCGCTACGCCACAGACTCAATCGGCAACAATGGTGGACATCGGCGGATATTACTACTTCAAGAACCCTGGTTTTCAATTGCTCTTTTGCTATGGTCACTCAGTAATTGGGCAAACCGAGAATTATGGCTACTTGGGTCTCTATGAGACATGGGGTGAGAAATCAAAGAAAGATCCCAATGGGTTTCTGGGAAGCAACTTGTCGCCAAATTAGATTGGGTTGCCGGACAAATAGACGTGTACGACTGCCAGGTCCGGGCGTGTGACGCTATACCATTCGCGGCCGATCAATTCAAATGCGCTGCTCGACGCCGGGGACTCATTACAAAGAAAGTCAGAATAAGTTCTAGCGAGTTCCTCCGCGCTCTTCACGAACGGTTGGAAATCGATTCCGGCGCAGTTCTCAACGCGTTCGCCGTAACTCAAGATAATCGGATCGCTGATCGGAGTGGACGGATCCCTGAAGTCGAATTCGTTATAAATTTCATCCGCGGGCGGATTGTCGGATCGAAGCGCCGCTTCACGCGGGTTCTTGCTCGGTTTCAACAAATCCGCCGATGTGGGAGGTTCTTCACCCTTTGGCATGTGATGCACGGAGTCTGTAGAAATCACTGCGGTGGTGAGGAAGGCGGCAGCAAAATTGTAGAGCGCTTCCGTACACATCCATCCTTGGCTCACGATCCAAGAGTGGACGGATGGGGATTCCTCGGCGCATCTTAGCTGGCTAACTCGAACCTCTGCGAGTCGAGTTACTCGGGCGTAAAGTTCCTCATATCCCGTAAAGTCCCGGCTCTCCATTATTCGTCGCTTAAAGGCGCATTTGATCCGGTACTCATGGCCTTCGATCATTGGCGATGGTATTGCCGGTCTTGCGGTATAGACGAGCCCCTTGCTCCAATCGGGTCCATTGGCTGGCAGTGCGCCATCGCTCCCGGGCCGTAGATAGTTCGGCATGAACTATGGGACTCTATTCCGACCGCAGCGCCCGATGCGGATCGATCGATGCCGCACGACGGGCCGGGAACCACGCCGCGAGTAACGTAACGAATAGCAGCACGGTCGTTGTTGTGCCTAGAGATATCGGATCCCATGGCTGAACTCCGGCGAGCATGCTCGACAGAAAATGCCCGCTCCAGACCACTCCTATCAGCCCTACACTGAGACCGATAGCGAAAAGTCTAAGGGCATGCCAAACAATCATTCGCACAACGTCGTTCTGTCCAGCACCAAGAGCGATGCGGACGGCAATGTCGCGGGTCTTTTGCGTGATCGTGTAGGAGAGAACGCCGTACAGGCCGGCAGCCGCAACAATCAATGCCAGTCCGGCGAATACGCTCAGTAGAAGTGCTCCCAATCGCTGGCTTCGCACTGAAGCCGAAACGATTTCCTGCATTGTGGCGATGTGGAAAGCGGTCTGCGCCGGATCTACCTTATGGATAGCACTCTGAACCTCGTTACTCAGGACTGCGGGCTCTCCCGTTCCTCGCACTACATAGGTCATGATCTGTTTCAGCAGAAACTGAGACCAAATTGTGGCGGGCGGAACTTGGCGGAAGTCGAAATAGATCTCTGGATCGGGCGGCTCAGCGAGCCGAATCTGGCGGCTCCCGCGTACCACCCCGATAATGGTCACGGGGTGCGCCTCAGAATCCGGATCTTGAAAGCTGAGTTGCTTTCCGATCGCGTCCTGTCCAGCAAAATAACGATGCGCCAGAATATCGTTGACAATAGCCACCCGGGGTTTTTCAATGGTGTCGGTTCGCAAGAAGAATCGCCCGCGTAGGAGTGGAATCTGCAGAGCGCGAAAGAAGTCGTCGCTGGCCGCATTGAGCGACGCGCGCGGTCCGCTGTTCGGGTCCGGATTCTGTCGCCCTTTAATGCTGAACGTGAAATGTGCGTGCCCATTGCTCAAGGGCAGGAATGTAATGAAGCCTGCCGCCTTGACTCCCGGTATCGCTTCGATCTGGTCCAATTCCGGACCGTACACGGCGGTAGCGAGATTCTCGTTGGCCGGTTCCGTTCCGCCGACCGCCGTTTGCATCGTTAAGACATGCTCCGTCACGAATCCACGATCGATATGGAGTAAGTGATACAGCGTGCGAAGCAGCAGCCCCGAACTGGCTACCAATATGATCGCAAGACTCAACTGCGCAAGCACCAGAATGTCGCGGAACTTCTGTTGATTCCGGCTGCTTCCAAGGGCGCCCGCGCTCTCCCGCAGGGCCGTCTCGATATCCTGGCGTGCCACCTGCCAGAGCGGTGCAAGCCCGAACAGGACCGCCGAGAATCCGGCAACCAACAGCATGGCGAAGCAAACGTCAGCGCGCAAATCGATCTCGTGCACCCGCGGAATCGCACCGGCGGCAAGGCGTTTCAACAGGCCCAAAGACGCGGCGGCAATGCACAAACCGGCCGCGGTTCCTGCCAGCGCCAAAATTAAATTCTCGGTGAAAAGCTGTCTGGCCACTCGCATTCTGCCCGCACCCAGAGCTGCGCGAATCGCCATCTCGCGCTTCCGGCCAAGAGCACGCGCCAATTGCAAATTGCCTATATTGGCGCAAGCAATCAAAAGCAACAAGCCGACGGCCCCAAGCAGCGCAAAGAGTGCCGGACGGACGTTACCGACAACCAGCTGCTGATAGGGCTGAGTGGTAATGCCCAAGCCTTTGTCGTCCTCGGGGTAGGCCTTATCGAGACGACGCGCAATGACCGTCAGTTCGCTCTGTGCACCGGCCACGGTGGCACCCGGTTTCCGTCTTGCGATGACATCCAGGAAATCCACGCCGCGGCTCATCGTGTCCGGCGTGGGTTGGAGCGCTACCCAAAATTCATCGTTACGCGAAGGAAACGCGAAGCCTTCAGCCATGACGCCCGAAATGCTGCAGGGCCGGCCATCTACCGTCATATCCTGACCGATTGCACCAGGATCGGAGGAAAGGTGCTCACGCCAAAAACTCGCGCTCACCGTCACCTTGCAAGGCTTACCGGGCTCATCTTCGCCCTTGCTAAACGCCTGTCCCAATACCGGGCGCACGCCGAGAACTTCGAATAACGTGGCGCTCGCCGCCACGCCGGCGCTATGGACGGGCTCACCACCGGGCAATTGAAGGGATACGCTCTTCTCGTGGTACGCGGCCATCGCGGAGAACGAGCCGCTTTGGGCTCTGATGTCGAGAAAATTGGGCAGGGATGTTGAAGCGTTGCTGACGTCGGGCAACTTTGATTGGATTGCCAAGAGCTGGCTGGCGTCAGGATACGGCAGCGGCCGCAAGAGCACTGCGTCGATAACGCTAAACATCAGAGCGTTCGCGCCCGCACCGAGAGCGAGCGTCAAGATAGCGATCGCAGTGAATCCGGGCTTGCGCGCCAACTGCCTCATCTCGAAACGGAGATCCTGAAGTACGGTCTGCATGATTTCGCGCAACATAGACATGCTCAAGCAGACGGAGTGCCAAACGCAACTCGTCTATTCCGCTCAATTGTGAGGTTTACTGGCCCACTCTAGCATTTCGGAATCGGAAAGTAGGCGTTCGAAAATGAACAGCAATGTAGAACGATCCGCTCCCATAGCTGTTGAATCTGCCAAGCGATCCTTACACGTCAGTCTTCTCGGCGGTACGATTCCGAGCGTATCCAAGTCCCGAAATACCCCGCTCAGCCGTTGGTTCAAGTCCCATCGAGGTGGGGCGTTTTGCACTGAGAAAATCGGCGACAATCCACGCTGCTCCGGTTATCGCCAAATTCTGCGCGTTTCCGGCCCAATTGATGATTTTATGTGGATCGTCAAAAGGCGCGGGGAGCCATACCAGCAGCCCGAAGCCGATGAACATCAGTGTGAGTAATTTAGACGCCAAGAGGGCCGAACGTCCGGCAAGTATAGCGGCGGCCGCCAGCCCAAGCGCGATCGTGGTCGTTATCGCCCAGAACATTTGTCCCGGAGGAATCCATTTTGGAACGAACGCTGCTGTTTCAGAAAGATAAACGAGTTGTTCGATGGTGAATGAAACAACACAGATTCCGAAAAAGATGTATCCGATCCGAGCCGCCTTTGTCGGCCTTTCCGAATCGGTCGGACTAAACGACGCGTAAACGATGAGGGCCGCCGAGACCAGAGAAAATTGCTCGAAAAAATTGCCCCAACGGTCAAAAACCCGTGGTTCCGCCGCAATCCGTGGCGCCCAGAGCAATGCAAAGACAAGATAGATCGAGCCTAGCGCCAAAGCGCCCGCTCGCGCCGTTCTACGCCACTGAATCGCCACGCCCCCAAAGATCTCGATTGCAGCCGCAATGTATACGAGAATCTGGCGGTGAGCAATATGCCCAAGCGCCCCGAATTGTTGCCAATTGTTAAAGTCATGCCAGACCAAAGTGATGATGCCAAAACCGACTGCGGCCAACCCATACACGCGACGTCCCAAATAGATTCTCACCATGTGGTTTCTAACTACCGCTTATGTTCAGCCACATTAAAGAGGACTACAATAGCCACTTTCTGGTCTATTCAGATAGCCACTTTCGAGCGGCTTCCTTTAGTCCGCCGGCTCCCCCAAGGGAATGCCCGTGGAGGAATATGGAACAATGTGGTGCCTGAGGCCATAAATTACAACCCATGTTCCCTTATGATCCGTCGCTTATCGCGGCAGCTCAAATACCAGTCGCATCCATCTCCGACGTGCTTGGCGTCCTGCAGATCATCGAGAAAACATGCGACGATGGCGATGGCCTCAAATGGTTCAATTGGCTGTATCTCCAGGTAACTGAGGCGGTGGCGGCGCGCGTAGCCTCCGCGGGATTTAGCGATCCCGCATGGATTGCAAACCTCGACGTTCAGTTTGCGAAGCTCTATTTCGGGGCTCTTGGATCGGCGCTCTCGGGCCGGCCTAGCCCAAGCTGCTGGCGGGCGTTGTTCGGGTGTCGCCACTGGACGGCAATCGCGCGCATTCAGTTTGCGTTGGCAGGTATCAACGCTCATATCAATCACGATCTTCCGCAGGCGATCGTCGCTACTTGTCAGGGCTCGCCCGCACCTGTACACGGCACCGTGCATTACAACGACTACACGGCGCTCAATACAACACTCGATGGTCTCGTCGAATCTGCAAAACAAACCTTACATGTCCGCCTCCTTGGCGACCCGCTGCCAGCGGTTTCTCACCTCGAAGATACCGTCGCGGCCTGGAGCGTTAGTGCTGCGCGCGAAACCGCGTGGCAGAATGCGGAAGTGCTCTGGCACCTGCAAGGTGTTCCGCCGCTGAGCGCCAATTTCATGGATGCTCTCGACGGCCTAACGACGGTGGTGGGTAAAGCTCTCCTTGTTCCCGTGCCGTGATCCCTGAATTGGAAAAGTTATGAATCGATGGATGAGAATCGCCGCCTGGACGCTCTTTGCCACCGTGATGTATTTGATCCTCAAAGATGCCGTTCGTTATTGGGTTAATCTTCCCGGACCCGGCAATATCGGTTTTACGCTGATCTTTGTTTCCTTCTCAATTGTTCATTGCGCTGCGAGTGGAGGCTGGAGGCGGACGGGGATATTCTTCGCCCTCGCTGCCATCGTCTCGTACTTACTGGAGGAGATCGGCGTGCGAACGGGTTGGATTTACGGGGCCTATCACTACAGCGCGATGCTAGGGCCGAAACTTGGGCACGTACCGGTCTTAATTCCTCTGGCGTGGTTCATGATGATCTATCCTTCGTGGGTTGTCGCGCGGGCTGTCACGCGAGGAGTGGATACGTGGTCAGTTGCGGGATTAGCCAGTCAAGCTCTGGTCGCGGCCATGGTGATGACTGGCTGGGACACGGTTATGGACCCTGGAATGTCGGCCGCGGGCAACTGGATCTGGGAACACGGCGGCGCCTACTTTGGCGTCCCGATCCACAACTATTTCGGCTGGCTGCTGACCACGTTTCTGGTTTACCTCGGCGCCGGTATACTTTGGCGCAGCGATGGCCCGGTTTCAGGAGTCGCCAAAGGATTCGCTACACTGCCTATCTTTGTGTACGGATTCTATGGAGTCTCATACGCCATGCCGCGCCTTATTCCGGCGCTAGAAGTTGTGGCTTTCTTTGTGATGGTCATGCCCGCGATGCTGGCCTTCATACAAGTCTGGCTCGCAGCGCAGCCAACTAAGCAATAACAGGACGCCGTTCGCCAATGTTTGTGGCCTGTTCGAACGCGTAGGCCAGTTGCAGCACGCCCCATTCGTCGTGATCGCGGCCAACAATCTGCAGTCCAATCGGTAGACCGCTGGCCGAAAATGCGCATGGCACTGAGATCGCAGGATTGCCGGTGACTGAAATGTAATAGGCAGACTTCATCCAGGCCAGGTAGTTTTCCATCTTCACCCCGTCGATTTCCGTCGGATAGTGGTTCTCCACATCAAATGGAAGCACCTGGTTGACAGGCAAAACAAAAAATTCGTACTCTCCCTTAAACCCGCACATCCGTTGATAGAGCGCCATGCGCTTCGCCTCCACGCGCGAAAGATACGGGCCCGTGAGTTTGCGGCCTTCCTCGACATGCCAGTGCACGTATTCATTCAATTGGTCTTCATGCTTGGCCAGCAAATCGCCGAACCCGAGTTCGATCGACCAATGCCGCCATGCCAGGAAACATTCGTTGGCGTCGCTAAAATCGGGTTCCGCGTCCACCACGATGCAGCCCAAAGATTCGAAGACCTTGCGCTGCGCCTGCACGGCATTCTTTACCTCGGGCTCCCAGGAAAGCCCGAGATCTTTGAACATTGCCACGCGCACGCCCTTGAAACTTCGTCTATTGAGCGGTTGTGCGAATTGACTGCCTGGCTGGTCGATGGAAATAGGCGAGTGGTGGTCGAATCCAGCCAGCACGCTTAGAAAAAAGGCGCAGTCGGTAACGTTGCGGGCTACGGGTCCCGATACCGGCAGCGTAAACCAACCCAATTGTGTGGGCACATTCGAAACTCGCCCAGGCGACGGACGAATACCGACCACGTTGCAAAAGTTGGGAGGGTTGCGGAGTGAACCGCCCATGTCGCTGCCGTCGCCAAGAGGAATCATTCCGCAGGCGAGCGCGACCGCGCCCCCGCCGGTACTCCCGCCGCAAGTTTTCGTGAGGTCGTAGGGATTTCGCGTAGCGCCAAAAACCGGATTGAAGGTTTGAGAACCCAAACCAAATTCAGGCACGTTTGTCTTGCCTATGACGATCGCTCCCGCATTCTTCTCACGCTGCACAACCCGGCAATCGAAGTCCGGTACATAATTCCTGTGCAGCGGAGATCCGAAAGTGGTGCGCATCCCACTTGTTTCGTGCAAGTCCTTCACACCGACAGGGAGGCCGTGCAGCGGGCCGAGCCATTTCCCATGAGCGAGAGCTTCGTCCGCCGCCGCGGCCTGCGTCATAAGATGCTCTTCCGGAGCCAAGGTAACGATTGCATTGACTTTCGAATTTACTCGAGCGATCTGCTTTAGATGCGCTTGCATGACCTCGCGCGCGGAGAGTTTCTTGGCTCGAATCGCCTCCATAATGTCGACGGCTCGCGTGAAACAGATTTCGTCGGAATCGCTCGGCAATGAGGCTCCTTGAGATAACAGTGAATTGACACCAGCCGCACTGACGGCGCTGGCTCCGAGCTTCAGGGTATCGCGACGGGTCATTTCACTCATGCCACGTTCCTCTAGCGCAGTGTCCCATAGATTCTTAGTGTCGCGATGAGAGCGGTAAAGTTGTACTTCTGATAGGGGGATTTTGACGACCATGAATCGTCGCGAGTTTCTGCGAGCATCGGCGAGCGGAGGTATGATCGCCGCTACAGGCGCTTCAGTTCCATCGGAAGCTGAGCCGGCGCCGCAGCCCGGATGGTATGACCGGCCCATGCGCTGGGCGCAGATAGCCTTTGTAGAAGACGATCCTGGAAACTTCGATCCGAAATTTTGGTTTGACTATCTCCGCCGCATCCATGCCGATGGAGCTTGCCTCAGTGCCGGAGGGTGCGTTGCCTTCTATCCAACGAAGATCCCGATGCACTTTCGGAGCAGATGGCTCGGCGATCGGGATCCGTTCGGAGACATGGTAAAAGGGTGTCGCGGTCTGGGAATGAATGTGATCGCGCGAACCGACCCGCATGCCGTGCATCAAGACATTTACGACGCGCATCCGGACTGGATCATGGTCGATGCAAACGGAAACAAGGTCCGGCACTGGTCCGACCGTGACTTTTGGGTGACCTGCGCGCTCGGCCCGTACAACTTCGATTTCATGACTGAAGTCACGGCAGAAATCGTGACCATGTATCGAGTCGACGGCATCTTCTCCAATCGCTGGGCTGGCTCCGGCATGTGTTACTGCGTGCATTGCCGGAAAAACTTCAAAGCGTTTTCGGGAATGGACCTGCCTCGCACCCGCGATCCGCAAGACCCCTCGCGAAAGCAATATATCGTCTGGCGGCAGCAGCGTCTGTTCGAGTTGTGGCATCGATGGGACACAAAAATTAAGTCCATCAACCCGGATGCCAGTTACATCGCCAATGCGGGCGGCGGCGCTTTGAGCGAACTCGATATGAAGACGATTGGCGAGATCGCTCCCACGCTATTCGCCGACCGGCAAGGCCGCCATGGCCTTGCGCCTCCCTGGACCAACGGTAAAAATAGCAAGGAATATCGCGCCACATTAGGCCGCAAAGCAATCGCAGGAATTTTCAGCGTAGGGATAGAAGACGAGAACCGCTGGAAGGATTCCGTCCAGAATGGCGACGAACTCCGGATGTGGGTTGTCGATGGCATTGCCAATGGATTGCGCCCGTGGTTCGTTAAATTCAATGCGAAGCCGATCGACCGCCGCTGGCTTCCCGTAGTGGAGGAACTCTACACCTGGCATCACCAAAACGAACGGTATCTGCGAAACGAAAATTGTCTGGCCCGCGTGGCGATGGTTTACTCACAGCAGACAGCAACGTACTACGGTGGCGAGCAAGCGCACGCCAAGGTAGAGGATCCGGCGCTCGGCTTTTATGAGGCGTTAGTGGAAGCGCGCATGCCCTTCGAGATGGCGCACGACGGCTTGCTCGATGCCGCACATCTGGAGCCGTTCCGGACCCTGGTTCTACCGAACATCGCGGCGCTTTCGAACGAACAATGCAGTCAGATTGCGAGCTTTGTAGAGCGCGGCGGCAGCGTCATCGCAACATACGAAACCTCTCTCTACGACGAGTTGGGCGTGCGGCGGAGCGATTTCGGATTAGCGAAGTTATTCGGTGTCTCGTTCGACGGGCGGCTGGAAGGCCCGATGAGAAATTCCTATTTGACGTTGAACAAAGATCCCGCAACCGGCCAGTTCCATCCGTTACTCAACGGCATCGAGGATGCTACTCGCATCATCAACGGAGCGAATCGGGTAATCGTTCGGCCTGCCATGACCGGCCCGTACGCTCCGCTCACCGTCGTTCCTTCATATCCGGATCTGCCGATGGAAGAGGTCTTCCCACGTCCAATAAAAACCACGGAAGCTGGTGTATTTCTTCGCCAATTTGGACGCGGACGCGTGGTCTATTTTCCTTGGGATATCGATCGTACCTTCTGGAATGTACTGGACGTAGATCATGGGAAATTGATCCGGAACGCGATTCTATGGGCTACCAATGAGCATCCGCCGGTTTCAGTAAAAGGTCCAGGCATGATCGATGTGACAGTCTGGACCCAGCACCAATCGATGACGGTTCATTTGGTGAACCTGACAAATCCCATGATGATGAAAGGTCCCGTGCGTGAGATCTTCCCTATACCGACGCAGCAGGTGCGCGTGCGGCTTCCCACCGGTAAGCGCATCGCCGCGGCCCGGTTGTTGGTGGCCGGGCGCCAGGTTCCGTATCGCGAATTGAACGGAGCCGTGGAACTCGAAGTGCCGTCCGTTGGTCTGCACGAAGTTGTCGCGCTCGATTTTAGCGCCTAATGTGCATCTAAGGCCCGGCTTTCCATTTTCACGGCCTGGATCGAGTAAAGGCGCCGACCCTACAAAGGCTCTTGCAGCGTTCTTACCCTGCCAATCGCGGAGACTCTTCTACCTAATCCTGCGTTTGGCTGATTGTAATCATCGCCTAAAGAACTTAATCGTGACTCCCGGCAGCCGGTTTTCTAACTCACAGCTATAATTCACATATGGCGACCAAATTTGTGCCGGTCGCCCGGCAAGAAAACTGTGGAGTGTCCCTGTTTGCTGCATCGTTGACCCGGGTCATGCAGCGAGCATGGACATATGAGCATCGGCGCGAGCCTTGGTCGCTGACCATTTAACAGCTTCCGATATACGTCTGCCGATAATAGATGTCTTTTCGATTCTGGATTCAGCTCCCGAACAGCCCTGAGGGTAGTACTTGTTCCCCGGATCGCCCGCTCTATACTGGTAGCAAACTAGTCCGCTCTGGAAAGGTAGTCCGATGTCGCTCTTTTACAAGATGAAGCAGCCCAGGTTGCTTAGTTTCGCGCTGCTGCTTATCACCCTGGTGATTGGCATCGTGATCGGTTCTATCCTCAATACCGGGGTTCGTGCCGACAAGCAGAGATCGGCAGTGGCGCCGGATGCGACTCCCATTATCTTGCCGCCCGCGGAGCCGGCTTCGAATGAGTTCTCAAAACTCGCGAAGAAGTTGGAGCCGTCGGTGGTCTATATCGAATCGGATTATTTGCCAAAGCCGGGTGTGAAGCGTTCTCATCCAGGCAACGGCGATGACGAGGATGATGAAGACACTCCCAATTCGCAGGCTCAGCCCCAAGACCCGTCGGACATGCTCAAGAAATTTTTCGGACAGCAACAGCAGCCCGATCAGCGGTCTTTCCGGCAGGAAGGCACCGGGACCGGATTCATCGTCGACCGCAACGGCTACATCCTAACCAATTACCACGTGGTGGAAAAGGCGGACCGCGTGAAAGTGAAGATCAACGGCGACGATAACGACTATAAGGGGCGCGTGATTGGATACGACCAGGAGACCGACGTCGCCGTCCTTAAGATCGATGCCAAAAACCCCTTGATTCCGGTGCACATGGGTAATTCCGACAGCGTAGAGGTGGGCGATTGGGCGGTGGCCATTGGATCTCCCTTCGGGTTGCAGGCCACGGTGACGGCGGGTATTGTTAGTGCGACCGGTCGCGACTTGCCCGGCACGCAGTTTCAGCATTTTCTACAGACCGATGCAGCCATCAATCCCGGTAACAGCGGCGGACCGTTGCTAAATATCCGCGGAGAAGTCATCGGCATCAACACGATGATCGCTACACAGAGCGGCACGTATTCCGGAATCGGCTTTGCCTTGCCTTCGAACATGGTGGCAAAGGTCTACAACGACATCATCCGCGACGGTCGCGTGGTTCGAGGCTCCATTGGCATCCAGTGGTCCAAAGATGGCAGCCAGGCCGATACGCTGCAGGCGTTTGGATTGGATCACGGCGTATTGGTGGAAGTGGTTTCGCCAACGGGCCCGGCAGGCAAAGCCGGATTGAAGCCCGATGACATTATCGTCGCGCTGAACGATCGTCCGGTGAAGAACGGCGATGAGCTGACGGACAAGGTGGCGGACCTGCCCATCGGCGCAAACGCTCTTCTGACGGTGGATCGCAACGGCAAGCGTATGGACTTAAACGTCAATGTGGAAGAGCGTAGCGTGGTCTGGAAGGATCGGCTGCAAGCTGCCCAGATTGAGCCGGGCACTCCCGCGGAACCTTCAAAACCGTCTTCAGGTCATGCCGAATTTGGCATCACGATCATGCGCCTCACACCGAGGGAACGGTCGGACATGGCCATCACGGACAATACAGGAATCAAGATAACTGAGGTCGATCCGGGATCATTCGGTGACGACTTGGGGCTGCAGGAAGGCGATGTGATTCTATCGATCAATCGGATTCCTGTGACGACGCCCGACGATGTGAAGAAGATCGGCGCGACCTTAAAGCCAGGTCAAGCCGTCGCGATCCATGTCGCACGCGCGTCGCGCACGGGCGCCCATGTGGCCCAGCCTCAGAGAATTTATCTTTCGGGTCGCGTGCCCATCAATTGACGCCCCTGCCCGAATGGCTGATGTGAAGCGCGTGGCTTCGGAGGCACACTGGAGCCATGAGCAGCACATATTCATCGACCGAACTCAGCGGCCTATCGCAAAGCTTAGTTCAATTGGTCCAAGCCGCATCCGGCGGTGTGGTGGCCGTGAAGGCGGCGCCGTACCGCGTAGTCACCGGCGTGAGCCTGCGTGCGGACCTGATCGCTGTGGCGGACCATTCGCTACGTAGAGAAGGGCGCGTCCCCATCCAGGCGGCCGACTCCACAACCGCGGTTGCCACCATCCTTGGCCGCGAGCCAAGTCTGGATTTGGCGTTTCTCAAAGTGGAGGGGGTAACGCTCACTCCGCTTGCGGCGGCTGATGCGGGATCGTTCCGCCCGGGCATGCTGGCCGCCGTAATTGGCATGACCATGGACGTCGGCCCGTCGGCCAGCTTAGGTGTTCTGGGCGCTGTCGGCGGCCCGCGGCGTACGTGGCGTGGTGGCACGCTGGATTCCTTCCTGCGATTGGACGTGAATCTTTATCCGTCGCAATCCGGAGCAGCTGTCGTAGATGTCGATGGCAAATTGATCGGCATGGCGACTCCGGGCCTGTCCCGGCATTCGACCCTAGCCGTGCCTATGGCAACGTTGCAGCGCGTTTCAGAAGAACTGTTGAGAGAAGGGCGCATCCGGCACGGTTATCTCGGGGTCGGCTTGCAGCCAGTCGCCATCTTGAAGAGTTTACGCGACAGACATGGTATTGAGGCTGAATCGGGTTTGATCGTGCTGAGTATCGAAGCGGATTCGCCGGCGGAGCAGGCGGGTTTGCAACTCGGCGATGTCTTGATTTCCATCGATGGTAGAGCACTCGAAGACGTAGGCGATCTTCAGGCGCTTCTGCGCGGAGATGCGGTTGGTAAGACCGTAAAGGCAAAGTTGCTGCGCGGTGGCGACCCGGTTGAAGCGGACATCACCATCGGCGAGCGTGCTCAAAAGACCCGGTAGGGCGGGGAAGGGAATGCCCATATGCCAATTCCAGTTTCAGTTCCCGGACGCGTAGCGGAAGCGCTACGGCGGTCTACGGTTCAGGTGCTTGGTGCACGCGGCGGTTCGGGCTCGGCTGTCGTCCTAAAGCATCAACATCTCATCACGAATGCCCACGTAATCGGTGGCGAGGGCATCGAAGTCCAGTCGTGGGAGGGCAAGTCGCATCGGGCGACTGTGATGCGGCTGGACCGCAGCCGGGATCTAGCGCTATTACGGGCGCTGGACCTCGACGCGCCGCCGGCGCCTCTGGGTGATTCCAGTCGCTTGCAGTCCGGTGTACCCGTTGTGGCGGTCGGGAATCCGCTTGGATTTGTCGGGGCCGTCTCGACAGGCGTCATTCACGCGGTCCGATCGATTGCACAATTTGGCCACCGCGAATGGATTCAGGCGGACGTACGGCTGGCGCCGGGCAATTCGGGCGGTCCGCTGGCCGATTGGCAGGGCTATGTAATGGGCATCAATACTATGATTGTCGAAGGCGGCCTGGCCCTCGCCATTCCCAGCCGGGCCGTGCAGGCGTTCTTTACCCGAGCAATGTCCGGACGTAGCCTGGGCGTTGTCATTCGGCCTGTTCGATTGAAAAGTGGCGAACTAGGCCTGATGCTCCTGGAGATAACCCACGGTGGTTCGGCCGAGGCTGCCTCGTTGTTACCAGGCGACATCCTGGTGGCGGCCAACGGAAGACGCTTTCGCGACACGGACGATCTTCAGATCGAGATAGATGCGCCGGGCCCGCTCTTGCGACTTGATTTCTATCGTGGCGGCGGCCAATCGAATTTGCGGCATGTGGCGGTGCGCTATGAACAGGTTGAGAGTGCGGCTTGATTCGCGTGGCCGTGATCGCCGGGAGTTTGGCCCAAGCGAGGCGCCTTGCCGCCATGCTTGCCGAGGATGACCGGCTGGAGGTAGTGGACACGCGGGCTTCGAGCGCCGGGTTTGGCGGTTTGGCTGACGTCTTTCTGGTGGCTGGCGTTGGCCGGGCCGACTCCTTGCCCGCGTCGCGTCCTACCGTTGTTCTCAGCGATTCGCCGGCGGACATCTTACCGCTCGGAAACGGTCTGCGCGCATGGATGCCTATGAATGCCACTGCGGCCGAAATCGGTGCGGCAATCGCAGCAGCGGCGCACGACCTGGTCGTGTTAACTCGGCCGCAAGCCAGGCAATTGGCCGCCCAACAACATGCCATTCACCCGGATGCAGCACATCGCGATGAGGAGTTTCCGACTGAGACGCTGACCGCGCGCGAGCTCCAAGTGCTACGCATGCTCTCCGATGGTCTGGGGAATAAGGAGATTGCCGGTCAGCTCGGAATATCCGGCCATACGGCGAAATTTCACGTGGCGCAGATCCTCGCGAAATTAGGCGCCCGCAGTCGCGCCGAAGCCGTGTTCATTGGAATCCGCCGCGGGCTCGTGCCGGTCTAAGCTAAATTATAGTTGTGACCGAAGAAAACGGCAGCCGGGATTCGCGGATGGATCGCATTGAGCGCGCTCTTGAATTGTTCATCGCCGATCATGAGCAATTCCGTCACGATCATAAGCAACTGCTGAGGGCTCAAGTACTTCAACAGGATGAAATAAACGGTTTGTTGAAGATTGCGCAAGCGCACACGGTCCAACTCGAGGAACAGGGAAGACAACTCCGGGAACTAGGTGAGGGACTGAATGAGCGCATCGACAAGCTAGTCTCCGGCTTTGGAGAGTACATCCGCAATCAGGGCCGAAGCCCGAGCTAGGCGGTTGACCGCGTTGTGCGATCACGAACAGTTCCGTCGGGATCTGGGCAACTGTTGACAATTCAAGTGCTTGAACGGGATAACATCAGCAGATTCTTTAAGATTGCGCAGGCGCATACGGTCCAACTCCACGGAGTTGAAGAATAAGCGCTAAGCTGAGAGCGATGGCGAGCACGACACTGGTGCCGGTGAAAGAATTTCTAAAAACCATCGACGAACGTCCACCGCGGGAATACGTCGATGGGGTGGTGATTGAGAAGCCGATGGGTAGTCGCCTCCACGGGATCCTGCAAATGTGGTTCGGTCACCTCTTCGCACGATATCCCCAATACGCGGCAGCTAGCGAGTGGCATGTGCGTGTCCGTCCCACGGAGTACAGACTGCCTGATATCGCTGTGCAACACCGCAACGTCGGGTCAACGGAGATCTATGCGGAGACCCCGCTGGTGCTGGCAATCGAGATTTTATCTCCCGGAGACAGAATCGGGGCGACCTTTGCGAAGTGCGAGATCTATCACGAATGGGGCGTTCCTTTTTGTTGGGTGGTAGACCCGGATAAGCGCCGCGCTTGGAGTTATCAGAGCGGGGATGAGCCCAGACTTGCAGTGGACGCTCTGGAGGCCGGCGACATACGCTTTACTCTGGCCGAGGTCTTTGAGGGTTTGGACCCTAAGCATTGACGACTCGCTCTCACGTCCAACCGAGCCCTCTTTAGCCCGAAATCTGTGCACCGCTAGAAGTGGTAAGAATATACTTGACTGACACAGCTCTTTCCTGTAAAGTTAAAACATGGAAGCCCCCAAGACTCTACAGGAAGCCGTTAAGTTCTTCGCCGATGCCGAGAACTGCCGAGCGTTCATGGTCAGGCTTCGCTGGACGGATGGCAGGGTTCGTTGCCCCCATTGCGGATCTGACGATGTTGCCTATCTGCCGAATGCGCGGGTCTACAAGTGCTATCAAAAGCATCCGCGCCAGAAGTTCTCGCTGAAGGTTGGGACCATCTTCGAGGATTCGCCTATCGGTCTCGACAAGTGGCTTCCGGTTATGTGGATGCTGGTCAACTGCAAGAACGGCATCTCCTCTTGGGAAATTCACCGCGCCATCGGCGTGACTCAAAAGAGCGCCTGGTTCATGCTGCAACGCGCACGGCTGGCCATGCAGGATGAAGTGAGCGGCGGCAAACTCGCTGTCATGAAACAGATTGTAGGGCGTCGGTTGACCTACAAAGAGTTGACCGGGAAGGAGGGAGAAACGGAAGCCTTCTAAGAAGGAGGCTAAACGCCAGGGGCGCGGGAAGCGGGTTTCCGCTTCGGCTTTGGACCGCGCCGGTTTGGGTTGAGTGCCGATTCCTTGCGGTGCTCTTCGATGCGCTTCTGAACTACCTCATGCGGAACGGAGATCACCTTCTTCATGGCCTTCGCAAAGCGCGTCCATGCTTCCAGACCTTCGATCATTTCTGGTTGTTGCGATCTCATATCCATATCGTCTCATTACTCAGAGATACGGGTTGCCAACTTTTGCATGAAGCCTCGAACATTGATTAGAATGGTCTCGGTCTCTTCTTCCGTGTATTTGCCTCGCGCATGCGCAGTGTAGTTGCGCCAAGCATCCTTTAGAACCCTAAAATGGCTGCTACATTGGCTATAAAATTCCCGGTCTTCTTTCCAGGATGGAGGTATGGTTCGATGATCTCGTTATAAAACCTGCGCTTCTCGCTTGGTATATGGAGAAACTCATGACAACCGAGTTCATCACTGAGACGAGTCATCACTTCACCCAATTCGCTGCAATATTGAGCAGGTCGGCTATCGGCCAGTCCCGAACGTCCCCAGTCCGTAACTCGATTTATCTGGGCTAGCGTAACGAAGAGTCCTAACTCTTCACAATGGGTCCGTAGTTCTTCTAATTGAGTGAACAGCATTCCGACGTTTTGTTCTTCAAGGGATTGCCCGCTTCTCAACGCGACGATTGCTTGCCCGATTAGGCCCGAGCAGCGACAAAACTTATCGGCGTTAAACTTATTCATGTCCCATAAACTCACCAGCCTGTATGGATTCTCCAGCCAAGGCGGAAGGCAGGCCGATGGCGCTTGCAAATCATTCATTGCGGCGGTAGACATCCTGAAAGCTCCTATGGCACACTTAGAATGCCATCCGTCACCGCATAGCGCTGACCGCCCTAAATGGCCTTTGGACCTGAACGCACCGTGCCGCCAAGCTTGAAGCGTTAGGACCTTAGAACCATTTCTAAATCGAATTGTTTTAACGCGCAATTCTAGTCTACAGGAGAATTGTGCGTGACTCATGGACTCTTTACGGCTAAACTAAACCCAATGAACTGGGTTGAGCGGAGAGCCAACAAAGAGCGTGCAATCGAACTAGAAGCCAACGATATCTATTGGCAACTAGTGCGCTCACTAGAAGCTGCTGTTCGGAGCTTCAATGATCGATATAAAGACAGAATAAAGGTTGATTTGATAGAGCCGCCAGATGCCGGATTCTGTGCTAAAAAGACCTTCGCTACCCACACCAGATCATTCGTCTGCAGGCTCGAAAAAAACCACATAAAGATCGACAGTCGAGGCGGCGCTTCAATTCCAATGGCCGCACACATTTTTGGAATCGACGCCGACGAGAGCGGAATGGTATTCCTCTGTCAGGGCATTGACGGGCCTAAGATCTCTATTGAGCAAGCCTCCCAAGCTATCCTCGAACAGTTTCTCTTCGACCAAGACATCTGAACTCCCGGCCTGTCACGCCATGCCCAGCTTATCATGTCCTGTCAGGCAAGTATATTATTACCCTAGAAGTTTACATAATACCTGTTATCGGCCATTGTAGATTGGGGATTGGCGGGCTCGGAGGCTGGATTGACTGCGTTTACCGCCTTCTGGGACGTCACTTCTGAGGGTCAGGCTTCTTGCGCCCGTTGCCGAATTTATTGCGGTACCGGGCCGCGCACAACCTGAACGAAATCTCCCGGATTCACCCATTTTGAGAACGCCGCGCGTACTTCATCCGCCGTCATCGCGAAATAGCGCTTCGCCGCATTCTGTGGCTCGTCGAGTGGCAGACCGATCCGCGCCCGTGCGACCATTCCGGCAGCGAGATTGTCTTCGCTCGATTCAGCCAGTGGGATCTGCCGCAGCAACAGAGCCTTGGCCTGCTGCAATTCGGCCGGCGTTACGTTATTCTTCTGCATGTCACGAAGGTCCTGCTCCACCATGGCCCGGGCTTTCGAAACGTTCTGCGGGTCGCAGCCATAACTGACCGAGTATTGGGCGCGTGTTTGGCCGGCGGTGACTGAGTCGTCAATATTGTAGACAAGACCCGCTTTCTCCCGAAGATCGCGATACAAACGGGTAGCATAAAAGCCGCCTCCCAGCACATGGTTGCCCAGTTGGAGCGCATAATACTCCGGATTAAATCGATTCATTTCGAGTTCCTCGACTAAGTTGACTGAATCCTGCACTCTGCTGGGATCGGGCACATTTACCGCTGCTGCCTTGTTCCCCGGCACCGGAGGTAACACAACATCGGGCTTCAGGCCGCTTGCTTGCCACGATCCAAAGTATTTTTCGATTACAGGACGAGCCTCGTCCGCAGTAATGTCGCCAATTACAACAATCGTCGTCAAGTCGGGCCGAAACGTTTTGGTGTAGTAGCCTGCTACATCCTCATATTTCAAAGCCGAAATAGTCCGCGGGGTCGCTTCCCGCAGGAGGGGATCGGTAGGAGGTAGCAAAGCATGCTCAAGCGCGCGCTCAGTCCGATATCCCGGACTCTGCAGTTCGCCCGCCGTCTCCTGCGCGGTCTGCTGTTGTACCACCTGAAACGCCTCGATGGGCAACGCCGGATGCAGTTCATTGTCAGCTAACAATTGCACGCCCCGGTCGAATTCCCTCTTGACTACCTTCAGACTGAAATTCGCCCCGGCCGATTCGGAAGCAGCGATGTCGTCCAGCGCCTTCTGAAACGCAAGACGGTCCAGTGTCTTTGTGCCATAAGAAAACAGCCCGTCAAGAACGTCTGAGACTCCTTCCTGCTCTTTGGGAGCTTCCATTTCCGATTGCGTCTTGATCGACCCAGTCACAGTGACGGTCGGGCTTGCCGTCTCCGTTTGCACAATCAGTCGAATTCCGTTCGGAAGGTTCAGATCCACCGGATGCAGGGTTTGCGGCGGAATCCGGAGCGACTTTACGGCCGCTTCGGCCCACTCGGGCAGCGCGACCGGCTTAGTAGGCGCCGACGTGGTCCGCTCAGATCCTCCAAAGCCTTTTGAAGAAACCGGCTTGCCGGAGGGCACCGGCTTCAACGTTGCGGTCACCCAATTCTGCTCCAAAATGTACTTCTTCGCCACCCGATTAACATCGGCCACGGTGACCTTCTCAATGGCCTCTACATTCTGTTCCGGCGATTCTCTGCCCTCGCTTGCCAGTGCCTGCGACCACAGCGATGCCAGGTTCGAGATCGAGTTCCGCTCGAACTCCGCGCTCGCTACCTCACCCTTCTTCGAAGCATCGACCAGATCGGCAGGAACTCCGTTGGCGGCATAGCCGGTCAAAATCTTCTTCATCTCCGCCTGTGCCGGGGCTGGATCCGCGCCGGCAGGCAGCGCTACCATGGCGAACGCCGCACTGGCCTTCGGATACGTCTCCACCAGGCCAAAGTCGGTACCCAGCGCCTTTCCTTGCGGTACCAGCCCGTACAGGCTCGCTCGCTGGCTTTGCATCACATCACTCAAAACCTGCGCCGCGGCGAAGTCGGGGCTGTCGGTGCCCGGGAAACGAAATGAAGCGAAGGTCAGCATGTACGGCAAATTGCTGTCCTGAGTGAAACTCTCGGCCTTTACCGGTTGCAGATCGATTGCGGGTCGCGCAGGGACGGAGTGGCGCGGAATTGACCCGTAATACTGTTTAATTTTCGCCAGAGTGGCTGCGGCGTCTATATCGCCCGTGACGATCAGGATAGCGTTATTGGGCGCATACCAATTCTTGTAAAAGTCCTTCAGCATTTGGCCTGTGGTTTGATCGAAAGACTCCTTCGTACCCAGCGGGTCTTCTGCATAGTGGGTCCCCGCGAAGAGATCGTGATTTAGCCGCTTAATGAATTTGTAGGTAGGATTCGAAAGGTCGCGTGAGACCTCCTGCTCGATGGCGCCACGTTCCTCATCCCATTGACTCTGCGAATCCTGCACGTCGGCCATGCAAGCCGCGTCTACGCGGAGCGCTACGTCCAGATCCTGCGCCGGCACCGTGACGAAGTACTGAGTAATGTTCTGCTGCGTATCGGCATTCGAGTATCCACCGAGCTGGGCGAAAATTGCCGCGATCTGGTCCGCTGTCAATCCCGCGCAGCCGCGAAATGCCATATGCTCCTGGGCGTGCGCCATCCCGGGAAAGTCGTCCGGCGTTTCATCGCCTCCCACCAGATAATTCGTCTCGAGTGTCGACACTGGGGCCAGAGGGTCTCGGACGATCACTACGCGCAAGCCGTTGTCTAATGTGGCGCGGGTTACTTGATTGGTCTGCTGGGCGCCGGCCGGGAAACGATTGAGCGCCGCGAACGCCAGAAATAAAATCAAGGGAGAAGATGATAGGGTACGCATGAGACGACAATTCCAGCTTAGCGGTAATCCTTCAAAACGCTTCCAGCCAGTTCTCACCGCAACGCCGATATAGGTCGATATCCGATGCGTTGTACGTTGAGATCAACGCCTCCGTTTCATCGTCGACAGGCGGGTGCGACTCGGTGGCGGCATTCAAAATCAAATCTTCGCCCGGCGTGCTCCAACCCATTCCGTGCGCTAAACGAACCATAGATTCCTGCATTCGCTCGGCAATGCCCACGAACGCGAAGTGCCGATCAAGATGTTCCACGGCCATTTGATAATGTGCGCGATGCAAAATCTGGTCGTATGGCCCCCCGGGGCCATGGCCTAAACCGTTCCAGACGCCCGCCGCGAAGCGCAGTGATGTTAGGTTCGTCCGAAGCGCCTCCACTAAGCTCAAATCAGTGGTCAATATCCGGGTAACATAGTTATTCACTTCGGGAGCCAAGTGCTGTGCGATCGCTGTCTTCAGCGTCAGTCCTTTGGCAATAGCGTCATACAAACGGGCCTGCGGCTCGCGGGCCTGATGAGCGAAAAATGAGAGAATTCGCCGCGTAGGATCCCTGAAAAAAGTGACGTACCGAGGTTGCTGGTCATCGAGCAGCAGATGAGCGCCAAACCCATAGTGCCCATAGATCACGGTCTTGGGATCGCACCGGGACCGAACGCGCGCCACAAAATCTCGATCGGGAGCGTAAAACGCCAGTTCGCCGCCATATGTTGTGATCAGCCGATCCGGCGCGACTTGCGCGGAAACGTACTGCAGCAGCGTCGTACCGGCTGTCTTTGGAATGTGGAGAAAGTAGATCAGAGGCGGAATCCGTCCAGAAGACATCATAGGATGCCTCTTACTTCTAGCGGGGCGCCGCGCGTTCCAGTAACGCTCCATTCCGCCGCACACCTGCCCCCGCGCCCCACACATCGCGGCCCAGCGCGTTCAGTTGCCCCTGCGTGATGTCGCGGACCACGGCATCGTGCGCGGCAATTGCGTCTCGCCTCCGAATGGCTTCAATAATTGGCTTCAGCAGCATTTCCACGTCCTTAGGTACTTCCTGTGCGCTCTGCGCCGCCAGATAAACCAGGCGCGTGGACCGTTCCAGCACTCCGCGGAGCAGCGCTTCGAACTCGATATTGTGGCTCATGCGCGCAATTTGCATGTGAAATTTCTGATTTGCATCCAGGAAGGCGTCCAGGCTAGCTCCGGACTTTGCGGCTTTAAGTGTCTCCTTATATGCCGCCTCCAGTACGTCCACTTCCGCCTGTTCAGCGCGCAGCGCCGCGAGTTCGGCGGCGATCCCTTCCAAAACGAGTCGCGTCTCCAACAGATCGCGGACCGAGCGAAAGCTCAACTCAGGCACGAAATAACCCCGCCGCGGAACCACTTCCAACAAATGTTCGTTGTGCAGCCGATTGCAGGCCTCGCGAAACGGAGTCCGGCCGATAGCAAACCGGGACAGAATCTCCGATTCCACCAAAAAGCTCCCTTCCGGAAATTCTCCGCGTAGGATGCCGTGCTTGATCGCCCGATATGCGCGGTCGGCAAGTGTCGAGCCGGTTTCAGCTTTTGTCCGTGCGCGGGCCATAGAGGAAGGTTCGCAGATTCTGTTAGATATATCTATGATATATTGATGATGGAGAAGGTTCCTTGCCCGGCTCTCACATTTTGGTTCCCGCTCACATTCTTTCCCTCCGTCCTTATGAGGCGGGGCTCACCCCGGACGATATACGGGACCGGTTTCAACTGACTCGTATCGTGAAACTATCGTCCAATGAAAATCCGCTCGGCGTTTCTCCGCTTGCCGTGGAGAGCGCTCGCAAGGAACTGGCCGTAATGTCGCGTTACCCAGATGGTGGAGTGGCGTTGCGCCGTAAGCTAGCGGAGCGTTTCGACGTAAAGGTTGAGAACGTCATCGCCGGTTCCGGGAGTGAAGGAATCATGGCCGATATTCTCCGAACGTTCCTTAGCGATGACGACGAGGTGCTCACGACGGAAGCGGCATTTCTGGGCTTCCAGGCCTTAGCGCATGGGCGAGGCGTCTCCTACCGAACCGTTCCCTACCGCAACTGGCACTACGACCTGAACGCTTTGGCCGCGGCGATTACTGAACGCACCAAGCTGGTCTATCTGGCCAACCCGAACAATCCGACCGGCGCCACCTTCACGCGCCAAACATTTGAGGAATTTCACGCCCGTGTGCCGCGCCGCGTGTTGATCATCCTGGATGAGGCCTATTTCGAATTCGCCATGGACGACCCGGCATTCCCCGATTCGCTCCGCTATCGTTTCGATAACGTAATTACTTTGCGCACGTTTTCGAAGGTCTACGGTCTGGCGGCGGCGCGTGTTGGTTACGGCTTCGCGCACCAGGATCTCATCGCGATGCTCTTGAAGATCAAGTTGCCGTTTGCACCCAGCGGACCCGCTGCTGCGGCTGCATTCGGTGCGCTAGACGACCAGGATTTTCTCCACGAATCAATCGAAAGCAATGCTAATGGCCGCGAGTTCCTGACGCGATCTTTTCGCGAAGCCGGGTTCACCGTCCCGCCGTCTTCCGGGAACTTCATCATGGCTGTCTTCGACTCGCCAGAGCTGGCCCGGCTCATTTTTGAGGAACTTCTCAAGCGCGGCGTGATTGTCCGTCCTTTGCGCGCGACGGGCATCCCAAACGCTTTACGAATTTCCGTCGGCACGCCGGAGGAAAACCAAATGTGCGTTGATGCGTTGATCCAAATTTGCGCGCAAATCGAGGTACATTCCTATGCCAAACGTATTTGAAGAGACACGGCAGGTCGCGAATACTCGAGCGGACTTCCTGCCCATTCATGCAACCGATCATGTCGAATTTTATGTGGGCAATGCCAAGCAGGCCGCCTATTTCTACCGCGCAGCAATGGGCTTCGAACTCATCGCCTATCGCGGACCGGAAACCGGAACCCGCGACCGCGTGTCCTACGTGCTGCAGCAGAATAAGATCCGCTTCGTGCTGACGACGCCTCTGCAGCCAACCGGCGAAATCGCAGATCATCTGACACGCCATGGAGACGGTGTCAAATCCATTGCGCTTACTGTCGACGATGCCGTGTCCGCCTGGGAAGAAACCACACGGCGAGGCGCCCGCGGTGTGCAATCGCCCGTAAGAATCGAAGACTCAAACGGAACCGCCCGTTGCTCGTCTATTGCGCTCTACGGTGACACCATCCACACGTTTGTCGAACGCGGCGCATATCGCGGTCCATTTCTCCCCGGCTATGCTCCTGCTCCGTCTCCGGACCCCATCGCCCGGCCCGTCGGATTGCTACACATCGACCACATGGTCGGCAACGTGGGCTGGGGCCAAATGAACGCCTGGGTCGACTTCTATGAACGTGTGATGGGCTTTCGCATGTTCAAGCATTTTGACGATCAGGATATATCGACAGAATATTCTGCGTTGATGTCAAAAGTCATGGCCAGCGGCAACGAACGCATCCGTTTCCCGATCAATGAACCCGCCGCCGGACGCCGCAAGTCCCAGATTGAGGAGTACCTCGATTTCTATGGCGGCCCGGGTGTACAACACATCGCCTTGGCCACGAACGATATCATCGCGACGGTGGCCAGATTAGGCAAGCAGGGCGTCGAGTTTCTTTTGGTACCGGCGACCTACTACGAGGAATTGACTTCTCGAGTCGGCAAAATAGACGAACGGCTAGAGGACCTCGCCCGCCTCGGTATTTTGGTCGATCGCGATAACGAAGGATACATGCTCCAAATCTTTACGAAGCCCGTCGAGGATCGGCCAACGTTATTTTACGAAATCATCCAGCGCAAAGGCAGCCGCAGTTTTGGAAAAGGCAACTTCAAAGCGCTGTTTGAAGCGATTGAACGCGAGCAGGAGCGCCGGGGCAATCTGTAGATGCCTATGTCCTCAAACGATCTGCGTTATCAATCCGGCTTCGGAAACGAGTTTGCATCGGAAGCGGTCGCCGGAGCGCTCCCCAAAGGGCAGAACGCGCCACAGCGCAACGCACTGGGGCTGTATACGGAACAGATCAGTGGCACTTCGTTTACATCGCCACGCGGGGTGAATCGGCGCACCTGGACCTACCGCATCCGGCCTTCCGTAACGCATAAACCATTCCGGGATATGCCCGCCGGACGATTCGGCAGCGACGGCTCTCCAAAACCGCCCGCGCCGCCCAATCAGCTTCGTTGGGACCCTCTGCCCATCCCCGTAGAACGTACTGATTTCCTCGATGGCATCGTCGCTCTTGGTAACAGCGGCAGTCCTGACCTGCAAACGGGAGTTGGTATCTATCTGTACGCGGCGAACGCAAGCATGCGGAATCGCTTCTTCTATGACGCGGATGGTGAATTGCTCGTCGTCCCCCAGCTCGGCCGGCTTCGCTTCCGTACAGAGTTAGGCATCCTCGACCTGACGCCGGGTGAGTTTTGCGTTATCCCGCGCGGGCTTAAATTTCGCGTAGATCTTCTCGATAACTCAGCGCGTGGCTATATCTGCGAAAATCACGGCCCATACCTACGCCTCCCTGACTTAGGCCCTATCGGTGCAAATGGGTTAGCAAACCCCCGCGACTTCCTCACTCCTGTAGCCGCTTTCGAAGATCTCGATGGAGATTTTCAAATTGCCACCAAGTTTCTGGACGTATTGTGGATCGCCGGCATAGATCATTCGCCGCTGGATGTAGTAGCATGGCATGGCAATTACGCGCCCTACAAATACGATTTGGCTAATTTCAACTGCATCAACTCAGTTTCATTCGATCATCCTGATCCTTCGATTTATACGGTTCTAACGGCTCCTACAGCGTTTGTAGGCACCGCAAATGTCGATTTCGTTGTATTCCCGCCGCGCTGGATGGTCGCCGAGCGAACGTTCCGTCCCCCCTGGTTTCACCGCAATATGATGAATGAATTTATGGGGCTGATTTTTGGCCAGTACGACGCCAAAGCCGAAGGTTTCGTGCCCGGCGGCGCAAGTCTGCACAACTGCATGTCAGGGCATGGGCCTGACGCAGAAACCTACGAACGTGCCAGCGAGACCGATCTCAAGCCGCAGTACCTTGCCGGCACGCTGGCCTTCATGTTCGAAACCCAGTTAGTCATCCAGCCGACCCGGTTCGCTCTCGAAAGCAAGATTCTGCAACACGAATATTACGAGTGTTGGCAGGGTCTGAAAAAACACTTCGTAATCGAATTGAGTAAATAGGCTGTCGCCGTGACAAATGTCAGCTCGTGGGTGGAGTCGGCAAACGACTCCGGTACTGGCTTCCCAATCCAAAATTTGCCGTACACCTTATTCCGTACGCCAACGTTGAAATTGCCGTCGCTCGGAGTAGGTATTGGCGATAAAATTCTCGATTTACGCCGTTGTGCCGACGCCGGCTTACTCGCTTCCCTGCCCCTAGAAACGCAAGATGCGTGCCGCGCGTTTTGTATGAATGGGCTGATGGCTCTGGGTACCGCCCACTGGACTGGCCTACGGGCTAGGATCGTCGAATTGCTCGGAACCACCACTGAACATTGGCGATCCAATCGTCAGGCGATCGAGCCGCTATTGACGCCGATGGCACAAGCCGAACTACTCGTGCCTGCCAATATTCGTAATTACACTGATTTTTACGCTTCCATCCATCATGCCGCGAACGTTGGCCGCATTTTTCGTCCGGAGCAACCACTGTTGCCGAATTATAAATACATGCCTGTCGCTTATCACGGGCGTGCGTCCTCAATTGTGGTCAGTGGCGCCCCAGTTCCCCGCCCCAGCGGTCAACATAAGCCCCCCGGCGCCGGCGCCCCCGTGTTTGCGGCAACCGAAGCGCTGGATTTTGAGCTGGAAGTGGGTATATTCATCGGACCCGGTAACTCACTGGGCGCTCCGATTGCGATCGATGAAGCAGAATCGCACATCTTCGGCCTCTGCCTGCTCAACGACTGGAGTGCGCGAGATATTCAGAGCTGGGAATATATGCCCTTGGGGCCATTCCTATCGAAGAGTTTCGCTACTAGCATATCGCCATGGGTGGTGACTATAGAGGCTTTGGAGCCGTTTCGCGTCCCATTTACTCGTTCGTCAAGCGATCCGAAGCCTCTACTCTACCTCCAGCCTTCAGAGGAGGGCAGCGTAGTCTTCGACGTGACGCTTCAAGCGGAATTAACCTCCAAACAAATGCGGGATCAAGGCTATGACCCATTAATAATAACGCAGTCAAATCTGCGGCATTTATTTTGGACTTTACCGCAATTAGTGACTCACCACACCAGCAACGGCTGCAATCTACTACCAGGCGATTTACTGGCTACTGGAACTCTATCTGGGCCGGCTACCGAGTCTCGCGCCTGCTTGCTTGAACTCACACAAGGCGGCGTTGACCGACTTCAGTTACCCACGGGGGAGCGGCGAATCTTCTTAGAAACTGGCGATGAACTCGTAATCCGAGGTTGGTGCAGGAGAGATGGAGTCCCACGACTTAGCCTTGGGGAGTGCCGCGGTATAGTGGGTTAATTTAATAACAAAAGGCCCGTCAGCTCAAGCGAGCCGGCGGGCCATTTTTCCACCCATCACTTCACTAATTACGGCTTTTTAAACGCCTCTTTTTAAATCCGACTGCCACTAGCCCAACCCCGGTCAAGCCGAAGGAAAATAGCGTTCCCGGTTCCGGCGCTGCGGAGACCACGCCATCGATTCCAACCTGCTTTCCACCATCGATTTCGCCGGACTCCGCTAATGTCGATTCTAGTACACCAAATTCATAGCCGTTCAAATACTGCATCACATAAGTTCCGGAGACATTGTAGGCCGGATCGAAAATCGTTTCCACGAATTGGCCAGCCTCCGGAGTGTAATTTATGTCAAGCACATCAGTGCTGCCGGATACAGCCGACACCAGATTGCCGACAAACGTTAATGTTGTTGAGACGGAACCCACCGTCACATTCATATCGAGATCGATAGGGCCGGTATTAGTCGATTTTGATTGCGTACTGTCTGAAAACGTGAATTTCCCAAGAGCGCTGCCTTGGGAAAGTGCGACACCCGGCGCACCGAAAAACGTCGGCGACGCAGTCACATTCACGTTGCTTGGATCGTTTGACGTAAACGTGGCCGAAAAGCTCTTATCACCGCTTGGAAGGGTCAGGCCACCCATCGCACCGCCCTGGAACGTGCCGCCACTGGGGACGTTGAACGATACGGTGGTCCCGTACGCCAACGGGGTAAGAAGCGCGGCCGAAGCAGCGGTCCAAATTAGTAATTTAGTTATCATTTGTGTTATAAATGCCTCCGAGGCGAAATCAAACTGCAGTCGAATAATCTGCGTTTGATACCCATATAGTCCAGACTAATGGCCTTTACTTTTTCTTGTCAATTCTGACCGCAAGCGTTGGTACCATCTCACGCACGGAAAAGGCCGTTTAGTACTCACGATATCGCAAGAGAACACCTTAGTCCTAGTGGCTCGGGCGTCCAGTACTCGTTCTGCCACAGTACCCCTATTCGTTTCCTTCAGAAAAGAAAAATATTAGCCTGAAATCGTTTCCGGACGTTTCATCTAACACCGCAATGTTTCGGTGAATTAATTGGAGGACTCTTTTATGGCTTATACAATCTTCAGACGCAGGCAATCACGCTTCATCGTGAAGTCGGGAATCTTAACTGGAATACTTTTCTCAATCGCCTGCTCGGGTTTTGCTCAGAACTCGCTTGTTATTCCCTCGACGATAACGGGCACACAGTCGGAATCGGCGTCTCTGAGTACGGCAGAGCCGTCGCCGGGCGCCTTTTCTACGTTTGTGGTCACGACCACCGCCGGCAGCTTTACGCCTGGCACATATAATGCCTGGTGCTTGAATTCGTACGGCGTTGTCCCGAATGTATCCATGACGTACTCTGCATTCTCATCGGAGAATGCCGGTTCGTCCGATCTCGCAAGCGTCGGCGTCACGCAGACCGAATTGAACGAAATTAACTGGCTGATCAACAATCCTACTGGCGCGACCAATGAAGTCGCTTCCACGGTAAACGATGTTCAGCAGGCGATCTGGACGATAGTCGGCACACCCGAAACGCCAACGGCGAATTCGGCACGGTTAGTGACAGATGCGCAAAACAACGGCGCGAATTTCGTACCCGCAGCTTCGCAACTCCTCGGCATCGCCCTATCACCCGGCGCCACCAGTGCCTATCAGCCGATTTTGGTCGTTGTGACGGTGCCCTCTTCCGACAATGGCGGTCCGCCACCCGCTCCGTCGATTACGCTCACCAAGAAGGCCAACACCTCGAACGCCAAATGCTTCCAGCAGGTCACTTACAGCTACACCGTCAAGAACACGGGCAATGTAACGGTTACCAATATCACCGTCGTCGACGACAATGGCACGCCGAGTTATCTTGCGGACGACGTTACCGTAGGGACAATCGCAAGCCTGGCTCCCGGAGCCTCGGTCACTTTAACCGCCAACTTATATCTACCGATTACCGAACAGGCGACCGACTGGTGGGGCAATACGCAAAAATGCACGCTGGTCACAAAACAGAAATCGAACGGCAATATTTGCGTGACCCTGGTGCAGGATCCTGATTCGGTCGACAATACCTATGGTTCGAATAGCAACAAGGGCTGGGGCAAATCCGGCCACTCGTTCAGCAGCATAGTGGACGCGAACACAGCCGAGTTTCAATTCTTTGACGGCCAAGGCAACCAGGTTTTGGACTTCACCGCCGATTACCTTAGCTCCAGCAGCAGATGCCCTTCCGGTTACGGTACGGCCGGAGTCGAACGAAATTATCCGACTTCAGGCGATTGTTCGAAAATCGTCAACATCAACACGTCTCTCTCCGACAATCTGAACCAGGGGTCGAGCTACACCAGATGTACCAAAAATTCACCTGTCTGGCAGGATGGAAACTGGAACTTCCAGTGCGGCTACACGGTTGAAATCGACAAGTCCGCCTTTGGACGGAACGGGTTTGGGAAATGTTCGACGCCTACCGTTATTAACGGCCAATGCAAGAACTTCGGCTCGGGTAAATCGTATCCGCAACCCTGCGACAGCTCGGTGACGAACACGGCCAAAGCCACGGGCACCGCTGGAACTACGGTTCTGACCGCTACCGCCCAAGCCACCGTCGCCCTGAAAGCTTCTAGCAGCAACAATAACGACAATAACAACAACAATAACAATAACGACAACAACAACAATAACAATAACAACAACAACCAGGGCAATAACAACTGCTGGTAAGACACTCAAACGGGAGATCGGTGCATCTTCACCGCTTGCTGTTTCAAGCGCCGGTGTATCGATCTCTCTACCAGTCCTCCCCCGTGCCGATGCTCGCCATGTATCGCGATGCACCTGGACTGATGGAAAGGAGATGGGAGTAAGAGAGAAGTAGCCCATCGCAACGAAAGGCCTACGCGAGAGTGTATACCTTTGCCTCCCAAGCATAGATTGGTTCTCTACCGATCCATTCGTCGGGAACGGAACGCTGTTGGGATACTTCACGCCAGTGGCGTCCTGCCGGAGTAGGCGGGAAATTATGAACAACGTATTCCGACGAAGGGTTCGTGGGATCATCGGTGCCCCAATCTGAAAAATTCGCCAGGACGACTACCGGATCGGTGCCAGAGTTGCCGCGATGCCAAGCGACCACGCGCCGGCCGGGCGTGAAATCGGTGTGAATGAAATCGGTATCGTTGACACCGAGCGCCGGATGCTGCGTGCGAAGGTGCACGAGCAGGCTAACATAAGCGAGTATGCGTCTCCGAATGGGCGGCATCGGGTCGGGCGTCTCCCCGTCAGAAAGAAGGGCGTCTTCCAGTCGCGTGTAATTGACCGGATCCACCTGTTTTCCTCCGGCCTGAGTCACCTGGCCGTTCTGATCGAAGCGATCATGCTGATCGGCAAACTCTTCGCCGGCCAAAATCATAGGGACGCCGACGGCAGTCAGCAGACATACGAAAGCGAGTTTGACGCGGCGCTCGAAATCATTTTGAAGGCCGACAGTGCCCAGGAACGTGTAGAGCCGCTGTCTCCAATCGCCTTCGACATCGTGACTGGTGATGTAGTTGATTGCCTGGGAGCCGTCGGTATAACCTAAATTCCGGCAATCAATTGCTTGCCGCACGTTCCATTCAAAGGTCGAGCTATCTCCCTGCCCGATGATCAATGATCGAACGAGCCAGCGGAACGGGTCATTCCACAGCCCATCGAGCCGGCCTTGTGTCAGCAGAGCGAGCGGGATATTCAATTCCTCGCCAACGACAAGAAAGCGAGCGTCTGCGTCCGCCTGGCTCACGCCTTCAGCGGCGCAACGCTCCGCGAAGAGCTGATGAGCTCGATCTTTGAATTCCTGAACAAAGTCCCAGTTCGAGACGTTTTCGACGCTGTCCATGCGCACGCCGTCGATGCGAAAGTCGCGCATCCAACGAGTGATGTATGTCAGCATCAACTGACGCCCAGGTGAGACGGCAGCCACAGTTCCCGCGATGGGATCGTACGAATTGATGAAGCGCGCGTAGCGGAAGAGCACGCTTCCAAAGCCGTTTCGCAAATTATCCGGTCCGGTGCCGCGCGAAGTATGGGAGTCGGGGTCGCTTGGATCGGCCCCGGGATCGGCTATATAAAAATCATCTGGGTTGATGTATTGATATGCTTCGTGCCGGGAGAACGCCATGACCGCATCGATGAAGAAGCGAATGCCCTTCTGATGGCCGGTGCGGACCAGGGTCGCAAGATCGCGATTCGCAGTAGACGATGCAAACTCGTCTGGAAATCCCAACTCGGCGTCCGGCGAGAGGAAGTGGCTGGTGTCGTAACCCCATTCGCGTTTGAAGAAGCTGTCGGCTGGAGGCAGCAACTCAATTGCATTGACGCCGAGCTCGACAAGATACTGCCGGCCGGGCTGCGTGACCGCGATGTTGTCGAAGTTGGCGCCAGCGACATTGGGGTCAATTAACGCGAGCACGTCCGTGAACGTTCCAACCCCGATGTCTAGATCGTCGGGCTCGGAGATGCGCGACCAAGTGGTAGGCATTTCATAGATAACCAGGTGGTTGTTCTGGGGAAGCACGGCTGGGCTGGGATCGCCGGTGAAGTCAATCTCCTCGCCGCCAGGGTCGCTGGGAATTAGTTTGCCGCCTCGAAACTTGACGACCGCCGCCGCTTGACGATCATCCGGGTTGGATGGAAGCGGCGCGCGAGGCGCGCGCAATCGCCAATCCACCGTGGTCGCAAATGGATCCGTGCAGAGGATGCCGCCTTCAATTTGGAACCAGTAGTGATAGGCCTCACCGTCACTCAGGCCGCATGCTGCCGCGTTGACGGCATAGAGATCCGGGAAGCCCGCGACCGGAGCAAGTGGCACGCTTTTCGAATTAATAAATTTGTTCGGATTAGCGGGCTGAAATTGGCCAATGAGCAGGTCCGGAACGGCTGCGGCCGCGTTTGGATGCCACAAGACAAACTGAGTTTGCTTACGATCAAGAAGGTCTGAAGGAAGGGGCATGGTTTCGCAATTATAAATGCGGACAGAAATAAAAGAAAGAGTCATTCGGCTTTCTCGAAAACCAGGAAACCCGCAGCTCCTGAATGTGAATGGGTTCACGCCGTAACAGGAGAAATCTCTCTCGACTTGCGTCTTTCTGATCCCCTTGCCCGCATAACCGGGTAGGATGAACGCCATAGCTTATCGCTTCGCGAATGCGATGGAATCCGAGGCCACCACAATTGCTCGCGGCCTCCGCCGGCGTGATCTGGACTTACTCGACCATCTCATTGAGCAATATCAGCACAGGCTTCTTCGTTATCTGGTTTACCTAACGGGAAATCGTGAACTGGCGGAGGACATCTTCCAGGAAACCTGGATTCGCGTCATCGAACGCGGCCATCAGTACAACGGCCGGCACGAATTCAGCACGTGGCTTTACGCGTTAGCTAGAAATCTCACCAGCGACTATTTGCGGAGGAAGAAGCCAGTGAGCCTTGACGGGCTGATGGAGGGCGATGAGCATGCACCATTCGAACCGGTGGATACGCGTCCTTCGGCGTGGGAAATGGTTGCTCAGCGCCAGCAGACCGAACACATCGGTGCGGCATTGGCCGGTATACCGGCGGAGTACCGTGAGGCTATCGCACTGCGTTTCCACGATGGATTGAGTTTAGAGAACATCGGCGCAGTGACCGGCGCGCCACTGAGCACCGTGAAATCACGAGTGTATCGCGGGCTGCACATGTTAATGGAGACGTTGAAAGGGACACAGGGATGAGCGCGAACTTACATGAACAGGCGCGGGAACTCATCGCCTTGGGGGGCGGCCAAGATCTCTCTGACGTTCAACAGAACTGGCTGCAAGCCCACCTGCAACAGTGCGCACCCTGCAGTGATTATGCGGAGGAGGTTCGCCGGACGCTTAGCGTGCTGCGTTCCCGATCTTTGGCCGCTGATTTCGCGCTGGTGCAGATGACGCAATTACGCGTGCGCTCGCGGGCCCTTGAGCTTCGACAGCAGCAGGCGCGGGCTTGGCTGGTATTGCTGTCTTGCCTGTTTGTAGGGCTTTCGGCGGCAATTACGACTCCTTTGTTCTGGCGAGCCTTTGAGTGGATCGGCTTGCAGTCAGGTATATCCAGTTGGGTTTGGCAGGCGGGATTTGCGTTCTTCTGGATCGCTCCGGCACTGATCGTGAGCGCGCTTCTCCTCGCTCACGGCACTCATTTGACCAACGACGGAGAAAAGCCAGGGATATGAGAAGGCGAACAAGTTTATGCAGGTGAAAAACGAACCTCAAACTGGACTAACTGCGGAAATCAGAATCGTTCCGCTGTGGGCATGGACACTGGCGGCAATCGGATTTTCCAGCGTGCAGTTTATTTTCAATACGATCCTAACTGGCCCACCGGCGTGGGGACGAGTACTGCTCGGCGTCTTGGCCGGCGCCATATTGGGCTGCTATTTCTTATTGATCGGCTATATAAGCCACGACGCCCGGCGAAGAGAAATGAGTCCTATCCTTTGGACGCTGGTAGCGATCCTTATTCCCAACGGCCTGGGTATCATTCTGTACTTCATCCTGCGCCAACCGCTGCACAAGACCTGCCCGCAATGTGGGAAAGCGGTCCAGTTGGCCTTCAACTTCTGCCCTCGTTGCAGTTGCAGGCTGAGCCCTAGCTGCCCGCAGTGCCAGCGCGTAGTCGGTGCAAATGATGTTTATTGTCCTTACTGTGGAACTTCGCTGCGCAATCAAGCGATGCGGGGGTCGGCTAGTCGCCCGGAGGATTCAAATGACATCTCGTATCGATGATAGAACCCAGCAGGTGTTGCTGTTTCATCACGCGCAGGGACAAACGCCCGGCTTCCTCGCCTTTGTAGAGGAACTTAGAAAAGCCGGCCATACTGTGCATGCGCCGGACCTGTACGACGGCCGTACCTTCAATACTCTTGCGGAAGGCATCGCACATGCTCAAGACATCGGATTCGACGGCATAATTGAGCGCGGCCGGGTCGCTGCCGAGGAACTGCCAGAGGCGCTGGTGTATGCAGGCTTCTCACTCGGAGTGATGCCGGCGCAGATGCTCGCGCAAACGCGGCCGAGCGTATAAAGTGAACTGTGTAAACGGCCATCGAAAGGATCACACTAGGGAGACCGGATGGCAATTGACCTCAAACTCATCGACAAGTTGCTGGCTGACTACAAGAAGCCAGAAGACATCATAGGCGAAGAGGGACTACTGAAGCAGTTGACAAAAGCTTTGCTGGAGCGGGCCATGCAAGCCGAAATGACCGACCACCTCGGCTACGAGAAGCATGACCGGGCCGGCCACAACAGCGGAAACTCGCGCAACGGGGCGACGACCAAGACCCTGAAGGGAGATTTCGGGGAGGTGCTGCTGGAGACGCCGCGCGATCGCAACGGCCGCTACGAGCCGAAGATCATCGGCAAGAACCAGACACGCTTCACCGGCTTTGACGACAAAATCATTTCCATGTACGCGCGGGGCATGAGCACGCGCGAGATCCAGGGACACCTGGAAGAGATCTACAAAATAGAGGTGAGTCCGACGCTGATTTCCAACGTCACCGAGGCGGTGATGGAGGAGGTCAAGAGTTGGCAGAGCCGTCCGCTGGATGCGGTATATCCGATCGTGTACTTGGATGCCCTGGTAGTGAAAATTCGCGAGACGGGCCACGTCCGCAACAAGGCGATTTACGTGGTGATCGGCGTCAACCTGCAAGGCAACAAAGAGGTGTTGGGGCTATGGGCGGGTCAGGCCGAGGGAGCAAAATTCTGGCTGCAGGTGCTGACGGAGTTGAAGAACCGGGGCGTGGCCGACATGTTCATCGCCTGCGTGGATGGGCTGAAAGGGTTCCCCGAATCGATTGCGACGGTGTTTCCGGAGGCGCAGGTGCAGCTGTGCATTGTGCACCAGGTGCGAGCTTCGTTGAACTACGTTTCCTGGAAACAGCGCAAGGCCGTGGCCGCGGACCTACAGCCGATTTACCGCGCCGCCACGGTGGAAGAGGCCGAACAGCGGCTCGATGAGTTCGCCGCGAAATGGGACCAAGTGTATCCCACGATCAGCCAGATGTGGCGTCGGAACTGGGAGCATCTCACGCCGTTCTTCGCCTATCCGGCCGACATTCGCAAGGTGATCTATACCACCAACGCGGTGGAGTCGCTGAATATGTCGCTGCGCAAGGTGATTAAGACGCGCGGCTCGTTTCCCAACCAGGAAGCCGCGATGAAACTGCTGTATCTGGCCCTGGAGCACATCGCCAAGAAGTGGACCATGCCGGTACAGAACTGGAAGGCCGCCTTGCAGCGCTTCGCGATTCTGCTCGGCGATCGCGTTCCGAAAATGGAGTTGGCCTAAATCGTTACAGCATGAAAAATCGGAAGAACATTTCCGGGATGGAGGCGCTGCCCCCAAACCCCCGAGATTTATCGCTTTCGCGCCAGGATTCCTGGACCGAGAGGCGAGCTGCGCTCGCCATCTCGGGAATCCCGGCCCCTGAGTCG
>DATAXY010000055.1:0-105167 GCA_036272835.1 Bryobacteraceae bacterium
TTGGCACCTCGATGTCGGTTCATCGCATCCTGGGGGTGTAGAAGCTCCCAAGGGTTAGGCTGTTCGCCTATTAAAGCGGTACGTGAACTGGGTTCAGAACGTCGCGAGACAGTTCGGTCCCTATCTGTGGTGGGCGCAGGAGATTTGATGGGGCTTGCCCTTAGTACGAGAGGACCGGGGTGAACGAACCTCTTGTGATTCAGTTGTCACTTCGGTGGCACAGCTGAGTAGCGAAGTTCGGTCAGGATAAGTGCTGAATGCATATAAGTACGAAACCTTCCCAAAGATGAGATCTCCCTGAAGAGCCGTGATAGACGATCACGTTGATAGGACGGATGTGTAAGCGCAGTAATGCGTTGAGCTGACCGTTACTAATAGCTCGTTCGGCTTGACCATAAAATTAATTGTGCGGTTTGAGTTTGCAGCGCGGTAGGCTCGTCAATAACTATCAATATTTTGGCCGGTAATTAATTCCGAAGACTTTAAGTCCCGGGCTGTTCACGACGGTCTGGGCAACTTTTCGGGTGATCACAGCGAGAGGGTTCCACCCGTTCCCATCCCGAACACGGAAGTTAAGCCTTTCAGCCCCGATGGTACTGCACGCGCGAGTGTGTGGGAGAGTAGGACGTCGCCCGATTAATTCAAGCGCACAGCGAAACGTTGTGCGCGCCTTATGTGTGCACAGAGGCCCTGGCCTTGCGAAAAGCAAAGTCAGGGCTTCTGTCTGTCTGGTGTTTGATTGGGCCAGGCCTGTCGAAATGAATCGTTAGCCTCAGACTGGCGCGATGTGTGCCCATTTTGAATGAAGTGCCCCAGTTATGAAAGCATTATGAAGACGTCTCTCCCACTCTGAGCGGTGGGAGACACATCGACAATGTGAGGAACACAGCAGATGATGACTTCAGCGCAGTGGAGAGACGCCCGGCGGGTTGACCATGTGTCGGTCCCGCTGACTAACCTCAACGTGAGGTTTCGAAACCCGAATCAGAGACCCGATCTAAAGATGTTCGATCCGCTGGTGGCGGCGTTCGCAGCAGCTCCCACCGAGTTAGACCGGGTGATGGCTCTCGGCGACATCCTCGACTTGACCACGGCATTCCTGGGAATTGGTGGAGGGCCGAATCGTTACCAAACTCCGGTTCAAGCGCTGCAGAACTCCGCGATACAAGACTTGACCGCCAAGTTTGGAGTGAGCGCCAACGCTATTCGACAGGATATTATCGCGTTCGCAAATGGACAACTGTTACTGCAGAAGCAATTGAACGTAAATGTCTACTTCATCGCGCCGATAGGAGCGAACCCGAACTTAGGACCAATCGACTTGGTCATCGATCAGCACATCGCAACCGCCAATATCTCAAGGGCTTTTCAGGACGCGCATGTCACAGTAGCGCGTACAAACGCAGTAGCACACCTAATCACTCAAAACGCTGCCCACGAGTCTCTCCTGCTTACTCATCCTCCAGCCCCGAATAACATGGCCGGTAAATTCCAGGATTCTACCGATGGTGGTTGCCGGCTTATCCAGGTTTGCAACGCTGCGGGCGGTGCAGGGGTCGACGTCGTTTACCTTGACGAATTTGATCAAAACGACATCCAAGGCAGAACGTTCCGTGCCGGACAGAACTACTTAGGAGATGTCCCGCTGCGTCCTATTGTTACGGTGCGTCTTACCCCGGCCGTGGGCGGAGCGCCGACGCACGGCACCACGCTGGTGCATGAACTGGGGCATGCAATCTCGAGCAATGCCGAACATACCAATGATGGCGATAACCTGATGGCTTCTGGTGCAATGCGTAATGGAAACAACCGGTTGAAATCATCTCAGATTGGCTGGTATCGAAACAATCCCTGGGTTGTTTAAATCTGACATTGAGCGTTGTTCTGGCCGTCGAATTTGGTTCTCAATCAATCTAGATTCCTCTGCCGCCCGCCCCCGCCATTGGCTGGCGGATGCATCTGATATTCGTGCGGCGGCTCCGCGCCCAACAGATAGCGCACAAAATAGTCCCAGCGCCGCCGGACCATGTACGGCTCGTTCCCGAAGCCATGACTCCGGTTGGGCAACAGAATCAAATCGAAGTCCTTGTTGGCCTTAATCAATTCATTCACGACCAGAAGCGTGTTATACGGCGGCACATTGGTATCCATGGTGCCGTGGGCGAGCAGTAAGTGACCCTTCAGATTCTTCGCAATACTTTCATTTGCCTGGTTATCATAATTCGTCGTTCCATCCGGATTGCGCCTAAGCAGTCCCTGCCACTTTTCGCCCCAGTCGTCTTCATACTCGCGGTTATCATGATTGCCGGCCTCCGAAACGCCGGCTTTGAAGAAATCGGGATAGCGAAACATCGCATCGGCGGTCGCATCGCCGCCACCCGAGTGCCCATAAATGCCCGCTCGGTTGATGTCGATCCAGGGATACCGTGCTGCCAACTGCTTCATGCCGGTCACCTGATCGGGCAGCGTGTTATCGCCCATGTTGCCGTAATAGGCTTCGTGGAATTTCTTCGATCGCCACGGAGTGCCCATGCCATCGATCTCAACCACAATAAATCCGAGTTCCGCCAGCGCCTGCGTATCGCCGCGCGACGGTACGAAATAGCGTCCGCCCACACTTCCCGTCTGGGGACCCGGGTAGATGTGATTGATGATCGGATATTTTTGCGCCGGGTCGAAATTGGTTGGCTTGTACATTAGTCCGTACAAATCCGTCACCCCATCGCGAGCTTTGACGGTAAACGGAATCGGCGGCTTCCAACCGGCGGCGACCAATTTCGAAATATCGGCTCTCGCGATAGTGGCAAGCATGTGCCCATCGAGATCGCGCAACACGGAAACGGGAGGCGTATCCGGCTTTGAGTAGCTGTCGACAAAGTACGGGGCCGCCGGCGCCAGCATAACGTCGTGGTCCCCATCCTCGGGAGTCAACAAGGCCATATGTGTTCCGTCGAAATTGATCCGGTAGAAATGAATAAAATACGGATCGCCCTGTTCGCGCCCGACACCCAGAAAATAGAGCACGCGGTGTTTCTCGTCCACGCGCAGCAGTTGCGTGACATTCCAGTCGCCAGTCGTGATCTGGTGCTTCAGCTTGCCTGTATCGGTGTCGTAGAGATACAGGTGGCCCCAATTGCTGCGTTCCGAAAACCAGATTGCCTGATGGGATGCCGGCAAATAGCGCCAGTTCACCCGCCCGTTGCCGGATTCGTAGAAAGTCGGAACGGTCTCTCCAAAGACATCCCGGACGTCGCCTGTCGCCGCGTCTGCTATCCGGAACTGCTCTTTTTTATGGTCGCGCGAGGTGGAGACAAAGGCTACATGCGAACTATCGGGGCTCCACTCGACGTCGGCCCACTCACCGCCCCGGCATGCGATGTTGTCACACAGAGTAGAACGGTGCTGGTCGGCCGGCATTTTGAAGCGGATGACGCGCGGCCCATCGAGGTCGATCACAACCCGCTGGATCGTGGTCACAACCGCATCGCCTGGCAGCGGATATTTCCACGCTCGCAACTCGGGATGCCCGACGCGGGTGCTAACCAAATACATTTCGCCGACTCCGCGCTGATCCTGTTGGAAGGTCGCGATCTTCCGGGAGTCGGGCGACCAGAGGACGATCGGACGATCGCTCGTCGACCATCCGGCGTTGTCGGTGGCGTAGCCGAAATCCTTCACTCCATCCGTCGTCAGTTGTGTCTCCTTGCCGCTAGCCACATCGCGGACCCACAGATTGTAATCGCGGATAAAGACGGCGCTCTGCTTGTCGGGCGAAAGCGACTCGTTCGGTCGCCGATCTCTCTTTTCGGAGGGAGAACAGCGCGCGCCCTCGCGATCGCACGTCCAATTCTTGCCATCGGCCACAAACGAAATACTGGCAGCATCCGGGGACAGCGAGAAATCCGTCATGTGCAGGTGCGCCGGATCAACGGTTTTGCCGGAGGCGACGCCGAGGGCGGCGGCAAGCTTTCTTGAATCGAAGATCGGTTGCGCGGTGCGGCTTGCCGGGTCGTACAGGAAGTATGCCGAGTCCGACTCGCGATACCAAAACCGTCCGTCCGGAAGCCACGTAACGCGGCCGATCGTTCCCGACACGAGCGGCGCGGTGTTGTATGGCATGAACTTCTCGGCGTGTTGGTAATCCTCGGTGGTGAAGGTCCTGGGAGCGGCCGTCTGCGCGGCGGCGAGACAGGCTATGAGCAGGCCAAACGGTACGAACTTCAGAGGCAATGGCATGAGAGTTCTTCCATGATCACAAACCGGCAACGTCAGGGGGTGGATTCAGCCTCTTCTGAGCCCGCATCCAGACCCATTTGCGAGAGCCGGTACCGCAGCGCGTTTCTGGTCAAACCGACCATGCGCGCCGCCTGGCTCTTGTTGCCGTTAGCGCGGCGCAGCGCTTCGCGGATCATCATTTGTTCCCAATGCTCCAGCGTTTCTCCGTCGGGTAAGAGCGGAGCCTGATGGGACACGGCCGCTGCGGAGTTGCGCGGCGCTTCGATGCGAATATCGGACGCTTCGAGAAGATTGCCCGCCGCAAGGACCAGGCTGCGCTCAATAGTGTTTTCGAGTTCGCGCACATTGCCTGGCCAGGTGTGATTCAAGAGTCGATCAATCGCCGCCGGACTGATAGACTCTGCGCTGGTGCCCAGGTCCTTCGATAGCTTCCGGACAAAGTGAATCGCTAGGAAGGGGATGTCTTCTTTGCGGTCGCGTAACGGAGGGATACTGATGGGGACCACATTGAGGCGGTAATAAAGATCCTCGCGAAACCGGCCCTCCTCCAGCGCTGCGCGCAGGTCGACGTTGGTCGCGGCAATCACTCGTACGTCTACATTGCGCGTCACGTTTGAACCTAATCGCTCGAACTGCCTTTCTTGAAGAATGCGCAGCAGCTTGACTTGAATGTTGCCGGGTACGTCGCCGATCTCATCTAGAAATACCGTGCCGCGATCGGCCTGTTCGAATTTCCCGGGCTTGCTGGTGTTCGCTCCGGTGAAAGCGCCGCGCTCATAACCGAAGAGTTCGCTTTCCATCAAATTTTCCGGAATGGCGGTGCAGTTGATCTTGACGTAGGGTTGATTCTTGCGTGGCGAGTGCTGATGGATCGCTCGCCCGATCATGTCCTTACCTACACCACTCTCTCCTGCAAGCAGAACCGTCGCGCGGGTGGGGGCGACGCGCGCCACGGTGTTGAAGATCTCGCGCATCGCCGGACTCCGGCCGATAATGTTGTCGAATTGATAACGGGAATCGAGCTCCTCGCGAAGGCGACGGTTCTCGGCCTTAAGACTCTGAACGGCCAACACCTTTTGCACGAGCGTGGTCAGGTGATCGAGCGAGAACGGCTTCTGCAGGAAATCGGCCGCACCCATCTTCATAGCTTCCACGGCGTTTTCGATTGAGCCATGGGCGGTCATCACGATGATGCCCGCGTTCAATCCGCGTGATTGGACCTGCTGAATCAGTTCAAGGCCGCTCATTCCGGGCAACCGGAGATCGGTGAGAACAATGTCGGCGAGCCCGGCAAAGGGCATGGCTTGTTCGCCAGTCGCCACGCTATCGATGTCAAAGCCGGCGTTCTCCAAGTGCAACTGGATCACGCGGCGCAGTTTATCTTCGTCGTCGACGAGAAGGATTCGACCGGAAGGCATTCTCTGTTATTGTGCGCTAGCGACTCCGGACGGAGCCGATAGGTGTTGTTCTTTGGGCAGCGTCAACGTAAACGTGGTTCCCTGTCCGGGTTGGCTTGCTAAGTGGATGAGGCCTTGATGCTCATCGACAATTTTCGAAACGATCGCCAGTCCCAGTCCCACCCCTTGAGGTTTGGTTGTGAAGAAGGGGTTGAAGATGCTCTCCAGATGCTCGGGCGCAATGCCTTTGCCGTGATCGATGACGAAGATGCGAACGTTTTCCTTTGATGGCTCGGCGCGGATCTCGACCGTTCGCCCCGGTGGACTGGCTTGAATCGCGTTCTGAAGAAGGTTGGAAAGAGCGATTTTCATTAGATCCGGATCGAACGAGAATTCCGTTAGGTTCGAAGCCTTCACGGCGATGGATACGCCCAATCTGCTTGCCAGATCCGCGTGCTGCCGAACCGCGTCGGAGATGACCGCCCGCAGGTCCGCCGTGACCGCATGAACCTGCAGCGGCCGGGCGAAATCGAGGAAATTCGAGATAAGTCCGTTGACGCGGTCGGTCTCGGTCACAATGTAGCCCGCCATTTCGTTCATCACCTCCGGGCGGGCCAATGTGGAAGCCTTAGTGAGCAGTTCCGCGGACGCTTTAATGGTCCCCAATGGATTACGGAGTTCGTGCGCGAGACCAGCCGTGAGCTGGCCCAACGCGGCGAGACGTTCTGAACGGCGCAACGAGGCTTGCGCTTCCCGCAGATGGCGGTTAGTTTGCGCGAGGCGTTCGGCCGCCTCTTCTGTGCGGCGCATTTCTTCGCGTTTGGCCTTGGCTTGCTGATAAACAAGAAGTCCAACGAGGGCATAGAACGCCATTCGAAGTATTCCCAGCTGTACGAGATCGGCTGGCGGGGGTTGATCAATCCAGAATGTGAACAAAAGGAAAGACGTGGCATAGGCTAGGCATGCAAGGAGGCTGACGAGAAGTACGCCGGGCAATTCGAAAATGGTTGCCGCCGAAACGATGGGAATGAGCAACAGCGGGTGATATGGACTATCGACGCCGTGAGTAAACTCGATGAGAAGGTAAATGAGAAGAAGCTTTATCGCGATGGAAGCGACCTGTCCCCGTCGTGAGGAAAATATATTCAGGCGCGGCTCGGCAATCTGAAATGCCCCAATCAGTACAACAAGAATGGTCCGGTTATAGTTCGTCTCCTCAGTGGTGGCAATGAGGGTGGCTAAGAAAAGCAGCCAGACGACATCCTGGAATTGTAAGACTGGAATAAACCTGTGATTCATCGTGGTAGCGCCAACGCTCATGTTTACGACTGTATGACAGAATGGTGGAGATCCAAGCAGTCATGAGCAACTCCGATTTTGAGACTTTGATTCCGGCCACGCCCTCGGCGAACCGGGAAGACGCTAGCTTTGCTGAAATGCTGTCCAGTTTCGAGCAGCAACATGCCGGCGACGCGGCCGGGGAGACGATTGCCGGAACCATTGTTTCGGTGGGACCTGAAACCATTCTGGTGGACATCGGACGCAAGATTGAAGGGGCGCTGCCGTTATCGAAATGGAACGAAACCCAAATTGGTGAGCCGCAGCGCGGCGCGGTGATCCAGGTTTCGGTGGGCCCCCGAAATGAAGAAGGATATTACGAGCTATCTACACTCAAGGTAGTTCGCCCGAAAGACTGGAGTGGGCTGCAGAACGCTTTCGGCGAAAAGCGCAACATAGCGGGTGTGGTGACTGAGCAAGTCAAGGGCGGCTTCCGTGTCGACATCGGCGTGCGCGCCTTCATGCCGGCGTCGCGAAGTGGCATCCGAGAATCCGAAGAGATGTCTAAATTGGTCGGCCAGGAAATCCAGTGCCGGATCACGAAACTGGACACCGAAAAAGAGGATGTTGTTGTTGATCGGCGCGTTGTGGTCGAAGAAGAACAGGCGCGGAAGCGAGACGAAGCGTTTGCGAGCCTGCACGAGGGGGATGTAGTGCGTGGCCGCGTCCGAAGCGTCATGGATTTCGGCGCTTTTCTCGATTTGGGCGGTGTCGATGGGCTTTTGCACATCGCCGACATGTCCTATTCCCGAATTGGAAAGGCGAGCGATGTGACGAAGGTTGGGGACGAACTGGAAGTCAAGATTCTTAAGATCGATCCTGCCACCCGCAAACTCTCGCTCGGCCTAAAGCAATTGCAGGAGGACCCCTGGACGGTGGCACTACGCACGTTCCATGCCGGCGATCGCGTCAGCGGTACAGTTTCCCGGCTGGCCGATTTCGGCGCTTTCATCGAGCTGGTCCCCGGGGTGGATGGTTTAATCCACTTGTCAGAGCTCTCTTGGGAGAAGCGAGTTCGGAAGCCAAGTGACCTGCTGAAGGTGGGCGACCGCGTAGACGTGGTTATCCTGCAGATAAACGCGGCCGAGCGTCGGATTGGTCTCGGCTATAAGCAGGCTCTTGGCGATCCTTGGGACAACGTTTCTTCCAAGTTCCCGCTTGGCTCTTCGGTCGAGGGGGCGGTGACGAATCTGACTTCGTTCGGCGCTTTTGTGGACTTGGGCGAGGGAATCGAAGGCATGGTCCACATATCGGATATCACGAACGAGAAGCGGTTAGATCATCCCAAGGATAAGCTTGCTAAGGGGCAAAGCATCCGGGCAGTCGTTCTGGAACTGGACCGGGAACGCCGGCGGATTCGGCTGGGCATGAAGCAACTAGAGCCTACCAGTGTGGATCAATACATCGCCGAACACAAATCGGGTGAAACCGTCAGTGGGCGCTTGGTGGAGGTTCAGGGCGCCAAAGCCAAGGTAGAGCTGGAAGAGGGCGTGATGGCAACCTGCAAGTTGCAACCCGCCGAAGGCCGGGCAAACGGCGTCGAAGCTCCGAAGGCGACTGACGTTTCGTCGCTTAGCGCGATGCTGGCCGCGAAATGGAAACAGGGGGGCGGTCCGGGCGAACAAGGCAAGGAATCGGCTCGACCCGGCCAGGTCAGAAGCTTTCGTATTTCCAATTTGGATCCGGCTAAAAGGCTGATTGAGCTGGAGTTAGCGAGTTAAGAGCAGGTTTCGAGCGCCGCTCCTCACCTCCAACTGTTTGCACCCATGCCTAGCGTGACCAAAACTTTTTTTATACGTCCATCTCAATGGTGGAAGGTACAGCAGAAACTATTGGGCGCATAGTGGTGCGCGGCGCCTCGGAACGCGGAGACGAAGCAGCCCTGATTCGCGCGGCACAGGGCGGAGACACCGATGCATTCGAGCGGTTGGTCCGGACCTACGATCAGGGCGTGCTGCGGATGGCCTTGAATCTGCTTCATTCCCGAGAGGACGCCCGGGACGTCTATCAAGAAGCGTTTCTGCGGGTTTATAGAAACCTTCCGAAGTTTCGTTTTGATTGTAGTTTTCACACCTGGCTTTATCGAATAGTGGCGAATCTTTGTCTGGATCAGATTCGCAAGCGCAAGGTTCGCAAGGAGGAATCTGCCTCGGTCAGCACCAGTGCAGGCGACGTAGATCGTTTTCAATTTGTAGCCGAGGAACGAGCCGATGTGGATCCGCAGCGGCGATTGCTTAGCGCCGAGGTCAACTCCCGAATCAACGAGGTGTTGGAACGCTTGACTGCCCGAGAGCGACTTGTGTTCGAGATGCGACATTATCAGGGAATGCGGCTGAGATCGATCGGAGAGGCTCTGGGCATTACCGAAGAAGCGGCAAAGAATTGCCTGTTCCGAGCCACGCAGAAGATGCGAGCGGCGCTAGGAGACTTTGTATGATTTGCCACCAGGTGCAAACAAATCTTTCGCTCTACTTGTACGGCGAACTCGATTTCGCGCTAGAGGAGACCGTTGAGGCGCACCTGGAAACGTGCGCCTTCTGTCAGTCGGCGTTGGTTCGGGAAAAAGCTTGGCATGCTGCTTTGAACAATGCATCGGTGGGTGGTTCTTTCGAGTTTCTTTCGGAATGCAGGCAGGGGCTGAAGGCGGCTTTGCCGGCGGCGGCGCGCCCCTGGCAGGCGCCATGGTTGGAGCGCTCCCGGAACTGGATGGAATCTATCGGCATCGTCCCGCGCTGGTCGGCGGGAGTGGCGGCGGCATCATTTTTACTGATGATGGGATTCGCCGCCGGACGTTTTGTTCACCTGAATGCAGGCGTTGAAACTGATGCTGCGGTAATGGGCCTTTTGAACCCCGCGACCTCCCGCATTCGAGGCATAGAAACGGCGGAGGGCGGCAAGGTTCGGATTATCGTCGACCAAGTTCACCAGAATGTCGTCGTTGGACAAATGGATGATGCAGCCATTCGGCGATTGCTGCTCGCGGCCGCCAAAGATCCGAACGATCCTGGTGTCCGGTACGATTCGGTGGAGGCTTTGGACCGGCAGAACGGAGACGACGTCCGCGACGCTTTATTGTTTGCGGTGCGTCATGATCCGAATACGGGTGTGCGGCTGAAGGCGATTGAAGGATTGCGGCGGTTCATCGGTGATCCAGCGGCGCGAGATGGGTTGGTTTATGTGCTGGAACATGATACCGACCCGGGTGTTCGATCACAGGCGATCGACGTGTTGGCTCCGGCGACGGATAAGCTGTCCTCAAGTCCCGAATTACTGAATGCGCTTGAAGACGCGGTGCAGTCGGATCAGATGGATGACGATGTGCGGCTGCGTTGTATGCAGGTGTTGAACGAGCTCAAGGCTTCACCAAATATTTACTAAGTGCGGGCGCGCCATGCCCGCGGGGCAAGCGAGCGAGCCAAACTTTAGACAATTCTCGAAAGGTTCTCGTGTGTATGCGTATTCTTACGCTTTGTTGCGCAATGCTTGGCATAGCCATGTTGTCGGCCCAAACACCGGACCCGCACAAAGGCGGGGGAAACGGGGGCGCTGTCGATATGCAGCCCTTCGCGGGGGGGGGCAGTTTTTTGGGCGTGGGATTGGCCGATGTGAATGCGCAGCGGGCCCGGGGTCTGGGAATGAATGAGCCGAAGGGCACTGAGGTTGTCCGAGTCGAACCGGGAAGTCCGGCCGCCAAAGCGGGCCTGAAGCCTGGGGACGTGTTGTTGACGTACAACGGAGAAAATGTTTTAGGTGGCGCACAGCTCGGCCGCCTGGTGCGGGAAACGCCTCCGGACCGGAAGGTAAAGATTAAGATATGGCGCGACGGTCGTCCGTCTGAGCTGACCGTGCTGACAGAGGCGCCGAAACAAAGTTATCTCATGACGATGCCGGACATCCCAAATCTGATGATGCCCGATTTGCCAAGCGCCATGCTCATGTGGAAGAGCGGTATTCTGGGAATCTATTGTGAATCGGTCGATTCCCAACTGGCCGACTACTTCGGCGTGAAGCAAGGAGTTCTGGTCCGCTTTGTCGTCAATGGTTCGGCGGCCCAGCGTGCGGGACTCAAGGCCGGGGATGTGTTGACCAGAGTTGGAGACCGCGTGGTTGCCACGCCTCGCGACGTGACGGTGGCGCTCCATTTGGAGGCGCCAGCCGGCAAACCGGTCTTCATCGTCTTTATGCGCGACCGAAAAGAAATGACGCGAAAGGTCGTTCCCGACGAAGTAGGCCCGTTCTACGACAGGCTTGGACCGTCCAAGCCCAATCAGTAACCAATAGCCGGTCCACAATCACCCTAATGACCGCAGGCGATCTTCTTTGCTGACAATTTGCTTAATGCGGACGCCAAAATTCCCTTCGACGACGACCACCTCCCCCCGGGCGATTACGCAGTTGTTCACGATGATATCCACCGGTTCCGACACGCTGCGATTCAGTTCCACGATGGATCCGGTTGTCAATTTGATGACGTCTTTTAGCTGCAATTGAGCGCGACCGAACGATACACTGACCGGCAACTCCACGTCCAGTAGTAACTCGAGGTTGCGGGTGCTGGGGATCGGCGGAGGTGGAGTGACGGCGGTAGCGGTAGCCGTAATCAGGGACTTAGCGGGCGGTTCTGGCGGCTGTAGTGTAAGTGCGGTAACCAAGCTAGCATCCAGCACGCTGCTGAGCTCCAGAACTCCGCCGTCGGAAGTGGCCAATCGGTAAGCGATAACGTGATCGGCGCGTGCCGGCGCTGCCACTTTGGCCAGGGGTTGAGCTACTACTTCCTTCTTCAGCCGTGCCGAGAAAGTCGATGCCAGTCCGCCTGTGGTCTGCGAAAAGACCTCCCCAAGGGTTTCAACGGCCGTCTCGTCGCTTTCGCCTTCGAGACCGGCTGCCACGAGCAATTTGTGGCCCATGGATACGGCCCCGTTCGAGTCGAGTGCGAAGTGAATCGAACCGGCCGCCTCCCCAGCAAATCTTCCGCTAAACCAAATCGCATCAGGCGGGTATGATGTGGTCTTTTCGCGTTCGGCGGATACCGACACGCCCCCAAGCATAGACGTCAAGGAACTGGTGAGACAGCGCTTAATCTCGTGATCGAGGTATTGAAGCGCCTCCTGCGTGGGAACGGGAATGACTACGTCTTGCGTCGACATCGGCTATTCTCGAGATCTTGTATGCTACGCTGCACCGCGCTGCTGCGGCCACCTTTTTTGCATGTAGGAGCGCAAGCGCAGAATGGCCTGCGACTTGAGTTGGGAAATGCGGGATTCATGAAGGTCCACAATTTTGGCGATCTCGCGTAGAGTCATCTCTTCGTAGTAGTAGAGACTGAGAACGGTTCTCTCGATATTTGGCATCTTTTCAATTGCTTCGGCAAGCAAGCGTTCCAATTCGGAACGTTCGAGGATTTGTGATGGCCAATGCTCATCCGAATCGGCTAAATAGCGGAGCAAATCGCGTCCGTCCTCCTCGGTGCCGGCATTTTCAAGGCTACCCAAAGTAAGACCGCGGACATCAGAAAGCCATTCCTGATATTCAGCGACCGATATGCTGAGGTAAACAGCGATCTCTTCCTCGACGGGCATCCTCTGATATTCCTGTTCCAAAGCCGCGATCGCGGATTCAATCAGCTTCGCACGCTTGCGCTGTTGGCGGGGCGCCCAATCGAGACCACGCAGGCTATCGAGAATGGCGCCCCTAATCTTGTATTCGGCGTAAGTCTTCAACTTGACTTCATGGGCCTCGTCATACCGGTCGATTGCCGCGATCAGGCCAAGAACGCCGGTCGAAATCAAGTCGTCCAAGCTCACCGAAACGGGGAGGCGCTCATGAATCCTTCTTGCAATCAGCTTTACCTGCGGCAAATGTTCGAGGATGAGCTGTTCACGAGCCTCAGCCGTCAAGGGCGCTAACTCGTAACTTTGTATTTCTGGACGCGCGGTCATCGATACCTCTTTACTTAACAGTTCCTAGACAAATCACACGGACCCCCGACGGCACTTCGTTATGCGCGATGACGGCTAACGCAGGCAGCGCGTTCTCAGTGATCTGCTTTATGAAATAGCGGGATCCGGAGCTGGTGATCACGGCGAGATTGAAATCCGAAGCAGGAAGCGCCTGCGCAAAGCGCTCGACGATCGAACGTAATTGCTGCGGCGGTAGATTCAAATGACTGCTGTGCTCTCCGTGTTCGGCAGCGCCCTCCAAAGTTCGCTCACACTCCGAGTCGACAAAGTACGCCGGAAGGTCACCGGCCGGATTCAAATAAGGCTTGACAATGGCACGCCGCAACGACTGACGAACATATTCGGTCAGCAGTACCGGATTACGCGTCATTGCGGAGCCTTCCCCCATCGCTTCAAGGATGGTTCCCGAGTCCTTAATCGAAACCCGTTCGCGAAGCAGATTCTGCAGCACTTTCTGAACCATCGCGAGCGACAACTGCTTCGGTACTAGGTCCTCAACTAATTTCGGCTGATCTTGTCCGACACGGTCCAGCACTCGCTTGGCATCTTGACGCGAGAATAACTCGCATCCATACTTGCGCACCACTTCGGTCAGATGGGTCCCCAGGACGCCCACTGGATCGACTAGCGTATATCCCAGATTTCTGGCTGTGTCGATCTGGTCCGGTGTGATCCACACCGCGGGGATATTAAAGGCGGGCTCCTTTGTCGGAGTGCCCGGAAGCGTGACGGAGGTATGGGGCGGCTGTATGGCGAGCTCACAGCCGGCTTGAAGTTCATATCGCGCCACCTCCACACCCTTAACCAGAATCACGTATTCGCGCGCCTTTAATTGCAGATTGTCCGTTACGCGCACTGGTGGTAAGAGGTAGCCTTGTTCGGAAGCAAATTGGCGCCGGATGACTGCGATACGTTTCAACAGCATCGAATTCATGCCGCCCTCCACCATACGAACCAATCCCAGGCCGACCTCGATCGCCAGGGGCTCGATTTTCAGCAACGATTCCACATCTTCTTTCGGTTTGGCCGTGCTCTCCTTGGCCGTGGTCGCTTGACTTTTTGCGTTCTTGGTTCGTAGACGCCAGCCAAGAGCCCCGGTGCCGGTTGCGAGCAAGGCGAACGGGATTTTGGGCAAACCCGGCAAGGCAGCCATAACGGCCAAGACCGCCGCGGCAAGCAGTAACGGCTGCGCCTGCCCAAATAGCTGCTTCTGGACATCGGCACCCAGGCGAGAGTCCGAGCTTGCGCGGGTTACGATTAAACCGCCAGAAACGGAAATCATAAGTGCCGGTATCACAGTGACCAGACCGTCGCCGATAGTGAGGACGGTATAAGTCTGGAGTGCTCGTTGTAACTCAACTCCGTGCTGAAAAACCCCGATCAGAAACCCGGCGACAATGTTGATGGACGTGATAATGATACTCGCTATCGCGTCTCGCTGCGTAAACCGGGACGCTCCGTCCATTGCGCCATAGAATTCCGCCTCGGCTGCCAGTGACTTACGCCGGCTTCGCGCTTCTGTGTCGTTGATGAGACCGGCGTTCAGATCGGAGTCGATTGACATTTGCTTGCCAGGCATGGCGTCCAAGGTGAACCGGGCCGTAACTTCCGATATACGCACGGCACCGTGGTTAATCACGACGTATTGAATCGAGATCAGCACCAGGAAAATTACAACTCCGACAATGTAATTGCCACCCACAACGAAGTTGCCGAAGGCCTCGATGACTTCTCCCGCGGCCCTTGTCCCAGTGTTCCCCTGGAGCAGAATCAGCCGCGATGACGAGATGTTCAGAGCCAGCCGGCAGAGGGTCAAGAGAAGCAGCATCGTTGGAAAGATACTGAAATCTGATGGCCGGTTGATATACATTGCGGCCAGCAATACCACCACCGACATGGTGATGTTGGCTGAGATCAGCACGTCAAGCAGCATGGCCGGCAAGGGCGTAACCATTGCCATCACGACACCTAGCACGCCCAAAGGTACCGCTAGCTCGGCCCAATTCAGGCTCCGAAGGGCCACTTGCCAACCAGGGGAAGCTGTTGCTGTTCTCACCGTGCTCATGCGTTCTCGTTGCCGGGCGTTTTCAGCGCCTACTAAGTGTTCGGTATATGTAGGCCAAAACTTCAGCAACTGCGCGATATAAATGTGCGGGAATTTCCTGACCTACGTCCGCCGCCTTGTAAAGAGCCTGAGCGAGAGGCTTGTTCTCAATAATAGGAATCTCGTACTTTGACGCACGCTCCCGAATCAACTGGGCCAGATAATTCTTACCCTTTGCCACGACCAGTGGAATCGATTGGGAATTCATTTCGTACTGCAGGGCAACTGCATAGTGAGTGGGGTTTACGATGACGACAGTTGCTTTCGGAATGGCCTTCATCATGCTCCTGCGGGCCGCCTCGCGCTGAAGCCGCCGAATCCGGAGTTTCATTTGCGGGTTGCCTTCGTTTTCTTTAACCTCGTCACGAATTTCTTGTTTGGACATGCGCATTCCGCTTGAAAATCTCCGTCGCTGTTTCGCGTAATCGACCGCAGAGAGGGCCAGCAGCGCCATGCTGATTCGCCAGAGCAGATGGATTAGCATCTCGCGTGCGTGTGACAGGCCCGCTCCGACGCTGGTTAATTCGAGGTTTGCGATCTCAGGCAGCCGATAGGAGACTTCGGCGTAGACAATCACGCCAATGATCGGCAAAAGGAAAACGGATTTAATGAACCCAGAAATATTCTGCTGGGGCATCTGCTTCATTCTCTCCGCAATATTCAACCTGGTTAGATCGGGGAAAAGCTGCTTGCCGGCGAACGAGAAGCCTGTGCTGGCGAGGTGGATGAACAACGCTGCCGCAGCGACTAAAGCGCCATCCTCAATCAGTACCTTGAAAACCGGCCATATGTTGGTGCTATAAAGTATGGTGGATTCTGAGGGGGTTATCTCAGCCGAAGAGAATGCGCGCTGAATCAGGCTGCTGAACAGCACTTGTGTTTGTCGATATATCTGATCGCCCACCCGCAGCGCCATCCAGAACGCCAGAATAAATTGGACCGTAGAATAGAGGTCACGGCTGGTTGGAAACTTACCGTCCCGGCGCGCCTTTTGTAACCGTTGCTGGGTAGGCTGTTCGGTTTTCTGTTCCGCCATGGCATCGTCCTGTCAGGATCTGCTCGTTGAGAGCGTGGCTTATCGTGCATCGAAATCTAACGATAGCTTTCGGCGCCTAACCGCCACTTCGGAGCAGGACTTCCCGAATTATGGGGAGAAAAGGCGCGAGAGTTCGTTAAGCGTCCCCAAGGCAGCGCGTTCGTAAATACCAGGCCAACGTACCATCAAGGCGGCAATGAATAAATACGAAAGGCCGATTTTTACTGGAAAAGCGAGGCTCAGAAGTTGTAGGTGCGCCTGCATCCTGCTTAGCATCGCGAGCGCCAGGTCAATGAGCAAAAGCAACGTCATCACTGGTAGTCCCATCTTCAAGCCGGTGACTAACATGGACGCTCCAAGCGACATGATTGTTCCGGCGGCTGCATCTGCTATTGCAATTTTGGCCGGGTTGAAGAGATCGAAAGAGGCCGCAAAAAGTCTTAGAAGATAATGATGGACCCCAAAAGCAAAGAACAGCAGCCCCGTGGCAAGCTGCGTCAGCGCTTGAAATACGGTCGAGTCCGCCTGGCTGGAAGGATCTATGGTTGTCGCGAATCCGAAGCCCGCTTGCATGGAGATGGATTGGGCGGCGATTTGAAAGCTTTCCCCGATGAATGCCATAGCCAAACCCAAGATCATTCCGGCCGTTGTTTCCCCGAGAATCGCCCACAGGAATTGTCCTCCGGCTATTTCGCCCATGTGAATCGAGGGCCAGACCGGAAATAAGCAGATTGTCGTCGCGACGATCAGGACAATGCGGGCCGTTTGCGGGGATTCTCGAAAGCCTGGAATGGGGAACAGAACCAGAGCGCTGCCCACGCGCGTGAGCGTCAATAAGAAGCCGAAAAGCGCACCCAGCCCGAAGTGCACTTTAACGGGCATATTTTCCCAGGTCTCCAAAGAGACGCGCGGTGTAATCCACCAACCGGATTACGATCCAAGGCAAAACAATGAGGAGTGTAACGAAAAAAATGGCTAGCCGCGGCACTGCGCTAAAACTAGGGTCTTGAATGGAGGTAATTATCTGCACAAGGCTGAGCAGGATACCAGCTACAAAGAGGATTAAGAGAAGCGGCAAAGCCGTCCAAAGCGTGGTTAGGAGCGCCTGCCGGATTGTCTCGATCGCTAGTTCTTGGCTCATATCTCCTATCCAAAGCTCTTAACCAAAGAGCCGACCACGAGATTCCAGCCGTCGACTAGCACGAAAAGCAAAATTTTGAAGGGAGCCGAAATCATAACGGGCGGAAGTTGCATCATTCCGACAGAGAGTGTAATCGATGCCACTATTAAATCGATCACTAGAAACGGTAAATACAAAACGGCGCCTATTTGAAAGCCAGTGCGGAGTTCGGAAATGATATAGGCCGGGATGATCACCCTCAAAGACAGGTCGGAGGGGCTTTTGGGCAACGGATCGTGGGATAGCTCGACGAAGAGTCGGATATCTTTCTCTCGCGCGTATCGCAGAAGGTATTGCTTCAACGGTTTCGAACCCAGATCAATCGCCTGCTCCATACTGATTTGACCCTTCTCCATAGGCTCCCAGCTCTTGGTGTAGATTTCTGTGAGCACCGGATGCATTAACAAGAGTGTAAGGAAGAGTGCTAATCCAACGAGAACTTGGTTGGATGGAGTAGTTTGGGTCGCTAATGCCTGGCGAAGAAAATGCAGGACGATAGATATTCTTAGGAAGGGCGTGAGGCACATTACGATCGCCGGCAGGAGCGTCAACACGCTTAGCAGAATGACGATCTGCATAGGAACGCTCGCCGCTTTAGATGCTGGGTCCGTGGAAAACGAGATGCCGAGCAGCGAATCTTGAGCCGCTGCGTATACGGGCTTGGCGAGGGCCAAAACGGCCAATAGTGCGCCAGCACGCTTAAGCAGCATCGTTCAGGCCTTTATCCCGCCATTCCGTCGGCAGACTCTGGCTGGAGTTGTACATTTCGAGGGGAATAGGAGTGCAACCTTGCGGGTACGTGCAGACCAGAAGTCGCTCTCGACCGCAGCCGACTAGATGAAGTTGGTGCGTTGGTGTCAACCGGACCTGACGAATTATAGAAAGAGTACCGGTGGGAATTAGATCAGCCCTTCCTGGCTCAGACGGTCTTTCCCATAAACTTGCTCCCCAGAGACGTGGCCCCGTTCGCCTTCGGAATTTGACAATAGTCCAAAAAACTCCAAGCAGACCGAAGACGATAAAAAATGCGACGAGCAACCTAGGAGCGTCCATCTGGTAAATAAGTGGGCCAGCTTCAGTCTTCCTCTCGAAAGTCCGTAATCCGAATGCCGACGGTGTCCTCAATGACTACGATCTCGCCATGACAGACCAGCGTCCCGCCAATCAGCACATCCATGTTCTCCCCCGCTGAACGCGTCAGCTTTACTACACTGTTGAGGCCGAGTTCGAGAATTTGGCGCAAGGTTAGAGACTTGCGGTCAACCTGAACTTCGATGTCCATCGCCAGGTCGGAAAAGCTTTCTATTGTTTGCAGGGGTGTCATGCTGATTGGCCGTTGCTGTCGTTACCTTGAATTACTTAGGCCTGGATCAGGTCTATCGTCTGTTGGAGGATCGTACTCGCGGTCGAAATCACCCGAGAAGCGGCTTCGTAGCTGTTCTGATAGGAGATCAGGTTCGTAAATTCAGTCGCGATATCGACGTTCGATGCTTCGAGCGAGCTTCCGATGATCTGCCCTCTACCCTCGGAGTTCGGAACGCCGACGGCCGGCGCCGAGGTGTCTCCACTGACCTGGAAGTTGTTATCTCCCACTGCGAGTAGCGATTGCGGATTGACAAAATTCGCCATCGCCAACGTGCCTACCTGTAACTGTTCGCCATCGGAATAGGTTGCCATCACTGCGCCCCCGTTTGCAATGCTGACCGTACTGAGGTTGACCGCCGCGCTACCATCCTGCGAGTCGGAGGAGACGCCGGAGGTCTGAGCATACTGGGTTATGGTCGGCGTATAGACGGTGCTTCCGCTATTTGATGTGCTCGTAGCGAATAGGTTGAAGTTCACTGTCATTGCCGCTGCTCCAGTAGGGCTGAATGTCAGAGCGGGCTCCGTAACCCCAGTAATCTGGCCCGAAGTCGTTGTTACCAAATTGGTCGTCGAAGAAGCGCCATAGGTCGCGCCAGTCAAATTCCCACTCGTGTCGAATGTGAGGGTGCCTTGATTAGGATCGGCGCCGGTGCCTGTGCCGAGGTTCGGCGCTGCACCGTCCATTACGGCATCGTATGTCCACGAACCTGAGCCGGTGTTCCAGAAGTCCAACGTCACTTGGTGAGAGTTCCCTAGGGAATCGTAAACCTGTACCGAAGTAGAGTAGGTCACGTTGCTGGCACTTGGAGTCGTGACAACGGTTGACGTTGAGTCGAGATTCGCATTGAGCGTCATGTTGGCTGTCGCCACGGCGGGCTTCAGCGTTCCGGTCGGCACAGTTATACCAGTGGGCGATCCGGTGGTTGAGGTGCCCATATATCCCTGCACCGATTCTCCCGTCGCGGTTATCAACTTGCCGGTTTTGTCTACCTGTAAATTGCCGTCACGGGTATACTCCGTCGCGCCCGATGCAGTTGTGACAACCAGAAAACCGTTGCCTTGTATGGCCACGTCTGTCGGACTGCTGCTCGATTGGATCGTTCCCGTGGTAAACGACGCGTTTGTGAGCGGTGTTTCAAGACCCGTACCGACTTGGGACGATGCACCGGAACCGAGCGTCTGCGACATCAAATCGTAAAAGGAGATGGTCGAGGCCTTATAACCCGTGGTGTTCAAATTTGCCAGGTTATTGCCCGTCACGTCAATAGCCGTGGTTTCCGCATCAAGCGCCGTGAGAGCTGTTGTGAGAGCTGTTAGCATAGATTTTTTGTTTCCTTGTCCTTTCGGTTGTTGGGTAATTGGCTGGGAAGAATCCTGTCCTGAAGCGGTTACGCGCCACTCGTCGTTGTAGACGCCGGTGACGAATCTGATGCGGCGGCGGGCGTTTGCGAGCCTATGTCGGTCGTGATGGTTTGGACGTTCTGGCCAATTCCCATAACCTGTTCCAACTCGCTAAATTGCGCCAGCTCAGACACCATCTGTGTCCCGCTTTGCTCATCCGGATTTAGCGGATCTTGGTTCTGAAGTTGAGCCACGAGGAGCTGAAGGAACGTGCTCTCGCTGACCAAACTGTTACTACTCGAAGTCGCGCTCGAAGGTGTCGATGTCGGCGTGTCCGCTGGTGTGGCAGCAGATGAGGGAGTGGTGGCTGGTATTGCAGTCATAAGATGAATCTTCCTTTTTGATTATTGGTTTCAGTGTTAGGGAGTTTAGCGGTCCAAGGCTTCTTCCCAAAGCTCGCTTGGCGAGCGTCTATTCTGTTCCGGGTTGTTCCACCAATCGGCCGCCGTCTGCGAGTGCGATGAGTCCGACTGATCACTTCCTTCCGAGCCCGCATCGGCCGTTGTGACCATCCCAACTGAAGTCGAGCCTGATGTTGGTTCCGACTTCCAACCCAAACGGTCGAGTGCTGCGGTTAGCGACGAGAGATCTTGGCGAAGGTTCGTCGCCAATGAGGCGTTGCTGCTTCGCACACCGATCTGTACCTGACTCACTTGGTCGACTACTTTCAAGTGGACGATTTCACCGGAAGAAGCTTCTATGCGAATCGATATCTCTTTCACCGGGCCAACGCCTTGGGAGTTCAATTTGCCGGACTCTGTCAAATCTATCGGCTGACTACGGCTCGAACTTTGCGGTTCCGAGGAAGATTTTGTTAAGCCGGCAGAAGCAACCGTTCCATTCACCGCTGATGCGAAAAGCGGCTGGCTGCCGCCGGACTGGCTGATTGAATTTTCGTGCTGCTGTTGAGAACTCGGACTCGAAGAGATGAGCGATTCACTAACCGCCGAAGCTTTCGAAGGCGCATCTCCTTTTGTTGGGGCATCCGGCGACCCCGCTGCCGAAGGTGACTGTTGTGAAGAGTCTGGCACAAGTCCAGAGGTTTTCTCCGCCGGCGCAGCCTCACTCTCCTCAGTGGCATCGCTCGTGAGAGGTCCGGTAGAAAGGGTAGCTGATCGCCTCTCGTTGGGGGGACTGTTGTTACTTTGCGGCCCTCCGGAATCCTCGTCCGCAGTGTCCTTCGATACTGAACGGTACGGAGAGGAGGCCGATGAGATATTTCGGCTTCGACCGCCAGGTCTCAAATCCGAAACAACAGATATCTGCGGCTCCGTGTGGAGGGGGACATCAATGCCGGACTCCCTTCCAAGAGCGTACCCAGACGAAAGAGCAGATTGCGGTCCAGAAGCAATGGTTGCCGTGTTCGTTTGGCTCGGAGAAGGGTCCGATGGGTCGCCCGAGAACAGCGAACGCTCCGTTTGCGAAGCACCTTCGACGCTACCGTCATTCCTACGTGAATCGCCGTCGCGCGCAGCAGTAACAATCGATTGGACAACGTTCCGACCACCGCTTTCATCGGCGCCATAATCGGTAGAAATAGGCGACTGCGGTCCGAGTTCGTTCGTCGCTTGTCTCGTTAAAGCCTGGGCGATGTTCCTTCCGGAGGATGCGTGGCTTGCTGTCGAATCTGTGTTAGAAGGTAGATCGAGACCTAAATGGAGCACCGGTCTGTTGGACGTTTTTGCATCGAGAGGTGAAGTCTCAGGTTGCTGGGAGACCGCCAACGACTCTGTTGCGGCTGGAGTGAAATTCTCGCTGCTGGTGGTGGACTCCGGCAAGTTGTAGCGAGGTTGGAGTATCAAAGAGAATGCTTCGACATCTGTTTCAGAATTAAGCTCTGGCGCGTGGTCCTTGGAAACGATTACTTCTCCGACTCTCCCTGTCTGCGAACCCAAAGCGACTGCTTGAGCGCCCCGATTATCTTGGTTGCTATTGTCTAGAACAACACTCGAGAAACGACCGTTCGAGCGAGTCTCGGGGCCAGTGTTGTTGCCCAGATTGGCCCAAGGGGCCTGCTCCATCACTGCGGCAATCGCGGCAAATACAAATGTATTCTGTGAACTCGAAGAGCCATCTACAGTGAACATCGCTCGGGGCCTCTCATCCTTATTGGGAGTCAAGGCCAAGTTTCCCGAGCGCTGTTCGCCTACGATTGATGATGAGTCGGGAATTGACCAGCTTAAGCTGCCAACACCGCTCGTATCAGCAGCGGTCTTGAGCCCGAGAGCTCCGATTTCGATCGAGGAGTATTTTGCAGCTTCCATCGCTGAGCCCGGCGTGTCTGTCGTGCCAAGGATCGGCTCTTGTTGTTCCACGGATTCGGAGCGTGGGAATTCCGAACTCTGGAGAATCGGAAAAGTATCGTCGTTGTCTGCCGTCGCTTCGGACAAGATATCCTGGAAATCCTGGTTCGATACGGAGTACTGTTTTGAAATACTCGAACGGTTCTGATTCGAAACGGCCGCCCGCAATCCCGTAGCTGCGTTCGAATTCTCACCCGCTTCCACCGACATCAACCCTGGGTTGATTCCGCTGGACGAAGCTTGGAGCCGGAATGTCACGCGCTCATCTCAGCACGTCACGGGCCACAGCTTGTGGCATAGCATTCGAACCATTTCTCGACAACTTGAGGCTTCGAATATGCCAGGATCTTGTCGCGCGACGTAGCTTTGTCTAGTGGACTAAGTCACATCTTATTTAATTCTCAAAAACGTCCGTTAAAAATCCTATCGGTTGAACTCACTTCAACTACTTACACTTCGGCCATCTGCTTGCTGGAGTCACATGGAGGATAAAAGGCATATTTGAGTAAGGCAATCGCCGCCTCAGATGCGTTCACACAACAGATGGATACACTCATTGCTATAGCTGCGAGTGGCATGCGATCGAGATTAGAGTCGCTCGACATTCTGGCCAACAATCTCGCCAATTCCAATACCTCTGGCTATAAAGCCGATCACGAGGCATATCAGTTATATTTCGGAGCGGGATCGACGGACGATTGGGGCGACAATCAACTGACTGCGTCGAGCATGCCGGCTTTGGGCCGCGACTGGATCGACATGTCTCAGGGAACCCTTATCGATACCGGCAATATGTCGGATGTCGCTTTGTCTGGCGCCGGGTTCTTCGCCATTCAGACTGCGGGCGGAATACTATACACGAGGACGGGAAGCTTCCGGGTTTCTAAGCGGGGCCAGCTTACAACGCGAGAAGGGTTCGCTGTTCTTGGAATTGGCGGTCAACCTATTGCTCTCGATCCAGCCTTGCCGTGGACCGTCTCACCAAACGGAGCGGTGACCCAGGGCGGGGCAGCAGTTGGAACATTACAGGTGGTCACAACCAGCTCCCCAGGCGCGCTCGTAAAGCACGGCGGGACCTACTTCGCCTTGGAACCCGGCAACACCATGTCGATAGTCACCGATCCCAATCTGTTACAGGGCAAGGTTGAGGGCTCCAACGTTCCTGCTCCGCAAGCAGCCGTCAAATTAGTAGGCGTGATGCGGCAATTTGAGATGCTCCAGAAGGCAGTTCGCATGGCGGGAGATATGGATAAACAGGCCATCGAGCAAGTCGCCAGAGTAACTTCATAGCCGCTATAAAGAGTTCCGTACAATGTTCCGAATATCTAATAGGAGCCAATGAAATGATTCGAGCACTATTCAGCGCGGGCACCGGAATGAGCGCGCAAGAGATGAACGTGGACAACATCTCGAATAACCTGGCTAACGCCAACACAACTGGGTTCAAAACACGACGTACGCAGTTTCAGGACCTGCTGTATCAAACTGTCGTCCAACCAGGTGCAGCCGCTGGTTCATCCACAACAGTCGCCGCCGGTTTGCAACTGGGATTAGGCGCAAGGCCCTCCGCGAACGAAGTAATCTTTACCCAAGGCGACTTTCAGCAGACCAATAATCCGCTAGACCTGGTCATCCAAGGGCGCGGTTTTTTCCAAATTCAGCAGGCTGGTACAGGCCAGCTAGCATTCACTCGCGCCGGCGCTTTCCAACTTGACCGCAACGGAAATATTGTTGACCAGAACGGCAATCTGCTCCAACCGCAAATTACGATTCCACCTCAGGCGCAAGCGATCACGATTGCTACCGACGGCACCGTTAGCTACACAATGCCTAACCAGACGGCAGCGCAGACGGCAGGGCAGATCCAGATTGCGAATTTTGTAAATCCAGGTGGTCTCAATAGTGTGGGCCAAAACCTGTTTCTGCCGACAGACGCCTCCGGTGATCCAACGATTGGAGCTCCCGGAGGGCAAGATGGTCTCGGGACGCTTCAGCAGGGCTATCTGGAAGGTTCAAACGTAAGTGTCGTGACCGAATTCATCAACCTCATCACGAGCCAACGTGCGTATGAGGCAAACTCCAAGGTCGTGAAAGCGGCCGATGAAATGTACCAGCAGGTGAACCAAATCGCATCATAAACGCCATTCAGTGTCTGATTGCATTCCCTGAAATCTGCGTTTTATGCTTCAACACTTCTTACTCAGCGCTGTTGTGGCCGCGTCCCTCCAGGCTTCCGCCGAACGTTCGACGTGTACCGTCGTCGATGGCGAATACATTTTGGCTAAAAACGTGGCAACCACTTACCCGAAGTTCCTTGCCTTGGAGGGTGACACGATGTTATCGTACGCGCCTGCTCCCGGCAGCCGGAGATCGGTGCCGGCGACGGAGATCTCGGGATGGGCACAGAGCCACGGATTAGCGATCCACGCAAAAGAAGGAACCTGTTTCGAACGGGCGGGAGTTACCTTGACGGCCCAAGACTATCGAGAAGCCATTCGAAATCAGTTGAAGGGGACAATAAGCGGAACCGAAATCGATGTGCTGGACTTCGATTCGCATATCTTGCCGCCAGGACGTCTCGAATTGCCCGTCTCGGGAGCTGCACTGCCACCGCCCGACCGTCCCGAAACTGCATTTCTGTGGCGCGGAAGGTTGATCAGTTCCGGCGGGGCGTCGTATCCGGTTTGGGCCCGAGTACGCGTCGTCGGGAAGCGAGACGTGGTGCGAGCGGTCCGGAACCTTGCTGTGGGAACGATTCTAAAGCCCGACCAACTGACGTCGGCGATGGAGCAAGGCAATCCTCTTGGCCGGGATGATTCTGAGCCGCTTACATTCTACGTTGGCAAAAGTCTAACCCGTTCTGTTACGAGAGGATCTCGCCTCTATCGCGACCTGGTTCAGCACGCGCCCGCGGTTCGACGTGGTGACAACGTCCGCGTCGCTGTTGCGAGCGGGCTGGCTCACTTAGAACTCGATGCCCTGGCGGACGCGGCAGGTTATGTCGGGGATTCAATTCAATTTAGGAATCCTTCTGGTTCGGGGCATTTCCGGGCACTCATCACTGGACCCGGGCGCGCCGAGATTTTTGTGAATATCCCGGACGAAGACACAAAGCACCGAACCCCGGTTCCGACGTTTGCCAGTAGAGGGAGTCTCTAACCCATGATCCGAAAATATTTGCTCATTCTCGTGGCGCTTAGTTGCCATCTATCTGCGAAGGATAAATCTTCGAACAAGGACGAGCACCCAGCGCAGCCGTCGCTGATCGATCGCCTGCTGGGAGCAGAACCGGGTGCAAATGGCGCGAATAGGGCGTTGTCTCCGGGCTCGACCTATGCGGGTGGCGGAATCTTGACGGATCTGGCTGCGGACCTACATGCGAAAAACGTCGGAGATCTCGTCACGATAGTGGTCCTCGATCAGGCCTCGGCCACTTCGCAAGGCGTGACTACACAGCAACGGACCAGTTCGGCAAATTCGAGCATCTCCGCGCTTTTTGGAATGAAGAGCGCCCACAATGCCTTGAACAATCTCGCCAATATCACTGGTTCCCAACAACTTAACGGACAGGGAACTACCAGCCGTCAAACAACCGTTTCGACCACGGTCTCCGGCCGGGTCCTCAAAGTGCTTCCGAATGGCGACCTAATTGTGGAAGGGGCAAAGCTGATTGCCATAAATTCGGAGTTTCAGACGGTCTCGTTCCGAGGTATTGTCCGCCAAGTTGATCTTTCAAACGATAACAGCGTGAATTCCAACCAGGTCGAGAATTTAGAGGTTCGCATCAATGGGAGAGGCGTGGTCAATGACGCTATTCGCCGGCCGAATTTTCTTTACCGGCTCTTCCTAGGATTGCTTCCATTTTGACTTATGCGTGTTCATAAACTTCTTCAGATCCTCCTCGCCCTGGGCGCCTTTCACGTCCACCTGAGCGCTTCCTCACGGATCAAAGATCTCGTTTCGTTGGAGGGAGTCCGGGACAACCAACTGGTGGGCTATGGGGTTGTAGTCGGACTCGCCGGCACTGGCGACCACCAGCAGACGATCTTTTCGGTTCAATCGCTGACGAATCTCCTGCAACGCATGGGAGTTACCGTTCCGCTTCCAGCCACGGCCATTCTTGTGAAAAATACGGCTGCCGTGATGGTCACAGCAACTCTTCCCCCGTTTGCGCAGCCGGGCACAAAAGTCGATGTCACGGTGGCGGCGATTGGAGACGCCTCAAATCTGCAAGGTGGTCTGTTGATTTTAACCCCTCTGCGAGCGACTAACAACAGCGTATTTGCGTTCGCGCAAGGATCGGTAGTAACCGGAGGCTTTGTGGCCGGGCGAAGTGGTAACTCGCAAACCGTGAATCACCCTACTGTGGGAAGGGTGGTGGACGGCGCGATTGTGGAACAGCCCGCACCAAGCGTCGAACCGACGACAGCTCTGAAGCTCCAGTTAAATCGGGCGGATTACGAGACCGCTTCGCGAATCGCACAGGGAATCAATCGAAAGTTCGGCGGTGCCGGCCGCCTCATTGCCCAAGCCAAGAATTCCGGTCTGGTACAGGTCGAAATACCCGATCAATTCAAGCAGCAAACTGTAGAATTTGTGGCCGCTATCGAAGACCTGGTTGTCGAGACCGATCGCCCGGCGACGATTGCGATCAATGATCGGACCGGAACGTTGGTCCTGGGGGGCGACATCCGTATTGCCCCTGTGGCCATCCTCCAGGGCAACCTGACGGTTCGAATCGACACCTCTTACTCCGTCTCGCAGCCGAACCCACTAAGCAATACGGGTACTACTCAAGTTGTCCCTCAAGTCGACGTGGGTGTGAAGGAGGACAAGGCTAGGAACGTGGTTCTGAAGGAGGGGGCGAGCGTAGACGAATTGGTCCGGGCGCTTATGGCGATCGGGTCTACACCGCGCGATATCATCGCCATACTCGAAAACCTGAAAGCTGCAGGAGCTTTGGATGCCGACATTGAAGTCTTGTAAGCAGTTGCCTAACCAAAAACGAATGATGTGCTTTTTGACAACTACTAGAGGAGAGAGCCGCCGATAATGTCTGACTCTCTTGCCGCACCGCTCCTCGGAACGTCCATTGACCTCTCGACGCTACTATCGCCTTCAACGCCCAAATCGGGCCGAGACGGCCCGGAGGCGATAGCCAAGGCGGCTTCTCAGTTTGAAGCGCTCCTCATGGGCGAGATCATGAAATCGACGCGCGAAGCTGACGGTTCCGGTTGGCTCGGAACCGATGACGATGAAGCCGGTTCGACGATGTCGGACTTATCCGAACAGCAACTTTCTCAAGCTTTAGCTGCCGGCGGCGGCTTGGGATTAGCTAAAATGATAGCGGCGGGGTTAACCAAAACAGTATCTGACAGAAAGTTGGAATCTACTCCCGCCGGAACGAGGTAGGTTTTGCGAATCCCGGAATTGGGCTCTACCGAAGCGACTCCTGAACTTCGCCCCCGGGCGAATCAGGCGGTACCGGGTCAGCAGGAGGTGGCTGGACATCTCGCCGCTGACCGTTCGGATGTTAGTTCGGTGGCGGGCGCAGCCAGCCAAGATACCGAAAAACGTGCCGATCGGGTTAAAGAACTGCGCGAACAGTTCCTCAGCGGTTCTTACCAACCGGATGCTGCTAAAGTCGCCCAGAAGATTGTAGAAGAACATCTCGGTTAACACGCCATTCGGCTGACTGGCTAGCCATCACGAGTTGGCATCAGTTTGTGCAAAATCACCGGAATCCCCGGGTCAGTTCGAATTTCCTGCCATGTTGTTCGGTCACGAGCCTGTTGTGTGGAGAACAGCGTCCTGAAGCTTCGGTACAAACCATTGTTTTTCCCCAAGCGGGCTGAGTTGCCGGCAATGGGACGGATCGCATGGTAGGCCGCGGGGAATTATAGACCGCTGGTGAAGAGCGTCGTCGATAAAATCTCGTCGCGTTCATCTGCGAGAAACTCATTCACATTACGATTGCAACCTCGCGCAAGATCAAAAGATCGTGCAGAATCAACGGCCGTCCAGTCTGAAGCAAGGGAAACTCATGGCGAACGTTCCAATGCCTGCCTCAACGAAAAACCGTCCGAGGCGGCTTGCTCTCGGTGGGCCGGTGGGAATCGACCAATGATGAACAATAAATTCGAGCCTGTTTAGTGAATCCGGATATACGGGTTACTGCGTTTTGAACAAAATACGTGCACGGCACGTATGCTTAGAAGAAGACACGTGAATTCTGATTACGCAATTCAGACGATCGGGCTTGAAAAAGTATACCGGTCGCGATGGAGAGGCCGCGAGATCCGCGCCGTCTCCGATCTTTCTCTACGAGTTCCTGCGGGGGTAAAGTTCGGACTCTTAGGTGCTAATGGCGCTGGTAAAACAACTTTTGTAAAGATGCTCCTTTCGGCAGTCAACCCAACGGCCGGTACGGCCACTATCTTTGGCAGAGATGCGCGGGAACCCGAAGCGCGGCGCCCGGTAGGCTATTTGCCGGAGAACCATCGCTTCCCGACATACCTGACGGGATCGGGCATGCTCCATTTCTATGGGTCATTGTCAGGTATGGACTCCCATGATCGCGCGCGCCGCGTGCCCGAACTATTGGAACAGGTTGGCTTGAAGAACTGGGGCGATGTGCGCATTCGCAAGTTCTCAAAAGGCATGCTCCAGCGGCTCGGGTTGGCTCAAGCCTTGATTCATCGGCCGCGGCTGTTGGTTCTCGACGAGCCGACCGACGGCGTCGATCCGGTTGGGCGCCGGCAAATCCGCGATATTTTGAGTACCCTTACCTGTGCCGGTGTCACTGTCTTTATCAACTCACACTTGCTGTCCGAAGTTGAGACGTTTTGCGACTACGTGGCAATTCTGAAAAAGGGCCAACTAGCGCTTGAAGGCAAGATGAGCGAACTGCTGGCCGGCCGCGGCTACCGTGTCACGGGACAAACCGCAGCCGGGGAAATCATCGATCGTCAACTGCCGACCCGTGAAGAAGCGAATCGCTTTATCGATCAGATTCGAGCCGGCAATGGATGGATAGAGGCTGTCGCGCCCACGGTCAACAGCCTCGAGGACTTGTTCATTTTGACCACGGGGGACGACAAGGCCGCATGAAGGTCCTGTCCGCCCTCATCGCCGATACGTTTCAGGAAGCGCGCGCCCGCTGGCTCTTTCGTGGCCTATTGGGGCTTTCAACGCTTCTCATCGCGATTTTCTTGTTCGTTCTTAAGATTGACCTAGTAGAAGGCGCTATCTCCTTCATGGGAATCGAATCGACGTCGCGGCATATCTGGGATATCCGCCATTTCGTCAACGTCTCGTACTCTTGGGTCTCCATTGTGCTCTATATCTGGGGCACCTTCCTTGCGGTTTTCGCCTCCGCCGGTCTCATCCCGACCGTCCTCGAAGCGGGCCGGATTTCGCTTCTGCTCTCTAAGCCGATCAGCCGCCCTATGCTCTTGCTGGGGCGATACGTAGGCAATTTTCTTGTTGTTGCAACGAATCACATCTATCTGATTTGCTCGATCTGGCTAATCATCGGGATTAAGACGCACATATGGGAGCCCCGCTTCCTGCTTGCTATTCCCATCAGCCTCCTCATCTTTTCCGTTCTGCTTTGCGTGGTGGTTCTGGTTGGCGTGATTACCGAAAGCTCCGCTCTCTCGGTAATGGCGCCGATCGCGTTAATGTTGATCAGCACTATTCTGGCCGCTCGGGGTATCGTTCTAAAACTCCTCAGCTCCGAGTTTTCTCGTGACCTTTGGCAGGTTCTTTATTGGATTGTTCCAAAGGTCTACGATCTCGGCAACGCCATGAAGCAGATCATTCTCTATGACCACGAAGCCGATATCTTGACGCCCATCTGGACGTCCGCCCTCTTCGGAGCCGTGATGCTATCCTGCGCGCTGGCCGTTTTTCAAAAGAGAGACTTTTAGTGCGTCAAGTCCTCATTCTCTCAGCCTTGCTGATGCTGCTCGGTTGCGCCAGGAAAAGCGAAACAGGTATCGTAGTCGATCATGCGTTTCCGAGCCTTGTCCCGTCTGACACAACCCTGCTCGCCGGCTTTCGATTAGACCAGGTCAAAACCACACCTCTTTATCGCAAATATGCCAGCCAGATCAACCTAGCCCAACTGAATGAATTTTCGCGTCGCACCGGCCTTGATCCGTTGCACGATATCGGAAGCGTCTTGATCGCCTATGACGGAGCCAAATCAATCGCCATCGCGAGCGGTCATTTTTCCCTGGATCAAGTGATGCCGAAGCTCCAAGGTGCCGGGGCGAGCCGCACAACCTATAAGAAATATACGCTGATTGCCAGCGGGAGTGATGCCGCCGTGTTCGTTAACCCCGGATTGGCCGTAGCCGGCCCCGAAAGCGCCTTGCGATCTCTTATCGATAGCCGCGACCACTCCGATACGGGCATCCCTCAAGAATTGGAAACTCGGTTGAGGAGCCTGCCCAAGGACGACCAGATCTTCGTCGTAAGCAGCACTGGTATTCCGCTCTCTGCTTTCCCGTCTCGCAGCGATGTACAGTCGTCCCTATCCAACATCATCGGGTTTATCAATGGTCTCACCGCCGGCCTCGCGGTCGATGAGGGTGTCCATCTTTCCGCCGAAATTGACTGCATCTCGGACGCCGGAGCAAAGCGAGTAAACGATGCGCTCAGGGGCGCTATTGGACTGGCGCGTCTCACGACCAAAGACAACGAACTTGATCTACTCCGTCTCTATGATTCTGTTCATGTCGAGCAACAGCAGTCCGTGGTTCGCGTTCATGCTGATGTAGCCGCCGATTTGATCGGGAAGTTGTTGGAAGTTTTTCCCCAGCTACGCTCACTCAAGTGACGGCCCGAATTAGATACCTTGAAGCGCCGCACGGGCGAGTGCTGCCCACTCGATTAAATCACAAAGCTTCTGAACGGCGCTGACAATCGGGGCGCTCTCCAGGGACTATTTTGCCTTCATAATCCAGACGCCGTTCCAATTCGGGCCCGGCGGGTGGAGCCTCATTTCCATGCAGCGGTCGATATAGATCTTCGACACACGGTCGTTCGAGTTCAAAGCGAGAGCTTCGCGAAAGGCGATTAGGGCGCGGTCCCAGTCGCGCTTCCGGTAATAACTGAGGCCGCTGCGATAGCAGTCGAGACACTCGCGCATATTGGGGAAAGTTTCCGGGGTATGGTAGTCGAGCACTTCATAAACTGCGGCGGGTTCGGTCTTGCCTTTGACGATAACTCGGTCTACCTCGCGGATGGAGTAGGTGCCACGGAGCTTCGAGCAGGTGCTTTCGCTGATGAGGATGTTGGTGCCATATTGTTTGCAGGCGCCTTCGAGGCGGGAGGCGAGATTGACACCGTCGCCGATTACCGTGAAATCCATGCGTTTGGGAGAGCCGATGTTGCCGGCGACAATGGTATCGGTGTTGATTCCGATGCCGACCTCAACTGGGATTTTGCCTTCGGACTGGCGAAGCTGGTTCCAGCGCCGAAGTTCGATGAGCATGTCGATTGCGGCGCGCGCCCCACGGTCTTCATCGTCGCCGTGAGGTAGTGGAAGACCGAACACGGACATAATCGCGTCTCCAATAAATTTGTCTAGCATCCCGCCCTGCTTCTGAATGCAATCGACCATGATGGTGAAGTATTCGTTCAACAGACTGACGGTGCCGTGTGCGCCAAGAGATTCCGCGATTGTGGTGAAACCGCGGATATCGCAGAACAGAACGGTACCAGAAACGACTTTGCCACCCAAGACCTCTCCACCTGCTGAGAGCAGCTTTTCTGCGATGGCCGGATCCATGTAGCGGGACATGGTGGACTTCATGCGTTTTTCCGAGCTGACGTCCTCGATCACTAGCAGTGTGCCGGTTTGACCGGCATTTTGCTTTTGAGCGATCGTCTTGAGTGGCAAAACTGTGAGGTTGACGGAGAGCTTCTCGGCGCCGGCAGTTAACTCGGCATCCATTATATGGCTCGGCTCCAGCGTGCGACCGACGGCGGCGATACGGTCGAGGACCCAGTCATTTGGGGCCGCGAAAAACTCGCTTGCGACGTGATGCAGAACGCCTGGCGGTTCGGTGCGCAGAATGCGTAGGCCGGCGTCATTGCAGGTTACGATCCGGCCTTCTTCGCTGAGCGTGAGGACGCCGCTTGCCATGCTTTGCAGTACGCATTCGTTGTAGTTCTTGATATTTTGTATGTCGTCGAAGAGCTTTGCGTTTTCTAAACTAATGGCGAGCTGGGCGGTGAAGGCTTTGAGGCGGACCTGATCCTCGGACGTAAACGGGCCGCCGCGCTTGTTAAGGATTTGGGTGACGCCGATAGTCTTGCCCGCTTTGTTGACAATCGGCACACACAGAATCGAACGGGTGAAATATCCGGTTTTACGGTCAAAGGCGGGGTTAAACCGAAGATCGGCATAGGCGTGCGGAATGTTGATGGCCTGTCCCGAGGTAAAAACGGCGCCGGCGATGCCGACGTTATTGGGCATGCGCAGCTCGCCGACAGATCCCCCAGACGCGACGCGGGAGAACAGTTCGTTCTTGCGCTCATCGTTGAGAAAAAGTGTGCCGCGGTCGGCCTGGAGCATCTTGGCGGCTTCGCTGACAACCTTCGAGAGCATAGTGTTAAGGTCGAGTTCGGCGGTCACCTCGGAAACCAGATCGAGGAATCTAAGTTCTTGCTTCCGCGCGCTGATCATGCGCTCCATATACTGAGCGCTGCGCAGCGTCATGGCAGTTTGGGCGGTCATGGAATCCAGCAGGGCCAGATCGTCCGCACTGAATTGACCGTGCCGTTTATTCAGCATCTGGAGGACGCCTACAACTTCCCGCTTTGCGGTTACGATGGGGGCGCAAATGAGGTTCCGGGTGGTGAAGCCGGTGTCCGCGTCGATCGATTGATTGAAGCGCGGATCGTTATAAGGATCATTGACGAGTACGCCCGTGCCGGTTGTGAAAACAAGTCCGGCGATACCGAGCGTGTTCAGCATTCGTATCTCGCGGATTTCGCCACCTTGGGCGATGCGAGAATAGAGCTCGCCCGTTTTGTCGTCGTTGAGGAATAGGGTGCCGCGCTCGGACTCGGTTTCTTGGATGCTCACTTCGATGATGTATTGGAGGAGTTCATCGAGAGTTTCCTTGGCCGCTACTTGCCGGGCGATTTGCAGCAGCAGCTCCATCTGTTGGATGGGCGTTTGTCCCGATCGACCCTCGGAAGGCGCCGGAGTCGGTGGAGTGCCCCTTGACGGCTGGTAACTAATGGTCATTGATCCGCTCCAGGCGGTCGCGCAGTTCGACAATGGTCAATTGCAATTGCTTACGTTCCAAGCGCTCGCTGGCCTGGATCCTCTCGAGTTCTTCCTGGTGCTGCCCGTGCTGCCGCTCCAACTCGTCGCGCATGGCCTGTACGTCTGCGCGAAGTAACGCGGCCTCCTCATTGGCTTCGACGACTGCCAGATGGATCTTTTGCTGTTCTTGGAGGCGCATGGCTTCCATTTCCTCGCGCATGGCTATGATGGTGCCGCGCAATTGTTGGACCTCACGATTAGCCTCAGCGATGGCCGATTGTAGGGTGTCGTGCTTATTGGTTGATAACATTTGCACGTTTTCCTGCGGCATTATGTTGCCCTTTTGGAATAAGGGCGAGTTCGAGTTGGCGAGCACAGATCTTTCTTATGCGCCACAAAGAAGTTTATTCTTCTAATCTTATTAAAGCTGGGGCGACGAGCTACCGATAGTTCCCATGAAAGTGGGCAGCGGGATTCGCTGCTCGTTGCTTAGATAGGCGCGCGTTTTAAGAATGCTTGAATAATGCTCCAGAACCAGTCACATCCGAGCAATCCTTCAGCGATGATGCTCGCGGACGGATCGGCGAGCGGGCTCGGCGGGTGGCCTCTGACCGTCTCCTCGGCCGCGGGAGCTCTGGTGCTGTGGACGGTGTTATGCGTTGTCCTGACTCGAAAGATTTTCTTGCGAAAAGTGGCTGAAACGGAGGCCCTGCTACAAGAGACGCGCGAATCGAACCGACTGAAGTCGGAGTTTCTAGCAAATATGAGCCACGAACTGCGGACGCCGATGAACGGCATCATGGGTATGACGGATCTGGCTCTGCAAACAGAATTGACCGACACGCAGCGAGAGTTTCTGACGACGGTTAAGAAATCGAGCGACAGTCTGTTGCACATAATTAACGACATTTTGGATTTCGCACGCGCAGAAGCAAGCAAACTCAAGCTGGACCCCGTCGATTTTGAAATCCGGCGGACGATTACAGATACGGTAAAGGCGATGGCGTTATCAGCTCATGAAAAGGGGCTTGAGCTGCTTTACCACGTCGATGCCGAAGTTCCACAAAACTTGCACGGAGACCCTATTCGGATTCGCCAAATCCTAATCAACTTGTTGGGCAATGCTCTGAAATTCACTTTGCAAGGCGAAGTAGAGTTGCGGTGCGAAGTGGAGGAGTGGGAACTGGCAAAGGTCCATCTTAACATCTCGGTGCGCGATACGGGTATCGGCATTCCTGAAGCTAAGCAGACCAAAATTTTCGAGGCCTTTACGCAGGCCGACGGATCGACCACCCGGAAATTTGGAGGTACGGGATTAGGGCTGACGATCACGGCGCAACTTGTCGAGATGATGAAGGGGCGGATCTGGGTTGAGAGCGAGACGGGCAGGGGTTCGACCTTCCACGTGGTGGTCTGCCTTGGGATGGCGCGACAGGTCCCTGACAGCGGAATAGAGCAGTATGCGGTAATACTCAAGAACCGGCGGGCGTTGGTGATCGATGACAATCAAACGAATCTCGAGAACTTGCGTACGATCTTGAGCAAAAGCGCAGTTCGGGTAAGCGCTGTCAGCGAAGTCCAGGAGGCTGTAGCGGAGCTAAAGCGGGCCCAGGCGGAAGGCGAGAAGTACGACCTGGTGATCTTAGACGCGGAGATGCCGGGGCAGGACGCTTTTGCGTTGGTGGAGCAACTTCAGGATGAGCGGGGTCTAACCAGACCGGCGATCATGATGCTGACATCGATTAACCTAGCTGAGCATGCTGCCCGCTGCCGGGAATTGGGGATCGCGTACCTATTGAAGCCGGTGTCGGAGGCCGACCTGCGGGAGACGGCGGCGCGTGTGATTCGGGAAATGGAGCGTCCGCATGCGCCAAAAGTGAAGTGCGTTCCGGTCCGGTCATCAGTGCCCAAACCGACGATCCCAGTGCGAATTTTAGTGGCTGAAGATAACGCAATCAATCAGCGCTTGCTTGCTCTTATGCTCAAGCGGTTGAACTTTGAAGTGCACGTCGCCGACAACGGCAAGGCCGCAATCGAGGCCTGGAAAGAGCGGGATTTCGATCTGATTTTGATGGACATGCAAATGCCGCATGCAGATGGGCTGGAAGCGACGCGCTATATCAGGCAGGCGGAACGGGCAGGTAGAAAGCGCGTCCCGATTGTGGCCGTAACTGCCAATGCCCGCGCCGAGGACCGGGCAGCGTGCCTCGCGGCGGGAATGGACGACTATATCGCTAAGCCCATCCGTTCCGACGAGTTGATGGAAAAGGTCAAACGTGCCGTCGGCGCATCCAGCGCATTGGCCCGCGCGAACTGAATCACGGAATAATGGAGGAGTGACCGACCGACTCTTCCTGTCAATTTGGCTGGAACGGCAAAGCCGTCTGGCGCCGCAGGGGCCGAAAAAGCGGCTTCGTTATCTCGAGCAGGTGCTGCGCCTATTTCCACTCTCCCAGCGCGGCCAGCCCCAAACCATCGTTACTATACGCGCGCTGGATGTCACTGAGCCTCCTCTTCTTGAACGGCCATTTAACGCCCCGATCGATCTCGAGCAAGTTATCGAAACGCTCCAGGACTATACGGGCGCGGACGTGGCGTATGAAGTGGAGACCTACTGGGATCTGTGGCAGTTCGACCAGGACTGGGCCCTCGCTCCATCACGTGTTCTACTTTCCTGCTTCGGGCCCGAATTCGACAATGGAACCGAGCGAGGCTCGTCCGAACAGGAGGATTTACAGGTGGACTTTGGCGTCGATAGCCATTACTTGCCGCGACTCGACGTGCCAGGTGGCGCCAAATTAATCGAATCGAATGTCCGGAGCGTGCTCCGGTTAGTGCATGACATCGAGAACGCGCTCCCGGTCGAGAAGCGACTGCTTGAAACTGAATCGGGCGGGAATTTTGCCGAGCGCTTGCAGCAGGAATTAGAGCCCGGCGCCTCGCGCCGGACGATGTAAAGCATCCGATGCGCACTGTTTTTCTGGGCACGCCAGAGTTTGCGGTCCCAACTCTCCAGGCACTCGTTGAGAGCGGCCTTGAAGTGGTGGCCGTGATCACGCAACCGGATCGTCCAAAGGGACGCGGCGGCATTATGACAGAATCGCCGGTGAAACGAGCGGCGGTCGCTCTTGGTTTGCCTGTACATCAACCGGAACGCATTCGCAGACCCGAAAACGTAGAGTTGCTCAGAAGCTTCAACGCGGACGTGATGGTAGTGGTCGGATACGGGCAGATTATTCCGCAAGCGATCATCGATCTTCCCCCAAAAGGAATATTCAACGTTCATGCATCCCTGCTCCCGAAGTATCGGGGCGCCGCGCCCATCCAGTGGGCGATCGCGAACGGAGAGAGAGAGACGGGCGTGACAATCATGAAAATCGATGCTGGGTTGGATACAGGAGACATGCTCTTGAAGTCCGCTACGGCTATCGGCCCCGACGAGACTGCGCCGGAGTTGGCAGCACACCTGGCAGTGGACGGAGCGAAATTGTTGATAAAAGCCATGCTACAGGTCGACCGTCTAAGACCGGAAAAGCAGGATAACTCGCAGGCGACCTACGCACCAATTTTGAAAAAGGAAGACGGCCTGGTCGATTGGACGCGGCCCGCGTACCAGATCGATAACCGCCTGCGTGGCTTTACGCCATGGCCGGGCGCGTACACAAGATTTCGTGGACAACAGTTGACGATCATGCGAGCGCGAATCGAGACTGGAATAGCCGTTCCCGTGGCAACTCTGCATTCGGAAAGGCGCAGGCTCTATGCTGGATGCGGAGAGGGAACCTTGTTAGAACTGCTGGAAATACAGCTTGAAGGGAAGAGGCGAATGTCTGCGGAGGCGTTTTTGAACGGCTACCAGCCGGGTCCGGGCGAAATCCTGGGAGAATCGCATTGAAACTTCCGTTGGGTTACAGGTACGCCGCAGTCTACGCTGGCATTCGCAAGCAAGAACGGGATGATGTCGGCCTTATCGTGTCCGACCAGCCGGCGGCGGCAGCCGCGATTTTCACACAAAACATGGTTCAGGCCGCACCCGTGAGGCTGGCGCGAAGGCACTTGAAAGCGTCGGGCGGCGCCGTTTCGGCCATTCTGGTCAATGCCGGGAATGCGAACTGCGCAACGCGGACGGGTGACCGGGTGGCAATGGCCTCTTGCAAAGCCGTAGCACGGGCACTCCCCACCAGGACGCGCTATGTACTGCCGGCCTCGACAGGCGTGATCGGCGTAGAGTTGGATCCGGCTCCTTTGACAGAGGCGGTTCCGAAACTCACCGGCGCACTGTCGCCTGATAGCTTTGAGGCGGTGGCGCAAGCAATTCTCACAACCGATACCCGGATGAAGGTGGCAAGCGAAGAAGTGTCTTTTCGTGGTAGCAAGGTGCGGGTCGCGGGAATGACCAAGGGTTCAGGCATGATTCAGCCGAACATGGCAACCACGCTGGGCTTCGTTTTGACGGACGCGGAGGTTGCGCCCCCACAATTGGCAAAAATGTTGAGCCGCGCAAATACCCGAAGCTATGGTTCTTTAACGGTAGATGGCGACACGTCGACAAATGACATGGTGGCGTTGCTGGCAAATAAAGCTTCGGGCGTGAAGCCGGACCAGAAAGAACGGAAAGTGCTGGAGGAATTAATCACCTGGGTGATGGAAAGCCTGGCCGAACAGATCGCAGCCGATGGAGAGGGTGCGAAAAAGCTGATCCGTGTCGTTGTGACCGGGTTTGACAAAGAAGACGAGGCGCATCGCGTGGCGCGGGCGATTTCCAATTCGCCTTTGGTAAAAACGGCGGTTGCCGGAAGCGATCCGAATTGGGGACGCATCCTGACGGCAGCGGGTCATGCGGGCGTGCAATTCGACCCGCGCGATATCGACATCTATTTGCAGTCGGAATTAGTCTGCCGGCGGGGCTTGGCGGTCGATTTCGAAGAGGCGGCGCTGAAGCAGAAACTCGACTCGCAGGAAGTCTCGATTCACGTCAAGAAGCGAGGCAGCGGAGCCGGAGAAGCGCGGTTTTTCACTTGCGACCTCACCGAAGGGTACATTCAGATCAATGGGAGTTACCGCACGTAGCGGGACGCTTGCCGTCGCGATAGCAATTTTGGCGTCGGGTGCCTCGCCTTTGCGAGCTAACCAGGCAGCCGAGGCGCTGGCTACGGTCAATTATATTGCGAGTGCGTTGAGCGACGATAACCCGGCCGACGCCATGACGCCCTTTGAGAAGTCGTTTCCAGATTACGACAAATTGGCCGGATATTTCGAGGGCTTAGTCGATCGGGCGCTCGTAACCAGTTCTGTACAGGTGGTCGACGAGCAAGATCACGATCAATCGACCGATTTGACCATCCAATGGACTATGGATTTAAGTAACCGCAGTATGAACGGCCTGACCGAGGACCGGACTGGCGAACTGCACGTGCATCTGGTCAAAAAGAAAGGCAAATGGAAGATTGCCAGCCTTTCACCCATATCCTTTTTTGACCCGCAGCGTGCGGCCTCAAAATAGCTCGAGCAGTTGGAGATAGTTGCGCCAGGTCACCAATTGAAATTCAACCGGAAGGGTCGTGAACTCCTTCAATTCCCGAACGAGAACGGGAGAAGGCGGCTTCGGTCCAGCAACATATAACCGGCCGGCTTCGAGACGGAATGCCAGAACGCGAAACCGGCGTTCGATATGCGCCGGCAACGCGCGGACGACGTTTGGATTCACTTCTCGCGGATTCACGTAGACCGCAGGTAGCCCGGATTGTAGGCTCATCGCCTCACATAGGTTCTCATCCGACAGCAGTCCATGCTGGACCAGGAAATCGGCCAGGTCTTCACCTCGGGCCTTCTTCTGAATGACGAGGAGCATCTCGCGATCTAGGTATCCGGCGCCAACCAGCACGTCCGCCAGATCCCGGCGATGGAAACGTAGCGCCTCGCGGTTCGGATAGGCGTGCTCAGTCTTGAGCCAGGCGAGCGGCAAGCCCATCAGGCGAGCTTTGGCGTAGCCGAACACCGCTCGAAATGTGGCGACGCAGTTGATCAGATTCGCATAGCCCGCGCGAAGAGGAACGCCGGCGGCGCAACCCACGCCAAACCAACGGGCCACGCAAAGCATTCTGATCCCCAGGCGCAGACATTGCAGAGTAAGAGTGGTGGCACAAAGGACTTGGATGGACCTGTTGTGCACCGCGAAGGCCCACGGCCTGTGGGCGACCTGACTCGCGATGCCATCGACCACGCCGGCGGCAAAGAGGACGTTGGTCAAGAATCCGAGGGGGTTCGCGACGAGGCCTTTGCGATCCCGCCAAAACCAATAGCGATTGAGCCATGATCCACGCCAACCATTACGCTCCCAACTCTGGAGCGCGATGCCCATGACCCATCGGGTACGTTGCCGCACAGCAGGCCAGAAGGCGCGAGGGAAGTACTCCCGGGTGGCCGTCACATGCTCTCTCCCACCGGAAAGGCGAGTGAACACCTGAGAGAAGCCAAGCTGATAAACAGCCAGACCGCACTCGTAGTCTTCCGTTAGGCTAGCCGGTTCAAAGATGCGATTGCCGTGCTCGCTAGCCATGCGGGAGAGCAGATCGCGGCTGAATGCTGTACCCACGCCGTTCGAAGGAAGGAACGATCCGCTCCACTGGCGAGCCGGTACGTCAATGGTTTGGAATTCCGCGAAATCGTCGATGTAGATGCCGTGTGTAAACTCGGCGAAGGGAGTCGGCAGCGGCAGCACCGGTACCTGCACCATCTCATAGCGGTCCCGGTGCCGATCGATGACGTTAAGCGCTTCGGGATGAATCATGTCTTCGGCGTCATGCATGACGACGGTATCGAAGGCGACCCCACGGTCTTCCTCGTACAGCAGCATGCGCTGGTAGATCCAGTTGAGGCAGTCCGCTTTGGAGGTTGGCCCGGGATGGGGGCAGCAGGCCGCGTGAACATTCCGGAAACCCCGGGTCAGGCGTTCTACTGCTTCGACGGTGGCCTCGTCGTTGGGATACACACCGAGGAAGAAGTCAAAGTTACGATATCGGACCGCCGCCAGATTGTGGCGGATCATACGTTCGATAACGGCGGATTCCTTCCAGCACGGTACGAAAATGGCGATGCGACGCTCCTTACTAAACGGTGCGGGGGCAAGAAGAGCATATTCCGAGCGATCACGCCGGAGCAAGCGCCATAGGCAGATAAAAGTGGGGACCAGGTCATCCAAGCCGCTTGCAATCAGACTGGCGGCAAGAACGGCGAGTAGGTACGGCCAGATGATAGGAAAAGAGAGCGCGACCATTTACGAGTTCTGGAGTAGCGCAAACGCGGGCAGGCCCTCGCCAAACGCGGTCTGCGCACGCTCCTCAGTAGACCAGTGGCCGCCGGCGGTGACAATTCGCATATTATTTGCAGAACTTTCTGACCCTCTTCGCACTTCCCCAGTGGAGGCTATTCAGCGATGGAATCGCTTGCACCATTCAATCAGCTCATTCAGGACCTGATCGGCGGATCTCTCCGCCGCCATACCTTCCGCGCCTGGGAAATGGAGCTGCTGGTGGACTTGGCTCGTTGCGGCGTTCGCCGGCCGTCACGGATCAATATGCTGCGCAGATATCAGAAGGCTGTGCAAGCCCGGTTTTCCGGAGGCGATCAGACGCCGCTGCGGCTCGCCGAATTCCTAGATCAGGAACAAGTGCGACGCCACCGAGTCCGTGCAAACTGAGTTCCTCGCGTTATCCTCGAATTAGAAACGAGGATAAGGATGGCAGTCAGTAGCGGGCCGAGCCCAAAAGTTGAACGAACTGTATTCTGCGTTAAACTGCACAAGGAATTACCGGGGTTGGATGAAGTGCCGTTCGATGGGCATCCGCTCGGTCAGCGCATCTATGAGTCTGTTTCCAAGGAGGCCTGGAGAATGTGGGTGGAACAGATGAAGATGATCATGAACGAATATCGGCTCAACCTGGGGACGCCCGAGGCCCAGGAATTCTTGCTGAAGCAAATGGAAGAGTATTTCTTCGGCGAGGGCGCGGCTCATCCGCCGGGCTATGTCGCCCCCGAACACTAGGTTTTGTCACACGTTCGACAGTGAAACCCGGCGTGCCTGGTGGTATCCAACACTAGTGGAGGGCAGAATTTATGCATCCATTGCGAGTTGGCGTGTGCGCTGTGGTGGTCGTCGCGATGGCCGGATGCGGGAAGAGCACAAAGGCAAGCGACAGCACATTGGTAACGGACGTAGAAGCCAAGCTTTACGCAGACCCCGCAACCAAGGCCGGAAATATCAAGGTGGCCGCTCAGAACGGAGTGGTAACTCTGAGCGGCGATGTTTCTGGCTCGGACGTCGAATTAGCCGCGACGAGAGACGCAAACCAGACGCCAGGCGTTCGGCGGGTTGACGACCACCTGACCGTGAACGGAGGCATGGCCGCGAACGCGCCGCCTCCGACGACCGGAACACCCGATACGCCGGCACCGCCACCGGTACCGGCAAGTACTCCCAGTGCCATTGCGCAGGGCGGGGGTCCTCCTCAGCCGCCACCGCCTTCGCCGGAACTTACCCAGGTCACGATTCCGGCGGGTGAACATGTCACGGTCCGAATGATCGACTCAATCGATTCCTCCCATAACGAGACCGGCCAGACGTTCCGAGCCACGCTAAGCTCGCCGTTGGTCGCTCATGGGCGAGTGGTGGTACCCGCCGGAGAGCCGGTGTCGGTTGTCCTCGAATACGCCAAGAATGCGGGCCGGATTAGGGGTAAGAGCGAACTGCAACTGCGGCTGGGTACGCTGCGATACCACGGTCACACTTACCACATCGACAGCACGACTTACGAGGAACAAGGCAAGGCTCGGGGTAAGTCCACCGCCGTTCGCACGGGCGTTGGTGCGGCAGCCGGAGCAATCATAGGTGCGCTTGCCGGTGGCGGCAAGGGTGCCGGCATTGGCGCGCTGGCCGGTGGAGGAGGAACGGCGGGCTTTCAATTGGCTACTCATGGACAGCAGGTCAAGGTACCTTCAGAAAGCCTAGTAACGTTCCGATTGGAACGGCCGCTGACGATCGATAAATCAGCGGGGTAGCTATTTGAACCGCAGCGGCCGATACCAGCGGCATCGTCCCTTTTTTCTTCTCCTGATTCTATCTTCGCGAAAACACCTGCACTTTGCCTCCGGATTCAGAAGTGAGCGTCTTCTCATCCGCTGAGACAGTCATTTTGCTCTCGCTTGTGGGCCGGTTCGGCCCCTCCAGGACGGCTTTGTACTCGTGGGGTCCGATTTTTGTTACCTTGACGTCGCCAATCTTCTTGCCTCGAACGTCTTCAATCGATCCAGGCTTGCCGTCCAGGTGAACGGCGGTGAATTTGAGGCCGACCATATGCACGCCGTTGACCGGTACCGAAAAGGCAAATTCCAGCCCATCGCCGACTGGATAAACGCGAAGAGTCATCTGTTCATCGCCACTGACCTTCTGGCCGTTTGCCGATTGACTCGACAACGTCCAGGTTCCTACGAGCGGCTCAGTTGCCGCGGCTTGGACAACCACAACGATCAGCGGCAAAAGAAAGAATTTCATTATTTGGCGTCGCATTTGCTTTCGAGAAGGATAGCAGAAGTAACGGGTATCTTCGACAGCGCTACCGGTGTCTCACCACTTACTGGGCGCTCAAGAGCGCTGGGCGATGGCGTCACCAGCAAAACTTCCAGCCGCTAAGTGCATTGAAACGAAGATTCCAGCGCGGCTGGACCGGCTTCCCTGGAGCCGTTGGCACCTGCTGGTGGTTGTCGCACTCGGCATAACTTGGCTCCTGGACGGCCTGGAAGGCAATCTCGCGGGTTCACTCGCCGGGATTCTGAAACGCCAGGATACATTGGGCCTCAGCGACGCCCAACTGGGGCTCAGCGCAACGTATTATCTGGTCGGATCCGTCGCCGGCGCGCTCGCATTCGGATATCTGACGGACCGCTGGGGCAGGAAAAAATTGTTCAGCATCACCATCCTTCTTTACCTGTGTGCCACGGCAGCCACCGCACTTTCGTGGAACTTCGCAACATTTACGCTGTTTCGATCGCTCACCGGAGCGGGCATTGGTGGGGAATATGCCGCTGTTAATTCCGCGATTGACGAACTGATCCCGGCGCGCCTTCGCGGCCGGATCGATCTAACCATCAACTCGACGTTTTGGGGCGGAGCGGCGCTGGGAGCCGGCGCGTCGCTCCTGCTACTCAACACGGGACTCGTGCCGCCGGCATTCAGTTGGAGATTGGCGTTTCTGATCGGCGCCTCCATCGGCATTGTGGTCCTGGTGGTGCGGCGCCATGTGCCTGAGAGCCCGCGTTGGCTTTTGATCCACGGGAAAGAAGGCGAAGCTGACAAGGTGGTCAGCGAGATTGAGAGGAAGGTTTCGCACGGCCAGGAATCGCCGCCAGCAGATAAAATGATCAAGCTCGCGCAGAGAAAAAGCACGCCTCTCCATGAGATTTGGGACGCCATGGTTAGACAGCACGGACGGCGATCGCTGCTCGGCTTCACTTTGATGGTTACGCAGGCGTTCTTCTATAATGCCGTGCTCTTCACGTACGGACTCGTGCTGCTCAAATACTACGGTGTATCCGCCGGGAAGCTTGGCCTGTTTCTGGTGCCGCTCGCATTGGGAAATTGGCTGGGTCCGATCTTGCTGGGACGGCTATTCGACACGGTGGGGAGGAAAGCGATGATTGCGGGTACATATATCGGCTCCGGAGTTCTGTTGGCCATCACAGCCGGGCTATTTCGCTGTGGCGTTCTCACGGCCTTCACGCAAGCGGTCTGTTGGAGCGCTACGTTCTTTATCGCTTCGTCCGCGGCCAGCGCGGCGTATCTGACCGTCAGCGAAATTTTCCCTCTGGAGATACGCGCTGTTGCAATTTCCATCTTCTATGCTTGCGGAACTCTGGCCGGCGGCGTGGCCGGGCCGGCCATCTACGGATACATTGTGGGGACAGGTTCACGGTCTTTATTGTTCTGGGGCTACATCGCCGGCGCGCTGGTCATCACCGGCGGAGGCTTCGCCGAACTCTGGCTCGGAGTCAACGCGGAACGAAAGTCTCTCGAAGATGTTGCGCGTCCACTCGCTTGTGTCGATTGATCCAAAGTAATAACCAACATGCCCGAAGAAAAGAACCAAAGCCTGCGGGCTCTCGACGCTCTAAATTTCTGCAACGCCGGAATTCAAACCGGACTCGGTCCCTTCATGGCCATTTACTACACGGCCGTTCGGCATTGGCATCCGGGCCAAATCGGCGTTCTGATAGCGTGTCAATCGCTATCGGGCATCGCTGTACAGAGTTTTGCCGGCCATGCCGTGGACGAATCGCATCACAAGAAACTACTGACCGCGGCTGCCGGGCTGATTGTGGCATCCGGAGCGCTGGGCATCGTCATGCTGCCCAGCTACGCGCTGCAGATAGCCGTCCAACTGATAATCGGAGTTGCGGTGACCATATTCCCGGCAACCAGTTCCGCGTTTGCACTCGGGATGTCTCGGCGCGAAGAGGTTTCCGGCCGAATCGCGCGGAACGAAACCTTGACGCATAGCGGGAATGTCGCTTTCGCGATAGGCGCGGCCGCAGTCGGTACGTTTCTGGCTCTGCAGGGCATTTTCATCGAGGCTGCATTATTTGCGGCCGGTATGATTCCCTCCGTCTTCTTCATCAATGAGAAGCACGTGAATTACGAGGCGGCGCGCGCGGGCGATCCAAACAACGGCGGCGACAACGGCAATGAAGCCCCAAAGCGCAGCGGCTGGCGAGAATTGGCGAGCAACAAAAATATCCTTACCTTCACTGCCTGCGTGGTTCTCTATTATTTTGCAAATGCCGCTACGCTTCCGTTGGTCAGCGAAATTCTATCGCGATCGAGCAAGGGGCATCCGGCATCCCGAAGCGCCGCCTGGCAAGTGGCCGTGATGGTTGTCGTCGCCGAGGCCGCGATGGTTGGGGTTGCTGCCGTCTCCGGGAAATTAGCCGATAAATGGGGACGTAAACCCTTATTCCTACTCGGTTTCGGAGCGCTGGCGGTCCGCAACGCCGCCACCGTTCTGAGCCATAACCCGTATTACCTGATTAGTTTGCAGGCGATCGACGGCGTGGCGATGGGAATTTATGGCGTCTTGCTCACGCTCGTTACGGCCGATCTCTCTAGAGGCAGCGGACGATTCAACTTCGTGCAGGGCGCGGTGCAGTCCGCCATGGGCCTTGGCGGCGTGCTCAGCAACTCGCTGTTCGGATGGATGGCAAGGTCACTCGGCTTCAACGCGAGTTTTTGTGGGCTAGCCATGGTGGCATTAGGGGGCTTCACTTTATATGGAAGCAAAATGCCGGAAACTAAGCTCGAGAAGGATGAGCGGGACCAAGCAGCGGATGCCGCTCATGGGTAAGGGGCGCGCGCTCGCCAAAGGCGCCAACCATACACGCCCAGGTTCAGGATACAGATTGCCACGCCGACACTGACCAGCATCGTTACCGGAAGATCCGGGTACACCAGGCGATCCAAATAATGGACCAGGAATGCTCCATGGTATGTGGCCTCTCCCGCCTTCTGCTCACAGAACTCTTCGGCCATTGTTAAGGGGCAGGGAAGCGGCGACAATTCCACGATAATTCCCCAGATCAATGAAGCCAGGTGAAACGCAGTGAGAAACTTGCGGCCTCGGGTGAAAAATGCTCCGAAAACGACCCACAATATCCAACTCAGGTGGATTGCGAGCACCAGCCCCGCCAGGAATACCATACGCTAGGAATGATCGCATCGGGAGCCCATGGATTCGCAAACTCAAACTACATTGTTCCGAGCAATCAAAGAGCACATGCAAATAACAGCTTCGGATTTAAAATCCGGAATCCGCGTTCTTAAAGCGGCTCCCGGTTTTACAACCGTTGCTCTGATCGTGATTGCCCTCGGAATCGGAGCGACTGTATCCGTCTTCAGCGTTGTCAACGCCGTGCTGTTGCGATCGTTGCCATATGGTCATCCGGAAAAGCTCGTTTACCTGTGGAGCCCCAACGAAAACTTCAAGGGTGTGCCGCAAGAGATGGGTCCAAACGTTCCCGACTATTACGATTGGAAGCGGGACAGCCACAATTTCTCCGACATGACGTTATTCCGTCGAGCGTCCATGAATTTCGTGCGAGATGGAACCGCGGACCGTATCGGCGGTGCGTTCGTGACGGGCACATTCTTCCATACGCTCGAAGTTTCACCGCGGTTGGGTCGTAGCATCGATGCCAATGACGACCGTCCCGGGCATGAGCGCGTTGCAGTCATCAGCGATGCCTTCTGGCATTCTCACTTTGGCGGAGAGAGCAAGATCGTTGGCAAAGAGATTCAGCTCGACCGGCAGAATTACACGGTCATCGGCGTGATGCCCAAGGACTTCGGCTACCCGTTCGATGGCGACGTGCCCTATGAGTCCTCCGAATTCAAGCAGACGGATATCTGGCTGCCGGCCGCATATACAGCGCAGCAAAAGACAGACAGGCAGAACTTCCTTAGCGGCGATGCAATCGGCAGACTGCGCGATGGAGTATCGCCCGCGGCGGCACAGGCCGAATTGGCGGCTATCGAGTCACGTTTGCAGCCTCTCTATCCCGAAATGTGGCGTGGCTGGACTGGGATGGTAACGCCGCTGATCGGCACGATTGTTGGACCGGTTGAGAAACTGCTCTGGCTGCTTCTCGGCGCGGTCGGAATCGTACTGCTGATCGCCATCAGCAATCTGGCCAATCTGTTATTGGCGCGTTCCAGCGCGAGAGCTCATGAATTAGGCATCCGCACTGCTCTGGGCGCGGACCGATCGCGCATCGTTCGCCAGTTATTGACGGAATCGTTGGTGCTGAGTCTAGCGGGCGGCGCTCTCGGCATCGCTCTCGCCTACGCCGCGGTGCGGCTGCTGACGCGCTTCAATCCCGGCGGCATCCCACGATTCGACTCCGCCACCGTCGATGGCCATGTCTTGTTTGTGGCCGTTCTGCTGTCCATCGCCACGGGCGCTTTGTCCGGGATCGCTCCCGCAATCTCCGCTTCGAAGGCCAACGTGAACGATCTCCTGAAGAAAGCCGGGAGCCGGATTGCCGGCGCCGCCAATCGCGGGCGTTTCGCGCTGATAGTCGTGGAAGTGGCGCTCTCGGTCATACTACTCACCGCATCCGGCCTCCTGATTCGCAGCTACTTGCAATTGGCCGCAGTGAACCCTGACTTCTCGCCGGCGACCCTGACGTTCAAACTTATTCTGGACGAACGCTATAACAAACCTGAACTGCAAAGAGCGTTTTATAGGAATTTCCTCGAAAAGCTTCAAAATATGCCTGGCGTTCGCGGCGCGGGCGCTTCGAGTGGAGTACCACTTAGTAACCACGAGTCGGTTACCGCTGCCGACATAAGAGGGTATGGCCCATCCAAAGAGATGGTGGAGGTTCGCACGGTAACTCCCGAATACCGGACGGCGCTCGGCACGCCCTTACTGCGTGGCAGGGACTTCGATTTCCATGACGTCAGTTATAAGCCTCCCGTCGTTATAGTGAATAAACGATTCGCCGCCATGTACTTTCATGGCCGTGATCCGCTGGGCGGGCAGGTCCGGACCGGCATCGGCGATCTTTCCAATGCGCCCTGGGCAACGGTTGTCGGAGTAGTCGCCAACGTTCGAAATAACTCACTCGAAGAGACAAGCAAACCGATGCTCTTTCAACCTGCGGATCAGGGAGACAATTTTGCTATTAGGTGCAGTGTCCCGACCGCGCAAGTAATTCGAGAGGCACGCGCGACGCTCGGATCGTTAGATCCCGTGCTAACTCTCGAAGACATCCGGACGATGGGCGAGCGCATTCGAGTAAGTAATGCCCGTCGAAGCTTTCAAACGACGCTGCTAACGGGTTTCGCGGGCATTGCGGTATTCCTAGCGTTGGCTGGGCTCTACGGTCTGATGTCCTATACGGTGAAGCAGCGCACCGCGGAGATTGGCGTTCGCCTGGCCATAGGCTCGTCGAGAGGACGCATTCTGACTCTGTTTCTCGCGCAGGGCCTGCGCCTCACCGGTTACGGCTTGCTCATCGGGATCATTGGCGCCGGCGCGTTGACACGCCTGCTTCGTGGTTGGCTATACGGTGTGAAGCCAATCGATCCAACAACCTTTTCGATCGTTCCATTGTTCATTTTGGCGGTCGCCTGCTGCGCGTGCATTAGCCCGGCGTGGAGCGCGACGCGGATCGATCCGGTTCAGGCGCTGCGGCAGGAGTGAATATGAACATGCTCAGCGATATCACTGTCGACGTTCGTCACGCGATCCGTACTCTCCGGAAGAATCCCGCTTTCACGTTCACGGTGTTGGCGACTCTTACCCTGGCCATTGGCGCGAATATCGCCATCTTCACTCTTGCCAACGCCTTGATTCTTGCCAGCTTGCCTGTCTCTCATCCGGACCGACTGGTTAGGATCTCCACGCTGAACCCGAAAGGACATCAGGGCAATCTTTCTATTGCCACATTCGAGATCATTCAGCGGCAAAAAGATCTTTTTGCGAACTCGTTCGCCTGGCTGGGAGGCGGAATGGCGACTGTCGAGATGAACGGCACGCCGTTCGCCGGAGCTGTCGATGAGGTCGCGGGCGATTATTATTCGACTCTCGACATCCAACCAGCTTTGGGCCGATTTATCACGCCAATGGACGCCGGGCTCGAACACTTCACGCCGTCGCGTGTCGCAGTGATTAGCTACAGCGCCTGGCAGGAGTACTATCACGGTAACCCTGCTGTACTGGGCAAGACCATTCTGATCAACGGACAGCCTTATGCAATCGTAGGGGTTCACCCAAGCTGGTTTGGCGGCCTCATTCGCGAGATTTCCTCCACAGTGACGGTTCCCGCCAAAGCTACCGCGTCGACGGCCGAGCGCTTTTATGATCCGAAACGCAATTACTACACGGTTATCGGCCGGCTACGCGATGGAGTGGACGCAGCAAGGGCGCGGGCCGAATTGGAAGCGATCTGGCCCACCATCCGGCGTACAACGGCTCCGGCAAACGGACCTGAGCGCGATGCGTTTCTTGCGAGCCGGGTGCAAGTTGAACCTGCTGCGCGCGGCCTCTCTTATCTGCGCGAACGATTCACCCGTCCGCTCTACATACTCTTGACGATTGCGGCTCTTCTCTTGCTGCTGGCATGCCTGAACCTTGCCACAATTGGGCTTGCCCGAGCCCATCACCGCGCAGCCGAGCTTAGCCTTCGCGCGGCACTGGGCGCCGGCCGATGGCGCCTCGTCCGAGCTAGTCTGATCGAATCGCTGCTGCTCGCGATCGCCGGAGCGCTTCCAGGCTTGGCGCTCGCCTATTGGCTGAGCGTCAAGCTTGCGGAATTCATGTGGCAAGGCTATGTCCCGCTCGCGCTTTCCCTTACTCCTGACGGGCACGTTCTCGCGTTTACCGTCTCAGTCGCCGTAGGCGCCGGTGTGGTGTTCGGAATCATACCCGCTTGGCGAGCCGGTGGCCGGGATCCCCGGTTGGCGGTCCAAAACGCCAGTGCGCGTGTCACCGGCGGTCTCGGCTTTGCGGGACGCGCACTCGTTGTATTGCAGTTGGCGCTCTCATTTGCGATAGTGGCCGCGGCAATGCTCTTCGGCCGCGGCATCGAACGCATTCTCGACCGCGATCCGGGCTTCAGCGCCAATCGTCTGCTGGTCGCGCAATTGATGCCGCGAAAAACGGACAGCGGATTCGATGAAGCGGCCTATCTCCGGCAGCTTCTGCAGTCTCTCCGTTCGATTCCCGGCGTGGCCGCCGCCAGCTTGGCGCACGATCGGCCGGTGGGTTCAGTCTGGAAAAAAGAAGTGCTGCCCTCCGGGATCGGCGTCGATTACCGGCTGGTCGCGCCCGGTTTCTTCGACACATTGCAGATACCGATGCTCCGCGGCCGCGATTTCGACCTGCGAGATGACGAGCAACGTCCGCTGGTCGCGATCGTTAGCGCGAGGCTCGCACGCTCACTATCGCCGTCCGGAGACGTGATCGGACAGCATTTGAGAATCGGAGATGTTCCCGGCGAGTTCCGAGTGGTGGGCGTTGCCGCCGATGCCACGCTGGACGACCCTCGCGCGCCGAATGCAGCCGCCCTGTACGTGCCGATCTTCCAGCACCCCGATTTCCTAGGCGGGGCGAACGCGATCATTCGTACACCAACGGATCCCACAGATCTGACGCACGCCCTTACGAAGTCCATCGACTCGCTCGGACATGACTATCCCCTCACCATCGAAACGGTTGACAAGGAGTCCGGCCGCATACTGCTGCCAGAGCGTATCCTCTCGCTACTGACCGGATTTTTCGGTGCACTTGCGCTGCTGCTCGCCGGAGTCGGCTTGTACGGATTGCTTTCCTACACGGTTTCGCGCCGCATTGGCGAAATCGGTGTTCGCGTGGCACTCGGCGCCACCAGCCGTGCGATCGCAACGCTGGTTCTACGGGAGATTGCGATTCTAATGGCCATCGGACTCGGCGCCGGGGTCGCGATCGCGGCCGCCGGGATACGGGTCATACAGTCGTTCCTTACCGACGTCGCTGGACGAGATGTCTCCACTCTGCTGACGGCGGCTGGTGTACTTATCGTTTGCGTCACGCTGGCGGCCCTGATGCCTACTCTGCGCGCCGCGCGGATCGATCCCGCCGTGGCATTGCGCCACGAATAGCCCGCTTTATTGCGGATGCTCCCGCTGCTCCTCGTTTTTCGGAGCAGGCTTCGATTGCGGATGGGGCGCGGGCCGGGCTTGCTCACGGGCCTGCGGCGCTGGCCGGGCCTCGGGACGCGTTTGCTGAGCCGGTCTTTGAGGCACCGGGCGTTCCTCCGCCTTGGGCTGAGCCGCAGGACGCTGTTCGGGTCTAGCCTGCGGCGTAGGGTGAGCTTCCTGACGGGCCTGAGGAGCAGGTCGTTGTTCCATGCGGGGCTGTGGGGCCGGACGAGTCTCTTGACGAGCCTGGGGCGCGGGCCTTTGTTCAAGCTGCCGTTGTTGGGCTGGCCGCTGCTCGTTTCTGGGCTGAGGCGCCTGCGCGGTGGGATTGGGGCGAGCTTCCTGACGCTGCGGAGTGGGCGCGACCTCCTGGTGTGCGTTCGCAGAGGGAAGCACGCGCGCTCCCGGCACCGCCGCAGGACGGGCTGCCGGAGCTCTATATTCGGTGGCCAACGGGCGGGCTGCCGCGAAGGTTTGGGGCCGTCCGTGATTCACCGCCTCAAATTGCGCCCGGTCTTGCGCGGACTGCTGCCTATGCTGCACCTGCGCTGGAAGCGGGGCTATCCGCCGCTCATGCAGTACAGCCAACTCGTTGGGCGTTGGCCGTACGTTCAGTCCGTCGCGCCCGCCGTCATAGCTCACTTTTGACTGGGTGAAGTTACTAATTCGATAGTTATACACGTTGTGAATAACGTTGGCATTCACATTATTCACCACGCGGTTGTAATGAAACACATCCCGGTTCCAATATCCTCCTTCATACCCGCGGCCCACATAACCGAACCCGTAATTTATCCCGCCATAGAAGCCAATGTGCGGCGCCCAATAGCCGTGATACCAGCGATAGTGCTGGTCGACATAAGCCCAATACGGAGGCGTCCAAAGCGCGCCGACAAAGGGAGCGAGCATCCACGCTCCAGGGACCCAATAGTAACCTTGGGAAGCGTAGGCCCAGTAGCCCGGCGTCCATATATAATTCTCCCCGGGACATGCCGGCTGGGTGTATTCGGGTATCGGCGGCGGGGGTTGATCGGCGTAGACGGGCTGTTCGCCAGAGTCGGTGTCATCTGTGCCGGCCGCGTAGTTCTGGTCGTAACTTTGATTGGCGGAAGAAGGCTGAGGCTGCTGGGCGTATGTTTGCTGGGACGGTGGCGGTTGCGGGGCGGAAGTGGACGCTTGCTGTACGGGAACCGCGGACCCCGCCGGCGCGAGGTTCGCTTGTGCGGGATCTGAGGAACTCTGCTCCTGTTCTGCCGATGAATTTGGGTTGTTACCGCAGCTTGCGGAGGCGAGGCAGAGCGCGACGCCAAGAATCGCCGCAGATCCGAGCACGCTGAATCTCTTCATTTTCTCTTCTTCCCGATTTAATCGTACCTATCCTATAGAAGCAGCTTTGCGCCACAAGCTTTCGGGGTAACTTTTTGCGGGAACCAGACTTGAGGCCGCGGGGCACTGGTTACTGCCGGGGCGCAGTGCCGCCTTTAACGAGAGCGCGGACAGAACTCACTAATTGGGAATTGTCGACCACGTAGAACAATCCTCCGCGGCCGTTTTGGCTGCTATTGCAGTTGGGTCCGGAGAGCGAACCTTGCTGGTTCATGTCTCCAAAGATGACATAGGAGTGGGTGCCGGTCGACACGCCGATTTTCGCGTGATTTCCGTCGGGCTCCGCGATGCCTTCGAGCCCGATGGCTTTACCAGACCACGTTCCGCTGGTGGCTATTTCGACGGCGCCGGGTTTGCCTAGCGACGGGTCCCAACACCCGACTGTATCGGTTGCAGTGGTGGTCGGAATTTCCGGCCTGGTCCACCAGGAGGCGACGCGTAGCGGTTCGCCGCCCAACATCGCAGACACCATCTGCCATGGGGGGACCTCCAGGCCGGAGGGCTTGGAGAGCAACGTGACGCCGCTGGAGAGGACCTCCTTGACAACGGTTTTGCTGTGGGAATGTTTACCAAGACTGCCGGCCAAGTCCTGAATGTCCTGCGGACCGCCATTGTTCAGAAGTTCGGGCTTCGCTGGATCGGTGACGACACTTGCATTATTCAAAGCTTTGAGGACATCGACGACATCGTCCTTGTTGAGTTTGAGCGCGAAAAAATGTTGGCTCACCAGCACGTCGTTGTCCTTCACGCACCCGAGACTGTTTCCGTCTGTCTGGCGGGGGCTTTGCGAACTGCCCGATCCCGGCCACGAAGGCGTCGAGACCTGCATCACCAGTCCATTGCCGTCGTTGTCCCAGGCAAGCAGGCCCTTGGAATGGCCGGCTGGGCTGGACTGCGTGTTAGCGGGATCGCCATCTAATTGGTCGTTCCAAACAACATAGAAGAAGTGGCCGTCATAGACCTGGTCGAACGTTGCGCCCACCGGGTCCGTTGTACCATCTCCCAGACAACCTCCGCCTTCCTGGAGACTTTGGTCCATGCTGCTGGCATAGGCGAATTGCTGGCTGAAATGATTGTAGGGCTGCACCGTTCCGCCAAACGGGCACGATCGCAAAGCGCCGCCGTCGCAGCCGGGGAGAGTCTCCGAATTGAACTTGAACACGAACCACCAGTCGACTGACTTCCCGGCGCTGAGGAGCGGAGCCGGCGTCCGCCCGGACCGTACTGCCGCCACTGCGATTGTTTTAGACGCAGGTGCAGGGGACGACGGGGCGACCGCGTGCGTGGACATAGCCTGGCCGGCCAGTAGTGCGATGGCGAGCGGAGCAAGCGGCGCCACAGTCCGAGTTAGGCCGCCTTGGTTGGGCCCCGGCGGAACGGCGGGTTTCTTAGCCACCAGCGGCTCCCGAACCTGGTTGAGTGGTGGTAGTAACTTGAACCTCGGCGGGCAGAGGCGGAGGCGGTACGACCGCGGTCGTAGTTGTAGTCTGGGTCGCGCTCATCTGAATTCCCTTGCTAACCGCGTAGGTGGAAGCGCTAATACCCAATAGCGTCAAAATTTCCGGCGGGATCGAATCCGGGAACTGCATCTTTGAGACTACGACGAGAAAGAGACTTAGAGCGATCACTAACGTGAAGATCAGCAACTGGAACCGGGACATGCTGGCCCCCTTGGAATCGCCGGTCTCGCTCAATAAATCGCTCAGGTCTATGCTGCCATTCGCGATGTAGACAAGTACGGCGAAGCCAAATAGGAAGACCAGCGCGAGCAGCGTAAAGCCGGTGGCAATTTTCAGTTTGTTCAGCGCAATCTCCGTGCTGGCTTTGTCTCCGGGGAGATAGGCCAGAATGAAGCCCAGGATCACCAGGACCAGGGCGCCCATCAGGATATATTTTGTTTCCGGTTTCATTGTTCCTCCGAGTTATTGCGCTTTGGGCCGAAACTATTCCAAGCCTTCGCGCCTAGATAGAGCATTTGGCTTCCGCCCACGGCCGCCACAATGCCCGACGGCAGACTATGCAAATGCGATGGATCGCGCAGCGTTGCGAGTAGATATTGGAGCGCGGTCAGGACGGTCAGCATGAGCAATTGAATACGTCCGGGACTGAGGCTTCCATCGTTCGACCGCACTAAGCCGGCAAAACTCGCCGACTTGAAGAGCCGCCATAGCGTGACTAAGCCGAACGACATTATCAAAATAGTCAATTCCCAGCGAGCTGTGATTTCGAGCAATCGCATGCTAAAGATCCTGTAACTTATACAGGATGCGAGAAAGTATGTAAGAATCGCGATGGGAAGTCAAGAGAATTCCTTACGGCGACTGAAGTAGACGGGAGTCGGGAGCCACGAGCCAGAAGTGGCGGTGGATCGAACTTAGTCTCGTTGCCCTCCTATCATGGCTTTTTCGGTCAGGAACGCGGCACGCTGGCCGTGCAAATAACCTTCGAGATCCGCAGTTGAAAATTCAAAGCCATAATAAGCAGGATCGAACGGTTTGTGGTCCTGTTTGGCCGCGACGTAGAGTTTGGCGGCGATGGCGAGATCGTCCTTTTCTTTCTGTTCGCGTTCCTTTTGCAGTTGTTTGATTTCGGCGATGAGTTTTTCGCGTAAGCGGTGCAGGCGCATCTCCTGAAGATTGAGATTGCGCAACTGGCGTTCATAGGCGAGATAGGTTCGCATGTGGAGCGATGCGCTGCGCGAGCGGGGATCGAGGTCAGAGACTTCGGCGGCGAATTCGGTACAGCCTCTGGCGTAGATGGCTTCTTCGAGACCGGGAATGCGGTCGAGACGCCAGGTAGTATCGGCGAGTGATTGGACGAGTTCGCACTCGCGTTCACCGGCGGGCTGGTAGGCCTTTTTGTATTGGCTCAGATGATTTTCGTAGCGGTCAGCATCGTCATCGGGAAGCAGGACGGTGCGCCCGGTGAGCGCGGTTTTAAGAGCGTTCTTAGAGGAGTGGGCCTTGCCGTTTTCAGACTTTGGTCCGGTACTGAACTGGGCGTTGGCGCGGTTGGCAGCGAGGCGTGCGGGGGTCAGACCGCTTCCTAACGGTCGCGGCTCGGCTAGTTGCGGTTCCGATGCAGTGAGCGACGCCGGTTCGGGGAAGTGGTGTTCGATGCCTTTGCGGGCGGCTTTGTGCTCGGCGCGCTCGGCGGCGCGGCGGGCTTTGCGGTTCAGGGGCGTGGGTGTCATGGTCTACAACTGTTTTCGCGCGAGGGGGCAAGCGGCGGAGGGGAAATCGGCTATAAATGACTGGAAGCGTTGCAAATAAGACATTCTTAGAGTGTGGTGACCGGGCTCAGCGGCTGAAATAAAACTCAACACCTCGCTGCAAGTTTCGGTCTTTGCTTATGAAACGCACGATGGAGTTTTCGTCACAAGCCGGCTTCGAGGAGGCGCGTTTGGCCCAAAGCAACGAAGCGCCGGCCCCCGACGCGGAATTCACAGAATTGGTTCAGCGGCAATCGCGGTTTGTATACAAGATTGCTTATTCGATCGTGCGCAATGTACAAGATGCGGAGGATGTAACCCAGGAGAGCTTCCTAAAGCTTTATCGCCGGGGCGCGTGGCGGAATGTTCAGGATGAGCGAGCTTTCCTGGCGCGTGTTGTTTGGCGGATTGCGGTTGACCGGATCGCGAATCGGGAGCAGCCGGCCGCGGCCGAGGTCGAGCCGGCATCCCAAGCCTGCACGCCAGAGCAACTAGCGCTGAGCGCCGACTGGAAGGCGACGATTCATAGGCTGATCGATGCGCTGCCCGAGGAACTGCGCCAGCCCCTGGCGCTTTCGAGTGTGGACGAACTGAATTCTTCTCAAATTGGCCGGATTCTGGGGATTCCGGAGGGAACGGTGCGCAGCCGGCTCAACCGGGCCCGCCAGATTTTGAAGACGAAATTGACCGCGATAACCGAGCGAGGTGGTTGTGGGAGATAAGCCCCTTGATCCCTTGGACGCGCTGCTGAATGCGGCGCTGAACAGCTATGCGGACGCCGAGCCGCTGAACGGATTGGAAGAGCGCGTTCTGAATCGTGCTAGCCGTGCGCGGCCCCGAATGCGCTTGAGATATGGATCGTTGGTGGCAATCGCTGCCAGTTTGGGGCTCTCGTGCTTCTTCGCTTACTTCACTTTGCAAAAGACGGCAACTGAGCCGAAGAGAGCAGATGTACGCGTTGCGCGCGTCGAACCGCCTACTCCGGCACGAATACCGTTGCCGCCACCGAGGCAAGAGCGAGTCAGGCATCGCCGTTCTGTTCAGCGCCTGCCGAAGCGGGAGATGTTTCCAACTCCACAACCGCCCAGCGCGGAGGAGCGGGCGCTGTTACGTTTCGTCGAGCGGGATCCCAAGGAAGCGGCCGAGGCATTTGCGAGCTTGCAGCGGCAAATGGATGCGCCGCTGGAGATTCCGCCGCTCGAGATTAAGCCTTTACAAACGAACGAAGTCAATAACTAAGGAGAGCAATGCGAAAAATGAAGAGTTGCGGTGCTGTGTTTCTGGCGCTCGCCATGCTGGCAGGAGCGTGTCTAGCGCAGAATGCCGACAAGTCCGAGCCGCAAAAGTTCTACAGGCTGGATTTTCTGGTGAAGGAACTGGAGGCTGGCAAGACTATCAATTCACGGTCGTATTTCATGACCGTTGCGACGGGGCCCAAACAAGAGAGCCAGATTCGCACGGGAAGCCGGGTCCCATTTCAATCGAGTCCAGGAAATTGGCAGCAGCTAAACGTCGGAACTAGTTTCGACTGTATCCGGATACAAGAGACGCCGCTCGGCCTTTCTATTTTTGTTTCCGCCTCGGTCGAAAGCCTGTTAGAACAGCCCTCCTCGGCAGGAGAGTCTCAACATCCGATTATTCGTGAGAATAGTTGGCACTCGACGGTCGTACTGCCCCTTAAGAAGCCCACGGTCATATTCTCCTCCGACGACCCGGCGTCCAAACGCCAGATGCAAGTGGAACTGACCGCGACGCCGATCAGTTAGACTCGATCGGTTCCGAAAGCTGCTCCAGAAGTTCCCTTGCTTCGGCTTCGCGGTCGCGCGCCACCTGCAGGCGGACCCATTTATGCAGGAATGGGTCCACGTCCTGAACCAAGGTTGCGATCTGGTTCAGGACAAAGAACGGAATGCCCGCCTCCTCTAATAATCCTGTCGCCATGGAAAGCAGCACAGGATCCGCTGTCTCCAGCACAACCACTAGATCGAGAGCCGGGTCGAAATGGCTGCTTGGATCGTCCGGATGCACGTTTTGAAACTCCTAACTCAGTTTACCGCCAAATTTACGCGGCCGTAACCAAAGTCTCACGACGCCCGGATCGCTAGGGTTCGGTTCCCACTGGAAATTGTGGATGATAATCGGGATACGTTGGCCGTTTGTAAGTCACAGGCGGAGTCTTTTTCAATAATTCCAGAGCAACAGTAACCGCCCGCTCCAACTGGGGATCGTGACCTTCGCGAACGAGCTTGGGGTCTAGATCGACTTCAACGTCGGGCGCGATCCCGTGGTTCTCGACTTCCCATTGGCCGGAGAGACCATAGAAAGCCCAGCGAGGCGCCATGACCATGCCTCCATCCATAAGAGGCGGATATCCACCGATCCCTACCAAACCACCCCAGGTCTTCATGCCCACTAATGGTCCGATCCCGGCCTTTCGGAAATACCAAGGCATGGCGTCTCCGCCGGAGCCGGCGAATTGATTAATGATCATGACCTTCGGTCCATAGATGGCTTCCATCGGATCGGTCAGGTCCTGACCTTCGCGGGTGGTGATGCGCGCCATCGGTTTGCGGCTGAGGTACTCAATGATGTAATCGGCTATGTCGCCGCCATGGTTGTAACGCTCGTCAATGACCGCCCCCTGCTTGCCTACTTGCGCGAAATAGTAGCGGTTGAAGTTGGTGAAGCCTCCGTGGGCGGTATCAGGAAGATGGACATAGGCAAGTCTGCCTCCGCTCAGTTGGTCGACCTTGCGGCGGTTGGCCTCTATCCAAGCGAAATAACGCAAGGACGATTCACTTTCGACAGGAATGACCGTAACTTCGCGTGAGCCGCTGCCATCGGGATTCGGGCCTACCCGCAACACGGTCTGTTTGCCCGCGGTTTCCTGAAAGAAGCTATAAATGTTATCGGAGGCGTGCAATTCACGCCCGCGAACTGCGAGCAGATACTCGCCCGCAACCACATTTACTCCTGGTTGAGTAAGCGGCGCCTGAAGTTGAGGGTTCCAGTTCTCTCCGTTATAGACACGCGCGAAGCGATAGCGGCCATTTTCAATGGTGTAATCGGCGCCCAACAGGCCGCCCTTTACCTTAGGAACGTCGGGGTGAGAACCGCCTTCAACAAACATATGACCCACGTTCAAATTGCCCAGCATTTCCTCGAATAAGTAAGTCAAATCGGAGCGGGTACTTACGTTTTCGCTCCAACCGGCATAGAAGTCCTTGGCCGCATTCAAATCGAGGCCGTGGAAGTGGGGATCGTAAAAGAAGTCGCGTTCAATGCGCCAAACTTCGCGGTACATCTGCTTCCATTCCGCACGGGGATCGACATAAACTTCCATGTCATCCATCTTCAGTTGGCCGTCTCCGGGTTTCGCGGGGGCCTCGGCTCCCGTGATGAACCAGTGCTCGCCTTGGCGGTACAACATCTTCTCGCCATTGAAGGAAAGCTCGAAGGTTTGGACGCCTCCGATGATGACATCGGTCTTGCGTGTTTTGAAATCGAACTTGCTGACGATTATTTGAGGAGGGCCAAAGTTCAGCTCGACGATGGGGAGTTCCTGGACATAAATGATACCTTCCTTGCCTGGAGTAACAGCGTAGTAGTTTTTTTCCGGCAAAGGCACGGCGACAATTCGCTGGCTAATATTATCGAAATCGATGGTGACCTTTGGAGGCTTCTTCTCCTTATCTTTATCTTTGCCGGCAGCATTGCCGTCCTTGGGTTTGTCCTTGGAATCATCATCTTTCTTGGCATTTTCGTCATCGCTCAAGGGCGCGAGGGGCGACGGGAGATCCTTTCGAAGGACAGCGACGTAAACAGCGCCGGTTTCCGGTCTCGCAATACTAGTCATGTCGATCCAGCCGTTGCCCAAACCTATGTTCGTGCTGGCGAGAAAGAAGAGATACTTACCGGTTTTGTCAAAAGCGGGCGCGGATGCATCGCTCAAACCGTCGGTTACTTCGGTTGACTTACCCGCGGAGACGGAATAGGCAAAGACGGAGTGCAGGTGGTTGTTTAACTGTTTGGCGTAAGCAAGCCATTCGCTGTCGGGCGACCAGTTAGGGCGCATGTCGTAACCGGGGCTGTCGTACCGGTCGGTATCGACTTTAACCGGGACCTTCTTATCCAGATCTACATACCAAAGATTCAGCCGTTTATCTGTAAATGCAATCTTCTTGCTGTCGGGAGACCAGGTAGGCGAGTAGAAGAAGGACGGCGGCTTTCCCAGGTCGATCTTCGTCACTGTACCGAGGCCGTTTTGGTCGCGAATGTGCAGCGCGTATTCGCCGCTTTCATCGGAGAAATAAGCTATCGATTTACCATCGGGGGACCAGGCGGGATCACGCTCAGCCACGCTCACGGTGTTGGTGAGATTGCGGATATCGCCCTTGTCGGCAGGAACGGTGAGAATTTCCGCATGCGCCTGAAAGACGGCGCGCTGGCCGGTGGGAGAGATGGCGGAATTATCGATTGCCTGGATCTTAATTTTCTCAAAATGCGGGCGGACCTCGGCCAGATCGGCGGCTACGTTGATTTTCAAGGGGTGCGACTGCCCTGATCTCAAATCGACGAGATGGAGGGATCCGAACTGTTCATAGACGATGGCATCGCGGGTGGCGGAAGCCGACTTGAAATCGAGGCCCTTGTTGGGAATCAGCTCACTTACTTTGCGAGAGGCAATGTCATAGGACCAGAGACTGACAGGGCCGTTGCGATCGGAGAGAAAGTACACTTTGTCGCCAATCCACATAGGATTGAAGTCGTTTGAATTTTCGCGCGGCACGGATACGATGCTGGAATCCGCAAGATCCGCAATCCAGATCTTCAAAGTTTGGCCGCCGTGATAGTGCTTCCACGCGGCTTGCCAATGGAAGATGGGTTCATATGCGATGTGAGAGCCGTCGGATGAGTAGGAGCCGTCTTCGGCCATGGGTAATGGGAGAGCGACGGGCATGGTTCCGTCGAGATTGATGGTGTACAGGTGACTGCTGTCGGCGAAACTCTCCCTGTGGGAGCTGAATAGGATGCTCTTACCGTCCGGAGTCCAGCCAACAGCGTCATCCGGCCCAGGATGATACGTTAGCCTGCGAGGGACGCCACCGGCAGCAGGCACGACATATACGTCCTCGTTTCCGTCATATTCGCCGGTGAATGCAATCTGCGTGCCGTCCGGCGAGAAGCGAGGATTGGCCTCACGACCGATTCCGGTTGTCAGCCGACGCGCATCGCCGCCCGCTCGCGGTACGATCCACAGATCGTTGGCGTATTCGAAGACAATCTGCGTGGCGCTGATGGAAGGGTCGCGAAACAAAAGGTGGCTGGTTGTTTGCGCAGCCATCGGAAAACCGGAAAGAAACACGAGGCAAAATGCCGACGCCACAGAAGGAGAAAAGCGCATATGAAGTGTTGACATTATAGATCGGTTTTGAACAACTTCAGACTTTCAGGTTACGCAGATAAGGAACGCTGGCCCTCATCAGATCCAGGTTCATTTCCACGAAATAATTTTTCAGTCCGCCTGTTTTTGCCGCGGTAAAAATTCTCTTCCAATCGAGTGTTCCCTGGCCTATCGGCGTGATTTCCCTGGTCTTCGCAGACCAACCCTGCGCATGCATCGAAAAGAAACGGCCGGGATATTTCATGAAGTAGTCGGCGGCGTCATAGCCGTTGCTGATTGTGGAAACCTGGAACTGGAACTTCACGAGCTTCGGATCAAGAAGCTCCAGCAGTATGTCGTAAGTCCGTTTGCCGTCCACCATCGACAGTTCGAAGCGTTCGTTATGAAGCCCCTGCTGGATTCCGGCCTTGGCGGCCTCTTCGGCCATCTTGTTGTATTCATCGGCGGCGCGCTTCACATCGTCCATCGTCGGGTTCTGTGGTCCACCGAGACTGGGCACCAACATTTGGGTCAGTCCGACGTCCTTCGCCCAGGCGATTCTATCCGCTTGATCTTTTCGAAGCTCGGCCATGCTGAAGTGAGAGCTGATGCATTTGAGGCCCACATCGCCGAGAATTCTGCGGAGCTCGGGCCCCTTGTACTTGGCAAGATCACCGAAACCCGCGTGCGCGTAGCCGACCGGCGAACAGAGTTCGATCCTTTGAAAGCCGGCATCGGCGAGTTGCTTGATCGTGCCGGGAAAATCTTGCGCGATCATGGTCCGGACGGGATAGGTTTGACATCCGATGGGCAGGCCAAGCGGATTGGCGCGGAGTTCCATTGCGCCTGAGGCGAAAATACCCGCTATGGCTGCATCATTGGCCGCATTCTTGAAAAAGTCACGTCTCGAAATATTAGGCACTCACGTCTCCTTCGCCTGCGAATCTGACCGGCTTGCGGTATTCTCTCACGAAGTGGGCAAGCGGTCGTTTTTGGAACGAGGAGAAAAAACGGCCGCAGATGAACGCTGATTACACGAGTTCTCCTCGTGGGAACTGTGGGTCTTCGCGCAGGCGAGAAAACCTAAGACGGTATCTCCTTAATCAGCATCGCAAGTAGCGCCACTCTATCGGCGATGCGATCCACCAAGATGCTCTCATTGACGGCGTGGGCGCCCTCGCCAACCGCTCCCAGGCCATCGAGGGTCGGGACACCCAAGCCGGCAGTAAAGTTGCCGTCGGAACCGCCGCCGGTAGAAGACTCCTCCAATGAGACATCGAGCTCCGCCGCGAGCTTTTTTGCATTAGAAAACAGGCCGGCGATGGCTTTTGTCCGTTCCATCGGAGGACGATTCAAGCCGCCTTCCACCGCGATGGAACAGCGCTTATCGAAAGGCCGCAGATTGCGAAATTTTTTATCGAGCGCCGCAGCATCGCGCAGACGGGCGATGCGCATGTCCAGGTCAATGCGTGCTTCTGCGGCGATGACGTTGGTCCGAGTACCGCCGCGAATAACACCTGGATTGACCGTGATGCCGCGCGGGAGGTCGGTGAATGACGCGATCCGCTCCACCTGCCGGGCCGCTTCGAGGATGGCGCTGGCACCGGCCTCGAAATCGACGCCAGCGTGCGATGGCTTTCCAGTGATCGAAATCGTATAACCGCCCACGCCTTTTCGAGCAGTCTTTAGCTTGCCGGTAAGGCCGGTACCCGGTTCCAGGACCAGCACGTAGTCGCTCCGCTTGGCCTCGTCCTCGGTGATGGGTCGCGAGCTTTCGCTGCCAACTTCCTCATCGGAGACGATCAGTAGAACCACTTTTCGCGAAACAGGAACATCGAGATCGCGCAGCGTGCGGGCGGCATAGATGAAGAAGGCAAGGCCGGCTTTCATATCTAACACTCCCGGTCCCCAAAGACGGCCATCCCGTACACGGAATGGCATCTTGGCCAATGTGCCCAGGGGCCAGACCGTATCGGCATGTCCCAGGCCGAGGACCTGACCGGTTTTGCGGCGGCTTGGGAACTGGAACTCCAGACGCAGGTGGTTCCCGAAGCCCTTCGCCTTGAGCATTCGGGCTTTGGCGATGTCGTGGGTCTGGGCGGCGATCCATTCGACCAGACGGTTTACGGAGGCGGGTGAATCGGTAGGCGATTCCAATTCGACCATAGACCGGAGGAACGACACGAGATTTGGTTGTATCCGCTTGGCATAACTCAGAAAAGGATGCATTGGTTGTTATAGTAGAACTTCGTTCCGATGGCCCCCCTAGATATACAGGAGATCCGCGAGATACTGCCGCATCGCTTCCCGATGTTGCTGGTGGACCGTATTCTGGAGCTCTCCGACCGGCATATTGTCGGCATCAAGAACGTGACCGTGAATGAGCCCTATTTCACCGGCCACTTTCCCGAGATGCCCGTGATGCCCGGCGTGCTAATAATCGAGTCGATGGCCCAGGTGGCGGGAGTTTGGGTGGGGAAAACGGTGCCGAACTCCAAAGGCAAGCTGATGTTTCTGGCTTCTGTGGAAGAGGCGAAATTCCGCAAACCGGTGGTTCCTGGGGACCAATTGCGCATTGAGATGACGCTTGAAAAGAGCAAGCAGACGGTAGTGAAGATGAGGGGCGCGGCCACGGTCGACGGAAAGCTAGTGGCGGAAGCGATTGTCATGTGCAAGTTGATTGAGCGCGCTCCGGCTTCGCCGCCCGGTGTCGCGGTGCCCGAGCCGCAAATGGCCTGATGGCGATCCATCCTACTGCCATTGTCGATCCCAAAACCGAGATAGCATCCGATGCCGAGATTGGACCGTATTGCATCATCGGTCCCGGCGTTACTATCGGCGCCCGCACCCGCTTGATGGGGCATGCGTATCTGGAAGGTAAGTTGACGATCGGCGAAGACAATATTTTCTATCCGTATTGTTCGTGCGGAGTTGCGCCGCAAGACAAAAAATATAAGGGCGAGCCCTCGGAAACGCGCATTGGCAACGGTAATTCTATTCGGGAATTCATCACCATTCATCGCGGGACAGAAGGCGGCGGCATGGTGACTTCGATCGGCAACGGCAATCTGCTGATGGCTTATGTCCACATTGCTCACGACGTGATCGTGCATGACCGGACGATTCTTGCGAATGGCGCGACGTTTGCGGGGCACGTGATCGTGGAAGACGGCGCGAACCTGGGCGGAATGAGCGCCGTGCACCAGTTCTGCCGCATTGGCTGTTACGCGATCGTCGGCAGCTATAGCGTCATCAAGAAGAACGTTCTGCCGTATTCGATGACCGCGTCGGCGCATGAAGTGGAGGTGTACGGGGCCAATCGGGTAGGGATGGAACGCGCCGGGTTTTCGAAAGAATCGATTGAAGCGCTGCAGAATGCTTTTCGCATACTCACACGGGCGGGACTGAATACGACGCAGGCTCTTGCACGGATTGAGGAGGAGATTCCGCCAACTGCCGAGGTGCGGCATCTGCTCGAGTTCGTCAAGGCCGGGCAGAAAAACACCACGTAAGATATGGGCGTACGCTACGGCATGATTGCGGGCAACGGACGCTTTCCGCTGCTGGCGCTTCAAGTGGCTCGGAGCCAGGGCCACGAAGTGGTCGTGATCGCGATCAAGAACGAAGCGTCCGCCGAACTGGAGCCTCTGGCGGCCAAGTGGTATTGGATCGATATCGGACAGTTGAGTAAGCTGATCGAGATCTTACAGCGCGAGGGTATCCGGGAGGCGATGATGACCGGGCAAGTGAAGCACGTCAGCTTGTTCTCAGGCCTGACGCCGGACTGGCGATTGCTGAAGGTTCTGACGGCGTTGAAAGAGAAAAACACTGCCGGGCTGATCGGGGGCATTCAGAAGGCGCTTCACGAGGAAGGAATTGAACTGGTGGATTCGACGCGGCTCTTGAAGCCGTTGCTGGCAAAGAAAGGCGTACTTACGCGCCGCAAGCCAGATAAGGACGAGTTGGCCGACCTGCGCTATGGCCGCAAACTGGCTTCGGCATTGGCGACGGCGGATATAGGTCAAAGCGTTGCGATCAGCGATAAAGCCTGCGTGGCGGCGGAAGCGATGGAAGGCACCGATGCCATGCTCCGGCGCGCCGCGTCGCTGTCCAATGGAAAGCCACTACGTCTGGTGAAGGCCTCGCGGGGACGCGCGCATTTGTTGTTCGACGTGCCGGTGGCGGGGCTTGGGACGATTGACGCGATGATTGAGACGAATACAACCGCCATGGCCGTGGATGCGGACCGGACTCTACTGTTGGATCAAGAAGAAATGCTGCGGCGGGCCGATGAACACGCGCTGACCATTGTCGCCTATGCACCCTGGGAGTCGAAGAGATGAGCGCCGTTCGGGCGATCGTGGTCGGCGCAGGCGTCTTTGGCCGCAATCATGCACGCGCCATCACGGCTCTACCCGATGTTCAATTAAGCGCAATCGTCGATACCGATTTTAGTCGGGCGCAGGCATTGGCGCAGGAATTTGATTCGCATGCTTTTTCGAGTGTGGACCAAATTATAGGACGCGCCGAGGCAGCCATTGTGGCTACGCCGACCAGCACGCATGAGATGGTCGCCGGACAATTGCTGGAAGCGGGTATGGACGTTCTGGTGGAGAAGCCCATCGCGGATACCTCGGAGGCCGGTGAGCGTTTAGCCCAGTTAGCGGAGCGGCACGGGCGCATTTTGCAGGTGGGACATCTGGAGCGATTCAATCCGGCCGTGATGGCTCTCGAACAGGTGTTGACGATCCCTTTGTTCTTTGAGGTCCATCGGCTCAGCGTGTTCACGCCACGCAGCCTGGACGTGGACGTCGTGCTCGACCTCATGATCCACGATTTAGATATCGTGCTTAACTTCACACAGGAGATGCCGGAGGAGATACGGGCGGCGGGCATTTCTGTGTTATCGCAACGCGTGGATATCGCCAATGTGCGGTTGGCGTTCCCGAGCGGATGCATTGCGAACCTGACCGCCAGTCGTGTCTCGACGGAAAAAGTGCGGAAACTGCGGGTTTTCCAGCCGCGCCAGTATATTTCGCTCGATTACCAAAGGCAGGACGCTGTGAGCGTGGCGGTGAAAAGCGGGAACGCGATGCTGCCAGGGATCGGTTTCGAGCAGCTTCCGGTGGAGCGGGGCGAGCCGTTGGCCCTAGAGTTACGATCTTTCTTCGCCTGTGTGCGTGACCGGACGACCCCGCGCGTCACGGCGGGCCAGGCATCGAATGCCTTGCGTGTGGCGGAGGCGATTCTTGCTAAAATAAGGGAGCATGGCGAGTTAGTAGCGGAAACGGTTCGCCGCCGTGGCACGTTTCCCCGCTGAGCCGGGAAACTTCCCCGCCCGCCCGAACGTCGTAGCAAACGATCCCACTCCGCAGTATGGCGAACACCAGAACGGTTGCCACAGGTCGCGAAACGGCGGTTCCCGTTGCCACACCGGAACCCGAACTGAACCTGCTGCTTACCTGGCAGCCGGATCACACGCGCCGGGAATGGCTGGGCATCATGGGTGCGACGGCTTTAATACACGTCGTTCTCTTTATTCTGGCGGTTCAGATCGGCAGCGTCGTCGACCGCATGCCGGTGCACCCGATCGTGATCGAGCACCATACGCCGTTGTACTTCCCCAGCGATCTTTTAACGCAAAAAGCGCCGAACCGGAACAAGCTTACGAAGGAGATCAAACTCGCCGACTTGATGAAGTCGCAACTGACTGCCCCTGTGCCGGCCCCAAAGAAGTTTACTCTCCCCAGGCAAATTCAGCTACCGCATCCCAAGGCGGAACAACCGAAGATATTGCCGGACGCGCCGGCGCTTGCGATAAATCAGCCTCCCGCCCCCGCCCCGCTCGGTTCGCTGACCAGTCCAATTGCGCCCGCGCCACCGCCCCCGTCGCCTTCCAAGAATCCGTTTTTGAGCGTGGGCGAGTCGGAGCCTCCCAGTAATTCGAAGCCGACGATCAGGCCACCGGACGGATCCATGACGGGCATTCTGCAGGGAATGTCGAACAGGAATCGAAACATTCGAATCACCGACAGCAGTCCGCCGCCGATTCGCCCCGGAACGCCCGCTCCCGGCGGCCAATACGCGAACCAGCATGCCACGATAGAGTTAAAAAGCGACCCAGAAGCGGCAGACCTGCGCCCATACCTCGCCGAGATTCTTTCTATCGTCCGCGCCAACTGGCACCGGGTCATGCCGGAGAGCGCTGTTATGGGGCATTTGCGTGGCCAGACCGTGATCGAGTTTGCACTTGACCGCGAAGGCCGAGTCGTTAAGCTGGTGGTCGCCGACCCGTCGGGATCAACGCCACTCGATACCGCGGCCGTAGCCGGCCTAAGTATGTCGAATCCACTACCCCCGTTGCCGGGCGACTATAAAGGTTTCCAACTGCGGCTGGCTTTTTCGTTCGACTACAACATTCCAGTGCAATGACCGATCCCGAAGAGTCCGGCAAGCGGGGGGCGATCGGAATCCGGACGGCCATGGCGCTCTATGCCGTGCTGGCAGTTGTCGCCGTTTTGACGCTGAAGAGAGAATGGCTCGTCGTCGCGCTAATCATCTTAGGCGGTGCAGCGATTAAGACTTATGTGGTCCATGCCCGGAGCAAATTGGAATGAGACTACCGAGCCGTCTCGCGATTCTTATGCTGGCGTTGGCCGGCCCTCTGTTCGCTGAGACTGGATACAATGCCTGGCTTCGGTACGAGCGGATTCAAGATTCCAACGTTTTAGAACTCTATAGCGGACTTCCTGCTTCGGTGGTGGTTCTCGAATCATCACCGGTTCTGAAGTCGGCGCAGTCTGAGGTGCTGCGGGCAGTCCATGGCATGTTAGGTCGAACGGAACGCGTAGAGACGGCTGTTCCCGAGGAGAGTTGTATTTTGCTGGCGACGCTTGCCGAAGCGCGGCGGGTGTTGCGTGATCCGAGCTTGCCGGCTGAGTTACCAGAGGACGGATTCTTTTTGAAGACCACTGCAGTGCGTGGGCATGATGTATTGCTCGTAACGGCTTCTAACGATCGCGGCATTCTGTACGGCACATTTGCGCTGTTGCGAAAAATCAATCTGCATGAACCGATCGATCATCTCGAGGAGCAACAAGGGCCATCCGCGCCGATCCGCTGGACCAATGAATGGGATAACTTAAATGGAACCATCGAACGCGGCTACGGTGGCAGATCGATCTTCTTTGAGAATGGCGAAGTGGCTACCGATCTCCGGAGAGTTGGCGATTATGCGCGGCTGCTGGCTTCGATCGGCATTGACGGCTGCACCGTCAACAACGTTAATGCCAACCCGCGCGTGCTGAGTTCCGATTTCCTGCCTCAATTAGCCAGAATCGCCGATGCTATGCGGCCATGGGGCGTTCACATGTCTCTATCGGTCGATTTCAGCAGCCCCAAGACGGTTGGTCACCTGGATACCTTTGATCCGCTCGACCCGAACGTCGCGCAGTGGTGGAAGAGCAAAGCCGACGAAGTCTACCGGGTGATTCCAGACCTCGGTGGCTTCCTTTTGAAGGCCGACTCAGAGGGGCGCGCCGGCCCATCCGCTTACGGCAGGACTCATGCGGATGCGGCGAATGTGATTGCGCGAGCGCTGAAGCCACATGGCGGAGTACTCGTTTATCGAGGTTTCGTCTACAACCATCACCTGGACTGGCGCAATCTGAAGAACGACCGCGCGAAAGCCGCGTATGACAATTTCGCGAAACTCGACGGCAAGTTCGACGACAACGTGTTGATTCAAATTAAATACGGACCCATCGATTTTCAGGTTCGCGAACCGGTTTCGCCGCTGCCCGGCGCGCTGCCGCACACGAACGAACTACTGGAACTGCAGGTTACACAGGAATACACGGGCCAGCAGCGGCATTTATGCTTCCTGCTGCCGCTGTGGAAGGAGAGCCTTGATTTCAACCTGCATGCCGATGGGCGAGATACTCCTTTGAAAGATATCGTCGCCGGAAAGACCTTTCATCGCCCGCTCGGCGGTTTCGTTGGGGTGGTTAATGTTGGCCGCGATGATAACTGGATGGGAGCGAACCTCGCGATGGCCAACTTATACGCGTTTGGGCGAATCGCGTGGAACCCGAATCTGTCCGCGGAGAAAATCGTCGGCGAGTGGACTAAGCAGACCTTCAACGAAGGCCCGCTGGTAACCGATACCATCGACAACTTACAGCTTCGTTCCTGGCGTATTTATGAGGATTACACAGGTCCGCTCGGAGTTGGAGGCTTGACTAACATAACCGGCCCTCATTATGGTCCGGGCATTGAGTCTGCTGAACGGAATGGATGGGGCCAGTGGATCCGTGCGGATGCAAAGGGCATCGGTATGGATCGAACGGTGGCGACGGGCACGGGCTACATCGGGCAATATTCGCCACCTGTGGCCGCGATGTATGAATCTCTTGAAAGATGCCCGGATAATCTGCTGCTGTTTATGCACCACGTCCCTTACACGTACGTGCTGCATTCCGGCAAAACAGTTATCCAACATGTCTACGATTCGCATTACTATGGAGCGGCCCAAGCGGCCGAATATCCCGAACTCTGGCGGCGATTGCGTGGGCGTATCGATGACGAGCGCTATGAAGCGGTTCTAAAGAGGCTGGAGTATCAAGCTGGGCACGCGATTGTCTGGCGCGATGCGGTTTGTAACTGGTTCTTTCGTGAATCGAACATTACCGATGCGATGGGCCGCGTAGGCCATCACCCGAATCGCATTGAAGCGGAAGATATGCAACTTACCGGTTACACCGTTCAGGACATTACGCCTTGGGAAGATGCATCAGGCGGTAAAGCGATCGCTTGTGATGGCTCAAGTTGTACGGCGGAAGTAACTTTCAAGCGAGCGCCCGGCTGGTACGACGTAGGCATCGAATATTTCGACCAGAATAACGGCGGATCGCATTTCAGCGTGATCGACGGGGATCAATTGCTGGACGAGTGGAACGCGGATCTTAAATTGCCGAGTGCGAAGCTCGACTCAGATACCAGCGCACGACATACCATTCGCGGCGTTGCGCTTCGGCCGGGAGACCGCATTCGAATTATTGGTGTTCCCGAGGGCGGCGAGCGGGCTGCGATTGATTACATAGAGATCACGCAGAGTAAGCATTGAGCAACGGCCCGCTTCGGGATGAAGCCGGCCGGGTTGCCGCTGCGTTTGCTTGATGACCCGGATCTTCGCGTGGTTCCGCAGAGCCGGCAATCTTTTCTTGGCGGCCTTCAACTGATCGGCATTTCGAGCAGGAAGGATTTCGCGCCCTGTTTCGCAATTCCTGATCCGCCATTCAAGACCCTCGGGTTCATGCAAATTGCCTAACGGCGACGCGGTGATGGAAGTATGAGCGGCTGGCGGCAAGGGCGGGGAAAAGGCGAAAGCGGTTGCGAACTTCGGAAGCAACAGCAGCGAACAAGTGGGCGCGTGCCTCGAATTCTAACTCAGCGTTGTGCGGCGCGCTGCTGGTGGAAGGAGGCGCGCGCGTCCAAAGCCGAGGCTTCACCGGCCGTGTGGATGGCGAGGCGCAAGGATAAAGATCCGAGATTCGCGAGTAGCCCGGCGGCGATGCGCTTGCCGCGAGAGCGGCCGGGTAAGAGGCTGGCCACAATACTGGCAGCAGTCAAAACGCCTGCCGCTTTCCAATAGAATCCGCTGCGGCCTTCTCTTAATGGTCGTCCCACGGAAGGCACGGCGGAAACTTGCCGTTCCATCACCTGACTGGCGGCTAATTCCGCGATTCGTCCCGCCATGCCGAAGCAGGCGGCAAAGCGCTGCGCGGAATCATCCGGAAAGAGGGCGAAAATGCCTCCGGCGCTCGCCATTGCGGAGGCTCCGAACAAAATTGGTAGCACGTGCCGCGATGCCTGCCAGACGGGGACCGCGGAGTTACTCACCAGAACGCCGGTATAGGTGGCCAATCCCAGGCCAGCGACCCCTGCTCCGAAGCCGAGGCCTTCGCCGAGCGCGCCCAACAGACCGCTGCGGCCACGAAACAGGAGCGAGGCCGTCGCCAGCGGAGCGACGCTCGTCAATATCCAGGCTCCGACATTCATCGGTGAGGTAGGACGAAATACGCGCAGCATGTTCAGGAACCGCTCGGGCCGGCCGAGATCGTGAATCAAGAGGGCTCCGCTGATGGTAGCGCCACCGATTGCGATCATATGAGCGCGCCGCACCAGCTTGTTGGCGGCTTCCGAATCATCTAACTGAACTGCCGAGGCAAGCGCCAGCGATGCACCAGTGAGTCCGCCGATGTAGTAATAGACCGGTATGTCCACTTCCCATACCGGCTTTTGGAGCATTGGCCGGTCGTAGTAAGTGGGATCGTCCGCACTGGTATTGGCCGAGTTTTCCCGGCCATGGAGCGTCTCTTGGAGGTGGATATCCGACGATCCGTCGCTCTTTTGACTAGCCGCCTCGCCCACCAGCGAGCCGGCATTGGGATCGATATCGCGCCCATCGGTAACGATGGGATCGACCGAGTCTTTGTAGCGAGTTTCAGGCATGAGCACTCCCGTTGTTCGACGTCTTTCGCTGAAACAGGACCGACCCCAGCGCGGCAATCGCCATGCCGGCGGCGGCTATTGCCATCGCTTTCCAAGCGTCTCGTGCCTTGGTCGTAGGGACTACTGGATCGGGAGGTAAGTTATAGACCTCCGGCTTATCGACTAGCAGGAAAAACGCATTCAGACCGCCAGTTCCGGGTTGCGATTCCCGATCGGCGCCATATAGATAGGCAGCCGTCATGCCCTGGTCGTGCAGCTTTTCCACCCGCTGCTGTGCCTGTTGCCTAAGATTATCCAGGTTGCCGAAATGAATGGATTCTGTCGGGCAGGCTTTAGCGCAAGCCGGAGTCATATCTTCGCGGAGCCGGTCGTAGCATAGAGTGCACTTCCATGCGCGGCCGTCTTCTTCGCGGCGGTCGATGACGCCGAAAGGGCAATTGACAATGCAATAACCACAACCGTTGCACACATCCGGCTGAACATAGACGGTGTCGAATTCCGTGCGAATAATGGCGCCGGTCGGACAACTCTCCAGGCAACCCGCGCGCGCGCAATGCTTGCAGACATCGGAAGAAAAAAGCCAGGAGAAGGCGCTATCGGTGTCCGGATGCAATGCCACCGGGCGCTCGACGAAGGCCACATGCCGCCAGGTCGAAGCGCCGAGATGAACAGTGTTGTCATACGACATGCCGGAAAAGAGGAAGCCGTCATCAGGGAGCTGGTTCCACTGCTTGCACGCCACCTCGCAGGCCTTGCAACCGATACAGATCGTGGTATCGGTAAAGAACCCTTTGGCATCCGGCATAGCTACGTGTTCCCTTCTTTCGTTTCCGATGCTTTGAAGCCGTGCGCTCCTTCGGGTTTAGGCTGGGCGGCAGGCAGGTCCCGCTTCTCAACTCCCGGAGGCACGGTGCGGACCACCGGCCCACTGGTTATGGTTCGCCGGCCCCTGCTATAGCGTCCCGGTTCAATCGAAACAGTAAAGGCTTTCGATTCCTGAATCGACACGTTCGGATCGCCCACGAAGGCAATCAAATCGTTCGCGGCGTCGCCACGGACGAGGCCCTTGCTGGACCAGTGATAAGGCAATCCGATTTGGTGAATAATGCGTCCGCGGATCTTTAAAGGCCGTACGCGCCGGGTCACTAGCACTCGCGCTTCGATTTCCGCCCGCATGGTTCGGATGGTTGCCCAGCCGCCGTTTTTCAAACCGCACTCCGCCGCGAGCTCAGGCGATACTTCGCAGAACATGGCGGGCTGAAGCTCGGAAAGCCAAGATAGCCACCGGGACATCCCTCCCGCGGTGTGATGTTCCGTTAAGCGATAGGTTGTAGCCACATAAGGGAAGCGTGGGTCGTTGAACGGGCGGTGATATGGATTATCGGGCCGCAGCCATTCCATTCGACTGGGATTACATTGCTGACCATAGAGAGGATTCTGGACGATGCCCTCCTCGGGTTCATAGTGCGTGGGCAGTGGTCCGTCTTCGAGACCGGCTGCTGCGAACAGCCATCCCTTCCCATCCGATTGCATGATAAATGGGTCCGCGCCGCTGATGGTGTCCTTGCCACGGGCGTCTTCGCTTGGCCGGTACCAGGGCGGCCGATCCACAATGAAGTCGGGGACGTCGTCCCCGGTCCATTTCTGGCGGGCTTCATCCCACCAGACAAGTTGTTTGCGGCCCGACCATGGTTTGCCCTGCGGGTCGGCAGAGGCACGGTTGTAGATGACCCGCCGATTGCTGGGCCAAGCCCAAGCCCATTCGAGCGCCGTCGCATTTTGCTCCCAATAGGGCTTACGGCGAGCGGTCTGGTTAATGCCGTCCCGGTAAGAACCGGAGTAGATCCAGCAGCCGCAGGCCGTGGTGCCGTCGTCCTTCAACCACGTAAATCCCTCCACAGGCTTCCGGCCGGCAATAGTGTAGCCGTTGATTTCGTGGAGCACGGCCTCGGCGCTGGGCTCTTGGAGCGTTCCGTGCGTGGGATAGTCCCAGGTCAGATCGCGAATGGGCCAGTTGCGCGGCTGATCGTATTCGTTTTCGTACAACTTCTTCAGGCGCTGGCCCAGCTTGAAAACGAAATCGAGCTCGCTGCGATTGTCGCCTTTGGGCTCAACTGCCTTATGGTGCCACTGGAGCAGCCGCTGCGTGTTTGTGAAGCTGCCGTCCTTCTCTGTGTGCGCGGCGGCAGGGAAGAAGAATACTTCGGTCCCAATCTCCTCGGGCCGAATCTCACCGCGCTCGATATCGGGTCCGTCGCGCCAGAATTCGGCTGTCTCTATCAATTGAAAGTCGCGAACCACCAGCCAATCGAGGTGCCGTAGGCCTTTTCGTTGCAGCGGCCCATTCATCGACCCAACCACGGGATTTTCGCCCATGACGAAGTAGCCCTTTAACTTGCCATCCGCCATATCGACGACTGTATTCATGTGCGAGTGATCGCCGGTCAAAGTCGGAAGATAGTCATAGCACCAATCATTATCTTTTTGTGCTTTGTCTCCAAACCAAGCCTTCATCAAGGAGACAAAATATTTGGGAAATTCTCCCCACCAGCCCGAGGGGGATTGATTCAGCCGCAGATAAGTATCGAGATCCTTGTCGTGCTTTGCCTTGGGCATCGGAATATAGCCGGGCAAGAGATTGTAGAGGGTGGGAATGTCGGTGGATCCCTGGATGGAAGCGTGCCCTCGCAAGGCCATGATCCCGCCCCCGGGCCTGCCAATATTGCCGAGCAGAAGCTGGATAATGCACGCCGTGCGAATATACTGAACGCCCACGGTGTGCTGCGTCCAACCTACGGCGTAAACAAAGCTCCCGGTTCTTTCGCGCCCCGAGTTGCGGCAGAGGGTCTCGGCAACCTTGAGGAATAGAGCTTTCGGTATGCCGCAGGTCTCTTCCACCATCTCGGGCGTGTACCGCGAATAATGGCGCTTCAAGATCTGAAAAACGCAGCGAGGATTTTGCAGGGTCGGATCGGTTTCCTTGGCTTGAATCGGCTGACGCTGTATTGGGACACCTTCATTGGCAGCCTGCGATTCGCGCACACCGCTGGCAGGCTCCGGGTCGACCCCTTTGTAAGCCCAGGTCTTGGTGCTGTATTTGCCCTGGCCGGCTTCCCATCCGCTGAACAGGCCATCCAGATCTTCGGTGTCCTGAAACTCGTCCGATACGATGGCTGGCGCATTCGTATACGCAACCACGTAATCCTTGAAGTAGCGATCGTTATCGACGATGTATTTGACGATGCCGCCCAGGAACGCGATGTCCGTGCCGGCGCGGATGGGCACATGAATATCCGATACGGCGGTGGTTCGGGTGAACCGCGGGTCCACATGGATCAGCGTGGCGCCCTTTTCGCGCGCCTTCATGATCCAGCGGAAGGCCACGGGGTGGCATTCGGCCATATTCGAGCCTTCAATGACGATCACATCCGAATTCTGCAAGTCGGCCGGGAACGTCGTTGCTCCACCCCGCCCAAACGAGGTCCCCAAACTGGGGACCGTAGCGGAGTGTCAAATACGGGCCTGATTTTCTATTTGAACAATGCCTAATGCGGTAAATAATTTTTTAATCAGATAATTTTCTTCATTATCCAGCGTCGCTCCGCCTAAATGTGCCATGGACATTGTTCTGTGTAATGGCTCATTATTCTTGCCTTTTTCCTCCCAATTTTCATCGCGCGATTTCTTCACTCGCTCCGCCACCATATCCATGGCCCGATCCAGCGGAATGGCTTCCCATTCGGTCCCATAAGGACGCCGATACAGCACCCGGTTGAGGCGGTGTGCGCCTGTTACCAACTGAAAAGTAGCGGCACCCTTAGGACACAAACAGCCGTTCGAAATTGGCGAACCCGGGTCGCCTTCGATGTCGATTATCCTCTCATCTTTCACGTAGACAAGCTGAGCGCAACCTACGGCGCAGTAAGGGCACACCGATCCTACAACTCGATCCGCTGTCTTGGTTCGGGCAGCGAGCGTTTCCGTTCGGCCGGACGCAGCGGAGTTGCCTAAGCCCCAGACGTCCCGGTTTCGAACCTGCTTCAGGACAGGCCAATCCATAGAGGCCGGAATGTTTTTATTCATGCCATCTCCATATTCCTGGACACCTTTGCCGAGCGCCAGTGGTCATTCTACCTGGCCATGTGAGGTTTGCGAATTAAGTCTGAAATGTGCACTCGCAAGCCGGCTGTGTTTGTGAAATACGTCATGCTCCATCGCACAAAATGTACAATAGATAACGCTGGTATAAGTACTGATCATGCGGAGCGCAGGTTGGAGTCTCAAGACGCAACCCGCTTGAGGGGGAGGTGTTGCTTGAAATTCTCTGGGCGCATGCTGCTGGCCTTGGCTGCTGCCGGTCTCATCGCTCTCCTGTTGTTCCGAGCTTTCGAGCGGGTTGCCCTGATTCGCGCACGAGGTGGGGTTAGCGAAGCGCAGCAATCCACTCGGGACACGGATGCGCTGTTTTCGGATGTGCTCGATGCAGAGTCGGCTCAGCGGGGGTATCTGCTCACCGGGGATGAAGATTATTTGAATCCCTATCGAGTATCGCTGACGGCAATTCCTGTTCTCCTGGCCGCGGTTGAGAGAGATAGCATGGGTCTTCCCGAGACTGAAGGCCTGACCCGCCAACTCAGTAGGGCGGTTAAAGCCAAGCTTGCCGAACTTGCGAAGACGGTTGAACTCCGTTCGAACGGAGACTTGGAATCGTCTCTGCGCGCCGTACAAAACAATGTAGGGCGCAACCTGATGGGCAAAATCCGGAGATTATCGAAACAGTTGCGAGACAACTATTTTGGGGTCGTGGATCTACAATCGCGGCGCCTCGAGCTTTACAGCTTCTGGGGACTGGTTTTCGAGATGTCGGTCGGTGGATTAATCCTGTTGCTGTTAGTCGCCGGCGCTCTACAATTGATGCGCGGTTTCAAGGCTGAGCAGAAGCTCATGGAAGACGTCCGTGAGAAAGAGCTACGGTATAAGATGCTAGCGGCCCGAATACAGAGCGCACGGGAGGATGAGCGCACGGCCTTGGCGCGCGACATTCACGACGACCTCGGTCAGGCGTTGACAGGGATTAAAATCGATTTGGCAATGTTATCCCGCCAACTGGATGCGGAACAGAGGGAAGCCGCTTCGCAGCGACTGGATTCCTCACTGGTTGCTGTGGACTCCGCGATTCAATCGCTGCGCCGCGTTTCCCGCGATTTGCGGCCTGCTGTCCTTGACCAGGTGGGGTTGAGCGCGGCTCTTCGCGCGCATGGGCGGGAGTTTGGGGCTCGAACCGGAATACGAGTCGAGTTTGATCTGATCGAGGAACTGTTGCCGATGAACGTCGAGCAGCGAACCGCTCTGTTCCGAATCGCGCAGGAGGCGCTGACAAATGTGGCTCGGCACGCGCGCGCCCAGTCCGTCCGGTTAACATTGGCCAATCGCACGGGCGATATCCACCTAAACATTCGAGACGATGGGGTTGGCATTCCCGCTCGTCCGCTTGGTTCCGGGACGTCGTTAGGGTTATTGGGCATGGAGGAGCGCGCACACTTGGTGGGCGCCAGGCTGAAGCTTACTACTGAGAGAGGAAAGGGGACAACAGTCGAAGTTGTTCTTGGGCACGCGATGATTCAATCCACCCCCCCGGTGATTAATCGGTGACGACACGGATACTGGTCGTCGACGATCATCGCGCGGTCGGGCGAGGCGTCCAGGACATTTTAAGAACGGAACTGGGTCCAGTGCATTGCGAAATCGCCGGGACTTTGGAGGAAGCGGTTTCTAAACTGCAGGTTCTCCCGTGGGAGGCCGCCATTGTCGACTTGAATTTGCCCGGCCGCGGCGGTCTGGAATTGGTGGAGCACATCCGCCAGTTTCACCCGCGGGTTCGCATCCTGGTCTATACCATGCATTCGGAAGAAGAGTTGGGCGTGCGTGCCTTGCGGGCGGGAGCGGACGGTTACCTGACCAAGGATCGCGCTCCGGAGGACCTCGGCCATGCGGTTCGAAAGATTCTCTCGGGAGCGCGCTACATCAGTCCAGCTTTAGCCGACGAGCTAGTAGAGCGAGTGATCGCCCACAAAGAGGATGCTCACGATTCGCTTTCCAACCGGGAGCACCAGATTCTCCGTGCGATTGCACAGGGCAAGAGCCCGACGCAGATCGCGGAGGAACTCTCGCTGAGTATTAAGACGGTTAGCACGTATCGGACCCGCGTGATGGAGAAGTTGAGCTTGGCGAATACTTCGGAGCTCATCCGATATGCGATCAAAAACAAGCTCGCCGATTAGGTTCTTGAGGTGGGGGTTTGAGAATTTCTCTCCGGCAGAGTAAGGCTTCGGTCTATGCGGCGGCGAAACGTTTGGCAGGCCGGCTTGTCCGGCTTTGGTTGAGACATATCACTGGTGTTTCGGTAAGAGTTGCCTGTAATTCGGCAATGCGCGGCGCATACCGGGCATTCCGCATGGTCGAATCAAACCGAAGAATCTCCATTTCGCAGTTGTATTGCGGATCGAAGTAAGACGGCAGGGGAACGCCTTCCCATTCGATAGGGCGGCCGCCCAACCGGCGCAAAATGGATGCCGAGCCGTGGTTCCTGGTGGCGGTGGTGATGCCGAGGCAGCCGCCTAATCGTTCTGCCAGGGCAAAAGCCGTTAAGGCGATGGTAACGGCGGCCGTCGAACAGCGCAGTTCCGGCGCTAATGCCCATCCTCCAACCTCCACGTAATGAAGATTCCGGAATGCGGCCTGCCGGATGTCGGCTTGAACCGCTTTTTCCAACCGATAGCCATCTGTCTTCGCCAATTCAGACCGGGCAGCATTCAGATTTTGATAGCAGACGGGCTCCAGGTGTGGCGAGAAGCGGGCGCATCCGGCGACACTACCGTCAACTGCCACGAGTACAATGTGCCAACTGCGGGCGTCCGCCTCCTGGCAATGCAGGCCGTCGATGGTCAGTTGCTCCGGCCGGATATCGCCATCTTCCAGATAAACTCTTCCCCTGAGCCGCTGCAAATCGCTCAGCAAAACCCCGTGAACCTCTGGATCGGTGCGTACAGCGCCGAGGCATCCCGGGATTTCAGTCATTGACGGCGCCAACAGCACAATTTCCGGGCGAACATGCACGTGAATCGGCATAGCAATCTCTGTCAATGCTCCTTTTAATGAAGTGGTTTGGTTCCTGATGTGTTTCCACCAGGGCCAACGACAAAGCCAGTTAAGGTAATTGGAATCTGTAAAGATTGTGTGCTTATCCCCAAAGAAGAACAGTCGGTTCCTGCCTGATTCTGCAATAGGAAAACGGGGAACAGATGTAGGATGAGACGCCTGTTCGCTGTAGGACAGACGGCGGGTGTCGGCAGATCGTCATTCCGACCATCAAATTTCAGAAACTCCTACGCTCAGGTAAGAAGAAGCCCGCTTGTGTCCCAGATCAATCCCGAGCATTCTGGAGCCAGATGGTGTGTCATATCACCGGGAAACGCCTTATCATTTTTGAGGATTCGCAATTCTTCCTCGACCGCCTCCACAGCCTCCTCTCGGGCGTGAAGGGTGTAGAGATTGTCGCCGTCGCCCGCGGATCGAAGGACGCAGGGGAACTCTTGCGTCTACATCAACCGGACTTCTTGCTGATCGACATGTTTTTGGCCGAGGGCGCAGGTCTGGACGTTCTACGCTCCATGAATACTTTGTCATATAGGCCGCTGGCAATCATTATGACGAGTGAACCGTCGGAGGAGCTGGAACAGGCGTGCAGGACCCTCGGCGCGGACTCGTTGATCGACAAGGCACAGGATTTCGAACGCATCCCAGAGATCCTCGCTCGAGCTGCCTGAATCTTTGGAATCAGAAGTGCAGTCAAAACAAGTATCCGGCATTGTTGTGAAAACTACCACGGCGGTGTCGGGTTTATTAGTTATGAGGACAACGGAACGCAACGAGCGGGTACCCAAAAGTAGCCGATCAGGGTGGAAAGTGATCTGTCTAACAAAAATTAGGGTATCCTTACCGCATTTCTCTTTACATTGCGTCTGAACCTCGCGTAGATTTGGTACATCCTGACTTGCTTCTTTCGTGCGATGAGGTTGAACAAATGTCTGAAGGTGGTATTAATAACAGATTTTTATTGAGCGACACGGAACTACTGGACGCTCTCGAATTATTGCTGCGCCACCCGGATTTTTACGATCTGTCCTTGAGCTTCGACTCGGAGGACGGTAGATTTTACGCTGGTTGGGAGGTTGGAACCGACCTGCGGGATTTGCTACGGACGGTTTTGATGCGCAACCGCCCGGCGGGATTGGCGCTGAACACCCTGTTGCCCAGCTTGATACAGCAAGGCAAAGACGGCCAGAATGGAAGCCACGATCTCGATTTACCTCACGAGGGTACGAGGAATGGTAAGGCGGTGGGTGCTCCCAGGGAGATCGTGCTCCACCGCACGGAGTCCTGAATCCGGCTCTTTAGGTCGCCGAATATCCTCTCTGTTCTATTGAGGAACTGGCGGCGCGCTTCACATTTGGGATAATTCCCAGAACCCCAAGCCTAACTTTTGTAAGCCACGCGGGTTTTATAGATAAAACGCATTATGCTACTTTTGGTGAATAGCCGGAAACATGCACCCTTCCCGTGCAAATCCAGCGACTGAATGCGAATCCTGACGATTCACAACCGATATCAGTATCGCGGCGGCGAGGACGAATCGTCGGAAGCGGAAGACAATCTCCTTCGAGACCGTGGGCATGAAGTGCTGCGTTATGAGGTAAGTAACAGCAAAATTGTCCCTCGAAACTACGTTCGGGTTGGTTTACAAACGGTTTACAGCCCGGTGTCCTATAAGGAGATACGGACTGCGCTGGTGAAGTTCCGCCCCGAAGTAGCGGCAATTCAGAATTTTTTTCCTTTGGTATCGCCAGCCGCCTATTTTGCTTGCGTCCGGGAGCACGTTCCGGTCGTGCAAACCCTCCGCAATTACCGGCTCTTATGCCCGAATGCGATGTTCTTCCGGGATGGGGCGGTTTGCGAGAATTGCCTGGGAAAGTCGGTACCCTGGCCGGGCATCGTGCATGGCTGTTACCGGGGTAGCATCGCCGCCACAGCGGCGGTCGCTTCCATGATTTCCGTGCACCACCTGATGAAGACTTGGGAAAGGCGTATTTCCTTATACGTAGCGCTCAGCGAGTTTTCGCGGAAGAAGTTCGTGGAAGGAGGCTTGCCGGCATCCAAAATCGTTGTGAAACCGAATTTCGTGTATCCAGACCCGGGCTATTCCTCCGAGCCGGGAAGTTTCGCCCTCTTCGTGGGGCGGCTCACGAAGGAGAAAGGTGTGGAGACGCTGATTGCCGCTTGGCGGAAGTTAAAGACGAAATCGGTTCTTCGCATTGTAGGGGATGGTCCCTTAGAGGAACACGTTATTTCGGCCTGTCGCGAGTGCCCTGGCATTCGTTACGAAGGCCGGCTGGCTGTGAAGGACGTGTACGGAATGATGGGAGCTGCAAACGTGGTCATCGTACCTTCGGAGTGGTATGAGACGTTTGGCCGGGTGGTAGTGGAAGCATTCGCCAAAGGCACTCCCGCCTTGGTTTCGAACTTGGGTGCGGTGGCGGAGTTGGTCGAACCGGGACGTACGGGCTGGCAGTTCCGCGCCGGCGACTCGGAACACCTGGCGGCTACGCTTGATCGCATTTTGGCGGACCCGCAGGCTTCGGCGGCCATGCGTCCCGCGGTGCGCGCCGAGTATGTCTTGAAATACACTGCCGAAACCAACTATCGGATGGCCATGGACATCTTTGAAATCGCGCGAGGCAATCTGGCGAACGCTGTGGGATCGTCCGCACGAAGTGGCATGATCCGACGGACAACACCGCCGTAAAAGCGCCCTTTGCCGCTCCTACGCACTGCTAAAATAGAAGTATAAACATCCGATGCCACCAGCTTTGCCAGGCGGCAAATAGCGGTGCGTGGCCCCGAGCCCCACGAGGAGTAACGTTTGCCCGATCAAGACGGACCCACCGGAGGCGGACTATTTCCGCCCGCCGATAACAAAAGCCTGATACCCATCAATATCGAAGACGAGATGAAGCGCTCGTACCTGGATTACGCGATGAGCGTGATCATCGGCCGAGCGCTTCCCGACGTGCGCGACGGCCTGAAACCGGTACACCGGCGAATCCTGTACGGCTTGGATGAGATGGGACTCCACTTCAACCGTCCGCCGAAGAAATGCGCGCGCATCGTCGGCGACGTGCTTGGCAAGTATCACCCGCATGGCGACGCCCCCGTGTATGAATCGTTGGTCCGCATGGCGCAGGATTTTTCGATGCGCTACCCGCTGATCGACGGCCAGGGCAACTTTGGTTCCGTGGATGGCGATTCCCCGGCGGCGATGCGATATACCGAGGCCCGGCTATCGAAAATTGCCGCCACTCTGCTGGAAGATCTGGATAAGGAGACCGTCGATTTCCGGCCGAATTACGACGACAGCCTGGTCGAGCCGGAAGTTCTTCCCACGCGCGTTCCTAACCTGCTGATTAACGGCTCGTCGGGGATTGCAGTGGGCATGGCCACCAATATTCCGCCGCACAATCTGCGGGAAGTGATCAACGCATCGGTGGCGCTTCTTGAAGATCCGGCGACGCCTATCGCCAAGATTCTCGAAATGGTGCCCGGCCCGGATTTCCCGACGGGCGGCTTTATCCTGGGCCGCCAAGGCATTCTCGATTACTTCCTGAGAGGCCGAGGTAGCGTCAAGATACGCGCCAAAGCCGCCACAGAGAAGCTCGGCAAGGATCGCGAGGCCATCATCGTCACGGAGTTACCTTTCCAGGTCAACAAAGCTCGACTGATCGAGAATGTGGCTCTCCTGGTTAATGAGAAGAGGATCGAAGGCATCGGCGAGGTGCGCGATGAGAGCGATCGCGACGGCATGCGTGTTGTCTTCGAACTGAAGCGCGGCGAAAATGCCGAGATTGTTCTGAATAATCTGTACAAACACACGCAGATGCAGATCAATTTCGGCGTGATCATGCTGTCGATTGTCAACGGTCAGCCGAGAGAACTCGGGATCATCGACGTCATCAAGCGTTTCAACGAGCACCGCGTTGACGTTGTCCGCCGCCGCACCGATTTTCTATTGCGCAAAGCGCGCGATGAAGAGCATATCTATCTCGGCTTCCAGAAGGCGCTGGATTTTCTGGACGAAGTGATCGCGTTGATCCGCGCCGCCAAGGGCCCGAAAGACGCCGCGGAAAGCCTCCGCTCCACGTTCGAGTTTACCCAGCGCCAGGCAGAAAAGATCCTCGAACTGCAATTGCAACGCCTCACCGGCATGGAGCGCGACAAGATCCTAAGCCGTTTGGCCGACCTCCAGCGCGAAATTGCCGAATACCTGGAGATTCTGGGGTCGGAAACGAAGTTGAAAGCCGTCATCGTTTCGGAATTGCGACAGGTTCAGAAGGATTTTGGGGACGACCGCCGTACCCAGATTATTGAGGACACCGGCGAAATCCGGCTCGAAGATCTGGTGCAAATGGAAGACGTCGCGGTCACGGTTTCCCGCGGCGGCTATTTGAAACGCACCTCTTGCGATACCTATCGGCGGCAATCGCGTGGTGGTAAGGGCCGCATCGGAATGGGTACCCGCTCAGAAGACGTTGTCGACTACCTGGTCATCGCGTCTACCCATGCGTATCTGCTGATCTTTACCAATAAGGGACGTGTCTATTGGCTGAAGATTTATGAGATTCCGGACGCCGGCACGACCGGAAAGGGCAAGCATATTTCGGGTCTGATCAGCCTGCAGCCGGATGAGAGTGTTAAGGCGTTCCTGCCGGTGAAGGAGTTCGTTCCGGGGAAGTTCATCGTCATGGTGACCCGCCAAGGCGTTATCAAGAAATGCGAACTCACAGAATTCGATAATCCTCTCTCGCGCGGCATCATCGCGCTGGCGCTGGATGAGGGCGACGAACTGTTGGGCGCAACCATCACGACCGGCGAGAATTACATTTTCCTGGGCTCGCATGAAGGCATGGCCATCCGCTTCAACGAAGAAGAAGTGCGTGCGATGGGCCGCCAGGCTCGGGGCGTCCGGGCGATGGATCTGGAGGAAGGCGATTACCTGATCGGCCTCGAAGTTATCGATAAGGAGGGGCTGATCCTTTCCATCTCCGAAAACGGTTATGGGAAACGCACCCCGCTGCAGGATTACCGGCTGACGGCGCGCGGCCGTAAGGGTGTGATCAATATGAAGACCACCAACAAGGTCGGCAAGGTGGTCGCGGTGCTCTCGGTGAAGGAAACCACCGAGCTGATGATCATTACCAAGGACGGGAAGATCATTCGGCTGGAATCGGGCATGATCCGGCAGGCCGGCCGATCTACACAAGGCGTACGTCTGGTGCGCATGGAAGATGGCGATCAGGTTGCCGCCGCGTCAGTGATTCCGGAGACTGAAGTTGAACCGGAACCTGAGGATAAGAACGGTGTCTTGCCGCTGCAATAAGGGCGTCAGGTGAGGAACGGTAGCGATTTCGAAGGATAATTTTTCAGATTCGGCAGTATCGTCTGCAAGTCCTCAGCCGAGACACCCAGCCATGAGCATAGGGTGGCGGCATACTGATCGACCGAAGTAGTGGGAACCCAGCGGCCACGGCCATCGCCGGAATCGTCAGGGCCATCCAACTGAAATTTGGGGAACGAACCATAAACTTCGCCTCCGGCGACGGAGCCGCCCAAGACCAGTTGGTGTCCTCCCCAGCCATGATCGCTGCCATCGCCCTGGCTGGTCGGCTGAAACGTTCTGCCGAATTCGGACGCAGTGAACGTAACTACATTGTTCTGGACGCCCATCTCGGCTAATCCGGTATAGAAGGCAGCGAGGCCCTGGCTGAGCTGCGGGTAGAGGACGTTTTGGGTCTCGAGTTGCGATGCGTGGGTATCGAAGCCTCCGAGCGCACAGAAGAAAATCTGACGATTTACGCCAAGGTTGCCTCTGATCTGGATCACCTGGGCAATCTGCTGGAGTTGGGTTCCCAGAGTAGTCTGGGGAAACGTGGCACCCAGCGGCTTGGCTTGGGCCAACGCGGCGCTGAGCGTTTGACCAGCGGAGAGGAGGCTTGCGACCACCTGATTTGATTGACCGATAAGAGGCGCGGAGGAGCTGAGGCTCAACAGAGCCTGAACGGCGGATCTCTGCGTGGTCTCCGCGCTTCCGGTAAGGGCAGGGACGGTAAGGGACTGCCCCGGATTCAGACAAATCGGCTGGGTCGTCTGGCCGGTTCCCAGGACGCAATTGCCGGCCGTCGATAGGACAAGGGGAAAATTAGAGGTGCTGTTGGCAGCCAGTTTGTCGGCGGCACGCCCGGCCCAACCCGTCGCGCTGTCTGCGTTCGCAATTGAGGTTTGCCACTGCAACTGCTGATCTGCATGCGAAAAAAGATTGCGGGGAATGGCCGCGGACCGCGCCGAATACTGCGCAGCGGTTAATGGCTGCACCAAGCTTCCAACATTTGCTACGATGGCCAATTGCCCGTTGGAGAAGAACTGCGCGAGTTCCGCAAGCCCTGAATGGAACGCGTATGGGGCGTTTCCGGTCTTCGTGAATACGGGGGGCGTCAGTTGTTTGCCTTGTAACGCCAGCATGCCACGAACCGATAGATAGGCCCTATACCGCTCCGCATCCTGGGGAACAAGTAAGTTATTCGAATCGTTGCCTCCGTACAGGAACACGCAGACAAGCGCCCGATAATCGCTGGCGGTTTCAGCCAGCGCTTTTGAGATTCCGAACGGCCGTAACGCCAGAGAGCCTGCCGCCGCCGCTCCTATTCGCAATAGTTCGCGACGCGAAACCATACTAGTCGTATCGGCCTTTTGGGCCCGATCGCTAATGAATGACTTGAAATTCGCTCGACGTCAGCGCCACGTAGAGAGCAGCGTGTGTTTTGTCAGCGGACGCCTGTGCTCCGTTAAAGGCTTGCGTGACGGCATCGGTCAAGTTTGCCGACATGGAACCATGAAAGAAGAGATTGTTGATGGTCTGGATTTGGGTGTCCGCAGGTGCTGGGCCGCCCGAAGTGTTGGACATCACGGCCTGCTCAATCGCCTGGTGTTCCGCGGAGCTGAGGGCCAGGTCGACGGCCGCAGTCGCCTTATCATTCGCATCCGGCATGCTGTTCATGGCCAGCTTTAATGTCTGCTGCAGTCCTTGGGACATGGAGGAATTGAAGAACGACGCATTCAGCATCGGTATGATGACGGTGGGGTCGAAGGAACTGGTACCCTGCGTATCGCCCGATGAGGTGGAGTTGACGCCGATGCCAAGCACATAGTGTGGAACTACACCCGGTCCCATGATGTTCCCGGTTGAAGCCGTGTTGGTAATGCTGGTAGTCGGCGTGGTAATGTCTCCAATTCCATACCAGGCGCCATAGATGTGATTACCCGTAATCACTGTACCGGATAAGGTTGTCGGGTTGGTGCCCCAGGTGGAGTAATCGTTCTCCAACCCCACGCCCATTTGGACCGGGCCGGAGGTGACGCCGACAAGATAGTTGTCGAGGATCTGGTTATTATCGAAATGCCCATTTCCGTTGAAGAGATCGCTCTCAAAATTGGCTTGAATCCAAACCACACCACGCTGGAAAGTAGTTATCCCTCTGGACATCAGGACCACATTATTCTTCACGATGTTGTTACTACACGGAACGCCCGTACCCGAGTTTCCAGTCGCGCCGATGTAGATAGCTCCAGATCCAAGCAGGAGGTTGTTGCTGATTGTGTTATTCGAACCACCATTGATATCGATCGCTCCGGCGTTCGTGGTGGAGGCGTTGAATAGGAGATTGCTATCCACGGTCACATTGTTGGTGTTCCCGGCGAGTTCTATGAATTGGATCCCGATATTTTGGCCGTTCGCATTCAGGATCTCGTGCTGAACGGTCCCTCCCTGGACCTGGCCCAAGGAATCCATTCCGTTGATGAACGGCGCTCCTGGAGCGAAGGTGCATCTGTTGTCGTGTACAGTAACGTTCTGAATCGGTTGACCGCCCACTTGGCCGAGGATTTCGATGCAGAAATTCCCAGCGCCCTGGTAGATGGTATTTTCGTACACCTGAATGTTCTGAACTGGTCCGTTAATTGACGGTGTCGAATGAATTCCGATGCCGTGCGCCGCTCCACCAGATAGGGCATAAGACGTCGTTATCGTGTTGTTGTGAACACTGATGTTGTATAGGTTGTCGCTCATCCCGATGGGATCGCCGCCGCCGCCGGAAGTGATAGTATTGTTGTCTACTTCCAAGGTCTGAACAGCATCGGCGTAAATGTTCGTACCCGCAAAGTTCTGGATGGTAGAGCCCGTAATCCGGTTATTCGACACCAGAGTAATGGTCGTCTTTCCGTTGACAGTGGAGTAACTGCCGTCCACCCCTATGCCATTAGATGCGTTCACGGCTTTGTTTCCGTCGAGAACGCAACCCTCAATCAGATCGTTCGAGGCGTTGATCCAGATCATATCCGGCAGGCCCGCGTCGGCAATCAGCATTGCCCCGGATTGACATTGCAACGTCACCCCGTTTTGGGTCATGAAGATCATGCCTTTGATCGAGTAGGTTCCGGCCGGCACGAGAACCGTGCCTCCATTCCCCGCCTTTTGAATTGCCTGATTAATGATGCTCGAGGCGTCCGCTGAGCGATCGTTCTTCGCGCCCAGAGTGACTATGTTGACTGTGGCCGGGGATGACGGCGAAGAGGTCGCCGCTGTTGGCGTGCTCGCCCCGGATTGCGCAATCGACGAACGTGCCACGGCCGCATCGATCGTATTGAGCCGGTTCGCAGCCGTCTGAGTGGAAAGGATTTCAAACTCCGGGGCGGGCGCGTTATTGGAGGTTCGATACGAGGGCAAGAAATAGCTTGTCACGGCCGGAGAGTAAAACAGTTTCTGGCCCATGGCGTCAAGCGTGCTGAGCAGCGAGTTCCCATCAGGCACGGCGAGCCCGAGACTGCGCAGTAAATTCGCTTCCAGCAGAACGGGTTCCCGCAGGTGGCCAAAGGACGGATTCCCGGTGTTCGAGGGGTCGTCGCCGGCGCGCGCTTCCGGGTCTGTCAAGATCGCCGTGATGACTGCTTTTAGATCGCCCCGCACCCCGGAGCCGTTGCCGGCAAAGACGGAGGCTACGCGTTCTACGTAGGCTGGGCTGGGATTGCTGGTTACCAGGTGCTGGATCAACTGCCGGGAGACGAAAGGCGGCAGACTTGGCTGCATGAAAATCGCATGCAGCGCTTGTGTCAGATCGTCGCTTGCACTTTGCCCCGCGGGCAGCGTAAGGGTCCCGAACAAGGTCTTTTGTTGCGTGTCATGATTCGCCTCCACCGGTATCATCTGGCCGAGGTAATACGGCGCATTCTGCCCGCGCAGTGCGACACCCATTTTCGACGGATAGGTCCATCCGGTAAGTGCTCGCGCCAAGGCGCTGACCGTCGTCTGATCGTACGCCTCTACCGGATTGCCGTTCGCATCGAGCACCATTGAACCATCGGCATTCAGTTGGTCCGGGCCAACGGAAAATTGTTGCAAAAGCTCGCGAGCGTAATTCTCGTTCGGCGATCCTCCGGTTCTGCCGGATTTTATGTTATTAGCGAGATTGAGATACTGGCCCATCGCGGGATTTAGCGTTACATCGCGCATTAAGCTTTCATAGTTGTCGAAGGCGCGATCGCGAAAAATCCGCAGCAGTGGCGGAAACGCCGGCGCGTTCCCAACGTTGACCTCCGAGACGACCCAGATTTCGCTCAAAGCGAACGCCATCCGCTGCCGCAATTGGTCCGGACCCGACACGGCGTTCATGAAAAAGTTTTCAACCAGCGGCGCCATGTTTTGGTTCGTCGAGAGATTCGGGAGAGATGCCACTGGCAGGTCGGGAATGGTCGACGGCGTCGCGTTGAACTGCTCTTTGAGCCAGTTGGTCAACCCCTCCGACTGCAAATCGGCGATGGAAGCCTGCGTAGGCCCCCACGAAGCCTGTTCTAGAATGCGCGCGGCCGGCCCTGAGGCCAAAACGGGCGCGCCGTCCTGAGCCAAACACACCGCCGCAAAGGCAAATGAGCAGACGAGCAGCATAGTGCTCGCGCAAAAGGATTTCATTGAAAGCCCCAATAACTGAATTAAGTGGTAAATCCTGTTATCGGCAGCGATCGGGCTGTGCTTGAACTTAAGTGGCGAGTGGATTGAGAGTGCCGGAAGCGGGTTTATGTGGTGTCACGGCGAGCCGGTCCCAAAAAGAAGACCGGACCGCAGCAACTCTCTGCTGAAGTCCGGTCGAGCCAAACTGCTTATCGGAGACTCAGAACGTTAGATGCAAATCGAGCTGCAAGAAGCGCGGGCTACCTATGGTGTGTTGAATGATGCCCAAGCTGCCTGTCGGTGGGTAGCTTGGCGGGGGCTCGTAGCTCGGAAAGAATTGAACGTCGCTGTTGGGCGCATCGAAATCCGGATGGTTGAAGATGTTGAACGCGTCGGCGTTAAATCGCAAAGTGAACCGGTCGCTTAACCTGAAATCCTTTCCAATGGTCATATCGAACTGAACGCCAAAGGGACCTCGGAAAGCATTTCTGCCCGCTGCGCTAAAGACCGATTCGTAGTTGTCGCAAACCGACTTCGAATCGCAAGGCGGAACGCCGTCCTGGCCTGGAGCGAGAAACACGGGAGCGAAGTCATTCGCATTAAGCACGGGCGTGTTCGGATTGATGCCGGTCGTTCCTTGCAACTGAGCTTGGGCAGTTGTGATTCCCGGCTTCGTGCCAATGATGGGATTCGTAATTTCATCGAAGGAGGAGTAGTAGAGGCTGGCGACCGATCCGGAGTAATCGTAAATGCTATACGGCTCGCCGCTTTCTGCTACGGTCTGGCCGCCCAATTGCCATCCATTGATGAATTGGCCCAACAGTTTGTTGCTCGTCAGCTTGGGTATTTCGTAGGTGTAGTTAACAAGAAACACCTGAGGACGGTCGAAGTCGGAAGTCGCATATCCGGTTGAGGGAGCCAGGGGATTATTGCCGGTGTAGAAGAGGCCCAGGCCGCTCTGTTCATCGAGCGAATGCGACCAGGTGTAGCTGGCGGTGAACTCCAAGCCGTGCGAGAAGCGGTGCTTGAGCGAGACCGTCATGGCGTTGTACCACCCAATGCCTTCAGCTTTGTACAGCATTGAGTTTGGGCTGTAGCCGACGTAAGGCACGCGGGCATCCACGTTTCCACCATCGTAGGTGTTTACGGTTTCGTAGGCATTCTTCGACGTCGTGAATCCGTATGAATAGAGCTGGCCATTCACCGGGTTTTGCGGCGTGGCGATTAGAGGTTGGTTGAAGGGTATCGGTAGCGTCTGGTGCAGATCGTGATTTCCCACGTAGCCGATGGTAAACAGCCAGCTATTGGCAGGCTGATATTGAACGTCGAAGGTCCAATTTTCGGAATATGGCAGCTTGTTATTGACGTCGTAGCCGCCGAACTCGAACGGGCTGGATCCACCAATCGTCGAGGCGAGATCCGGAAGGGACGCGAGTACAGTCGCCGGCGTGCCGGGCGGAGGAGCGGGCGCCGTTGCGCCAAACGGATTCGCGATGGTGGCGCCCGTGACAGCGGTGAGACGGGAAACAAACGGCGGTTCCAGCGTGACGCCGAAAGGCCCGTTAAAGCCGCCGCCAGCGCTGGGCGACAATTCCGTGAAGTATTCTCCCCGGTCGTAGTAGAGGCCAAAGCCAGTGCGTATTGTGAATTTCGGAGTAGGGCTGTAAGCGATCCCGATGCGCGGAGCGAAGCCCCATTGGCGTTGCTTGATCAGAGTATCGCCCGCGCCCGGCGTGCCGAGCGTCTTATTATTGCTGGCGATTTCCAAACCATCGTTCAAAATCGTGCCCGTCGCCGCGTTGTACTGGTATAGGTTGCCGTTAAATGCGGTCAGATTACCGTTCTTCTCACTGAACGGACCGTCGTAATCCCAACGAAGACCCAGTGTCAGGGTGAGGTTGCTGAGGATCTTGTACTGATCGTTGACGAACGCGCCGACCGTATCGTCGCGGTAATAGCGGTTGCTCGAACCGGTGAACTCATAAGAAGACGACCCTGTTCTGACGTTGCCTTCCAGAAAATTCGTAAGGCTTGTAAAACCGAGTGCCGAATCATTGTCATCGTCGTTGATAATATTCAGTTGCGTGTGATCCCACTGCGCGCCAAACGTGATTGTGTGTTTGCCCTTCACCCAATCAAGGTTGCTCGCCTGCTCCCACTGGTTCTGGAACATGCCTTCGTTGCCGAAGCTTACCGGCGTGCCAAAGGCGAAAGTTCCGCCGAGCTGTGGATCTATCGAACCGATACTTATAAAGGGGAAGCTGTTGGATGCCGCGCCGAAGAGATTAATTCCGAATTGCGACGCGCTGTAGTTCTGGGCGGTGTTGGCGTAAGCGCGCATCCGCGTGAAGCCGGTGCGCTGTTGCCACGTCAAGTTGGGTGACAGAATCGTGGTGTTGTCAATGGATCCCACCTGACTGCCCGCCGACAGAGTCTGGCCAAAACCCAACGAGTCCCCGCCATAGCCAAACGGATCCACCGTTGGATCGTTCTGAATGTAGTATTTCGCCGAGATGCGGTCCCTGTCGCTGAATACGTAATCGACATTGGCGTTACCCTGATCCACGTTGGCAGTGGCATTGGGGCCTTGCACAAATGCGTCATAGCCAAGCGCCTCAGCTTGCGAATAGGTTGTAATCTGCGGATTCGGGATCAGGTATTGTCCATTTTTTAACGTTGCGTTAAACAATGCCACAGCTTGCGGAGTCACCTGGCTCGGCGAAATATTCGCCAGCGCCGCCAATCCCGCGGCGTTGCGGTTGTTACTGTTCAATCCCAGCGGCACATACATCGTTTTCGACGCATCCTGCCCATCGGCAATGCGGACGCCTTGGTACGCCACGAAATAGAACAGTTTGTTTTTCTTGATCGGCCCACCCAATGTGGCGCCGAACATGTTGCGATTCAGGAAAGGAACCTTTTGAGTTACGGCCGGCGAGGCGTTGTTGAAGAACGGCGCCGCATTCATATCGCTGTTTTGGAAGCGCTCATAAACCATGCCGTGCAAGTCGTTCGTTCCGGATTTCGTAATCACAGAAATATGCGCGCCGCTATAATTCCCCTGGTCCGCGCCGAACATGGATGTATTCACGCTGATTTCCTGGATTGCCTCGGGCGCGGGCGTGGGAAGCGACTGGCCAATGGCGGCATAGATCGATGTACTCGTCTGGATCTCTCCTCCCAACCCGAAGCTTTCACCAGTGTTTAAGACGAAACGGTTCTCGCCGACAGAACTTGTGGTAGTCCCGTTGAAGAGATTGTTGGTATCAATGCCGTTCAGCCGGAATTCATTGCTCGACTCGCGCTGTCCATTCGCGAAGATACCCTGATTTCCGAGTCCGGCATTCGTGCCGGCGCCGCTCAAAAAATCCGCGTGGACCCCTGGCGCCAGAATCGCCAATTGAGTGAAGCTGCCGGTGCCGAGCGGTGTGTTCTGAATGGTCAACTGATCCACGACAAATCCGTTGGTGGTGTCTGTCTGGTTCATCAGCGGCGTTCCGGTCACTTCAACGGTCGTGCTTTGCCGGCCCACTTTCAGCGTGCCATCCACCGTTGTCGTGCGGTCCCCCTGGACCAGGATGTTGGTGTGCGATTCCTTTTGAAAACCAGTTGCGCTAAACGTCACTTCATATTGGCCGACCTGCAGATTCGGCACCGTGTAGCCGCCGTCGCCCTTGGTCTGAACGGCCGATTGTATATTTGTCCCGGTGTTTCGGACGATTACCGTTGCATTCGGCACGGCAGCGCCAGACGCATCCTTCACGGTCCCGGTTATTGCGCCGAAAATCTGCTGCGCGCCGGTCTTGGGCGCTGTTATTACAACGAGAGAGCCGATAAAGAAGATTGAAGCGTGTCTGAACGCTTTAACCGCCAGTAAGTAGAAATCCCTAGTTCCCATTCAACGAAGTGTAGCCGATGATTGCTACAAGTCAATTAAAAGGCTTTATGGAGACACTTGCAAATTCTTATTAGGAACAACTTTATCTGGAGCCCGAGAGCCGCCATCCAACCTTGCGCGAGATCGCGGCTCCGGTCCGGGTTACTTGCGCGATACTACTTCAGCCCTTTGTTTACTTCGGTCCAATTGACGATATTCCACCAGGCCCCAATGTACTCTGGCCGGCGGTTCTGATATTTGAGATAGTAGGCGTGCTCCCACACGTCAAGACCGAGGATGGGAGTTTTGCCTTCCAGCAGCGGGCTATCCTGATTGGCGGTGGACGTGATTTCAAACTTGCCGGAACCGTCCTTTAACAGCCAAGCCCAACCGGAACCGAAGCGCGTTGTCGCGGCGGTGTTGAACTTTTCTTTGAAGCTGTCGAAGCTGCCAAAATTGCTGTCGATCACGCTGGCAATATCGCCATTAGGCGCGCCACCACCCTTGCCCGATAGTATTGGCCAGAAGAAGGAGTGATTGGCGTGGCCACCGGCATTATTCCGGACCGCTGTCTTAATCTTGTCCGGTACAATCGCGAGGTTATCGGCAAGCAACTCCGCAAGCGACTTACCAGCCAGTTCCGGCGCGGACTCGAGCGCCTTATTCAAATTGTTTACATAGCCGCCGTGATGCTTGTCGTGATGAATCTCCATCGTCATCTTGTCGATATACGGTTCCAGCGCATCGGACGCGTAGGGAAGCGGGGGTAGGGTAAATGCCATGTTGTCTCCGAATCTTTCTGCTGAATTATTGTGCTTGGTAACTAGCCCGGCAGCCAAGCGGCGCCTGGTCAACACGGGCAAGAAATCGCCAAGCCTCCCGTGCGGGCGTTGCCCGGCGATTCCTGAATAGCTCCAAGCTATGGATGTACTGCCGTTCTTGTTGTATCACCTAACGTTGCATAAACCGTCTCGCCGGCGACCACGGTCTGGCGGATAGCCAGCATTTGAGTTGCTTCGTCCCATTCGAAAAGCACTAGATCGGCTCTCTCTCCCGGTGTTAATCCGCGTCTTCCCGGAATCCTCCCGGCACGCGCCGCGTTCACGGTTGCCATCGCTAAGGCTTCGCGCAGTGAGATACGACCCAGACGAACACAATTTCCGATGGCACGATCCATTCGCAATGCAGATCCGGCGAGACGAGTGGCGCCGCGCAGTACCACGCTCTGATCAGCGCGTAATTCGACCTCCACCTGGCCCAACTGATAAAGCCCCGGCGCGCACATGGCCGGCATGACGGCGTCCGTGACCAGTACTGAACGTTCCACACCTTTGGCGCGCAACGCGGATTTCAGAAAAGCCGCTGGAATATGTATGCCGTCCACGATGAAGCTGGCCGTTAAGCAGTCCTCGGCGAGTTGGTCCCAGATGTAATTTGCAGTCTTGGGCAAAGTACTGTTCGCGCCATTGCCGAGATGAGTAGACATGGTCGCTCCCGCATCCACAGCAGCCTGTATTTGATCGGAATTTGCGCGGGTATGTCCAATGCTCACCGTCACGCCCGAACCCGTCACGGCTCGAATATACGCGGGCGATTCCGGCCATTCAGGCGCCACGGTCACCAGACGAACGTTGCCGTCCGATGCGTCCTGCCATCTCTTGAATTCCTCGATGTCCGGCGGCCGAACGTGCTCCACCGGATGAGCGCCTCTTGGCCCGTCTTCCGGCGAAATGTGCGGTCCTTCTACGTGAAAAGCCTCCATCGCGCCGGCTTCCGGCATGCCACTGCGGCGAAACTCGTCCTTGGCCGCGGCCAAGTTCTTCAGAGCGCCCGCCATGCGCTCCCGTGATCCGGTGATCACGGTTGCGAAAAAGCGGGTCACACCGGTCGTAAACATGGTCCGGATGGATGCGGAGATCGATTCCCGCGAGGAGGCTGGATCGTTGTAGTCTACGCCGGCAAATCCGTTCACCTGAAGATCGATGAATCCGGGAGCGAGAAATACCTCGGTTGGCGGCGGATATATGAGTTCATCCACTTGCTGGATCGCCCGATCATGTCCCACTTCGACTACTGACGATTGGCCGGCCAGCCTTCCGATTAACTTATTGTTCACAAAATCAATGTCCTTCCACCGATTCGGTCAGGTGGGCGCGCCGCCGTTGACGACATTTCGGCGAGCGCACGTTTTTTGCACAGGTTACGCACAGCCCAATTGCGCTAAACGCAATCAGATGTTGACGATCAAAGGTGTTGAAAAGCATCCGAATGGAATCAGAAAGCGCTGGCAATCTGAAGGCGGCGCTGTTACAAACTCTAAATAGGTCCGGCGCGGGCGTCGAATCGGCAGATGATCTCGGGGGAGGTGGCTGCCGGCTTTGCGGTCGCGCCTGGAACTGGTTTAGTTGCGAATTTTCCCGCCTTGGACGCGTTTTCACAATGCGTTCGGGAGTACAGGGCATCCGGTTTCGCTCAAGCTCGTCCACTGCCTTGTGGCGGGCCGGTTGCCCTGCTTTCTCCTTCCCCTGCTTACGCTTCGACAGGCTGCGGTTCGCTGACCGCCGCAACAGGTGTTAACCATCCAAACTCGTCGTCTGCGCGACCGCTAACTATATCGAAAAACCTCTTCTGGATTTTCTCGGTGATGGGTCCGCGATGGCCTTGGCCCACCACGATTTTGTCGATGGACCGGATGGGCGTCACTTCGGCGGCGGTACCAGAAAAGAACACCTCGTCGGCAATGTATAACAGTTCTCGCGGAATGATGGTCTCGATTACCGGGATGCCGAGTCCGGCCGCGATCTTCACAATCGTGTCTCGCGTGATTCCTGGTAGAACCGAAGCCCCAAGCGGCGGTGTCAGCACTTTGCCGTCGCGCACGACAAAGATGTTTTCGCCGGAGCCTTCGCTGACGTATCCCGAATCGTCAAGGGCGATGCCTTCGGCGTAACCATTTGCCGACGCTTCCATACGAATGAGTTGCGAATTCATGTAGTTCGCTCCCGCCTTGGCAAGAGCAGGCAGCGTATTGGGTGCAATGCGCGTCCAGGACGAGATGCATACGTCCACGCCGTTGGCCAGGGCTTCTTCGCCCAGATATTTTCCCCAAGGCCAGCACGCCATATACGTCTCAATGGGATTATTCTTCGGCAACACGCCCATATCGCCGTAGCCGCGCAGCACAATGGGCCGGATATAGCACGAAGACAGGCCGCTCGCGCGCACGACGTCCAACATGCCGGATACTAATTCCTCAATGCTGTACGGAATAGACATCCGATAGATTTTGGCCGAATCCACCAAGCGACGCATATGCTCGCGCGCACGGAAGATGGCTGATCCTCGTTCCGTGTCGTAGCAACGGACTCCTTCAAACACAGAGCTGCCGTAGCTGACTACGTGGGAGAGAACATGAATAGTTGCATCATCCCAGCGAATCAGACGTCCGTTGTGCCAAATCTTTCCGGTAGCTTGCATGCCGCCATTATATCGGAGGGGGCGTTTTAACGAGTGCGGGTTAGGTCTTGTTTGTGTTAGTACCGCTGTGAACCGCTAGGAGCCAGTCGCGCTGCCGGCGGATTTGCTTGTCGAGACGGGCCGGTAGATAGAATCGAAAGCGGCAATCGCGACAGCGGTAAGCCTTCATTCTCAGGAGGGCCATGAAAATATCCCGAATTCTCCATCGCTTGGAGCGACTTATGTTTGCTGAGTTACACTCGGGGCACATTTCGTGACCTCCTCTCTGCTTTCGGGACGGGGCGAGTTAGAAACGCGACGTCCACAGTTATCCGGCTACTAGTAGGTTACCTTAAGCTCCACGAAAGGCCCATGCCACAGGCAGATAGATTATGTAAGAAGTTTCCGAGAAAGTATATCTGGATGAATACATATTACCAACGATTCCTTACGGCTCGCCGCGGGGGCTATGCGCGAAGCTAGTGTGTAGTGGCTCTTCTCATCAATGCGCAAGAACTTGGCAAAGCCTATGGACCAGTCCCACTGTTCCGAGGGATTTCCATTAGCGTTTCGGATGGCGACCGGTTGGGATTAATTGGCCCGAACGGCTCGGGAAAGTCGACGCTTCTGGAGATTCTGGCAGGCAAGCGCGATCCCGATAGCGGGGAGGTAGCGATTCGGAAGAACGTCCGGCTCAGCTACGTTTCCCAAGAGGCGCAGTTCGAGGCTGTCGATACCGTACAATCCGTGATCCGCCGCGCCCTACGCGGCGCAGGCGTTCCCGAGCCGGACTGGGCAAAGCGTGAAGGCGAGACATTGGGCCGTGCGGGCTTTACCGAGTTCCAGATAGAAGCAACCGCGCTGTCCGGCGGCTGGCGAAAGCGGTTGGCAATTGCGGCGGCTCTCATCCAGAGCCCGGACCTGCTACTGCTGGATGAACCGACCAATCACCTGGATATAGCGGGCATCGAATGGCTCGAAAAGCTGCTGCAGACTGCGCCTTTCGCTTCCATTACCGTCAGTCACGACCGCTACTTCCTGGAGAACGTTGCGAACGGTATGGCGGAACTGAGCCGCATTTATCCGGGCGGTCTCTATCGAGTACAAGGCAACTACAGCGCCTTTTTGGAAGCAAAGGACAATTTTCTAGCAGCGCAGGCGAAACATCAGGAGGCGCTTCAGAATCGTGTGCGCACGGAAATCGAATGGCTGCGGCGGGGACCGAAGGCGCGTGCCACCAAAGCCAAGGCACGCATCGATAATGCGCAATCGTTGATCGCCGAATTAACGGATTTGCAGGCGCGGAGCCGAACCGCTGCGGCGGGTATCGATTTCAGCGAGAGCGGTCGAAAGACGAAACGGTTGATTGAGCTGGATCGCGTGACGTATGGCTACGGAGAACGAACTCTGTTTCGGGATCTCAGCTTCACGGTGAAAGCGGGAACGCGGGTCGCGCTGGCCGGCCCCAACGGCAGCGGGAAGACAACTTTGCTGCGTCTGATACGGGGGGAAATGTCTCCGGAGAGCGGAGAAGTCCGGCGCGCGGACGGCTTGCGCATCGTGTACTTCGACCAGACCCGCGAACTGGATACCAGCCTGAGCCTGCGGCGCGCGTTGGCGCCAGACGGCGACTCAGTGGTCTATCGCGATCGCATCATCCATGTGGCATCCTGGGCGGCGCGGTTTCTGTTTTCAAGCGAGCAGTTGAACCAGCCTGTCAGCCGGCTTTCCGGAGGAGAGCGCGCACGGGTTTTGATCGCGAAACTGATGCTGGAGCCGGCTGATGTTCTAATGCTCGATGAGCCGACGAACGACCTGGATATCCCGACGCTTGAAATTCTGGAGGAGAATCTCCTCGAATTTCAAGGAGCGCTGGTGCTGGTAACGCACGACCGATTCATGCTCGATCGTGTCTGCACGGTGGTTCTTGGCCTCGATGGCGAAGGTGGCGCAGGAAGTTTCGCAGACTACTCGCAGTGGGATGCCTGGCAAGCGGAACGCCAGCGAGCGAAATCGAAAGCGACCATCGCAGCGCCGCAGCAGCGTCCGGCGGCCAGCAAGAAGAAATTGTCGTACCTGGATCAGCGCGAGTACCAAACGATTGAAGAAAGAATTGCCGAAGCGGAAAAACGATTGAAGGAAAAGCGAGCGGGACTGGAGGATAGCGCCGTGGTCTCCGATGGACGGCGGCTTCAAGAGACCTATGCGGCCATTGAAGACGCCCAGCGCGCTATCGACGAATTATATGCGCGCTGGGCGGAGCTGGAAGAGAAAATGGCCTAATAGCCGGCCGTTAGTGACCACCGGCCCTTGCGGAATGGGCTCGCTTTCCGCCTTGTTCTTCCCGAACTTCACTGCTCCTTTGCGCCTGTTCGATTAAGGGCTTGGACGCGGCCATTAGCTTCTTTCCTGCCTCCTTCTCCTCGGTGAGTGTCTCATCCAACAGGCCAGCCGCATCGTCGTGCCCCAAAGCTCTCGCCAAGGTGATGGCATTCGCATAGGCCGCCATCTCATAATGTTCGACGCGCACGCACGCCCCAATAATCGCGAGATCGCCCGCTTCATCACCCTGCTTCGCGAGTTGCTCGCTACCCTCTGCGATGATCCCTTGCATGCCTTTGCACTGCTCGCCCGAAGGCTTTTCGCGCAGGTTGTCGAAAATCTGCTTGAGACGATCCACTTGGCCGCGCGTCTCTCCCAAATGCGTTTCGATCAGATTCTTCAGCTCGCCGGTCGAAGCGCCTTTGGCCATATTCGGTAGTGCGTTTACCAACTGGGTTTCGGCGCTATAAATGTCGCGCAGCTCGTCGATCAGAAGTTCCTGGAGTTTCACTTCATTCCCTCTTCCTCGTGGACTCGCCGGATGACGAGTGAGTGATCCCGGAAAGTTTACGTAAAGCGGATTTACCGGTCTAAAGCCGCCCATCACTCCCGGTGTAGTATGTCGCTATGAATTGAGGAATGGAATGTTTGTCAGAGACGTAGCATATTCAGCTCGAACTCTGGGGAAGCACCCCGTATTTACAGTGGCCATCGCAATCACCCTGGCGCTGGGCATGGGCGCGAGCACGGCAATTTTCAGCGTCACAAACGCCGTCCTGTTGCGGCCGCTTCCTTACACAAATTCCGGGCGGCTGATAGTCGCAGCGGGCGAAATGCAAAAGCGCAACGTAAAGGATTGGCCATTTTCGAATGCCGATTTCTTCGATTTACAGAAGGGAACTACGAGTGTGTTCGAGGACCTCGCAGGCGTTAATACCGGACGAGGAACTCTGCCCAAAGAGGACGGAACTCTAGAGGAGGTCCGATTCGCCGGCGTCACGCCGAACTTCTTTCGCATGTTGGGCGCAAAGATAGCGTTGGGCCGGGATTTCGTTGATGCAGACGGCCAGCCTCAGCCGCCGCAACCACGGGCCGCGACCGCGCCGGTCCAAAATGCACAGCGTCTGCCCAATATAGCGATTCTGAGTTATGAGTATTTCGAACGCCGTTATGGCGGGAACAGGTCGATTCTTGGGCATCCGATAGCGATTGCGGGAGGGGGCGGTCCTGAAGTGGTGGGTGTGCTCGCTGCGGGTTTCGAACTGCTGCTGCCGGCCAGCGCCAACATCGAGGCCCAGCCGGATATATGGATTGCCTCACGGCTCGCTTACGACAATGCCCAACGAAACAACGTCTCGCTGCACGTGATCGGCAGGTTGAAGCCAGGGATTACGCTCGATCGTGCGCAAGCGGCGGTGGGAAGGGTCGCCGCGGAGCTGCGGCGGGATTTCCCCATCCACAATACGTCCGGCTTCTTCATCCGTTTGGAACCGATTCGCCAGCACCTGGTCGCAGCGGTCCGGCCAGCGCTCGTGGCCTTGATGGGTGCGGTCATCTTTCTCCTTCTAATCGCATGCGCGAACGTGGCGAATCTCATGCTGGTACGGATGTACACGCGCGAGCGAGAATTCGCGGTCCGCGCCTCCTTGGGCGCAAGCTGGTGGAGGCTCGTGCAGCAGACGCTGGCCGAATCACTGCTTCTTGCGGGTATAGGTTCGCTATTCGGACTGGGGCTGGCGTGGATGGGCATCCGGGAGTTGCTTGTGATTGCGCCTGCGAATCTGCCGCGCCTCCAATCGGTGGGGATTGATCCGGCTGTGCTCATCTTCACCGCGGCCTTGGGCCTGGCGTCGGCAGCCATATTCGGCATTCTTCCAGCGGTGCGTGCCGCACGGCCGGACCTGATGCATATTTTGCGCGGAAGCGGTCGCGCGGCAGGATTGGGTAGTGGCGCGATACTGCGCAGCACGGTGGTGGTTTTTGAAATTTCCGTTTGTTTCGTACTGCTGGTCGGCTCCGGCCTGATGTTCCGTAGCTTTCTCGCGTTGCAACGTATCGACCTGGGCTACGATGCAAGCAATCTTGAGACGTTCCAATTGCTCGGCCCCCGAGGCGCAACGCCGCAGCAGCGAGCCGCGTTCATGCGCGAAATGCGCGATCGGCTGCGGGCTCTGCCCGGAGTCCAGAGCGTGACGGCTGCCAGCCCGTTCCCACTTACGGGCGGGTTCTATCCGATACGATGGGGCACCGCGCCAGCATTAGTTGACCCAAGCAAGTTCCAAGCAGTCGACCCCGAGATCGTACTCCCTGGCTATTTTGAAGCGATACGCACGCCCTTGATGGCCGGCCGTACATTTACCGAGGCCGATAATGCGCCCGATCGCAAGCTGGTAGTGGTCGATCGGCTGCTGGCGTCAAAGGCCTTTCCGTTCGAATCCGCAGTCGGAAAGCGTATCCTGATACGCATCCGGACGCCACAACCCGAATGGGTTCAAATTATCGGGGTCGTTGCGCATCAGCGTACGACGTCGTTGGCCGAACCGGGACGAGAGGAGATCTTCTTCATGGACGGTTTTCTCGGCCATGGCGTCGCTTCGCAATGGGCCGTGCGGACGTCGGGCGATCCCGCGGGTTACGCGGAGGAAATCCGGAAGGAAGTGGCGAAGATTAGCCCGAAACTCCTGATCACACGTATGCAACCTATGCAAGCGTGGGTGACCCGGGCACGATCGGGTACTCGTTTTTCACTTCTGCTTATCGGAATATTTGCAACGATCGCGGCACTGTTAGCAGGCGTCGGACTTTATGGAGTGCTATCGAGCGCGGTACGCCAGCGCACTGCGGAAATCGGAGTGCGTATGGCGATGGGCGCGACGCCGTCGGAAGTTTTCTTAGCCATCGTCGGGAACGGATTGCGATTAAGTGCGGTCGGCATCGCGATTGGAATCGCCGCGGCCCTGGCTCTCACGCGTTTGATGGTCACTATGTTGGTGGGCGTTCGACCTTCTGATCCCATCACTATCGTTGCCATGAGCGGTGCGTTTCTGGTTATTACCGCAATCGCCTCCTGGTTACCCGCTCGACGGGCCTCCGCGCTGGATCCCGCGGCTGCATTACGTGAGGAGTAAGAGCATGCCGAAAATCGATGCCCATCACCACTTCTGGCGCTATGACCCGGTTGAATACGGCTGGATCGATGACGCGATGCGCGTGATCCAGCGTGACTTTCTTCCTGCCGATCTTAAGACCACCATCGATTCAGCGGGTGTGGAAGGTGTGGTTTCCGTGCAGGCGCGACAAACGGTTGAAGAGACCCGATGGCTGCTCGATCTGGCGACGAGGTTCGACTTTATTCGCGGCGTTGTCGGGTGGGCGCCGCTGATCGATCCGGCGGTTGCAGACGTTCTGGCGCAGATGGCGCAGAACCCGAAGTTGCGTTCGATCCGGCACGTTCTGCAGGGCGAGCGCGATCCGCTCTACATGCTTCGCGACGATTTCAACCGCGGCATTCGGGCACTGAAGCCGCTCGGTTTGGGATATGACATCCTCATCTTCGAACGCCACCTGCCGCAGACGATAGAGTTTGTCGACAGACATCCCGATCAGGTGTTCATCGTCGATCATCTGGCGAAGCCGCGTGTGCGAGAGAGAGAATTTTCGCCTTGGCGCGAGAACCTCCGCGAACTCGCGTCCCGGCCTAATGTCTATTGCAAAATATCCGGGCTGGCGACGGAAGGGGACTACACAAGATGGACGCCCGAGCAACTGCTGCCGTACATTGAAACCGTTCTCGAAGCATTCACTCCCAACCGCACCATGTTCGGCTCCGATTGGCCGGTGTGTCTGGTCGCCATCGAATATGTCCGTTGGGCGGAACTCGTCGAGACAGCGATCCAGGATTTCTCGCCCTGTGAGCGCGAACGCATCTGGTCCGGGACAGCGATTGAGGCCTATCGGCTTTAGTCTTCGTCGTGCTGAGCAGCGAGCGCCGTTACCACGGAAAGATCTTCGAGCGTAGTGACGTCTCCGGTCACGGCGCCTTTCGATGTCACGATTTCGCGCAATAGCCGCCGCATGATTTTGCCGCTGCGCGTCTTCGGCAAGGCATCGGTGAAGCGGATTTCGTCGGGCCGGGCGAATGGCCCAATTTCATGCGCTACCCACTGACGCAGTTCTTTGCCGAGAGCGGCTTGATCCCAATCGCCGCCCTTCTTCAGAGTGATGAAGGCGCAAACGGCTTGCCCCGTGATCTCGTGCGGTTTGCCGACTACGGCCGCTTCCGCGACAGCCGGATGATGTACCAGCGCCGATTCGACTTCCATCGTGCTCAGCCGGTGACCGCTGACGTTCATGACATCGTCGACGCGGCCAAGTACCCAATAGTAGCCGTCTTCGTCGCGCCGCGCGGCATCGCCGGTGAAATACGATCCGGCCACGCGCTTCCAATACTGTTCCTCAAAGCGGTTCGGATCGCCCCAGATAGTGCGGATCATGCTTGGCCAAGGGCGGCGGATGATCAGGTACCCTTCCCGATTGGCGCCCAACACTTCGCCTTTGGGATCGACGATGTCCAAGATGACGCCTGGCAGGGGGAGCGTTGCCGAGCCTGGCTTGAGCGGCGTTGCTCCGGGCATGGCCGAGATCATGATCGCTCCGGTTTCGGTTTGCCACCAGGTATCGACAATGGGGCAGCGCTCTTTGCCGATGACCCGGTAATACCACTCCCAGGCCGCGGGATTGATGGGCTCGCCGACAGACCCAAGGAGCCGAAGGCTGGAAAGATCGCGGGCGTTCGGCCAGTGATCGCCTTGACGGATTAGCGCGCGGATGGCGGTGGGAGACGTATAGAACGTCGTTACTTTGTATTTCTCTACAATGGCCCAGAAGCGGTCAAACGCCGGGAAATCCGGGGCTCCTTCATAGACGATGCAGGTGGCGCCAGCCGCCAGCGGCCCATAAACGATGTAACTGTGGCCGGTTACCCAGCCAATATCGGCAGTGCACCAAAAAACATCATTCTCCTGCAGATCGAATACCCAGCGCATGGTCATTGATGTTTCGAGCAGATAGCCGGCCGTCGAGTGCAGAATGCCTTTCGGTTTGCCCGTAGTGCCAGACGTGTAGAGAACGAATAGCGGATGTTCCGAATCGAGCGGCTCCGCCGGACACTGCTCGGCATCGGGCGTTAACTTATTGTCCAGTTCATGCCACCAATGATCGCGGCCCTCGCGCATTGTCTGCGACGAGCCAGTGCGTTGGTATACCACCACGTTGCGCACGCCGGGGCATTCGAGGAGCGCTTCGTCCACTGCATCCTTCAAACGAACTTCCTTGCCGCGACGCCAGCCGCCGTCGGAAGTAATGACAAGCGTGGCGCCCAAGTCCTGCATCCGCGCCTTCAGCGCTTCAGCCGAAAATCCGCCGAATACTACGCTATGCGTGATGCCCAATCGTGCGCAGGCCAGCAGTGCAATTGGCAGCTCTGGGATCATCGGCATGTAGATGACGGCGCGATCGCCAGCTTTATAGCCGAGGCCTTTCAAGACCGAAGCAAAGCGGCAGACGAGGCGGTGGAGTTCCTGATAAGTGATGATCCGTTGGTCGCCCGGTTCACCCTCAAAAAGAATCGCAGGTTTCGTGCGGCGAGGGCCTTGCAGGTGCCGATCCAGGCAGTTATACGATGCGTTGATCTGGCCGCCAGTGAACCACTTGGCGAACGGCACGCTCCACTCGAGCGCACGGTCGAAGGGACGGAACCAATCAAGCTGCGATTGGGCCAACTCGCCCCAAAATGTGGCAGGATCCTGCTTGGCGCGGTTATATAGCGCGCGGTATTCGTCTATGCTCTTTACGTGGGCGCGAGCCGCAAACTCCGCGCTGGGAGCGTAGATATGGTGTTCACTCATGCTGCTGTCTCAGCGGTCAGTGTATCGTAGGACTCAGCCACAAGCCATTTTGCGCGAACTGCAACCTTCTGCGATTCGTCTTGTCAACAGGAGTGAGAACTTGGCGACTTCTCTTCGAAGCACACCGGTAGCCACGGGGACCCGGCTGCTGCTCCTTCTCCCAATACGTGTTGCTATTCATTGTTGGGGTGCTGGCGTATCGGGGGAATTGGCTGCTCCGAATTCCGCATTCGTTTGGGATTTTTTGGATGAAGCTGGCTCTAACGGTTGGTGTCGCCGGTTGGGTCGCAATTCTCGCGACCTCAGGAGTACTTCAAGGTGATACCCGACGCCTCCTGGGAGGCCTGCACTGGCAGAGCGCGGCCTTTTCTTTTTGGGAAGCTTTCTTTTGCCTGGGTATGTGTCTCGGGTTGACCGTCCCCTTTCGGGACCGGTTCAATAGGCAAGGGCGATTCTCGGAGTGGATGTCTCGCAATAGCTTTAGCGCGTATCTCTTTCACACTCCGCTGCTCATTGCCGTGACTGAAAAGACAAGCCACTGGTTCGACCAGTGAGACTCGAAGAGGTTTGACCGTCCCGAGAGTAGAATCCTCTCCAAGTGGCTTGATGACCCCAAGGAGAGGATTAATGTCTGAAACTTATCAAAGCCTATCCGATTCAAAATGGGACTGC
>DATAXY010000056.1:0-99918 GCA_036272835.1 Bryobacteraceae bacterium
CGCTCAAGAAGACCAAATGGCCAAAAAGCTCCACGACGACATCCCGCGCGCGACGCTCACCAGCCTCAACTCCATCCAGCATGGCTGCCGGTCAAAACAACTTCTGCTCCGCCACGAAGATCCCAACGAGTGGATCAAACTGCGCGAGATGTACATGGAAGAATTCCAGCCGAAAACCGCGTTTATGGAGAAGTTGGTCGAAGACGCCGTCAAGGCAAAGTGGCTGCTCCAGCGCAATCAGCACCATCTCTACGTCGTCCAGGTCGACTTGAACCCCGATCCCCGGATGTGGAGCGACGAAGATCATCATCAAATCGCTCTATTCACGCGCTATCAGACCGCTGCCGAACGCACCTACAACCGGGCATTGGCCCAATTGCAGAGTTATCAGCGAGTGCGCGAAAGGGCTCAGCAAAAGGAGCAGCAAATGAGCCAGGAAGCGAAGGCACCCAAGGCTCCCAAGAAGGAAGTTATTGAAGAGCCGGTGATCTTAGAACAGTGGGTGGAAGTCAGGCGGATCGATAACAAGGTGGTTACCGAATTCTATCCGCCGAACGACGAGATGGAACAGATGATTGAAAAATCTGACCCGAAACCGACGCTGGTCTATCGGCGATTATTCTTCCCCGACGGCGTTCCGGCTCAATATCAATGGACTCGACCGCGAAAAGGGCAAGCGGCCAACGGCGGCCTGGCGATTCAGCGCATGACGCTCGAAACGTGGCTGGGTCTACGAGAAAAAGAGCGTAAATCGGGTCTTGCCGAGAGCACTGGGGAACTGACATTACGAGATTGGAAGGAGCGGGAGCCGCTGGATAGCTAATCGTGGCAGCCAAGCGATGCTTGGTTAACACAAATAAAAGCGCCGTAGGGTACGCGAACACCCGATATATTACCTGGCGAATCCATTAGCAGGTGGACTGTCGATATTTTCCAAAAGTTTAAAAGGTATGTCCAGTTCGCATTTCTACGTGGAGAAGAATTACTAATCCGGAAACGTTCTACTGGATATGTATCGTTTAATGATTTAGAATGATCTAGAACTTATTACGGCAACTCTGGCAGCATCGCTGGCTTGTTGTTTAAGCGAATTAGGCCACATCTCGGGCCATCAGTAATCCATTTCAAACGAGGAGTGTTTAATGAAAAAGCCGGTGGTAATACTGGCATGGGCAGTCCTGGCGGTTACTGTTTTTCCGCTGGCATCGCCATGTTTCGCTGACGACCTATACATTGATACGAGTTCTGGCATTTCATTATTTGACATCAATAGTGTCCTGGGCAATAGCACCACGCCAACCGGATCCTTTGGACCCTCCGGGGCCGTCACTGGCTTTTCGGACGGCCAAGGAAATGTTTGGGTTGTCAATTACAGCTCAGGTGTCAGCACGGTTCAGAAATACGACGGTGCGGGTAATCCGATTGCCGGCAACGTATTTCAGGTAGCGGAGCCGCTTGAAAATGGCGTGGTTGGCCCCGGCGGTAATCTCTTCTTCTCGAGTTCTTCGGGAAATATCTATGAATATTCCGGTAGCACGCTGACTCAGATCACAAGTTGGAACATTGCAACGGGAAATTCGAATTTGGCAGGCGCCGGGACGCTTTATACCGCGATCGGCATCGCCAGCGACGGAACCAACCTATATACAACGGAAGGGGACCAGGGGTCTTTCATTGACCAATGGAGTTCGACCGGTACGCTCGATTCTTCGGTAGACGTGGGCATCTACGGGCTGTACGGCCTTGGCCTCGATGGAGGTAATTTCTTTGCTGGTTATACGGACAATATCTTGGAATTCGATACGGGCGGCGCGTATGAGAACGCGTTCGCGATCGGCGAAAACAATTTTTCGCTCTCGGCTGGCATGGCGCCCGCCGTTTTGAGCGCGGCGGTTCCAGAGCCAAGAACCACTCCGCTATTTTTGCTGGCGGGACTGGCGGGTATTTTCTTGTATCACGCAAAGCGGGGACCGACTGCCCTTCGCCGTTCGTTGTTTCTCACAAGCTGAGCCCAAAGGGCTCTTTGCGCGGCCGAAACAAACACCGCAGGAACTCTTTGGAATTTTGACCAACACATGAAGATAAGTGTTGATCCTTTAAACATATTGGTGGAATTTGATCGTTTAATCATTTAGAATAATTTGGCAGTCACTCAGAAAAGTATTTTGTTTAAGCAATAGAGACCGCTTCGTCGGCCATCAAGAGACCATTTGAACTAGGAGCGCTTCGATGAAAAAGCCTGTGTTAAGGCTCACATACGCCGTCCTGGCAATTAGTGTTTTGGCGTTATCAACGCCGGATTTGGCGAACGATTTATCTGTCGGTACGAGTTCCGGCATCTCGCTGTGCTTGCTGACGGGGCTGGCGGTAATCTTCTTGTATCGAAAAAAACTCGCACAAACGGCCGTTTGGGCGGCGGCTTTTTTGGTGCTGCCGGCGGCATACGGCCAAATCAATCTGCAAATTAATCCATCCGCGAGCACCGCTTCGATTGGGCAGACGATTACGGTCTCGGCTTCGGCGAGCGATCCGTCGAATAGCGGCGCTACGTTCACGTATCAATTCAATGTCCTGCCGCCGGGTTTGAACAATTACTCGTTAATCCGCGATTACTCGCCCGCCAATTCGTTCCCGTTTACCACGACAGGATCGGAGGGAGTGTACACGATTCAAGTCGTCGCGCTCGAATCAAACGGATCGACCACGAGCGGGACGACGCAACTGACGTTCGATCCCGTTGCAACCAGCTCGACAGGCCCGGTGGTGAGCGCAACGGCACATCCTTTGGTGGCGATGTTCAGCCTGCCGCCTTGTCCCGTGGGCAGTTTGGCGCGCGTTCATTTCCAACTTGCCCGCACGATTTTCTGGACTTACACTCCTTACCAGACGTGTACCGGGAATACGAGCCTAAATTTTCTGATTGGCGGAATGCTCGCGAGCTCGACATATACGTTGCAGAGCGACATCTTCGCAGCTCCCACCGATACTTTAGGCCCCAAACTGAGCTTCACAACCGGGGCGATTCCTTCGAACGCGTTGAGTGCGATTCCGCCGTACAGCATCAACGTGCCGGCATCTGGCCCGAACGCGACGGCTTATCCGGTGCTGCTGACGGCGCCGATCGGAACCTCCGGGCCGCTCACGCCATTTGCGATGAATGCCGGGGGTAGCGTGATCTGGTATCTTCCAGACTTCGTCGCTGCTCTTCAGGAGGATGCCTATTTGACGCACCCAGTACCGGGCGGCACGTTCCTGGCGATCGCCAATGCATCGGCTGTGGGGGACAAGCAGTTGCTTCGGGAATACGACCTTGCTGGAAATCTTTTGCGAGAGACGAACGCGACCGCTATCGGGAACGAACTTGCGGCGATGGGTAAAGACCGGATTACGTCGATGAGTCACGAGATTTTCCGGTTTCCCAACGGCGACACCGGTTTCATAGGCACAGTTGAGAAAGTACTGGCGAGCGCGTATGACAGCAACACCAATACGGTCCATGCGAACGTGGATGTTCTCGGCGATATGGCGGTGGTGCTGGATTCGAATTTTCACGTGAAATGGACGTGGGACGAGTTCGACTACGCGACGAACTTCTCGACACAGACGAATGAGGATAATCCGCTGCCAGCCTACACCGCAGTACTCGACGAAACTTGTACAGCTAACGCGGGATGTCCACCACTTATGAATGTCAACCCTTCGAACGGTCAAAGATACACGGTCGCGAATGATTGGACGCACTCTAACTCCTTGGCTCCGACGCCGGACGGGAACCTGGTCATCTCGATTCGCCACCAGGACATGGTAGTCAAGATCAGGTACAACAGCGGAAACGGCGACGGAAGTATTCTATGGCGGTTGGGTCCCCAGGGCGATTTCGCGTCGTCGGTGCCCGCGGGGCAGACGGCGTTTCAGTTTTTCAATTCGCATGAACATGACGCGGAATACCAACCCAACGGGCTACTTACGCTGTTCGACAACGGCAACACGAGGGTGTCGCTATATGGAGGTAACAGCCGGGGGCAAGGTTGGCAGGTGGACGAGACGAATATGACAGCGACCCGGGTGGTCAACGTCGATCTAGGCACCTATTCACTGGCTGTCGGCAGTGCGCAGCAGTTGGCCGGCAACTATCATTTCTACCTGGGCTTTATCAACTCGGCGACTTCGCAATCGGTTGAAGTGACTACCTCCGGAGCCGATGAATTCAAGGTCGTGTCACCTTCAACTGGGTATCGGTCGTTCCGGATGAGTTCGCTCTATTCGATCGCCGGGCAAGTATTGGCGACGCCGTTTTACGCGTGGCCGCAGTGATGATCTGCCAGCCCCGCACATTTATCCGCACCGCTAGATATACCAGAGACCTATGCTCAGAGCATTACACCTGATACACTTCTTAATTTGCGGTGCCCTCTCAGAAAGCTCAGGAAATGCCTTTGTTAAATGAGGCTCTATATTTTGATGTCTCTAAAAGAAAATCTTGGAGTAATGGAGCTAGCCCGGGAAAATTACTGGAATTCGCACCCGCAAAGCGCCAAAATCAAACTGCGGTGGCGGGCGACTACGGTGCGGCACTGCTTCCATGTGCTGCCTGGAGAGCGGATTCTGGAAATTGGTGCCGGCAGCGGACTCTGGACGCGGCACCTTGCGTCTGTATTGGGGAAGACGAATCCGATAACTGCTGCGTACTTTAACGAAAGGTTTTCGGACAGCGACTGGCCGGAATTGCCAGGAGTAACCGCCGTGCATGTGCACGACCTGAATGAGCTTCCGGCAGGGTCATTCGATTACGTGGTCGGCACCTCTATTATCTGTCACGATCAATACCCGGTTAACTTGAAGGCTATCTATCGGCTATTGAAGCCGGGCGGTCAGATTTTGTTTTTCGAGAACAATGTTCTGAACCCACAGGTATTTTTGAAGACTATGGTGCGACCGATCGGGCGAATGGCGGGAAATGCGGCTTGCCAGGTCGGCATGAACAAGTTCGAGTTCCTACGCATTGCTTCGCATCAAGGGTTCGTGGATATCGACGTCATCCCATACGATATCGTGCACATATCTACTCCGGGTTGGTTGATCCGTTCGCTACAATCTGTTGCTTTTATTTTTGAGCAGACGCCTGTGGTTCGCGACCTGTGTGGAACTCTTTATCTATGGGCGCGGAAGCCCGGAGGCTCTGCGAAGCGTGCCTTTATGAATCTCGCCACTGTACCTAGTCTGTACAAGTCGGTGTCGTTCGTGGTTCCATGCCATAACGAGGAGATGAATGTGGGTCCGCTGGTCGACGCCATTCTCGGTTATTACGGCGATTATGTTCACGAGATTCTGATCGTTAACGACAACAGCTGTGACCGGACCGCAGCCGTTGCACGTGAGCTAGCGCTGGCCGACAACCGGGTCAAGCTCATCGACCGGTCGCCCCCGAATGGCGTGGGGAGAGCCCTCCGTGACGGTTATGCCGCTGCGACAGGCCACTACATCCTGACGATGGACAGCGACTTTGTTCAGATTATGCCGGAACTCAGAGATCTTTTCGAGGCCATCGGAGAGGGATATGAGGGCGCGATCGGAAGCCGGTTCACGCACGAATCGGTGATGGTGAATTACCCGTTTCCTAAGATTCTTTGTAACCGCATATTTCATTTGCTTGTAAATATCGCGTTACCCTGCCGGGTTCACGACATCTCCAACAACCTAAAGCTGTTCCGAAGCCAGATATTGAAGGAAATACCAATCAAGGAAGATCACTTTGCCGCGAATGCGGAAACCGGATTGAAACCTATTGTGTCCGGGTACAGGATTAAGGAGGTGCCAATCTCATGGATCAACCGAACCATCGACATGGGAACCTCGTCGTTCAAAATACTTCGCGTTGGCCCTAATTATCTTCTGGCGCTGTGGGATGTGATCCGATCGAGTCGTGAGCTGGCTCGGAGATCGGGTGTTCGGGTAGCTCGTGCCTCGGCAGCCGGGACTAACGGGCGATGAATAGCGAGATCCTCGCCCGGCGTTCGGTTTCGCCGGCTGTATCAGAGGCCGTATGCCCGGTGTGTTTGTCTCGTAGCGCCACGCTCTATCTAGATGGCGACGACGAGTTAGCACCCGAGTCGGTTGGTTCCTCAAGAAAGAAGCTTTCTCATGGCCGGGTTTTGCGCTGCTTGGATTGCGGACTTGGATTTCGATCTTTTCGCCCGTCTCCAGAGCAACTGGGACGGCTCTACGCTGATGCCGATGACGCCGTTTACGAAGCAGAGAGTGCAAATCGGTGGAAAACAGCCCAGACGCACCGCAGAATTGTGGAGCGCTACACATCCGCTCCTGGCTGTCTGCTCGATGTCGGCTGTGCTTCGGGCGGGTTTTTGCGCGCTATGGCCGATGCGGGTTGGCATGTGTTCGGCGTGGAACCCTCCGCATCCCAGTATGAGCGAGCAAAGCGGATGCTGGAGGGCAAGGGGGAAATTCAGAACTGTGTCCTAGAGGAAGCGCGTTTTCCACCCGGCATCGACGTGTTGACGTTGTTCGATGTTTTGGAGCACGTTACTTATCCCGTGGCATTCCTGGAGCGTTGCGCGTCGCACCTCGGCGCCGGAGGCACTTTGATTTTGAATGTGCCACAAATCGATAGCTTCTTTGCCAAATTCCTGCGTCGCCGCTGGCCGTTGCTTCTGGCGGAGCATCTCAATTACTTCACAAGAGAGAGTCTCCGGATATGTGGCGAAAAGTGCGGGTTGCGGCTGATGGCGACGGGCTCGCGACCGGTCTCGTTCTCCGTGGGCTACATCTCGTTTCGGCTTGCGCAATCGAAAATTCCGATGGCGGAGCTTGCCCACGGACTTGGATCGCGCATTGGAATTAACCGACGATCGGTGCCTGTGTATATGGGCGAAATTCTGGCAGTGTATCGGAAAGCGTAGGCGAGTGGCTGGAATCATTTCCTCACCTACCGATGCGATGACCTTGTTGGAGAGATTTCGATGAGTAGCCTCAGTGAAACGCAGACACGGACGCCGGCGTCTCGCCGGGGCATTTTCAGTAGAACCGTTTGCCTCGCGTTGCTGTTTGGCTGCTGCATTCTCTGTGTTTGGGTGCTGCTCAACAGGTTTGCCTTCGATACCTACTCGTACTGGGATGATGAGGGCTATTTCATCCTTCTCCTCGCGCACTTCTTGAAGGCCGGTGGCCTTTACGTGAAGACATTCAGCCAATACGGACCGTTCTTTACGCTGGCTGAGTCCTTGTTGCATCGGCTTTTCAACTTGCCGGTCGATCTGGATGGCGGTCGTATTCTCACGGTCATTTACATTTTGAGCAGCGCCATTCTATTGAGCATCTTTGTTGGCCGCTTGACGCGCAAGTTGGCGCTGTCCTTGCCCTGCTTTGTTCTGAGTGTGATGATTACAGCGCCGATCGTAGCAGAACCCGGACATCCGCAGGGCGTGATCGCAATTCTGGTGAGCGCTGCACTCTGCCTGTCGTTGCTTGTGGGGACACGACAGGAAAGCGCCGGTCTCATCCTCCTGGGCGCCGTAAATGCGGCACTGGTCCTCACGAAGATCAATGTGGGACTGTTCTTTTGCTTTGCACTCGCGCTTCCAATAGCCATGACATTGGCGAAGAGCAGATTTCGGTTGCTGCTGCTGGGGCTAGTCGTGATTGGCTCGTTTTGCATGCCACCTGTGCTAATGTCCGCCTATCTCAGGGGGTGGGCGGGGTCTTTCTGCCTATATATGCTCATCAGCTTTGCCGCTCTCCTTGTTGGGGCATTCCAAAGCGGAGCGCCAAATGTGCTGCGGCCCATCCGACTTGCTTATGTGGTTCTCGGTTTTGTCGCGGCCGCTGTCCCGATCTTAGCGTGGGCGATCTTGACCGGGAGTAGTCCCGCTTCTTTGGTATCCGGCATCGTTATCAGACCCTTAGGACACCCACGGCTCGTTTATCTTCCGCTCGTGATTCCTGCATGGCCGTTATTACTCCTACTATTATTCGTCCTGACTTTTTTGATGGATCCGCTTGCCCGCCGTCGGTTTCCGAACTTCGGCGTCTGGTTGGCGGTCGGTAAGGTGGCGATTGCTCTTGGTGCAGCGGGATCCTTCCTATGGTATCCGGATATGGCGATGTTTTATTCGCTTCCGGTGTTGCCTCTTCTTCTATTGCCGAATGGCGCTTCGAGCGGGGTGAGTTATGCATTCCCCCGGCTGTTTTTGGTGGCCCTCATCGAATTTGAAATGCTTCAGGCTTACCCAATGCTTGGGACCCACCACAACGCGTTAACGGCTTCGGGGGCGTGGATCTGTCTGCTCCTATACGATGGATGCTCCTCGCTCGGCACTCTTAATCGGGAAGGTGGGCGTCGGTCGTTTCTCTTCCGCACTCCGGCCGTACTCGGATGGCTTTGTCTGGCTTTGGCCACTCCGGCCGTTTTCTGGCTCGGTGGAACAACAAAGTCCGAAGCCCCGGGTTACAGGCTTCATCGCCGGCAGATCATCTGGCGGTTGGTAACCGGAGGGCCGCTCCCGCCACGAAGTCCCCGTTTGGACCTGCCGGGTGCGCGTCTTCTTCATATGCCAGCGGCTAAAGCGTCAATCTACCGCCGCCTCGCTGAATCGGTGCATACGAACTGCGATATGCTCTTCACGATGCCAGGGATGGGGAGTTTGAACGTCTGGTCGGAAACGCCGCCGCCGAATGGCTTTAATCTCACCGCCTGGATGGTAGGGTTTACCGCACAAGAGCAGGAAGCGATCAGATCGAGGCTTCAACAGGCCGCGCGGCCATGCGTTGTGTACAATCCCGATCTGGCCAGGGCCTGGATTCCTCCGGGGATTCATCTTGATCCAGACGCACCGATGGTGGATTATGTCCTTCATAAGACTAGGACGGTTTTGGTCGTCGGAAACTGTGAGATTCGTGTACCCTACAGCCGGCGGGCACCGTTTATCCACTGATTGTCTTGGATGGATAGACGTACCAAAGCGCAGGCGCAACCCAGAAGTTCCGGTTGGAAAAATTCAAGCACAGCCTTAGGCCTTACCCTCCTATTTGCCGTCTGTATTTTCTGTGCGTGGGTGCTGATCGAGAAGGTCGCATTCGATAGATACTCGACTTGGGATGACGAAGGCTATTTCGTTCTCATCGTGAGGCAATTCTTAAAGAACGGCGGCCTTTACGTAAAGACATTCAGTCAATACGGTCCGTTCTATACATTGGCGGAATCTTCGCTGCACCGACTCTTTGGGTTGCCGGTCGATCTCGATGGCGGACGGATTCTAACCGTTGGTTACATTCTAGGGAGCGCGACCTTACTCAGCGTCTTTGTCGGACGCTTGACACGAGAGTTGACGCTCGGTTTGGCCTGCTTTACTTTAACAGTGATTTCGGCCGCGCCGATGCTGGAAGAGCCTGGGCATCCGCACGGCATCATCGTATCTCTCATCGCCGTGGCGCTCTGTCTGTCGTTATTGGTGGGAACGCGGCATGAAACTGCCGCTCTTGTACTACTTGGCGCCGTAGGCGCAGCGCTGGCGCTCACCAAGATCAACAATGGACTGTTCTTTTGTTTTGCGCTCGCGTTGCCATTGACAGCTGTAATGGCGAAGGCCGTGTTTCGACCGCTGCTGCTGGGTTTGCTCGTTATTCTCTCCCTTGCGATGCCTCCCGCACTGATGTCTGCTCACTTAAAGGGGTGGGCCGGCTCGTTCTGCCTCTACATGCTCATAAGCTTCGCGGCCCTATTTATTGCTGCGTTCCAAAGCATGGTCAGAAGCGCGTTCCGGCCGATCGAAATCGCATATCCAATTACCGGTTTCGTGATGACGGCTGTCCTAATCCTGGCCTATGCGCTGTTGACCGGGAGCACTCCCGCTTCTCTGGTTTCCGGAATTGTTACCCGGACTTTAGGGCAGCCTAATCTGTTTTATGCGCCGTTCGAGATCTCTGCCGGGAAGCTATCACTGCTGCTTTTGCCAGTTGTCGCCATAGCAGCGGCTTCACTGGCCCGCCGCAAGGGTGCTGAGTTTGATGTCGCGCTAGCGGTGGTTAAGGTGGCGGTCGCGCTCATTGCCGCGGCAGCTTTCCTGTGGGATCCGGATCGAGCGATGTTTTATTCGCTTCCCTTGTTACCGCTTCTTCTCTTATCGGCAGGCAGCGCTTCGACCGGGGCAGCCGGCATGTTCTCCCGGCTCTTCTTGGTAAGTCTCATCGACTTTGAAATGCTGCAGGCATATCCGGTGATTAACACTCATCATATTGCGCTTACGCCAGCGGGCGCGTGGATCTGTCTCATGCTTTATGACGGGTGGTCGGGCTTGGCTGTCTTGCCCACTCTGCGGCTTCGATGGCCCTATACCGGCGGTCGAGCCGCCCTAGAATGGCTCTGTCTCGTCTTGGCCGTTCCGGTCTTCTCCTTTTATCTCTACTCGGCACCGACTGAGTTGGGAGGCCGCGTTCTTCACCATCGGGAGATTGTCATGAGATGGCTCAAGGGCCAGCCGATACCTCAGCGGTCTCCGCGTCTAGATTTGCCGGGAGCGCGTCTTCTCCATATGCCGGCAGCCGAAGGGTCTATTTATCGCCGCGTTGCGGAGGAGGTGCACGCCAACTGCGATACGCTCTTCACGATGCCTGGAATGGGAAGCCTCAATGTATGGTCAGAGACTCCGCCGCCAAATGGATTTAATCTTACTGCTTGGATGGAGGGATTTACCGCACCGGAGCAGGAGGCGATCCGAACGAAACTGGAACAGGCTGATCGGCCGTGTGTCGTATACAATCCCGAACTGGTGAAATTTTGGCTTCCTCCGGGACTGCATCTCGATGCCAAAGCGCCGATGGTCGAGTACGTCCTTCAGGACACCAAGACGGTTTTCGCCGCCGGAGATTATGAGATTCGCGTGCCCTACAATCGCGGGGCTCCGTTTACGAAATAGCCTCCTATGGTAGAGCGGTTACTCTAGGGGAATGCTCACAGCGTGTATACGGTCTAGCTTCCTCCTTCTCTCCGCCACAATTCTTCTTCTGTCCCAAACTTCTCCTGAGGTGAACATGGCGTACATTCGAGCGAACTACTCGAAGTATGAATACAAGATTCCCATGCGCGATGGCGTCAAGCTGTTCACCGCGGTTTATGTGCCCAAGGATGTGATGGAAGGGAAGACGTATCCCATTCTGATGGTGCGCACCCCGTATACAGTTGCGCCCTACGGAGAGGATCATTATCCTGCAACTCTTGGGCCGTCGCCGTTGTTCGCGCGCGAGAAATTCATCTTTGTGTATCAGGACGTCCGTGGGCGATATATGAGTGAGGGCGACTTTGCCCTGACTCGCCCGCAGGTACCGATCAAGAAGAGCAACAAGGATACGGACGAGAGCACAGACGCCTTCGACAGCATCGATTGGCTGGTCAAGAACATTTCCGGCAACACAGGAAAGGTTGGGATCTGGGGCATTTCGCAGCCGGGATTCTTCGCCACCGCATCCATGATCGATTCGCATCCCGCGCTGGTCGCGGTATCGCCGCAGGCGCCGGTAACGGACTATTATTTGGGCGACGATTCCTACCACAACGGAGCGTTCATGCTGGCGGCGCGGTTCGCCATGTACACCGGATTCCGGCCTCGCGGCGACGAGCCGACACCTCCCGTAGCAGCTCTGCCCTTTGATTACGGAACGCCGGACGGCTACGACTTCTATCTCTCACTGGGAACACTGGCGAATGCGGATGAGCGGTATTTCAAAAACCGGCAGCCGTATTGGACCATGAACGTCAAGAACAACACTTACAACGATTTCTGGCAGGCGCGGTCGATCTGGAAGTATCTGAAGAATGTCAAGCCCGCGGTGATGATCGTAGGCGGGTGGTATGACCAGGAGGATGAGCAAGGCCTGTTCCGGCAGTTTTATCAACTGAAGAAGGACTCGCCGGAAACGACGGACATGCTCGTCGTCGGGCCATGGGTGCACGGCGGATTTTCACGCGGCGACGGAGACCGAGTCGGAAATGTTAGCTTTGGCTCGAAGACGGCGGTCTACTATCGCGAGAAGATCGAGTTTCCCTTCTTCATGCACTACCTAAAGGGGCAGGAGAACGGCAAGCGGCCGAAGGCATGGGTCTTCCAGACGGGCGTAAATCAGTGGCGCCAGTTCGATCAATGGCCCCCTGAACAAACTAAGACGACGGATCTGTTTCTGGATGAGAACGGCAAGATCTCGTGGCAGAGACCGGCCGCGGCTGGCTTCGATGAGTACGTTTCAGATCCCGCCAAACCTGTTCCGTACATTGGCCATGTTTTGATGGGTGTGCGCTACGACTTCATGACCGAAGACCAGCGCTTCGCGGCGTCCCGAACGGATGTCCTGGTATACAAATCGGAGCCATTGGACCACGACGTCACCGTGTCCGGACCGATCACGGTGGACTTGAAAGTATCGACCTCAGGGACGGACTCCGATTTCGATGTGAAGCTGATCGATGTCTTCCCGGCGAATTACCCTAACTACGACGCCAATCCAAACGCCCCGCCGCCGAATCCGCGCACGTTGCCTGCGACCACAATACATCTTGGCGCATACGAGGAACTGATCCGGGGCGAACCGTTCCGCGGCAAATATCGGAAGAGCCTAACCAGCCCGATTCCATTTGAGCCAGGCAAGCCCGCGCGGATCACCTTTCAGATGCCAGACATCCTGCACACATTTCGCGCGGGGCACCGTATTATGGTGCAAGTCCAGAGCTCGTGGTTTCCGCTGACCGACAGAAACCCGCAGAGATTTCTTGATATCGCAAATGCGCTGGAAACCGATTTCGTGAAAGCGACGGAAAGAGTCTATCATGGCGGTGCTGATGGATCGAAACTCGAACTTCTAATAAGCCAGTGAGGCGTTCCCCGCTAGCGGGATCAGCGCCAATTTCGCGATAATTTCCGCGATAATTTCCGCTTGACAGGAATATGAACTATTAGTATCATTCAGATACTTCACTGAAAGCGCACCACGTCGCACCCGTCCGCGCTCTGGGACCGTCAATGCCGACCACCGTCAGTGGGTAACTCGTTTGGGTCGTTCGGGTATACCTTCTTGTACCCCGCGTTACTTGCCGCGTCGATTTGGTTGGTTCTCGCACTGCGGCTGGTTATTGAACTTAACGACATGAACAGGTTCCCAACTTGCGGAACGGGGGTGCGTATTTGCGTTCGTCTGATCTTATGTCTGCGCCAGCTTCTTCCTTATTGAAGTGGGGCTGCCGCAGCATAGTTCTCATCACTCAATTCTTGTTTTTGCTTGCAGCGGTATTGGCCCTGCCACAGTTTGGCCTTTCGCAATCCACGTTCGCCACCTTGCTGGGCACCGTCAAAGATCCAACTGGGAAGGTGGCAAGCGGCGCGATTGTGCAACTTACAAACAAGGGCACGTCGGCGTCACGCTCCGAACTCACCAACGATTCCGGCAACTATGCCTTTTCAAACATTGAACCGGATACTTACATAGTTACTATCTCGCTGCCGGGATTTAGTAAGGCGGAGTTCCCAAATGTGGAGCTGGAGGCGCGCGAGACCCGACGCTTAGATGCGGAGTTGAAAGTCGCATCGCAAGTAGCAACGGTTAATGTGCAAGACACGGTGGGCGCGCCGGTCAACACCGATACTTCGAGTATCGCGGAGTCGAAGACAGGCCGCGAACTGGTGGATTTGCCCGTCGCGATCACGACTCGCGGCACCGGGTCAACCAGCCCGATGTCGACGCTGACAACCCAGCCGGGTGTACAGACGGACGCAAGCGGAAACATCTCCGTAGCCGGCAGCAAGCCAAGTATGCTGTCGATGAGTATCGATGGAATCAGCAGTGTGGGCCCCCGGGCCGCCGGCCCGCTTACAGAACTATTTCCATCTTTCAATTCAATTGCGGAAATTCGAGTAAGTGAGATTAACAACACCGCTGAATTCGCGGGGATCAGCGATATAACCACCATCTCCAAAAGTGGCAGCAACGCCTTTCACGGGGGTGTTTTCGAGGATCTGCAAAACAAGGCTCTGACAGCGCGCAATCCGTTTAGCGCAACCAAGCCAGAACTTATTATGAACGACTATGGAGCTTACGTCGGTGGCCCAGTGATGGTCCCAAAGATTTACAACGGCCGGGATAAGACGTTCTTCTTCGCCAGCTATGAGGCGCTGCGGCTTCCGCGGCAGACCGTGCTGGTGGAGAGCGTGCCGTCGCTCGCTCTGCGCAACGGCAACTTATCCAGTTATTCGAAGCCTGTCTATATTCCCGGAACCGGCACACCCTATGGTGGAAATCAAATTCCAGCAAGCCAAATCACGCCACTGGCTCTGAACGCATTGAAGTATCTGTACCCGCTTCCGAACACGGGCTCTGCTAGTGCAATCGCGAACAATTTCGCACAGAACATGCCGACGCCGATATCGAGCGACCAGGGCGATATGCGCTTGGATCAAAACATCAGCTCGAAGCAAACTGCCTTCGCCCGCTTCACTTACAAGCACCGCGATGTGGAAGTTGCGCCAACGCCGGGCGGTAATCCCACTGGATCTGCACTGCTGGGACCATTTTCGGAACCGGAGATCGATTTCGGTCTGGTGGTGGCATACAACGTCGTCTTCACGCCGACGGTTATTAATGAGGTTCGAACCGGCTTTAACGGAAATCATACACGCGTCTCGTTCGGCGCCTCTCCGTCTGTTATCGCGAGCGAGTTAAACCTAACAGGCATACCGCAGCCGCTTCCCGGCGGGAGCGCCGTTCCCAACTTCAATGTTACGGGTTTCGAACAGACGGGAGGCAACGCGTCTACCCAAGGCCTGAACAATACGAACGAGGTATTAGACAACCTGACCTGGAACAAAGGAAGTCATACGATGAAGTTCGGCGGCAGCTACAGCCGCATGACAGGAAATGCGGCAAATGTCTATGCGGCCCAGCGCCTGGGTGTTTACAACTTCAATGGTGGAGTTACGAGTGAAACGCTGTCGCAGCTAGGCCTCGTCTCAGCATCCAGCCCGTCGGCAAGTCTCCCCTATATTGGTAATCCGTACGCGGCATTTCTGTTGGGCATTCCCGATAAGACGCAGTTGGATACGGTGATCGAGCCAGACAGCCATGGGTACGCCAATAGCTATGGGTTTTTTGCGCAAGACGACTGGAAAGTTACTTCGCGTTTGACGATGAACTTCGGCCTTCGGTGGGAATATCATCCGATGTTTCGGGACCACCTCTTAAACAGTACTAACTTCCTTCCGGATTACACGTCGATCATCAACGGGCAACAGATCAATGGGGCTGTAATTATTCCCAATCAGCAAGCGTTTTCGATTCTCGATCCCGCCTTTGCGGAATCCGTTGCCCCAACTCCCATTTACACCGCGGCACAGGCCGGAATACCCGCAAGCCTGCGGTTTTCAACCAAGACAGACTTTGCGCCCCGCGTTGGATTGGCGTGGCGGCCGTTCGGCAACGACAAGACTGTTGTCCGGGGAGGATATGGCCGATACATAGAAGGACCGCTCGGCTCGCTGCTGGGCGCTTCTTACGCCATCCACAGCGCCGACCAGGGATTCTATAACCAGTCGATCTCAAGCAGCGGGCAACCATCTCTGATGTTTCCCGACCCATTCCCTTCGAATCTCGCGCAGCCGGGCAGCCAGTTTTTCCAGCAAGCTGGCGATATCCACTACGTGGATCCGAAAGTGGACGAGTGGAATTTTACCGTGGAGCGTGACATTGGCTATGGGACCGCAATCAGTGTCAGCTACACCGGTAGCCACGGAAGCGAACTCGGAGTACAGGGAAATCTCGGGCAGTTGGCACCGAACACAATCGGTTACTCTGCTGCGCAGCAATTCCTAAAGTATCCGCTATGGGGCGAAGTGGAGACAGAGACGAATGGCGGATGGAGTAACTATAACGCATTGACTGCATCGGCGAAGAAGCGGTTTAGTTCGGGCCTTCAGTTCCAGTCGAGTTATACATTTACACGCAACTTATCGAGTGCGCAGAGTTATAATCCATCGGCCTTTGCCACGGAAGCCGGCGGAGTAACTACCTGGTTGAACGATATTGGGATGGATTATGGCAACGTCGCCTATTCCCGGCGCAATCGCTTCTTAACGACGTTTCTCTACCAACTTCCCTTCGGAAATGGCACGAAGCTGCTGACGAATACGAATAAAGTGGTAAACCAGATCGTGTCGGGCTGGGAGTTCGCGGGCGTACTGCTGTTTCAGTCCGGACCGTTTCTAACAGTTACCGTGCCTGGGGCGGATCCCTCGGGTACGGGATTCCCGCTGATTACCGGTAATGGGCGGGCTGACGTCGTTTCGGGTCAGTCTCTATACGCAGCGAATCAGACCATAAGTAACTGGCTAAACACAGCGGCTTTTGCGGTTCCGGCAAATAACATCGGACGCTTTGGCAACGCGCCCGTTGGGGACATCCAAGGCCCAGGTACGCAAGCGATTTCCGCATCGCTAATGAAATCGGTAACCTTCACCGAACGGGCGAAGATGCAGATTGGCGCGCAAGCTGCCAACTTGTTCAATCACGAAAACTACGCGCCGCCGAATACGGTTTATAACACTGCGTCATTCGGAACGATATCGGGGCTGCAAACGGCCGAAGGTGCGGGCCCGCGAACGATTCAGATAACCGCCCGAATCCTTTTTTAAGAGATTAACCAAACAGGAAAGGTAAGCGACGACTTAATATGCAAGGCTTGAAATTCACAACACAAATTCTGTTTCTGGTGATTTCCTCCACGGGGCTTCTGTTCGCGCAAGGGGGTAGCGCGGCCGAGGGAATTCCAATTACCGATCCGCTCACCATCGCCAAGTGCGGCGGATGTCACCAGCAGGATCCCAACACTAAGATGATGCGAAGGCTTTCTTATGAACGGACCACGCCCGAAGTCTGGGAACAAAACATTAAGCGGATGGTGCGGCTGAATGGAGTCAGCCTTAGCGCCTCGGATGCCGGTCAAATTCTTCGCTATCTCAGCGACAATAACGGGCTTGCTCCAGAGGAAGCGCGCCCGATTTTCTGGGAGGCCGAACACCGTCTCTTCCGTGACCAGGAGGGCGAAGACGACCAAGTGCCCGCACCGCTCGAAAGGACTTGCAATTACTGCCACGAGATAGGCAGGGTTCTCGGCCAGCGCAGGACGAGGGACGATTACCAGAAACTTGCGAATCTCCACATGGGCCTTTTCCCCGGTTCTGAAACGGCAGTGTTCCGTCCACACGGTGGGACGCCAGTCGACCAACCGGTGACTGAAGTTCAGAATGGCACTTTCAGGGCCACTTTACTTTACCCGGCCGCTCCGGTCAAACAGGGTTCGAAGTATCCAATCGATATTGCGCTCGATTATCTCGCCAAGAATCAACCTCTAATCACGCCGGAGTGGACGGCGTGGAAAGCCGTGATGCGGCCGCCGAAGTTGGCGGGTGTATGGGCTGTAAATGCTTATGAAAAGGGCAAAGGCAGAGTTTACGGGACGATGACCATTGAACCTGGTTCAGCACCCGATCTTTTCACGACCAAGATCGAAATGCGCTATGCGACGAGCGGATTGACGATAAGCCGGACCGGAAAGGGTATCGTGTACACAGGTTACAGTTGGCGCGGGCGATCGGCAACTACCGCCCCTGCCAGCGATCCGAGCCTGCCGCCGGTCGAGAGTAGGGAAGCTATGTTCGTGTCCCGCGACAACAATGAAATGATGGGCCGCTGGTTCTGGGGCGGTTATCAAGAGTTCGGGATCGATGTTCATTTGGTCCGCGTTGGAGCGCAACCAGTGGTTTTTGGTACGGACCGGTATGCGCTGAAGACTCCGTCTTCGGACGAAGTTCACATCTTCGGCGCAAACCTTCCGGCTTCGCCAAACCCATCCGATATCGATTTGGGGCCTGGCGTTGAAGTAACAAAGGTAGTTAGCGGCTCGCCGACTGAGATCGCGGTCGAGGTGTCAGTAAAGCCGGACGTACCGGTAGGCATGCACGACGTCCGTGTCGCCGGGGCGACCGCGGAAAAGACACTGGCGGTCTACGATAAGGTCAGTTACATCAAAGTAACCCCGGACGCATCCTTCGCCCGCTTGGGCGGAACGATCGTAGCTAAGCAATATGCGCAGTTTGAAGCCATCGCCTTTGCCGACGGACCGGACGGCAAACCGGGAACCGCCGACGATATAGCCCTTGGACCAGTAAGTGCGAATTGGGGCCTAGAAGAGTTTATGTCGACCCCTGACGACGACGATGTTAAGTATGTTGGAACGATCAACGACACCGGACTGTTCACTCCCTCCGGTGAGGGACCTAATCCAAAACGCAAGAAGCAGGCCAACAACTATCCAACGGACAATTGGGGAGACGTTTGGGTGGATGCTTCGTACAAGCCGGAATCAGGACCGGCGTTGAAGGCTCGATCCTATTTGGTGGTGACGGTTCCGACTTACATCCACTATGACCAACCGGAGGTTGACCAATGAGCGCAATTATCGAAGCAGCGGGCTTGACAACTTACAAGCTCGGTGAATACCACCCGTTTCAAGCCGCGGGGGTCGAATTCTTATATCTCGTTCCGAGCGGAGCGATTTTTGCTCTAGAAGGAACGGCTCGTGAAGTTATAGATTTACTGAAAGACGGGGAAGCGCCTCGCGAGCTTATCGTCAAGACGCTTCTCAATCGAGGTCACACCCGGCAGAGCATCGAAACAACGCTGGCCGAAATGGAGGAGATCGAGGCGATCTATTCCGGCAAGCGGCCGAACCCGATCCCATCCAAAATTCCGCTGCAAGAATTTCCACTGCAGCGAGTAGTGTTGAATGTCACAAACCAGTGCAATCTGGCCTGCACGTATTGTTACGAATATAGCGATGACAAGATAACCCAGACCACGGGCAAGCAGAAGTACATGAGCACGGATGTCGCGGAGAGTGCGATCGACATGCTGGTCCGCGAATCGGCGACGCGGCGCGGCATTCACGTGACATTCTTCGGCGGCGAAACGCTGCTTAATTTTCCGGTGATGCGATCCACGGTGGAATACGCAAATTCCAAAGCGGCCGAAGCCGGCAAATCGATTGAGTTCAGTTTAACCACAAACGCCACATTACTTACTCCGGAGATTGTCGACTTTCTCTCGGAACATCGAATTGGCGTCACGGTTAGTATCGATGGCGACCGGGAGCTGAACGACCGGCAGCGCGTGTTTCACAACGGGAAGGGCAGTTACGATGTCATCGTTCCGAAGATCAAGGACTTGTTAAAGCGCCATCGCACAAATTCTATCGGGGCGCGAGTCACTCTAACTGCGGGTGTGAGCGACGTCCGGCGGATCTATAAGCATCTTACCGAAGAAATAGGGTTCGATTCAGTCGGTTTCTCACCCGCGACGGCCAGCCCGCAGCGGTTGTACTCCATCGGACCCCAAAAGATGGACAACGTCCTGGACGCTTTCGCGGCGCTCGCTTGGGAGTATCGCGATCTAGCACTAACCGGACACCAACACGGGTTCACAAACGTCAGCGACACGTTGAAGGAATTGCACAGCGGCATCAGCAAGGCATATCCATGTGGCGCGGGCCTGGGACTGCTGGGTGTTAGTACGGAAGGCGATATCGGCTTATGCCATCGATTCGTCGACTCCCCGGTCGGCAAGATGGGACACCTGAGCGAAGGCGGCATCGACCACGAAGCCCGCCGTGAGTTCCTGGGCACCCATCATATCGGCGCCCGATACGATTGCCACACTTGTTGGGCGCGCCCAGTTTGCGCCGGCGGCTGCTACCACGAGGCGTTTATTCATCACGGCAACACGAGCGCCGCAAATCTTCACTATTGCGATTGGATCCGAGGCTGGAACGATGTTTGTTTGCAAGTCTATGGAGAGATCGCTGTCCGCAACCCAAAATTCTTGGATCGTTTTGCCGAGAACTAGTAACTTAATCCGTCGCAACGGTAAACGCAGGTAACAGGAGAAAACATGAATTCAGTAAAAGCAATTAACCGGAAAGCTAAAAAAGTGGAGCAAGTGGCCATTGCCGAGAGCGGCGATGTCCACGCATTGCAACAAGGCAAGTCCAAGGCAGACGGTAAAGTGTATCACCCAATGGGATGTACATTGAATTTCACTCCAGGTTGGGAAGTTGATATTTCCGGCGGCACCGCGGGTCTTTGTCAACCGGTGGAGCGGGACCTTTTCGATTGCTATCTGGGCTGCGGTTGGCCTGCGCAGGTGCCTGACCATTTAAACAATGCGCCCGATTGGACGGATAAATGCTCTTCCGCTGCGAACGACTGGCGGAAGGTCGATATTGTTTTCCCTTAAGAATTGAAAATCACAGGAGTTGTGATCGATATGCGATATTTCTCAAAGATTTTATTGCCCTTCGGCTTGGCGTCGCTCTGCTTAGCCATAGCGCATCCCGCGGCCGCGCAAGTTAGCCATGACCACCTGATGTATATCGGGACGCTCGACAAAAAGTTGCTGGTCATGGACGAGCAGAAAGATGAGGTCGTCGGCGAGATTCCGCTCGAAGGCGTACCGCGCGCCACGGCGCTATCAGCCGATCAAAAGCAGCTTTACATCATTAACACGAAAATGACCATCGAGGTAGTGGATCTCGCGGCACGGAAGGAGATCAGCAGCTTCAGCTTGTCCGATGGCAGAAGCAAACCTCGGATGGCGGCTGGGACCGTAGCCCGCGGCGTTCTATCCGGACGCTTCTCGGGACTTGCCGTCGATCCAAACGGCCGATATTTATACGCGACCATGAAGTCGGTGGTCAAGGATATCGACGAATACCGCATCGGGGCGCCGAAATTCGTGGTGATCGATCTTCAGGACAAGACGATCGCCAAAACGTTTGATTTCCCGGCGGAATTCGATCAGGGCTTCGGCTTTATGGCGACTTACAAGGTTTCGCCGGACGGGAAGCTTCTTTATGTCTTCGACGATGACATATTGATTTTTGACCTTGCTACGTTCAAGGAAGTTGGCCGGATTCCGTTGGCCCAGCCTCCGTATCCGGGAGCTTCGCCATATCGCCTGACGGTGTCCGAAGACCCCTATGACGATCCAAGCAAGGTGACAAACGTGTTTACTTCGGTCGATCCAATTGTGCACAAGGGGACGCTCGGATTGGCAACGATCAACCTGCTTACTCGTGACGTCAAATACGAACCGATTGGTCCCTCGCTGCCCATGCTTGGGTTTATGCTTTCACCCGATCGTAGACTGGGCTATTCAGTAATGTTCACGTCGGCGGGCGGAAATCGGCAGTGTGAATGGTGGGTGTGGGATATCGCGAGACACCAGGTGATTAAGAAGGCGGAATTCGAATCCCGGCCTACATTTAAGTTCGGTGAGAGTAGCGACGGCAAGCAATTGTTTCTGTATGGAGCCGGTTCTACCTTCGAGAGCTTCGATGCAGAAACGCTGAAAAGCCGTAAGCTTGTTTACCTGAATAAAGATACGACTACTAACCTGATTACGATCGCTGAGCACCCTGCGCTTTTGAGTGCTCGATAGTTTTGGAAGTCGAGCTTTAGCTGTGTAACGAGCCTGCATCCCTAAACGGGCGCAGGCTCCAGCTCTATTTGCGAAATCCCAGATAGGTGAAGGATGCCAATATGGCCGAAGCCGCACAAAGCATTCTCAATGCGTCTCAGCATCCATTTGCCGGCGCGACGGGCAAGGGTGTGCGAATTGCGGTAGTTGACAGCGGAGTCAATCCGCGTCATCCACACGTGAACGGAGTTGCGGGTGGGATAATGATCGGTCTGGATTTGGGTGTCAACTCATACACGGACTACGTGGGCCACGGGACCGCCGTGCTCGCTGCGATCAAGGAGAAGGCTCCCGATGCCGAATACTATGCCATCAAGATCTATTACCGGACACTTAAGACCGATATTGATATCTTGGTCCGGGCTTTGGATTGGGCCATCAGCGAGCGCATGGACATTATCAATCTGAGCCTGGGCACGCGCAATCTTCTGCATGCGCCGCGATTTCTTCCTATTCTCGAGCAGGCGGGGAAGCAACACACTCTTATCGTGTCGGCCGCCGAGACGGAGTCGGCTGCACTGCTTCCCGGAAGTATGCCCGGTGTGCTGGGTGTCGCTCTTGATTGGACTTGTTCCCGCGACAGCTTTCGCTATACGCTCTCGCCGAATGGGCCGCGCTGGCTTGCCTCGGGGTATCCAAGAGCCTTGGAGGGCGTACCACCTAATCGAAACCTGTACGGCGTAAGCTTCTCGGTTGCGAATATGAGTGGCTTCGTCGCCCGTGCATTGCAGGGTTTGGAAGATACGTCGATCAACAATGTCTCGCGCATATTGCGCGAAGAAGCTAGCCGCCAGCGGGCGCTGCGGGAACGGTCACGTACACTTTGAGAACCGCATCGCTCGGTTTCGTCGGAACCGCGCCTGGGCGGTAAGCAGGCGAATCGTCGCGATAGGGAAATTGACGCGGATACGCGCGAATCCCACCATATATATAGCCAGCCAATACACGTTTACCGCGAAACTGGGTGGCATCCAGGATTTTCGTGTTAGGACGCTCCTGCTGAAGGCTAGACAACGGGAAAAAGACGGCTTCGGCGCCCATAGCGGCGGGCAATCGATTCGAGGGTTGAACGAACTCGGTTGTGCGACGGCCTTGGCGCACCAGAGTGCTGATCTGATCTATCCATTGCAAGCCGTCATAGTAAGTATCTTTTGACTTATTTCCTACCAGGGGCTCGGTTTCGAATTCGCCTTTCCGATAATTCCAAAACCACCGGCTTATCCCGCCAAAGAAAGTCGTGTACATAGTGTTGGACGCAGAGTCGTAGACGAGCAGCTTTGCACACGCGTAAGTGCTCATCTTTTGTTCGTAACCGTCGTCAACCCAGGGCGAGGCGGAGGGTCCGAAGTAGATTGGGCGCGAGAAGTTGAGCTGATCCTTTGTAAACACTCCGCCATAGGCGGCCGCTCCGAGCGTCTTACCATCGGGCATTATTGTGTAAGCGGTATTTAAATCGCGGCGTAAGAATTCCGGATCGGAATAGCGGTCCAAAAGGGCCACATTTAGCCCGCGTGGGCTTCGCGTTATTGACACTTTACGTATCTCACCCAGGTATTTTTGCGATGCTTTGACGGTATTGTGCTCATTGCCGCCCTCGAAGTCCGCATAATTGCCCATAAAGACATGACCCATGACAACATAAAAGCTGCCTCCGAGCTTGATTAGATCTCCGCCCGCCGACTGAACCAGTTCCGATTGCGTGAATGAGATGGAGTTTGAAAACGGCTTCGCGTTGATTACGCCATCAACTAGAGCGGGAAGAGAGACGGCCGAAAGGACAGGGTACGTGACCCATTGGTGTTGCGAATTTTCGCCATATCCACCGGCGATGTAGAGTGTGTCGCCATCCTGAAAGTGCAGAAGGTTGCTGGACATCCATTGATCTCGCACAAGAGCAAGGCTATCGGGTAGCGCGGAAACGGGTGCGCAGTAAACCTTATGCGGCGCAGGGCCGGTTGTGTCAACGACCCAAATTTTCTGGTTCGCCTGCGGGCGGCCAAAATCTGTATCGCGGCCGCCAGTCTGATGATATCCGTTGGTCCGGCCTCCGATGATGATCCATTTGCCATTCCACGAGGCGGAAACAAACGACTGGAGCGCGGGAATTCCGGGGAACTCCGGATTAGCGTTTTCGGAAGCCTCCACCAGGATCGGCGGTGGAATCTGGCCCGAATCGCGCGAAAATATCGGAAGAATTCCGCAAGTCAATAAAGCGGCGATAATGCGCAAAGGCAAGCCGCGTCCTCGTAACAGAGCAAACACCTGGTAGAAACCTCCAATCAACAGTTGCTTCGTCTATGAGAAATGCAAGTTGTTTGTAGTTCCGGGGACCAAAGAACGGAGAGGTCTGAACTAAGTCTTAATCAATGCGCACAAACAAATGAAACCGACTGGAGATGTGCTGGCTTCAGCTAAGCGTACATATTGCCGTGCGCGATTTTCTAAGGGTAACATGAAGCACGTTACCTTCAGCCTGTTCGTGTCGCGTGCGAATGTCTCGGTGGGCAGCGTGTTTCTAGTAAACTCGGTAGGTCGATCCGACCAGCCGAGGAGGCAACTTACATGGCGACTGCAAAGGCCGCAAAAGCCAGGGCGAGTGTCAAACCGGCGAAGGAGCCGATCTCTGTCGCCGCCGCCGTTGACACGGGAACAGGGCTGGTGACCGTTGAAATTTTTGATGGCACCCGGCAAGAGATAAAGAGCGGGACACAGGTTCTTCTCACGGTGCGCGACGGCGCGCAAAATGAGTTGCTTCGTCAGGATATTGGAGGGCCGAACATTACGCTGCAGCTTCCCGTTCACAACAATTTCGCGGACAACTACACGATTATTGCCTTCACCGATGGGTATGAGCAGGCTGGCTTTCAACCAGTGAGGATCGGTCCTCACGCGCCGCAAACGCTCGATTTGATGCTGCTGTCCAAGAAAGGCGATTTCCATTTCGCGGCGGCAAAATGGACCAACGTTTTAGCGAAGAAGCCGCTGGTTTCGGAGATTTTCGCGGCGAGTCTTACGGGTGATGCCGCCAACGCGTACGGTCAGCTAATGGAGGAGCATCCCGACCAGCTAGCCTGCCTGTTGAACATCACAACGGCGATGGAGCAGATATCCCTGCCGCACGGAACGCCGCTCGACTACTTCAAGCAGTTCGATCTGCCTAAGTTGGCGCCCGATCGCATCTTCGGCTATGCGGACGCGAAGCTGGTGGACCAGGTGCGATTGGCGGCCCAGCAGGGAGAGTTCGCCACGGAACCGGCAATCGATCTTGGTTTGCATGGAGACGCTACGAGTAGTTTCAAACAAATCCAATTTGGCGAGGCCAATGTACAACTCACCTTTCACGAGAAAAACAGAAAGACGATTGATGGAGTCGATTGCGTTTACGTGGAGCCCGATATCGATTACTTCAAAGATCCTGCCGCCCACGCAGTGTTGGAAGTGATTCCGAATGCGCTGACAGGAAATGTGAGCAGTCCGCGAGTGGTCTATGTGTTGCGCTGGATTGCGGGACGGCATGCAGGTATACCGAACTTCGATCCGCTTTACACTATTGAATAGATGAGCACCAGTTCCACACCCCACTTCATCCCCAGCACTGACGAACTCAGCAAAACCCAGCGCGACCTGCGATTCCATCCGTCGACGGTCCAAAATCCGAAGACTCTGACGGCCGATCAAGTCGCGGCGTTCAACGAGAACGGCTATTTGAAAGGCCTTCGGATTTTCAGCAAAGAGGAAATTACGGAAATCCGCCGCTATTTTGACGATCTGCTGGCGAAGACGCTGGCTGCGGGCGGGAACAGCTATTCGATCAGTACGGCGCATTTGCGCTACGGCCGGGTGTACGACATCTTGACGCACCCGCGCATTGTGGCGAACGTCAAGGATTTGCTGGGCGAAAACGTCATCGCCTGGGGTTCGCATTTCTTTTGCAAGATGCCTGGGGACGGGAAGAGGGTCTCCTGGCATCAGGATTCGAGCTACTGGCCGTTGACGCCGTCGATGGCGGTTACTGCTTGGCTGGCGATTGACGATGCCGACGTTGAAAACGCCTGCATGCGCTACATTCCGGGTTCGCACCGTTTGGGCCATCTGACATACACGCTGAGTGAAAACGATGAAGCCAATGTTTTGAATCAAACGGTGGCGGGAGCGGAAAATCTAGGCGAACCGATCGACGTCGAGCTGAAAGCGGGAGAGATCTCGATCCACAGCGACCTGCTTCTGCATGGCTCGGAGGCCAATCAATCGTCACGGCGGCGCTGCGGCCTCACGCTTCGTTATTGTCCGGCCATGGTGCGAGCTGAACTGGGCTGGAACACCAAGGGCGTAATTGTCAGCGGGGAAGATCCATCAGGACATTGGGCGAATCCGCCGCGGCCTGACACAGATTGAGAGTGGATGGATACGGGCGACCGCGCCGAACGTGGCAATGAGATGCCTGAGATCGCGGTTCAGCAGCAAAGCGAAACTTATTACCCTGAGACAGTAACCTTACAACGCGAAAAAGTTGCCAATGACAACAGGGAATCGCGTTCCCGAATGGAGTTGAGATAAGCTGTAACCTTGCGTTGGCTCCTGATGCGCAAATTGTCTGTCGCCGGTATGTGCCAGCCCGGCGCTAGTCTGCGTCCAGGTCCTCCATCGCAAATCTAATGGAGTTCCCTTAGAGACCCCCTCGTCGCGGTTGAGGAGATACTGTATTGTTTCATTGGCAACCTGCTAGGCGACCTGTTCAACAAATCGCGAAAGGCGTGTGGCTTTTGGCCGTGTGCGCGGCCGCCGCACGGGCCCAGCAGCAGCCCATTGCATTCCCGCACAATACTCACATGAAGCTTGGGCTGCAATGTATCGATTGCCACATCGGCGCGGACATTCGCGATACCGCCGGCATCCCGTCCGTTCGAAAATGCATGCTCTGCCATGCCAAGCTGGCAAGGGAAAAACCAGAAGTGCAGAAAGTTATTGCATACGCCAACAAAAACATTGAGATTCCATGGGTGCGCGTCTACGAATTCTCGCCGGAGGCACATGTGAAGTTTCGCCATGCACCGCATTACCAGGCGGGCGTCCCGTGTTCGCGATGTCATGGAGACATGACCAAAGCGACGGTGGCGGAACGCACGGTAACTCACAACATGGGTACGTGCTTGACTTGCCATCGCCAGATGCATGCATCGGAGGATTGCGCAGCATGCCACTATTGAGGAACTCGCGCAAAACGCTAGGAAAATCGCGCAAAACGGTAGTGGAGTGGCAGCGAAGGGGCAAGACCTTTTAGCACATGGATCGCCGCAATTTTTTCAAAATCGTTTCGACCGTGTCCGCGGGAGTCGCCAGCAGCGCTTGCGGTACGAAAAGGGATGCGCTGATCCCCCTGTTGGTTCCGGATCACGAGATCCTTCCCGGCGTGGAGGAGTGGCACCCTGGAGTCTGCACCGAGTGCGGCGCGGGCTGCGGCGTGATCGCTCGCGTGATGGCAGGCGAGCGCATTATCGAGCGTAACGGCGAAAAATTCCGCGAGCGCATCGCCTGCGTGAAAAAACTGGAAGGCAACCCGCTCGATCCGGTGAGTGGAGGCCGCCTGTGCGCACGCGGGCACGCCGTACTGCAGTCTCTCTACAATCCGGACCGCATCTCTCAGCCGATGCGTAGAGCAGGGGATCGTGGTAAAGGCGGGTTCTCTCCTATCTCTTGGGATGAGGCTATTGCAAGCGTCGCGGACAAACTCGCGAAGGCGCATGCCAGCGATCCCAGCAAAATTCTATTCCTCACTTCGCCTCAGGCTGGCTCCCGGTCAGTGGCAATCCAACACTTCCTGCAGTCTCTTGGCGCTCCGGCTGCACAGACCTGCTCGCTGGCCGATTTCGCACTCGAAAGAAAGGCTGCCGCGTCGGTTTTCGGTTGGAAGGGCTTACCGCGGTACGATCTCGGCAACGCGCGTTATGCACTGGGAGTAGGCGCCGATTTTCTAGGAGGCTGGGCCTCTCCGGTCTATTACGCACGCCAGTTCGGACAATTCCGTCAAGCCCGCCCCGGCATACGAGGCAAGCTGGTGCAGGCCGAATCCAGAATGTCGATTACCGCGGGAAGCGCGGACGAGTGGCTCCCGGTGCGACCTGGGTCCGAGCCGCATCTGATTGTCGCGATCGCACGCGTTCTGCTGGATGAGAAGCTCGCGCGCAACGTGGATCAAGTGCCCGGGAGTGTTCGAGACGCGGTGCTGGCGGCTAACTTGGGTGACCTCATCCGCGCTTCGGGCATCGAGGAAAGACGCCTGCGCCGTGTCGCGCGTGAACTGGGCGAATCGGACGCGCCGCTCGTCATCGCGGGCGCGTCCACAGTACATACTAATTCGTTCGATGCGCTGGTGTTGGCCCACTATCTGAATCTGATGCTCGGCAACATCGGACGGCCCGGCGGAGTTCTACCGCCGAACGCCTCGGCCGAAGGTCCCGAAGCCGCAAACGTTCCCGAGGCCCTTAAGCGGGCCCAGATCTTGCTGCTGGACGACGCGAATCCCCTCTATACGCTTCCGTCGGCTAGCAGAGTGACTGGAGCTCTTGCGCGTCTCGATACGATTGTGAGCTTCGGCATGTTCGTTGACGACTCTGTCGCATATGCCGATCTCATTCTTCCAAGTCCCCACCCCTTGGAGTCGGGGGCCGCGATTGTGCCCACGGTCTCTCCATTACCCGTCTCGATCAACATAGCGACACCCTTTGTTCAGCCGCTATACAACACGCGGCCAATCGAGCAGACCCTCGACGCCATCGCGCGCAAAATGAATATCAAGCTTGAGGGGGTAAGCGCCCAAAGCTTTGTGCAGCCCTTCCTACCGCCGGAGCTGACATGGGATGAGGCGGCCCGTCAAGGTGGTGTTTGGCACGATGACAACGTCGCAGCGGCCCCTGTAAAACCGCTCGCCAATAAGGTGGAATGGAATAATCCTGTTTTTGACGGAGCGCCCGAACAATTCCCGCTTTATTTCCAACCCTATCTCTCACTCCAATATCACGATGGGCGGGGCGCGAATTTACCGTGGATGCAGGAACTCCCGGATCCGGTTTCGAGCGCGATGTGGGATCTTCCTGTCGAAATCGATCCGCAGACGGCCGCGCGGCTCCACGTCGAAACCGGCGATTGGGTGCGCGTCGAATCGCCTCACGGGAGTCTGGACGCCACGGCATATGTGCATCCGGCGGCGCTTCCGGGGGTGGTAAGCATGGCGATTGGGGAAGGGCACAGACATTACGGCCGCTACGCTTCCAATCGAGGCGCCAATCCGCTTTCCGTCATTTCACCTGTTTGGGAGACTTCCGCGGGTGCGCTGGCATTTGGCGCGACTCGCGTGAAGGTAGCGCGGCTGGAACGGGCGCCTGGACTCATTCAATTTTCTCCGAACGACCGGGAACAGGGCCCTTGGGGGTACAGATGAACGACACCAATCAAACGCCACACCGTTGGGGGATGGCGATCGATTTGGATCGCTGCACAGGCTGTCAGGCTTGCGTGGCCGCCTGTCATGCTGAAAACAATTTGCCGGTCTCCGATCCGGCATCGGCCGCAAAGGGCCGCGCTGTACATTGGATTCGGGTCGATCGTTATTATGAAGGCGAGTTCCCCAACGTCCGGGTTAAATACATGCCGGTGCTTTGTCAACAATGCGATGAAGCGCCTTGCGAGCCGGTTTGTCCTGTTTACGCCACTTACAAGAATCCCGAAGGGCTGAACGTTCAGGTTTATAACCGCTGCGTTGGAACACGTTACTGCGCGAACAATTGTCCCTATTCCGTGCGCTTTTTTAATTGGTTTGATCCCGTGTGGGCAGCGCCTCTTGGCCTGCAGCACAACCCTGATGTCTCTATTCGCATGGGTGGCGTCATGGAGAAATGTACATTTTGCATTCAGCGGATCAAGCGAGCGGAGACGGAGGCAAAGAACGAAAAGCGAAGGGTCGCGGATGGGGAGGTTCAGCCCGCATGTGTCCAATCTTGTCCCGCCGAAGCGATGGTGTTCGGCGATCTGAACGATCCCGAAAGTAAGGTCTCCCGCATGGCGGGATCCGGGCGGTCCACTCGCCTTCTTGAAGAGCTGGGAACACAGCCGAAAGTCTTCTATCTGCAGAGGGCAACCTAGCGTGGCGACGGTACCTGAGACCATTCCTTACGGTGAGGTGCGGCGCGATTTGTGGCGGCCGTTGTCAGGCGCGAGCTCGCGCTACCTGATCACGCTTCTGCTTCTATCGTCCGTGGCGTTTTGGGGTTTATGCGCCTGGGGCTATCAGCTTTACAAGGGCATCGGCGTAGCTGGAATTCACAGGCCCGTCTTTTGGGGTTTCTATCTCGTCAACTTCGTTTTTTGGATTGGCATCTCCCACGCCGGCACGTTGATCTCCGCGATCCTGCGGCTCACCGACGCCAATTGGCGTAAGCCAGTCACACGCGCCGCCGAAGCGATCACCGTGTTCGCGCTCATGATCGGCGGCATGTTCCCGATCATTCACTTGGGTCGCGCATGGCTCTTCTACTGGCTGTTTCCTTATCCAAATTCGCGGCTTCTTTGGCCAAACTTCCGCTCGCCTCTACTGTGGGATGTTACTGCCATCAGTACCTATCTGACCGGCAGCACAATTTATCTGTTTCTGCCATTGATTCCGGACATTGCTCAACTGAAGGAGCACGCCACCGGTTGGCGGCGCCGGTTGTATGGCGCGTTGTCGCTCGGCTGGACGGGCAGCGACCGGCAGTGGCATGCGCTTGAACGCGCCATGAAGTTGATGGCCGCCATTATCCTGGCCGTCGCTGTTTCCGTGCATACGGTCGTAGCGTGGGATTTCTCCATGTCCATCGCGCCCATGTGGCACAGCAGCATTTTCGGACCTTACTTTGTCGTAGGAGCAATCTTCAGCGGAATCGCGGCTCTGATCATCGTCATGGCAATCATCCGGAAAGCCATGCATCTGGAGCAGTACCTGACTGCCCATCATTTCAAAAATCTCGCCAAGCTGCTGCTTTTGATGAGTCTGCTCTGGCTCTACTTCACCGTCGCTGAGAACCTCACGGCCTGGTACGGCAATGAGCCCAAAGAGATGATCGTTTTTGGATCTCGTGTGCGCGGCGGCTTCGCCCCTTACTTCTGGGTGATGGTGTTCTGTAACTTCGTTGTGCCGTTCGTATTGTTAGGCATTAAGCGGCTGCGCACCATCCGCACGGCCATTATCGCCTCTATCACCGTGATCATCGGCATGTGGTTGGAGCGTTTCCTGATCATCATTCCCACGCTGAGCTTTGGCCGTCTGCCTGCCGCCTGGGGCAACTATGCGCCGAGCTGGGTGGAAATCTCCATCAGCATAGCGACCTTCGCTGGAATGGGCGTGCTGTATATGCTGTTCGCGAAACTCTTTCCGATCGTGTCGGTATGGGAATTCGAACCGCATGTGGGGCCGGAGGACTAATGAACGTATTTTTTGCCGGCGATTTTCTCCTCCAGAAAGCGGCTGTTCGCGCACTTGCCGATTTGAAGGCGAACGGCTTTACGCCCGCCGATATCACCGTATTTTCCGATGAGCCGATCGAATTTCCCCGCAATGTCCTCTACCGTCCGAGCCACATGTCGCTCGGCGTTGTCATCGGGGCGATCACGTTTTCTCTGCTTGTGATCGGATTCGTTTACTTCACGCAATATAGTTATCCGATCGTGACGGGAGGAATGCCCATCTTCTCTTTCTGGGCCACCGGCGTGGTGTTTTACGAACTTACTATGTTAGGCGCCATCGTCTGTACGTTCTTCTGGTTCCTTCGCGAAAGCGGTCTTCCACGGCGAGGCCGACGGTTGCCTGTGCCTTCCGTTGAGCCCGGTATCATTTGCGTTCGCGTTGAATGCACACCGGATCAAGCGGATGCCGCCCGGCGGTCGCTCGAATCCGCAGGCGCTGAGAATGTCAGGACCATCGGAGAAGCGAGATGAGTTGTAAGTGGGTGCTGCTCATGGTCTTTGCCGCCAGCCTCTCCGCCGCCGAATTTAAACCGCCGCCTTGGGAAAAGTCGCCCTTGATTGCGGGTCGAGATCTCTTTCGCGAGAACTGCGCCGTCTGCCATGACATAGACAAAGATCAGGCGCACACCCGGAAATTCGGTCCGAGTTTGAACCACCTCTTCAAGAACCCGAAGCTTCCCCTCAGCCACGGAAAGCCCAACCGGCCCTATGTCGTGGTCCGAATAAAGTTTGGCGGCGCGCTGATGCCGGCTTTCCGGACGCACCTGAGCGACTCCGAGATAAACACTTTGATCGATTACATCGCTTCGAAATAGCGTTCATGTCATTGTCAGTGCGGCAATATCGAGATCGCGTTTTGCCCGCTCGATTCGATGATCGGTGCTGCGGTGCGCGGAGCCCGGTGGTGATGGCGTGAAGCTCTTGCGTTGAGGCGTGTAGGGATTCCGTGCTTTCGTCGATTGACGTAGTCGGCCTTCCTTTCAGTTTAGGGAATCGTCAAGCCGGCCGCGCCGGTTCGCTGCGCTCCCGAGGATTCGCGTATTTTTAGCTGCGCCGGTAGACGTACCTCGATCCGCGGGCCGGAGTTGGAACGGGCTTCGATCCGTTGCAGCAGAATCTCGGTGGCCTTATGGCCGATGGCATGCGCGGGTTGCACTACGGACGTAATGGACGGCCGAAAAATATCTTCGACCGTCAATTCGTCAAAGGTGGCGAAGGCGATGTCCTCGGGCGTGGTCATGTTGCAAGCCCGTAATCCGCGCAGGGCGCCGAGAGCGGTGACGCCATTGGTGGCGAATAGCGCGGTGGGCCGGGCGTTTGCGCCGGAATCAGATCTTCCGGAAAGGTGCTGGCAGCAGAGGGATGTCACTTCGTCCAGATTGAAGGTCGATTCCCAAATCAGAGAGTTCTCGACAGGCAATCCAGCCTCTTCCAGGGCAGCTTTGTATCCGTTCAGCCGCTCCTGTTCATTTTTGAGGGTTAACGGACCGGTCAGAATTGCGATGCGCCGGTGCCCTAGGGATGTTAGATGCGAAACTCCCATCGCTGCCGCTTGACGATCTTCGACGCAAACCGTATCGATCTCTATGCCGCCGGGCACCCGGTCCAGACAGACCAAGGGGATGCCGGATTCCAAAATGCGCGGGATTTGAGCGATGGAGGCGGGCCCTGGCGCGACTACCAGCAGGATGCCTTCGACCCGTTGTGACCGCAGCAGAGAAAGCACCTCCTGCTGGCGAGCGGAGTTGTCGCCGGAGTTCACTGCCAAAATGGAATAGCCGGATGCGCGCGCCGCCTCCTCCGCGCCCTGGATGACGTGCGGAAAGAAGGGAATGGTCATGTCGGGAACTACGATGCCAATCGTGAGGGATTTATTGGTCTTGAGACTGCGTGCGATATGGTTCGGATGATAGTCCAAATCGCGAATGGCGGCGAGCACTTTCCGGCGCAGGCGGTCGCTGACTGGAACGGAGCCCGAGAGGACGTGGGAAACGGTACCGATGGAGACGCCGGCAAGACCGGCTACTTTTTTTATGGTCGACAAATTGGTCGAGTGGCCTTTATTGACAGAGTAACGGCTATGAGTATATGTTTGCAGATGCCGTATGGTTGATACGTTTCAAATGTCGAAGATAACGAGAACTCAGGTGGCGGACTGGCTGGGCGCCGGTGCCGGAATCGTGCGTCTGGAACCCTGTTGGGTCCCGAGGTCCTTTATGATCCCCGGCGGCCGGTTGCGATTGCATCCGGACGATCTATACGCCCTTGGCGCGCACCGCGGGGGCATCAATGAGCGCTGGTTTTCATCGACGACCAACGCGTCGAATGGTCCCGGGACGCCGGCAGACGAGGGATTGAGCTACGTCCGTGCGGGCGGAAGGCGGGTCCTTTTCAAAGAGGCAATCGAGGAGGCCGGCGACCTGCTTCTGGGAGCCGCCGAGATGGAGCGCGAGAAGGGCTGGAATTTGCTTTGCAAGTTCTTCGACAATCTTGGACCCATTCCGCACCATCTGCACCAGAACGACGCATTCGCCGCGAGAGTGGGCCGGCGCGGCAAGCCGGAAGCGTACTATTTCCCGCCGCAATACAACATTGAGCAAAACGAGTTTCCCTATACGTTCATGGGTCTGGAACCGGGCACGACAAGGGACCAGGTTCGCAGGTGTCTGGAAGACTGGAACAAGGGCGACAACGGATTGTTGTACCTGTCGCGAGCCTTCCGGCTGCAGCCCGGCACCGGATGGCAGGTCGATCCAGGCATTCTGCACGCGCCGGGATCGCTGGTAACCTACGAGCCGCAGATAAACAGCGATGTGTTCGCGATGTTCCAGTCCATGGTGGATGGACGCGTGGTCGATTGGAGCCTGCTGGTGAAGGACGTTCCGGAAGAATATCAGCACGATCTCGAATACCTGGTGAACATGCTTGACTGGGAGTCCAATGTCAACCCGCAATTTGCGCAATCGAACCGTGTCTTTCCGATTCCGGTGCGAGGGGCCGAAGAGATGCAGGACCAAGGTTACCGCGAATTGTGGGTGACTTACGGGACCCGGCATTATTCGGCTAAGGAACTGACCGTGTTGCCGGGCCGCAGCGCGCAGATTACCGATGGCGCAGCTTATGGCATGATTTTGACGCAAGGTTATGGCACCGCCGGCCAGCACGCGGTATCGACCCCAACGATGATCCGCTTCGGGGAAATGACGCAGGATGAATTGTTTATCAGCGGTGCGGCGGCGGCCGGCGGAGTAACGATCAAGAATCTGAGCGAAACCGAACCGTTGGTCATCCTGAAGCATTTTGGTCCGGGAAATCCGGACGCAGCAAAGTTGGTGACCCGGCAATGACTACGCTTGAGAACACGCAGCCGGCTCTGCACAATGCCATGTGGCCGGGTATTGTAGGCAAAGGCGGGGACGCGGAACCAGCCATCGATTTGACTACGATGCTCAACTTGACCGCCGCCGCGGAGGTGGATGGCACTCGTTTTGACGGCGTGGATCTGTTTCTGTTCAACCCGCATGTGGATATCGATTCGAGCAACGATGATTTGAAGCGGCTGACCGATGAGATTCTGTCGCGCGGTCTGGTCGCCGGGTCTCTGGTGGCGCCGGTTTGGCCGGTGACGGGAGGCGGTTCAGCGATGGGCAGTGCCGAAGACCGCCAGCGGTTTGCGGAGCAAGTGCGCAAAGCGTGCATCATCGGCGGCAAGCTGCGCGACATGGGCGTTCGGCCCTATGGCATCATCCGCATCGATTCGGCGGCCAGTCCTTCGGACTGGGTCAGCAATCCATTTGAAAACACCCGAACGATTGCGGCGACATTTCGCGATGCGTGCGATGTTGCCGAGGATTTTGGCGAACGGCTGGCCGCGGAGGGCGAGATCTGCTGGGGCGGAATGCATAGCTGGCGGCACATGGTGGAGCTGCTGGAACTGGTGGATCGGCCGGACACTATCGGTTTCCAGGCCGACATGGCCCATACGCTGCTGTTTACGGCCGGATATAACGCTCCGGAAGATCGTTTGCTACCCGAACCTTTCGATTGGACGGATCACAAGACGTTGGCCGAGGCGATCCATAAAATGGCGCATGCGCTGCGGCCCTGGACCATCGATTTCCACGTTGCGCAGAACGACGCGACGGTAAAGGGATCGGGTTCGCACGACAAGACGGGCAGACACTGCCTACCCAACGATCCGAATGGCAAGTTAGACATCGTGCGCGACGCAGGCGCCTGGCTGCGCGATGAAAACGGCACGCCGACGCGAGCTTTTAAGCACATCTGCTGGGATGGCTGCATGTTTCCGAATGCCGTGATGCTGGATGCAAAGACGTGGCAGGAGATTTTGCAAACGATGATTGCGGTGCGGGCCGCGCACGGATGGAATGCACAGAGCCAGAATGCGGCCGTTTCGAATGTCAAACTCTAAACGCAACATAAATGTTGGAATCGTCGGCTACGGCTTCATGGGCCGGACACACTCGAACGCCTTTCTGCAGGCGGGTCACTTCTTTGATCTCTCTTACCAGCCGGTGCTCAAAGCCGTCTGCGCGCGCGATGCCGGTCGGGCCGCGGCCTTCGCCGCCAACTGGGGCTATGAATCGATCGAAACCGACTGGCGGACTTTGATCGGCCGTCCGGACATCGACCTGATCGATATCGCGAGTCCGAATGATACACATGCCGAAATCGCCATTGCCGCCGCAAGGGCAGGGAAGATGGTGATGTGCGAGAAGCCCCTGGGGCGCAACGCGCAGGAGGCGTTGGGGATGGTGGAGGCGGTGGAGTCCGCGGGCGTTGCGAACATGGTTTGGTACAACTATCGCCGCGTTCCTGCTGTCACGCTGTTGAAGCAGTTAATCGACGAAGGCCGGTTGGGGCGAGTATTCCACTATCGCGCCAAGTTTCTGCAGGATTGGACGATTTCACAAGACCTCCCGCAAGGCGGCGAAGGATTATGGCGTCTGGATGCGGCGGTGGCCGGCAGCGGCGTCACGGGCGACCTGCTGGCGCACGCGATCGATACGGCGTTATGGCTGAACGGTCCCATCGCGGAGGTGACCGCCATGACCGAGACATTCATCAAGGAGCGCAAACATACGGCGACCGGGCAGATGGAACCAGTCAAAATCGACGATGCCAGTGCGTTTTTGGCGCGCTTCGATAATGGCTCGCTCGCAACCTTTGAGGCTACTCGATATGCGCGTGGACATAAGGCGCTGTACACGCTCGAAATCAATGGCGAGCGTGCTTCGGCTATGTGGGACCTTCACGATTTGCATCGGATTCAATATTTCGATCACCGCGATGAAGGCAGGTTGCGCGGCTGGCGTAGCATTCATGTGACGGACGGCGATCACCCTTACATGAACCGCTGGTGGGTGCCGGGGCTGCAGATCGGGTACGAGCATACGTTCATACACCAGGTAGCGGATTTTCTTAGCGCCATAGCAGAAGGCAAGAGCGCAGGCCCGGTTTTTCGGGACGGCTTGGCGACGGATACCGTCACCGATGCGGTGCTTCGCTCGGCAAAAACGCGGCAATGGGAAACGGTTTAGAAGCCAGAGTTGCGCTCGTTACCGGTGCGAGTAGAGGAATCGGCCGGGCTATCGCGGTGGCGCTTGCGGAATCCGGCGCCAATGTCGCAATCAATTATTTGCGGCATTCGCAAGAAGCGCACGAGGTGGAATTGCAGATCCGGCAGTTGCAGCGCCGCTGCGCCGTTATTCAAGCGGATGTGTCGTGCGTGGCTGACGTGGACCGGCTTGTACATGAGAGCGAAGGGACGCTCGGGAGCGTTGACATCCTGGTGAACAACGCGGGCATCTCCCGTCCTCAGCCCCTCGATGAGATTACCGGCCAGGATTGGGACGATATTCTTCAAGCAAATTTGAAATCCTGCTTTCTGGTGACGCAGGCCGTTCTTCCCGGCATGCGCAAGAAAAAGTGGGGTCGTATTATCAATATCTCCTCCGTCGCCGCGCAGGTGGGAGGCATCGTTGGACCTCATTACGCGGCTTCGAAGGCCGGCATGCTCGGGATGATGCATTACTATGCGAGCCGATTAGGGAAAGAAGGAATTACGGTAAATGCGATAGCTCCCGCGCTGGTGGCTACCGACATGGTCGCGGCGAATCCCAACGCCCGGCCGGAGCAGATTCCTATTGGCAGATTTGGATTGCCGAGCGAGGTCGCGGACGTGGCTGTGATGCTTGCCGGAAATGGATATATCAATGGCCAGACCATCAATGTGAATGGCGGCTGGTTCATGAGTTGACGGATCGTCGCAGCCCTTGATGGCGGTTGCCAAGCTAGCCGACCCGCTTGCTGCTCGCTGGCCGGGGCTTCGGCTTGCTTTTGATCGTAAGATTGAGCGCCACTGCAGCGCGGATGAGATCCTTCAAGGCCGCCTCATCGACCTTCTCGCCTTCGTGGATGTCGATGGCGCGCCTGGCATTCCCGTCGAGGCTGGAGTTGAATAGACCTGAACGGTCCCGCAACACAGCTCCCTTGGCAAATGTCATCTTGACGGAATTCTTGTACGTCTCTCCCGTGCAGACGATGCCTCCGTGGGACCAGACCGGAGTCCCCGGCGATGTCGGCTTGACCCACTTCCACTCTTCGACGATCTCAGGGTCTGCCTCGTGTATGATTTCGCGCACTTTCGCGAGCGTCATCCCGCGCCAGTCCCCAAGTTTCTTGATCTTCTCGTCTATTAATGCGGAGGCAGATTCCACCGGGACGGGCTTTTTCATATACGGCTCCAACTCTCGTACCCATTTTAGCTGCGCTCAGCGTAACCTAAACTGCCGACGTGGCCTGTAGGAGGCGCCAGAAGAGGTACGAGAGCACCCAGAGCACGCCAGTGGCCGCCGCCCAGCCCCACTCCTCCGGGCCATGGCCCACCGAGAGGTGGGCAATAATCGCCGAGGCGAGGTTGATGGCGAAGCCGGCGTAGGCCCACTCCTTGAGCCGCGGTGGCACCGGCGCAAGCAGCAGCACCACACCGAGGACCTTGGCCCACGAGAGCTCCACCCGGAAGTAGCCGGGGAAGCCGAGCTGGGTGAACGCCTGCGCCACCTGTGGCAAGCGCAGTTCCGCGTAGGCGGTGAAGCTCATCTGCAGGCAGAAGAGCGCGGTCACGGTCCAATAGACGATGATCTTGGTTTTGGGGGTGATTTTGCCGGCGATGATGGCCGGCTTCTGCAGGGTCGATTGCATGGGTTTTTCTCCCTCCTTCAACGCTTCGGGGCATTCGGTGGCCAACCGGGGGCCTCAACGCCGAACTGCTTTGCGTACTCGGCGTTCAATCGCTGCCAGCCGCCCAACTTCATGGCCTCGGAGCCGGCGATGCGGCCGATGGGCCGGCCGGCGAGAAGCCGATCCAGCACATCGAAGCAGATGTGCCACCCGGCAGCACCCCACGAGATGAAGCGGCGATCGATCTTATGCCACAGCGTCAAGCGCGTGCCGCCACCGAAGGCCTCGAGTTCCCACCGGGTATCGTTGTACTCAAGCACCTTGGGAGCGTCGGCTCGCGTCACTCTTGTTTCCAGCGGCGTGGGCGCTCCCATCCATGTGAGCTTCACCGTTCCGACCGCACCGAGGTTCCCATCGGCCTCAAAGGGCGCCCACTCGCGCAAATGCGCCGGGTCGGTAAGCGCCTGCCAGACTTTTTCCGGTGAGTGGCGCAGCTCTCTGACGAGAATGAGCGTCCACTTCTCTCCGTCCTTTCGTACCTGTGCCCCGCTGGCCGGACCCGCTGTGTACTGCTCGCGATCGGTCACTTTCTTCTCCTCAGCGTCAATAGCGTGCCAGTTGGGTGAGCTGAATGAGATTGCCGCAGGTGTCGTTCAGCTTCGCAATGGTCGAGAAGGGCACGTCCGTGGGCGGCATCGTGAACTCGGCGCCGCGGGCCTTGATCCGCTCGTAATCGCCTTTGACGTCGTCGGAGAAGAACATGGCCGCGGGCTGGCCCTGTTGAGACATCGCCTGCTGATACGCTTTGGCCGCGGGGTTGTCGTTCAGCGCCAGTTGCAACTCAGTGCCGTCCGGCTCCTCGGGCGAAGCCACGGTCAGCCAGCGAAATGGGCCCTGACTGAAATCGGCCTTCTTGGTAAAGCCCAGTACCTCCGTATAGAAGCGCAGGGCCTTGTCCTGGTCGTCTACGTATACGCTGGTTATTTTGATTTTCATTTCGTTTCTCCTTCATCGCGTTGGCGGTTTGGGCCGCGTCGTGTTTTCCTTGTCGTCCTTTTCGTTGGTCTTGTTTGATCCATGTGGTCGAGGTGGCGTTCGAGAGCATCTACACGAGCGGACCAAAACCGGCGGAACGGAGCCAGCCAGGCATCCACCTCCTGAAGTGGTTCAGGCCTCAGCCGGTAGAGACGGCGCTGTGCGTCCACCGTGGATTCTACGAAACCGGCCTCGCGCAGCACTCGAAGGTGCTTTGACACGGCCGGCTGCGGCATACGAAGTTGACGCTCGATCTCTCCAACCGACTGTTGGGACGAGACCAGGAGGCTCAATATCGCGCGGCGGTTCGGCTCCGCAATGATTTCGAACACAGATTCCACTCTTTTGATATACTCCACAGAGCATATGCTTGTCAAGGCATATAAAGATTTGGGGACGAACGATCGCCATTATGATCCGGGAGAATTGCCCCGAGCCGCATGAGGATGCGGCACTCGACATACGCAAATGGGCACCGAGTCTCGACAGCGGACTTATGGATCTGGATTCAGGGCGCACCCCCGCGATTGCGTTCGGCTTTTCAGCCGGTCCGCTCGCAAGGGCTGGAGATTAGCGGCGTAGTATTACGCCAGCGCTAGATTTAGATTCTCAATCGCTTCGTCGATCTCGTCCGTGTTTTTATAGCCAACGGTGACAGCATCGACGCCCGCATGGCGGAACGCAAACTTCATAGAGGCTTGGCGATCCTCACGCTTCGTAAACGTGCCTTCGCCCACCAACTTCATGCTGATTACGCCCAAGCCGTCACTGTGGACCTGCTTCACGTGACTGACGACCTCGGGCACATTGCCCAATCCGTTCGTGTTGTAATCCTCGGCATCCATGTGAACGCCCTTTTGGTTCATGCGGATCATCGCAATCTCAAGAAACTTCGTCTCCTCAGGGAACCTACGCAATGCCGGCAGCCCGTGCACCGACGCGCCGCGTGCTACGACAGCGTGCTTCTGCTGAGCTTCCAAAATGCCGTCTTGCCACTTGAGGCTTTCCGTCGGCCAGTCGGCCATATGCTGCCAGTGCAGCAACATGATGTCGAAGTATTCGGTATTGGCGAGCTTGCGCAATTCGTCGATTTTCACCTGCGGATCCACATCTCCATGCGTGGTGATCTTCGACATCAGCCGGTAGCTATCCCGTGGAACGCCCTTCAGCGCCACGCCCAGCATCCTGTGCATATCACTGTATGACTCGGCGGTCTCAAAAAACCGGATGCCATGATCGTAGGCGTAACGAACCAATCTCGTAAACTGGTCCTGCCCTAAATCGCGCTGAAGTTTTCCGCTGAAAGTACCCGTGCCAAAGGCGAGGCGCGTCACCTTCACGCCGGATTTTCCGAGCGTTACCCAATCGGTTGCGGTTTGGCGCTCCGCTAGCAGCGGCAACCGTCCCGCGCCAACGAGTGCGCCGGCAGCGAGTCCGGTCTTCAGGAAATTACGTCTGGAACAATTGGCCATTCGTTTACTCCAATGCGCTAAATTTTATCACGATTTTTGCAGCCTGCCCTACCAGAGGAGCTTCAGCCCAAACTGGATCTGGCGCGATGTCGTCGATGTGCTGGTAATAATGCCGGCCGTCGGCGACACGCCCGTGGGAGTAAATACGACGGCATTCGGCGTATTGAAATTCGCTCTGTTCAAGACGTTGAAAAGCTCCGCCCGAAACTGGAGATTCGTCCGCTCCGTCAGACGTGTATTTTTCAGGAACGAGAGATCCCAAGTGGCAAGCCCGGGTCCGATGAGAGTATCGCGGCCTAAGTTCCCATAGAAGCCGCTGTTACTCGGCGGCGCTAGAAAGGCCGCAGGATTGAACCACTCGTTAGGGCTGCCTAGAATGACCGGTCCGCTGAAGTCGGGATTGACAAACGGGCGTACCGGGTTACGGGTGTCTCCGTTGTTCGATGGGTTGTAACTGAGCTGTGGCGTAAAGGGAAAACCACCCTGCAACGTAATAATCGATCCTATATCCCATCCGCTCACCAGAAAGTTTGCGAGGCCGGTCGCACCGTTGGCGAAGCGTGCGCCGTGACCGAACGGAAGGGCATAGGTTCCAGCGATCACTGCGGCATTCCGAACATCAAAATTCGCCAGCCCCCGATCGGCCCCAAGGTCGAACGGGTTGGAGGCAAGGGCGGGTTCTCCGCCCGACGTTGTCGAGTTGAGGGAATCGCCGTCGTCAATCGTTTTGGACCAAGTATACGATCCGCGCAACGCAAGGCCGCCGCTGAAGCGATGGTTTACCTCGATCTGCAAAGCTTGGTACGAGCTATCGCCTTCGGAGAAATACGTCCAAGTGTTTTGAAGTGAAGGGTTCGGTTTCGTCGCGGTGGGAACATAGTAAGTACCCGCGGGAATCGGAGCGCCTGCCAGAGGGGCAGGGAAGTTACTCGGGTAATTGGCGGGACAAGCAGACGCCGGACAGACCACCGGGAACGGCTCATTTGCGTCGATACCGATGATTTCGTGATATCCGTGCGAGCCCACATAGCCGACGATCAAGGCGGTGTTAGCTGTGAGCTCCTGTTCTATTCGCGCCGTCCAGGAAACGAGTGTGGGTGTTTGTAAGTTCGGCTGTACGCCGCCGGGAACCACTTTTGCGGTCACGGGGATAGCAGCGCTCGTAATGAGAGGCAGGTTCGACAAATTCGCGTTGGGCAGGCTATAAGTTGGATTGAATGGCGGATTTTGATCGGTGCGATAGCCGAGCGCGTCTTGCAGGTCGTCGTAAAGGCCGAAACCTGCATTGAAGACCGTCTTTTTCGAGTTGAAGGGGCTCCACGCCAACCCGACCCTCGGCTCGGGCAAAAACTTCGCATTGTTTACCGTGAATACCGAACTTCCCACCATCGGCTGACTCGATATTATGCCATTCGGATAAAGGTAGTTGGACGCCCGGCCCGTAACCTCATTCCATCCCGAACTTGATTCGCCCCGAAATCCGAGCGACAAATTCAGCCGCGAACCAAGACGGATGTCATCCTGGAGGTACCAGGCGCCAAACCAGGAACGCCAGCCCATCTCCGTCGGAGCGGGATCGTACAAAAGAGAACCGGCAACGCCCTGTAGTAAAGTTTGCAGACTCGTAAATGTTGCTTGCCCGTACTGGCTGAGCGCCAGTATTTCGTTCGACTGAAACCGCTGTAGCCAAACTCCCGCAGTAAGTTGATGGTTACCCTTAGTGAGAGAAACACTATCCTGATAAGTGAATATATTTCGATTTACGTGTAAGTTGCTGCCATTATTACTTCCGGCCAAGCCAATTTGCGCTGTTGGATTGGAGGCGGCGCTACCACCCACGACCAGCGCACCAATCGGATCGCCGGTTATAAAGCCGGGAAGCGATGCAGCGGGTGTGCCCGCAGTCGGCTCACCGGTAAAGAAGTAACTCGCTCGTGAGTAGCCGAAAGTTACCTGATTCAGCAGCGCCGGTGAGAATACATGGGTCTCGGCAAGGCTGGCCACCTGTTCCTGCAAGCTTTCGACATCGGTGCTGTAAACATTGGTGCTGGTCGGCGTGACGTCGGCGCTATCGTCGATCGTGTAAATGGCATTCAGCGTGTCCTTTTCCGAAAGGACATGGTCGAGTCTGGCCGTGCCGAAGTCATCGCGGATCGTCTGCAGTGGACTGTTGAACGCTTCCGAAATGCCGCCGAAATCCGGTGCATTTGCGCTGGGGACCGGCCAAGCCGATATTAAAGGCGTAACACCTACGAACACCAACCCCGAAGCGGGACATGTCGTGGGAGATGGAGTTACCAGCTTGCAAGGCAAATATCCGTTTCGGGCATTATTATCCGGCACCAGGTCGACACCCGTCTGATGAAGATGCTGCAGGAGCCCTTCGAAATTTGCGAACGCGAACGTCTTGTCCTTCTGGATGGGGCCGCCGGCTGCCACGCCAAACTGATTGCGCTCGAAACCAGGAACGGATGCGCCGTCGAAGAAGTTGCGCGCGTCCAGATTGTTGTTCCTCAGAAATTCGTATACGGATCCGTGAAATTCGTTGCTGCCACCCTGCGTGATCATCACCACCTGGGCGCCCGGTCGCTTTCCATACTCCGCACCATAGGTATTGCGAAGTACGTTGAACTCGCGGATCGCATCCACGCCCAAGAGCAATTGACTGACGCCGCCCGGTTGCATGTTGTTCTCCGCAGCGCCGGTAAACTCAACCCCGTTCAATAAAAATAGATTTTGCTGCGGCCGATTTCCGGCGACTGCGAAATTGTTGCCCGTGGTGGAGTTCGATACCCCAACGCCGCCCGTCTTCTCCGGCGTGAAGTTAACCACGCCCGGATTCAACATCAGCAACAGGTCGAAGCTGCGCCCGTTTAATGGAAGGCTCTTGATCTCATTTCCGCCGACTAAGCCAGACATATCCGCAGTACTCGTGTTGACGATCGGGGCATCTCCGCTTACGGTCACTTGCTGACTCGCGTCGCCGACCCGCAGACGAAAATCTACAGTTGCCTGCTGACCTACGGCTAACTGGATGCCCTTGCGAACTTCTTCGCTGAACCCCGGCTTTGTAACATGTACTTCGTAACGCCCGACACCTAGGGAACTGACCTCGTAATGTCCCGCGGAGTCGGTTATCCCCACTCGTTCCGTGCCTAGATCGATGTTTTTCGCCACCACACGCGCTGCTGGAACGCTCGCGCCGCTCTGGTCCGTCACTGTCCCGGTCAGTTCCGCCGATACTTGAGCCGAAAGGGTTATGGACGTAAGGCCAGCCAGAAGAATTAGCTTGGCTGGCAAGTGGAATAACGAGGGGGATATAAGACTGCTCATGTCGCGTGTATAAGATAGTGTAGCGGACACGAGACAGACTAGGCGATGGCTGGTCTTTTGGTCTTACACAGATGCCCAATTCGCTTCGGCGGCGCTCCGATAATGTTCACTGCCCACATTTGAGAGTTCGATTACCTCCTGCGCCGATAGGTATCGAACGGCTGCACATGCATCAATTCGTTGAACGATGTCGCTCAACCCGATTAACATCTCTTTTTCCGCTCGCGTCATGTCCTTACTGCAGAACACGCCGCATGCCTCTACCAGGAGAGACGTTCGATGTTGGCGTAAATCGGATAGCTGCCTCAGGGGAGAGGACTCAGGTACTCCCACGGTCCCTGGCAGAAATATAAATTGACAGGGATAGAGAACGCCTCCCGATAAAATTCGTCGGGAGATTGGGTCGGTCGCCAAGCCATGCACCGCTGCCCTGTCTGCCAAAGACCAGGCGGAGCCGGGCATTCGTTCATTCAGCGCGGCATAATCCGGTTCTGCGGCGGGACGCGGTTGAATTGCGAGACACCTCTCCACTTCAGCCAACAGTTCCTCCGTCGCGTCGCAACTTTCGCCGCACACAACGAGCCCGTGATTGGCCAATATAAAAACCTCAGCTCCGGGAAAACGTGAGAGGGCATCCTGGATGCTTCTCGCAAGATCAACGCCGGAGCGAACGTAAGGTATCCATTGCCAAGAAAATCTCGAAAGTCGCTTCCCAATCTGACTTGGCCCATCTTCTCTAACCGCCCACGCGATGGTGTTTGCCGAGTGAACGTGAACGACTACTTTTTGGGGTAGTATGGCGTGCATCGCAGTTTCGATCGAAGCGCAGACATGGCTGGAAGACGTCGCCTCTGTTTCCGGAATCGCGATGTGCCGTTCCAAACACATCCTTGCTCTGGCAAGTTGAACAGGCATGAAAAAATCGTCTGCTTCAGCGTGGGCCAGCCATTTACCGGATGCTTTGATCCATAACGTTCCATCGATTTTGACAGATGTATTTCCACTGCTCGCCTGAACCAACAGCGGGTTACGGCCAACACGCGCTGACAGGGCTCGCAGTCTTTTGAGCTCCGACTGTTCCTTTGAAGTGTCTCTTATTCTCATTGAAATGGACGCTTTCATTAGGGCAGAACTCGAAATGCCGGGATTGTAGGAGGAGCTTTCGACGCCGGTTTGGATAGTAAACGGCCAATCTTTACGGAAGATTTAAAGATCGCGCCCACGGGAATTATTCCGCCCAACTTATGCGCTGCTACCGCGGCCAGACCCATCGATGCAATGCATCCACATGACCCGCAATCCGGATTACCGCCGAACTGGCACGGCGTGACGTTTGTCTTTAGGTCGGCCGAGATCGTTTGCGTTGTCAACGCAAACACACATTCTTCAGGACCGCTAGGAGGCGACGAAAACTGATGAATCAGGCCTTCCGGCATGTCGAGCTTCGGGAATTCTCTCCTCAGTTGTAACAGCTCGGCAATCGCCTGGCTACGTTCGCCGCTTGTTAGCATCTCGGGAAGGTGGTCACCTATTTGTGGCGTGAAAAGGCTAAACCAAATCTTATTTACTTCGGCTTTTGGCGTCCAGAAGAGCAGAAAATCGCGCAGATATCCCGGGCGTTTTAACATTTGTCCGGTGATCGTGCAGTGAATAGTTATTCTTTGTCCGGCGATGTTCTTAATGATTCGCTCGTAAGTCGCGGGCTTGCGCCGGTGGTCATGCTCCGGCGCAAGCCCGTCGATCGAGACGACGATATTCATGTGGGGAAGGCCTTTCCAGGACGATGGGAGCTCCCGGAAGGCGCTGGTGACAATTTGCACGTGAATGCCTCGGGCCAGCAAAAGCGGTACCAGAATCACCAACTCGCGATAGCGCACCAGCGGATCTCCACCCACTATCGAAAGATGTAAGGGCCGCAACCGGTCGACTACCTCGATAACGCCGTCTATAAGTTCTTGCCCTTTGCGATCGTTCAGTTCGCGCAGGGTCACGGGTCCTCCTAAATGGGCGTCTTCGTACGCGTAACATCCGGGACATCGAAGCGGGCACTCGCGGGTAATCTCAATAGAGAGTGACGGCCTTTGGCCTTTTAAGATCTTTCCCCAGGCCTTAATAATTTCTGAAGTTTGCACGGTCCATTGTTCCTTTCCCTTATTTCAAGGCGGTCTAGCAAGAACATTTATCCTCTATACGTTCAGCTAAATGGATAACTGACTTAGCGACCGGAACCGGTGCGAGATTACGCGAAGCACATGCCGTAACTGGTGTGCTCCAACATTCACAGGACCGAATACGGCCGCCTTAGGCCGTTGGTGGAGAAGGATCGGTAGCTTGGTTGAGGGACCGTGTGATGCTGGGCAGCGATAGCGCGGGTAGCACATCAACCGCATACTGAAAAGAGATCTCGGGCTGTTGGTGAGGTCCCGACGCAACAATATGCGTTGTATCAATGCATTCCGGTAGACAATGATTTACGAGTATGCGGATGCTCGATCCCGAACTCGAATTGAGCGCCTCCGGACAGTCTGGTATATTGTCCAGCGTCGAGGACAGAAGAAAGATCGCCGTTGCGATGGCAATTAGCTTCGAACAGCGGAACACAAAGTTCAATAGGTACCTGACCTAATGTTACCTTAACTCACTTAGCTCAAGTCCAGTTCCCACTCCTGACCAATAAGGTCCTTCCCAAAGCTATGGTGGGGCTCTTCCTTTACGAGGTGGAAGCCCGCGCGGCTATAAATGCGATGCGCTGCGACAAGAATGCTTTGCGTCCACAGAACAACCTTCCGATAATCTGCTGTGCGGGCGAACCGAATGCACTCAGTAACCAGGGCGTCTCCAAGCCCCATCCCGCGGGCGCACCGCTCGACATATAGGAGACGAAGTTTCGCGGTCTGTGGTTGGTCCGGGTGCTTGACCAAGAAGATGTGCCCTATATTCTGCCCGTCGATTTCTGCGATCCAGCAACGTTCCCGGCTGGGGTCGAAATTCGCGACGAACTCGCCGACAATTTTCGCGGCTAGGGCTTCGAACGTCTCGTCCCAGCCGAACTGTTCCGCGTAACCGACGCCCTCTCGATAGATGATCCAGCCCATGTCGCCAACACGAGGCGGACGCAAGACGTAGGGCAGCCGGCTCCGGTCTTTCGTAAGAATTCTCTCGATAGACTGCATGCAACTCACCAGTTCCATTCGAGCGGCCGGTGGCAGACCTTCCAGAGTGGCGTGCGCCTGTTCGTTGGAAAGAGCGTCGAGCTTTTTGAACGCAGCCTTGCCTCGTGCTGTGAGTATCAGTTCAGTGGAGCGGCCGTCTTGTTCCGAGGCCTTTCTTTGTAAAAGGCCGTCTCGCTCAAATTTTCCCAGCAGGCGGCTCAAGTATCCGGCGTCGATTCCAAGGCCGTCCGCGATCTCGCTTGCCTTGGACGCCGAGCGAGTCGCCAGTTCGTAAAGGACGCGGGCCTCACCCAAGCTAAAGTCGCTGTTCAGGAGTTTTTCATTCAGAGTTCCGATAAACTTCGTGTATGTCCGGTTAAACCGGCGGAAAATAGCGGTTTGGCCGGCAAGTTCGGAGGGAGCCTCTTGAGTCAACACCATAGTTGACATCTTCAGCGAGATTAGTTGCTAATGTCAAGTATCTCGGCTCGGGGCCGCGTCTACTCTTCCGGCAATGCGGAGTCCAGCAGGAGCGCGAAGTCACGGCTCTTGTGCTCAACCGATTCCTTTAGATTGGAGAGTTCGCGTTCGGCCGATTGAAGCCGATCAGCCAAATGCAGACAGGCAAGCACCGCGGTGCGTGTGGCGTCGAGATTGCCCGCACGGCGAGCGATTGCCACCATCAGGTCGTCCACCTCCTGCGCCAGTAGCTCGATATCGCGCGGGTCGCCGCCCGTAGAAACACTATAAGGCTGGTTGAAGATGGTGACCCGGACAATCTGTTTGGCTTTGTCCGGTGCATCCATTGCCGTGATTCGACCTTTTAGCCGGCGCTCAGCAGGTCCATCTGGCTGAGCAGCTTCTCAATACGCGCCTTGACCTGCTTGCGTTCGTCCTTGAGCTCGCTTAACTCGCCGGACAACTGGTTGACCCGTTGCTGCAATTCCTCGTTGTCCTTCTGGAACTCCGCGCCCATCCCGACGGATTCATCGCGCTCAGCTTTCGCGGTATCCCGTTCGCGTTGAGTCGTCTCCAAGTCCTGCTTCAACTGTTGATTCTCGTTCCGGAGACTTGTAATCAATTCAACCGCGCGAGTGATGCGCAGTTCCAAACTTGCCAGGGTGTCGATGCCTTCTTGTACCGCTTCCATGTGATCCAGAATTACAGCTTACCGAACTTACGACGGGCAGTATCGGCCCTATTGCAACTGGCTTTGATGCGCGGCCTTGGCTTTGCCGACGAGCGTCAAGAAGCCGGGTGCATCGTTTATGGCGATATCGGCCAGAACTTTACGGTTCAATTCTATTCCGGCGCGCTTCAAACCGCTGATAAAGCGGCTATAGCTAATTTCCGCACCCCGGCAGGCCGCATTGATACGCACGATCCAGAGAGAGCGAAAGTTGCGCTTTTTCAAGCGACGGCCCACGTAGCCGTAACGCAGCGCCTTTTCCACCGCTTCCTGCGCGGAACGATTCAATTTAGACTTGGTAAGAAAATAACCTTTAGCGCGGCGAAGCGTTTTATGGCGATAATCTCGCCGATGGGTACCACGTTTTACTCTGGGCACGTTTTTCTCCTTTTCTTATGACCGCTCTCTTAAAGAGTTGCCGCGGGAGAAGGCAGGCACGTGCGGCGCTCTGCTTCTACCCGCTAAAAATCTCTGCTGTCCTAGGCTGCCGGGCTAGTACGGAATCATCGTCCGCAGCTTGGGCTGATCCGTTTCATCGGCAACAACACCCTGACCCAGCTTCCGCTTGCGAGCGCGTGTCTTGGACGTTAAGATATGGCGGGCATTGGCATGATGACGCATGATCTTGCCTGTCCCGGTCCTCTTAAAACGTTTGGAGGCACCCTTATGTGTCTTCATCTTCGGCATATGATTGTCCTGGATTGAACTGCTTGCGGCGAAAAACGCCCCATGAGGGCCGCACCGTAACAACAGGCGTGCGCCGAGCGCGGAACTCCTCAACGGAGTATAGCATGGCAGCCTCAACCGACAAAGAAGTCGAGGGCTCTCGCGATGTAGTCTTTAAGCTCCGTGCGGTTCACAACCGCGTCCAGAAAGCCGTGTTCGAGCAGGAATTCACTTCGTTGAAAGCCGTCCGGCAGCTTCTGGCGAATGGTTTGTTCGATCACCCGGGGTCCGGCAAAGCCGATAAGCGCGCCTGGTTCGGCGATATTGAGGTCGCCCAACATGGCAAAGCTTGCCGTTACACCGCCGGTGGTAGGATCGGTCAGCACGCTGATGTAGGGCAATTGGGCCTCGTCCAACTTCATCAAGGCAGCGGAGAGCTTGGCCAGCTGCATTAAGCTGATAGCGCCTTCCTGCATGCGCGCGCCGCCGGATGCCGACACAATCACGAGAGGTGTTCGGCGGGCGATGCAACGTTCAATGGATCGGGTAATTTTTTCGCCGACAACCGCGCCCATGCTCCCACCGATGAACTTCAACTCGAGCGCGCAGATCTCAACTGGCCGGCCATTCAGGGTTCCGGTCGCGGTGATTACTGCGTCCGGCAGCTTTGTTGCCGCTTGCGTCTCTGCCAGCCGTTGCTTGTAGGGCTTGGAATCGACGAACGACAATGGGTCGGTAGATCTTAGTCCTGCGTCATGCTCCTCATACTGCGCGTCATCCAAGAGTTGTTTCAGCCGCTCTACAGCGCCAATCCGAAAATGATAGCCGCACTTAGGGCAGGTCTGGTAGTTATCTTCGACGGTCTTCCGCCAGATGATTTGGCCGCAGTTCTCGCACTTCTGCCAGAGACCCTCCGTCCGAACGTTTTTTTCGGCTTCGCTAGGTGGGGCGCCTTCCACGGGCGGTTTCTGTCGTGTAAACCAAGCCATTCGACCAGCCACTACCGTAACACGCGAACTACGGATTATGAGTTCTTTCCCGCCGGGATTGGTAGATGATGGTTGTGATGAATCGTAGATCGTTTCTGGTGTCCACACTTGCCGCTTCCGCTTCGCTCCGGTTGCGCGCCGCCGCGGATCGGATCACACGCTCGCGCGTGAGCGCGATCACGGACGAAGTCTCACGATCGCCCGCTGAATCGATCCAGTTCGCCCACACGTTCGGACTGCAGTGGCTCTCACTGCGTAATGTGCCGGCGCCGCTGGGCACGCATAGCCCCGCCTATTATGCTTTGGAACCGGCTGCCATGCGCGAGGCGGCCGCGCAATTTAAAGATGCGGGCATCGGAATCGGGTTCCTCGATACGCCGTTCCTCAAATTCGATCTGCCGGGAACGGAGCCGTTGCGTAAGAAGCCGGAGACTCCGGCGGCGCGTGAGAAACGGTTGGCACACTCGAAGGCGCTGTTCGATAACCATATAGCGGATCTGCGCCAGGGCATATTAGCAAGCCAGGTGTTCCAATGCCCGTTGGTTCGCATCTTTACGTTTTCCCGAGTTGCCAATCCCGAGTCTCTTTTTCCGCGTATCGCCGATATCATCGGACCGATGTCAACCATTGCGCAGAAGGAAGGCGTCAAACTGCTCATCGAGAACGAATTTTCTCAGAACGCGGGGACCTCTGCGGAGACCGCACGGTTGCTGAAGTTACTCCCCATGAACGTGGGGATCAACTGGGATACGCTGAACGGTCTTGAGTTGGGAGAAAAGCCTTATCCGGATGGCTACGACGCCGTGCCGAAGGACCGCATGTGGAATATTCATGTGAAAGGCAAAAGCCTCCTCGACTACCCGGAACATCTGGATTGGATGGCGATCCTGGGATCTCTCGAAAAGGATAACTACCAGGGCCGTTTGGAACTGGAGACGCACATCTTCGGCGCGGGACAAGTGGCGGCCTCGCATGCATCCATGAAAGAGATTCTGCGGCTCTTGAAGGCCAAGGCAGCGACGCCGGAATCGTAACGTGAGCGCGGGGGTTAGTCGACCAAGCCGCTCTTAACGGCGAAGCGCACGAGCTCGCCGGTATTGTGCAGGTTGAGCTTCTCCATTAGCTTGCTGCGATGCGAATCCACGGTGTAAACACTAAGGTTCAGACGCACGGCGATTTCCTTGTTGGTCTTGCCTTCGGCGATCAACTGAAGCACCTCCCGTTCCCTGCTGGAGAGTAGATCCAGCGGATCTGTTACGTTCTGCCGATAATCATTCAGCAATGCGCCCGAAACGGCGGGACTGATATAGCCATCTCCGCGGGCTACGGAGCGAACGGCGTTCACTAGTTCGGTATCGATGGCGTCCTTCAAGATGTAACCGCGCGCGCCGGCTTTCAGGATCTCCCGCACATAAACAGCTTCCTTATGCATGCTGAGAACCAGGACACGAAGTCGCGGGGAATCCTGCACGATGCGGCGGGTCGCTTCGATCCCGTTTAACTCCGGCATTGCCACGTCCATAAGCACGATATCGGGCTTGAGTGAGGCCGCCAGTTCGACTGCCTCCCGGCCATTGGCGGCCTCTCCGATAACTTCGAGATCGCTGTGCGCCGCGAGGATTAGCTTTAAACCCTGGCGGACAATCGTGTGATCCTCGGCGAGCAGAATCTTGATGACAGATTGCGGCACGTATCAGTTCCACCATAGCGCCGTTGGAGATAGATCTTTGCACGTTGATTGCCGTGGCCTACTAAAATTTTCCTCGGCTTTGTACCCTAGAGGGAGATGGGCACCAGTACAACTGGCGCCACTCCCGAGCAAGCAGACTCCATTTGGCGGCGACCCAGTGCCGCGCTAAAGGTCTGGGCCGGCGAGTTGCGCCAACGGGAAAGTCAGCTTTTTCTTGTTCTTTCGTTACTGATTGGGGGCGCGGTGGGGGCTATTGTTGTCGCCTTCATTGTTCTGACGGAGCGCGTGGGAGCGTACCTATATCCGACAGGAGGCCTGGGTCTCCGGCGCTTATTGGTTCCGATTGGGGGATCGCTAATCACCGGATTCCTACTGACCAAGTATTTTCCGCAGGCGCGTGGCAGCGGCATTCCGCAGACGAAAACAGCGCTCTTTTTACATGGCGGCCGGATCAAGGTTAAGACGATCTTGGGCCGTTTTTTTTGCTCGGCCGCGGCTCTGGGCTGCGGCATTTCGCTCGGGCGTGAAGGGCCCTCGGTTCAGGTTGGTTCCGGTTTGGCATCGACGGTGGGGAGAAGGCTGGGGTTAAGCCAGGACAACGTGAAGGCGCTGATTCCGGTGGGCGCGGCCGCGGCTTTGGCGGCTGCTTTTAACACTCCTATCGCGGCAGTCCTGTTCTCGCTTGAAGAGATCATGGGCGATCTGCACGCGCCGTTATTGGGGTCGGTGGTGATCAGCGCTGCTACCTCCTGGGTGGTGCTCCATCTGTTCCTGGGCGATAACCCTCTTTTCCACGTGCCCGCTTATCAGCTTACGCACCCGGCCGAGTTTGGGGCCTATGCGGTCCTAGGCATTCTCGGAGGTTTTGTATCGGTGGCATTTGTGAAGATGACCCTCGGCATGCGTATGCGGCTGCGGCGGCTGCCGGTGTCGACTGAGTGGTGGCAACCGGCGATAGGCGGATTAGTGGTGGGCATAATCGGCTTCTTCATACCGCAGGTAGAAGGCGCTGGATACGACTATGTCGGCCAGGTACTGACAGGTAACTTTGTATTGCCGATCGTGGCCGCGCTGGTTATTCTCAAGTTGGTCGCGACTGCCAGTTGCTATGCGTCCGGCAATACCGGGGGCATCTTCGGTCCCAGCCTGTTTATGGGCGCGATGCTCGGCGGCGCTGTGGGTACCGTGGTTCATCACTGGTTTCCCGTGCACACCGCCACCGCGGGAGCGTATGCGCTAGTTGGCATGGGCGCGACATTTGCGGGCATCGTTCGCACTCCCCTGACCAGCGTATTCATGATTTTCGAACTGACGCGGGATTACACCATCGTGGTGCCGCTAATGATCGCCAATATGATCAGCTTTTACATCTCCTATAAGCTGCAACCGAAACCTATTTATGAAGCCTTGAATGAACAGGACGGTATTCACCTACCCGATCCGGAGGCGCAGCGGAGCCGGCATTCGAAGACAGTGGCGGAAGTGATGCGCGTAGCCCCGCCTTTTGTGAGTCCTGAGACGCCGGTGCACGATTTAACGCCGCATCCGTTTGGCGGGCTCTATCTTGTCGGCGAGGGCGATGAACTGTTGGGCGTGCTGCGGGCTTCCGAGGTTGCCGATGCGGTTAATAGCCAAGACCCGGAGACACCGGTGGAAGCCTTGATGCATCCGGGGCCGGCCGACTTGGACTCAAATACGCTTGAAGAATTTCCGCATGTGCATGCCGATCAACCGGTGGAAGTCGCTCTGGAACGAATGGGCACCGACCAGGTCTCGATGCTTCCTGTGCTTGATCGGGCCAATGTGAAGCGGGTGCGCGGGGTGGTGCTTGGAGACGACATCTTGCGGTCGTATGGCGTGCCGGCGTATTAGGGAGCGGAGGACGCCGCGATCCCACCAGCAAGCAGCTACTTACCAGCCAGCACGCTAGCCTCTCCTACTCGATGCCAAGCGCTACTGACTGCGCACAAGTACTCCGCCTGTTGTTCCGGCGGCGCGCTGTTATTGAGAGTTTGCTCGATCGCCGCCAGGTTCGCATCTCTCCTTTGCACGCGAAGTTCCTCCGGCGAGGCCTGTTTTTTGATATCCGATGCTGTTGCCGGTTGAACGCAGGCGTAGTTCGCGGTCCACGAAACGGGTCCTCCCATGGAAAGCAGTGACAACAGACCGGAGCGAAAGCCCGCGCTGATTCGATAGTCGACAAGATACGCCGCATCGCCGTCGGGAATCGGGTTCTCTCGTGTGCACTGTAACCGCAGAAGCAAAGGCATTCCGGCCAGCGTGGCTTCAACACTCTCGAATGGGTCACCCGGCCTTGCGGAGATGATTTCGAACGGCGCCGCCTGGCCTACACTTTGGAAAAGAACGTCGAGCGCGGCGTATAGCGAGCGCTCGGTCGCCAGAATTTCGAGAAATGCCGGATGCTCTCGAACACTCGAGAGGCGTCGCGAAAATTCGCGCGAGCAGGGAAGCATCGCAAAATGTCCGTTCACGTGGAATCGAGTCGCGTTTGTCGCCGCTTCCTTTAGCGCCGCATCGAGCAAGCTGGGTGAAAGGGGATGTTCGCAAAGAACCGGTATACGCCTGCGCAGCAGGTCCAAGACTACTGGGAATCCTCGCGAACCGACCGCCGCGCACACCAGTTCGATACCGTCCGGCAATTCCTTCACTGAACGGTAGTGTGCAACACCGAACTCCGCCGCGGCCCGAACGGAACCTATGCTCCCCGTGGCCAGCAAACCGGCCGTCTCGAACCGGTCCCGGGCATGCGCCAAGGCCGACAAATACGCGCGGCCGTAGTTTGCGCCCGCCACCGCCACGCGAGGTCGATTCACATTGGCATTTTGGAAGGCCTGTTAACGGTTGTCAATCGAACCTGATAAACTCAGCACTAATCTCTTTCTAAAGTCTCTATTGATGAAGTCGGCTCAGAAGTCTGCCGTGGTGAACCTCTGTACGCTTACAGTACTGGTAGTTGCAACAGTAGCCTCTGCATTTGCGGCCGAGCCCAGCGGTTCTTTGGTGGGCGTCGTGACCGATCCAAGCGGCCGCGCCGTCGTGGGTGCAACCGTTCTTGCACGCAATCTCGCCACTAACCAGCAACGCACCACGCAAACCGGCGGGGAAGGCTCTTATTGGGTCCCGTTTCTTCCTCCGGGAGACTATGAAGTCCAGGTATCCGTTCCCGGTTTTCGATTGGAAATCAGCCGCCCCATTCGGGTGGAGGTTAATGTCACGCAGCGGGCCGACTTCGGACTTGTCCTCGGAAAGATGGAACAGCACATTATTGTGAGCGGCGAAGCGCAGCCGCTCCGGACCGACGATTCCACCATTGGACAGACTATTACGGAACGCAGCATCAACGGGCTGCCTCTCAACGAACGCAATTTCCTGACGTTTAGCTTGTTAGTTCCCGGCGCGCAACTGCCGCCCGATGGATCGCAAAACTCAGTCGATGGAGTAACTGTTTCCGTCGATGGCGCGCGCGAGCAAGAGAACAATTTTCTCCTGGATGGAACCGACAATAACGATCAGTCGATCAATGGCTACAGTGCGCTGCCTTCTGTAGATGCTATCCGCGAATTTCAAGTACAGGCCGCCGGCTCGTCCGCTGAATATGGGCGTGATGGCGGCGCGCAGATCAATGTTGTGTTGAAAAGTGGAACCAACGAACTGCACGGAGACGCGTTCGAGTTCGTGCGCAATCGTCATCTCGATGCGAAGAACTTCTTCGATCTTCCCGATTGCCATCCTGGATCGTTGACCGGAACGTGTGGAAATATTCCCAGGCTGGATCGCAATCAATTCGGCGGGACCCTGGGCGGTCCGATCGTCAAAAACAAGACGTTCTATTTTGTTTCGGCCGAGGGCTTGATCCTGAGTCAGGCCGTCACGCGAACAGCTACCGTACCCTCCGCGTTGGACCGTTTCAACGCGCTGCTAGCTGTTCCGCCGGCGTTTCGGAATCCCGCAGGCGTAGCGCTGCTGAATCTGTACCCCGCCGCCAATGCCGGGGCGAATCTTGCAACATCGACACAATATCTCGGTCAGCCGGTGCAGCGGGAAACCGGCTATCAGCCGCTGATTAAAATCGACCAACAAATTTCGCCCAGGGACAGCCTGGCATTCCATTATTCGCTATCCGATTCGGCGACGTTCTATCCTTACGATCCGTTCTATGCCTTCACGAATCTGCCCGGTTACGGTACTAACTATCCGAACCGCGGTCAAAACACAGGCATAAGTTGGATCCACATTTTGAGCCCCCGAGCGGTGAACGAGTTTCGTCCCGGCTACAACCGATTTAGCGGCGGCATTTTGCAGCAAGGCGCAGGCCAGGATTTCAGTGCCCAGCTCGGCTTCCCTTCTCTCGCTCAGGCGCCGATTGATAAAGGCTATCCCGATGTGATCCTTACCGGTTTCGACGCGATTGGCGATCCGGTCAACACGCCACAGCACCGCCATGACAATACCATTCAACTGGCCGATACATTGGCCTGGAATCCCACCGTCTGGGGCGGCCGCCATCAGATCAAAGCCGGGTTCGATTTGCGTGATATTCGCCTGAATTTCTTTCTCGACCCAGTCGCGCGCGGCGAGTGGCAATTCACCGGCGCGCTCACCAAAAACCCGCTTGAAGATCTGCTCTATGGCCTTCCCTATATCGCGGTTGCGGTAACCGGCAACAGCGATACATCGTTGCGAACCGCTTCGCAGGATTATTTTATTCAGGACGACATACAAGTTACCGATCGGCTTACTTTAAATCTTGGTATGCGCTATGAGTTCAACAGCCCTCCTGTTGAAGCGCATAATCGTTACAGTGTTCCGAATTTGAGCCCGCAGTCGATTACGTGTCTCCCTCGACCGGATTGCCAATACATCGTCGCAGGGACGAACGGAGTTTCGCGTGCCACCTTTCCACCCACTTACACAAATTTCGGACCTCGCGTGGGCTTCGCCTGGCGCCCGCTTGCTACTAATAAGTTGGCGGTTCGTTCGGGATATGGGATCTTTTACGATGTTGGCATTCTAAATCTAAATGCTGGTCCGCGTCTCAATGCTCCTCAACTTACTTCACAGCTGTATTTTACGAATGGGTTCAACAGCATTCAGAACATTATCAGCCCGTTTCCATATTTTGCGCCAACTTTGCCCGAATTCATCGCGTCCAATTATCGCGATCCCATGGTTCAGCAGTGGAATTTCGATGTTCAGGGAGAGATTCTGCCCTCACTCGTGTTGGATGTAGCCTATGTGGGGACGGCGGGCGCCCATCTGATTGATCGGCGCAATACCAATCAGCCTGAGCCGGGCCAAGCCCCTCCCTATCCGGAGTTTGGTCCGTTTGAGTTGTTCGAATCGGGCGCTTCCAGCATTTATCATTCCTTGCAGGTTCGCGGCGAACAGAGGCTGCGCAACGGGCTCAGCTTTCTGGCTTCATATACCTGGTCTAAATCGATCGACGATGCCTCGACGCTTTTCGCAACCGCGACCGAGCCCGGTTTCCCGCAGAATTCGAACGATCTGCAGGCCGAACGCGGACTTTCCGATTTCAATGCCGGCCAACGCTTCGTGTGGAGCGCTGTGTATAACCTGCCGTTCGGCCGCGGCCGGCAATGGCTCCGGTCCGGGATCGCCGCAGATATGCTGGGCGGTTGGAATGCCTCGGCTATTCTGACCGCGCAGAGCGGCCGGCCATTCACCGTCACGCGCGGAGTCGATCAGAGCGGCACAGGCAATTCGGGATTGAGCATCTTCACCGATCGGCCGAATGTGATCGCGAATCCCTTCGTAGCGGGGCCGGTCATGCAGAACCCCAATGTCGCATGCCATTCGACGCAATCGCAAGGCGGTCTGGCAGCCGGCCAGGTCCGCGTTCCGGGTAGCTGGTTCAATCCGTGTGCCTTTTCTGCCGCTCCGGGCGCTTTCGGCGACGAAGGACGGAACGCCTTGATTGGGCCTGGCCTGGTCGATCTTGATGTCGCATTGCTGCGCGACATCTCACTCACCGAAGCCAGCAGGTTGCAAGCCCGCTTTGAGTTTTTCAACCTCCTGAATCACCCCAATTTCGACACGCCAAATGCGAATTTCGATTCCCCATCGTTCGGCCAAGTGCTCTCCTCGAATGCGTACGGCTCCAAACCTCCGCGGCAGATTCAGTTTGGCTTGAAGTATATTTTCTGATGCCTCGCAGACCGCGATTCAAGGCGCACTATCACGTCCGGATCGTCAGCGAAGATGAAACGGTGCTGCTCTGGGAGGCTGGTTATCGTGTCCTGCGCAGCCGCCTGATCGCGCTACTTGCGCCCTACATCGACGGGAGACGCAGCGTCGAAGATATTCTTTCGCTGTTAGCGCCGCAACTTACTCCTCTCGATGTAACATTCGGTCTTCGGCAGCTAATCGACGGCGGATACATCGAAGATGCCGAACATAACGAGAATGAAGGAGAGCGTGCGTTCTTGGGCTTATTGGGAGCCGCCGCATTACCCCCTCGTTCCGCCGTTCAACTGAAATCTGCCGGAAATGCCGAAATAAGTACTCTCGAAAGCGCCTTACACCGGCTAAATATTGATGTAACTGACGACGCCCAGCTAACGCTGATAGTAACGGACGACTATCTCCGGCCGGAATTGAGTAACATGCAAGCACCTTGGTTACTCATTAAGCCCGTAGGCGTTGTTGGCTCCATAGGCCCGCTATTTCTTCCGGAATCCGGGCCGTGCTGGCATTGCCTGGCCGCGCGCCTTCGCGAAAACCCCGAAATGCGAGTTCTCCAGGAATTTCCGCACGGCTCAGACGACAGACCTTATTCAGTTGCGGCGTTGCCATCTACCACTGAAGCTATTCTGCACCTTGCCGCAACTGAGGCGTACAAATATCTGGCAACGGGCGCGGCGCATCACTTGGACGGGATGTTGATTACGCTGGACGCTTCCACTCTAGAAACCAAGCGCCATATGCTTCCCCGTCGTGAGGGATGCCCGCATTGCCCGCCGCCCCAAACCGAGCCGCCTGCGACATTTCATCGTTACGAGCGTCACATCAGCCCCTTTACCGGTGTCGTTGCTGCCCTCGGGCCGCTCAATGTGGCGACTGCCAACAGCATCCATGTCTATGCCGCAGTGCACAACTTCACCCTCCAATACGGACGGAAGTCTTCTCCGGCGCGGTGGCTCGGAAGCCGCAGCATCGGTAAGGGCATGACCGCCTCACAGGCGCGGCGCAGCGCTCTTTGCGAAGCGTTGGAGCGTTACTCGGGTTGCTGGCGCGGCTACGAGGCCTCCCGTTTCTGCTCTGCCCAAGAGCTTGGCGATTCCGCTGTGCCCATCGAGAACTGCCTGCTTTTCAGCGAGAGCCAATATGCCCATCGCGACGAGTGGAACCGGCGCGAGGGAGACTACAACTTCGTCCCGCAGCGCTTCGACCCATTCCGTCGCGTTGCTTGGGTGGAATTGCGGTCGCTGACCCACGGCCGCCCCCGCTATTTGCCCGCCGCTTTCTGCTATTACAACGTACCAATAGATGAAGAGGATCACGATTTCTGCCGCCCGGATTCCAACGGTAATGCCGCGGGTGATTCGTTGCAGGAAGCCATATTAGCGGGCATTTTCGAAGTTGTCGAGCGCGATGCAGCCGCCATTTGGTGGTACAACCGGGCGCGGCGTCCCGGCGTCGAGATCGAGAGTTTTCCGCTGCCTTATTTTGGCGACCTTCTCGCCGACTATGCGCGCCTGGGGCGTCGTCTCTGGGCGCTGGATCTTACTACCGACTTTGGCATTCCTGTATTTGTTGCCATTTCTCAAAGTCTCGTGGGTAACGATGACCCGGTCGCCGGCTTTGGCGCGCACTTTGACGCGCAGATTGCACTGACTCGCGCCTGTACTGAGGTCAATCAGGCCGTCGCCGCAATCGAGAGTGGCGCCACGGTACGCATTGCCTTAGGACAGTGGGCATCACGGGACTTTCTGCATCCCGATCCGGCACAACGTTTCGTTGGCTACTCGAATCCCAGCACGGGCAACATCGACCGCAATCTCCGTCTCTGCATCGATCGCGCCCGCGAACTCGGTATCGAGATTCTGGTCTTAGACCAAACCCGAGCCGATGTAGGCCTGCCCGTCGCAAAAGTAGTGATGCCTGGCATGCGTCACTTTTGGGCCCGCTTCGCGCCCGGAAGGCTTTACAAGGTACCCTCGCCCAAACAGGAACCAGACTTGAACCCAGCCCACCTCATTCTGTGACGCCAGCCTCCACGAGCCATGAGACCACGTCCTCACCGATCCGTATATCATCAAACTATGACTCTGCATGTGACCGAAGCCTAACTTGCTCGCGATCCTCATGCTGTATTGGCTAAAGTCCGGGAAGGCTTCGAGGTGGTTGTCGAGCAGGACAGCCATCCGATTGCTGTCGTGAAGGCACCGCAAGTGACGGGCCGGAGCATCTCTGAGGTGATCGCTGCGCTAGAGTCCAGCGGCGCGAATGCCATTGTTGATGAGGATTTCGCGAGCGATGTAGAGGCGGGAATCAACGCGCAGCGCCAGCCATGGAATCCACCATCCTGGGAGTAGTCCTCGATTCCAGTGTCTTAATCGCTGCCGAACGCGCCGGCCTCAAAACTCCAGACAGGTTCCGAATAATTCGCTCTTCCATCGGTGACGTACCCATCGTCATCAGCGCTCTGAGTGTAGCCGAACTGGCTCACGGTATTTACCGGGCTCAAACCGCGGAACGTGGTCGACAACGACGGCAGTTTTTGGATGAACTGAAATCCCAAATCCCGAACTCGGGTACGCCATCGCCACCAGCAACGTCCGCGACTTTAGCCGCATCCCCGGACTCGACATCATCCAGCTCTGAACGGCGTGGGCCGACCCTAGCGAAATTAGAGTGACAACAAAGAACTAAAGCATCATCCGACGCTCCCCCTCTGTGTTGAACTGAATGCATATGGCAGATTTTCTAGATACGGCGATCGGCATCGCCCGCGACGCGGGACAAATTCTGATGTCCCACCGGGGCGTCGGGTTCGAACTCAAAGGGGAATACGACCTGGTAACAGCGGCCGACCGGGCGAGTGAAACGTTGATCGTCAAGCGCTTGAAGGAGCGTTACCCCGACCACGGCATCATTGCCGAAGAGGGTGGACGCGCGGAGATGCGGTCCGAATATCGCTGGTACGTCGATCCTCTCGACGGCACCACCAATTTTGCCCACGGTTTCCCGATGTGGAACGTCACGCTCGCATTAGCGCGTCAGGGCGAAGTGATCGCGGGCGTAGTTTACGACCCGGCTCACGAGGAGTTGTTTGTGGCGGAGCGCGGAGCCGGTGCGCGGCTGAACGGCGCGCCTATCCACGTCAGCAATGCGCCCATATTAGATGACGCGCTGGTCTCTACAGGCTTTCCCAGCCGTAAGCGGCATCAGAATGTCAACATTCACTTCTATTACCAGCTTGCGATGATCACCCATGGCGTGCGGCGTGGCGGCTCCGCGGCCATCGATCTCGCCTACACCGCTTGCGGACGTCTGGATGCCTTCTGGGAGTTCGGCCTCAATCCGTGGGATATGGCCGCCGGCACGCTGCTCATCGAAGAGGCCGGCGGGCGCTGCTCCGGTATGCGTGGCGAACGCTTAGACCTGGACGGCCCATACGTGCTCGGGGACAATGGACACATTCACGACGAAACGCTCCAGGTCTTCGCCGAGATCTTCGAAGGCCGTTACCGCTTCCAAATGCCGTCTTTACCGCTCGAAGAGGTGGAAGTACATGGCTAATCTGCCTCCGGTGCCATTAACCCTCGAAGGTTCGGCGGTCCTTCACCAGATGTTCCGCATGAAGTGGCCGGCCTGGAACAAGCTCAAAAGCTCCGAACGCGCGCGCATGTTGGACGAGCTTGTCCCCATCCTCGATCCCATGGAGCGCGGGGCGGAATCGGGCCACCCCAACCAGTCAGCTCTCTATTCGATGATCGGTCACAAAAGCGACTTGATGCTGGTCCATTTTCGCGACCAGTTTGACGAACTCAACCAGGCGGAACTGGCTTTGGCCCAGCTAGAGCTCTTCGACTATCTGGAGCCGGCGCATTCGTATTTATCCGTCGTTGAACTTGGGCTCTATGAGTCTTCGGCCAAAACCTATGCCCAGCTTGCCGAGCGTGGCATCGCACCGTTTTCCGAAGAGTGGAATGCCGGGACTGCGGAAGTGGTCGCCCGTCAGACGGAGGCCATGTCGCCGCGCCTGTATCCCCGCATTCCTCCTTCGAAATACATCTGCTTCTATCCTATGGATCGCAAACGTGGAGAAGCTAAAAACTGGTATATGGAACCCATGGCAGACCGCCAGCGCATGATGCACGAACATGGCATGATAGGAAGGCGTTATGCCGAGTGCGTGCGCCAGATTATCACCGGTTCCATTGGCTTTGACGATTGGGAGTGGGGTGTCGACCTGTTCGCCGACGACCCGTTGGTCTTCAAAAAGTTAATCTACGAAATGAGATTCGACGAGGTCAGCGCGGTGTATGCTCTATTTGGGGCGTTCTACATGGGCGTACGGGTTCCGGCGGCAAATCTGCCGGCCCTCATGGACGGAAAACTGGCCTTATAGCATTAGATTAAATCACGGTTTTCTCGTCAAGCGCAAAAGTCTGAATTCATTGGGATGGTACGCTAAAAATCGAAAAATGCGCACCGTCGACCTAATACACCGCAAACGGGATGGCGAGGAACTTTCGCCTGAGGAAATTCGCCATCTCATCGAAGGTTACACTCGCGGCGAGATCCCCGATTACCAGATGTCCGCCTTCCTGATGGCGGTTTTTTTCTCCGGCATGGCGGATCGCGAAGTAAGCGCGCTAACGGAATCCATGATAAATTCCGGTACCCTCGTTGACCTGTCGTCGATCCCAGGTATCAAGGTGGATAAACACTCTACCGGCGGTGTCGGAGACAAAACCAGTCTGATCGCGGCCCCCTTGGCCGCGGCAGCGGGTGTTGTCGTTCCCATGATTTCGGGCCGGGCCTTGGGGCATACGGGTGGAACGCTGGACAAATTGGAGTCCATCCCCGGTTTTCGAACTAATTTAACGGTGGATGAGTTCCGCGCGCAACTGATGGAGCACAGGCTGGCGTTTATCGGCCAGACGCCCGAAGTCGCGCCTGCCGACGGTAAGCTCTATTCGTTGCGCGATGCTACGGCAACGGTAGAATCGATCCCGCTGGTCGCGTCTTCCATCATGTCCAAAAAATTGGCCGTCGGCCTCGATGCGCTGGTATTGGACGTGAAAGTGGGGGCGGGCGCATTTATGAAGCGCCAGGTGGACGCGCGCAGATTGGCCCAGTTGATGGTGGGCATCGGCCGGCGAATGGATAAGCGTGTACAGGCGCTAATCACCGACATGAATCAGCCGCTCGGCTATGCGGTTGGGAATGCCTTGGAGGTTATGGAAGTCTCCCAGACCCTGCAGAACGCGGGACCGGCCGATTTGACCCGGATTTCACTCGAACTGGCGGCCCGGATGATTTACCTGGGCAAGATTACGAAGACGCTGGATGAAGCCCGCGAGACAGCGCAATCGAGACTGCTCGACGGTTCCGGTTATCGTAAATTCCGCGATGTAATCACGGCCCAGGGAGGGAACGCGCAGGTGCTCGACCATTTTGAGCTTCTGCCCAACGCCACCGGCGCACAGGAAATTACCACCTCCCGCGGAGGTTATGTCAGCGGCATCGATGCCGAATTGATTGGCCAGGCTTCCGCTATGATCGGCGCCGGGCGGAACCTCAAGGAAGACAATATCGATCCGGCTGTCGGCGTCATTCTGGAAGTAAAGGTAGGCCAGAAGATCGATCCAGGCAGTATCCTTTGCCGCATTTATCACACCAGCGAGGAGCATTTGGAAGAGGCCGCGGAACTGGTGGAAGATGCCTTCAAAATCTCACAACACCCCGTCGATGAACGCGACTTAATTCTCGAAGTCGTCAGCTAAGCGCGGCGCGCCGATGGCAAGATTTCAGGGCCTTCTCGGACTGGTTGTCATCGTCGCATGCGCCTATCTGTTCTCGACGAATCGATCGTCTATCCCAAAGCGGGTTGTGTTGTGGGGCATTGTCCTCCAGTTTAGTTTTGCCTTCCTGGTTTTGAAAACCGGAGTGGGCGCTCTCTTTTATCAGGTCAGCCTGTTTGTTAACGCGTTGCTCAGTTATACGTCGGCAGGCTCCAGCTTTGTGTTCGGCGACAAATTGGGACTACGCAACGATCAGTTCGGTGTCGTGTTCGCGTTCCAGATATTGCCGATCGTCATCTTCATTTGCTCGCTGTTCGCCATTCTCTATTACCTGGGAGTGATGCAGGTATTTGTGAAGGGCATGGCAGTGTTTATGCAGCGATTCATGGGCACCAGCGGAGCGGAGTCTACTTGCGTTGCCGCAAGCATCGTGATGGGTCAGACGGAAGCTCCGGTGACAATACGGCCATTTCTCGAATCGCTCACCATGTCGGAGCTGTTCACCGTCATGACCAGCGGTATGGCGCATGTTTCGGGATCGGTGATGGCTGCCTACGTCGCCATCGCAGGAGTTTCCATCGCGCATCTCCTGACTGCGGTCATCATGACCGCTCCCGCGACCATTATGCTGTCGAAGATGTTTGTTCCGGAGACAGGCAAGCCCGTCACCGCCGGAACCGTCCAGGTAGAAGTGGAGAAGCCGGGAGTCAACCTGATCGATGCGGCCGGTCGCGGCGCGGGCGATGGTTTGTACTTGGCCTTGAACATCGCCGCGATGTTGATCGCCTTTCTGGCCCTAATAGCTATGGTAAACGGCGGATTGGGCTGGGTCCATTCGTTCATCTCGTGGATGCCTACCTCATTGCAGCAAATTCTGGCCTGGATTTTTGCGCCGGTCGCCTGGCTGCTGGGCGTATCCTGGAACGATTGCGCCAGCATCGGCAATCTGCTGGGCACGCGTATGGTGCTGAATGAATTCGTGGCTTACGTGGATCTCGGCAAAATCAAAGGCGCGCTGCAGGCTCGTTCTTTCGTGATCGCCACGTTCGCGCTCTGCGGGTTTGCGAATTTGAGCTCAATTGCCGTGCAGATCGGCGGCATCGGAGCGCTTGCGCCTTCGCGCAAATCGGACCTTGCGCGCTTGGGATTCAAGGCCATGATCGTAGGAACGCTGGCCAACTTCATGTCGGCCTGCATCGCCGGAATGCTGCTGTAACAGCCCGCGTGAGTGGGGAGTCCCACGGGTGACGATGGTTCATCGCGTCTCCTCCGCTTTTTTACTGGTTCCCATCAGTGTTTTGCTGCTGTTACCGGCCGCTTCTACACTCGACCAAACCTCTGTATTGCGCTATTTGAACCAGGTAATTCACTGGTATCGCGATGTCACTTCAGTCGAACGTTCGGCCGGTTCCCCCGATACGTTGATCGCGCAGGACAGTGTGGCGCGCAATTCGAAGAAGATTGGTCAACTGGCCTTCGACTTCGCTCGGGCGGAAGCGAAGATTCTCGGCAAAAGTGGCCAGGCTGGCAAAGAGGCGGCCGTTGCAGGCAACTTAACCCAGGCCGCAGCCAACGCAGCCGGCCGCGTGAACCGGCTACAGACTCAGTTGGACGATATCCAGCGGCAAATCGATCGTTCTCCACCGGCGAAGCGCGCGCAGTTAGCCTCCCAGCGAAATACCCTAGGAGCGGAATTGAATCTGGCCAAAGAATACCAGGCCACCGTTCAGAACATTTTGAGCTTTTCGGCCGGGCCCGGCGGCGCGAACGGCGTCCAAGCCGGATTCCTGGGACAAGTAAATGAACTGAATTACTCTATTCCCGAACTTACGACGCCCAATCCAGTAAAAGCGAACGCCACCGTACCAGCTTCGAAACAGCAACCGTTTCGACCCGAATCCTCTGGCATCGTCGGGTTGGGAGAACGGCTGTTTACAGCGTTTCGAAGCCGTCAGCAAGTGGACAGTTTGATCAAGGATACGAACGCGCTGGCACAGGCCACGAAGCAGATGGAAGCCCCGCTCCGAGATTCGCTGAACGGCCTGATTGAGCAAGGCGACCAGGTCGCTAACGCCGCTTTGAATGCTGCGCCCACGACAGGCGGCTCCACTGCGCCGCAGGATCGTTTAAACCAGCTCGCGGCGCAATTTAAGCCACTCTCCGCTGCCGCTATTCCGCTGGGGGAAGCCGGCATTACATTGCAGGCGGACCTGGGCAATATTGAGCAGTGGCGCAATGAGCTGGAGCAACAATACGATGCCGCGCTCAGTTACTTCGTGATCCGGACCGTCGTTCTGATCATATGGATCGTCATTATTCTGGCTTTGGCGGAGGTCTGGAAGCGCGCGACGTTCCGCCTCGTTCACGAAACGCGCAGGCGGCGGCACATTCTTCTGCTACGCCGGTTCGTGGTTGGTGCGTTCCTCACATTGGCCGTGGGCATCAGTGCGTTTACTACGTCCGGGTTCGGCTCGCTGGCTACCGTGGCCGGCCTGATTACCGCCGGGCTGGCCGTCGCTTTGCAAAGCATCATCCTTTCCGTAGTAGCGTATTTCTTCCTCATGGGCCGATACGGCATTACGGTTGGCGACCGCATCACCGTTTCAAATGTAACCGGGGAAGTGGTCGACATGGGGCTGACGCGCATCTACATGCTCGAAATGGCGGGCGCCGGTATGGATCTCCACTCGACCGGACGCATCGTGGTGGTGTCCAATGCGATGCTGTTCCAGCCGAGCGCCTGGTTCAAGCAGGCTCCGGGCACCGAGTATACGTGGCATGCGGTGTCCACAACCTTCGACCCCGGCGTGGGATTCGAGGCGGCGCGCGACCGCCTGCTCAGCGCTTTGAACGCCGTGTATCAGCAATATCGTGCCGCGATTGAAAAGCAGCACGCCACGTTCGAGCGAACCACCAGCTTGGAGACCACGCCTCCGCGTCCGGCCGCCCGCGTGCGTTTCAACGACAACGGGCTGGAGATCTGGATTCGCTATCCGGTCGAGATTGCCAACTCTGCCGAAACTGACGATCAGATAACGCGGCGTCTGATGGAAGAAATCGAAAAGGAGCCGAAACTGAAGCTGGCGCCCTCCGGCGCGCCGAAAATCTCGGCCGCATAGATCTCTGCTCCTGTTCAATATCGAACAGCCCCTCGACGGAACCGGACAGGTCGCAAGCCATGCGGCACGTTTCATGGTCGCGCAAGTCCCTGATCCTCAGCTATCGGACCGTATGCGTACCGTTGGCCATGTACTTGCCACAGCAATGCCGATGGGAGCCCTTTTCCAAGACATCCGCTACGGTCTACGCAACTTGGCGCAAAACCCTGGTTTCACAGTCATGGCTGTCGCGACGCTGGCGCTGGGCATCGGAGCCAATACCACCATCTTCGGCGTAATCAATAACACTCTTCTGAAACCGCTGCCTTTTCCCGATTCCGCCCGCTTAATGCTGGTGTTCGAAACCTTTGGCAAGGGACCCGACAATTGGAACATCGTCTCCGCGCCGAATTTCTGGGATTTTAAGCGGCAGAGTCACTCCTTTGAATCCATGGCCATCTTCGATTCGGCCGGACGCGGCTACAACCTGTCGGCCACTGGCGCCAATCGGGAGGCCGAACAGGTATCGGGTCTGCGCGTATCGGCTGAATTTTTCAAGGTTTTGGGAGCAAAACCTCTCCTGGGCCGCACGTTCCTTCCCGAGGAAGAGACTCTGGGCAGGGATCACGAAGTCATCCTTAGCTACGGACTGTGGAAGGGACGCTACGGAGGCGATCCGTCGCTAGTAGGCAAGACGATTCGTGTGGACGGCGCTGATTTCGCTGTGGTCGGCGTAATGCCCCGGAATTTCGAGTGGCAGTTCTGGAGCGATCAACGCCAGCTTTGGGTGCCCGTTGGCTATACCAAGACGGATTTCGGTCGTGACGACAACAGCTTTCTCGCAATAGCCCGCCTTAAGCCGGATGTTACAGAAGCGCAGGCGCGAGCCGAAATGGAGGCTATTGGAACTCATCTGTCAAAACAGTTCCCCACGCAAGACGCGGATATGAGCGCGACAGTGACCCCGATCGCGGACTTCAACATGAAGGGAATCCGGACCGTTATGGTGGCACTGCTCGCAGCGGTAGCCTTCGTGCTGCTGATCGCGTGCGTCAACGTCGCCAACCTCCTGCTGGCTCGAGGTGCTGCGCGCCAAAAAGAATTTGCTATCCGGCGCGCACTCGGAGCGGCGGGATCGCGCATCGCTCGCCAGTTACTCACTGAGAGTTGCTTACTAGCGCTTGCCGGCGGTACCGTTGGCCTGTTCATCGCCTCCTGGAGCAGCCAGTTGCTGTTTCATGTTTTCAAACTGAACGATCTGCATCTGCCCATGCGCCCAGTGGATTCCATCCCGATGGACGGCCGTGTATTCGCATTTGCCTTTCTCGTCTCCGGTCTGACGGCTGTGCTCTTCGGCCTCGCACCGGCGCTGAGCGCGTTACGAGGCAATCTGAACGAACCGCTAAAGGAGGGCGGCCGCACCGGAAGCACGAGCGGCCGGAGTCCTCTGCGTCATGCCTTGGTCGCATCGGAGGTGGCGCTGGCCCTGATCGTGCTTTGCGGCGCCGGACTAATGATCAAGAGCATGTCACGGTTGACGGGGGTCGATCCGGGGCTGAATCCGAAGAACGTTCTGACGATGACCATGTCCGTTCCCCAAGACGCTATCTACGTGGGCCCTCCCGGTCTGCCACGTTTCTGCCAAGATCTGGACGACCACGTCGGCTCAGTTGCCGGTGTCGTCTCCGTCGGCGCGGTGGCGCACTTGCCGTTTGAAGGAAACGCCGGCCGTGGCTTCCAAATCGAGGGACGTCCGCCCGCTGATCCGGCAAGCATGCCGGGCGCGGACTACAGCGTCGCTTGCCCAAACTATTTTAGGACCATGGGCGTGCCGATCCTGAAGGGACGCGAGTTCACGCAACAAGACACTCTGAGCGCAACCGGAGTGATCGTTATCAACGAGACGATGGCTCATTTCTTTTGGCCGAAGGAAGACCCGATTGGCCGGGCGATCCGTCTCGGAGGATCTGATGGACCTCGCCTGACTGTGGTGGGCGTGTTCGGCGATGTGCATCATCAGGGCTTGGATGTGCCGGTACGCAGACAATTCATGCGACCGTATATGCAGGCCGGCTGGCCCATCATGAACATCGTTGTCCGGACGGCTAGCGCGCCCGCTACATTCGTAACCCCGATTAAGAAAGCGCTCAAAGACATTTTCCCCGACCGGCCTGTATCCAATATTCAAATGATGGAGACTGTCGTTCATGATTCCATCGGCTCACGCCGCTTCCCCATGCTACTGCTCAGCGCGTTCGCACTGTTGGCGCTGCTGCTGGCCGCCATCGGCATCGTAGGCGTAGTTGGCCATTCGGTGGTGCAGCGGACGCATGAGATCGGCATTCGCAGGGCGCTCGGTGCGGGAACTCTGGATGTGCTTCGCCTGATGGTGACCAGCAGCATGGTTTGGGTGCTGGTGGGACTCGCAGCCGGCATTGCGGGTGCGGCTGGGCTGACTCGGCTGATGACCGGACTCCTGTACGACGTGCGGCCATTTGATCCCGCGGTGCTCGGCGCGGTATCCTTTCTGCTGGCTTTGGTGGCATTGCTCGCCAGTTACCTGCCTGCGCGCGCCGCGGCGAAAATCGAACCCATGGTGGCCCTGCGTTGCGAATAGCGTCTCGCTTTGGCGGCGACGGAGCAGCGAAACGTGTGCCTTTCGGTTCCCGTGCCGATGCCGGGTAGGAACGCGCGGGTAGGAATGCCTGTTGTTAGGACGCGATAGGGGTAATATACTTCGGCTCGGAAGCGCGGGACGGATGCGCTTGTCCAATGCTTTCAAAGGAGCCGTAAAATGAGGACGCTTTTCGTGATGTTAATCACTGGCGTGTTTTCATCTGCATTCGGCGGCACGATTACCTGTGGCTACAATCCGATTCCGGTAACGCCCGGCCTTGTTGCCGCCTGTGGTTATTCCTTGGCACTCAATTTTGGTGCGAATCCGCTGCCCGACGGTGGTCAGCTGGATCTAAATGCGTTCTATCTCACAAACATAGGTAGTGACGAACTTGAATATGACCTCAACTTTGCGTTCCCTCACCCTGCCATAGGAACGACGGTACTTGAATACACCGCCTGTTGCACTCCGATCTTGGGTTTTTCTCTAACAGCTCAGGGAAGCGACTTTTCAATAACCGAAGCGTTTCCCGGCAGCAACCTCCCAGACCTGAATTTGGACGCCTCTGGACTTACCGTGGTGTGCCCACCTATGCAACAATGCACTGATCAATCCCCATTAGAGACGGGCCCGTTCCTCGTAGTAACAACGATTACCGATAATGCTGGCGATCTTAGCCACTTCCAGGAGGGTTTTGTCGTTCCTGAGCCAAAGAGTTGGAAGTTCCTTGCCGCTGGCCTTTTATGTATCGGGGTGCTGCTTCGTTTCAAACGTCGGTTACAACACTGACCGCGGACCACAAACCCTGCGCTGCAAACAACTGTCTCCAGGTTACATAACCATCGCCGCGTTAAACTGACTAAGTTCAAACATGCAGAATGCGGCCAGCTTTGTTCTTTCCAAAACACCCCTGCGCCCAACGCTTGGCATAGTGCTGGGCAGTGGCTTGGGCGCCTTCGCTGATTCCCTGGTGCGTGCAGTGCGCATCCCGTACACGGAGATTCCGGGGTTACCGGCGTCGACCGCCCAGGGCCATTCAGGAGAGTTGGTGATGGGGACGCTGGGCGCGAACGGCAAGGGAACTGCCGATGTCGCGGTCATGTCCGGCCGCTTCCACCTCTACGAAGGCTATACGGCCAAGGAAGTGACCTGCGGCATACGCCTATTCAAAGAGCTGGGCGTGGACACGGTGATTCTGACAAACGCCGCCGGCGGCATCAACCCGGCGTTTGCCAAGGGGGCGTTGGTCCTGATCTCCGATCACATCAATCTGCAGGGCGTGAATCCCTTAGTTGGACCAAACGACGACCGTTTGGGCCCGCGCTTTCCGGATATGACGGAGGTGTATGCTGGCGATCTCCGGCTTCTGGCCCACGAGGCGGCGGATCAGGTGGGCGTGCCGCTGCACGAGGGCGTTTATGCCGCTTTACTAGGACCCAGCTATGAGACGCCGGCAGAAATACGTTACCTGAAGACGATTGGCGCCGACTTGGTGGGCATGTCGACCGTGCTCGAAGCAATTGTCGCGCGGCACACGGGGATGAAGGTGCTGGGCATCTCCTGCGTGACGAACGCCGCGGCGGGCCTGGGCGCCGGGAACCTGGACCATGAGGAGGTGCTGGAGATCGGCCGGCGCGTGGCGGGCACATTCTTGAAGCTGCTGAACCATCTGCTGCCAGAATTGACATGAGTCTGGTCCTCTTCGATATCGACGGCACGCTCATCCGTAATGCGGGGCCACATCATAAGCAGGCGCTGATCGAGGGCATACGCCGCGCGACGGGTGTATCGACGACCCTTGACGGCGTACCGACGCAAGGGATGCTCGATTGCGACCTGATTCGCAGCATGCTTGGAGGCGACCATCCTGGGTTGGAGCAAATCGTCGTTGAATGTGAGGCGGCTTATTTGTGCAACTGCGCGCCTACCCTTAGGGAACGGGTTTGTCCAGGTGTTCCCGAATTACTGTTGGCACTGCGAAACGGAGGCGCCGTGATGGGTCTGGTTACTGGCAATTTGCGCGCCATCGGTACAAGGAAAATGGAATTGGCAGGCCTGGATGAGTATTTCGCGGTGGGGGCATTCTCCGAGCAAGGGCGCACCCGCGCCGAACTGGCGGCCGCTGCGGCGCGCGAAGCCCACCGGCTGGGGCTTGCCGCCCAGGACGCGCGTATCACGTTGATTGGTGACCATCCCAACGACGTCGAGGCCGGCAGGCGCAATGGCTTCCAAACGGTCGGCGTCGCGACCGGCCTTTCATCCTGGGACGAATTGGCAGCCGAGCGTCCGGACCTCCTCGTCCGTACCCTTACCGAACTGGATTCCAATTTGCTCTTCTAAGATCATTCGAGCCGATCTCTTCAGTACGGATTATCAGCCGTGTTTTCAATACGTTCCAGGCCTTGAAAGCGACCGCCCCGGCATGGGTTTTGGCCATCTGCAAGAAGATTGTCCAACGGCATGGCGGCACAATCGATGGGGAATCGGAGCCTGACCAAGGCGTTAATGTTTTCTTTCACTCTACCTGCAACTGTACGGGCGGGTCACTTCATCTAAGGAGCACGGTGGAATCGAAATCTCTATTTGGTTGGTTTAGTGGCCGAAACCGAGGGTCGAATGGTAGAATCGGCCGGCTATGCGGTTGGAGCCCAATTTGCTACGATAAGTCGGCAGCGTCAACGATGGACGCATTAGGAATGGCTATTGACGAACAACGTCCCACGAAGCACCCCCGGATAGGCGGTCCCGTTTTTGCGTGGTCGTTTCCGGCTGCGGCACGTCACCTCTTTTCTGTGTACGGTCCAAAAGGATTGGCAATTCTGATTGCGGGTATTGTTGCTTTGCCGCCCACAGTTTGGTCTGCCCCCGATCCCGATGCGGCGCAGAGTGCCGAATCCGATGCCATCATCCAGAACTATTTGCAAGCGAATCAGTCTCAGGAGGGCGCGCTGCGCGGGATGTCGATGGAAGTCAACATCAGCGCAAGTATTCCAGGCTGGAAGAAACAAGCGACGCTAACGGCGCTTCGTTCTATCTCAAAAGTAGGTAAGATTACCTACCATGTACTGCGGTTTCAAGGCGACAATACGGTAAAGAGTGAAGTGATCGCACGTTACCTGACGGCCGAGAAACAGGCCCAGGGCGATTACTCAATGGCCATAACTCCTCAGAACTATAAGTTCAAATACAAAGGGGAGGAGACCGAAGAAGGCGATCAGGTGTACGTTTTCCAGCTGGCGCCGCGCAAAAAGAGGGTCGGTCTATTCAAAGGTGAGATGTGGCTGGACGCTAAGAGTTACCTTCCAGTGTATGAGAAGGGACGTCTGGTAAAGAACCCTAGTATTTTCTTTAAACGAGTGGAGTTCGAACGTCAATTCGCCATCCGCAACGGCGTTTCGGTACCCGAACGCATGAAGAGTATCATCAATGCCCGATTTGTTGGCAAGGTGGAGTTGACCATCGATTACAACGCGGTTTCAGGGGCAACGCCCGTGACCGCGGATACCGAGAAGCACCCTGTGCTTGTTACGGCAGTCGTACCTCCGTTTTAATCCACTAAATTTCCTCAGTTCCCGAAAAGTGCTGGATTCCGGCAGATCACTGAAGCTCTTTGCCGATTGAAGCCATCTTGTTGAGTATCAGGGAAGAACCGGCTACCCTAAATTGTAAAGGGAGTACATGAGAACGCTTTTTTTAAACCCTCCATCTTTTGAGGGCTTCGATGGTGGAGCAGGCTCACGCTGGCCTGCGGCCCGAGAGATCGAATCCTACTGGTATCCCGTGTGGCTGTGCTACCCGGCAGGAATGTTACCGGACAGTAAGGTTTTGGACGCACCGCCACATAAGGTTTCCATCGAACAAACCGTAGCCATGGCCAGCGACTTTGAAATGCTGGTTCTCTTCACTTCCACCCCAGGGTTCACAGTCGACGTGAAGATCGCGGAGATGATGAAAGACGTTAACCCCAAGTTAAAAGTCGCATTCGTCGGCCCTCCCGTGACAATAGAACCTGAAAAGAGCCTTCGTGCATCCAGTGCGATCGATTTCGTGGTGAAGCGCGAGTTCGATTACCAGATTCGCGATTACGCCAACGGCAAGCCCCTTGAAGAAATTCCGGGGGTGGTATTCCGTAAGAACGGCGGATTCCAGAGTAATCCCGAAGCCGGTTACATCGAGAATCTGGACGAGCTTCCCTGGGTTACTAAGGTATATAAGCGAGATCTTGATTTTCGCCGCTACAACGTTCCGTTTCTGCTTAATCCGTATATCTCCTTCTACACTACTCGTGGCTGCCCGGCCATGTGCACCTTCTGTCTATGGCCCCAGACACATTCGGGCCACCGCTGGCGCTTGCGCTCCTCCGATGACATTGCGAATGAGTGCCGCTGGACTTTTGAAAACTTTCCAGGACTGAAAGAGATTTTCTTCGACGACGACACGTTCAATTACCAGAAGGCCCGGACCCTGGAGTTATGCAGCAAGTTGCAACCCTTGAAGTTCACCTGGAGCTGCACCTCGCGAGTAACCACCGATTACGACACGCTGAAAGCGATGCGGGATGCCGGATGCCGTCTGCTGATCGTCGGTTACGAGTCGGGTGAACAGCAGATTTTAAAGAACATTAAGAAGGGTGCGACGATCGATATGGCTCGCCGCTTCACCGCAAACTGCAAGAAGCTCGGCCTTACGATCCACGGCGATTTTATTGTCGGCTTGCCTGGCGAAACGCGCGATTCGATCCGCAAGAGCATCGATTTTGCAAAGGAATTGGATGTCGAAACCATCCAGGTCTCTATTGCGCATCCGTTTCCGGGGACAGAGTTCTATGACCATCTCGAGAAGAATGGATTGATCAACATTAATGGCGCGATGACCGATGGAGCCGGCCATCAGTTGCCGAACTACGAATACGCCGGGCTGGATCGGGCTGAACTCGTGGATTGGGTTGAACGATTTTACGGCGAGTTCTATTTCCGGCCGAAGGTGGCCTTCCGTCTGGTCTCGAAGGCAATCTTCCACACCGATGAGAGGCGCCGGCTTTTCAAAGAGGCCAAGGAGTATCTGGCTTTGCGTTCCAAGCGCAAACAATACGTCAAGGATCAGCGTGCGGAGCACCCGGCTGTTCTGAGTTCAGGAGATTAGTTGCCTTCCCTCACCGCGCCCGCCGCGGAGAGTTGTGTCCGCGGCGCAGAATTGCGAACCATCGTGCTGACAATTGCCGTCACACTATTGAATTCATGTGGCAATCTATCATTGACCTGGGGCATGAAGCATTTTTCACAAATGGTAGGACTTAGTCCGCTTCCTTACTTGAAAGCGTTTCTTAATCCCTTTGTGGCACTGGGAGTGGTGCTACTGATTCTGTGGCTATTGACCAGAATGGCCTTGATGAGTTGGGCCGACCTTAGTTTTGTCGTGCCACTAAGTTCGTTCGGTTACGTTCTGGCCGCAGTACTCGGTAAGGTGTTCCTGCATGAAAATGTTTCCGGCGGTCGCTGGTGGGGAACCGGTCTAATCTTTGCTGGTTCGGCACTGGTGGGGTCTACTACCCAGCGCACTAATACTGCGCGAGGTGGCGAAGCCGCGCAAAGCGGCCGCTCGGATAGGTACGCGGCATGAAGTGGATTTTGTTAACAATTATCGTGTTTTCTACCGTGTTGGGCGACTTACTGCAGAGTTACGAGATGAAGCGCTCGGGTGAGCAGAGCGTCAACGTACAGGGACTGGCAAAATTGTTACGCATGATTGGAAGCCGAAAGTATCTGTTTTTAGGGATCGTCTGCATGGCGATCTCGTTCTTCGCTTTCATGGCCCTTGTGCAGACCGAACCATTGAGCTTTGCCGTACCGGCCTCGGCCGCCACGTTTGTTCTCGAAACGTTGCTGGCCAAGTTTGTTTTGAATGAGCGGGTGGGCTTCCGCAGAGGGGCTGGAGCTTTGTTAGTGCTCGGGGGTGTAGTCCTCCTGGCGCATTAAGCGGACCTTGTGCGACTCTTCTGGCTTATTTTTCTGCCGGCGGCAGCCTATCAGCTTGTGGCAATTTTCGCCGAAATTCGGCATATTTGGCTGCGCTATCGTCTGAGAAGACAACCTAAGACGTTCCGCCCGGGAATCTCCGTTCTTAAGCCCCTTCGCGGGTCCGACCCGGGTATGTATAGCGCCTTCGTTTCTCAAGTGCGGCAGAAATATCCCGCTTTCGAGGTTCTTTTCGGTGTCTCTTCCATCGACGATCCGGCTGCCTTGGAAGTAAGGCGCTTGCAGCAAGCGTTCCCCAAGGCTTCCATCCGGTTGATTGCCGGTTGCTCGGATGCTGCCAATCGAAAAGTAGGCGTCCTCGAGAACCTCTCGCGTTATGCCAAGTACCCCATCCTGTTGGTAAATGACGGCGACATCAAAGTGGAGCCGGATTATTTGGAAAGCGTAGTTTCCCCGCTCGCCGACCCCCGCATCGGCATCGTTACCTGCCCATACCGGCCCTATCCGCAAAGTGCGGCCACCACATGGGAAGCTCTCGGCATTGCGACGGATTTCATCCCCAGCACGCTGACGGCTCCTCTTGCCGGAGTGCGCGAGTTCGGGCTGGGATCGACCCTCGTGTTTCGGAAGTGCGATCTGGAGGAGATCGGTGGATTCAAAACGATCGGGGATTTCCTCGCTGACGACTATCATCTGGCGCGCTCGATCACTGGTTTGGGAAAACGCGCGCTGCTTTCGCCGTATATTGTCGAGACATCTCTTGGCGATGCGAACTGGAGCGGTATCTGGCAGCACCAACTTCGTTGGGCGCGCACCATACGCATCTCGCGAGGCGATGGTTTTGCCGGTATCCCCATCACCCAAAGCGGCATTTGGGCGGCCTTGGCCTGCGCTCTGGGGGCTTGGCCGGTGGCGCTGGCCCTGCTAGTTCTCCGTCTCTGCTCGGCGGTTATTTCGGCCGGGCTCGTTCTGAGAAGCCTCCGAATCGCTTTACTGGCTTGGCTGGCTCCCTTCTGGGATTGGTATGCGTTCGCAATTTGGATCGCCTCCTACGCCAGCCATGACGTGCGCTGGAGAGGTCGCTCCTTAACCATCGATTCTTCCGGCCGCATCGAGCAGAAGACCAAAGACAGCGTGTTAGTCTGAAGCTTCGTAGTTTTCCGGAACTGGCTGTTTCTGGTTGGAACCCAACCCTCGGCCAGCCCGTCATTCACAGGAGTCCACGATTCAATGTTTGTAAAAGTCCGCAGCCTTGCGCTGCTCGCGGCGCTTGCCGTTTATCCTGTTGGCGCCCTGCGCGCCCAAGCCATTGCACCGGCCAAAGTCGCTATTATCAATGCACAGAAGGCCGTTGCCGATACGGCGGAAATCAAGAAAGCTCAAGCGATACTCGAGGCCAAATACAAACCGCGCACGGACGAGATCAATCAGCTCCAGACGGAGCTACAGAACATCCAAACTCAATTGCGCTCGCCCAATATAGCCCCCGACAAAGAAGCGCAGCTTAATGCTGATGGCACTCGTAAACAGAGGGAATTACAGCGGATGAATGAAGATCTTCAGAGCGATTTCGACCACGACCGGCAAGACGTGCTCTCGAAAACCGGGCGGCAAATGCAGGAAGTCGTCCGTAAGTTGGCTGTAGAGCGCGGCTACGATGTGGTTATCGACGTGACCAATACGGTCTATTACAAGCCCGTGCTGGATATTACCAGCGACGCGACCGCCGCCTACGATAAGGCGTATCCTGCAAAGTAGAGGGTGGCTTCGCAGCTCGAGGCGCCCGTCTGAGGGAACACATGGGCGGTTATCTGCAAACCTACGGAGCGGGCGAGGATGAACGCATCCGTCTCATCAAGCGAATTGTGCTGGTTTGTCTGGCGATTATAGTTCTGGCGATTGTCGCCTATTTCATAATGAAAGATCGAGCGGAGAAGGCCAAAGCAAGACAGTTTCTGGCCGACATCAACGCGCATCGCTATGAACAGGCATATCGCGACTGGGGCTGCACGGCGGCGACACCTTGCCGCGATTACAGTTATCAGCAATTTCTCGAAGACTGGGGGCCCAAGAAGACCGGGGCCCCGTGGAAGATTGCCTCGACCGATAGTTGCCGGGATTTTTACACGGTAGATGTAGAGAATCAAGGGTCCGACTTGCAATCCATCATGGTGGAGCGCACCGCGAAGCATGACATGGGTTTCGCGCCGGCTCCGGAGTGTCAGGAGCGTCAGTGGCGCTGGGGACAATTCTTTCACCGGCTCTTTGGCGGCCGAGCCTGACAGTTGAACCCTCTAGAATTCGAAGCGGCTTAAAGGCGCTCGCGTTCCTCCTGGCCGCGCTTTGTGCTGGCGATTCCAGTTGTTCTTTCGTGGCGCGCCCACCACCGTTCGAGTTATGAGCTTGGTCTCGATCTGCGAGCGTTCTATTTGTCCTTCGCGCGCTGGCGCACTCTTTGGATCGTTTCCATCGCTCTGCTGGTTCTTCTGGGTTGGCGCGTCCTGTTCGAACTCCAGACGCTAGAGCGCGGAACTCTCTACTTCGTCTGGTGCGCGACGCAACAACTTGTTCTTCAATCGATGATTTACCTTCCGCTCCTGGACGCATTTCAGCGGCGGGGCGCCCGCAGTTTTTCTAGCGGCGCTCGCATTCTGCGTCATCACGCTCGCAATCCTGTCCTGGTTCCTGCAACATTTGCCTGGGGTGCCGTCCCCTGTTTCCTGTTCGATCGCCTTCCGGCCGTTTGGGGATTAGCCCTGTTGCAAGGCATGGTCTCGTCCCTGCTTGTCTGGCTAACTCCCTATACTTTGAATCACGGATTCCGTATCGGGCCAATCAATTATAGATAACTTACGAGAATCCGATATTCCATTGTTCATAATGAAAGCCAAAAGCTGTTGAGGAAATCCCGCGTTCTTCTTGTGTGAAACCTGCAGGCCGGACGCACGCGTCTTCATAGGTGAGCCGCGCTGCTTCTTAGCCGGTGCGCTCCAGACGATTGCTTTGGCCAATTCGTGAACAGCTACGAATGCCCTATTCAGGCGTTCATGGGATGAACAGTTGGTGTTACTTAACTTTGGGATTTACAAATCTTCGGGAATTACTTTCTATGAGACTTACTCTGAACACGATAGTTACATCTCTCTCTGTTTTTTGTTTCGGCGTTACTTTCGCGCACGCCCAAGGCGTGGACGCATATTTCGGGGTCGGGACTGCAAGGGTTAGTTCCAGCAACCAGCAGATCGATACCTTTGGCGACGGAAACCTGTACGGAACGCCTTCGATGGCTGGGACTTTCGGCAAAGCCGGAGCCGATTTCTTCATCAATAAATGGCTTGGAGTCGGTGGCGAGACCGACTTCCGTTTCAGCCAAGCCAATTACGCCGGGCTGAAGTACCGGCCTACATTCTACGACTTTAATGCAGTGATTCACCCTCCATTGCATACTCATCGGATCGTCCCTGAGCTGCAAGCCGGACTCGGTGGAGTCAATCTAAAGTTCTACTATCCCCAGGCCTATTGCGACGCTTTCGCTGGATGTTCGACCTCCAATACCTACATCGAAAGTTCGAATCATTTTCAGGTACACCTTTCGGCGGGAGTGCGTTTCTACTTGACTGACCATGTCTACTTCCGTCCCCAAGTAGACGCGCACTACGTCAACAATTTCTTTCAGTTCGGAAGCCCTTGGGTGACCGAGTACGGAGCGGCGCTCGGATATAGCTTCGGCGAAAGGTAACTTTCAATTCTACAATCGAGGTTTTGTTCCGCGCGACGCGAATTCAGTGGAACCGGCTTCTTGCGGTGTCCTTCGCGTCGCGCGTTTTTTGCCAAAGTATTATGCGGTTTCGGGCATTAGTCGGCAGCGTCGAATGACGCACGTCTGGCTAGCTTGTTTCCGACTCCGCAAGCAAGCCCAAACGTCTTAGAATTCTCCGCACCTTCTTGGGTGATACCGACAGTCGCCGCGCCACGCGCGATACCTTGCGATCTTCACGCTCCCAAACCTTGGGAATAAGCAATTCCTCAAATTCAATCAAGACTTCTTGCAACGTTTTATCGCCCACTGCCCCTTCGGACCACGCCCGCAGATTCGGATCCGGCGTCCCGGCGCGCAGGATCTTCGTTTTCAACATCAAAAACTCTTCCCACAATGCGTCGTGCCGATCCTGTTCCAGGTAGGCCTCGGCGCGGTCCAGGCAAACTCGAGCCAACTCAGGATTATTGAAGAACCCATTCACCAGCGTGAGCCCCTGGCAAATATGCGCGCGAGCCAGCAGCCGCCGGCTCTGTGTGTGTTTGGCCAGTTCCACCGCCTCCGTCGCGCAGTCGTGCGCCACCTGCGCGTAGCGGGTCGAGTCTTCCCCTTCGCCGATCTGTTCTTCGAAGCGGGCGTTGCCGACCAGCGCCTGCAAAATGCGTGCCCGGCACATCAGGATGTAGTCCGCCTTGGTCGCGCCCAGCTCAAATGCCTCGCGCGCCGATTCCTCCGCCCCCTCGAAATTACCGCGGTCGAGTTGAATGTACGCTGCGTTCACCCGCACGTTGCCGGAACCATGGTGCGTATGACCGCGGTCGTAAATCTCCACCGCTCGCGCCAAATCGGCTTGCGCCTGCCGTAGCAATTGATGCATCCGTTCGAGGCGCGCCGCCTTGGGCTGCCCGTCAACCCGCCGTCCCGCCTCGCTGTGCTGCCGCAGCTCCCACTCTGCGTCCATATTCCTGCGGATTTGCAACGCCAGCAGCCGTTTCGCCTGCGCAATATTCGTCAACGACCGCGCCAGATAGCCTTCCAATCCGGTACGTTTCTGAAAAAATTCGATTGAGGCTTCAAAATGCTGCAACGCGTGATCGTACCGTCCCTCTCGCCGCGCCATGCGTCCATAGGCCGATTGAATATTGCCCAAGGCGATGTAATCGTCGCAATCCCGCAGCGTGGCATTGGCTTCTTGCAGGAGCCGTGACGCCTCCTTCGGTTTGCCCTTCTGGAACATCAGCCAGCCTTCGACCGTGCGAATCACCGCGCCCAAATGAGTTGTGCCCAGGCGGACCGCCAGGTCGTTGGCGCGTTGGATCACTTCCAGAGCGCGGTCGTATTCGCCGTTGCGCCGAAAACAGCGCGCCTTCCAGAAATCTGCGATGGCGATCAGCACCTGGTCTTCTAACTCGGCTTGCATGGCCAGCACGAAATCCAGGTGCCGTAGCGCTTCCGCAGTGTCCTCGCCGGCCATTGCGGTTCGGGCCTCGGCCATCCGCAGGTGAACGTAGTTTGCGAGAGACAGTCGGTTCCGGTGACCCTTATCGAATCGCCCGATCAGATACGCGAGCAACCCACCGTCGTCGAACCCCACGTCGACCCACTGGGCCAGCGTGCCTACCGCCAATCCCGCTTCGGATTCGGATGGATCGAGAGCCGCGAATCCCTCCCGGCACCCGCTCAAAATGTTCATGCCCGTCCCGATCTCACGGTTGAGCAGACAGCAGCGGAGTCTATCGAGCAGAGCCAACGAGATCATGATGGGCCAACACCGCATTCTACGACTAGGCTAGCCCGCGATTTTTTGTGCTATCGAATGTCTATATGAAGAACGGTATCGGAGTGATCGTGACGCCAGTCCCAGTACGCTTGCCGTTGGGCCTCGCTGGCGCGATCCCAATCCACGTAACCATGGTGGCGCCGCTCCCAATAGATGCGCCAGGCGCGCTCTTCATGTTCATCGAAATCGTGGTAGTCTCTGTGGTGCCGATCGTAGACATGGTGACGGTCGTCGTGATGCTCGTCCCTGTGGTCATCGTGATCCTGCGCCATTAGATTCGTTGAAACGATTAGCCCGACGGCCACTGGCATTATCAAGAGTATTTTTTTCATGCTCCTCAGCTCCAATCCGGTCGCGGCGTCTTGCGCGCCTCCGAAAGGTTAGACCTATGAGGACATACCCGGTTTCGGCTATCGTGATTAAGATTCCGCAACGCCGTCATAGCAAAAAAGCCGATGTAACCTATAAGTTCCGCTTTCAAAACGAAGGAGATACCGTGGCCGATATTCGACATAACGAGACAGGTGTCAGTCGCCGGGATATTTTTGAGCTGGGTTCAAAGGCATTGGGCTCAGCAGGGTTAGTGGCAGCCGCCCTATCGGTCGTTGCTCCGGGGGAAGCCGTCGCGCAGCAGCTCGAAAACCATAATGCCCCGAACGAGACTGATCCTGGTCCGCGGAACCTCCCGCTGGCGAAGGAAAACCCGGACTCCGAGTGGCCTGCGGATACCGATAATGGCAGCGTCAAGCCTTTTAAATACTCCTTCGCGCTATCGCGAAAACGAATTGAACGCGGAGGATGGACCAGGCAGGTGACGGTCCGCGATCTGGGAATTTCAAAGGCCATCGCCGGCGTAGAGATGCGGCTGACTGCCGGCGGCGTCCGCGAACTCCACTGGCATGTGGAGGCGGAGTGGGCCATTATGCTGTATGGCAGTGCGCGCATCACCGCAGTCGATCAGAGCGGGAAGAGCTTTGTCAGTGATGTCGGCGAGGGGGATCTGTGGCTATTCCCGCCGGGAATTCCGCATTCCATCCAGGGGCTGGGCCCGGATGGCTGCCGATTTCTGCTGGTATTCGACGACGGAAATTTCGATGAATTCCACACGTTCTTAATCACCGACTGGCTGGCTCACACGCCCAAGGAAGTACTCGCCAAAAACTTCAAAGTACCGGCATCGACGTTCGATAAGGTCCCGAAGAAGGAGCTGTTTATCTTCCAAGCAGCCCTGCCCGGCGATCTCAAGGCGGAGCAGGCGCAGGCCGCCGACGGTACAGGCACCGTGCCGAAAAGCTTCGACTTCCGGGCAAGCAAGATGCAGCCGACCAAAGTTACACCCGGCGGCCACGTGAAGATCATCGATTCCAAGATCTTTCCCGTTACGCCTATTTCGGCGGCGATCGTGACGCTTAAGCCGGGCGGATTGCGCGAACTGCACTGGCACCCGAATGCCGATGAATGGCAATACTACATCACCGGCCAAGGGCGAATGACCCTCTTTATCGCCGGTAGCGATGCTCGAACCATGGACTTTCAAGAAGGCGATGTCGGCTATGTTCCCATCTCCAATCCGCATTACATAGAGAACACGGGCGACTCCGATCTGGTGTTTCTCGAAATGTTCAAGTCCAGCGAATATCAGGACATCTCGTTGGCGGAATGGATGGCGCATACGCCCCATCAACTGATGGATCAACATCTACAAGTCGGTAAGTCGATGCTCGCCGCGATCCCCAAGCAGGAGATGGTCATTACGCCAGTGTAGGGTTCTACTTCGCTTCGGCGAGTGCGATCCAACCCGCGAGCGTCGCCAGCTTCTCGTCCTGTCGCCAGGGCGGCCCGATCGATTTGCCGAGTTCGCCGATTCGTTCTTGCAAATTCGCCGAGCCGGTTCGGAACAACACCGCGCCTCTGTCCCAGGCCTCGCGCTCCTTTATTTTCGTGACCGCCAACGAACACAGCTCGCACGCGCGGACCAACACTTCGCGGAAGAACTCGCCCTCGGCTGTGTGGATTAATGCATGCGACCGGAGGATCGCCGCTAAATCGGGTAGCGGCCGGCCGGACGCGAAAAGAATGCCCGCTCCCGCGACGGTTAGACGGTTCGCTTCCACTCGGCCGACCAGCTCAACGATGGCTCGATTGGCCAGCAGCGTGGAACTATCCCGGCATTGGCGAATCAATGCTTCCGCCCCGTCGAGCGTTAGCCTTTCGGCGGTATGGTAAGGCTGCTTGGATCCGGAAATCGCCATTTCCGCAATCTCGATGCGGAGCCGTTCAACGATGACGGGCTGATTCAGCGATCCGGCTACTGCCACGACAACCGCCCGCCCCGAGTGTGCGCGCAAGCCGAGTGTCGCCATGCCGTTCATATTCGACTTCGGCTTCACGGGGACGGTCAATACAGTACCAAATGCCTCCTCAGCGCGTACATCGTTATGAGGCAGCGTTTAGGGTGCTAGCCTGCCAGCAGGCTAGCTTTCTGGGATAGTAGAAGTTAACGGCAGTGCAGCCGTGTTTACACTTTGGCATTATTCACTCCGTCTTTCCCGGCATTGAAATCGCTTGGTATTGGCGTCGCGATCATCGCGATGGCCGCCGTGGTCGCCCTCTTGTATTACGGGCGTGCATTTTTCGTGACGCTCTTTATTTCCGCCGTCTTTGCCTTCATTCTGGACCCGGCGGTTTTGGTGGTCATGAAATTGAAGATTCCCCGGCCGGCCGCCAGCGCTATTGTAATTTTGGTTACATTTTTGGGTATTTACGCACTGGGTGTGCTCGCCTGGGGTCAATTGTCCACCCTGGCGGAAGATATCCCCACGTTCACATCGCGCGTTAACGAACTCTTCGACAAGGCGAGCCACCGCCTCGATTCCTTTGAAAAGAACAGTATCGATACCCTGATCCCCAAGAGTCTCCGTGTCCAGGAAGAAGAGATTCAGCAGAAACCGCAAGAGGCAATGAAGGCTCGGCGGCGCCGGGCGGGTTTGCCTCCCACTCCCCCAAGCCCACCGCCAGTGCAGGATGTCCGCATCAGGACGGAGCCTAAGCCGGTCCTCACGGTCCTTTATGGCTACTTTTCCGCCTATTTTCACGCGCTATTGATGGCATCGTTTGTTCCGTTTCTCGTTTACTTCATGCTGAGCTGGCGGGACCATCTCGGCAAAAGTGTTCTCCGCATCTTTCCCGGCGAGGAGCGCCATGCCGTTGGCCGAAGCCTGGAGGGCATCGCGGATTCCACGCGCGCCTACGTTTTGGGCAATTTTTTTCTCTGGCTGTTCCTCAGCAGCGTTAGCGGCATGGTGTTCTTCTTTTTCGGCGTGCCCTATTGGTTGGTCATTGGACCGTTGAGCGGATTCTTCTCCCTGGTTCCCTACGTGGGACTGCCGCTCGCGATCTTGCCTCCGGTGTTTGCAATGCTGGCCGGCCCTACGAAGCTCAAGGTCCTGTTGACGGTGATCCTGGTGACGGCCGCCTTGCATCTGATCGCGCTCAATTTTCTCTACGCCAAAATCGTGGGCCGGCGTGTGCGTATTAATCCGTTAGTGGTCACGGTGGCGCTAATGTTTTGGGGTGCGATTTGGGGCGGCCTCGGACTGATTTTGGCGATTCCGATTACCGCGGCCATCAAGGCCGTCTGCGACAACGTCGAATCGCTGCAGCCCTACGGCAGACTACTCGGCGACTAGCGCGTACACTGCTAGTTAGGGATGACGACCGAAACAGTGCATCAGGCAGCGCTCGAAAGCTTCACGGAGGACGCCTCCGGTTATCGAGGAGATGCCGAGCGCGTCTTCACGCCGGCGACAGTCGAGGAAGTCCAGCGGATTGTGCGGTCGGCGGTGGAACAGAACATACCGCTGACGGCCTCTGGAGCGGGAACGGGGTTAACGGGTGCGCGCGTTCCGCATGGCGGCTGGGTGGTTTCGCTGCGCGAATTTCGGCGCCTGGAAATTGAACCCGGAATGGCGCACGCCGGCGCAGGAGTCCTGTTGCAGGACGTTCAGTTAGCCGCACAACGGACGCGTCAATTCTTCGGCCCGAATCCGACTGAGTCGGCAGCCTCCATTGGCGGCATCATCAACACAAATGCCAGCGGATCGCGCAGTTTCAAATATGGCTCTGTGCGCAGACATGTGCTGGGACTGGAAGCTGTGTTCATGGACGGCTCCGTACGACGGTTTCGCCGCGGGAACCGGGTCGATTTTCCATTTCAGCCGGTCAGGCGGCCGGCCACGCGCAAAAATTCGGCGGGTTACTACCTTCAGCCCGATCTGGAATGGATTGATCTGTTGTGCGGTAGCGAGGGAACGCTCGCCATTGTCACGGAGGCCGACCTACGGCTGATCCCGGAACCGCCCGCGATCTTAAGCGCGATTGTTTTCTTTCATACAGACGGAGAAGCTCTCGATGCGGTCGACGCGTGGCGCGACTTGTCCGGCTTGCGGCTGCTGGAATACTTCGACGTGAACTCGATTGAGCTGGTTCGACACCAGAACCAAGGCATTCCGCCCGGCGCGAAGGGCGGTTTGCTGGTGGAGCAGGAATTAACCGGTGACGACGATCCGGAACTCGACCGGTGGATCACTCGCCTAGCCGCTGCGCATGCCTATGAGAACGAGTCGTGGTTTGGCATGACCCAAGGCGACCGGGACCGTTTTCAGCGCTTTCGTCACTCGTTGGCCACCAATACGCTGGACCGGGTGAGGCGCAATGGGTTTAACAAATACGGCACGGATTTTGCCGTACCGGTGGATCGCTGGCGGGAGTTTGTTCGCTATTACCGCCAACAGTGCGAGCGCGAGATGCCCGGGCGATATGTCATGTACGGCCACATCGGCGATGCGAATGCACACGTGAACTTATTCCCCGAAACGCAAGCTCAGGTGGAAATTTGTGACCGCTTGATTACGGATTTTGGCCGCTATGCGATTGAATTGGGTGGGACGGTTGCCGCCGAACACGGGATCGGCAAGATCAAAACTCACTTGCTCCGCGCCATGTATCAACCGGCCGAAATCGAAGCCATGTTGGATGTGAAGCGTAAGCTTGATCCCAAAGGATTGCTGGGGCACGGCAATATTTTCGGCGAGTAGCCTCTCAATTTGCTACTTTCCTGAGAAACCCGGCCGACTTGGGGCGTCCGGCGTAAGCTGAACGTAACTGGCCTCCGCACAGGCAAAAATGCGGGCTAATTTCTTCGCATCGTTTGTCAAAGCGAGTACCGAATCAGGCGAGATGCCCGTTTTTTTTGCCTTCTACTCAGCAGATGTCCAAACCTTCCAAGACGTGCACACGTTTGCTCAGGATACTTAACACAATTTTGCTGAATTACCGATTCGTTGGGCAATGTTGATCGTCACGTGTTTGTAGCCATCGTGCGCACAACGAAACGATCCGTTCCTACGCGGCAACGCGGTCTGCATATCCATTGCAAGTTGCAGGCTGGAACCGCATTGCTCACAATCTCGCGAGCTACGCGATCGCTCGACGTACGCAACTCTAGAGCTACAACGAAGAGGTCTGAAGTTGCGTCAAATGACTATGACGGATGAAATTCAACTTGAAAGCGGTTACATTGTTACTCGTATTTTCCGAGTAAAGAATTTATTTTTGAAAACACCTCAGAAATGGTATTTACTTTAGTAACGATTTCGCCGTACACTTTGGTATCGCAGGAGTTTTCAGTGGTGACAGATCAAGTACGCACTTCCTTCGATGAAGTTGCCCAGCAGACAACGCATTTTCTCTCAAGAAACATCGCGGCCATTCAGGTGGTTCCACATGAATGCGAAAATTCCCGCCTGGGAGTGATCACGCAACTGCCGGAAGGCGCCCAACTCGACCCCTGTGGCGATGGGTTCGACGACCGGACCATCAAAGTCAAATGGCAGGGATCCTGCTATTTTGTGTTTTTGCAAGACCTGGAAGCGGATCGTTTGCGGGTTGTCTCCACCTCACGTAGCTGGTAAGATTCAGCTCCTGAACCTCGCGTAAGCGCGTTGCTCCCCAACGTCAGCTCAAGCTGCTCATATTAATTTCCCCTTTCTCTTACAGGTATGCTGCAGAAGGCAGCGCACAGGGCGGTTGGTGCCCGTTGTGCGCGATTACAGAAGGGGATTTATCGGCATGAATCGTTATTTGGACGAAGCGCAGGTGCGCGCCGTTCTGAGCTGGGAATGCCTGATTCCGGCGATGGAGGCCGCCCTGGCAAGCTTTTCGTTAGGCTTGGTCACGCAGCCCGTCCGAACAATTCTAACCGTTCCACCCCACCAGGAGCGGTTTGGCATCATGCCGGTAGTCTACGGCGACGTGATGGGAGCAAAACTAGTGAGCGTCTTCCACGGGAACGCGGAGATTGGCTTGGCGACCCATCAAGCGGTGATCCAGCTATTCGAAACGCGTACGGGCGCTCCGGTGGCAACCATGGACGGACGGCTGGTCACCGAAATGCGCACGGCCGCCGTATCCGCGATTGCTACCCGGCTCCTGTCCCACCCCGACTCGCGCGTTCTAGCCGTTTTAGGTAGCGGTGTGCAGGCTCGATCACATATTCAGGCGCTCCGCCTGGTGCGAAGTTTCGAGGAGATTCGAATCTGGAGCCGCACGGCGGCGAATGCGGAGCGCTTGGCCAAGGAAGTGGATGGGAAAGCTATGGCTGCCGAAGAAGCGGTACGAGGTGCAGACGTGGTGGTCACTGTCACCGCGGCGCGTGAGCCCATTCTGCAAGGCTGCTGGGTGAAGTCTGGCGCCCACGTCAACGCTGTTGGTGCGGTCGGGGCCGCCATTCGTGAACTGGATGACGAAGCGATGGCGAATCCCGTGATCGTCGAATCGCGTGAGGCTGCGCTTACTGAGTCCGGTGACATACTGCTGTCCCATGCCACGATTGACGCTGAGCTGGGAGAACTGCTGGCAGGCACGAAGAGTATCGATGCGTCGCAAACCACAATTTATAAGTCGCTTGGGATTGGAGTCGAAGACATTGCTGCCGCGAAATTAGTTTGGGATCGGATCGAGCACCATTGAAGACACTTACTGAACACGCAGGAAAAAGTAAGTGGTCATAACTATTCCCACGACGATAACTACGCCCCGGATGAAAGCCTGCGGAAGCAGACGGCTATAATGCGCGCCGAAATAACCGCCGAGAATCGCAAATCCCATCATTGTCAGCGATTGCCGCCAGTACACGTCGCGCGCCAGCACAAAGACCACTACAGCAACTGAGTTGAGCGATCCGCCGATCAGCGTTTTCATCGCGTTCATAACGTGTATGTCCGATAGGCCGTAGAGTCGAAATGCGGCCAGCATCATGATGCCGATTCCGCCGCCAAAATAACCCCCATATACCGCAATCGGAAACAGAATCAACATCATCATCGGTTCGCTGGCATGGAGTCTTCCCCGAAATAATTCGCTCACCTGCCGTCCGAACGCAAACAGTAGCGTCGCGAACAACAGCAGCCACGGCGCAATGTGGCGGAACACGCTATCCGGCGTTTTCAGCAACAGCACCGCGCCAATCAAACCTCCGCAGAGGCTGACGACGTACCACAACTTAAGGTTGAGGCCCTTGACGCGACTGAACTCGCGGCGATATGCGACGACGCTGGCCAGCGACCCCGGTACCAGCGCTACGGTGTTCGACGTATTGGCGGGCACAGGTGGCACGCCCGTATATACCAGAGCGGGAAAAGTAAGAAAACTGCCGCCGCCCGCAATAGAATTCAAAACTCCGGCCAGGAATGCCGCGCCGCCCAGTAAGATCAGTGAATGCAACTTTTAGTGTAAAGGGACAGCCTAATGGGACACTGGCAATGGCTATGTCTTCTAGTTCTCCTTGGGTGATCGCCTGCCTATTGGGCTCAGCAATTCTGTCTGCTCAGCCAGCGAAAAAGCCCATCACTATAAGCGACGTCCTCGATAACCATTATGAATCCGGCATCAATCCTATTTGGGCGCCGGATGGCAAATCGTTCGCCTATGTCGAGGGCGGCAAAGTCCATCGCTACGATGTCGCGGCGCGGACCACGAAGATGTGGTTTGCGACGGAACCGTTGACTCATGCGGCAACTCCCGTCGTGAAGCCGAAGGAGTTTGGCTGGCAGAACCGCCGGGTGGAATCGGAATCGTATAGTTGGTTTCCGGATAACGAATCGATGTTGGCCGCCTTAGGGGGCGACCTCTTCATAGTGCACGCCGACGGCAAGTACGACCAATTGACGCATACGGATAGTCAGGAAGAAGACCCGAAACTGTCTCCCGATGGCCGGAAGGTGCTGTACCGGACTAATGCTAACTTATACGTTCTGGACGTGGCGACACACAAAGTTCACGAATTGACGAACGACGGGACGCCGGCACTTCTGAACGGCGAACTCGATTGGGTTTACCCCGAGGAACTTGATCTGCACACGGCATCCTGGTGGTCGCCGGATTCCAAGCATGTCGCTTACATGCAGTTCGACGTCAGCCACGAATTCGTATATCCGCAAATCGATCTGCTCGGCGAGCGTGCTTTCGAAGAGCCGGAACGCTACCCGCAGGCCGGTACCCCGAACGCCATGGTCAGGATTGGCATCGTGAGCGCCGACGGAGGCAAGACCAAGTGGATGGATCTGGGGGAGACCACAAACACGCTGCTCGCGCGCGTCGATTGGCTGCCCACGAGCGACGGCGTTGCCGTTCAGCGATATAACCGCGTCCAGGACCGGATGGACCTGGTCTTTTGCGATACGCATAGTGGGGCGGCCCATGTCGCTTTACACGAACGGTCAAACACTTGGCTGAATCCGAACGATAATCTGTATCTCCTGAAGTCGAAGCCGGAATTTCTGTGGGCGAGCGAGCGCAGCGGATTCCGCCACCTCTACCTTTACTCGATGAAAGGCGAGTTATTGAGCCAAATCACGAGCGGCGATTGGGAGGTTTCAGAGGTCAACGCGATCGACGAGGCCGCTCGAACGGTTTACTATACCTCGACTCAGGCAAACCCAGTCGAACGTCAGCTTTATCGCGTCTCCTTCGACGGTGGCTCGCCCATCCGCATTACCAGCCAGGCCGGGACTCATTCGCTGCACGCAAATGAAAATGGAAGCTACTTCGTCGATCGCTATTCCAGCTTGACGCAGCCGCCCCAAGACCTTCTGTTGGATGCGCAAGGACACACCGCCGCCACGCTGCGCCCGGCCGATACTAAGACGTTTGAAGGTCTCGACCTGCTTCCTATCGAGACGATGGAAGTGAAGGCGGCGGACGGCATCACGCTCTACGGGCACCTGATAAAGCCGCCCGGTTTCGATCCGAATACAAAATATCCGCTCATTGTGTTTGTTTACGGCGGCCCGGGCATCCAGACGGTGACAGATGCATGGAACGGCATCGATATGCAGCAGGTGTTTGCGCATCACGGCTATGTCGTTTGGCAAATGGATGGCCGCGGGTCATACGACAGAGGGCATGCATTTGAAGCGCCGCTCTATCGGGACCTGGGCGAAGCGGAGGTTGCCGATCAGGCGCTCGGCGTACGGCATCTGATCGGACTCGGCTTTGTAGATCCCGAACGTGTGGGAATTACGGGGTGGAGCTACGGCGGTTATATGACGCTCCGGTCGCTGCTGCTGGCGCCAGATGTGTTCAAAGTAGGCGTGGCCGGCGCGCCCGTCACCGATTGGCATAATTACGACACCATCTATACAGAACGCTACATGGGCTTGCCCGGCGAGAACAAGCATGCTTACGATGCCAGCTCCGATGTCAAGGCGGCCGCCAAGCTCCAGGGAAAGCTGCTGATCCTGCACAATATTGAGGACGATAACGTTCTGTTCCAGAACACCATGCAGATGGTGAATGCTCTGGAAAGAGCGGGCAAGGAGTACGTTATGCAGATCTATCCGCAGAAAACTCACGGCGTATCCGGTCCCCTGCGTCGCGAACTTTACACCGCGCAAATGGACTTCTTCGACCGCAATCTCAAAGCTGCTCGATAATTGCCACGCTCTCGGCGGGAAGCTCAATCAGTCCGGGCCGAAGCGACCAGCCTTCTTCCGATGCCAGGATGTGATTCGGACGGCGGGAGATGGCGACCGCCTGCCGGTCTCCCGCTAGATTGATCGTGACTTCGATGGATCCGCGACGGATGACGATCCACTGCGCTCCTTCGTTATAGTCGACCTCCACAGCTTTCAGCAGTCCATCGCTAAGATCGCGCGAGCGATGCCGTAACGCGATCAGCCGCCTTGTCCAACTAAGTACAGACGCATGCCATTCGGAGGCGATCTCACTCCATTTAAGCTTCGAGCGCTCGAACGTCGCTTGATCTTGCGGATCCGGTACATCCTCGGGCGCCCAGCCGAAAGCCTCAAATTCGCTGCGGCGGCCTTCCGAAACCTGCTTGCCTAATTCCTGGTCATCATGATGCGTGAAGTATTGGAAGGGGGTCGAAGCCCCATATTCCTCGCCTTGAAACAGCATGGGGACGAATGGCGCAGTGAAGACAATGGCCAGGGCAATTTTTTGCTTCCCGAGACTGACTAGCCGGCTCAGACGTTCACCCTGAGCCCGGTTGCCCACCTGATCGTGATTCTGTGCATAGCCGAGGAAATGTTTGCCCGATAAACCGGATACCGGACGCCCATGTACTCGGTCGCGGTAGGCGGAGTATCGGCCGTCATAGACAAACACGTGCCGCAGCGCCTTTTTCAAATCCGCATAGGAGCCGAAGTCCGCATAGTAGCCGTTGTGCTCGCCCGTGATGATGGAATGAAGAGCGTGGTGAAAATCGTCGCTCCATTGCGCATCCATGCCGAAGCCGTGCGCTTCCCGGCTGGTCACAATAATGGGATTATTGAGGTCGCTTTCGGCGATCAGGACCAGATGCCGTCCAATCTGCGACTGCAGCACCTGTATCTCCGACGATAGGAATTCCAGGAAATGCGTGGCGGAGCGATCGACCAGCGCGTGCACCGCGTCCAATCGCAGACCATCCATTTGGTAATCGCGCAGCCACATCCGTGCGTTATCCGCGAAAAAGCGGCGCACTTCATAACTGCCGGCATCGTCCAGATTCACGGCCTTGCCCCAGGGTGTGTTGTATTCGTCGGTAAAGTAAGGCCCAAAACGCGCCAGATAATTGCCTGCAGGGCCCAGGTGGTTATACACCACGTCCAGCAATACCGCCAGGCCTCTGGAGTGGCAAGCATCAACCAGCCGTTTGAGGTCGGTGGGAGTGCCGTAGGAGTGGTGCGGCGCGAACAGGTCCACGCCATCGTAACCCCACCCCCAATCGCCGGGAAATTCGCACACGGGCATTAGTTCCACGTGGGTAACGCCGAGTTCCGCAAGATAATCCAACTTCTCAATGGCGGAGAGAAACGTGCCGCGCGGCGTGAACGTTCCTAGATGCAGTTCATAGACGATTGCGCTCGAAAGTGGACGGGCCTGCCAGTGGCAATTGGACCAGTCGAAGGCCGCATGGTCGACTACGCATGACGGGCCATGCGGACCGTGCGGCTGATATGGCGACCTCGGGTCGGGAAACGCTTCGCCGCCCAGCGCAAACTTGTATTCGGTTCCCGGGCCAGCATTCTCAACCTCAGCGGACCACCAGCCGTTGCCGGAGCCCTTCATCGGGTGATCGGTCCCGTTTATCCGCACGGCCATCGTTTTCGCTTTAGGAGCCCAAACGGTAAACGTGTGCATATCTTTTACTACTGGCTATTGGCGAATCAGTAAAGCCACCGGAAATTCCGCGAACACCTGGCGCAGACGCGATGTTCCCCCGGATAGGATCGCGCCGGTGAGAGCATTGCGCCACTGGCCCTCGGGTAATTCAACCGCGGTATCGATCCAGTTGGAATTGGCCTTGAGAACTAGCCTCGGAATGATGACTACAATGCGATCGCCGCGCAGGAAGCCGAGCGCGTGTCCGGCTTTAGCGCCCTTCACCTCGATTGGGCTGTACTTGCCTTCCGGGCCGAATGCCTCCGGATTTTCCCGTCGAACCCGCAGTGCGTTGTGAATCAGCCAGAGTTTGGGAAGACCTTCGTCGGCGCGCTTCAACACGTCTGCCACCGTAAGCCGCGGCAACTCCTCCAATAAATTCCGCCGCACGGAGTAATCTACAGGTCTCCGATTATCCGGATCCACTAAACTCAAATCCCATAACTCCGACCCCTGATAAAGATCGGGAACGCCCGGCGCTGTCAATTTCAGCAGGACCTGTGCAAGGGAGTTGACTCGCCCCGGCTGGATCAATGGCGTCACAAACTTTTCGAAATCCGCCAGGAATTCCCCATCGCCATATATGGCTTCGATGAACTGCTTCGTCGCGTCTTCAAAAGCCTCATTGGGGTCCAGCCATGTGGTCAGGTCCTTGGCCTCGCGCGTGGCCTTCTCGATATACGGCGAAAGGCGATCCGCCGGAATCGGCCAGGCACCGATCATGGTTTGATACAGCAGATACTCGGTGTTCCGGCCAGGCATAGCGTCCGTCTTGTATTTGTGGTTCGCCCTGGCCCACCGATTTAGCGCACGCTCCCACTGTTTTGGGATTTCCGAAAGCAAATCGATACGCGCGCGCACGTCTTCGCTCCGTTTGGTGTCGTGCGTTGACGTGGAGAGCATCGTCGACGGGTACCTGCGTCGATTGGCTATGCAAAATGCATGGAACTCATTGGGATCGGCGATTCCGAAGCGACTCGGATCACCCCCGACCTCATTGAGCGACGTCAACCGATTGTAGAAATAAAAAACGGTATCTTCGACGCCCTTCGCCATCACAGGCGACGTGAATTGCTGGAAGCGCATGACGAACTCGGTCTCGAGTTTGCCTTGGACGCGCACCGTCAGCACGTCTCCCAGAAAGTCGAAGAGTTCGGAATCGAGATCCTGCCGATTCCGCTTAGCCGATTCGATTGCTTCCGCAATGTACTTCCTGTCGTCCTCAGAAATCTCATTTCGCTCCGGCACTACGTATGTGCGGTAAACCGGAAAGCTGGCAGCCACCTCCCGGATGGCATGGCGAATATCGTGCCGCGTGAAATCGCGTCTATCCCGATGCGCATCACACACCTGCGCAAAAAGCGCGGTCAAGCGATTGACGTCGCTGCCCAGGAGATCCCGGATAATCAAGAGCTTTTTATCCCGGCACACCGCGGCATAGTCGGTCGGTCGGTTGGTGAACTGCGAATAGATCCGGTTGAACGCAGCTTCCTCTCGCGAATCCACGAAGAGACCGTTGACCATACTCATGAAGTCGTAGCCGGTGGTGCCATCGATGGGCCAATCGTCGCGCAAACGCTCGCCGGGTTCCAGAATCTTCTCGCCCACAATCCAGACGTCCGGCGCCGCGTTGCGCAGACGGTCGAAGTATTGGCGCGGATCGCGCAGGCCGTCCGGGTGATCGATCCGCACCCCGTCCAACACGCCCTCGCGCAGCCAAGTCAGAATCAACGCATGCGTATCCGCGAATACCCTCTCATTCTCGGTATGCAGACCGATTAAGTTGTTTACGTCGAAAAAGCGCCGGTAGCCAAGTTCCTGTTCCGCAGTTCGCCAATAAGCCAGTCGATAGTTCTGGTGCTCCAGTAAATCGTGGAGCGCGTCGGGATTCCGGTTCACCGAATCGACTACTTTGTCGATGCCTTCGGCGATGAATGGCACTTCGTTGCAGAGCCGTTCGATCAAAGTTCGGATCACTTCTTTGTCGCGATGCCGCGCTTCCATGCACTCCCTGCTGTCCGAGGCGCAGCTTGGCAACGTGCGCAGAGAATCGGCGAGAAACGCCAGGTAATCGGATCCCGATTCCTCCGCGGCCTTACCGATGACAGAAGCTGTGGATTCGGGCGCGACCGGCGCACTATGGTCGAAGTAATGGACGGCAAATTCCCCTCCATGCCGCTTGACGCGGATCTCGCCGCGTGTCAGAACGCGCCCGTAATGATCCCCCAGAATGGGCATCAGGGTTTTATTCCGTAACTTTTCCTCCGGCGAATTCCAGTCCACATCGAAATACATGGCGTAACGGCTCGCCGGCCCGTTTTCGAGCACATCCCACCACAACCGGTTCCGGCGTCCGCTGATGGCCATGTGATTCGGCACGATGTCGAGCACTTGGCCCAAGCCGCATTCGCCCAGGCGCATCGAGTAGCGGTCGTGTGCTTCACTGCCGCCGAGTTCTTCATTCACGCGGTGGTAATCCACCACGTCGTAGCCATGCATGCTGTGCGGCGCGGCTTGCAAGTAAGGCGACGAGTAGACGTGCGAAACCCCCAACGCCTTCAGGTAATCTGCGATTTCCGCTGCGGCATCGAAAGTGAACCCCTCATGCAGTTGTAATCGATAAGTTGCGAGTGGGATTCTATGCATCCGTTTCTAGCCCGGCAGCCAAGCGGTGCTTGGTCAACACTGATACGAAATCGCCAAGCCGCCGCTCCGTCGGCGTTGCCGGGCGACCGCTTAGATATAGAGATCGACCGGCCTACATTGTTTCAACCACCAGATTATGACAGCAAGGGCGATACATTGTAAGTGCAGCCAAATGTTATACGAAATCTCTGAAAGTGTTTCGGCGAAAAATTCCGTTATCCTGCTGCATCCGGCAGATAACGTGGCGGTGGCGAGAGTTGCTGTCGGCGAAGGCCAATCCGTTGAGGCGGGTGCGGTCACGGTGTTTGCCAAGGATTTTATTCCACCGGGCCACAAGCTGGCTATTCGCGAAATAACGGTGGGCGAACCTGTTTACCGGTATGGAAATCTGATCGGATTTGCTACCCAGCCCATTGAACCGGGAGAGCATGTGCATGAACACAACCTGGGTTATCAGGAAGTGCAGACCGCGGGTGAAGCGCCACAGGCAGCCCCCCCGCGCTTCGAGGGACCTTCCACTCGTAGTTTCCTCGGCTTTGCCCGCCACGACGGCCGCGTCGGTACCCGCAACTATATTGCCGTCGTGGCCGCAAGCAATTGCGCCGCTTACACGTCGGAACTCATCGCGCAAAGCTTCGAGGATGAGGCGTTGCCTTCCACTGTAGACGGCATTGTCGCTTTCCCGCACGGCGAAGGATGCGGTATGTCGATCGGCCCCGATTCCGAACAACTGCAGCGAACGCTCGAAGGCGTGCTGGACCATCCCAATGTGTCCGCCGCTCTGATTCTCGGTTTGGGCTGTGAGGTGAATCAGATTAGCCACTATCTCGGTAAAGCGGGTGACCACGCGCCGGCTACCCTGCAGGGGCTTACGATGCAGGAGACCGGTGGCACGCGCGGCGCGGTCGAGTTCGCGCGCAACCACATCCGCCAATTCATTGAACGCGCGGCCGAGGAAAAACGCGCCGAAACACCGGCATCCAAAATTGTTCTGGGACTAAACTGTGGTGGATCGGATTCGTTTTCCGGCATTACCGCGAATCCGGCGCTCGGCCACTGTTCGGACCTGATCGTCGAGCAAGGCGGGACGGTGGTGCTAGCCGAAACGACTGAGATTTTTGGAGCCGAGCATTTGCTCACACGTCGCGCTCGCTCGCCCCAGATCGCGGCTAAGCTCCTGCGGACCATCGAAAATTACAAAGCGTATTTGCGCCAGTTCGGTGGTAGCTTCAACGACAATCCTTCACCCGGCAACAAAGAAGGCGGCCTGACGAACATTCTTGAGAAATCGCTGGGCGCGGTTGCCAAGGCCGGAACGTCCACTCTGGAAGATGTTCTTGCGTTTGCGGAGCGCATCGAGTCGCCAGGCTTTCTTTTTATGGATACGCCGGGTTACGATCCGGTGTCGATTACCGGCCTTGCCGCGGGCGGCGTGAATCTGATCGCCTTCACAACGGGGCGGGGAAGCGCAATCGGTTTCCCGAATATCCCGGTGATCAAGATTGCCAGCAATTCCAATACATTCCGCCGCATGCGCGACAACATGGATGTGAATGCGGGACGCATCGCGGACGGGCAAGCTACGGTTTCCGAAATCGGCGCAGAGATTTTTGAATTGCTGCTGCGCGTAGCTTCTGGAGAGCGCACTTGCGCGGAACGCATCGGCCATCACGAGTTTGCGCCATGGCGCATCGGACCGGTCATGTAATTCGCAAATCATCGTGGGAATCGTAGTCCTGGGGTGCGCCGGTAGCGGAAAGAACTTTGGCCTGGCAGCTTGGCGAACGCACCGGCGCTCCTGTCATTTGACTGGATGCCACCGGATAGCCGCAGTGGAGCAAAAAGGACGTTCCCGCTTTCCGAGCCCTCTTCTCCTTACCCAAGGAGCTGCCGTGGTCGGAGAACACCGAACATCCGGGAGTCGATGATCCACGTATTGGTTGTAATTAAGCGGGCATTCGCCCCTAGAAAATTTGCGGGCTGTACGTTACTAAATAGTCACGTTACCATTGAGTCATGTAAGGAGAAGCTTATCGTGACAATTGACGATTTGACGTTGGATGCGACGCAGAGCGTTGACATTAAGGCGGACATCGGAGATGTCTTTCGCAGCGTGCTGCATCGTCTCGGTGACGGTTTTACCAACCCACAAGGCGAATCGTTGCAGATGTCGATGGAGGAATGGCCGGGCGGCCGGTGGTTCCGCGATCGAGGCAATGGCATCGGTCATCTTTGGGGCCACGTGCAGGTGATCAAGCCACCAGTGCTGTTGGAATTGAGTGGCCCTCTGTTCATGTCATACCCGGCGCTGAACCATATCGAAGTGAAGCTCGAACAGCGGCCGGGAGGAACGCATGTGGACTTACGTCACCGCGCCATCGGCCTCATCGATCCGGCGCTTCGGCCGGGCATGACGACCGGATGGAGACACTTGCTAGACAGAGTGGCCGAGGATTGCTCCACGCGCGCGCACGTGCAGCGGAGCTAGTGTGCCCGATGACGAATTTGACGGCGTGTGGAAAGCACTGTCCGATAGCACGAGGCGATCGATTCTCGACCTCTTGCGACAGGGCCCCCGCACAACGACCGAAATCGTCGAGGCTTTTCCGCACCTGACTCGCTTCGGAGTGATGAAACACATTGAAGTGCTCCGCAGGGCCGACCTGATTCACACGCGTCAAGAACGCCGGCAGCGGATCAACTCATTGAACGTAGTACCGATCCGGCAAATTTATGAGCGCTGGGTGGGCCGCTTCGAAGAGTTGTGGGCGAGCCATCTGTTGCGCATCAAAGAAGAGGCTGAAGCAAAAGCTTGCGCCGCCGAGGCACAAGCGAAGAAGCGCCCAAAAGTGGGCTAACCGACGCCAGGAGACAAGAACGATGATGAAACACAAGGCCGAGACAGGTGAAGAGTGGCTCGCGGCGCGGCTGTTTGCTCGAGACGCGAAAGGAGAACTGCCCGATGTGCCCAGCATGCATCGCAAGCACAGCAGTAATGGTTGCCGGAGCCGGATCCACGGGAGGAATTCTGGCGGTGTGCGTCGGCAAGTTTAGAAAATTTTTCAGAGTGAATCGTCCCGGTCTGTTTCAGAAAATAAGGAGAAATAAGATGGCAACAAGCAAAGCGAAAGACAAGGAACACGGGAAAGGGCATCTCCCGATGAACACACCAGCAATCGTGTCGCAGCAGGAGTGGGAGGCTGCGCGCCAGCAGCTCCTCGTGAGGGAGAAGGTCTTGACCCGCTCCCGTGACGCGCTGGCCGCCGAACGCCGGCGGATGCCTTGGCTGGCTGTGGACAAGAAGTACGAGTTCGACGGACCCGCGGGCAAGGTTAGCCTGCTCGATATATTCGAGGGGCGCCGTCAGTTGATCGTCTATCGCGCCTTCTTCGAACCGGGCGTGTTCGGCTGGCCCGACCATGCCTGCCGTGGCTGCTCTCTGGGGGCCGACCAGGTCTCGCACCTGTCCCATCTGAACGCCCGCGATACCACTCTTGCCTACGCCTCGCGCGCACCACAGCCGGACATCGCGCGCCTGAAGGCGCGGATGGGCTGGAAGATGCCCTGGTACACCATCACCGATAACTTCGACATCGACTTTGGCGTCGACCAATGGCACGGCCACAACGCATTTATCCGCGACGGCGGCAAGGTGTTCCGCACTTACTTCATCAACAACCGCGGCGACGAGGCGATGGGCACGGTCTGGAGCTACCTGGACATGACCGCGCTCGGACGTCAGGAGATTTGGGAGGACTCGCCAGAGGGTTACCCCCAGACCCCGCCGTACAAGTGGTGGAACTGGCATGAGAACCACGACGCCGAGGCCTCGCCTGACCCGCAGTGGGTCGATATCGTGGTCGACGCAGATGCTGCCTTCCGAAAGCGCGCCGCAGAGGATAAAGCGAGCTAAAAAAGGGCGACCATTTCGCCGCCTTCGAGCAGTCGGCCCTTTTCACACAGGGGCTGGGCGAAGCGCTTCCGCAGAGTGCGCGCAGCCGGTAAGACGATTAAACTCGATCCTGACACGCTGTGAATTCGCGGGCGACGGAGCATTTTTGGGCTGGACATCACGAACTACCCCCCGAGATTGGGTGCGCGACATGAAAGTGGCGGTAGTCAAGCCGCCCGCTCCTCCCAATAGCCGGCAAATTTGGCGCTGAGGCAGCAGCAACAGAGGGCGATGATGGCATTGGCGCCGCGGACTGTCCAAAACATGCCGGATTGTTTGAGCCGGGAACCGATTACGGTTTTGCAGCCAGCTTCAATCACACCGGAACCGACAAACAAGTTCTTCTTACGGAAGTCGGGATAGCGCATCCGATCTCGGTTGCCGTCGAAGTATTTGGCCTCATTGGTCAGGGCCTTAGCCACTTCAGGGCGTTTGTCGGCATCCGCTAGTTTGCGCAGTGCCGCTACGAGTTTTTCGATTTTGCCGTTCTCTAACCAATCCAGCTTGTGCAGTAGCCAGCGCTTCTGCGCAGCCTCATCGGCCGGATAC
>DATAXY010000057.1:0-43808 GCA_036272835.1 Bryobacteraceae bacterium
GACCTCCATCGACGTGCCTTGGTACGACATGCTGGCATTAGGGACTACTTTGCTGATCAAAATGATCGAAGACCGGCTGGCGATTGAAAAGATCGGCATTCGCTTCACAACCAAACTGGTCGTCCGCGAATCAACGTGCACGAAGAGGCCCTGTCTGTAAGGCCGGGTTCTTAGCCGGCCGGCGGGTTTCTGTTCGCCGCGGCAATTACCCTCGAACTTCTTGCGGAAAAGTCTTGCAACCGCTGCAAAAGTTTGCAAGTATATTCTTTACCTCAGTGTTTCGAGACGGCGTCCCATCGAAGCGTTTGGTTTTTCGTCCACTATTTCGGCGCTTCGATCTCAATGACGCTCGGGATCCGCGCTTCCTTGTCCCCTGTCTGGGCATTCACCACGTAGTTTAGTAATCCGGCTGAGTTGGTTTTGAGCGATCGTCCGGGTGATTTCCGGCTTTTGACCGGCTCCAATGCAAGGTTTTTTCAAAAAAGGATATCCGATGAAGACCTGTTTTAGAACGCTACCGGCCCTATTGTTTGCAGCGGTTTCGATCGCTTCGGCATGGGCACAATCCAGTTCATCTTTGACCGGTTTGGTCACGGATCCATCCGGCGCAGTCATTCCTGGCGCTGAGATCGTTGCCATCAACTTAGGCACCAACGCCCAACGGAAAGCGACCAGCGATTCAGAAGGACGATATACATTTCCCCAGATGCAGCCTGGCAACTACGAGGTGACTGCGAACGCGACAGGTTTTTCGGAAATCCTCGTGCATAGCGTTCCGTTGCTCGTGAACACGCCCGCTACGCTTGATATCAAATTTCAGGTCGGCACCGTTCAGCAAAAGGTGGCAGTGACCGCGGAAACAACCCAGGTCAATACGCAAGACGCGACGTTGGGAAACGCGATCGGCACCCATGCAATCACCGAGCTCCCATTCGACGCGCGCAACGTGGTAGGCCTGTTGTCGATTCAGCCCGGGGTCACATATTTCGGCGATCCTAGCGAACGGGACGATTACCGGAGCGGCGCAGTGAATGGGGGCAAGAGCGATCAAGGCAACGTTACTCTGGACGGAGTCGATGTCAACGATCAGCAGTACCGCACGGCGTTTACCAGCGTGCTCAGAGCGACCTTGGATTCCGTCCAGGAATTTCGAACCACGACCACAAATGGAACGGCGGACGCCGGCCATAGTTCCGGCGCGCAGGTAGCGATGGTCACCAAGTCGGGAACGAACGCGTTGCACGGTTCGCTCTATGAATACACGAGGAACACGCTCACTTCGGCAAACACGTTTTTCAACAACGAAGATGGCATTCCGCGTCAGACCCTTATCCGCAATGTCTATGGCGCGTCCCTTGGGGGCCCCATCAAGAAGAACCGTATCTTCTACTTTTTGAATTACGAAGGCCGGAGAGACGCTAGTCAGGCCAGCGCCGTGCGGGTCGTTCCCAATATGTTATTCCGCCAGGGCACCTTTACCTACAAAACAACTGGCGGGTCCCTGGAACAATTGGATCCGGCCCAAGTCCAGGCGCTTGATCCGCAGAATATCGGAGAAAGTGCCGCCGTTCTGAAAGTGCTTCAATCATACCCCGCCCCAAACGACACCACAGTGGGAGATGGATTGAATACTTCGGGGTATCGCTTTAATAGCTCCGTTCCTTTGAGTTACAACACTTATATATCGCGCATCGACTATCAGCTCGACAATAACGGAAAACATACTCTGTTTTGGCGTGGCCAGATGCAAAACGATCATTATGTGCCTTCCTCGACAAGCGATAACGGCCTTCCGGAATTTCCGGGGCAAGCCGATTCCACCATTCACCTCGAGAACGACAAGGGAATTGCGGTTGGGTACTCCTGGATTGTCAGCCCCACCCTCGTGAACAGCCTTCGTTACGGATTTACTCGCCAATCCTACGACGACACGGGAGTGCAGACGACACCGATCGTAACATTCGACGCTATCGCCAGCCCCTTTGCCACGACCAAGCCGCTGACTGCGATCGTTCCGAACCACGACATCGAGGAAAATCTGACGTGGACCCACGGCCCGCATACGTTCCTTTTTGGCGGATCGCTCCACTTCACGCGGACCCACCGGCTATCGTTCGCTAACTCTTACAGCGGCGCCGAAACGACGCCTGGCTGGTTTTTGGACAATGCACGATATCTGCTTGAGCCGAACGTAAATCCGAGCACGCTAAGTTCCTATACGGATCAGATGGTCAACCTGCTCGGGTTAGTATCGCAAGGGACGGCGGACTACAACTATGACAAAAATGGCGATCTTTTACCGCAAGGCGAAGGAATTAGCCGGGACTTCGCCGATAACGAGTACGAATTCTATCTCCAGGACACGTGGAAAGTAAGTCGTAGCTTCACCGTCACAGCGGGAGCGCACATAAACATATCACCGCCGCTCTATGAAGTGAATGGTTATCAGACGTCGACCAATATTCCGTTAGGTCAATGGTTTAATGATCGCGGGGGTTTGGCCGAGGCCGGTCTGCCACAATCGGATGTCACACCCATCAGCTTTCAACTCGCCGACTCACCCGGCGGGCGGCCGCTTTATCCCACCCAGCGCCATATTGCTCCGCGAATTGGGTTTGCGTATTCGCCGCAAGGAGATTCCGGATGGGCCAAACGGCTGTTCGGCGGCGCCGGTAAGACTTCCATACGCGCCGGCTTCGGCATTTATTACGATACGTTCGGCCAGAGCCTGATTCGCCTGGCGGACGCAACTTCCCTCGGCTTCTCGACGACCCTTCAAAATCCAGGAACACAAACTTATCAAACGGTCCAACGCTACATCAGCCCGACTCAGATTCCGGCCGGCTTGCTGCCGGGGGCGCCTGCCGGTGGCTTCCCGCAAGTGGCGCCGGACGATTATGCAGTTACTTCCGGGTTGGATAGCGATCTAACGAACCCTTATTCGATGAACATGGACTTCAGCATCGGCCGGGATCTGGATCACGGGTTCCATATTGAGACGTCGTATATAGGCCGCCTCTCAAGACACTCGCTCATCGGGGACGATGTTGGAATGTATACGAACATGGTCGATCCTCAGTCGGGACAAACCTATTTCCAGGCAGCCACCGCTATGCAGCAGTACGTGCGGCAGAATGCTCCGCTTTCGAGCGTAAAGCCGATCCCATTCTTCCAGGATCTATTTCCCGGATATGCGGGATCGGGACTGTCGGCTACGCAAAACATCTATCAGAATTATTGGACACAAAATCCGGCTAGCGATACCACGGCGCTGCAAGTCATCGACGCAAGCGCGAGCAACTGCTCTCCGTGCAGCATTTATGGCCCCAACGCCATGTATAACGCGCAGTATGTCGCTCTTACTGCGTTTCGTTCGATCGGAAGCGGCGATTATCACGCGTTTGAAACGTCGATTCGCAAACGGTTCAGTGAAGGCCTTCAATTCGACTTCAATTACACGTTGTCCAAGTGCATGGACATGGGCTCCACGCGTGAGTCGGATGGATCCACCGCGGACCTGATCCAAAATCCGTGGAATCCCGGCCAGATGCGCGCCGTGTGCGATTACGACGTGCGCAACATGGTGAGCGCCTTTATGGTTGCCGAGCTGCCGTTCGGACGCGGCCGCCTACTTGCGTCCCATGCCAACAAGTTTGTGAACGGCCTCATCGGCGGATGGCAGCTTAGCGGCATCTGGCGTCAGTCGTCAGGTCTTCCTGTCGGAGTCGACAACGGCGGCTATTGGCCCACGAACTGGAATCAGTCGGGGTTTGCCACACAGCTCGGACCGTTCCAGGAAGGCACCACGAAAAATTCTCCCAGTGGCGGCCCCAACCTCTTCCCGGATCCGGCTGCGGCATTTGACGCCTTTGGCTTGACTTATGCTGGTCAAAGCGGGAGCCGGAACGTCGTTCGTGGCGACGGCTTTTTCACCATCGACGCGGGCCTCTCCAAACGATTCATTATGCCTTACAACGAACATCACAGCTTTCAGATCCGCGCGGAGGCATTCAACCTGACCAACACGGTACGATTTGACGTGAATCAAATGTCGCTTAGCATGAGCAACGAGGTCTCTTTCGGTAAGTACAACGGAACCCTGAACAGTCCTCGGGTGTTTCAGTTTGCGGGGCGTTATGAGTTTTGAGAAGTTTAGTCGCCGGACTCTGCTGGCCGGGGCAGCCATTGCGGCCGCGCCACGCATAGCGTTCACAGCTTCAAAGGCCGGAACGGACCCGCTGGGATGGACGCTCGCGCAAGCGTCCGATGCGCTCAAAAAGCGGACCGTCTCTTCTGAGGAACTCACCAAACTGTGTTTGGCCCGGATACACAAAATCGATTCGAAGTTGAACGCCTTCATTACGCTGCAGGAGGAATCCGCTCTCGCGCAAGCCAAGGAATGCGACCGGCAGCGGCAGTCTGGTAACACCTTCGGCCGCCTTTATGGCATTCCGATTGCACTGAAAGACAATATCGACACGGCGGGCGTGCGAACCACCGCGGCCAGCAACGTTTTCAAGAACCGAGTGCCCACGGAAGATGCGGAAGTTACCCGCCGCCTAAAATCCGCCGGCGTTATCTTCCTCGGAAAGCTCAACTTGGACGAAATGGCTTTCGCAGGCACAGGTACGACCGGTTGCTTCGGTCCGGCGCATAACCCCTGGAATCTGGATAGAATCACGGGCGGTTCTTCGGCGGGTTCCGTAGCGGCCGTTTCGACGGGCTTATGCTTCGGTTCCGTGGGAAGTGATGATGGCGGTTCCGTCCGCATACCGGGTGCCTACTGCGGCGTGGTTGGCTTTAAGACATCTTACGGCCGCGTCAGCACCCGCGGAGTGGTCCCTTCCGCTTATTCCATGGATACAATCGGTCCCATTACGCGCACCGTGGAAGATGCGGCGATGCTACTCCAGGTGCTCGCCGGCTACGATACCTTGGACTCCATTACCCTGGAAAAAACAGTACCCGATTATTGGCCAGCGCTCCACGCACCGATTTCCAGCCTGCGAGTCGGTATACCGCGCGATTATTTCTTTGAGGAACTCCATCCCGATGTCTCATCGGCCGTTGAAGAGGCGATTCGGCTGCTGAAACCCAAGGTGCGCGACGTTCGCGATGTAACGCTCCCGCGTCTGCACGTCGCGGAGAACGGCAGTTACGATGTCGAGCTGTATCATTACCAAAAGCAATTTTTCGATAAAACTCCCGAACTCTATCATCCGTGGTCACAGCGGGAACTCGAGCGGCTCAAGACTGTCCAGACCGTTCCCTACGTGGAAACGCTAAAGCGCATTCGCGAATGCCGGCGCGACATCAAGCATACCTTTGAGCAAGTAGATATTCTGCTGCTTCCTACAATGCGCGAGCCTGCTCCACTCATCTCGGAAACTGTGAACAGAACGCACAAGAGGCCACATAGCAACACGAGCTCTTTCAACCATTTCGGTACGCCTGCCATGACTGTGCCTTGTGGATTTTCCAAAGACGGCTTACCCATCGGCTTGCAGATCGTTGGCCCTCCTTATGCCGAGCCGCGAGTCCTGTCCGCCGGTTACGCGTATCAGCAGGCAACAGACTGGCACACCCGCACTCCGCCGGCGATCAACGCGTAAATCTGTGTTATATTTTTAAGGTATGGCCATTCCGAACGTAAAGAGATTTCGGCCTTTTTGTCCGACCTGCAACGAAAGTTATACCGTGATGGCGGTCCTGCCTAAAGATGCCAATGTAGATGCCTACTTGGCGGATGCGGTGACGCGTCACGATCACAAGGCATTCCAGGAAGCAAAGCAACAGCACTTTAAGGTGCGCGTCGGTCAGCAGAAGCAGAAAAAAGCCAAGTAAACTCCTTCTCCGCTTGGCGGCCAGCAGATCCCACCTTTTTTAGGGTCTGCTGGCCATTACTATTTTCAGGGCCTTTGCGGCAGCCAGCGAGACCGTGGGATCGCTATCGTTGGATAACGACTGGAGCGACGGAATGACATCCGGATCGTGACTTTCGGCGAGCGCCCAGCCGAGACCGATCTTTTCGTCCCTGGTCGCGGAAGCGAGGAGCGGGAGCACCGCCTTACGCACATCAGCCCGGCGGCAAGCCTGAATCAGATAACGTCGTGCGTCATCGTGGCGCGCTTTGGAATCCAGAGTTTGGACCAAATAGAGTAACGGAGAGAACTCAGACGTGTCCAGTTTGCCTTCATTCACCAAGGCGTAGGCGGCGGCAAGGTGGACGGCTGGATCGGCATTAGGTTCGTTGTAGGCGGCTTCGATAGCGGGATAATCCTCGGGCTCGCGAATGCCTCCGAGTCCTTCGAGAGCGGCAACCCGGACCTGCGCATCTTTGTCGTTCAGATACTGCTGAAAGATGGGGCGGTCTGCCGGAAGGGCCATCATCGCAAGCGCTCCCAATGCAGCGCGGCGCACACGGACATTCTTCGCGCCGTTCAGAGCACGCCGGACAACCGGCGCGGAGTCCCTGGCGCCGAGGACTCCCAGCGTTTCAAGTGCCGTCGTTTGCACCCGTTCATCGAAGTCGTTAGCTAGAAAAGCAACGCGCGGACCGGCGGACTGGTCGCCGATTTTTTGAAAAGCGACCAGACACTCGAAAATGATGTCCGATTTCCTGGACTGCAGCGCTTCGATTAAGCCGGGCACGGCCTGCCGGGCCCGCAGAACGCCGGCGGCCAGCGCAGCATTGGCGCGGACCTGACTATCGGAAGCGCTGACGGCTAAATTGCCGAGAGCGATCGCAACATCCGGGCGCACTGTAATGCCGGGATCGATGACTTCGTCGTTGCGCTTGGCAAAAAAGCCTTTGATCTGCCGAAAGCCCTTGGTGAATGAGCTGGTTAGCCCGTTCTTGACCACATAACCCGGATCATAGAAATTGACGATGCCGTCCGTCGCGCGAATCTGAATCTCGGGGTCGCTATCGGAGGTGGCTTTTAGAAGAGGAGTGAGGCTTCTCTCGGTGTCGAGGCGAACAATTGCCTTAACGGCCTCGATGCGAATATCGCGATCCGGGGAACTCACATAGCCGGCAAGTTCCGGAATAGCTGCCGGATTGGACTTGCCGAGTTGGCGGATATGGTTTATCCGTTCCTTGGTACTGTAGCCGGTCTCGTCCTGGGTCGAATGCGGGTTGCCGGCCGGCAGAGCCCCGGCGACGAGAAGAGGCGTAAGCAGACAGACACACCACGGGCGGGGAAAAACCATACGCATATTGAGACGGTACCACCTGGCAAAACGTCTTATATCCTGGATAGAGAGAACCTTTTATGAACAGCTACAGACCCCAGGCCACGACTTGGGACAAGCTCAGTGGAACGACCGTTTTAACCGAACACCGTGCGGCCGTCATCAAACAGACCTACATGCTTTTTGGGCTGGCGGTGTTCAGCGCCCTGGCCGGCGGATACATTGGAGCGACCTCCCAGACGCTGGTTCACTTCTTTTCGACATGGATTGGCTGGATTGTCGCGATTTTGATGTTGAACGTGGTTCCGCAAGTGGCGATTGCGGTGCGGCGCAACCCGGCGCTCGGCGTCAGCGTGCTGGTGGCGGACGGCTTCGTATCGGGCATCGCTATGTGTCCCCTGCTGTATTTTGCGAGTCTGGTGGCGCCGGTCCTGATACTGGCCGCACTGATGATCACGGCGTTTGTGTTTATTGGAGTGACTGCGTATGTGATGGTTTCAGGCCGGCAATTCTCGGCCCCGCGCGGGTTGATGACGGGATTGTTCTTCGCGATGATCGGCGCTGTCGTGCTGAATGGTTTTTTGCACATCGGTTTCTTGGGAATCCTGATCAGCGCGGCCATCGGAGCGTTCGGCGTGTTCGTGTTGGTCTTTTCGACCAGTAGCGTGTTGCGTACCCCAGATGCCGATAGCCCGATACCGGGTGCCTTGATGTTGTTCGCGGGCGTGTTCAATGTGTTTGTAGCGGCTCTGAATATTTTGCTGCGAGTTGTTGGCGGCGGACGGCGATAGAGCAGGCTTCGGAAATTAGAGTCCAGTTCTAGAAACTAACGCCGCGCTGTTCCTTGCCAACAGCGGTGAGCACGACGGCGAAAAGGAAAACCGTGATCGCTGTCGACGCCATCGCGGTCGCGTAGCTCATGTGCTCCGCTAGGATGGCTTCAAAATAGCTGACGGAACTCGCCAGCAGGGCTCCGCACTGATACGCGAACCCCGGCAGAAAGCCGCGAATCGCGCTGGGGGTGAGTTCGCTCAGATGCGCGGGGATCACTCCCCAAGCGCCCTGTACGCAAAACTGCATGAAAAATGCGCCGGCGTACAACAGGCCGGCACGGGGAGCATAAACCCAGAGCGGAATCAGCACCATTGCGCCCAGCAAGGCTCCGATCATGGCACGGCGGCGGCCGTAGCGGTCGGACAATAGCCCGATAATGATTCCTCCAATGATGGCGCCCACCATAGAGACAGCGGAAATGAGCGAGCGTTGGGTGGCATCCAGCTTCCAAAACCGCTGTAGGAAGGTCGGATACATATCCTGGGTGCCATGCGAGGCCAGGTTCATAGCCGTCATCAGGAAGGCGATGTAGAAGAAGAGCCGCCAATGCGCGGTGATGCTGCGGCCGAGCTGGCTCCAGTTCGCGCGTTTCGATCGCTCCCAAACCTCCGATTCCTTGACGCGCAAACGGACGAAAATGGCGAGCACGGCAGGGAGGCCGCCGAGGAAGAACATGGGCCGCCAGCCCCATTTGTGAAACAAAAACAGATAGCACAGCGCCGCGAGCACGCTTCCGAGCGAATAGCCTTGCTGCAGCAGGCCTGAGAGCACGCCGCGCCACTTGACCGGGATCTTCTCCATAGCCAGGGATGCGCCGACGCCCCATTCGCCGCCCATGCCAATCCCGAATAGCGCGCGCAAAACCAGGAAGGTGTTGAAGTCGCGCGCAAACCCGGTGGCGACCTCTACGATGGAATAGAAGATCAGGTCCAGCATCAGCGGCAACCGGCGTCCATATCGATCGGCGAGCAGGCCGAAGATAAAAGCGCCGACGGGTCGAAAGGCGAGCGTCAGCAACAGCGCAAACGCCACGGACGCGTCCGATTTATGGAAATCCTTGCCGATGGCAGTCAGGCAGAAAACGACCAGGAAATAATCGAAGGCATCCAGCGACCAGCCGAGAAAGCCGGCGAAGAGCGCGGCCCAGTGGTCGCCATCGGATCGAACGGTTTCAGAGTCTGGGGGGAGAGGGATTGAGGACAAGTATCAAAGGTAACAGGCTAAGGATGCCGCTTCTAATTGCCCCAGTGGAAGGTCAGAACTGGGTTGCACGCCGCTGACTTCATACTTACCTCGGTATCTCCACTTGTTCGTCCCGGTGCAAACGGGAGGAGAACCGTGGAGTAGACGCCTTCTGCGTCTGCCTTCACTTTCTGTTTATGCCGCTCGCCTAAGGAGTTCAACTCAATGCTTAAGTCCGTGTTCGCTGCAAAACCACTCCCTTCGACTAAGACTTCCGCGGCGCCGGGCAATAGCAGGACCGACTGTAACGAACATCCCTTGTCTACTACCTGGTTGGGATTGGGCACGATCTTCACGAAGGCTCTCAGCTTCGGGTCAGTGGAGGAGATAAGCGCAACGCGGAATGGTTCGCCCGCAGTTGGTTGCACCTTCAGATCGATTGGGTCATTCGGTTTGTCTAAGGAACCGCAGTCGCCACGTGCGCCCGTGCAGATTGCCAATCCGGAAGCGTCCAGCGTTACTCCGGTCAGCACCACTCCCGGGCCTCGCTGAGTCACCGGCCAACTGACAAGAGAAAAGTGGCCATTGAGCGGTAACCCGGACGCATACAACCGATAGCTAACCGTCTGGCCGGATCTGGCAGTTTCATGCAAGGTCAGTGCCGCATTGGGAGTGCTTAGGACCGGCCCCCAAGCCCTATGCATTTGACCCAACCGATTCGCCAGTTGCTGGGCGTCCGGTCCGCCGTTCGATCGCGAAGCGGGCTGGGCCTGAATCCGGAGCCCCAGAGAGAACACTAAAGCAACGCAACAAAACACGGGCCGTGGGATACCTAGCATAGATACTAGATAATACACTGGGACCGATTGCCAGCCCCACCCAAAACTCGCGGCTGACCATTCGCGCGCAAAGAGCGTTACTTGCCTGGAGGTGTGGCAGGTTTCGCCGTCGGCGTCGTCTTGGTGGGAACTCCCGGTATCACCGCGGGGCCGCCATTGGACGAGGTCTTGTCGTACAACGCAATAATGTCCTGCGTGATGTCAATCCCGGATGAGGCATAAAGCACGGGCGTGTTCTGGGCGCTCACGTCGATAATCATTGTGTAGCCGTTGTCTTTGGCATACTTCTCGACCACCGCATAGAGACGCTGGGCCAGGCTCTGCAGAACCTTGTTTTGATCCTGGTTTAGTTCGTCCTGCGCGTCTTGCGCATCGCGCTGGTAGCGTTTTTTCTTCTCGTCGATGTCGCGCGTCATCTGATTGCGTTTGTCGTCGCTCATCAGGCTGCCGCCCTTGCGCAGTTGATCTTCCAATTGAGCGATCTCAGCGCCGCGAGCATCCATCTCCTTCTTCTTCGGAGCCCACTTGGTCTCCAGCTCCTGCGATGCCTTCTGGCCATCTTTGGTCCCCACCAGAGCGCCCTGCATGCTGATCACGCCGACCTTGGCGGGCGTCTGTGCGTAGGCTCCGAAGGCGACGCACAGTATGGCTGTCGCCGGGATTAAACCTCTTCTAATAACCATCTACTTCCCTGATTCCTTCCGTTACTTGCAAAACCGATTGATTGAATCCAATTCTTCTAAAGTAATCGCCCGGCAACGCCCACGCGGAGGCTTGGCGATTTCCTGTCAGTGTTGACCAAGGCACCGTTTGCCTGCCGGGCTAGCTAGCCAGCAGCCAACGGCGAATGCAAAATCAAAATGTACGTCCCACCGAGAAGCGGAACAGCGTTCTTCGCTCATCGTATGGGATTGGCGAGCCATACGTGCTCAGCACGCTTTCATAGGTGGCAATGTTGTTGTAGTCCGCGATACTCCCCACCACTGGCGCTTGCAGGTTAGTATGGACATAACTTGGATTATACGCAAACCAGAGCCGGAACGGCGCGTTGACTACCGGCATCAGCACCTGGAATTCCAATCCGGTGGACATGCGGATTTTCTGAGTTCCGGGGACGATCAGCGCGTGAAGTCCGAAATCCGCCTGCGGGAAAAGCCCGTTCAAATAATCTACCTGGCCTTGATTCAAGCGGAGCTGACTCGGCAGCGATAAACGGTCGACGCCGGCATCGAAGAACGGCGCCAGCGTCACCGGGCCGAAGATTGGGATGCGGTATTCGTAGTTGAAGACGCCGGACGTGTCGCCGCCGGGAAAGAGTGGCTCATACACTGGAATTGTTTGACTGATGCCTTCTTCGGCAATGCTGCCGTCCGACTGCAGCACCTTTTGCACGCGCGGCGTTCCGTCGTTGTTCAGAACGGGAATGCTGGCGCTGGTGGGAATGTAGGCAACCGGGCTAATCGAATAAATATCGAATCCGCGGATATCGTCCTCGCCGCCCATATAGAACCGGCTGTATGGCGGCGCCGTTTTGCCGCCGTATCCGGCGATGAACTTGCCAGTGAAATGAAAGCCCATAATCACTCTTTTGAAGTGGGGGCTGGGGTGAAAATACGCCACATCGAGCAAAGGCAACAAGGTATTCACGTTCCCGCCAATCACGCTGCCGGTGAACTGGAAACTGGCGTTGACACGCAAGCCGCGCGTCGGAGTGATCGGATGGTTGACCGTATTATAGGAGAAAGTGGGCGTAATTTGACTGGCTCGAATACCGTCCAAGGCGTTCGGCCCGGTAACCCCTTCGAAATCCAGATAGTCGAAGTAGTTCGTCGCCGCCGTGGTCAACGGAGTCAAATTCTGGATGCTGTACCCGTAGGTCAGCCCAATGCGCGCGAAACTTCGCCTCTTCAGCGGGTGCGTGACAAATACGGTGACACCGCGGCCATTCGACACATAGTTCAACAGATTTTCTGTGCCAAGCGAGTTGAAGTACGGGACCAGATTCTCGCCAGACAGGATCGATTCCTGCCGGGCCTGATCGTAGCTATATCGTTGATAGAAGATTGTGACGCCCGCCGTATACGGCCGTTCAAACAGATAAGGTTCCGTGAATCCTAGCGTGATGCTGGACATCAGCGTCCCGATCTGGCTATTCAAGCTGAGCGTTTCGCCCAGTCCCAGGAAATTTCTCGTCGAATACGAGAAGCCTATAAAGCTGCCCGAGATTGCGGAGACACCGCCATTGAGCTGGATGGAATTTTTTCCGCGCTCCTTCAATTTCAGGAGCAGATCGACGGTATTGGTCTTCGTGTCGCGCTTGATATCGGAGAGCGTGTCCTCCGCCTTCAGAGGTTCGAAGAAGCCCAACTGATTCAGCCGCAAGATACTGGTTTCCCAAAGACGGTTGCTGAACAGGTCGCCCTCATCGATCAACAGTTCGCGCCGGATAACTTTGTCGCGTGTCGAAGTGTTGCCCTGGAAATCGATACGGCGCACGAAGAATTGGTGCCCTTCGTCCACGTCAATCGTGAGATCGACCTTATTCGTGCCTTCTACCGGCTCCGGATCGGGCGACGGAACAAAGTCGATGTACCCGAAATCGCCATAGAGTTTGCGCAGCGCATCAATGCCCTTCTGCAGTTTCTCGGTGGAAAAGACGTCGCCGGGCGTCATATGAAACACCTGGTTCTCAATCAGATCGGGTGTGCGGAACAGTTTCATGCCGGCAAACTGAAAATTCCGGATGAAATATTTATCGCCTTCCTGCACAGTCATGTCGACCTCGACGCGTTTACCCGGCTTGTTGGGCTTGATAAATGGAATTCTGATTCCCTTACCGACCAGGTCGTAAACCCTCTCGTTGTGGTTCATCACCCGGGCCTCAAAATAGCCTTTGGATTGATACATCTGCCGGATGCGTTCGGCGTCTTCGTCCAGTTTCGTCGAATCGTAGGTGCGTGGGAACAGATTCTCAAGAAATATGGAATGTGGTATGCCGATCGGCTTCAGGTTTTTCATCGCGCGGATGACTTCCTGTGAGCTGAAGGCGCTGTTGCCGATAATCTTGATGCGGCCCACCTTCACCACTGGACCCTCGTTGATGTTGAACGTGATATCGACGCCGCTGGGCGGTACCTGCCTCAGTTCTGGTATCACGCTGGCATACTGATGCCCGCGCTCAGCCTCGTATTCCTGAATCACATTCTTGGCGCGCTGCACTCTACCCGGGTCGTATTGCGACTCCGGCGATAGAGCCACTTTGCGCTCTTTGAAACGATCCAAAATCTCGGATTTGGAAATCGACTTATTGCCGACGTAATCGATCGTGTGAACGGTGCGGCGCTCGGTCACGATAAAGGTGAGAATGATGCCGCCGTTCGGTCCCTTCGTTCGCTCCACCCGAAGGTCGTCAAAACGGCCGCTATTCCACAGGGCCATGAAATCCCGATTCAACAGGTTTTCATCGTAAACATCGCCGGCCTTTTCTTCTATCAGCGCCCGCAGCGTGTCCTGCGGAACCCGGCGTTGACCTCTGAAGTCGATTCCTTCAATGATGTTCTCGCCAATGGCCGCCGGCTTCGCCTCCTGCACGTTGGACGGCTGCTGATTTGGCGGCTGCGTAGGTTGCGGCGCTTGCGGAATGTTCTCAAATGGGTTCGGCGGCTTCGGCGGCGGATTTGTGTGCGGCGCGGGGGGCGGCTGGGATGGCTGCGCCGTACTCGGTGGCGGCGGATTCTGCTGTTGAGAACCGGTCTGTTGCTGCGCCTCATCGGCGCGGGGAAGGAATGAGCTAAACGGAAAAGCCGGCGATGCGCTTATCAGGCAAGTTCCGCAAGCGACGCATGCAGGCAGTATGAGCCTGCGCAGGCCTCTAAGCCTGTAACAAATCATCTAAAAGCTATTCCTTTCATTTCCGCGCGAAAACCCCGTGACGTGGCGCCGGCACGACTGGTTTCAGTGCCACGGCTGGTTTCAGCACGACCCCGAACAAGCAGGCCACGAACCCCGATCCAAACTCCCTAGTGTAGCCGATGAGTTGTTATGCTACAACGGAAAGCCACATCGTAGAATTGTCCCGATAAACGCCTTGAAATCAGCCGCGAGTCTGTAAGCGCTGTCACCTCAACAGGCCTCAGCCGAGCGCGCCCGCCCGAATTCCTGACACTGTGTTGGCGGCACGCCGGGCCCTTTGCGCTTTTATCGCTTCGTCACATATTGCGCGTAGAGATCTTTAATGTTGGCATCGGCGGGGTGGATCACTACGCGCCAGCGGAATACCAGCTTCTGGCCGGAGGGCAGTTTCCAATGGCTCTCCTCTTTGCCGGGATCGAACGCGTGCTGACCGAACGGGTTTAACGCAAACAGACCATAATCTCGCGCGTGCCAATAGGTCGGATGACGCGGGTTCTGCGGGTTGTCGAATATAGCCACGCCTAAGGGCTCGCCATCCACATCGGCCGTATAATCCACCCAGTTGGAGCGTTTGCCCCAGATCTCCTTCATTCCGGTCCGGCCATCCGCGTCCACCATCTTGACGCCCTTCTTCGCGGTGAAGTTGTCCGCCAGCCGGATCGCAAATGCGCCCTCCTTCGTGTCGCCGAAGGTGATATCTTGTGCCGCGGTCAGCCGAATAATGAAATCGACGATCCGCAATTTCGGATCCGAATAGAAAATCATGTCGCGATCTTCGACCAGCAGAACCTTCCCGTCCGGAGCGCGCCAATCCATAATGGCGTGCAACGTCCCGGAACGCCCGCCGTCTTTCCAGGTCGCGCTGCGCACCGCGATGCGCCCAATGTTCGGCTTGGTGTAGGACGGATCGTTCTCCCAGAACTTCACGCCGTTTACATCATCATAGGAAAACCAAAGTCCCCGATGGTGCAAATGATCCCTGCTCTCGCCGGGAAATATCTGCTGAGGATAGCGCCGTGTCACCTCTTTCCCCGACGCCGAGCGCAAAGGCCACAAATACGGCTTATTCGCCTCCTCTCCGTAATGGAAAGTGGTGAACGGCTTGCCATCTATATTGACGGCAATCGAATCCGGAGCGAAACGCACTTGGGCGGACAGGCTCGCCGCAGCGAGGCAAATCAGAAAAAAAGATCGCATGGGTTTTACTTCACGCAAGTGTATCGCTAATTCCCCCGGTGCTCGTGTACGGCCAAAGCCCTCTGCCGCAGTTACGAGTGGAACCCACCGGTGGCGGATCGTTTTTCTATGTCCGGAATGCGAATTCGCAGCCGCTAACGGCCCCCCTCGAACTGATCGACTATCCCGGCAGCTCTTATTCGTTTTGGCAAGATGATCTCAACGCGGATTAATCATGGATACAGTCACTTCTCTGGACGTGCACTCCATTGAAGATGTGCTGGCCGGCTTGCGCGCTTCGGAGCGCCGGGCCGCGTACGGCAAGACCCCGGCCTGAACCGTCCCTGCCGTTACACTGTAAGGCATGAGCAAACAATATTCGGCTCCGCCGCCGATGTCGATCGACACCAACAAGAGCTACAGTGCCACGCTCGAAACCTCGCGCGGCGCTATCATCGTCGATCTCTTTCCCAAGGATGCCCCGAAAACAGTCAACAATTTCGTATTCCTGGCCAAGGACGGCTTCTACGACGGCACCGTTTTCCATCGGGTAATCAACGACTTCATGATTCAGGGTGGAGACCCGACCGGCACGGGGCGCGGCGGTCCAGGATACCGATTCGAAGATGAAACCAAGGACAACCCTCACAAGCATCAGGTTGGCTCGCTCTCCATGGCAAATGCCGGACCGAATACCAACGGCAGCCAATTCTTCATCACCCATGTCGTGACGAACTGGTTGGATGGCAAGCACACCGTCTTTGGGCAAGTACGCTCCGGGCAGGACATTGTGGATAGCATCAAAGCGGGCGATACCTTGAGTTCCATAAAAATCGAAGAACTTTAAAAAAGATGACACGAGACGAGGCGTGGTCCATCGTTTGCGAATTCGTTACCAGTGAGAGTCTACGGCGGCATATGCTCGGTGTCGAAGCCTGCATGGTCGCCTACGCCGGCAAATTCGCCGAGGACCGGGAACTGTGGCGCATCACCGCGCTGCTCCATGACTTCGATTGGGAAATCCATCCCTCCGCACCGGACCATCCGATGAAAGGGGAGGCGATTCTGGCCGAGCGCGGCGTAAGTCCCGAGATACGCCGCGCCATCCTATCCCATGCCGATTACAGCGGTGTACCGAGAGAAAGCAGACTGGAGCACGCCTTGTACGCCTGCGATGAATTGTCCGGTTTCCTCACGGCGTGCTCCTATGTGAAGCCCGGCAAGAGTATGAATGAGGTGGACGTCGCCTCGGTCAAACGCAAACTAAAAGATAAAGCGTTTGCGCGGAACGTAAATCGTCAGGATGTTGTGAGGGGCGCTGAAGAACTTGGCATACCTCTCGACGACCACATTGCGTTCTGCATCGAAGCTATGAAAGCCCAGTAACTTCCACCCTAGGCTACGATTGAAGCTTAACCCTGCTCATGGCCCTTCGTTTCTATAACACTCTGACGCAAGAATCGGAGGTATTCACGCCGCTTCACGACGGGACGGTGCGCATGTACACATGCGGCCCAACGGTCTATAACTACGTGCACATCGGGAATCTTCGAACCTTCATGTTCCAGGACGTCCTGCGGCGCTGGTTGGCCTATCGGGGCTATAAACTGGATCACGTCATGAACATCACCGATGTTGAAGACAAGATCATTGCTAACGCGGCAAAGCAGGGCAAGACCATCGAGGAGTACACCGAAGCCTACACGCGGGCCTTTTTTGAAGATGCCAAGACCCTGCGCCTGCAAACTCCGGAGCATATTGCCAAAGCCACCGAACATATAGGTTCGATGGTTAAGGCCATTGAACAGTTGGAAGCGAAGGGATGCACCTATAATAGTGATGGATCGGTCTACTTCCGCATCGCGACGTTTCCCGAATACGGCAAGCTGTCGCATATCGACTTCGGCGGGATGCGCAGCGGCGCGCGGGTCGATGTTGACGAATACGATAAGGCCGACGCGCGTGATTTTGTGCTGTGGAAGGCGCGCAAGGAGGGTGAACGTTTTTGGGAGACGCCCTTTGGACCCGGCCGGCCCGGTTGGCACATCGAATGTTCAGCCATGGCGATGGAGTACCTGGGCGAGACGCTCGATATTCATGCCGGGGGCGTGGATCTGACGTTTCCGCATCACGAAAATGAAATTGCGCAATCGGAATCCATCACGGGCCGCCAGTTCTCGCGTTTCTGGCTGCATTCCGAACACCTGCAGATCGAATCGCAGAAGATGTCGAAGTCGCTTGGCAACTTCTATACGCTGCGCGATCTGATCGACCAGGGATATCAGCCCGAGGCTATTCGTTATTTGCTGGCTTCGGTACCATACCGCCGCAAGTTGAACTTCACATTTGAAGGCTTGCGCGCGGCCGCGAAAAGCATCGAGCGGATTCGGGATTTTGAATTCCGGCTGAACTCGGCGAATTTGCCGCCCGGGCAAAATACGGCGCTTCACGAACGCTCGCTCGAAGCGATCCACCAGTTTGAAGAGAGTTTGGACGACGATCTAAATACCGCCGAAGCTCTGGCCGCTGTATTTGAATATGTACGCGCGATGAACACGGCGCTGGATCAGGATGAGTTCCTGGCGGAAAATTTGGACGACGCGCGCCGCGTGCTGGCCGTCTTCGATCGGATCTTCGATGTAATGAAGCCATCCGCTGTGGAAACCAGCCTCTCGGACGCGGATGTGGAAGCCTTAATCGGGGAGCGGAAGCAATCCAAGAAGAACCGCAATTTCGCGCGCGCCGATGAGATTCGCGCAACTTTGCTGGAAAAGGGAATTTTGATCGAAGACACCAAGGACGGTGTCCGCTGGAAAAGGAAATGAACATCGAATCTGTGGTCGTGCATGCCGGCGACCGTAAACGCAAGGGCGGTGTAGTACCGTCAACAACGCCCATCCACCTCGGCACCACCTATTTCTACGAAACAGCGGCCACCCTGGACCGCATCTTCGGGCATGAGGAGGAAGGCTTCAGCTATGCGCGCTACGCCAATCCCACCAATGATGCGCTGGAGGAACTGACGACCGCGATTGAGCATGGGTATGGCTCCTTGGCCTGCGCCTCCGGAATGGCCGCTCTGCAGATCGCGTTTCAGGCCGCGCTGCTGGATCGCAAACACACGATATTGGCTTCCCACGCGATCTATGGCGCGACCGTCAAGCTGCTCGACCAGGTTTTGGCGCCGTTTGGCATCGACGTGCACTATATCGACATCTGCGATCTCAATGCCGTCGAGAAGGCGATGAGCGAGTTCCAACCGGGCTGCGTCTTTATTGAGAGCGTTTCGAATCCGCTGCTGCGCGTCGGACGCATCGACAAGATCGCCGAAATGGCCAGAGCGGCCGGGGCGGCGGTGATTGTGGATAGTACTTTCGCCACGCCGCTGCTCATGCGCCCGATGGATTTGGGCGCTCACATCGTCGTCCACAGCGCAACCAAATACCTGGCCGGGCACGGCGACGTTTTGGGCGGCATTGTCGTCAGCGATGAGGAGCATCACGAACAGGTGCGCATGCTCTCCCGGATCTCCGGCCCAGTGCTTGGTCCGTTCGAGAGCTATTTGACGATGCGCGGCATCAAGACATTGGCGGTGCGGTTCGAACGGCAATGCCAGAATGCAAAGCACATTGCCGAATGGCTGGGCTCGCACCCTTGCATCGAGCGCGTGTACTATTGCGCCGATCCGCGGCATCCGGACGCCGAAGCCATCGGGAAGTTCTTCACACCGGGCCTGTTCGGCGCAATTCTAAGCTTCGAGATTCGCGGGGCGACCAAACCCTCCGTTATGAGTTTCATGGATCGCCTCAAAATGGTCGTGCCCGGGACCTCGCTCGGGGACGTGCATTCGCTGCTACTCTACCCCCTGATGGCCTCTCATCGGGACGTTTCCCCCAAAATGCGGGAGCGCATGGGCATACGCGAAAACCTGGTGCGCGTGGCCGCCGGTATCGAAAACGCCGGCGATATAATCGCGGATCTGGACCAAGCGCTAAAGTCGGCGTGAGATCCTTAATTCGACTGGTTACTCCAAGTGTTCGCGCATCAAAAGAAACGGGTTCAGCTACTCTTTGCAGTAACGGACGCGCTGTTTACCATCGCAGCCTTTGAGGCCGCCTATCAAACCCGCGCGCATTTACATCTGGATTTCGAGTTTTACTTCACGCTCAGCCGCCACCTGCTGCTGCTTAGCTTCTGCGTGGCCATCTGGGTCGCGCTGGGCTCGCAGCAACGCGTCTATGAATACATTGCCGCGGTGCGTCCGCGACAAGTTGTGGCGGATACGCTGCGGCAGTGCATCGGCGGCGTGATCTGCCTGGTGATTTTCGAATACCTTTTAAGGTTAGACGTTAGCCGATTTTTCATCTACCTGTTCTTCGCGTATAACCTTCTATTGCTGACGGTTTTTCGGTGGAATGCGCGTTTCCTGGTGGGCCTTTTCCAGCGTGGTCTCGGCGGAGCGTATCACCTGGTCCTGGTCGGTGAAGGCGCCCGGGTGGCCGTCCTCCATTCCGAGATCGAACGAAATTCACCGTTTCGCACCGACATTACCGCTCATCTGCAGGAGGACGAATGCACCCGGCTTCTGCCGCGGCTACTGGCGCAGAACATCGTCGACGAAGTTATCTTTTGCGTAGAAAGCGATCGCCTCTCGGCGCTCGAAGATGTGTTTCTATTCTGCGATGAGGAGGGCGTCCGCACGCGCGTTTTCCTCGACTTCTTCCCGCATGTCAACAGTGAAATGAGCCTGGACCGCGTCGGCAATGCGCCGTTGCTCACGTTTTCGGCCGCGCCGGCCGACGATGTCAGTCTGCTCGCCAAGCGCGCCATTGATGTTGTGGTGTCGCTGCTGGCAGTGGTGATTCTGTCGCCGCTGATGCTGCTGGCGGCCGTTCTGGTGAAACTCACATCCCGCGGCCCCATTATCTATCGGCAAAAGCGTTGTGGCCTGAACGGGCGGCGATTCACCCTCTATAAATTCCGCTCGATGGTTGAAAACGCCGATGCTCTGAAGGAACGCCTCGCTCATCTAAGCGAAAAGCAGATCGCATTCAAGATTCCGCGCGATCCACGCGTAACTGCCGTGGGCCGCTGGCTGCGCAAATTTTCGATTGACGAGTGGCCGCAGTTTTATAACATTTTGCGCGGAGACATGTCGTTGGTCGGCCCGCGTCCGCCGCTTCCCGGCGAAGTGGACCGTTATGAACGCTGGCAGCGCCGCCGTTTACGCATGCGTCCGGGACTGACTTGCCTGTGGGTGCTGATGGGCCGCGACAAGTTGAACTTCGATTCCTGGATGAAGATGGACATGGACTACATCGACAATTGGTCGCTGCGGCTCGACTGGTCCATATTGGTGCGCACCATTCCTCACGTGCTGACGGGCCGCGGTGCGCATTAGCCACAAACCGGGCGATAGCCGCGCCCGCGCAACGCGTCACGGGGCTAAGGCCGACGGCGGAATACGGGAGATCAACTCGCCAATCGACAGGACAAGTTTGTCCACCGTTGGTCGAGCTCTTTTGAAGCAAAGCGTGGACTGACACTTTTCTTCGCGCCTGAGTAGGCCTCCCATTCGTTTTTCCAAAACTTTTCCGCTCTCTGTCGATTTCTCCCGCTCCCGTTCGTCATTGGGTGTACGCCGATTGCGTACGAAAATCATTCTAGGAGATAGAAAGCTATGCAATATCTGCTGTTGTTGTACGGAGACGAAAAGCTCAGCGCGAAAATGACGCCGGAAGAGTTGGGCCATACGATGGGCGCTTACCGCGCATATACTTCCGCTTTGCAGGATTCGGGAGTGTACATCGGAGGCAACCCGTTACAATCCACGGAAACCGCGACATGCGTTCGTGGCGCTGGAAACCAGGCCCGCGTGGCGGATGGACCTTACGCCGAGACCAAGGAACAACTCGGCGGATATTATCTCATCGATGCGCCGAATTTGGACGCCGCGCTCGAATGGGCGAAGCGCTGTCCTGCTTCGGAACACGGATGCGTAGAGGTGCGGCCGATTCGAGTGTTCACTGCGGAAGAGATGAATGGAGCATCACAGCAATCCGCGCCCGCCTTGGCTTGAAGCCGAGTGCATCGCGCGGGAAAGCTACGGCAAGCTAGTGGCGCTGCTCGCCGCGGAGTTTCGCGATGTCGCGGCGGCGGAAGATGCGGTGAGCGAAGCGCTGGTCGCTGCGCTCACCCATTGGCCTGAGCAAGGCATCCCCAACTCGCCCGAAGGTTGGTTGATTACCGTTGCGCGGCACAGGTTTCTCGATGAAGCCAGGCGGACTGCGCGGCAAAGCAAGTTGTTGGATGCCCTGACTTCCTCCGAATTGCCCCAGCCGTTTTCAATTCCTGACCGCCGCCTGGCTCTCCTGTTTGTGTGCGCGCACCCGGCCATCGATCCGGCGGCAAGGGCGCCGCTCATCCTGCAAACTGTCTTGGGGTTCGGGGCGGATCGCATCAGCCAGGCGTTCCTGGTCTCGCCCGCAAGCATGGCGCAGCGCCTGGTCCGCGCCAAACGGAAGATTCGCGATGCGGCCGTTCCCTTTCAAATCCCGGAGCGGAGCGAAATGCCCGAACGCCTGGAACCCGTGCTGGACGCGCTCTACGCCTGCTACACGGAGGGCTGGTCAACACCGCTAGAGGGAGTTCAACGAAACGATCTGACCCGCGAAGCCATATGGCTGTCGCGGCTGCTGGTGGAACTCTGCCCCGAATCCGCGGAAGCCCTGGGACTCTTGGCATTGGTGCTCTACCTTGATGCGAGAAGTGCGGCCCGGCGATCGGATCTTGGCGATTACATTCCACTCAGCGAGCAAGACCCTGCGCTCTGGAACCCAGACCTGCTGGACGAGGCGGAATCGCTATTACTTCACGCCTCGCGCCTCGGATCGCCGGGTAGATATCAATTCGAAGCCGCGATTCAGTCCGCCCACATAGCTCGCCGGCACTCGGGGCAAACCGACTGGGCATCTATTCTGGCCTTTTATGATGCGCTGCTTCAATATGCGCCGAACCCGGTGGTCCTCATCAATCGATCGGTAGCGCTCGCTCACGTTCATGGAGCGGCAATGGCGCTGAAGTCGCTTGCGGAACTTGAAGGCGATCCGCGCATCGGCGAGTATCAACCGTACTGGGCGGCCAAGGCCAATTTGCACGATCAACTCGGCGAGACCCAACACGCGGAACTGGCTTACACGCGAGCGATTGGGTTGGCATCGGATCCGGCGGTGCGGCGTTTTCTAATCGAGCGCCTGGGTGCTGGCAATAAATCATTTGACTAACGGAACAGAACCGGGTACTACTGACGTGATGGAATCGAGTATCCTACCAGCCGGTCTCAAGGACGACATCGTCTACTTTTCGGATCAGGATGTAGCGATCGATTTCCTGCACGACATCCGATGGCCAAATGGCGTCGTATGCCCTACCTGATGCACATCTTGCTCTTGAGTGGTGCCCATCTTGCTATCATGTCACGAACCCAATCATCGCTAGCCAAGCAGCCACATGACCGAGTACAACAAACACCACGGCGACGAGAACGTACCAACGCTCCCTGAAGCCGTTGTTCTCCATGGCCCTCTTACCGAAACGGAACGCGAGAAAGAAGAGAGAGAGAAACGCGAGCAAGAACGCACTCGAAAAGACGATGCGTATCGGGACCGTCAACTCAAGATAGAAGCGGGCCAGCTTGAAACTAATCGTAGGATTGCAGTCTATACACTCGTGCTGGCGGTATTGACTGCTGTAGGAACCGTTGTTTCCCTCCTCAGTTCCCAAGCGGCCAGAAAGTCAAGGTTAGATTGTCGGGCCGCTCAGCGAATACAAGAAAACCAAGTAGAAGGCAGCAATCACGGCCAGGTTCAAGCCCCATATAACCCAGAAATTCAAGCGCTTCGGCCACAACGCAGAGAGGCCCACGAGAATGCAGACAGCAAATTCAACTGCAGCAAGAATCACGTGGTCAAAAAATGCGGACTGCCTGATTCTCATCTTTTCGTAGGTCGCAGGGACGAATTGTAGCGGAACCTCAAAGATGACAGCGCCCACTATAAAAAGCAGGCAGGCCGATAGCGCCCAGTAAGCCAAAGATTTTCTACGTGTGCGATAAGACCAAAACGCAAGGTACTGACTGGCGACGAGCGGCAGGATAATAAGTAGCAGCAAGGCAATTACCGCTCATTATATCGGGCGATTGGTCTATTGACCTTTCATCACTCACTCCCCAGCGAAAAAATGTCTGCGGCCGGATCCAGTCCGGCCGCTGTGATGGCCAGACGTGTTTCCGATACCAGTAGTGTGAGAGGTAGTTCAGACGGCGGTCCCTGGGTCCGGCGATCGCCGCTTTGCGCCGCGAAATGGGAGGCGGTCTCTTGAGGCAGACTCCACGAAATAGCGAGGCGAACAAAAGGCGCAGTCACAGCCTTCAAAAATAAATCGACAGATTACTCCCAACAACTTAGCTCGAGTTCACCCAAAATCACCAATTTCATAATGCTAGCCTCGATCTAGAGCCGCGGGCGCCGTCCCAGCGGCTTTTTTATTTCTATTTCAAGGAGAATTCCACCCATGTCCACTCCCGCACAAACCGCCGCCAATCATTTCTTGCCATCCCACTCGCTGAGCCAATTCTGCCTCCTGCCTCCTGGCTCCCGGCTTCTAGCTACTCTATATATGACAACACCATGCACCTTGTACCGACTAACGCCGAAGTCATCGCCATGTTGCGCGAAACGGGCGCGTTGCGCGAAGGCCATTTCGAATATCCCACCGGAATGCACGCGAACGAGTATCTAGAAGTGGCGCTGGCGTTCCGCTATTACCAATACGCCAAGATTTTGAGCGTAGGACTCAGCCGCCGTCTGCGTGCCGACACGGAAATCCGAGCCATCATTAAAGATCTGTCCATCGTATGCCCGAATACAGGCGGCGGTGGCCTGCCGGTCGCCTATGGTGTTTGCGAAGCCCTGCGCGCCCACCAAGTTTACTGGTCCGAGCAGGACGATGAGAATTCCCCACAGCGCTTCCGTCAATTTTTGAAACTCACGCCGGGCGACCGCGTCCTACTGGTCGACGACATCCTGCGCTCCGGGCGGCGTCTAACCGCTCTTCGGACGTTAGTCGAGTCGCAAGGCGGCATTGTGGCCGGTCTCGCCGTGGCGGTTTACCAACCGAATCCCGATATCGCCGATTTCGGCAATTTGCCTCTCTTCTATCTCGCCCAAATGGATGCAACCTATTACAAGGATTCCTCCACTTGCGAACTATGCCATAGGGGGGTACCGGTTGAGAAAATTCTGAGAGCATAAAAATTGAGAGTATTGGCGTGACGGTCGCACTACTTGCCTGAGATTCCATTCTCAGACCAGACATGCGCGTTTTCGTACTCCTTGCGTTTCTCGCCCTCTGCGCCTTTGTAGCCGTCGCCCATACGGGCAGCCGAGCCGAGTATATAGGCGGAACCCTTGCCACGATTCCGGCCAATAACTCCGGCGACATCACCCTTACCGATCAGGTCTATTTCACCTTCTCTTCCAAGCTCACCCACATGCGCATCCCTTATGAGCGCATCGATCTGGTGGAGTATGGACAAAAAGTGGACCGGCGCTATCTGACTGCGGCCATCATTTCGCCGCTCTTCTTGCTGGCCAAGAAGCGGGAACACTTTCTCACGATAGGGTTCCAGGACGATGACGGCCACCAGCAGGCGCTGATCTTCCGGGTAAACAAAAACGACATCCGTCAGACGCTTGTCGAACTGGAAGCTCGTACCGGCCAGAAGGTCGGATATCAGGACGAAGAGGCTCGAAAGGACCCCAAAGGCTGATGGCGTTTCCCCATGCGCTCCCGAACGATCGGAGCTCTATTACTGAGCCGCGCGCGTCAGCAAGCGGTATGAGGTTATTTCTAGTTATGCCTCTGCTGATAGCAATCATGTTCCCGGCTGCGGCCCAGCAACAGGAGGAACCCATTCATCCTCCAGCGACCGCTCCGCAAATGCCGCTAGACTCCAATCTCCTTCAAGTGAAGCGCATCTTCGTCGCGCAATTGACTGGCGGCTTACAGGCCGATGCGCTGCGCGATTTGATCATCGCGAGTCTCAATCAGGCCAGCATCGGCGGTACCAAGCTCTTCATCTTGACCGAGAACGAGGAGCGCGCCGACGCAATACTAAAGGGCGCTGCCGACGACCACACCTTTGAAGATACATTCGATAGCCAGGACAGTTTAAGTTTTCATGGGAACGCTTCGGCCTATGGAGGAAGTTCCAGTAGCTCAAGCTCGAGCCGATCGTCACGCTCGAGCGGAGCGCTGGGCTCGGGAATCGGCGAAAACGATTCCGAGCACATCAAGGAGCGCAAACATGAAGCCTACGCTGCGGTGCGGCTCTGTAACCGTGATGGCGATGTGATTTGGTCCACCACGCAGGAGAGCCTGGGCGCCAAGTTTCGCGGTGCAAGCGCGGACGTGGCGGCCAAGGTGGCGCGGCAACTCACAGAAGATGTCGAACGAGCCCGGCGGCCTCCACCTCCCCCGGTACCCAAGCCGGTTCAAAGCGCGCCTCTAAGCCCCGTGGCCAGATGAGCGCGGCGGAATCGCGTTCAACTTTGCCACCATTTCCGCCGAATGGACCGGCTTGGTAAGCAGATCATCGACCAAGGCGGCCTCGGGAAGGTTCCTGAAGCGCGCTGGGTCTGTTCCAGTAAGAACGACGATCCACAGTTGCGGGTCCCAACCTCTTAATTTGCGTATCAATTCCAGGCCGGCCTCTTCCGTCGGCAAACGCAAATCGATCATGGCGCACCGGGGCGTCTGGTCGGCCGCAACTTGAAGAGCGGAAGATATCGTGGACGCTTCAAAGCATTCGAACCCGCAGTGCTTCAACAACAGCGAACGTAAATACAACTGATCCGGGTCGTCCTCGACCAGCAAGAGTTTCATATCGCCTACTTTGTGAACGTGATTTGCGCAATGGCGAGCCGCGGCATCGCCTGGTTCCAGCCATCCGGCAGCGTATCGAAGGGCAGACGGAAGCCCCGCGTCTGCTGGGGAGCCAGCTCGGAGCCTGTAGACGCCACTATCGGCACTCGCTCGCGATGAACTTCCTTGCCATCGACCGAATAGAAGATGCAGTAGACGTCTGCGGAGCGAATCGTGCGCGGGCCGTTGTTGGAGATCTTTCCATCGATTTCGACAACCTGCTGCTTCATGAAGTTCTCAGCCGCCTTCATCTGTACGTCACTCAGCGCGAGATTCGGCAGATACGCCTTGGCCTCTTGGGACGCGGGAGCTTCGGGAGGCGTGGGAACGGGACGGCTCAGATAAGCCAGACCCACGATTAATACGAGTGCGGTCACGGCGGCTATGACGATCCACGTGAGTGGGAATCTTTTGGGCGTTGCAACCGTCGAGTCCATTGTTATCTGCCAGTCTAGAACACTCCGGACATATACTGAGAGCGGCAGGGATTGCCACTGGATGAACAAAGAATTTGATGCGATTGTAGTAGGCTCCGGCGCATGCGGCGGCTGGGCCGCGATGCACTTGTCGCAGGCGGGAATGAAGGTGCTGTTGTTGGAAGCAGGTTCGACCATCTCACCGGCGCGAGATTTCCATCACATCTTTCCGTATCAGCTTACGTTTCGCGGGCCGGGCAAGCCGGGAATAATGCGGCGCTATAGCGGGACGGAGCGGAATTATCGCATCATGCTCGACAAATCCGAAAATCCTTACACGACCTCGCCGGGAACGGAATATCGTTGGATCCGATCGCGCTGCCTGGGCGGACGATCGCTGCACTGGGCGCGAGCGAGCGACCGCATAGCCGAATACGAATTTAAAGCCGCTTCTCGCGATGGCTACGGAATGGACTGGGCGGTTAGTTACGCCGACATGAAGCCTTACTATGATCGCGTCGAAAGCTTCATTGGAGTGAGCGGCGCCGCTGAAGGGCTTCCGCAGTTTCCCGATGGCAAGTTTCTCCCTGCCATGCCCTTGAATTGCGCGGAAAGCATTTTCACCGCGGCGGGCCGCAGCCTCGGATGGCCGACGACACCACGCCGGCTGGCGCAGTTGACGGAGATGCATAACAATCGGCCGCCCTGCCACTATTGCGGCAACTGCGTTAACGGTTGCGATGTAGGCGCGATGTTTAGCACCGTCTCCGCGACTTTACCTGCGGCCTTGCGCACCGGAAAAGTAGAAGTGCGGACCGATAGCGTTGTCGCATCGGTTCGCATGGCGGAAGAAAATCGCGCTCGCGGCGTAACCTATATAGATCGCTACACAATGAAGTCGATCGATGTAGACGCGCGATACGTGATTCTGGCGGCATCGACGCTCGAGAACACGCGCCTGCTGTTGATGTCGGCGAAGGGCGGGTTGGCAAACTCTAGCGGAACGCTAGGCCAATATATGATGGACCAGTTGAGCGGCGGAGGCGTCAGTGGATTCCTTCCCCAACTGAAGGGCGGACCAAGCCGCCTCGATGACGGCAAGTCGTCCGGCATCACGGTTCCGAATTTTGTCAACATCGATCGTAAAACCGCGAACAAGGATTTCATTCGCGGCTATGTGATGAATGCGACCGGTGGCCAAACCGAGTATCCGATGTTTGCCGCGTATCTGCCCGGCTATGGTTCTGAATGGAAGAAGGAAGTGAAGAGCCGCTACGTGGCCCAGGCGCGCGTCTGGATCGCGGGCGGCGAGATGCTAGCACGCAAGGAAAACTTTGTCGAGCTCGATCCGGAGGTGAAAGATCATTGGAATCTTCCGGTGCTGCGCATCCATTTCTCGCACTGCGATAATGACCGCAAGCTGATGGCGCACTTCCAGCAGAGCGCTGAAGAGTGGTTCAAGAAGGCGGGCGGCGAGCCTATGCGAGCCATGAGCAGCGCGCCAAAGGGCTTCCCCGATGGTCCCGGCGGTCCCAACACAATGCCCGAACATCGATCGGCCGATCATATGCGGATCGGCGGCGCGATTCACGAAGTGGGAACAGCGCGCATGAGCGTCAAGCCCAGCGAGGGAGTATTGAACTCGTACTGCCAAACGCATGATATTCCCAACTTGCATGTCTTTGGCGGCAACGCGTTTCCGTCCACTGGCGATAAGCATCCGACGCTGACCATGATGGCTCTGACGGCGCGCGGCTGCGATCATCTCTTGGAGGACGCCGTATGACAGACCGCCGCGAATTTCTTCAATTGGCCATCCGCGCGGCAGCAGCGTCCGGCGCTACCGAACTGCTCCCAATACTGCTCAAGGCCAGCGAGTCGGGCCATTCCATGACGGCCCAAATTGCTCCGCCGGCGCCGCCATTCGCCGATACCCCGCCGCGCTTCTTCAATGCCAAAGAGTTTTCCGCTCTTCAGTCGTTTACGGAGATCCTGATACCGGCCGGCGACACCCCCGGAGCACGCGAGGCGCATTGTGCACACTTCATCGATTTCCTGTTGGCATCGGCGGACGAGGTGCCCACGTTGCAGAAGACCTGGCGCGATGCGATAAAGACGCTGGACGAACTGGGCTTCCTGACCGCAGACCGCCAGCGCCAGGAGGCTATGATTGCAGAGATGTCGCTACCGGAGCGGGATGCAACCGCGCATCACCAAGGCTTCCCGGTGTACCTTCTGATCAAACGCGAGAATACGTTTGCGTTCTACACGTCCCGGCCCGGCTTGATCGAAAACCTGGACTATCGCGGCGATTCGTATAACGAGGTCTTTCCGGCCTGCACGCACCCCGAACATCAGCACGTGTGATCAAACGCCTCTGCGATCGCCCCACAGATCGACATGCAATCGCGGTCCGTACCGAAAGCCGGTACGTTTGCAGACCTCAGCGATCCATAGTCCTCGCTCATGCAGAGTACTGGCCGTTACGCCCTCCGGCATGAGGATCACGCGAGCGCGATCGGCGCCTAGCTCGTTCACCATCGTCTCGATTTCGTCGAGATCTTCCGGCGCTGAGACCACGAATTTAAGCTGATACGGATAGCCGTCCATCAGTTGCCTTAGGACGTCTGGCCGGTATCGGGAACGTTCATGCTGAGCCGCCCAACGGCCGCCTTCTCTCTCGAACGGCGTCGAATTTCTGAGCTTTGGACTGATGCTCATCAAGTCGCACGCGACCGGCGCATAAACCGTACCGGCCGTTTCTATCGTGATATGCAGACCCGCGCCGCGCAGTGCGTCCGTCAGCGGTATGATCTCAGGGGCGATCATCGGCTCGCCGCCAGTCACCACCACATGACTGGCTCGGAAACCAGCAACCTCCTGGAGCAGGGAAGCGGCTGATCGGTCCGTACCTTCGGGATTCCAGGACGTATACGGCGTGTCGCACCAAACGCAGCGCAGATTGCACCCGGATATGCGCACAAACACCGATGGCACACCCGCCAGCGCGCCTTCGCCCTGAATCGAATAGAAGACTTCGGAGATCTTCACTTCGTAACCGGAACCGCCGGATCGGGTATACCGGCTTCAGCAAAACCTTTCTGCCGTAGCAGGCACGAATCGCAATGCCCACAAGGAGTGCCATGCGAGTCCGGATCGTAGCAACTGAACGTCAAGCCTAGATCGACACCCAACTCGACTGCTTTCCGCACGATGCCGGCTTTGCTCATCGCGATCAATGGTGTCTGTATGGCTAGCTTCGACTTACCTTCGACGCCGGCCTTTGTCGCCAAGTTGGCCATAGCCTCGAATGCATGAATGAACTCCGGGCGGCAATCCGGATAACCTGAGTAATCGATCGCATTCACGCCGATAAAAATATCGGACGCCGTGGCAACCTCCGCATAGGCCAGCGCAAACGACAAAAAGATAGTGTTGCGCGCGGGTACATATGTCACCGGTATGCCTGATGCCATTGCCTTGCTTTCGCGATTCTTCGGGACCGCAATGTCGCTCGTTAATGCAGAACCGCCGAACACGCGCAAGTCGATTTTGGCCACGCGATGTTCCAAGGCGCCGAGGCTCCGGGCAACGCGCTCGGCGGCTTCGAGCTCTATCCGATGCCGCTGGCCGTAATCGAAAGACAGGCAATAGCATTCATAGCCGCTGGCGCGAGCGATGGCCAGGCAAGTGGTCGAGTCCAGACCGCCGCTCAACAGGCAAATCGCGCGTTTGTTATCCGGCACGCCGCGTCTCCTCTACGCGCACGCCGAGTTCGCCTTCTCCCAATCGGACGCGAAGCGCCTCATTGGGCGCAGTATCGGCAGCCGAACGGATCACTTGTCCGTTGGCCCGTTCTACAATCGCGTAACCGCGCGACAAAACCGTCAGCGGGCTCAAATGCTCGAGATGCGCTTCCGCCGTTTCGTTCCGCCGCCGGAGTTGCCACAGCTTCGCTTCCATCGCCTTCACCAATCGGCCGTCCAGCGCTTCCTGCGCTTGGCCAATCTTCGCGAAGCGCAGCCGCAGATCGGTGCTCTGCAGCCGCTGGGCCAATTCAGCCAACCGCTTCCGGCGTTCCGAAAACAGGCGTTGCTGCAAAGCCCGCAGTTGCAGATCCAGGTCGTCTACTCGCTGCGCGCGCTTCGACACCGCACGGTGTACCAACGCGGACGCGCGATCGGTTCCCAGCCGATGCAAGTCCCGCTGCGCCGATAGCAATCGATAGCGGATCCCCTGAACGGCCTTTGCCTGGCAGCCGTCAATCTGATCGCGTACGCTGTCCGTGGTGGGGACGGCGATCTCAGCGGCCGCGGAAGGCGTGGGCGCGCGCTGATCGGCAACGAAATCGGCGATTGTAAAATCGGTTTCGTGGCCGATTGCTGAAATCGTAGGCACAGCCGAAGCGGCAATCGCTCTCGCTACCGCCTCCTCGTTGAATGTCCACAGATCCTCAATCGAACCACCGCCACGCGCAATGATTAGGACCTGCGCCCAACCTCCGGCGCTAAACCACTCGATACCCCGGCACACCTGCTCCACCGCGCCTTCGCCCTGCACCTGCGCCGGAAATAGCCGAATATGCAAACCACAAAAGCGCCGCTCCATCACGTGCAGCATGTCTCGAATCACCGCGCCTCCGGGCGATGTAACCAATCCGATCCGCAGCGGCAGCTTCGGCAATGTGCGTTTCCGTTCTAAAGCAAAAAGACCTTCGAGCGCCAGTTTCCGTTTCAACTGCTCAAACGCGATCTGCAACGCACCCGCGCCCTGCGGCTCAATCGATTCGACAATTAATTGATATTCGCCACGCGCCTCATAAACCTCCAGACTTCCCCGCACCAGCACAGCGAGGCCATCTTGCGGCTTAAACCGGACGTAACGCGCCGATCCCTTGAACAGAGCGCACTTAATTTGGCTCTGCGCGTCTTTTAGCGCAAAGTAGTAGTGCCCGCTGCCCGCCACGCGGCATCCGGAAATCTCCCCCTGAACGTAGATGGCGCGGAATTGGCGCTCAAACAACGTCTGCACCGCCGAGTTCAGCTCGCTCACGTTGAAGATGCGCCGCTGAGGTTCGGCGAGCGGTTCGAAAGTCAAGCTGAGCTGGGAGTTGGTCATCTCTAATCGAGTTAGAAGCTCATCCGAGCTCCTATCTGCCAGTGTAGAGCGAAGCCGCATTCACAAACGCCCGGAACAATGCCATCTGATCAGGAAACTTGGCAGCTTGGTTCTCGGGATGCCATTGGACCGCCAGCATAAAGGTTCTATCTGGCCTTTCCAACGCCTCAACCACGCGATCCTCTGTGTCCCGGGCTGAAATCCTGAGGTGTTCTCCCAATCGCCCTACCGCTTGGTGATGCCGCGAATTGACCTGGAGTTTCGCATCGGTCACAAGCGAGGAGAGCAGAGTCCCGGGAACCACCTCGACTTCATGAGCCGGCGAACCTGGATTCCTCGGAGTTCGCCGCACATGGTGCGACGCCGCCGGCAGATGTTGGATCAGCGTCCCGCCATGGTATACGTTCAAGATCTGCTGTCCGCGGCAAATGGCCAGAACCGGAAGATCGCGGTCGATGGCCTGGTGAATCAAATCCATTTCCACACGATCGCGCTCATCGTCCGGCTTTTCCGTTTCCGGCGCCGCCGCTTCGCCATAGCGCGCGGGATTCACATCAACGCCGCCCATCAGTAGCAGGCCCGCGTAGTCATCCAGCTTGACGCTGCCGTGTGCGAGCACCGCGACCGGCTCCGCGCCCGCTGCCTGCGCCGCTTCGAGATATGGCGCGACGGATCGAAATTCGTTGTACGGAACCAGAACCCTGGTCATCCGTACCTGCCTTTCGGACCTGAATTATTTTTGACGAAGTGGTCAAATCGTACTTCCGGAAGCTCCTCCACAGCTCGCCGCAAGGACTGCTCCCAACATGCGTGAATGGTCGCCAAATCGGCGTCCGATCCCGTGAACTTCCGGTAGCAATCCAGCCGCAAGCTGTCTTTGCGATAGAGCAGCAACTCAATCGGCGGTCCGACGGTGACGTTTGACCGTATGGTCGCATCGAACGACAGCAGCGCGTACTTGGCCGCTACTTCAAGCGTCGTTTGCCCGAATTCGATACCGCGGTCCAGAATCGGACGCCCGTACTTGCACTCGCCCAATTGCAGGTAGGGCGAATCTTCGGTGGCGCTCAATGGATTGCCCTGCGGATAAATCATGTATAGCCCAGGCGGCTCTCCCGCAATCTGCCCGCCCAGCAGCACGTTAATATTGAAACTAAACGCGTCCCGCTCCAGCGCCGCGCGGTCCATATCCGACACCTGTCGCACGCAATCGCCTACCGCGCGAGCCGCCTCATAGATCGATTTGGCCCCTGCGAGGCCTTCACCGGCCTCAAAGCTGTCTCGGAGCAGCACGACCACGGACTGAGTTAGCGAGAGGCTTCCACTGGTCAGGATCACGAAGGCGCGATCTCCCGGCTTTACAAAGGTGTGCATCTTCCGGCATACGTTCACCTGATCGAATCCCGCGTTGGTGCGGGAATCCGACGCCATTATCAATCCATCTTGCGTCACTATGCCCAAGCAATAAGTCATCGTTGTGTCCGGCTTCGAATAGTGTATGGTGTGAGAATCCGTCAAACGGTCCTCACGCGATCCGACGAAAAGGAATGGCAAAAAATTTCGACATCATGAATTCGACGTGGTAGTCTAACGGAATTCTAATCTCTTGCCTCGTCCGCAAGCGACCGCATTGAAGCTACCGGCCGGAGGCGCCTTTAGATTTATGTTGATTCGTCTAGGCTACGACATTCACTTCAACGTTCCATCCCCAACCCCTATGATCGCTCTACTGCATGTGTACCCTCAACGTGCAAAAGACCTACGGGAACCGGACGAACTCCGAACCGAACCGGCTGTGGCCATAGAAGAATATATCGATTCGTTCGGAAACCGTTGTTCCCGGTTAGTGACGCCGCCGGGAAACATCCGGCTGTACGCCTGCACGCTGATCGAGGACTCGGGCCGGGAAGATCCGGTTGTTCCAAACGCCAGGCAGCACGAATTGCAGGACCTTCCCGCCGGGACGCTCCAGTTTCTACTGGCTAGCCGTTACTGCGAAGTGGACCTGATGTCGAATATCGCGATGGAGTTGTTCAGCGGCACGGAGCCCGGCTGGCCTCGAGTTGCAGCCATCTGTAGCTGGGTCCACCAAAAAGTCCAATTCGGTTATCCGTTCGCGCGTTCCACGCGCACCGCTCTCGATACGTATACAGAGCGCATGGGCGTCTGCCGCGATTTTCAGCATTTGGCCATCACGTTTTGCCGCGCTATGAATATTCCGGCGCGCTATGCCACCGGCTATCTCGGCGATATCGGCGTGCCCGTGGATTCAGCCATGGATTTCAGCGCTTGGTTTGAGGCTTATCTGGATGGCGCATGGCGCACCTTCGATGCCCGCCACAATCGCCCGCGCATTGGGCGAGTGTTGATGGCCGTGGGACGCGACGCGGCGGACGTGGCGCTGACAACGTCTTTCGGCAACGCGCGGCTGACTCAATTCACCGTCGTCACCGACGAGGTAAAGAACGAGAGCGCGAAAGCCTAGACACATGAGCTAGGACAGCGCAGCATTGTTCCGATAAATGCATCGCCCCTCGGCGTGAGACGGACGCGTTGCCCGAACTTAGCTCTAACCGTCTATTTTGACCCGATTTCTCGTGATCTTAAAATGGCTCCGAGTGAGAATGGTCTAGTGACAAATTGTGCATTCCGGGAGGAACTAACTTGCCAGCCCTCGAAACTCAGACACTAGAAGATCTCTGCATTAATACCATTCGCTTCCTGTCGGCAGACGCCGTGCAGAATGCCGATTCCGGCCATCCGGGCATGCCCATGGGGGCGGCTGCGATGGCCTATACGCTTTGGAACGGCTTTCTGAAGCACAATCCGAAAGACCCGCATTGGTTCGACCGCGATCGTTTTGTCCTTTCCGCGGGACATGGCTCAATGCTGCTTTACAGCCTGTTGTACTTGACCGGTTATGACCTGCCGCTCGAAGAATTGAAGCATTTTCGCAAGTGGGGCAGCAAGACGCCGGGCCATCCGGAGCACGGCCACACGGTTGGCGTGGAAGTGTCCACCGGACCACTGGGGCAGGGCTTTGGTAATGGCGTGGGCATGGCGATTGCGGAAGCGTGGCTGGCTGCGCGCTATAACCGGCCGGGTCATTCGATCGTCGACCATTACACGTACGCGATTTGCGGGGATGGCGACTTGATGGAAGGAATCACGCAGGAAGCCGCCTCGCTCGCCGGGCACTTGCGATTGGGCAAGCTGGTATACCTGTACGATCAAAACCATATTTCGCTGGCGGGAGCGACCGCTTTGACTTTCACAGAGGACGTCGCGGAGCGCTTCGACGCCTATGGCTGGCACACGCGCACGGTTTTAGAAGGCAACGATACGGAAGAAGTCGCCAAAGCGATCGCGGAGGCGCGGGCCGAAACGCGGAAGCCATCACTGATCCTGGTGCGGACGCATATCGGTTATGGAAGTCCGAAGAAGCAGGACAATTTCTCGGCGCACGGGAACCCGCTGGGAGAAGAGGAACTGCAGGCGGCCAAGAAGGCCTTGGGCTGGCCGACGATGGATAAGTTCTTCCTGCCCGATAGCGCAGTCGCGCATTTTCGAGAAGCAATCAGGCATGGCGAGCAAGCGCAGAGCGACTGGAACAGCAAGCTGGAGGCATATAAGAAGGCATACCCGCAGGAAGCGGCTGAATTCGAGCAAGTCATTGCTGGAAAGCTACCCCAGAATTGGGGCGCCGACCTGCCCAGTTGGAAACCGGCGGACAAGCCGATGGCCACGCGCGCTGCGGGCGGCGAAGTAATGAATGCTCTGGCCAAGCACATCCCGAATTTGATTGGCGGCTCGGCCGATTTGAATCCATCGACGAATACGGCGTTGAAGGGAATGGGCGACTTTCAACCTTTGGAGTTTGCCGGCCCGGCTACGCTCGGAGCGGTCGGCGGCGTTTGGGGCTATGCAGGGCACAACGTGGCATTCGGCGTGCGCGAGCATGCGATGGGCGCGGCCGTGAATGGCATGGCGGCGCATGGGGGAGTGCTACCGTTCAGCGCGACGTTCCTGGTTTTCTCGGATTACATGAAGCCCGCGATCCGGCTGGGCGCCTTGAGTAAGCACAAGGCGTTCTATGTCTTCACTCACGACAGCGTGGGTGTGGGAGAAGACGGTCCGACGCACGAACCGGTGGAGCAGATTGCCGGACTGCGCGCGATTCCGGGCCTCAGCGTGATTCGGCCGGCGGATGGAAACGAGGTGGCTGCGGCCTGGAGCCTTGCGATTCAGCACAACGGCCCGACGCTGTTTGCCTTGACGCGCCAGCATGTGCCACATTTGGATCACTCCGCGGCGAAGGGCGGAGTTGCTCAAGGAGCTTATATTCTTTCCGATGCGGAAGGCGGAACGCCAGACGTGATCCTGATCGGCACCGGTTCGGAAGTTGCGCTTTGCCAGAAGGCGCAGGCGAAACTCAAGGACTATGGCGTGAAAGCGCGCGTGGTCAGCATGCCGAGTTGGAACCTTTTCGAAGCGCAAAACGAAACGTATCGGGAATCGGTGCTGCCCAAAGCCATCAAGAGACGCGTGACGGTGGAAGCCGGCTCGACCATGGGCTGGCATAAATGGGCGGGCGACGAAGGAACGATTATCGGCATCGACCACTATGGCGCGTCGGCTCCCGGTGACGAGATTATGCGCAACTTCGGGTTTACGGTCGAACATGTGACTTCGGCCGCGCTGCGGTTGCTCGGCCGGAACGAAGACGCGGATAAGGAGTACGGCGGAGAGACGGCGTTTGCACACACGTCAGGATCGGAAGGGCACTCGTAGAGTTGATAGAAGGGTGATGCGGCCGTCTGCATCACCCGTATAGTGGAATAGATGAGGTGATCGACTGAATCCGATTATCGTAGCGCTAGATGTGCAGACGGCGGAAGAAGCGCGCGGCTTGGTTCGTTCCATTGGAGACGCGGCGGAGTTTTACAAGGTAGGCCTCGAACTCTATGCCGCCGCGGGGATGGACTTCGTGCATGAACTGGCGGATGGCTTCGGGAAGAAGGTTTTTCTCGATCTCAAAATGTATGACATTGGCGAGACCGTAAAACGCGCGACTGCTCAAATCGCACAGCATAACGTGACGTTTTTGACGATTCACGCGGTGAGTTCGGTGATGTGCGCAGCCCTGCAAGGCCGCGGTAATGCCAAGACGCAACTGCTGGCTGTAACGGTGCTGACCAGCTTCGATCAATCGGATTTGGTGGACCTCGATTATCCCGAATCGACGACAATTTCGCAGTTAGTGGAGTCGCGGGTGAAGAAGGCGATGGCGATTGGTATGGAGGGCGTGGTTTGTTCTCCGCTGGAAGTTGCGCGCGTGCGCGAAGTCAGTGGGCCGGGCTTGAAATTGATTACTCCGGGGGTGCGGTCGGCAGGCGCTTCGGTAGGCGATCAGAAACGCGTGGCGACTCCGTCGCAGGCGATTCGAGACGGCGCGGATTACATCGTGGTGGGCCGGCAGGTGACGCGCGCTTCCGGCCCGCGCGCCGCGTGCGAACAAATTCTTGCGGAGTTGTAGAGTCCCGATTTCATGACAACAGAGCTTTCCGCGCTAGAGCGGTATCAGGTGCAACGGCAGGCATTCTTTCGCGATGCCGGTTCCGGCGCTCCCCATAACTTAGAGCGATATTTTTGGTACCACGTGATTGACCTGGGCAATGGGTTGGTCACGCCGGGACAGTATGATTATCGCGACACGATTCACGATTTCCGATTTCCCGAAAACCTTGCGGGAAAGTCGGTCTTGGATATTGGGTCGGCCACGGGGTTTTTCGCGTTCGAATTCGAGCGGCGCGGCGCGGATGTGACTTCCGTGGAGCTACCGTCGCTCTATGAACTCGATCGATTCCCGGGCCAGGATGTAGAAACGAATATTCGCAAGATACAACGCATGATGTTCCCACGCAGGTCCGGGCCGCTCTCTGAATATCAACCGGAGTTCTCACCGGAAGAGCTTTACTTCTTCCTGTTGGAGGGGCCGTTTCGTTTCTGCGCCGATCGTCTGAAATCGCGAGTCCGGCGCGTTTACTCGAGTATTTACGATTTGACACTTTCCTTACTCGACCGGACCGATGGCTTTGACCTGGTCTTTCTAGGCGACGTGTTGCTGCACACCTTGCGGCCGTTCGATGCGCTGGCTGCGATCGCTCCGCTCGCGAAGGGAACGTTGGTCATCGCGCAAGAAATGCCGGAAGATGGAGACATTTCCGGCATGATCTATCGCGGTGGCGAAGATCCCGAAGAAGACGATGTGTGTTGGTGGATGCCTACGAAGCGATGCTTTGTTCAACTCCTAAGAAAATTTGGGTTCCAGAGCGTTCAGGAAGTTGGGAAGCACCGCGGCGTCGTGATGCCGGTAGAACATCCGTTTGAGCGCACCATCCTGCATGCTTGCCGCTGAGTTGTATGGCCGCGGGTAACAGCGTTGAGGTCGCGCATCTTTCCAAGAGCTATCCGCTGTACCGGTCCGGCGCGCAGCGGTTGGCGGAAATGCTGGTGGTTCAATCGCTAAGCTTCCATGAAGATTTTTGGGCTTTGCAGGATGTCGATTTTACAGTCGCGCGTGGCGAATCGTTTGGCATTGTCGGGGTGAACGGATCAGGCAAGAGCACGCTGCTGCAGATTCTTGCCGGCATACTCCAGCCCACCCGCGGGAGCGTAAAGACGGCCGGCCGAATATCGGCTTTGCTGGAATTGGGATCGGGTTTTAACAACGAATTCACGGGCCGCGAGAACGTGTATATGAATGCGGCGATTCTAGGTATGTCGCGCCGCGAGATCACCGGACAACTGCCGGCGATTGAAGATTTCGCGGAGATTGGGGACTTCATGGATCAGCCGGTGAAGACCTATTCGACCGGAATGTCGATGCGGCTGGCGTTCGCGGTTGCTATCCATGTGGATCCGGACATTCTGATCATCGATGAGGCGATCGCCGTGGGAGATGTCTATTTCCGGCAGCGCTGTATGCGAAAGATCCACCAGATTCGCGATCTGGGTAAGACTGTGCTGTTCGTCTCGCACTCTCCTACGGATATCAAGGCGTTCTGTAACCGGTGTTTATGGCTGGATCGCGGCCGAGTGGCCGGTCTAGGCGATGTCGATGCGGTTTTGGCGCGGTATCTGGCGTTCACGACGATGAAGGGCGCAATTGCTCCGGCGGCGCCGGCCAACAGCCGGTCTACGACTCGGGGCAGCGAGGTCCTGGTAAAGCCGATTGGCGCTCACGGCTACCGCTATGGGTCGAAGAGGGGCCATGTGATCGGCGCAATGGTGCTGAATCAATGGAATGCCGAGGTGTCGGAGGCGAATCCGGGAACCTCGCTGAAGATTCGAGTCAGTGTGGTGGCGGAGCAGACCATTCCTATGCCGCTGGTTGGATTTCTGCTGCGAAACTCCAAGGGTGAGACAATCTTTGGCACGAATACGACACGCGATGGCGTGGTTTTGGACGCTTTGCCTGCGGGGACGGCGATCTCGTGCGACTTTGCGTTTACGTTACCGGAGCTGTATCCGGGTGAGTACCACATTTCCGTCGCTCTGAGCGAAGGCACGCTAGACGATTTCGATGTGTGCGACTACATTGAAGACTGTCTTGTGCTGGGGGTGGAAGGCAACCCCGCCGATGTGCGCGGTTACCTGCGGCTCAGTTGCCAGACATCGGTGAGCGGGCCGGGCTCGCTTGAGAGCCCGAACCCTTAAGTAAGTAAGTTGGTTAAGCGATGAGGGTCTTGAGAAGAGCGAGAATGGCCTGACCATTCGGCGAACCTTGTCCCGTGCAGGCGTCCCAACCGTGAGCCGCGATGTACGTGCCGTTGTTGCCGCTGGTGATGTCGTTCAAGGCTGTTCCTTTTAGGGTGCTGTACAGGTCCCAGTGGAAGAAGCCTGCGTTTTTGCCGATTTCTTCATTGAGAAGAGCGATAAGACCGGCCCATAAGGGAGCAACGGCGCTGGTTCCTCCGATGACGCCTTCCGACCCATCAACCTGAATGATGTAGCCGGTGTTGGGGTCGGCGACGCCCGCTACGTCCGGAACGCCGCGGCCGGTGAGTGCGGTTTTGCCATTTGCGACAGGCAGGGTCGTGAAGGCCTGATACCAGGGCCGGGAGAAGTGGGTACTGACACCACCGCCCGTTGCCCCGCCATCGGCGCCGTCATTCCATACGGTTTCCGAAGTGATCTTGCCATTGGCGCTGGCCAGGTTGGTGCCTCCACAGGCGAGAACCCACGGGCTGGAAGCGGGGAAGTCGACATGATCCGAGCCGTCGTCGGAGCCATCGGAGGAACCGTTATCGCCTGAAGCGCAACATACGGAGATGCCCAGCAGCGCGGCATCGTGAAATGCGGCATTGAAGGCATTCAACGCCTGCGGGGTCCAAGAGGACTCGGGTCCACCCCAACTGATCGAGATGACGGACGGCTTGCGGACACGGTCGTGAACGGCCGCATTGATAGCGTCCAAGAAGCCTTGATCGGTGTTGCCAGCGAAATAGACCGCGATTTTTGCCGCGGGCGCGATGCCTCCCGCGACTTCGATGTCCAGAACGACTTCGCCATCTGCGCTGTTCGGATCGCCGGTGGGGGAGTTTTGGGCCCCATCCACCGATACGGCCGTGACGGCGACATTTCCGATGCCGATCTGCTTCCAATACTTCTTCAAATCGGCGGATTGAAAGCCACCGCCCAACTCGATGAGGGCGATGGTCTGACCCTTACCCGTATTGGTTGGGAAGTTGTACAACTGAGCAACTTGGCGGGGCGTGTAAGACAGCGACTGCGAAGCCCGCGCCTTAACCGCGTGGTAGGTTCGCGCCACGGGACGCTGATCGAATCCCAAAACGGCCTCGACGCGGTGCGCGAGGCATTCGGGAAGTTGCAGATCGCCCTCGCGGGTACGGATGACCCGGTCTCCGGCGCGGCGAAGCTCCAGGTTGGCTCCGAACGCAGCGGCCAATGCCGGCAGCAGCCCGGCGATGGTTACCGTCCGAGCGGCAGGATTCATGTGCGCGATGGTGAAGTGATTTTCCGCCGCGAATTCTTCCACCGCCTGGAGATCTTCCGGATCTGCGCCGTGCGCCTCGGCAAGCGATTCGTGAGTGAAACGGCTGGTAATGGGGTGCTCGTCCGAAGCCGGTTTGCGACGCCTCAGGATTAATGTAAGTTTGATGATTTCGTCTGGTGCGGGCAGGCCCACGCGCTCCGACAAGGCCGGATGTTCGCGATGAGCGCCGCACAAAATTGGGTTAGACGACATAGGGTGTTCGTACTCCTATGGCAGAGGTTACCGGGGAGGGAGGCTGGAAAAGATATAGTAAAGGTTTATATAATCGATAGAAGTCATTATGTCTAGACAAGTTACTTGATTATTAGGAGTGCCACTTGTTGTTGTGAATGAAGTGGGAAGAGCTGGGAAATCACGTGGCGGGCCCTCCTTCTTTGGCTCACTCCGCCCGTAATGCACTTTGCGGATCGATGTGCGACGCTCGCCACGAAGGCGCCAGAACCGCCACGCCCGATACCGCGAGAGCGCCCAGGGCGCCCAGAATCAATGTCGCGGGATCAATCGGTTCAACTTTATAGAGAAAGCTTCTCAGCCACTCTCCACATCCGATTGCGGCGGATATGCCGATCGCGATTCCCGCAAAGGAGAGACGCAGTCCCTGTATCAGATAGCGCACGAAAATGTCGCTGGAACGCGCTCCCAGCGCCATGCGGATTCCGATCTCTGCCGTTCGTTCCCCAACCACTTGCGCGATGACCGCGTGAATTCCCAATGCAGCCAACAAAATGCCGATCGTTGAGAAAACGGTCACTAGCCAGGCAATCGCGGAGCGTGTCGCGAGTGATGAACCAATCCGCTCATCCATCGTTTTGATGTCGAATACCGGTACGCCGGGATTGGCCATGCGAACCGCATTTCGAATCAGCGGCGCCGCGGGCACAGTAGAACGGACAACGATACCAACTTCCGGGAAATAGGGAATCTGGGCCAGCGCGTAATACACCACCGGCCGCGAAGCGTTCTCAAGAGTGGCATCCCGCACCGTCGAGACGACGCCGACGATTCGCGCGCCGCCATTGTACATTCGGATTTCCTGACCAATCGGGTCTTCATTGGGGAAGAAACGCCGCGCCAGGCCCGCATCGATCACGCAGACCACGGGAGAGTCAGCGGTATCGAAGTGTGAGATCACTCGTCCCCGCAGCAGTGGAACATGGAGCGTTTCGAAATAGCCGGGTGAGACCTGATACGCCTCGGCGTGCCACTCCGGTTCTCCCGGTAGATGGTGACGGCCCTTGATATCGAACAGACTGGTAGGTGCGTCCCCGCCAAAGGGCAGGGAAAAGCCCAAGGCGGCAGATTGAACGCCAGGTTCAGAGCGTAAGCCCGCAAGCAGCCGATCGTAGAACGCGTTTTGATTTGCCGCGGGTTTAATAATAAAAGCCGTCGTCAGATCCTGCGCGTCAAAACCGGGCTGCAGCGACTCGACGGCTCTCAACGTCTTCAGCAGCAAGCCTGCTACCACCAGCAGAAACATCGCCGCGCTCACTTGGCCCACAATATAAATGTTCTGAAACCACTTGCGGCGCGCCCGCGCCATAGCCCCAATGTGCTGCTCTCGAATCAGTTCGATCGCGGGCACTATGCCGAAAAGGATGCTACTGGCCAGGGCGAGTGAAAGCCCGTATAGCAGCAGGCGCCCGTTCAATCGGACCAACGACAACATCTGTTGGTACGGAAGCGTTGCGTGCTCGAGTATCTGAACGCCAACCGCCGCAACCAACATACCGGCAGCTCCGCCGAGCACAGCTAAGACGACGCTCTCCGTTAGCAGTTGTCGCAGGATTTGCATCCTGTTTCCACCGGCTGAAATCCGAATCGCCATCTCTTTACGCCGGTTCCCCGCGCGAGCAAGCAACAGCCCGGCCACATTGGCGCAGGCCGCAATGAGAAGGATAAGCGCCGCCCACCAGAGCAGCAACAGAGGCCTCCGCAAATCGCCCGCGATAAACCATGCGAGTGGCCGCACGTCGATACCATAATCGAGTTTGCGCAACTCAGCTCCTTCCGGAGTTGCTCGCAGGTTTCTGACGGCCCCATTCACTCGCTGTTGCGCCTGATTTAGCGAGACGCCATTCTTCAGGCGCGCAAATAGAGACAGATCCATGTTCATGCCTCGCTTGAACCGGCCAGGAGCGAGTATCAGGGGAACCCAGGCCTGAACCTTGGGCGGAAAGTGGAAGTCCCGAGCCGCCACGCCAACAACTCGATATGGTTTTCCATCAAGCAAAAGCTTACGGTCCAGCGCCGATCGATTCCCTCCGAAGAGCGATTGCCAAAGACTGTAAGACAAGAAGATCTCATTAGGATCCGAGCCATCGAGGTACCGTCCCAATGAGGGCCTCTGCTCGAACACATTGAAAAACTCTGGCGTAACGGCCAGTCCCACCACCCGCGAAGGTTGTCCTGCTGCGAGTGTCCAGTCGCGATGTTCCGTAGCCGTTATTGCCGGGAAGTCATCCGGCATCCCCTCAAGATCGCGGAATTCGGCGCCCGATGTTTCCGCACCTTCCATCTTCAATTTGTTGATGTGAACGGTTGCCGCGACAATCCTGTCAGCGTTCCGGATGCCAAGTGGATTGAGAAGAACGGTATCCAGCACGCTGGTAACGGCTGTATTGGCCCCAACACCGATTGCCACGCTCGCAATCACGGCGGCGGTCGTCCAAAGCTGTCGGCGCGCCAGTCTCCAGGTAAAGCGAAGGTCTCGCAGAATCGTATCCATACAGACTCAATTCTCCTGCAGTCTGCCTCATTCCGTTTGGTAATTTCCCCGTAAGCAGTCATAGATAAAGGCTTTCCTCTTAGCCGGCGGCTGAAAGCTGCCCGCTGACCGCTCGTGGCGCCGCGCTGCCGTTCCCAAAACTCCCCAAAAATATTTCTCCCTTCGTTTCGTCTACTTACGCCCATTTACTCACCGTCTTCGGCCCGCCACCGCGCGACACTTGCGCTCAAGAAGACCAAATGGCCAAAAAGCTCCACGACGACATCCCGCGCGCGACGCTCACCAGCCTCAACTCCATCCAGCATGGCTGCCGGTCAAAACAACTTCTGCTCCGCCACGAAGATCCCAAC
>DATAXY010000058.1:0-105056 GCA_036272835.1 Bryobacteraceae bacterium
CATTGCCCCTGTTTGTAGAACCAAAGGAGCTTTAAGTTGAAGAGAATTGGGAAAACAGTCCCGTCGGCCATTCATCAGCCATTAAAATACTCATATTTTCAATGTTGTAGCAAGGAGGTGCAGAATGTCGCAGGATCGACCCGTCCTAGCACGACAGAAGTGGGAAGAGGCTAAGGTTTCCATAGTAGACAGCCGCGATGAAACGCGAGCTGTTCCACTACGCTCAAATATCCAGATGAAACGAAGATTATTTAACCAAGTTCTGGGTGTGGCGGGATTAGGGCTTTCGCATCGGACTCGGGCCGCCGCGGCTTCTGGCGGCGGTGCCGTTCAAGCGGCGACGATTCAGCTTGCGCGCAACGGATGGATGCCGAATAACGAACGCCTGCCGGTGCTCCTGTATCGGAATGCGATACCGATTGAAGGCGAGGATCCAGCAGCGGTTTTCGAGAACAGGTTCGAAAGCAACGGATGGCCGCCGCAATGGCGTGACAGCGTGTACGATTTTCACCACTACCACTCGACTGCCCATGAGGTGCTTGGGTTTGGGGGTGGGCATGCCCGGCTGATGTTCGGCGGTGAAAATGGGCATGAGTTAGAAATGCACGCCGGAGACGTGGTGGTACTACCGGCAGGGACCGGTCATTGCAAGCTGGAGGCGAGCCCCGATTTCCTCGTCGTGGGCCCGTACCCGCCCAATCAACATTGGGATATCTGCCGTAGCGCTCCTTCCGCCGAAGCCGTTGCGCGCATGCGTCAATTGCCATTTCCGAAGTCCGATCCTGTTTCGGGTACGAATGGGCCGCTGACCAGGCTCTGGCGAGGCGTATAGCACAAGCCGATACACTGTTGCTTGTCTATGTATCCCATTTCCCGCATTTTGGTTCCCGTTGACTTTTCAGACCGGTGTGAACAAACAATCCCGTACGCAACGCTATTTGCCGCTAAGTACAATGCCGAGATTGTGCTGCTGCACGTGGTGAATCCGGTGTACAGCATCCCGGCGGCGGGGGGTTTCGGGCCGTTGCTGGTGCCGTTGCCGGAAACGGTTATTGAAGGGTTGGGTAAACGGCTGGAGAGTTTTGCAGCCGGTTCACTCCGCGGGATGAACGTCAAGCGTTTGGTTTACGAGGGCGACCCAGCCGAACAGGTCTCGGAGTTTGCGCAGGGCGGCAATGTTCAACTTATTGTTATGCCGACGCACGGTTCCGGGATCGTGCGGCGGCTTCTGCTGGGCTCGGTATCGGCCAAGATCTTGCATGACGTGCCGTGTCCAGTGCTGACGAGTCACCACGCAACGCCTTCGGCCGAGGCAGCGCCAAAGACAATCACGCATATTCTCTGCGCCATCGACCTGCGAGCGCCCAGCCAGAGCATTCTTGCGGAAGCTTCGCGCACCGCCGTGGACCTGGGCGCCGCTTTGAGCGTGGTGCACGTGATTTCGCCGCTGCATCCGCATCTGACCGAGGAACTCGCCAAACGCTATCGCAGGGAAGTCGAAGCCCAGGCTCGCACCCAGCTCGCGGCACTGATGGCGGCATCGCCTGAGACCACGCAATCCGTCACGGCGGATACCTATGTTCAGGAGGGCGAGGTCGTGTCCACCATCTCCTCCCTCGCGCAGTCCCTTCGAGCGGATCTGCTGGTGATCGGTAGAGGACGCGATGAAAAGGGACGGCTGAAACCGACAGGCTACGCGATTATCCGCGAAGCTCCCTGCGCGGTTCTGAGCGTGTAACAGGCTCACCGTGCGATTCTGTTCCTTATGCAATTCTCCTGGGCTCGGAGGCCGTTCGTTGTAGCGGCTGCCGGACTCCTACTGATTGTCTTCTGCTCCGCCGCGACCGTTCATATCAACTATCGCAATCAATGGACCGGGCTGTTCTGCATCGGCCAAAGATTTCCTCTACCGCCACCGTTGCGCGCGGATAGCTATGTCATCCTGGATAGCAACGGCTTCGATGGGCAGTTTTATCGCGATATCGCCCATGATCCGTTCAACCAGCGTGGATTTGGGAAATATATCGACGATGCGCACTACCGCTACCGGCGCATTCTGCTGCCGTTGCTGGCGAACGTGTTGGCTCTGGGACAAGACCGTTGGGTCGACGGCGCGTATATCTGCATTGAGTGGCTCAGTGCATTTTTAGGGATCTACTGGATCGGCCAGTATGCCCTGGGGGAAGGCCGGAGCGTTTGGTGGGGGCTTGCATATCTCGTTCTCCCGCCTACGTTGATCTCGCTCGACCGCATGCTGACCGATCTGCCGTTCACGACTTTATGCGTGGGCTTCTTTTATTTCGCCTATCGCAAAGAGTTCCGAGGCATGTTTGTGACCGCGATGCTCGCATGCCTGGCTCGGGAGTCGGGCGTATTTCTGGTGGCCGGCTATACCGCGTATTGGCTATGGAAACGCGATCTCCGCCGGGCCTTGCTCTTTTCGGGCGCTGTTATTCCCTTCGCAGCGTGGTCGATTATTGAATCGCGCTTCACTGCGGGTAAAAACTTTCCGTTTCCCTGTTGTTCGTATCCGGGATCGTCCATCCTCCAGGCTCTGCGCACGCCCTATTCATATCCTCTTCCGGCGGCGATCGCCCGAAGCATTCAGGCATTCGACGTTCTATCGCTGCTGGGCATTGTTGCCTGCGCGATTTTGCTTTGGTACGCGGGACGAAAGGGCACAGCCATCACCGCCGCGGCTGCATGGTCATGCGCCGGTTTTGTATTGCTGGGCGTAATAGCTTCTTGCATGCCCGGAGCGTTCAATCACGTTTACGACTACGGACGGCAATATAGCCCTATTCTCGTAGTTCTGTTATTCGCGGCGATTGAAGAACGGCGAGCCATGCTGCTGGCGCCTATCGCATTCATGACGTTGCGCGTCGCGGTTCAGGTCCTGCCTCAGGCGTCGGCTATTCTACGCAGCATCTGAAACATTTAGCGTTTTGTTTCGGCGGCGCAGGCGGCAGATTCCGGGACCAGCCGGCAGGCAGCGGCTATGTGGGCGGAGGCGTCATGATCGAGACCGAGTCGTCGATCCAGGAGGCCCAGTTCGTATTGCGCCTGGTAGTCGCCGGGCGAAGTTGCAACCATGTGTTCGAAACTCGGTTTGGCCTTGGCGTAGTCGCCGTGAGAAAGCCAATACTCGCCGATCGCGTCGTCGGCGGGAGCGAAGGAGGGATCGTCATGAAGCGCGATCTGCCACTGGCGCAGTGCTTCGGCATCGTGATGCGCCCGCAACAGCGCGTCGCCCAGGTTGCCGCGTGCGGACAGATTGTGCGGGTCGCTAGCGAGAATGGACTGAAACGTCGCGATAGCTGGAGACAGATGCCCGGCGTAGAGCGCTTCAAGACCCTTTTCGAACAGCCGATATTCCGGTAAGCGATCCTTGGGATCCGGCGCGTTCCCAGCCCGCTGCTGCCTTCCTCCCGAGAGATAACCGAGAGATCGCATCCGGGCGAGAGTTTGGGCCGATGTGTCTCGCGTTGGAGTGGGGCGGTTCGCGCCGTAACGCGTTCTGAGCACGTCCAAGCGCCGTTTCATCGCCGCGGCTTCACCCGGGTCCTTCACGATCAAATTGACCAGCTCGTGCGGATCGCTTCTCAGGTCGTATAACTCTGGCTTGGGCGCATCAATATACTCCATCTGCGCCTGGCGAAGGGCTCGCAGTGGCGCCCAGCCAAAGGCGTCGCGCGCATATACGCTCTCTGCGTACACGAAGCGATTGCCGGGCTTCAAGAGGCTTGCGCCTTCGAATGACGCCGGCGCAGGAATGTGTAAAACGTCGAGAATTGTGGGCGCAACATCAATCAATCCCGCTGGCCGTTCGACACGTACAGGTGCGTTCGCGTCCTTCGGCCAATGAAACAGCAGCGGAACCCACAGCGTACTTTGATAAATGAAATAACCGTGTGATGCCTCGCCATGGTCGCCGAGACTTTCTCCGTGATCGGAAAGCAATACTAACAGCGACCGGTCCCACCAGCCATGCGCCTTGAGATACTCCTCGAAATGGCCTAGCAGTTCGTCTACATACGCGATCTGGGTATCGTAGCCGGATAGGCCATTTGTGGGTGGACGGCTGTAGGGAGTGTGTAAGTCGAACAGATGAATGAAGACGAAGGCCTTTTGCCCGCGGTGAGCGTTGAGCCACTGCGTAGCCGATCGAAGGACCAAAGCGCCATCGCGCCGGACGCGCAGCGAGTACGGATTTTGCAGCATGTCCGGCCCGGCATTGAACGGACTGTCATAGACATCGAACCCCACGTTCAAGCCGAAGCGCCGGTCGAGCAGACTGCTGCCTATAAATGCCGCTGTCTGATATCCCTGTCCACGCAATACGGACGCGAGCGTCACAACTCCCGATGGCACGCGTTCCGCGTTCTCTTCGACTTGGTTCTCGAAAGGATACGTGGAGGTGAATAAGCAGGTGTGGGAAGGCAGGGTCAGCGGAATCTGCGATTGCACTTGGCTGTAGAGCGTGCCTCCCGCGGCGAGCGCGTCAACGTGAGGCGTGGAGAGTTTGCGGTAGCCATAGGTGCTCAAATGATCGGCGCGCAACGTGTCAACCGAGATCAGAATAACGGAGGGCGGGGCAGTCTCAGCGGACATCTTCATGAACGCGCAGGCGGCCAATGCGAAGAGTCGGAAGGCGCGGTGCTGGCCTCTAGTAAACATATGTTAAGCTGCCTACCGGTAGCATCTTTTGGTTATGAACGGCGAAGACATATTCGGTCGCATCAAAGAAATTGGCATCATTCCTACTATTCGCACATCGGATCCGCTGGCGGCCGTTCGGGCGGCCGAAGCTATCTGTATCGGGGGAATCGCAGCGCTTGAGATTTCGATGGCCTTGCCCGGTTCGCTGGCCTGCCTGCAAGCGGTTGTGAAGGCGCACGGAAACAACATGATTGTGGGAGCCGGAACTGTGGTCGACGGGCATATGGTTCGGCAGGCCGCGGAATCCGGCGCGCAGTTCATTGTTACCCCCGGTTTTTCGGCGGAGACGGTGGAGGTTGCCAGAGAGTGCGACATTGCGATTTTTGCGGGCGCGCTGACGCCCACTGAAGTACAGTTGGCGTCCGCTGCCAAGCCCGATGCAGTGAAACTGTTTCCCTGTAACGCGGTAGGCGGCCCGCGTTACCTGAGGGCCATCAAGGGCCAATACCCGAATATCGATCTCATTGCCTCGGGCGGTGTCACGGTGGATAGCTGTTCCGAGTATTTCCACGCGGGCGCCTGCGCGGTGGGTGTGGGGTCCGACATCGCCGATGACGATTCCATTAGCATCGGGAACCAGCGTCTGTTCATCGAACGCTCGCGGCGTTTTCGAAAGGCTGTGACGGAAGCGCAAGCACGATGGGTGTACGGCGTTGCTCCTAAATAAGCCGACTCGGCAACGCCCAAGCGGAGGGTAGGCGATTTCATGGCGATGCCGACCAAGCACCGCCTGGGTGCCAGCCTAGGAAAGCTTCATTCCGCGGCAATAGCGGCCCCGCGTTTGACGCGCTTCAGCGCCCAGACGACGGGAACACAAGCGAAACATGCCACCGCCATCAAGCGGAAATCGTCGACATACGACCATAACTGCGCCTGTCTGGCAAGAAGTTGTTGCAGTACTCCGTAGGATTCCTTGAGCGCGGTAACGGGGTCCGTTTGTGTGTCGAGAAAGTGGCGGACGCTAGACAGGAGGTTTTCAAATGTAGGACTCATCGGCGCGTAATGTTTAACCATTTGAGACTGATGGACCTGATCGTGACGCGCGAGGACTGTATTCACAATCGAGATCCCAATGCTGCCTCCGACATTGCGCAACAGGTTGAATAAACCGCTTCCGTTCCCCACGCGTTCCGGTGGGAGATCGCCCAACGTCACGGTGGACAAAGGAACGAAGACCAATCCAAGGGAGAAGCCGCTGATCACGATGGGCCAAAACAGCGTCATGGGTGAAATCTGCAGCGTGATATCGCCCCAGAACAACGCGCAAATCGCGAAGATCGCGAACCCACTGGACGTGAGAACCCGTGTATCGATCTTTGAGACCATGAACCCGACCAAAGGCATGGCAATAATGGACCCCAGCCCGCGCGGAGCGACGACCAGGCCGGCATCGATAGCCGAGTAGCCCATCACTGTCTGATAGAAGAGTGGCAGTAGAGTCACGGCGCCGTAGATCGCCGCGCCGAACATGAAGATCAAAGCACAGCCGAGTGCGAAATTGCGATTCTTGAAAATGGTCAGGTCCACCAACGGCTTCTCGCGAGTGAGTTGCGAGACGATGAAGGCGATAAAGCAGACGATGGCGATTGCGGCAAGCCAGCGGATGGTATTCGATCCGAACCAATCGTCCTGCTGGCCGCGATCCAGCAGGATCTGCAACGCGCCGAGCCAAATCGCCAGCAACCCGAAACCGATTTGGTCGAGGTTGCCGGGTTTGGCGTTTTTAATGTAAGGCGGGTCCTCAATATAACGGGATATAAGGAAAACCGCGAGCACCCCGACTGGGATATTGATGTAAAAGGCCCAGCGCCACGAGTAACTATCGGTCAGCCAGCCGCCCAGAGTTGGTCCCAGAATGGGCGCTACCACCACGCCAAGGCCAAACAGCCCCATCGCCATACCGCGCTTCTCCGGGGGAAAACTCTCGGTGAGAATCGCCTGGGACAGAGGCTGTAAAGCGCCACCCCCGGCGCCCTGAATCAGCCGTGCGATCAAAATTATGAACAGACTGGTGGCCGCCCCGCAGAAGAAAGACGCGACGGTGAAAATAATGATCGACGAAATCAGGAAGCGTTTACGGCCAAATCGAAGGGAAAACCACGCGCTGGCGGGAAGCACGACCGCGTTCGAAAGTAAATAGAACGTGAGCACCCAGGTGGCCTCATCGGTTGAGGCCGAAAAGCTTCCCGCGATGTAGGGCAGGGCGACCGACGCGATGGAGGTATCGATCACTTCCATAAACGCCGGCAAGACTACTGCAACAGCGATCATCCATGGACTGACACCGGGTTTTCGGTTCTGGGCCGCGACAGATTGTCGCTCTTGATCAGGCATAGGAGCGTCTCAGCAGGTTTCGCGCGTTAGACACTGGCTTGGCCCGTCAGGTTTCCCACGTAACAGATACGGGTCTGGCGGTGTCCTCTAAGTATATGGATACGTTGGAGCTAGCCGGGTTGCAAGAAGCTGATGAGTTGAAACGGATACTAAATACGAAGGGGCCGTGCTTGAGCATTTACTGCTCCATGGCCGAAAGCCTTTCGAACCGAGGGCCGTACGCTGTGCGCTGGAAGGAAACTATTCGGGGCCTGGAGCGGGCCCAGAGCGGCGGAAGCCCTGACGTTCTGGCGTTGATCCGTTCGGTTGCGAATTGGGACGACATTTATCAGCCCCGGGAGGCAAGAGGACGGAGCGTGGCGGTATTTCGCTCCCCGGATGTTTTTGAGCGGATCTGGTTGGAGGAGCGAGTGGAAGCACGTGCGCGGGTTGGGCCACATTTTTTCATACGCCCGCTGCTGCCGCTGTTTGCCAAGGGCCGGCCCTTCTACATACTGGCTCTCAGCCAGAAAGACATACGGCTGTTGCGCTGCACGGAGACGGATTCGGCTCTGGTGGATTTGGGCGGCGTTCCCACCAGCCTCGATGTTTATATGAACACGGCTAGGCCTGATCATGTCCGCGATAATCGGTCGCCGGCGGGACCGTCTGCGGGGCATTCCAAGGGAGTCATATTCGGCTCAGCCCCCGAAACGGAGGACAAACAGGAGTATCTTGCTCATTTTTACAAAGAAATCGACCGTGTCGTGGGCAATGTTTTGAAAGACAGCAAAGCTCCTCTCGTATTGGCAGGGGTTGAATATGAACTTTCGCTGTACCGCGGCTTGAGTTCCTATCCATACCTGCTGCAACAGTCCGTACAGGGAGCGCCAAATGGGTTCAAGGGTGGAGAGATGCACGCTCGGGCTCTGGAAGCATTGCGACGAGAATATGAGTCGCGTGTGGAAGCGTTCCTGGAGGAGTATAACCACAAGTCGGGCGGCTTGGGCATTCACGGCGTTAAGGATGTTGTGCTTGCGGCTCATGATGGACGCGTGAACATCCTTCTGCTTTCCGATTCTCTGGAGCTAACGGGCCGGTTTGAAGAAGACGTGCATCAAGTGAAGGTGCGGGAGGACGGCGCTCCGGATGAAGAAGACCTGTTGAACGACGCCGCCGTGCAGACGATTTTGCATGGCGGCCAAATCCTGGTGGCGCCGAATCGCCAAATGCCGAGCGGAGCAGCAATGGCGGCATTGCTGCGGTTTTGAAGAGAGTTAAGGAGGGGTTGGAAGTTAGCTCTGCCTCCGGCTGGGCCGCTGGCGCGTGAGCCATAAAATTGCAACCGAACAGTTGCCTTTCGCGCGGCGCCTCGGTTATTATGCAACCTGGAGGTTGCATAATATGAGCGATCGTATCGAGAAGAGTATTGAACTGAAAGCGCCGGTTTCGCGGGTCTGGCGCGCACTGACAGACTTTCGCGAGTTTGGCGAGTGGTTTCGAGTGAAACTGGATGGGCCGTTTGTACCGGGGCAAGTCTCGCGAGGCCACATTACTTATCCCGGCTATGAGCATTTGAAATGGGAAGCCACGGTCCAGACGATGGAACCGGAGCGCCTTTTTTCGTTCACTTGGCACCCTTACGCCGTCGATCCCAAAGTAGATTACTCGAACGAGACTCCGACGTTGGTTGAATTCAGGTTGGAGCAGACCGCATCCGGCACACTGCTTTTGCTGACGGAGTCCGGCTTCGATAAGATTCCAAGCGGCCGCCGCTTCGAAGCCTTCCGCAAGAACGAAGGCGGGTGGACCGAGCAAATGAAGAACATTGAAAACTATGTCGCAGAGAAGCCACAGCCGCAGGGCCGCTAAGCAGCGTTCGCATGCACCCGTCTTCGCGGCGTTGGGCGACGAGACGCGCTTGTCACTGGTGGCAAAGCTCTGCCATGGCCAACCATACTCGATCGCCCAACTAACCGAGGGCTCAAAGTTGACGCGGCAGGCGGTTACCAAGCACCTTCGTGTGTTGGAGGGTGCCGGAATCGTGCATGGCGTCCGCACCGGTCGGGAAAGCCTCTTCAAGTTCGATCTGGAACCGATTGAAGAGGTCAAGGAATATCTTGATCTGGTCTCCGAGCAGTGGGATCGGGCGCTGGCCAGGTTAAAGTCGTTCGTCGAAAAGTGAGTGCGTACGGGCTCACTCGTGGCGCAATGCGGCGAGCGGGTCGATCCGGGATGCTCGCGCCGCGGGAGCAAAACCAGCCAAAAGCACTGCGGCGATTAGGATCCCACCGGCTAACAACATTGCGAGCGGATCCTCCGGCTTCATTCCGAACACGAAAGATTTGATGGTCGATAGGCCGCCCCAGGCGCAGAGGAAGCCGACAGCAAGTCCGGCAGCGGCGAGCGCCAACACTTCGCGCAGGACCATCCAGATGATGCGCCGCCGTTCCGCGCCCAGGGCCATTCGAATGCCGATTTCGTTCGTACGGCGCGACACCGCATAGGCCATGGTGCCGTAAAGTCCCACGCACGCAATCGTTAGCGCGAGGAACGCGAAAGTGGTGCAGAGATCGGCGAATGTTCGTTCCTGCGTGATGGTGCTATCGATGCGCTGCGTTTGCGTCATCACGCTGGTGACGGGAACGGTGGGCGCGGCGTCATGAACAACTTTGCGAACAGTTTGGGCAAGCGCAAGAGGATTGCCCGCCGTGCGCAGTGCGAAAAACATCGGGATGGGCGGACGTTTGACGATGTTTTGGAGGTACGAGAGGTAGGCGACGGGCGGGATCACCTGCTTCAGTGAGCTATAGCGGGCGTTCTTTGCGACGCCGACAATGGTCAGGTTGCCAGCGTCCGAATTGCCCAGCCCAAATTGCCTGCCGATAGGGTTCTGGTTCGGGAAATATTTCTTTGCAAAGACTTCATTGACGACGGCGGCAAGGGGTGCGCCGTTGACGTCGTGCGAGCCGATAGGGCGGCCCAGCGCCATCGGAAGCTGCATCGTTTCAAAAAACGTTGGACCCACCAGGAGATACGACGTGTCCGGGCCATCGCGCCCTTCCTGTTTGGGAGCGCCCGGCAGGATCACACCCGTTCCGTGGTTCGAATTGGTAACCAGCAGCAGGTCCGATACTGTTGCGGCGCGAACGCCGGGAAGTGCACGAAATCGCTCGTTCATGCGGGCATAAAACGCCTGCAGACTCGCGGCCTTGTAGCCGGCTTGGCTGGCGTCCAGGCTGAACGTCAGAAGGCTCTCCTGGTTGAAACCCAGTTCCACAGAATGAAGATTGGCAAGGGTACGAACAAAAATCGCCGCCCCAAGTACCAGCAGAAGCGAAAGCGCGATCTGCGAAACGACCAGAATCTGACTAAGGCCAACGTGGTGGCCATGCCGGCGAGGCGCGCTTGCACGAGTCTCCTTCAGGGCCGGAGTAACGTCCACGCGCGTCGCTTGAATAGCAGGCGCGAGTCCGAACAGTACTCCGGTGGCAACCGCAACTGCGATGGTGAAGGCGAGAATGCGCCAATCGAGTTCAGCACGCAAGCTGAAGCTGTCGCTGCCGCCGGCGAGCAGCCAAATGAGGAAACGAATCCCGGCGGCCGCTATTCCCAAGCCGAGAATGCCTCCCGGCAGTGCAAGCATCACGCTCTCGGTAAGCAACTGCCGCACCACGCGAAGACGGCTTGCGCCCAGGCTCAGCCGCACGGCGATTTCGCGCCGTCTCGCGCTCGCGCGGGCTAACAGCAGGTTTGCAATATTGGCGCACGCGATGGCGAGAATAAACGCGACCATGGTCATCAGGACAAAAAGCGGTTTGGAATACTGGCGGCGCAACGAATCTACGCCGGATCCTCCTTCCTCAACCCAGAGTGCCGGAAGGTTGGCCCGCTCCTTCTCATTCGCAGCCGACGCAAGCACGAATTGATGAAAGCGTGCGGCCAGCTCCGCCTGAGCTCGTTCCAGCGTGATGCCGGGACGCAGGCGGCCCATCATATCGGTCCAATAGAAGTGCGTATCGATGAACATCGTGTCGTGCTCGTTGCCATAATTCCGGGCGAGCGAAGGCCGGTTCACGATGGGAACGTAGACGCTGGGCGCCTTACCCGGAGCTACACCAAAGAATTCCGGCGCGGCGACACCCAGGATCGTAAATGGCATGTCGTTGATGCGTAGGGTTTGGCCAATGGCTGCTGGTTCCCCGGCTAATCGGGATTGCCAATAGTTGTAGCTAAGAACTGCCACCTGCGCCGCTCCCGCGCGGTTATCGTTGTCGGCAATGAGCCTGCCCGCCGCCGGAACAATCCCGAGGCCGCTGAAGAAATTGCCCGATACGAATTCGACGTCGCCGAGTTCGGCTTGCCCATGGGCGATTAAATTGAGCCGCCCTGCTCTCTCATATGCGAAAAGGGTTGAGAAGACGTCATTGTGGTTTCGAAGAAGTTCATAGAAGGGCCACGGGAAATCCGGGCTCGTCTTCCTGCCTCCCGGTTCGGAATAACTGCTGCCGGTATGATCCTGAACTACGGCCGGGTCTTGTCTGGATTTGGTGCGCCAGTTCAGGATGGCGAGTTCACCGGGATTCCGGACAGGCAGTGCGCGAACCATGATCGCATCCATGACGCTGTAGATTGCCGTGTTCGCGCCAATGCCCAACGCGAGCGATAAAACGGCCATGATGGCGAACAACGGGTTCTTACAGATGGTTCGCCAGCCATAACGAACGTCCTGACCGAGCCGCTGCAATGATGTCCAGCCCCACATTTCGCGCATGTCCTCCTTGACTAACGTCGGGTTTCCGAAGTCGCGGCGGCTGGCTTGTTCCGCTTCCTCGCGCGAGGCGCCCAACTGAATCCGCTCCTCCGCGCCGGCCGCCAGGTCATAAGCGATCTCATCATCTAGATCGCGATCGCGGAGATCGCTATCGCGCCGTTTCCATCGCCAAAATCGCCAATGCATGTTATTCGCTCAACCCTTGGGCCGGACGCATTACGCGGGTGATCGCGCGGACCAAAAGCTTCCATTTCGATTGCTCGGTCACGAGTTGCTTTTTTCCGGCCGGGGTTAGCCGGTAATATTTTGCGCGCCGATTGAGGTCGGAATTCTTCCATTCCGACGAGATCAGACCGCGCGCCTCCAGGCGATGCAGCGCCGGATATAACGACCCGCGTTCAATTTGCAGCAAATCCGCGGAAGTTTGCCGGATTGCCTGACCAATGCCGTGTCCATGCTGCGATCCGCGTTGCAGGGTCCGCAGTATGAGCATGTCGAGCGTGCCCTGGAGCAGCTCAAGTCGATTGTCTTTCGGGTCGTTTTCAGCCATCGCGCCTAGAAGACAGTCTAGTAGAATAGACGGTCTGTTGTCTACTAGATTGTCTGGTAGGCGGGAACAGCGTGAAACACTCAGCCTCCGGGGTTAGTCCAATAATCATGGGGAACTCGAAAGACACACAACCCGACAAGAACGCCGCGGCCAACGAGCGTCCGGTGCCTTCACAAGCTGAAGGCGACCGTAAGACCGTAGAAGAAGATCTGAAACGCAAAGAAGAGCAAGAGCGCGCCAAAGCGCAAACAGCCGGCTCGCAACAGAAGTGAACTGTTAGGGCGCCGTCGTGCCCTTCTTGCCGAAGAAGCGAATGCGGAATTCCAAGTGGCGGCCCTCATCGCCGAGGAACTGCAAATACTGCGGCGAACCGATGGTGCTGATGACCGCCGTGGGATTCCGCGAATCGGTCAGGTTATTGACGCCACCACGCAGCGCGAACCGATAGCCTCGAAACACGAATCGGCGTTCCAGGTGCAAATTCAAATCGAAATTTGCGGGGAAGCGATAGGAATCGGCCTGCCCGGAAATAATCCCGGCTTGGTTTGCAACCGAGAACGTAAAGCCGGTGCGGTAATCGAGCAGGTAAGCCCAAGCCCAATTCTTGAACCACTTGAGATTTCTGGGATACAGCGGTAAATACCCCCAACTGAGAATTCGATTCGTGACATCCCAGGGGACGGGACGGGTATCGCTGAGCACCTGAAGAGGGATGTCGACCGCGGGCGCGAGCACCGCGTTCGAGGCGGCGCGGGATCGGACATAGCTAACCATCCACTCATGCTGATCGCCGAAGCCATGGCGCACGGTCGCGTCCAGTCCGTGGTAGGCATCGCGCCGAATATTGGAAAGCAGATAGGTTCCCCCTAATCCGTAGGTCAGCACCTGAGGCTGGAAGAGAGCGTTGGGGGGCGGCACCCGGTTATAGGAGAAGCCGTTGTGAGTGTGGCGCTCAAGAAATTCGAGCTTTACGTCGTAGGTCCTCCGAAAACTGCGCTCGGCGCCCGCACTGTAATTGTCGTAGCGCGGCAGCGTAAGGTCGGGCCCGATGCGGAAGTAAGTTGGAATCGACGGCTCCGGCAGTCCTTGTAGAGAGTATGGTGTGACAAGGGCCGTCTGGTCGTACGCGCGGCTAAATACTTCCAGATTTGTGTATTCGTGAACGACGCTATAGCCGGCCACTAACTTCGTGGTGCCCTCTGCGAAAGGTGAATAGGCAATTCCCACGCGTGGCGCAGGCGCAGCCCGTCCCACCAATCGGTCCCAATCCACTCGCACCCCCGCATCGACCACGATCGGCTTCCAGGGCTGCCAATGATCGTTCAGGTAGGCGCCAACAGACGCGTCCGGCAACCGGAAATTGCCACTGCCTTGAAAGCTGGTTTGTGTGAGCGGCAGACCAGTGAGCCCCGTCAACTCATACGACGTGCGATCGAAGATTCCGTGATAATTGACCAACTCGGCATCGGCGCCCACCTGGAACTGTTGCGTCCCACGCAGATGAAGAACTTCGGGATAAAAGTTGGCGAACACCTGTTTGCGGCTGCCGTATTGGCGGGACCGTTGATACGAATTTCCACTAGCTCCATTGGGCGTAATCACGTAGGGCAGCGTGCCTTGGGGCGTCGTGCGGTAATAGACGGATTGATAGGCGAAACCGCCTTCTACTAGCGAACCGTTGCTCCAGGCATGCGAATCCTTGATCGCTCCGAGCCATTCTTTGTAGTCCTGGTTAGTTGTGGTGGGAAGGGGGCTCAGCGGCCCCAGTCCGGCGTCGTTGGTCCGCTGAACGTCGACCAGAAAATCGCCATACATTATGTTCGCGGGCGTCAGGTTGGCCTGTGCATGGAATAGATTCCCCAACGTCCAGGATGTCTTCTCATTTTGTCCGCTAGGGAGGCCATTGATAAAAGTTGCGTTGTACTGGCCGACGATGCTGTCGCCGAACCAAGCCCTTCCGGTGAGCAGAGGTCCGGAGATACCGGCGCGCGGGGTCCAATCTCCCAGATGCAACCCGCTCTGCGTACTGAGCCCAGGAATAAAATTGGTCGCGGTGAAATGAAACTGATCGGTTCCGTTTTCCGGTTTGATATCGAGGGTTCCGGCCGAGCCGCGGCCCGTTTGCGGCGATTCGCGCGATGAGTCCAGATCTACGGAGCGGATGTCCTCCACCGCTAGAGGCGTGTTGAAGAGACCGGTGATCGGATCGCTGATGTCGAATCCATCGAGCGTGTACTGGGTCTGGTTCTCCGCCGCGCCTTGAATGTGCACGGCGCCTGATGCGTCCTCTACAATGCCGGGCGTTAGCTTTAGGGCGTTGACCAAACTGGTGCTCGACGGATAGGGAATATTGTTGATCTCAGTTCCGCTCAGATGCTGTTCCAGAGTGGTCCGATCGGGGTCAACGGTGGACGGAGACGCTCCTACTTTGACGCTTTGAAATACTTCCCGCTCAGGATTCAGAACCAGCAGGACTTCGGTGCCGGTTTGTGCGACCTGCACGGGCTCTTTGAAAACAAAATAGCCTGTGTGTTGAACGATGAGTGCATATCGGCCCGGCTGCGGCAATTGGGCTTCGAAGGCGCCTGCAGCGTTGGTTCCGGCTGCAACTTGCAATACCGATGAAGAATTGAGGATCTGGACCCGGACGTTTGCCAGCGGCGAGCCGTCATCGTCGACAACGCGCCCTTTCAAGACCAACGGCGTCTGCGATGCCAGTGGCGCAACGGCCAGCAGCATAAGCGCCGGAAACACGGGCCAGCCGCTGGAAAACGCAGGCAGCCTCTTTGACCCCCCGGTCACAACATAACTCTCTGGCATACGGTACCATTTGGGCGCCGGAGAATAAAATGCAGGCCGATTATCGATGAAGTCGACGAGACAATCGGCCTGTTGAATTTAGAACACTAACGGATCTTTGGCCGCGATAGCCGGGACATTAACCTGCGCCAGGTGCGTATTCAGGTTGGCATTCATTGCTGTGATGAAGGAATTGGCGATGACGCCGTAGCCTGTATTGGTGGGGTGAATACCATCGAGCGAGAAGAGGCCGCCGAGGAAAGTAGTAGTGAGCGTCTTGGTTCCAATGCGATAGCCGTTCGTCGAAATTTGGTCGACTAATGTGTGAAGATCCACAACTAAAGCGTGGTGAGAAGCGGATTGGGCTGCGATCACGCCGTTATAAGCGTTGATCGTCGAGCGCAGCATTGCGGCATCGGCCGCAGTCAGTACGCATGGAATAGGGGAGGGGCTGAGGGCCGCTAACGGACTGGCGCAGGTGGCCGGAAGCGGACCCGTTGCGGTGCCGCTCAGAATTTCATCCACCAGCGTGAGTCCGCTCAGCCGGACGTAATCGCCTGGCCCGGTGCCCAATAGTGCATCGACGGTCGCGACCGGTACGCCCGCTTGCTGCGCGATGGCCGCAACGGCCGTGAAATAGGGGACCTCCGTCACGTCAGGGATATTTACTGTGATGAGAGTGGCGTGGGTGGTCGAAAGGGTGTCCAGCACCTGTTGGTAACTTGCGGTGAATTGAGCAAGAGGAGTCAGCGCCGCGAGTTGCCCAACCAGCGCCGGTACGAGTGCGTCATTGTTCCCGAGCGCCTCGATGATAGTGGTGGGTCGAAGCGCGACGGCAGTTTCCAATTGTGTTGGAGCCTGCCCTAACAGCAGGGCAGGGAAGCCAAGAACGATAGTTGCCCATTGCTGAACGGCCGGCGCGTTCGGATTGAGCGTTGGCCTCATCGTGATCGCCTCACCGACCGTGATGCCGGGGACGGAAATGTTGAATGGTTCCTGGATCGCATTCAGGCGCGGGAAAATCAGCGTTCCGGGCGCCGGCTCAATAACGGGTGGCGGCCCCGGAGGCGGCCCGCCGCTTTCCAATTGCAACACATTTGGAGCTCCCGGATAAGGCACCAGAGGCAGCGAAAGCGGCGTTTCCGCTTGTTTGGCGATCAAGCTCGCATAGCCGTTCGGCTGCTGGTTGTAGAGCAATGAAAAATTTTCGACACCCGCCGAGAGCGAGTCGCCCATTACTACGAATCGACTGAGGTCCGCCGGCTTGTTGCCCGCGGACACGACCATGCTGAAGAATGCGCAGGCGCAAGTTGCCCGGCAAAAGGTTTTTAACATAAGTATTTCTGATCTTTGTTTCTAAAGCGGGATTGATTATTCCGGATACCGAACCGTTCCGGCGTAACTCGATCCTAGGCGGATTCGGCCTGCTTTCAAACAGGAACAAATACGGGTATCGAGGCGAATATTTTCAAGTTCGTTAATTTGTCGAATTGGTGCCAGTCCCGACTGGTCCAATTTCCGATTCTTTCATTCGCTGCATGATTAGTCTGACCCAATTTCGGGGACCGCGATTTTGCGGCGATCCGCACCACCGAAACTTTACCCGGCCTGGTACGTCCAACAGTTTGGCTTGATTTCGTCTAGCCGGGTTCCTGCCGGTGCCACCTCCCGCGCGCTCCGTTCCAGTTAAACTAAAGGTAACTACTACCATGCTCGATGGACTACTCGCCAAGTTTTTTGGCACCAAGCACGACCGTGAAATCAAGGCGATGCGTCCCCTGGTTTCGGCCATAGGTGACCGGGAAGCAGGGCTCAAAGCGCTTTCCGACGCCGATCTCGCCGCTTTCACCCCCGTCTTCAAGCAACGCCTCGCCAATGGAGAGCCACTCGACGACCTGCTCATCGAAGCCTTCGCCGTTTGCCGCGAAGCTGGCCGCCGCATCCTCAACATGCGCCACTTCGATGTGCAATTAATTGGCGGAGTTGTTCTGCATCGGGGGCGCGTCGCTGAAATGAAAACCGGTGAAGGCAAAACGCTCGTGGCCACCCTGCCTAGCTACCTCAACGGCCTTACTGGCAAGGGTGTTCATGTCGTCACTGTCAACGACTATCTCGCCCGCCGCGATTCGGAGTGGATGGGGCGCATCCATCGTTTCCTCGGCCTCAGTATAGGCACCATCGTTCACGATCTGGATGAAGACGAGCGCGGCCAAGCCTACGGCTCCGACATCACTTACGGCACCAACAACGAATTCGGTTTCGACTACCTCCGCGACAACATGAAGTTCCGGCTGGAGGATTGTGTCCAGCGCGAATTCAATTTCGCCATCGTCGATGAAGTCGACTCGATCCTGATCGATGAAGCCCGCACTCCGCTCATCATCGCCGGCCCCAGTGAGGAATCGACCGACAAGTACTATCGCGTCAATCGCATCATCCCCCGCCTCGAACGTGGCGAAGTCATCGAAGGCAAGGAACCCGGCCAAAGCTACACGACTGGCGACTTCACCGTCGATGAAAAGCACCGTACCGTCGCCCTTACCGAAGAGGGCGTTCTAAAAATCGAGAAGCTGCTCGATACCGGCAATCTCTACGATCCTGCCAATATCGAGATGAACCATCACGTGCAGCAGTCGCTCCGCGCGCATATCCTGTACCAACGCGATCGCGATTATGTCGTTCAGGATGGTCAAGTCATCATCGTCGACGAATTCACGGGACGCTTAATGCCTGGCCGCCGCTGGAGCGATGGTCTTCATCAAGCCGTTGAAGCGAAAGAAAACGTCAAGATCGAGCGTGAGACTCAAACGCTCGCAACGATCACCTTCCAGAACTTCTTCCGCATGTACAAGAAGTTGTCGGGCATGACCGGTACGGCCGATACCGAAGCCGCCGAGCTGGGTAACATATATAAGCTGGAAGTCGCGGTAATTCCGACCAACCGTCCATTGATCCGCCTTGAGTACCCCGATGTTGTCTACCGGACCGAGGAAGAAAAGTTCCGCAACGCTGCCAAGGAGATCAAGAATCTCCATGAAAAGGGGCAGCCCGTTCTGGTAGGCACGGTTTCGGTCGAAAAATCCGAAAAACTATCGGGCATTTTGAAGCGCATGGGCGTTCGCCACGAAGTCTTGAACGCTAAGAATCACGAACGCGAAGCGCACATCGTCGCTCAGGCGGGGCGCAAAGGCGCTGTTACCGTTTCCACCAACATGGCTGGCCGCGGCACCGATATTCTGCTCGGCGGCAACCCGGATTTTCTGCTGGAAGAACGGCTAAAGAAGCAAAACCGGTCCCCAGAGATGCTGGCGCCCGGTGAGCTGGAAGCGCTTAAAACCCAGATCAAGGATGAAATTGAAGCCGAACGCCAGGAAGTGATGGCCGTTGGAGGCCTTCACATCCTTGGCACAGAACGGCACGAATCCCGCCGCATCGACAACCAGTTGCGCGGACGCGCCGGCCGCCAAGGCGATCCAGGAAGCTCTCGTTTCTATCTTTCCCTTCAGGACGATCTGCTGCGTATTTTTGGCGGCGATCGCATGCAGTCCCTGATGCTCCGCCTAGGCATGGAAGAGGACGTGCCGATCGAATCGCGGCTTATCAGCAAGCGAATCGCGGCCGCCCAGAAGGCCGTCGAAGCCCAGCATTTTGCCTCCCGTAAGCACGTCCTCGAATACGACGACGTCATGAACAAGCAGCGCCAGGCCGTGTACTCGATGCGGCGGCAGTTGCTGGAAGGCGTTGAGCAAAAAGAGCGCATTCTCGATATCGTTCGCGGAGTTGTCGGCGGCTTCATAGACCAGTATTGTCCTGAAAATGCGCGCCTCGACCAATATGACCTCTTAGGGCTGCAGAACGCCGCTCTCAATCAGTTTGGCGTAAAGATTGTCACCGAGGAACTCATTAACGTTGCGCGGCAGGACGTAGAAGATCATCTGAACGAACTGATGATCGCCCGATACGACGAAAAGGAAGCGATGATCGGCCCCGAGTATTTGCGTCAGGCCGAGCGCGTGATCATGCTCAATGTCGTCGACAACCAGTGGAAAGATCATCTGTTGTCGATGGATCACCTGAAAGAAGGCATTGGCCTTAGAGGCTATGGGCAAAAAGATCCGCTGATCGAGTACAAGAAGGAATCGTTCACCATGTTCCAGGACATGATGGACCGCATCGAGGACGAAACCATCCGGTATTTGTTCTTCATGCGCATCGAAAATGGCGAGCCGCCTCTGCCCTATCCGGAACCCGAAGACGATGACGACTCGGAGGAGGATTCGGAGGAGGACTTGGTGTCCGTGTCCGCCGCCCAACGCCAGGAGGCCCAACGCCTAGCCGACCAACAAGCCTCCGCTCAACAATCCGTCCTCGACCTGACACGCAACATCCAAAAGAAGAAGGACCGCGAACTCGCCCAACTCCAACTCGCAGGCGGCGAAGCTTCCAGTCAAACTCAGACTGTCAATAAAGGGGCGAAGGTAGGGCGAAATGACTTGTGCCCCTGCGGCAGCGGAAAGAAGTACAAGAAATGTCATGGAGCCGCTTAGCGCTTGCCTCCGTTGTGTTAGCCAGTTCACTATGTGCAGCTGATCTGCTTCCCGCCAAGGTCGGTTCGTTTGGTAAAAACGCTGTAAGTTCATCAAAACCCTCAGATCCGGCTGTTTGGAGTGAGATGGGGTTTCTACGCGCTGAGTCCGCCCAGTATGGTAAGCTGCACGTCACTGCCTACGAGATGAAGGACACGACCGGCGCTCTCGCCGCTTGGGAATGGCTCCGTCCAGCCGACGCCCATGCCTGCGATTTCACTTCCTTCTGTGCCGCAACCAGCGCCCAAACTTTGGTCTTCGACGGCGGCATCAATTACGTTCTGGAGTTGAGCGGCGCTCCAGTTCGGAAGGCCGAAATGGACATTTTGCTCAAGTCGCTCCCGAATATTCACGAGACGTCGCTGCCGCCCATCCTGATGTTCGTCCCTCGGAAGAATCTGGTACCCAACTCCGCTCGCTACATCCTTGGTCCCGCTGGGCTCAAGACGGTTGCACCGGAGCTTTTGGACGCACGTCCCGGCTTTGATCGGAGCGTCGAAGGCCATCTGACGGAATATCAGATCAACGGAACGCTTTTGAAGCTGGTTTTGTTCGATTATCCGAATCCGGAGATGGCGCGTCTTCACATCCCGAATTTCAAGGTACTTCCCGATGTGTATGCCAAGCGGTCGAGTGTCCTGGTTGCTGCAGTTCTCGGAGCCAAGTCGCCTGAGCAAGCGGATACGCTGCTTAGCCGCGTGCAGTATGAGGCCAAAGTCATTTGGGACGAAGTGCCGCCGCCAAGCCCGATCAAGCCGCTCTATCAGCTCCTTACCAATATCATTTACCTCAGCCTCCTCCTGTCGGCGCTCTGCCTAACGGCAGGGCTTATGTACGCTGGCATGCGAATCTATCGCCGTCGTTACGGCAATCTCGAATCCGACGAGGCTATGACGACGCTGCATCTTGGAGGCGAGTGAGATTTCTCCCCTAAGTTGCTAAGCCGACTTGATTTGCGCCGTTTTCCTCCGCTGTTTTCCACTTGTGGAAATCCGCTTTCCACAGTTGTGCCAAAAACATCCTGGACCGTAAATGGTTTGGCTGGCGCAACTTACGGGTGGTCTCGACGCTTCGGAAATTTGCCCTTGACTTCACCCGGCGCTGGCCCTACACTCCAATCACAAACAGGTTTTGACGGTTGCGATGCCGTCGGATCTGGTTCTCCCATCAAACGTAACCTCTGGTACGCCAGAGGCCTGGAAACAGGAAGAATTATGCCCACTCGCGAGAGTGGGCATTTTCTTTTCAATCACTTATGAGGCCGCCGCCTCGAAAACCGTCGGAAACTCCGCAGACTTGGGGTCAGCGCCTGAACGCCCTGCGGAACATCCCTCCGCTCCTCGGAATGGTCTGGCGCACCAGCCGTTCCCTTACGATTGGTACCCTGCTGCTGCGGTTTGTGGCGGCGCTTTTCCCCTTGGCGACGCTCTGGGTTTCCAAGCTGATCATCGACCTGGTGGTTCGTGCTGTTCGTCATCAACCGATCGACGAGACATTGATTTGGAAGCTCTTGTTATTGGAACTGACGCTCGCTGTTGCCTCCGATACCATTTCCCGGTTCATCAGCCTGGTTGACAGCTTGCTTGGTGACAAATTCACAAATTTCGTCAGTCTACGCCTGATGGAGCACGCAACTTCGCTCGATTTGGTGTCGTTTGAGGACCCCGTTTTCTACGACAAAATGGAACGCGCCCGGCGGCAAACGACGGCCCGCTTAGGCATGCTCGCGACGTTGGCCGGCATGGCTCAGCAGTTCCTAACCCTGCTCTCGATGCTCTCGGCCGTCATTCTATTCTCTCCGTGGCTTCTGCTCCTCTTGCTTGGTGCCACGATTCCGGTTTTTCTGGGCGAGACGCGTTTCGCCATGCTCAATTACTCGTTCCTGTACCGCTACACCCCGGAGCGCCGCGAGCTCGATTACCTGCGCTGGCTGGGCGCGAGTAACTATAGCGCTAAGGAGGTCAAGATCTTTGGCCTGGGAAAGTATCTAACCGAGCGCTCGCGTGCGCTCTTTGAGCGTTTCTACGCCGAGAACAAGCATTTGGCGCTGCACCGGGCGGTGCATGGAGCGCTCATCAATCTGGTACCCACGCTCGCCTACTACGGCGCATACGCGTTTATCATCCTGCGAGCGCTGGCCGGAGCGCTGACTATCGGCGACCTGACCCTGATCGCCGGCGCGTTTTCGCGGGCACGCAACATCATGGAGACTTTGGTTAGCAGCCTGGTTGGCGTTTCCGAACAAGCCTTATTTATCAAAGATTTGTTCGAGTATTTTGAAACCAAACCATCCATTACGTCACCACCCGATGCTTTGCTCGCTCCGCGGCCAATGAGAGAAGGATTCGATTTTCAAAATGTCTCCTTCGCCTATCCTGGCGCGACGGGCTTATCGCTCAGTAATGTGAGCTTCCGCTTTGAACCTGGCGAACGCATCGCGCTCGTGGGCGAGAACGGGGCAGGGAAGACTACGCTGGTGAAACTGCTCGCCCGGCTCTACGACCCGACTGCCGGACGGATTCTGCTCGACGGCGTGGATCTGCGGGAGTACAGCGTCGAGGACCTTCGGAGCGAAATCGGTGTTATTTTCCAGGACTACATGCGATATGACATGTTAGCTTCTGAAAATATTGGATTTGGCAGAATCGAGCATGTCGAGGATGAACATCGGGTGGCCCGCTCTGCCGAGAAGAGTCTTGCAGCACAGGTGGTCGACAAACTCCCGGCGCAATACCGGCAAATGCTGGGGAGGCGCTTTGAAGGAGGGGTGGATTTGTCGACCGGCCAGTGGCAGAAAATCGCCCTCGCCCGAGCGTACATGCGCGATGCCCAGATCCTGATCCTTGATGAACCGACAGCCAGCCTGGACGCGCGCGCCGAGTTCGAGGTTTACCAACGGTTCGTTGACTTGACTGCCGGGAAAATGGCCGTTTTGATTTCCCACAGGTTTTCCACAGTTCGCATGGCCGATCGGATTCTAGTTTTGGAGCAGGGTCGCATCGAAGAGCAGGGCTCCCATCGCCAGTTGCTCGCCCTTGGCCGGAAGTACGCGGAACTCTTCGAACTGCAGGCGGCCGGATACCGGTAGGAAGTGCTCAACGGCCATTGCCGCTTAGCGCCAGCAAAATGACCCAGAGGTACGCTCCGTTCTTATGTACGTCGGTGCCGGAGAAAAGAGCGACTGGGTTCTATAGCGCCCAGCCGACAGGTCGGTGCAGAGAAGCTTGCCGACCACGACCCAATGACAGTGGCTCGCGAGGTTTTGAACAGATCTCGCTTGGACATTCGGCAACTCCATAACGACGGTGACCCGAGCAAACAGAATCTCATCTGACCGGAGGCGAAGAATCAAGCCCGGACCTAGCCATTCACCTTATTCTGCAAGGCAAGGGTGGCGTAGGGAAAACAGTAGTGGCGAGTTGGCTTGCGGAGTTTCTGACGACGCGCAGCAAGCTCGTTCGCTGTATTGATGGCGACCCCGTAAACCGTTCGCTGGGACAGTACAAAGCTCTTGCTGCGGACAGGCTGGATCTTGTCAATGATAACGGGCTGATACAGCGAGCGCGCTACGACGTGCCTCTGGAGCGCTTCATGGCCGAAGACTCCATCTTTGTCGTTGATAGCGGTTCAACAGCATTCATGCCCTTCTGGACGTACGTAATCGAGACGGAGATGCTCCGGGTATTTCGCGAGGCGGGCCGACGTGTTTATGTGCACGTTCCCGTAAGCGGTGGGGAAATGCTTCAGGATACGCTCCTGGGCTTCAACACGCTGGCGAAGCGCACAAACGAAAGAAATATCATCGTCTGGATCAATGAATACTTTGGGCCAGTCGCTCGTGACGGCAAACACTTTGAACAGATGCAAGTCTATCTGGATCACCAGGAGCAGATCCTCGCTTGTGTAGGCCTTGTACAGAGAAGCGTTGATACCTACGGCCAGACTATCCGCCGCATGCGAGAGAAAAAATTAACGTTCGGCGAGGCGATTGAGTCCGAGGAATTTATGCTTGCCGAAAGATCGAGGCTCCACATAGTTCGCCGGGATTTATTCGAACAGCTTGAACGGCTTCCATTCGCTTAGGGACAGCGATGCCGGCGGCGTCTTTCGATAAGAAGCGTCTCATGGGCGAGCTGGCGTCCCGTTACGGCATTCGAATAGACGAGAATGACCCGGCGCTTGCCATTGTGGCTTTGAACCAATTGATTTTGGAGGAAACGATCCAATACATGTGCGCGCAGTTGCAGGAGCGCATTTCGGATTTTGACGCTTCCGCCCAGAAGGCCGAAGCGCGAGCTGGACAGGCATTCGCACGTGAAGTAAAAAAGGCGGCTGCCGAAATCCGGGAGGAATTCAACGGAGACATCAAAGCATCCGCGCTAAGATGCCGGGAGCTTGTTCGCCAGGTTCACGCGGCCCATCAGCGTCCTGAGTTAATCCGATGGGCTGCCGTCGGGATCGTTTTTGGGTTTATATTACTTTGTGGTGGCATCTGGCTAGGGAAATTGATCGCGCTCGGATAAAAGCCTGGGCACGACGGAGGCGCGACATGGGACGATTTTGGCTTTTGTACTATCTGATATTCGGGCCGAAGTACATGCGGTGGGCTCTACTGCGCTTTGCTCTGGCGATGGGGTTCTTCTTTTTCTGCTTCGTCCACGAAGCATTTGATGTGCCGCGGCCTGAACATCCTGTAACGGTTGCTCACCATACGAGAGCGATTAAGGCTAGAACACAAGCCATACAGCCCGAACCGACGCGGCGCTGAACGGGTGGCACGGGCAAAGCATATAAGCCCATCCAATCTGCCGCAGGGTCAAAAAGCAGCTTTCCGGTAATCGTAATCGTGAGTCGATTTGGCCACCGATAAGTTCAACGGCTGAAATTAATCAAGCGACAAATGTATGGTCGTGCCAGTTTGTCGCCGCCGTTAGCACAGAGGTCTTCATGGATGCAGGCGTAGCATCAGCGAGCATCAAAGGTGCTGTCCAAACGCCATATATAACCCTTGATCCCTTCGAGTTGCAGCGTAACATCGCCTACAATCAGCTGCGAAGTGGTCGCGACTTCGATCTGGTCGAATACAGGTAGGTCGGTCTCGGGATAATGAGCGCGGCCTGCCTCGAAGTTTGCAGTCTAACTATGTCTGTAGTAGAGTAGATGCAAACGTAGTCTACCAACATGCCCAAACCAAAGCTTACAAGGCTGGAGCTACAAGTACTGGAGGCGCTTTGGCAGAAAGGTGCGTGTTCAGTTCGAGAGATTCAGGAGACGTTTCCCGAGGCCGACCGGCCAGCGTATACAACGGTGCAGACCGTGGTTTATCGCCTGGAACGAAAGAAGGCGCTCCGCTGTGTCAAGCGGATCAGTAATGCGAATATTTTCGAGGCGGTCATCTCGCGCAAGGATGCGCAGCGCCGTTTTGTGGACGAACTGTTGGCGGTTTTCGGTGGGCGAGCGAAGCTACTGATGGCTCACTTAGTTGAATCTGGGGAACTCACCTTGGAAGACATAAGAGAAGCCGAGAAGGCTCTGCTCCGTTCCTCGAAAAAGGAGAAACCGGAGCGATGATCTACATTGATCTTTCCTCGTTGGAGAACCATCTCTGGCAATCGAGTCTTTGCGTTGCCGGAGTCTGGCTATTAACGTTCGTACTGAAGCAAAACCGGGCTACGCTCAGGTATCGGCTCTGGCTGGCGGCCTCGGCGAAGTTCTTAGTCCCTTTTTCCCTGTTGGTCAAGATCGGCGGTCACTTGGGATGGCGATCAGCTCCTGCAAGTGGGCAGCCTCAGTGGACCTTTGTGGTGGAAGACATCGGCCACTCCTTCGCTATGCCGGCCACTGTTCATCAGGCGGGCGCGATTCCTTCATCAAACCTGATTTCGACGATGCTGTTCCTCGTGTGGATTTCCGGCGTCGCGGTGAGTATCCTGTTGCTGCTGCGCAGCTGGAGACAAGCACCGGAACTGGGAACTCGAATGGCAACGGGATCGCTCTACGCTGCGCTGTTCGTATATTCCCCGAACCGTCTAGAGCCGGGCGTATTTGGAATCCGTAAGGCCGATCTTGCTCCTGCCTGAAGGAATCACAGAGGTTCTAACCCCGGCGCAGTTGGAAGCGATTCTTGCGCATGAGTTGTGTCACGTGCGGCGCAGGGACAATTTGACGGCTGCGATTCATCTCGTGGCGGAAACCATCTTCTGGTTCTTTCCATTGACGTGGTGGATACGGGCACGGCTGGTGGAGGAGCGCGAGCGTGCGTGCGATGAAGAAGTATTGCGACTGGGCGCCGAACCGCGGGTCTATGCGGAAAGCATCCTCAAAATCTGCGAGTTTTATTTGGCGTCTCGGATTGGATTTGTTGCTGGAGTGACTGGCGGAAGGTCTCAAGCAACGAATCGAGGCGATCATGAAGAATCAAACCAAGCACAAGCTGAATGCAGGCAAGAAGCTAATGCTGGCAGCCGCTGCGCTGATAACCGTGGCCGGCCCTTTGGTAGTTGGAATGATGAATGTTTCGCCAATTCTCGGAGCGCAGTCCGTTACCCAACCAAAGTTTGAAGTAGCTTCCATCAAGCCGGCCAAAGTTGGCATGATATTTATCCGCCCTATTGCGGGAGGAATCACCATGACCAACATACCGGTGACGGAATTGATAATCACCGCGTACCGCATCCAGCCGTTCCAGCTCTCCGGGGGATTGAGTCTGCTACTTTCGACATTTCCGCCAAATCGGAAAATTCTCCAAAGCCGGAGGAAATCCCGTTTATGCTTCAGGCGCTGCTGGCGGACCGCTTCCAACTTCTCATTCACCGCGAGACCAAAGGACTCCCCCTCTATGCGCTGGTACTCGCCAGAAAGAATGGCAAGCTGGGACCCAAAATGGTTCGACTTGGCACGCCGGAGGCCATCCATTGGTCAAACTGTCCAGACTGCCCTGCTTCTCACTTTTCCGGTAACCGCCTCTCTCAACCACAATCGTGCAAGCTCAGTAAACCTCCGCGACCAGGGTGGATCTATTTGCCGCAGCGCCGTTCCGGACGCCAATCTCAACATAGCCGACAACTCGTCAAGGTGCCGAATCTGATCACTCTATCGTAGGCCGCTAGGGCGGATCTATCAGAACTCCAGACCCGAGATCGCAAGAGTCGTTAGGTTCTTAACGCAGCTTTCCGCTCCATGGATACCAGACACCCAACTTCTGAAGCGTGTTATCCGTCGAGCCATCCAGGCCAAGGAAATGACTGCCCAGGCACTGGTGCGCGGTGTCGCGCATACAAAAAGCTTGGCAACCAGGGAACGCGGCTCCCCAACTATTCGTTGCCGGTAAAGAGATGCAAGCGAGAACTCATCCCAGGCCGTTTGCTGCATGAGAACACACGGCTAAATTGGTGAGTAAAGCCCTCATAATTCTGTTCATTGAACACGCTTCGGGAGCAGACCGAATACACCCACTCCGTTTGTGGTTCCAACATAGACTTTGCCGTTGGCGATCATCGGCGTAATGAACTTGTTGCCTGCACCGAAATGATCCCTGCCGGACGGCGCTTGATTGCTGTTATACAGTTCGCGCGACAGATCGGTTGCATCGTAGGCGTGCAGCACCGCTGGGTTCGAGTATCCAGCAGCATAAGAGAACTTCACGTTTTCAACGGCCCATATGATCGCGTTTCGAGAGCCGTTGGCAGAGATGCTCGGCGTAGTCCCCGGATATCCAAATTTCAAGGCTGTTTGAGACACGGGTTCGGCGACGAGCCGCGCATTCTGAAGGCGGTATTCGCGGAGCGTGTCATCGGTGGATGCATAGTAAAGGCGGCCGCTGAAATACGCCGGTATCGGACGTGAAAAGCTGTGCTTCATTGCCTTGCGCAGTTCTTGATAGACGTTCTGATTCCCATGGGGGTTGAACTTTCCCATAGCGTCGCGATTGACAAGATAGATGTTCAGGTCTTTCCCGGCTCCGACCGCCAATCGCTGGATCCTTCCTGAGGCATCCGTCATATCGGGAAGAACCATAGGGCCGCCAGAACCCAAATCGCCATCGCCGGCATTTTCCTCCGCGACGTTGAACATCGTGAAGTAATCGGCGATGGAGAACTTGCCGCCGTGCGTCGAGAGCTTCAGAAAGCTGTTGCCGAAATCGCCCTTTGAAGGAAATCCGCTGGAGTTCAATACAGTATCGAAGGTTCCGTTCGCTGCCATCAGATAGATGTTGCCTTGCGGATCGGCGGCAGGCCCGGCGCCGCTTTGCCAGATCGCACCCTCTTCCCCATTCGGCGTAATGTTCAGAGCTGACGTCTGTTTCAATGTCCGCGCATCATAGCCGATGATCCATCCGTTATAAGGATTGATATCGCAATGCGATGTCCAAGTGGTATAAATCACACCATTCAGTGACAGGAGCGCCGCCCGTTCCGCGTATTGTTTGGGATCGAAAGGATTCCCGCCCGCAAATGTTGCGTGAATCTCCACCGGTCCGCCGAGTTCTTCAGCTCCGGTTCGAAGATCGAGCGCATAGAGTCTTTGTGTGTAGCGGCCTTGTGCACCCTTGCTCATTGCGACCGTGTAAATGGTGCCATGAGGGCCTTGACGCAGGTCAATGACGGGAGTGGACGTGATTCCGATTTCAGGAGTGATCTGGCCGCAGTTGCGATTATCCGATGGCGTTTCTCCGGGCTTTAGCAACTGAACGCGCCAGAATTGCTGCCCCGTATCCGCATCAAAGGCATACAGACTGTCATGTTCCGTGGCGACGAAAAGGACGTTCCACAATCCTCGATTTGGCATCTCTAACTGGTGAACATAGAGGGGTTCTGCATCTACTTTTCCGTCCACTCGAATCACGAACAGCTTGCCGAACGTTTTCGGATTTACGTTCTGTAAAGTCAAAGTCCGCTCGGCCAAGTCTTGACCCGTCCGTGCGATGTCGTTATGCCATGTCAGCACGTCATTCGGAAAGGCCGCAAGACGCAGGGACAGCGAGAGCAGCGCGAATACTAGAGTTTTGATCATTGTTAGGGCGGCTAACTGACCTTCAAGATCGGCAGCCGTCGCATCCGCTTGCCCGTCGCTGCGAAAACAGCGTTCGCTACTGCGGGCGCCAATGGAGGAACGCCGGCTTCGCCGACACCATTCGACGGTTCGGCGGTCGGAGGCACAAGATGAACTTCAATCTCCGGCGCATCCTTCATCCGTGCCACCTGATAATTATGGAAATTGCTCTGTTGAACACCGCCGTCCTTGACACTGATTTCACCATGTAAAACAGGAGTCAGCGCATAATTAATGGCGCCTTCGATCTGCGCGCGAACGCTCTCCGGATTCACCGCCAACCCGCAATGGACGGCGCTCACCACACGCAGAACATGAATCTCTTCGTCGACAACAGATACTTCCGCAACGTGAGCCACGGCTGTTCTTCCGAACACACAGCAAGCTAGCCCACGCCCTTGCCCCTTTGGCAGCGGATTGCTCCAGTTGGACTTTTGCTCCACCAATTGCAGAACGCTGCCAAGCTTTTCGGCTTCGCCCTTTTGGTCGGCACGCAATCGCTCCAGCCGGTAATGCAGCGGGTCCTTGCCGGCCGCATGCGCTAATTCATCGACAAAGCATTCAATGGCGAAAACCTGAAAAGGCGATGACACCGAGCGCCACCAGGCTCGCGGCACAACCGACAACACCGGTGCATAGTCGGCGCGGAAATTTGCCGTGTCGTAAGGCGTCTCGCCATTCCAGTCTTCCACGTCCTTGGCGGCTTGTGGTTTCGCCGGGTCATGGAAGACAGTACTAATTGGCGTTGTCACCTCGCGATACCACCACGCAGCGATATGTCCATCTTCTTCCAGCGCTGCCCGCATGCGCTGGAACGAATACTGCAGATAAAAGTCATGCTGCATATCGTCCTCGCGAGTCCACACCAACTGCACGGGCACCTTTATATTTTTGGCGACGTTATAAGCTTCCGCTAGATAGTCCCATTGGTATCGCCGCCCGAACGACCCTCCCGAGAGCATCAATTGCACATTTACTTTTTCAGGCGGAATACTGGCCAGGGCCGCGATGGTGCTTTGCGCGATAGCTGGTATCTGCGTCGGCGACCACACATCGATCTGTCCGTCGTCGCGGACGTGCACGGTCGTATTCATCGGTTCCATGGTGGCGTGCGCCTGAAATGGAAACTCGTAGTCGGCTTCGATTCTCTTGGCTGCCGCCGTCAGCACTTTTTCCACCTTGCCGCGATCCACATTGACAACGCTGGCGGCCCCAGCCGCTTTCTCACGGAATTGAGCCTGTAAGGTTGCCGTGCTCTCGTCGCGGCCTTGGTCCCAGGTGATGTTCAAAGCCTTTCGGCCCTGGATTGCATTCCACGTCGAATCTGCGACCACGGCGACTCCACCGGCCACGTTCAAATTGCGGTCGATTGCAGGAACGTAGCCGATCGCAGGAACCGCGAATACCGCCTTCACCCCAGGACTGGCTTTTGCATCCGAGTCATCGACGTGCAACGCCTTTCCTCCAAAGTGAGGCGGGCGCGCAATTACCGCATACAACATACCCGGACGGCGTACGTCCAGACCGAAGACCGCGCTGCCGTCCACTTTGCCCGGTATATCGACGCGTTGCATTGGCTTTCCGATCACGCGGAAGTCCTTCGGATCTTTCAATGGCACCTGATCGGGGTCGGGGACTGGCAACTGGATTGCCTCGCGTACCAGGTCTCCATAGACAATCCGTCGTCCACTCGCTGTATGTACGATGGCGCCATTCCCTGCGTGGCACGCTTTCACGTCCACGCCCCAGCGTTGCGCTGCCGCGGTGAGTAGCATCTCGCGAGCCTGAGCGCCGGCCTTTCGCAACTTCAGCCACGTAGCAGTCGTGCTGCCGCTGCCGCCTGCCGACAGATTCTTGTAAATGCGCGGAATGGTCGGTGCCTGTTCCCACCGCACGCTTGTCCAATCCAATTCGAGCTCGTCGGCGAGCATCATGATATTGGCCGTGCGCGTTCCCTGACCCATCTCTGGGGTTTCTGCGAGCACAGTGATTTGGTTATCGGTTGAAATTCGCACCCAGGCGTTGAACTCACTCTTCTCTGGATCGCTCTTGCCTCGCAGCGGCAACGCAAACCCAATCATCAGAGCGATACCTGTTTCAACCACTTCCCTGCGAGTTACCGTGCTTTTCATGCCGCCACTCCGGCCGCCCGTTGAATCGCCCGGCGAATGCGTTGATAGGTCGCGCAACGACAAATGTTGCCGTTCATCGCATCATCTATCTGTTCTCGCGTGGGACGCGGGTGGCTCGCAAGCAGCGCGGCGGCCTGCATAATCTGGCCCGATTGACAGTAACCGCATTGCGGTACCTGTTCCTCAATCCAGGCTTTTTGCAGCGGATGGCCGCGATCGTGCGACAAGCCCTCGATAGTTGTGATCTTCTTCATTCCTACGCTTTGGATTGGCGTCTGGCAGGAGCGCACCGCCTGTCCGTCTAGATGCACGGTGCACGCGCCGCATAAACCCATCCCGCAACCATACTTCGTTCCGGTTAGGTTGAGCGCATCGCGCAGCACCCAAAGAAGAGGCGTCGAAGACGCAACATTTACTTCGTGTGAAACGCCGTTAACGACGATTATGGTAGTGGACAAAGCGGCTATCCTTTCTCCCTCACCGTAAAGCCGCAGTCGCGAAGAAACAACGGAAATGAACCTGAAATCCGTCTGTCCCATGAACCCCTTGCAAATCATGGTCTTGCAATTCTTCCTGACTTCTGTTTTGGGGCGCTAAACCTGCCTAAAAATCCAATCATTCGTCGAGATCGAGATATCCTGATCCTGAACCCAGGCAAACCACATGCCAGAAACCCCGCCTGAGACTAATTCGCATTCCCGCGGATATCGCTTTGGATTATTCGAGCTCGACCTGGTATCGCAGCGGCTTCTGCGACAGGATCAAGTGGTGAGGATTCAGGAGAAGCCGTTTCAACTCCTGGCCGCTCTTGTGGAAAACGCCGGTGAAGTTATCTCTCGTGAACAACTTCGCGCACGGCTTTGGCCTTCCGATACATTTGTTCAGTTCGATGACAACCTCAACACCACCGTGAAACGGGTTCGCGAGGCGTTGAGCGATTCGGCGGAGCGACCACGTTATATCGAAACCGTCCCGCGCCGGGGATATAGATTTATCCCTCCCGTTGAGCGATTACCTGCCGAGCCCGAGCCGCTTGCGCTCTTGAATACTCACTCCGCACTATTCCGATCAAGTCCTTCCGTCCCGCTTCGTTGGGTATTTGTTTTTCTCTCAGTTATTTTCCTCGCGGCCGGATCCTGGTATCTTTTTCATCGCCAGTCTCACGCTTTGAGGATTTCGCAAAACAAGATCATGTTGGCCGTACTTCCGTTCCGCAATTTGAGCGGTTCTAGCGAGCAGGACTATCTGAGCGACGGCTTCACTGAGGAACTGATTGCTCACCTTGGACGCCTCGCGCCGAGAAAACTGGGCGTGATTGCACAGTCCTCCGTAGCGGGAATGCAGAGTCCCATGGGGAACATATCGCGTGCCGGGCACGACCTTGGCGTTTCCTACATCTTGGAAGGAAGTGTGAGCCGCATAGACGGCCAGGTGAACGTGACCGCTCGACTTGTGCAGGTCAACGATCAAACTCAAGCTTGGGCCGAGACGTACGCAAGGCCGGCCCAGGAACTTCTTACAATCGAGCGCGATGTCGCCAAGTCAATTGCAGAGGCACTGGCGATTCGCCTGTTGCCTTCGGAAGAGAATGCTCTGGCGCGCGCAGCAACGACAAATACAGAAGCCTACGAAGCCTATCTCGCCGGGGTGTACCAGTTTGATCGCGGCACTGAACAGAGCTTTCGAAACGCACTCACAGATTTCGAACGCGCCATCAATCTTGACCCAGAATACGCTATGGCGCACGACGCCATAGCGAAGACGTATCTGGAATTGGAGGGGTACCATTTTCTTTCTTCCGAAGAGGCGTATCGAAAAGCGCAGGAGCATGTTGCCCTTGCACGCAAGCTAGACGACGATCTTCCGCAGACTCACGCGCTATTGGCTGCATTACTCCAAAAAATGAACCCGCATTCCCCGGGCATCGGCGAAGCATATCGAAAAGCGATTGAACTGAATCCGAGTGATGCGTACGTTCGACAGGAGTACGCGCTATATTTGCTCTCTGCAGTGAAACAACCTAACGCAGCCATTGCGCAGATTCTGGAAGGGGCACGGCTAGACCCGCTTTCAGTCCGCACCCGTTGCTATGTTGCATGGATTTTCTTTTCGGCGGGCCGATTTCGAGAAGCGCAAGAACAAGTCACACGCGCTCTCGCCCTCGATCCGAACTCGCCGTTTGGTCTCTATATTCAGGGCCACTTATTTGAGCACAATCACAGGTTGGAGGCGGCCGTTATGCAATTTCAAAAAGCAGTAAACTCTTCAGGCAGAACTCCAAAATATCTGTTTACGCTTGCCGATGCGTACTTGCAGGCTGGCAGGAAGGGGGATGCCGGGAGGATCCTCGCTGAACTCCAGCAGCAAAGCAAGACCCAATATGTCTCTCCCGATTACCTACGGCGCCTTTCGGATCAACTTGGGAAATAGCTGCTCATCGCGTGAAACCGGGTGATTGGACTTGTCGGAGGCGCGGCAGTGCTGAATGCTGCCTCGTAGCGAAGCGACCGCCGCATCTAGAATGGCCAAGATCGTCGGATCCCGTTTGCCTTTTATCGTCTCCGGATCCGGAGCTTCAAGCAGTACAATCGCTTGATCCGGCCGCAGCCAGTTGCCGAGCCGAACCTGCTCTCGACGAAGGCAGTTGCACCAGGTCCGGATCCTTCCGCCTCCGCACGATCCGGACTGGTTCATTACGCGCCGCGCTCACCGCCTGGCTCCGGTCATTTGCATTTGGCTTGGTGTGCTCTTCACGGCGTGGTATCGCGGCTCTGGTTTCGCAGGCTGTAGAAAGTCTGGTCGGACTGCCGTGCCCTTTCCCGAATTGTGCCAAAGGCTTGCGCCCGCATGGCGGACAAGTACTCCTGGATTACTCGCTTCTAGTCAGCCAGCGTTTAGGAGACGTGTCGGTTCGGCAAAAAATCACTTTGACGGAAAACGCGCTTTCCGCGGATCTGTGTAGAGACGGGTCAGAAGTCGGCTTCGGGGACGTCGAGCAACAAGCGAGGGGCCGCCCCTTTCGCCTCCGCTAGGACTATGGCCGGTTTCATCGCCGGTGGATTAATCTAGGCCGCTCGGTTCCTGGCAATCGGTACGTCCTATCTAGAGTGCAATTGAAACACGCACGGGGGGGCGTGCAGCTCCGATGGCGGTAACACCCGCGAACGCCGTGCACTGACCAATGAACCTCCCGTTGAAGCTCTCCTTGGGAATAACGTCTGCATCCGTGCGATGATCGCCCGGTTCTTGTCCTGCAGACCGACCCATCAGGCCCTGAAATCGAGATTCTGAGCTTCTCAGGTTCTCGGTCGTCTCACCAACTTTTAAATGGGTTGACGGCTTCCCGCAGCTCCGGTACGCCCGTCTGTCTGGGAAGAAATCTGCAGTGCTTTTTGCAGTGGTTTAGCCCCGTGCAGTGGTCTGTCGCAGTGGTTTAGAAGGCACCATAGGGCAGAACTCGAACGTCTCTTTCCAACAAAATCAATGGATTCCGAGCGCTGGGGAATCCAGGGCAAGCACACCCAGTGACTTCGAATCATTAGGCCGGGGGTTCGAGTCCCTCCGGGCGCACCATTCTGTTCAAGCGTCTGCCGTCACAGCCGCATTTCCATAAACACATTCGCCCGCGTATACTCCATCGGCGGAATCCTCTCGGGCGGGACGTGACGAAAGCCCACCGATTCATAGAGATGAACGGCGTTCTCTAACTTCGCGTTACTGCCCAGGAACAAAGACTCAGCTCCGATCGCCTTCGCCTCCTTGATCGCATGCAAGAGCAATCGACGCCCGATCCCGAGCGCGCGGAACCGCGGTGACACCGCCATCTTCGAAAGTTCATACACACCATTACCCATCGGGATCAGAGCCACGCACCCGACGGCATCGCCTCCCGCATGAACCATGAAAATATGACCGCCTTTGCTCAGAATCGAGCTCTCGGGGTCGTTCAGAATCTCACGGTCCTTCTTCTCGATCACGAAATAGCGGGCGATCCACTCTTCATTGAGTGTCCGGAACGCGCTTCGGTCTTCCCGCGTCCGCAGCGGTCGAATTTCAATGGCGGGCGCACTCACCGCGCGGTCTTCACCACAAATCTGCGTCTGGCTGTCTGGCAGTTGCATTGCACTCGGAACTCCTATTAGAAGTGTGCCCGTTTCCGTCTCAGACGTCCAATATCTTGTTGCGTTGGATTATGATCTCTGGAATATGGATCGCGAAATCGAACTACGCCATCTTCGCTATTTCGTAGCGGTGGCGGAAGAACTTCATTTTGGCCGTGCGGCGCAACGCCTCCACCTGGCCCAACCGCCGCTTTCGCAGCAAATTCGGAAGCTCGAGCAAATGATCGGGTATCCGCTCTTCACCAGAACCTCCAGATCCGTGAGTTTAACTGTTGCAGGCGAAGCTTTCTTTGAAAGCGCCCGGCGCACACTACGCAACGTCCAACGAGACATCGATGAGGCGCGCAGCATCGGAAGCGGCGAGGTGGGCTCTCTCCACGTTGGCTTTATCGGGTCCGGCATGCTAACAAACTTACCGAGCGTCTTCCGCAAGTACCGCGAAGCCTATCCTCGCGTGCGTCTCTATCTGCATGAATCGTTCACCGCGCGCGTCGTCGAGGGCCTCGAAGATGGAACACTGGATGCCGGCATTTTGCGCGACGGCGATCCGGTGGCGGGGTTGACCGTCACCACCATATTGTCCGAGCCCTTCGTCGCCGTGTTGCCCGCCAACCATCCGCGTGCGAAACAGAAGAGCCTCTCTCCCGCCGCTTTACGCAACGAACCATTCGTCTACTATCCACGGAGCGCGGGCGCCCGAGCGTTCGAAAAACCGCTCACGATTTTTGAGAAGTATGGGTTTCGCCCTCAAATTGTGCAGGAAGCGTCGCATTGGCTCAGCATCCTGCGGCTGGTTGGCGCCGGACTCGGAGTCACGATCGCGCCTGAATGCGTTCGGCGCATCGCATCGCCCGAGGTTGTCTGCGTACCGCTACGCGAGACGACGGTGGTCAGCAACATGGAACTTGCGTGGCTGGTGGGAGAATCGCGCCCCATCGTTGAGCGATTCGCGCAAATCGTACAAGCCGCCCGGAGCTAAACGAACAACAGCTGCACACATCGGAGGGTAAAAAGCCGGCGTGATATGCTCACACCACACTGGGAGCCAAAATGGAAATCCTGGTTAACATTAGATCGGCGCGTCTACCAGGGCGTTAGCAAACCAGTCAGGGAGTCACCGGAATGAGCGAATATGGAGAACAACTTGAGTTCCATCGCCAAAAACTCAATGATTATCTTTTTGGGACGGACTACGTCCAAGTTAACTGGACGACCGTCGAGCCGCTGCTCGATAGCTGGTGGATGGCCTATAAGTTTTGGGAAGTAAGCGACAGCTTCAACAAGGCCTTCAGGCATAAGCGGATGACCGTGAGGACGTTTCCGGGAAGTCTGGGTGTGCCCAAGAACGAGAAGACCCCACATCCTGAAATTAAAGACGATTGGGGGGAAAAAGGCTTCGCGAAACAGGGTTCGAAGGTTTTCCAACACGGAACTGTGAATGTCGTAGACACGAAAAGAAACCCGGACACGAAGCAATTGGAAACGGAAATCCGGATCTTTGCCGACAGTCAGTACACACCGTTAGGCTCAGACGAGGAAGAGAAGCGTCACGACCAAATCTTCCACAAGACAGACGAGCACTATAAATACGGTGCTAAGCGCGGGGTTGACAGTTCGGCGTTCGAGGACCCCACCAACTTCGCCAGCCGGGAGAAGAAGTACGAACAAGGCCTCCACGACCTGAGCGCAAGCCTGCTGAACCCGGATCTGTCAATATTCAGCCAAATCCACAACCATGAATGGGATGCGCACTTCTCATTCCTGCCTCTGTCGAAGGAGGAGGACCAACTGGTGCTGTTTAACCTTACACGAATCGCGAAGGCACTAAGGTCTACGCTGCCTGCGCTGTACGATAAGGTTCGCTACTATCGCGCGGACATGACGCGGGTGAAGCTTGCTAATGAGTTTGACATGGCCATTGGTTACACGGCCGTGCCGGTGGCGAATCCAGGCAAGGGCCCAGCGTACAAACTGCGTTACGGCCTCACGAAGACTACAACAATCATCGGCCCAAATGGACAGCAGACTGTGAACGTGACGGCGGAGCTATACCGTGCTCGACAACTGGCTGCCCTCAATTTCAAGAGCATCCTCGGGATCCGCGACGCGAAGAACGAGATAGTCATCGCGATCCGGAGACACATGGGCATCTTCCCGGTCTACGCGGTTCGTCAAGGTGGTCAGCTAAAGTGCTACGACATCGTTGAGAAGAAAATGAAGTTCAACGGTAAAACGATCTCCTCGGCGGGAGTGATGTCCGAGTAGGGTATCAACAGCCCAAAGAGTGGCGTTACGGCCTCGATGGGGAATACCCCGGCCGCTGGCTGTGCATCTTCCCAATCATGGAGGACGCCGCGGCAGATCGGATGTACAGGCCAGCTGCGGTCGAGGCAATAGAGCGAATCGGAGTGCCAGTTGAGGAGTTGGATATTTGAAATCGCCAAGTAGGACGGAATGTCTTGCCCCGGCTAAAAACGCCTCCGCAGTTGAGTCCGCAACCCCTCATTCCTCATCACCATCCGCGACCACCTTACCAGATATACCGCTGCGCATCCTTGCGCCTCTGGTAACTATCCAGCACGTGAACCACCCGGATCTTCTTCAGCTTCGCGGGGGACAACTGCCCCAGTGGAATGTATACTATCCTCCGATTAACGCGCCCGGCGAGTTGGCGAAATACAGATCGAGGCGGTTTGGCGGCAATATACACAACATGCCGCTCGACTGCATAATCTAACGCGGCCATCAGGAGGCGCTCGGCCTTGGTTTCGGCCGTGTCGTAATCGTTATCGCTCCAAACGTCATACAAGCGTCGCGGAGGAAGCGTCATCAGCAGACCGCCGTACTCGGCGCGGCCGATGCCGGGCCCGACGATGTGCTCAAACGGAGGAGTCGAATAGAATGCCATGTCCGATTCGTTCTGATGTTCGCCCAACCAGGTCGTCAGGTAACCGTAACGGTTGTCCCGGTCTTCGTCGAAGATCACCACAAGCGCACCGACCTCGCCGGAGAACTTACCGAGGTAGCGTACATAGATCTTCTTTTCATGCCAGTGCCGGATGGTTTCTCGCAGATCGATGCCGTCTGCGAGCGAAGTCAAGAATGGCTCCACGCGCGACCGCTCCTCGGATAGGGTGGTCTTGGCGTAGCTCTTTAGGAAGCGGCCATAATTTTCGATAACCAAGTCTTCGGGCGGATAGGAGCAGATGGAATCGCCATTAGTCTGGCGAGCCCATTCCCCTGGCGTCTTCTCGCGTTTGCGCGATTTCAGCCCAGCCGGACGAAACATTTGCTTCATGCGCGGCAGACGGCGCCGGATGCGAATCTTGCGCGTGCGTAGCCATACTTCTTCGCCGGACAGATTTAAAGTTTCGAGCGGAGGGTCTTCGGCCGGCTGGGGACCGAAGCGGTTCGCCATCTGCCAAACCTCATAGGCATAGTTATCGTCCACCATTCCCCGCGCACCGATGGCCAGATCGTAGACGCCGGGCACCAAATGCCCCTCGAGCATGGCTAGATTTCTTGCGAACCTGGCAAGTCCGCGACGCTGCCAGTAAGCCATTTTGTCGCCCGTATTGATCGTGTACTCTTTTTCGGCATCGCGCAGCAAATCGAGCTGCCAGCGAGGCCGGTCCAGTGACGCGTCTTCAGGTTGCCCGCGCAACGCTTCATATAACTCCTGAAAATACGGCGGCTCTGATGTCACCTCAGCGAGACAATCCGGATGTAAGTTGAATAATTCAGAGGCCTCAAAGAGGCGCACCGGAGGAGCGGCTGGCTCATCTTGCGGGATCTCCATCGCATCCAAGAGCGGATCCAGCATATTCAACGCGCAAACGGCACACACCTGGGCGAGCGGGTCGGCGCCTTGGAGCCGCCAAGCCATCGCCTCGGCGTGCTCCTCCAAACCGGGCGTCCGTGGCTGCGGATAAACGCGATAAGCTTCGACGTAACGCTCCATACCGATGAACTCCAGCGCATACGGTTCCGGGTACGTGTCGGGCAGGTGCGGTTTCTCAGCGGTTGGTGGTTCGAGAAAAACCACGTGTGCGCCAATTTCCTTCGCTGTCCGGATGGCTTCAACGAACGGATCGGCGAGTTCAATCGGAATATAAGTGGCGCGCTCCTCCTCATAGCCGCGCTCCGGAATCATGATGACTGAAAACAGCGGCATGCGGGCGAGCGCGACTTCATAGAGGTTTTCGAGTGACGAGGGAAGTTCAACCGCGACCACCGGCGGGCGCTTCCCCAACAGATAGCGACGTACGCGGAGGGCGAATTCGATACGGCCAGGGACTACCGGGAAATAGGTGATATTGCCTCGGCGGAGGGTGCCTGCGTTGTTCGGTTCGGTGGACATCTCAACGCCGGAATGCGTAGCGCAGTGCTTCGTCTCCCAGGATCAAGCGAAGGGAAGCATGCAGCACGGTTCGATCGGGAGCATCCGAGCCTCGCTTCAATTTCAGCGCGTAGCGCGCTACGTTCACGCCGTCCCGAACCGTATAGCTTTCGTCGGCGGCATGAGCCTGCTGCAGAAAATCGGTGACATACTGAAGCACTTCGTCGTTCGAAAATGGCAGGTTCTCCCGGAGGATGGCCAATTCCTCTTCGCGCTCCGGAAAATCGATGAGAATCTGCGGCTGCAGGCGCGAGTGGATGTATTCGGGCAGATCGAAAGTAGACGAATCGTCGTTCATGGTGGCCACTAACCGGAAGTTCGGATGCGCTTTGATCTTGATGCCCGCCGCGATGGATTCCACATAGCGGCGGCCATCGAGCAGCGGCGCCAGGCTGGCCCAACTCTTCTCGCTCATCCGGTTGCCTTCGTCGAGAATGGCCACGCCGCCACGCAACATGGCAGTGACCAGCGGTGACGCAACATATCGCAGTTGGGACGCGCCTTCAATAACGGGCGTGATCAGGAGATCTTCCGGCCGCGTATCGACCGTTGCCTGCATGATGTAGACTTCCCGGCCCAGTCGTTTGCCTCCCGCATACGCCATGGTGGTTTTGCCCACTCCCGGCTTGCCTAACAGGCGCGGGTTCATCGGCACATCGCGTTCGTCGATAACCATCCAGGCGGCCATCAATTGGCGCATTGCTTCTTCCTGGCCAACCCAAGTCACCTGCAATTCGTCCGGGTGCGCCAGGTGGAGTTCAAGTCCTTCGATAGCGATCTTCATCTTAAGAAAGTAAATCGGAACGGCCGTCCCAGTGGAAGACCGCAACTCCCATCGTAGAATGGGAGAGCTTTGGGATGACGCCTAAACTCTTGCGGCTTGCTTATGCGATCGAGTTTCTGATCGCCATGATAGCGACTTTCACGGCGTGGTCGGAGATTGGGGGACAGGACGCGCTCGACTTGATGCCATGGGAATGGAAGTTGGGCTTTAGCATCGGCCTGTGTGCCGCAATTGTCGCGTACACCGCCGCCGTCGTGGCCAGCGACTCGTTTTGGACCATGCGTTCCGCCCGGTGGATGACCATAATTGTATTAATTATCGGAGGCATGGCGGCCGTTACCTATTACTACTTTTTGCAAGTCGGCACAAACGAAACGGATGAACCGTCAAGTCTTTCGCTGATGCGCATCCCGCATGGCAGGCAGAACCTTTATCATGAGCGAGTCTGAGCAGTCTTGCGCCTATGGCGAATGGCCCCTTCAACCCGGCCCGTTGGCGGTTCGATATCCGATAAGCCTTCTCCACGAAATCGATTTCACCGTCAAGGACGCAGCGCGCCGCATTTCCCATGGGGGCATGGAAACCGGTGGCTTCCTATTTGGCCGGACGTCGACCGCGGACCGGCGGGAGACCGTACAAATCGAGGCGTTTCGAGCCATCGATTGCGAGCACGCATTTGGGCCATCCTTTGTCCTTTCGGAACGCGACTTAACAAAGATGCGCGAGCAACTGCTGCAGTCTGGATCGGACCCAGCCCTTGAAGGCATGCGGTTGTTGGGGTGGTATATCGGCCACGCGCGCAACCCATTGCGGCTCAGCGATCACGAGGCATCGCTCTTCGAACGATTGTTCCCCCGGCCGGGACAGTTGACTCTGTTAGTAAAGCCCGAACGATTCGCGCCATCCAAGGTGTCGTTTATCGTGCGTGGACAGGATCGCAAGGCGGACCGCGATGGGACGAAGATCGCGTTTACGTTGCCGCCGTTGTCTACGCCCGCGCCGCAACCGGTTATCGAAGAGAAGCCAGAAGTCGCGCCAGTTCCAGCGGACTCCGCCACCGGACTGCCCGAGGCGCTGGAACTCGGGGCTCCGTTGTCAGAGCCGTCCAAGCCGCAGGTAGAACCGGCCGCGGAAGCAGAAACAATAAGGCCCATCGATGTTGATCCGTTCGACGTCACGCTGGATAGCAAGCCCGCGGGGCCGCTGAAGGCCATAGTGGAGGCCCTCAAGCTGGAGGCTCTTAGCCTCGAGGAAACCGGGCCCGTCGCGACAGAACCCGACGAAACTGCACCCGTCGCCGAAGTCATCGAAGCTCAAACTGTCCGGGACGAAACTCCGGCGGCAGAGGAATCAAAGGAGCCTTCCGAAGCCGATCCTGAGCCGGCGCAAATTTCCGGCCTCGCACTGTCGTCCGAACCAGAACACCCAGTAAGGGAAATAGTCCCAAGTGGCGACTTCCTCTCTTTAGAAGACCTGCGCGCGCGCCGGTTGCAGCGGATAGAGCGAAGCGAGCGGAGCGAACGGCCGGAGCGATTTGAGGACTCAGAAGAACGGATACCTCCTCGGCCACCGACCTTCGCACTAATGCAACAGAGGCCGCCAGCGGAGGTCTGGAAGCCGCTAACCATATTGCTGGCTGTCCTTGTTCTGTGCGGCGGAGCCTTCTGGTTCCACCAGCAGTATTTTGCGCCACCGGTTCCGCTCATAGTCGACGATGCCGTCGATAAATTGATGGTCTCTTGGCCGCCCGACGCCACCAGAGGCGGCAACGACGCTTCGATACAGGTTAATGGAGGTGCACCGATCCAACTGTCGATGGAAGAAAAGGTTCTGGGCCGCACGGAAATCAAAGCGACCGGCGACGATGTGCTAGTGCAGTTGGTGGTGCACCACTGGTACGGGAACGAACGCGGCCGCGCCCGGTTTGTGAAACCGGTTATCACCACATTACCGTAGGGCCGGCGCGCCAACAGGGCTTTCCAGACCCAGCCGCTTCAGGAGTTTCGCGAATTTGGGCTCAGACCGCACCGGATCGAAACGCGGATCGACTCTCAAAGCGACTAATTCATAAGATCGCGCCTTATGCGCCTGCTCTAGCCATTCAAATGTGGCTTGCGGCACGCCTATGCCCAAATGCACCAATGCAAAATCGAATGGAGCCACATAACGCGTTCCGGCCAAATCGGTCATCTTTTCAACTATTTTTAAGGCTTCGGATCGCTTGCCCCAGACTCCGTACACGTGTCCCAGCGCCCCCAGCAGCCGGGGCGTGTGCGGAGCTACATTTAGGGCCCGCTCGAACGCGTTTACCGCATCGGCGTATTGACACAAACCCTCAAATGCCAACCCCAACGCCCAGTAGCCGCCCGAAAAAGCAGGCTCCAGTTCAATCGTCTTCCGGGATTGCGCCACTGCCTGCTCATACCGCCGCCCATAAAAAAGGATCACCGCAATGTCGCGTTTTATGCTGATCGATACCGGGTCCAGCTCTTCGGCCTTCTGAATCTCCGTCAGGGCGTTTTCAAGCAGCCCTTGCGGGCTCAAGTAAGTGACCGCATTCCAGTGATGTACCGTCGCATAGGCGGGGTTCAAGGCGATCGCGGTCCTATATTCGGCGCAGGCGCTTTGCCAATCCCAACAGTATGTTGCGCGTACGTGGCCAAGCGCGGTATGCGCCTCTGCCAGCGTCGGATCCAGTTCTACCGCTTTCAATGCCGCCCACATCGCCTTAGCCTTCACATCCTTGGCGGGCAGCACTCCGGAATTCCCCAGCAGCGAATAGGAATCCGCTAATCCCGAATAAGCGGGCGCATACTTCGGGTCATGTACAATTGCTTGCCCGAAGTACTCGATCCCCTTTTTTAAACTCTGCTCGGAGCGCTGGTTCCAACAATAGCGGCCCTTCAGATAAAGGGTGTACGCTTCCACATTCTCCGTGTAACGCCGCACCAGATATTTGCTCTGACCATCGGCAATCTGAACTTTCAGCATGGCCACAATCGCTTGCGAGATTTCTTCCTGGATCGCGAAAACATCCTTCACTTGCCGGTCATAGATCTCCGACCACAGGTAGGACCCATCCCGCGTGCCGATCAATTGGACTGTAATCCGCAGACGGTCGCCGGCCTTTCGCACGCTGCCCGCCACCACCGTCCCAACTTTTAACTGCTCTCCGATCTTCGCTACATCCAGCGTTTCGCCGCGCAGCCGCAAGGCCGATGTCCAGGCGGCCACTCGCAGTCCACGCAATTTGGTCAGGGCGTTGATCAGCTCTTCCGTCATTCCATCGCAGAAGTACTCCTGATCGCGATCCGGACTATGATCGGCAAACGGCAGTACCGCTATCGAATTGGCGCTGTAGTCGTGCGGGCCATGCGACGGTTCCGCCTCAATCTCCCGGACCTCCGGAGTTTGCGTCGCGAACCGGGGAACGTAACTTCCTTTGGGCAGGTCGATAACTAGTTCGTCGTCACGGCCCTCGGTCTCGTAGTACTGCTTCAGCCGAGTCCGCAGCCGTCCGGCCTCTACTCGCACAATGGGATCAAACCGCGGATCGAATGAATCGCGCTTGTCGAAAACCGAAATCGCCAGCGCATATTCCTTTAACTGCTCCGCATTGCCTTCCGTCGCCTGTCCCACTGCGAACCGAAGCATCCGGCTCAAGCGTTCGGAATGGATGAACGCCGTACTTGCCAGGATGCGATCAAGCTGCGCCGCGATGGCTCGCTTTGAAAGTTTTGGGTGCAGTCCAGCGGATAGGTTGGCGGCAGTTACTTGCGCGTCTACAACAGGGTCCGAGTTTGTTACGGCGCTCAACCGCCGCTTTGACAATGAGTTCGTAAACATAACCCTACCATCGGCTTTTCCCGGCCGCAATGCCGCTGCCACCCACTGTTACGTTACCGTAACGTAACGCGAAAAGCACCCCGGCCGATGCTAGCATTCGGATCAAGTCAACGCTTCCACGAGGAAAATTTTCTATGAGTTGCAAGGCGTTTAAGTTCCCGTCAACTGTCATCACACTGTTTCTTCTAGCCGTTTCCGCCTACGCGCAGCTTTCAACTACTACTCAGGTTAATGGCGCCATTACGGATTCCACCGGCGCCGCCGTTCCGGGCGCCGTTATTACCGCTACGAACAACGATACTAAGGTGACTGCCACCACCCAAAGCAACGCCGATGGCACATATGTCCTTACTGGCCTCGCCGCTGGAACCTATACCCTCACGGTCACCAAACAAGGATTCGAAACCTACAACGCTGCTGAGCTTATCCTTCACCCCGCCACCGTCTCAACGGTCAATGCAACGCTAAAGTTAGGCGAGGTCGGTACTCAGGTCTCCGTCGTTGCCAGCGCCGCTCAGGTTCAAACCAGCACCTCGGAGGTGTCGAACCTCGTATCGACACAGCAGGTTGCCACGCTTCCCTTGAATGGCCGTAACTTCCAGACCCTATCCGCTCTTATGCCCGGAGTGGTGAATCAGAATGCCGGCTCGGCTCTCGGGACCGGAGGATACAACACCTCCAACGTGATGTCGGTAAACGGCCTGAGCACCAGCACCACCTTCTACGCGATTGATGGGATCTGGAACGAAAACACTGGCAACATGAATCAGCTCTCGATCACGCCGAACCCGGATAGCCTGGAAGAGGTCCGAGTACTCCAGAACAACTATAGTCCCAAGTACAGCCTCATGGGCGCTTCGGTCGTCCTGCTCCAAACCAAGACAGGTACCAGCAGTTTTCACGGCAGCGCTTTTGAATACTTCCGCAATAACGATCTCAACGCGCGCAACTTCTTTAGTCCCACCGTCCCCACTCTGAAACAGAATATTTGGGGCTACACGTTAGGCGGTCCGGTGCTGGTGCCTTTCTATCACGGCGAAAAGAAGACGTTTTTCTTCGTCAGCGAGCAGTGGGTGGACGCCCATGCCGGCTCGGTGCTACGCGGCCTAACGCCTACCGCCAGCCAGCGCAACGGCGCCTTCAGCACGGTTATTAAGGATCCTCTAACCGGCCAGCCATTCCCGACGAATGCCGCCGGCCAGTATCAGATCCCGGCCAGCCGCATAAATCCCAATTCCGTCGCCTTTCTCAATGCGCTATACTCCCTGCCGAACAATCCCGCCAGCACCAGTTTGAATTATCTGAATCTCACCCCGTCGTTATTGACACAGCGCGATGACGAATTCCGCGTCGATCATAGCTTTAACGACCGCTTCCGCCTGACCGGCGAGTATTTTGACGAATCCCAGCTTGCGACGCAAAGCTCCATTCCCGATTCCAGCTCGCCGTTCACTACCAACCGCCGCCAGGACGTCACATGGGATCAGGTCGCACAGATCCAGTTCACGGCGGTCATGACTCCGGCAATGGTCAACAGTGCCAATATCGCTATGAATCGCTATACGGTGAACCATCCCGTCGAAGGGTTGCTCTACGTAAACCAGATTCCCGGCTTTTCGGAGAATCTCCCGTTCAACGGCGCCTTATCGGATCGAATTCCGCTAGTTACGCTATCCCAAGGCTGGTCGCCTGAAGGTATTCCCGCCAATCTTCCGCGCAATGCTAGCGACCTCGACGACACTGCATCCGATGACTGGAGTTGGCTCCACGGCAAAAACTTCTTCGAAGCCGGCGGCAGTCTGGTTTTCAATACCAAGCGGCAAATTCCTTCTACGGCATCGAATGGCCAATGGACATTCACAGGCACGTTTACGGGCAACGCCATGGCCGATCTTCTGCTCGGCGATGCCGCAACCTTCACTCAGATCAGCACCACCATTCGACCCTACATTCACGCCACCATGGTTTCTCCCTATGTCAGCGATCGAATCCAGGTCAACCGGCGGCTAACGGTCAGCTTGGGCAGCCGGTTCAGCTTCATGCCGCTCCCGCATCCACAAACCGGCTTTGAGGCGATTTTCGATCCCGCCCAATATAACCGTTCGGAGGCTCCCATCGTGAACAACAACGGGACCCTCACGCTGACGCCCAACTACAATCCATCGAATGGGCTGGTGATCAACGGCGTCAACGGCGTGCCGAATAACTGGTCTACCAGCCACCAGTGGTATATCGCGCCGATGGCCGGTTTCGCCTGGGATGTGTTCGGCAACGGCACAACCTCTCTGCGTGGTGGATACGGCGTCACCTACACGCGCATCTTCACCGGCCAGGACTGCTCCTACAATTGCGCAGTGAACCCGCCCATTATTCAATCCGTAAATCTGGTAAATCCCACGTTCCCGAGCCCCGTGGGCACCGGTTCGACCAAGCTCAGCGCGCCTACCATATCGAGCGCCGACCTGAACATCGGAGCCACACAAGTCCAAAGTTATAGCCTCAGCCTGGAGCATCAATTTGCCGGGAACTGGCTGGTTTCCGTGGCCGGAGCCGGGACCTTGGGCCGGCACCTGTTGGCCACCTGGAACTACAACCAACCGCTTCCCGATGGGCCGTACAACTTCAACCCCATCATCAATGGCGGCAGCGTCTTCCAATACATCTACAGCCCATATTATGGTTATGGACCGATCAACACGTTAAGCACGTTTGTGAATTCCAACTGGACCGCCCTCGAAGTGAACGCGCGCCACTCGGTCGGCCACAATTTCTTCATGCAGCTCGCCTATACCTGGTCGCACGGCCTTTCAGACGCGTCCACCGTCAACTACTACAACCCGCAGGAATATTACGGCAGCACGTCTACCAACGTGCCTCAGGTCTTCACCGCCAGCGCGATCTATAACGTGCCTTGGCTGCGCCAAGCCCGAAACTGGAAGGGTCTTGCACTCGGCGGCTGGAATATCTCCGACATTACTACCGTCCGATCCGGCTACTCGCTGACACCCGGGTTGAGCATTCCGCAGCAAGGTCTCGCCGCCCGTCCTAATCTCACCGGCGCAGCTATATCAGGCGCGCAAGACGTCGCCAGTTGGTTCAACACCGCCGCCTTCAGCGCTCCGCAACCGGGTTATTTCGGCAACGCGGGCACCGGTATCATCCCGGGCCCGGGCTTGATCAATTTCGACCTGAGCCTCTACAAGGACTTTTCGATCCGCGAAAAGCAAAAGATACAGTTCCGCGCCGAACTTTTCAACGTCCTGAATCATACGAATTTCACAACCGTTTCGACGACCTACGGGACGCCCACATTCGGTCAGGTCACGGCAGCCGCCGATCCTCGCATCGTGGAGTTCGCGCTACGCTACCAGTTCTGAAGAAAGCTTCTGATGTCTAACATCCGCATCCGGGAAGTTCGCGTCTCATTCGAAGAGTTCGCTTATCGTGCGCCCATGAAATTCCGCGCGACCGTCGTGGACCGGGTGACGATACTCAACGTCACTATGGACGGAGAAGTCGGCGGCCGCGTCGCCCAGGGTTTCGGTTCTATGCCGCTGGGGAACGTATGGTCGTTTCCGTCTGCGCGCCTCACCTTCAATCAGACACTCGAAGCCATGAAGCAAATCGCCCTTCAGCTTCCGCCGATTATCGAAAGCTCCGGCATCAAGGCGCACCCAATCGAGATCAATCATCTCTTAGAACCGATGTATCTCCGCATGGTGAGCGCTTTCGATCTACCCGAACCCGTTCCGCCACTTTGTACGCTCGTCGTCGCCAGCGCCTTCGACGCCGCGATTCACGATGCATACGGGAAGGCCCATTCCCGATCGGCCTATCGAACCTATGGCTCCGACTTCATGAATTACGATCTTAGCCATTACCTGGACGATCGTTTTTGCGGCGAGTACGTCGACCATTACACCTCTTCCGACGCCGCTCCGTCGCTCCATCTTTATCATCTGGTAGGCGCGCTCGATCCTCTCACAGAAGGAGACATTACCGAAAGGCTTAATGACGGTCTCCCGGAAACTTTAGAAGAATGGGTCCGCGCTGAAGGCATCGACCACATCAAGATCAAGCTTGATGGCGATAATCTCGACTGGGATGTCGAACGAATCCTCTCGGTCCACAGGGTGCTCCAGAATCTGCGGCCCGGCGCTGACCTGCATTATTCGCTTGACTTCAACGAGCGATGCCAAAGTGTCGACTACGTACTGGAATGCCTGGCCAGCGTATGGGAAGCTGCGCCTGGCGCGCTCTCGCTAATCCGCTACATCGAACAACCCACGCCCAGAGACCTCTATGCGCCTGGAACACCAGTCATGTATAAAGCCGCGAAAGTGAAACCCGTCGTGATCGACGAATCGCTCACCGATTATGCCAGCCTCCTGCGCGCCCGAGAACTCGGTTACTCCGGGGTCGCCCTGAAGGCCTGCAAAGGGCAGAGCAATGCGCTCCTGATGGCTGCAGCCGCCCAGAAGTTTGGAATGTTTCTGTGTGTGCAGGACCTAACCTGCCCCGGCGCTTCGCTGCTCCAGTCGGCCGGGCTCGCCGCCCACATCCCGCCCATTAGTGCGATCGAGAGTAACGCGCGTCAATATGTACCCGCCGCTAATCGATCGTGGGAGTCGCGATTCCCCGGTTTTTTCCATGTTGCAAACGGACGCTTAGACACCTCCCATCTGGACGGCCCCGGCCTGGGCATTGTTCCCGCTGTCAACGCGCAGCTTTTAAGAGCATGATGAAACCAGTTACTAGCACTTCCGATATCGCCTTCGGCACAAATTCACGGAAGCATCGCCTCGGCTTGTCTGTTGCCGCCCGCAATTTCGATGGTTTGCCGCTGCGTGAAACTTTGGTGCGGATTGCCGCGATAGGCTTTGATACCTGCGACAACTTCGATTGGCGCGACGCTCCTCTCTTCGAGGAGTATCGCGCCTTGTTGCCTGAACTCGGCCTCGCCGCAGGCGTGTTGGTGGTGAACAAGGTACCGGACGTCAACGCGCTGGGCTGCAGCCTTGTCGACCAGAAGGACTGCGCCGGATTTCTTCGCGAACTGCGCCTCTGTATCGATGCGGCCCGCCAGGTAGGTTGCACCCGTCTCGAAGTCCTTACCGGGAACGCGCTTCCTGACGTAGCGCGGTCCGTTCAAATGGATAACTGCGTCGCGACTCTGAAAGAGGCCGCGCCGCTGCTGGAATCGAACGGCATGACCGCTATCGTCGAACTCTTGAATTCCAATGTCGACCATCCCGGCTATTTTCTGAACACGGTCGAAGACGGAATGGAGATGATCCGCCGTGTTGGCAGCGCCAACGTCAAACTCCTTTTCGATATCTATCATGTGCAGGTGATGCAGGGAAACATTACCGAGCGCATTCGCGACAGCTATTCCTATACAGGCCAGTACCACTTTGCCGACGTGCCCGGCCGCCATGAACCCGGCACCGGCGAGATCAACTTCCGTAACGTGTTTAAGGCGATTCACGACTTAAACTACAAGGGCTTTATTACGGCTGAATATCACCCGACCGATGCCACTCTCAGCGATCTGGAAACGGTTCGCGATTTGGCCACCTTCAAGCCCGAGAACAAAATCCAGGATCTATGACAAGACTTCTCGTTCTACTCTCGCTCTCGACCGCCGTGTTCGCGCAATCGCGCGGCCCCATCAATCGTTTGACCCCGCAGGAAAAGAAAGAAGGGTATCGCTTGCTATTTAACGGCAAAAACCTGGACGGCTGGCAAGGCGACCCCGTTCTCTGGTCCGTGCAGAATGGCGATATCGTTGGCTCCAGTGATGGCCACCCTTTCAAGGTCAATACGTTTCTCATTTACAACGGTCAGTTCTCCAACTTCATTCTTAAAGCCGATATCAAGCTCCGCAATCACAACAGCGGCATCCAGTTCCGCAGCGAGCATATGCCCGGCCCCGGCTGGATTGTGCGCGGCTACCAGGCCGATGCATCCGAAGTGGGTCCGGAGAAGTCCGCCTGGGGCAACCTCTATGAGGAACGGCTGCGTGGCCGCAATATCATGAAAACTCCGGACCAAGGCTGGCGCATCGGCAAGACTGTCACCCATCACCAGGACTGGAACACCTACGAAATTCTGGCGGATGGGGACCATATCCGGTTGACCTTGAACGGCGTCGTCACTTTGGATTTGCACGACAATCACGCCTCCACCGGCGTCATCGCACTGCAGATGCATGCCGGACCTGAGATGCGCGTCGAATTCCGGAACATCAAGCTGAAACAGTTGCCCTGATATATGAAAATCTCTGTCCGATTCCTCTCCTTAATTGCGCTCGCCGTTCTCTCTTCGGCTTCGCTTCTGTTGGCTGAGCAGTGGCTAGTGTTTGGCGGCGACCCGCAGCACGACGGCTGGGCTCGCGGTGAGCAAATTCTGAACAAGAGCAATGTGAAATCGATTAAGCTCCTATGGAAGGTGCATATCAACAGCGAACGCAGGGAATTGAACGGCCTGACCGCTCCCGTTGTTGCCGAAAATGTTCTCACGGCGGAAGGACACAAGGACATTGTCGTCGTGGGCGGCGCTTCCGACACTCTGGACGCTATCGACATCGATACGGGGAAGGTGCTTTGGCACCGGCAATTTCAGGCCGAAGGCAAACCCAAGCAAGCCCCACGATGGCTCTGCCCCGATTCCTTGACCGCTACACCGGCCATTGAACTTGGCGGCGGGACAACTCGTCGCGATCGGACGGTCCAGGCCATTTCGAGCGATGGCCAACTGCACTCGCTCAATCTCGTCAACGGGGAAGACCGCAAACCGCCAATTCAATTCGTTCCTCCGTACTCCAAGAACTGGAGCCTGAATCTGGTCAACGGGATTCTGTACACCTCCACATCGCAAGGCTGCAACGGAGCCAAGTCGGGTGTCTATGCAATGGATCTCAACAAGCCGGATCGCCCCGTTACGTTCTTCCAATCCGGCGTGGCCGGAGCCGGCATCTGGGGCCGCGCCGGCGTGACGGTTGGGACCAATGGCGACGTATATGCCGAAACGGGCGACGGTCCATTCGATCCGTCTGAAGCCAAGTATGGCGATTCCTTTCTCGAACTCTCCCCGAAAGATTTAAAGGTTGACGATTACTACACTCCCGGCAACTGGTCCTGGTTGAACCGCAAAGATCTGGATCTCGGTTCTCTCAGTCCGGTCTTCTTTCATTACAAACAGTGGGATCTCATTGCGGGCGGCGGCAAAGAAGGCCGCGTGGTGCTTCTCGACGCCAAATCACTTGGGGGCCCGAACCATCACGAAGCTCTATATATCAGCCCCATCTTCGCGAATGAGGATCTCTATTCCGCGGGCCGTGGATTCTGGGGCGCTTTGGCAAGCTGGGAAAGCGCTGACGGAACACGATGGGTCTATGTACCTACTTGGGGACCGCTGAGCTCGAAGGCGCCAGCATTCCCGTTGACGAACGGCGAGACGAAGGATGGCGCGGTGATGGCTTTCAAAATCGAAGAGAAGGGCGGGAAGCCAATCCTGACTCCCGCTTGGGTCTCTCGCGATATGGATCTCGCCGAACCTCCTGCAATTGCCAACGGTGTCGTGTTCTCGGTGTCGAGCGGCGAAAATGGCCTCCAGGCCGATAGCGAAGGCCACCTGATGGACTCGCAGCAGCGCCTGAAGACGGCCCCTGGTCACGCGGTGCTGTATGCGTTCGACGCCGAAACGGGCAAGGAACTCTACAGCAGCAGCAATGCCATGCCCGCGATCGCGCACTTCAGCGGCATTGCGATTTCTAACGGCCACGTGTTTGTGACCACTCTCGATTCAACGCTCTACTCCTTCGGCATCAACGAAAACGAGCCTTAGTTCATTCCTCCCGCTTCCGCAGATCCTGCCCGAGCATCTGTTTCGACTTGGCGGTACCGAGTATACCTAGGATGGTGGGCGCGATATCCTTCAATGCGCCGCCTTTCTGCAGGGAAATGTGATCGTTGGTCATAAAGATCAAAGGCACGGGATTGGTCGTGTGATAAGTATGCGGGCCTTTGGTAACGGGATCGATCATCGTCTCCGCATTTCCGTGATCGGCAGTGACCAGCCACGACCCGCCGCAGCGCTTCAGCGTCTTATAGATCTCGCCCAGCCCAGCATCAACGACTTCGCAGGCTTTTACAGTGGGCGCCATCTTGCCGGAGTGTCCCACCATGTCCGCGTTGGCGTAGTTCATGATAATGACGTCGAAGCTGTTCTTCTCAATTGCGTGGACCACTTTCTCAGTGATGCCGGCGGCGCTCATCTCCGGCATTAAGTCGTAAGTTGCGACTTTCGGAGATGGCACTAATTCGCGTTCTTCGCCTGGGTAGGGCTTCTCGTTGCCGCCGTTGAAGAAATACGTGACGTGAGCATACTTTTCCGTCTCGGCAACCCGCAGATTCTTCCACTGGGCCTGGGCCATGACGTTGGCGAGTATGTTATCGGGATGCTCGGGTGGCAAGACATAGGGCAGGGGAAACGTCTTGTCGTACTGGGTCATCATCGTGTAGGTCAGGTTCTTCGGAACCACCGAACGCGAGGGCGCCGGCAGAGACGCATCTGTCAGGGCCAACGTAATTTCGCGCGCCCGGTCCGCGCGGTAGTTGAACATGATTACGCTATCGTCCTCACCGATTAAGCCAATAGGCTCGCTCTGAGGATCGACCATCGTGGCGGGCTCGACAAACTCGTCGGTGATGCCGCGCTCGTAGGATTTCAGCAAGGCCTCTCGTGCGAAATTGAATCGCGTGCCATTGCCCAGCACCATCGCTCCGAAAGCGCGCTCGATGCGATCCCAACGCTTGTCGCGATCCATGGCGTAGTAGCGGCCCGAGACCGACGCGATAACGCCGATGCCATACGCGTCGAGTTTGCGCTGCAATTGATCGATGTAGCCGACTCCGCTTTCGGGCGGCGTATCGCGGCCGTCGGTAAAGCAGTGGATACACACGTCCGCGAGACCAAATCGCTTCGCCATCTCGATCAATGCGTAGAGATGTTCGAGCTGAGCATGTACGCCGCCATCGCTGCATAGTCCTATCAGGTGCAGACGATGGCCCTGCGCCTTCTTCATCGCGTTGATCAAAGCGGGATTGTTGAAGAATTCGCCAGACTTGATCAGCAGGTCAATCCGGGTAACATCCATATAGACGATACGGCCGGCGCCCATGTTCATATGGCCGACTTCGCTGTTGCCCATTTGTCCGTCTGGCAAACCAACGGAAGGGCCTGACGTATTGATCAAGGTGTTGGGATACGTCGCCAGCAGATGATTGTAGGTCGGTTTGCGGGCCGCGGCAATCGCGTTGCCCTCGATGGTGGGAGAGAAGCCCCAACCATCGAGAATTGTTAGAACGAGAGGTTTAGGTTTGGCCATCTGCTTTATTGGCGAAAGGCCTTCTTGCCCGGATAAATGGCGCCGTCGCCTAACTCTTCTTCAATGCGGAGGAGTTGGTTGTACTTGGCGATGCGGTCCGTGCGGCTGGCGCTTCCAGTCTTGATCTGGCCGGTATTCGTGGCCACCGCAAGATCTGCGATGAAGGCGTCTTCCGTTTCTCCCGAGCGGTGCGAAATGACAGCAGTGTAGTCCGCTTCCGCGGCCATTCGGATGGTTTCCAACGTCTCGGTGACCGTGCCGATCTGGTTCAATTTGACGAGAATCGAGTTGCACGAGCCCTCATCGATTCCTCGCTGCAGACGCTCCGTGTTGGTCACGAAGAGATCGTCGCCGACCAATTGAATTTTCTCGCCTAGCTTGCCGGTGAGCAATTTCCAGCCATCCCAATCGTCTTCGGCCATTCCGTCTTCAAGGGAGATGATGGGATAGCGATTTACCCAGTCGGCCCAGAACTCAACCAATTCGGCTGAAGTCTTCTGGCTCTTGTCGGATTTTTTGAAAACGTACTTCTGAGTGTCTTTGTCGAAGAACTCGCTGGCGGCAGGGTCGATCGCGATCGCGATCTGCTCGCCGGGCTTGTAGCCTGCCTTCTCAATGGCTTCTAGCAAGACTTCGAGCGCCTCTTCATTCGATTTTAGGCTGGGAGCGAAGCCGCCCTCATCACCAACCGAAGTGGAATAGCCTCGCTTCTTCAGAACAGTCTTGAGCGTGTGAAACGTCTCTGCACCCATGCGCAGCCCTTCGGAGAACTTAGCGGCGCCGACCGGAACGATCATGAATTCCTGGCAATCGACTGAGCTGTCCGCGTGCGCGCCGCCATTAATCACGTTCATCATGGGAACCGGCAACACGCGCGCGTTCACGCCGCCGATATAACGATAGAGCGGTGTCATCTCTGATTCGGCAGAGGCCCTTGCCGCGGCCATGGAGACGGCCAGAATTGCGTTTGCGCCCAACTTGCCTTTATTCGGCGTGCCGTCCAATGCGAGCATGGTCTTGTCGATCAGCGTTTGGTCCGACGCATCCAGACCTGCCAGGGCAGGGGAGATCGTTTTTGCAATATTCTCCACCGCCTTTCGCGTGCCCTTGCCCAAATAGCGAGTTTTGTCGTTGTCGCGCAGTTCCACAGCTTCGTGTTCACCGGTGGATGCGCCCGAGGGCACGGCGGCGCGGCCGATGGTTCCATCCGCCAGTTGCATTTCCGCCTCCACCGTCGGGTTACCGCGCGAATCGAGTATCTCCCTGCCAATTACCTTGACGATTTCCATTAGGTCTTTTTAGTTGTCCTTCAATTAGGTTAGCAATGCGAGTGATTCGGCCACTTGCGCTCCTGGGGTAGCCATTCGTCGCCGCAGCCGCGAGCGCGAGCGTGCCGGTCCGCTCGGCCGCCTGCCCCGCAGCGCTGATATACTGCGGTTTCGAATTCGTCAGTAATCCCAATTGCATCCAGGAGAGTTATGCGTAGAAAAGTGACCGTTGTCGGGGCCGGCAACGTCGGCGCCAATACGGCCCAGAAGATCGCCGCCAAAGGACTGGCCGATGTCGTGCTTGTGGACGTCGTCGAGGGTGTGCCGCAGGGCAAGGGGCTCGACATTCTGGAGTCGGCGCCCGTAGAACGCTATGACGTCAAGATTACCGGGACGAACGGCTATGAGGAGACCGCGAATTCCAGCGTGGTAGTCATCACCGCCGGCTTCCCCCGCAAGCCCGGCATGAGCCGGGACGATCTACTGCTCGCCAACTATGAGGTCGTGAAGAGCGCAACCGAGCAGGCGGTGAAGCACTCGCCGGACGCAATCCTGATTCTGGTGACGAATCCGCTGGATGCGATGTGCTGGACCGCCCTGCGGGTATCGGGTTTTCCCCGCGAGCGGGTCATTGGAATGGCCGGCGTTCTTGACACAGCGCGATTTCGAACCTTCATCGCCGAAGAACTGAACGTCTCATTTGAAAACGTAACTGCGATGGTTCTCGGTGGTCATGGCGATACCATGGTGCCTCTGGTGCGCTTTACGAACGTGAGCGGCATCCCACTAAGTGAACTAACCGACCAAGCGACCATCGATCGGATGGTCCAGCGGACACGCGATGGCGGCGCCGAAATTGTAAAGCACCTCAAGACCGGCAGCGCCTATTACGCGCCGGCCGCATCGACTACCGAGATGGTGGAATCCATTCTTAAAGACAAGAAGAAGGTGCTGCCCTGCGCCGTCATGCTGCAGGGTGAATATGGCATCGATGGCTTGTTCGTGGGCGTACCCGTGAAGCTGGGAGCCGCGGGCATAGAAAAGATCTATGAAATCAAACTGGAGCCGGCCGAAGAAGCTGCTCTGAAGAAGAGCGCCGTCGCCGTTCGGGAACTGATCGAAGTAATCAAACAAAAAATCCAGTAATTGTCCGTTAGGAGTTGGCGAACAGCTGATAAGTTCGCTAACCTGACGGCAATGGCTTTTGCAAATTCCGCCAAGAAGACAGCGGCGGAGAGGACCGGTTCTCGCCGCGCCACGCCGGCGAAACCGCAGATTCCGAAGATCGACTCTCAATACGCCTGTTTTGGCTTGAAACTCGCGCCCTCGCGTATTCATCGCTGGGGCATGTACGCTACGGAGTTCATTCCGAGCCGCCGCAAGGTGATCGAATACACGGGGGAACGGATCAGCCGGCGTGAGACCAAGCGGCGCGCGGAATCGAGCGATCTCATTTATCTATTTACTCTGGACAAATACTGGGCGATCGATGGCTCGGCGGGTGGTTCAGGAGCTCAGTTCATCAACCATTCGTGTGAGCCGAATCTGGTGGCGCGCATCGTCAAGGGCCACATCCTGTATATGAGCCTGCGCGATATCCGTTCCGGCGAGGAACTAACGCTCGATTACCACTTCGATAAGAAGGTCGAGAAGGTGCCCTGCCACTGCGGCGCTCTAAAGTGCCGGGGTACGATCAACGTTCTCGAATAGCGACTCACTGGCGAACCGTCAAATCGTCCACTACTTTTGAAACCCCATTCACCTGGATGGCGGCCTCCTCCGCCAGGCGCCGCTGTTGTTCGGAGTTGACGGTGCCCTTCAAAGTAACCACGTGTCCGGACGTGTCCACGCTCACATCTGATAAGGTCGAAAGTCCGGCGTCGGCCGCCAATTTAGATTTGACTCGTGCGACCAGCGTTGCCCGGTCTAAAACGGCCGCGGCTTCATCGCCGGCTAGCCGCGCTTTTTCACCGGCTTCACCGAGTTTCGGTTTGAGCGATCCGGAGTTGGCGGTTGGTGTGGCTCCGCCACCCTGGAGCGCGCGGTGGGCGCTGGCGCCGAAACGGCGCGCATCCGACTTCGCCTCCTGACCCAGGCGCTTTAGTTCGGCGCCGGTCTCGCGGGCAGTCTGCTGTGCTTTCGCTTTGGCCTCGGCAGCCTTCCGGTCGGCCTCCTTCCGGTCCGAGTTACTGCACGAACTCGAAAAGGTAATCAGCCCCACTAACAAGGCACTCCAGAGGTATCGCATTTTGCCTCTCTGCTTATCTGATCCCAATTTGGGAGTACCGGTTTCGCCGATAGGAGTAAGTGCGATCGGATTTCAGTTAACGTAAGTCGCCGGGAAAGGGAGAGTAATTCGTGCTGTAGCGCACTCAAATCCAAGAGGGATACGTCGATAAGCCCCTTAGGCAGGATTATGGAAGCAAACTCCGGCAAAGATAAGACGACTGTTTCAGTCTGCGAAAGCCAACCGCTCACGGTGAGGGGTCTCCAATCCCTGCTCGACACAACCGTGGACATGAAGTTTTGTTCCGCGCATGGTTCCCCCGCGGAATGGATGCTGAGTCCGTTCGCGGAGCACACCGATGTGCTGATCATCGATAAAGGCCTGGGTGCAAAAACCGTTCTGGAGACACTCGGCCAATTAGCTGCATCACGAGGCGTTCGCCGTCCAGGGCCGCATGTGATCGTCTGGGGCATGTCTTTGACGGAGGCTGAAGCGCTCCGCTTCTTGCAGGCCGGGGCCAAGGGAATTGTACGTAAATCCGCGGATATGGACACGTTGCTGGGATGTCTGCGAGCCGTCGCACAGGGCAAAAGCTGGATGGAGAATACCGTATTTCGCGATGCCCCAACGCTGCAGATTTCCCAGAAAGTGCCGCTGACGCCACGCGAGCATCAGATCATGGAGCTTGTGGAACAGGGATTCAAAAACCGGGAGATCGCTCAGGAACTCGGCATTCGTCCGGGCACGGTAAAGATCCACCTGAAACACATTTTCGAGAAAACCGGCGTACACGGCCGGCATGGACTCGCCTTGAACGGTTTGCGGCAAAAGGGCGTGCTCTCGCTCCTAGCCTCGTAAACTAACGCGGTTGACAGAAAGCGAATAAAAGGCGAATATACTTCTAGGGAGGCAGCTCCATGGAAGCACGTTACCCAGAACTCGTTCAGATTACCCCTCCGGCATTAACCGGCATCGCCCGCCTCGCTGCAACGGGAGGAGTCCTCGCTGAGAAGCGTAAAGTCGAGTACCGCAGCCTTCCTACCAGGAATTGGCTGAACCGTTGTCACTCCGAGCGCGTGCCGTTTCAGTGGACGATTAATCCGTACCGCGGCTGCGAATACGGTTGCAAATATTGTTATGCGCGGTTCACGCACGAGTTCCTGGAGAAGCGTGGCAGGGATGATTTTGAAACCGAAATCTACGCGAAAGATTGGGATCGCCGTTCATTTCTCGCCGAATTGCGTGCCCTCAAACCTGGAAATGTAATCGGTATCGGGACCGCCACCGATCCATATCAGCCCGCAGAGCGCCGGTTTGGTCTGACCCAGCAAGTACTGGACGCGATGCTCCTGTTGCGAGGCATGCGGATCTGCTTGACCACTAAATCCAACCTGGTCGCGCGCGATGCCATCCTTCTGAAGAACCTTTCGGTCCATAACGATGTGTCGGTCGCGATGACGGTCACCACTATGAACCGCAAACTGGCGCGCATGTTGGAACCGAATGCACCACGGCCCGATCTTCGCATGGAAGCAGTAGCGAAGCTGGCTGAGGCGGGAGTCAATGCCGGTGTACTGGCTAGCCCGGTTCTGCCCTTGCTCACAGATTCTGAGGAAAATCTGGAGTCGGTTGCGCGAGAAGCCCAAAGAGCGGGCGCAACCCAATTTGGAGCCGGTGTGTTGTTCCTTAAACCCGCTGCCCAAAGGGTCTTCTTCCCGTTTCTGTCGGACAAGTTTCCGCAGCACATCGGGCGTTACCGGGCGAGCTATGCCTCCGGACCTTTCCTCAAAGGACTTTACCCGGATCGTATCGGGAAATTAGTCGACTCGATTCGGCGGCGCGTGGGGATCTTGTCTCGGGATTTGGATGCAATGACGCCGCCGTTGCCGCCGGAGGCGCAGTTCTCGCTGTTTTAGAGGCGCAAAGGCCGCGTGCCGCCAATACAGCGCCGGAATCTCTCGGTCACGCACTGGCGAACGAGCCGGCCGCGTCCGGCGCCAAGCGCTACTCGCATGGCCAATTCCCGCTCGCGAGAAACCGCTCGCGTCAGAAATAAGCTCGCAATATTTACGCATCCGATGAATAACACCAATCCCACCGCCGACAGGAGCAACCGCAAAGTGCCGCTCACATCCTTTACCAAATCCTGCAGGAACGGACGCACGAGCATCCGGACAGCGCCGTCCGACTTCGGATATTCTTGTGCCAAATGGCGGTTGATGAGGCTGATTTCCGCTTGAGCCTGATTCAAGTTAATCCCGGGAGCCAGACGCGCCACGACTTTGATGAAAGCCGCATTGCGATTCTGCATCCTGGGGTCGGTGCTTTGACCGAGCGGGGTAAATACGTCCGCGTCACCGGATAACTGAAAACCTGGGGGCGCAATGCCGGCGACCACATATGTTTTGCCGTCGTAGATGAGCTTTTTACCAAGTGCCGAGCGATCCCCGGCGAAACCGGTGCCGCCGCAGGCCGTAGCTAATCATCGCCACCGGAGCCGCGCCAGGCCGATCTTCATCGGGCCGGAAGCTCCGTCCGTAGAATGGGCTGATTCCTAGAGTAGAAAAGAGGCCCGCGGAAATCTGCCGGCCATCCACGTACTCGGGCTCTCCTGGCGCGCTGATTGTGCCACCGCTGAATGTCCCGCCGGCTACCGTCAGGGTGCGGCTTTCGTGATGAATATCCTGGAAATCGGGATACGAGTATCCCCAGAACTCGCCCAAATGTTCCAGAAATCCATGCAGGACCACGAGCCGGCTTGGCTCTGAAAAAGGGAGAGGTCTAAGCAGGACACCGTTGATGAGCGTGAACATGACGGTGGTCGCGCCAATCCCCAGGGCCGAGATAACCATCGTGGTGACGGCAAAACCGGGCTTTTGGCGGAAGCCGCGGAGCGCATAACGGATGTCCTGGAGCAGTTCCTCGGCCCACCGCGTGCCCCGCGCATCCCGGCAGCGTTCCTTTACCTGCTCAGGTCCGCCTAGCGCAACTCGAGCCTCACGCTGCGCTTGTTCGGGAGAGCGGCCGCGGACCAACAGGTCGCTTTCATGCCGGTCAAGATGGAAACGCAGCTCCTTTTCGAGTTGCTCAGAGTGCCTTGCGGGAGGTCGGATTTCGGGGCTGCCACGGATACCTCTTTCTTCTATGGGTAGCGTAACAGAGGACGCATAGAAGTGCAAGGTGTGATCTGAGAACCGCCGGCGCGTTACGCCGCCCGATACTCCATTACCAACACTGTCAGATCGTCCTGCAAATCGTCGCCTTCGCCGAATTGCAGTACTGCCTCCACCAACTTGTCGTGGATTTCTCGCGCGCTTAAGTGCGCGGCCGCAGTCAAGGCCGGACGCATCTTCGATTCAAACCGTTCCTTCCGACGATTTTCGGCTTCAGTCAGTCCATCGCTATAGGCGACAATCTTGTCTCCCGGCTGTAACTGAAGACGCTTCACTTCGTAGGCTGCTTTGGGCACCAGTCCTAAAGGCATCCCTGTGGTGGTCAATTCTTCCAGCTCACCACCTGCCCTAAGAATCAGAGGAGCGCAGTGCCCCGCATTGGCCCAAACCAAATCGCCTGAACGGTGGATGGTGGCATAAACCAGCGTTGCGTACTTTTCACCCTGTGCGCGGTCTATGAGGAAATTGTTGACCTTCGCCATCAGGTCCCCCAGCGGCATATCAAGTTCCGAGGCCAATAGAAATGCGCCTTGCAGCAGGGATGCGAGCAACGCGGAACTGACTCCTTTGCCCGAGACATCGGCTAGGACCGCTGCCCAGGCATCGTCTCCCGCGGGATGAACGTCGAAGTAGTCGCCACCCACATCGGCCGAAGGCAGGCTTGAACCAACCGCTCGAAACCAACCGCTCTCCGGTAGCCCTCTCGGCAACAGACTCTGTTGCACCGCGCGCGCGATTTCCAACTCCTGCTCCAACAGGTGCTTTTGGCGTTCCTCTTCCAGCAGCTTGGCATTTTCGAGGACGGTGGAGGCTTCGAGCGCCAACGTATGAAGCAATTCGCGATTTAATTCCGATAACGCTGTCTGTTCCTTTCGCGAATCCAGATACAGGAGACCCACCGTGTCGCTGTGGGCCGCCAATGAGATCGTTTGTTGAGAATTGATGCTTCCGAACTGGACCAGCGGCACACAAATGACGTTGCTGTATTCCACTGCTACTACGGGCTTTTCCGCAGCCACCAAATGGGGATCTAACTGCATGAACAGAAGCTCTCGCCTCTCCTCAAGGGCGCGCTGGATCAACCCGGTCGGCACATTTAATTCCGATTTAGCCAGGACAGCGCCTTTGGCATCGCGACCAACTGTCACCGCCAAATCGTCTTCCGCACGCAACAGCAGGAATCCGCGCTCCGCCCCTGTTAATGCAATGGCTGATTCTACAATCGCTCCCAGAACATCTTCGCTGGCCAGAGTGGTTTGCAGAGTACGCGCGACTTCAATCACCGCGCGAAGCCTGGCAAAGCTTCCAACGGCGCTATTTGACTTATTCACTACCGACAGTTCGTCCAGAATACGGGAGATGCGCCCGCTGGTGTGGGAAAAAACCAACTGATAAGAGTCTTCAAATCCGAAGTGAATCTTATCGCCGCTATGTAGCGTCGTCGAGCGGTCGATTCGCTGCCCGTTGACCCACGTTCCGTGCGTGCTATCCAGGTCCTCAATAACATACGCGCCACTGGCGCGGCCATTTGCGTCGGGCGAATCGAGATAGATCCAGGCATGCGTACGGGAGGCGCGATTGTCGCGTAATATGACATGATTATCGGGCCCGCGCCCGATGCGGAACGGCAGCGGCTCGATTGCGATGCGAGTGCGTTCTCCGCTGGGATGAACCACTTCCAGTGCTCCGTTGGCGATTCTCTGAAATGTGCCCGTCTGCGCTCTCATGGATGCGGCCTCGTACAATTACAGTGTTGCGCGTTGGCGACTGCGGCGCAATGTGGCGGGAGAGCGGCCGCCACACGTCCGTGCTACGCCCCGGTCTCTTCGCGTTTGAGATGGCCCTCTTCTTTCAGCTCAGGCTGATGCTGTTCCGTAGGATGGCGTTCGCGGCCGTCCCGATCCACGTTGCTGTCCTCTGACCGTCTCTTCTCTATTTCTTCATCCGTCTTAGCCGGTTGAGGTTGACGCTTGATCATACCTATTAAGACCCTGGCGGCTCTGGTAAAGTGACATACCCTACGCTCCTCGAAACCTCTCTTCATGGCGCTTGGTCAGACTTACTGAGGAGTTCGAAAAGATGAAACTAAACTTTGTTCTCAGCCTGCTACTCGGAGCGGGTGTCCTCATGGCCCAACCTCCAGGTGGCGGGGCCCCAGGCGGCGGGCCGCCAATGAGTTCGCCGACTCCACAGCCGGGCATGAATAATCCCGACAATCCGCTTAACCGCGGCAACCCGCCGAATACAACCACCACGAAGGTCGACGATAAGAAATTTGCCCAGGAAGCGCAGACGGATGGGTTGGCGCAGGTTCAGTTGGCGAAACTCGCGCAACAGAAAGCCGCGAGCGATGACGTGAAGCAGTTCGCCCAAAAAGTGGCTGACGATCGCGCCAAAGCCAACGCGCAATTACAAGAAGTCGCCAGCAGAGAAAACATGACACTGCCCGATCATCTTAATAACAAGCAGCAGGATACGATCAACAAGTTATCTGCATTGTCCGGTCCGGCATTCGATAAGGCCTATGTTAAAGACACGGTCAAAGATCAGAAAAAAGACGTTAGCCAATTTCGCGCGGAGTCTCAGTTAGGAACCGATGCCAACATCAAGCAGTTCGCTTCGCAGACGCTTCCCGTGCTCCAACAGCATCTCGACTCAGCGAAGAATCTCGATAAGACAGTGAAAAAGGAAGCGAAGTAAGTTCGCGCATCAGGTTTTCTTTCGCTGGGTGGATTGGCGCGCTACTAGCTTCGGCTGCAGCAGAATCTTCTTAGGCCGGACGGACGTTTTCGATTCCACGCACGCCAGCGCCAATTTCCCAGCGCGCTCTCCTATGGTTTCGCTCTGCTGGTCGATGCTCGATAGCGGAACACGCAGCGAATCGGCATAGACAATATTGCCGCATCCGACAATAGCTATATCTCCGGGAATGCGTAGACTCGACTCGAGAATGGCCCGCATTGCCCCCAGCGCAACCGGGTCGTTATAACAGAACACGCCGTCCGGATGCGGCGAGTGCCGGAGTAGCCGCATCATGGCATCGTGACCGCTGTTCTCCCCGGAATCGTCGCCATGCTTGCAAACCACTACGTTGGACGGTGGAATCGATATGTCGCGTTGCCGCAGCGCTTGCCGAAAGCCCTCCAGGCGTCCGTGTCCGGTGCTCACATCCGGTCCGGCGATGTGAGCGATGTTGCGGCATCCAATTTCGATCAGGTGTTCCGTAGCGAGGATACCCACCGCCTCGTCGTCAACCCCCACGAAATGAGCGGACAAACCGGCGAACTTGCGATCGATCAGAATATAAGGAACCTTCTGCTCCTCAATATGGCGAAAGGTCTCAATGGTCCACTGCGAGGACGCAACAATCAGCGCGTCGACCCGGCGGGCTAGAAGCTGGTCGATCTCCTGCTGTTCCAGTTGCGGATCTTCTTCGGACGAGGCGATCAGCAGGCTGTAATTCTTCTTGCGGAGCGCCTTCGATAGGCCTCGCGCGATTTCGCCAAAGAACGTGTGCACCAAATCCGGCACCACCAACCCGACGGTTGACGACCGGCCGGTTACCAGCGCGCGTGCCGCCAGATTGGGCCGGTAATTTAACTCCTTCATGCGCTTCAGGACACGCTGGCGCGTATCGCTACCGATATCGGGGTGGTCGCGCAGTACTTTTGAAACTGTCACCACGGAAATCCCCAGTTCCCGGGCGATGTCTTTCATTCGGACAGGCATTTTCTTTTGGTTTTATTACTACGTTAACTTAAACAGGGGCGGGAATCCAGGAAAACCGGCGTAATCCGATGAAAGATGGGTAGTCCTGGACTACTTTATCGATACAGTCAATAGTCATCGGCCGGCAGCGGTCCCAACCGCAAACGCTGGTGACGATTTTGCCCTCCCCACGGTCGTACCAGGAGGTGAATGGCTACCCGAAGCGCAGCGGGGTTTCCAGCATTTCCGTTAGCACACGCCCTTCCGATCCCGCGGGCGTTTGAGAGTCGTTAAACATATTTAATGGCCATAACCTCGTTACCGCGCTGGTTATAAATGAGCTCATCCACGATTTGCTGGACCAACACGATCCCATAACCGCCCGGCCGCATCCCATGGGCAAAACGGTATTGCACGTGCTGGAGAGGTTCTCCGGGCGGATTGGTCAAGGCGGTGTGATTGATCTTCTCGATGCGGAATCCGGGACCCGGATCGCGGACTTCGATCAGAACCATTCGCTCGGTGAGCACGCAGGTGAGTTCGATCTGTTTAGAAGGATCGAACGCGCAACCGTGCTCGATTGCGTTTTCGAGCAATTCGTGCAAAACCAGCGTCAAATTGTCGCGAGTGACATCGTGAAGGCGACCCAAGGCGCGCCGGAAGAAGTCCACTACCGGTTCGAGCATGGTCAGATCGGCTCGAATAGACAAAGAGATCCAATTAGGGTCGGCTGAGCGCACCCCGACATTCGGATAGCTTGCGAAAGCTTCCTGAGCGTTCGCCGTCACAGGGCGGACTGGCTCGTTGAGTAGGCTAATAGCTGTCTCCAGAGCACAAAGTAGTGAGCAATTAAAGTGCCATCAACCACCGGAACCCCTATACAGCCCGGCAGTCAGCGGTGCTTGGTTAACACCGGCAGAAAATCCCCAAGCCTGCCTGTGGGCGTCGCCGGGCGGTTACATAGATGCGGTGCCCGTCCAAAACCGATATTCTCGCATTATGTGGAATGATATCCGGTTCGCTTTGCGCACTCTGAAACGTGCTCCGGTTTTTACCGGCGTTGCGATCTTAACGCTGGCCTTGGGAATCAGCGCAAACACGGCCATCTTTTCGCTTTTTTATCAGGTGCTTTTGCGGTCGCTGCCGGTGTCGCATCCGGAAAATCTATTTCTTATTCACCAGGACCCTCCGAATCTGCCCGGCTCGGCTTCCGATGACAACGACGAAACGGTTTTCTCCTATCCAATGTATGGACGGTTGCGCGACGGAGCGAAGGGTATTGATGGCTTAGCTGCGCGTTCGGGTTCGGAGGTGGATCTCACGCTGCCAAATGGAGCGGATCGGGCGCATGCCGAGGTCGTTTCGGGCAATTTTTTCCCGGTTCTGGGATTAAGGCCAGCTCTGGGACGGCTTTTGGCGCCGGACGACGACCGCGTGAAAGACGGCAATCCGGTGGCCGTTCTGTCCTACGGCTTCTGGATGAAACATTACAACGGAAGCGCGGCGGCATTGAATCAGAAGCTTCTGGTTAACGGTTATCCCTTTACAGTGGTGGGCGTTGTTCAGGACGGGTTTAATGGGCTGCTATTAGGCGACGCGGCCGCCATATTCGTGCCAATTTCCATGAAGGCCGAGGTGACGCCGGGTTGGAGGGAGACGGACGACCCCAAAACGCGCTGGATCAACCTGCTGGGACGAATCCGCGCGGGAAATGCGCGCGGGGCGGCATTGGCTGCTTTACAGCCGGTTTGGACGGCTGCTTTAGCCGATGAACTCGCAGCGCTCAAGGTGCACAGCGCGGACGCGCAAAAGCGGTTACTGACAACGCGACTCGCTCTGCACCCCGCGGCTTCCGGTATCAATGACCTGGAAAGCAGGTGGCGCAAGCCGCTCACGGCGCTGCTCGCGATGGTTGGGCTGCTGTTGGTCATCGCCTGTGCCAATTTGGCCAACCTCTTGATTGCAAGAGCCGTAGGACGCGGCCGTGAGATTGCGGTGCGGCTTGCCGTGGGCGCGGGCCGATGGCGCGTGATCCGGCAGATGCTCGCGGAGAGCCTCGTATTGGCGGTAGTTGGCGGCGCGCTTGGGATCGGCTTATCGTTTGCGATGGTGCGGGGCCTGATCGCTGCGCTTCCCAGATCGTACGGCGAAGGCATATTGACAACCGTCCCGGATGCGGCGGTGCTGGTGTTTAGCGTGGGCTTGGTGGCCGTCACGACATTCCTGTTTGGTTTATTGCCGGCGCTGCAGGCCGGGCGCGTGGACGTTATGCCGGCTTTGAAAGATCAAGGCGCGGCCAGTTCCGGCAGCGGCGTTCACACCAGATGGAGACAAACGCTGGTAGCCGGCCAGTTGGCGCTCTCAGTGTCATTGCTGATCGCCGCGGCGCTGTTTGCCAAGACGCTAATCGGCTTGCTTCAGCATGATCCGGGATTCCGGCCGGATCGGCTGCTCGTCTTCTCAATAGACCCCAGGCTGAGCGGGTACAAGACCGATAGAGGGCTGGCGCTGTATCGCGGCGTTCTCGATCGCTTGCGGCAACTGCCTGGCGTCTCTTTGGTTTCAGTGGCTGGAAACGGGCCGCTCGCAGGCGACGAAAGCAGCACTAACATTACTGTTGAGGGCTATCAGGCGCGGGCGGACGAAAACATGGACGCCGACACGAACTCTGTTGGCGCCGATTACTTCAGAACGCTCGGAACACCTTTGGTCCGGGGACGTGAAATTGAGGAACGAGACCAGACCTCCTCGGCGCCGGTCGCGGTCGTGAACGAGGCCTTTGTGCGGCGCTTTCTAGCTGGTAAGGACCCGATCGGCAAGCGTATGGAAAAGGGTTCTGGTGGGAAACTTGATATCGAGATTGTAGGCGTGGTCAAGGATGCCGTGAATCTGAATCTGCGGGAAGTTCCGAAGCCAACCTACTATGTGCCTTTGGAGCAATCCTATGCGCACACGGCCGCGATTCCCAATGCAACATTCTTCCTGCGAACGAGCGGGGATACGAAGGCGCTGGAGAAGAGTGTTCGCGCTCTGGTCCGGACCTTCGATCAAAATCTTCCCGTTTACAACGTGGCTACGATGAAAGATGTGGTGAATCACTCGGTTTATACCGATCGAATGACGGCGATTCTCGCATCTGCGTTCGGCGCACTCGCATTACTGCTCGCCGGCGTGGGGCTGTATGGCGTGGTGGCTTATTCGGTGGCGCGCAGGACAACGGAGATTGGCATACGACTGGCGCTGGGCGCGCAGCCGGGGCAAGTGCTGCGGATGGTGATGCGGGAGGTTATCCTGCTGACGTGCGCTGGTTTGGCTGTTGGACTTCCCGGAGCTTACTGGCTGGCGCGGCTGGTAGCATCGGAACTCTATGGGGTGCGTCCGGACGATGGCACTGTGTTTTTGCTGGCATCGTTGGTGATGGCCGGAGTAGCCGCGGCGGCTGGATTGATTCCGGCCCTGCGTGCGGCCAGCGTCGATCCTAAGACCGCGCTACGCTACGAATGAGGTTGTAATCGATGCGTACCTTTCTTCAATCTGCGTTGCTGTTGGTCCTGGTCGCCGGCGCGGTGTTTGCGACCAAGAAAGTGATCTCGCCGACGACCAGCGGCGATAACGATTCCATCAATGTGACCGCAACGCTGTTCATTAAACCAGATGAAGTGGTCCAGGAGATTGGCGCGAATCCCGGTCCGGACATCGTGGTTTTGCACGTTCGGGTGACGCCCAAGGTGGACAAGCCGGTATCGATTTCACCGGACGATTTCATATTGCTCGCACATGACGATGGAGAGCGAAATCAGCCGTACGATCCATCGGAGATCGCCGGCAAAGGTGTGCTGATCATCAAAGAGCAGAAGCAGGACTCAGTCGGAGTAGACCCGGTCCGGTCAACGATTGCGGGGATTGCGATTGGCGGATTAGGCAACAACAAGAAACCGGCCGACGATAGCAAGACGCCAACTGGCATGAATGACAAAGATACGGGCAACAACGACCTGTTGACGAAGCTGAAAACGAAGGAACTGGCGACGCAGGACATCCAGAAACCTGTGGAAGGGCTGCTGTACTTTAAGCTAACCGGTAAACACAAGCTGAAGAACATGGCCGTGCTGTATCGAGGGCCTTCGGGCGATATCAATATGGAGTTCGAGCATTAATTGAGCAGACGGCGCACGGCTACAATGAGAGTTCCATGCGCATCGCATTGGCGCAGATCGACAACACGGTCGGCGATCTGGACGCGAATACCCAAAAAATTCTCGACTTTGCCAGGCGGGCGGATCGGGCAGGGGCGGAACTGGTTGTATTTCCCGAACTGGCGCTGACCGGATATCCACCACGCGATCTGACGGAGAAGCAATCGTTTTTGGATCGTACGAAAGATGCACTGTACCGCGTGGCGGTGGAGACGGCGGATCTCAATGCCGCGCTGATTGTGGGATATGTGGCGCATTCGCGAGAAGACGCCCCGATTCCGGCACAGAACGCGGCGGCGGTGATCGAGCGTGGACGGATCATTCTCGATCAGCGCAAGATGCTGCTGCCCAGCTACGACGTTTTCGACGAGACTCGTTATTTCGAGCCGGCGCGTTCGCAAAGTGTGTGCACGGTGCATGGCTGCCGGATCGCGGTGACCATCTGCGAGGATGCCTGGAACGATAAGCAGTACTGGGAGCGGCGGCGCTACAGCCGCGATCCCGTGGAAGAACTGGTAAACCAGGGCGCCGATCTGATCGTCTCCATCAACGCTTCGCCCTGGAACCTGGGCAAGCGGGAGCAGCGGCACTCGATCTTCCGCGCCACCGCGCTCCGCTTCGGATTGCCGGTGGTCTACGTGCACATGATTGGCGGCAACGATCAATTGGTTTTCGATGGATCGAGTTTTGCCATGACCGCGAATGGTGAGATTGCCGCGGTGGGGCGGTCGTTTGCTGAAGACCTGCTGCTGTTCGATTCGGCGACCGGCCAAGGCGAACGCCGCGCGGACTTTGCAGACGACGAAGAGGCGGCGTTCGAGGCGCTGGTGATCGGCGCGCGCGATTACATGCAGAAATGCGGGTTCCGGCAGGCGATCATCGGGCTGAGCGGCGGCATCGATTCGGCCCTCGTAGCGGCGGTTGCAGTGGAAGCGATCGGCGCCGAGAACGTGACGGGCGTGGGGATGCCTGGGCCGCACTCTTCGGAGCACAGTCTTACGGATGCATGCCGGCTCGCGGAGAATCTCGGGATACATTTCGATATTGTGCCGATCGGGCCGGGCTACGAGACCATGATCAAGACGCTCGGACCGTTGTTCCAAGGCTACGAACCGGATACAACGGAAGAGAACATCCAGAGCCGGCTGCGCGGCATGACGTTGATGGCGCTCTCCAACAAGTTCGGCTCGCTGGTGCTGACGACCGGCAACAAGAGCGAACTGGCGGTGGGTTACTGCACGCTCTATGGCGACATGTGCGGCGGGTTGGCCGTAATCAGCGACGTCCCGAAGACGATGGTCTATCGGCTGGCGCGAATCGCCAACGCGCGGGCTGAGGCCGCGGGGCGCAAAGCTCCGATACCTGAGAACACGTTTACCAAAGCGCCCTCCGCGGAGCTTCGTCCGGACCAGAAGGATACCGATAGCCTGCCGGACTACAACATTCTCGATGCGATTCTGGCGGGATACGTGGAGCGGTATGAATCGGCAGTCCAGATTGCGGCCAACGAAAAACTTCCGCTGGAATTGGTCCGCGACATCATACGAAAAGTAGACCGGAACGAATACAAACGGCAGCAGGCCGCGCCGGGATTGAAGATTACGACGAAGGCGTTCGGAGTGGGACGCCGGTTTCCGATTGCACACAGGTTCACTGAATGAAAAAAACTCTGTTTCTGTTGGCGTTGGTTGGGGCCTTTGGGGCCGCGGCGATGACGGCGCAAGACGACGGTTCGAATATCGCGCCAGACGCTCACGTAGGGCCGCTTCCAGCGGGCGGCTTCCTGTTAAATAGCGGCTGGACAATTCGTCCGGCGGGCAAGCAAATTCCGGTCGACACGCTGCCGATGAGCACGGCTGTTTCAAGCAACGGGAAGTATTTGTTGGTGCTGAATGCAGGCTACAATCCGCCATCGATTAGCGTGATCGATATTGCGTCGCAGCGTGAAGTGGGCAGGACGCCGGTGCCCGACGCATGGCTGGGGCTATGCGCCGCCAAGAGCCGCAATCTGTTCTACGTGGGCGGCGGGACGAAGGCCACCGTATATGAATTGGAGTTAAATCCGGACACCGGCGCGCTGACGCGGACGCGCGAGTTTGCCGCCGTGCGCGATTTGAAGAACAAGGGCCAGTCGTTCATCGGTGATGTGGTCGAATCGCCAGACGAGCGCTTGCTCTATGCGGCGGATCTGTACATGGATTCGATCGCCGTAATCGAGATCGACAACGGGAAGTTGTTGGGCAGGTTCAAGACGGGCAGCCGGCCCTACCGGTTAATGATCCCGCCCGAAGGCAAAGTCTTGTTCGTTACCTCCTGGGGCGATGGATCGATACACCGGCACAACCTGAAGACGGGTGCGGAACTGGGACGGACATTCGTGGGGCCGCATCCGACGGACATGGTGTGGCTGGACAAACCGGCGCCGGCGGGAGACACCGAGGCAGGCACCGACACATCCGACCTGGGAGAGCGTATGTTCGTGGCGGCGGCGAATACCAACGCGGTTTATTCATTCGGCGTGACGCCGGATATGGATCTTAGAAAACTGGAGGCCATCAACGTTTCGCTGACGCCGCTGAATCCGCTGGGCATGACGCCATCGGCACTGGCGCTCGACAAAGACGGGCACCGCTTATATGTGGTGTGTTCCGACGCGAACGCGATTGCCGTAGCCAACGTTTCGACGGCGCCAACCACGATTGCGGGATTCATTCCGACAGGTTGGTATCCGACGGCGGTACGGGTGTTGGACGATTATCAAGTTGTCATCTTGAACGGCAAGGGCTTGGGCAGCCGTCCCAATCCGGATGGACCAATCCCCACCAAGCAACCGGAGCAAGTGCATGCCGGGGAACGCCGCCAATGGCCGGGATACATTCCGCACATGCAGGCGGGGACAGTAGCGTTTCTGCCGGCGCCTTCGGAGGATCAGATGAGTGAATTCTCCCAAACGGTGGCTGAAAATTCGCCGTATCGGGACGATCTGATCTACGACAGAAAACCGGGGCCGAATGAGGCCGCGTTCGCGAAAACACCAAGCCACGCTTCGCCCATTCAACACGTCATCTACATCGTCAAAGAGAACCGGACCTACGACCAGGTGCTGGGCGATCTCGAAAAGGGCAACGGCGACAAGGCGCTGAACCTGTTCGGCGACCACGTAACGCCGAATCTGCACGAACTGGCGCGTGAGTTCATCGCGTACGACAACTTCTATGAGAACGCCGATGTCAGCGCGGACGGGCACAATTGGGCCTCGGCGGCGATTGCCCCCGATTACACCGTGAAGCTATCCCCCAACGAGTATGCAGGCCGCAGCAAGCTCTATGACTTTGAAGGCGGAGAGCCAGCGAATACGCCGCCCGCGGGCTACATCTGGGACAACGCTCTCCAAGCCGGGGTTTCGATACGCGATTACGGCCAGTGGGCCCAGAATCTGAAATCCGCGGATGGACCGCGGCAGATCGATCATGTGCGCGATCCGGCGCTGGCGCCCTACACGGACATGAATTACCGCGGATTCGATCTGGAGTATTCGGACGTAAAAAGGTCGCAGGAGTTCATCCGCGAATGGAAGGAATTCGATGCGAAAGGCCAGGCTCCGCAATTCATGGTGCTGCGCATGGGGAACGACCATACGTATGGGACGCGCGCGGGCAAGCTGACGCCGTTCGCTTTGAATGCGGATAACGACTATGCGGTGGGCGAATTGGTGGATGCGGTTTCGCACAGCAAACTGTGGGGTTCGACGGCGATCTTCATCATCGAGGACGATGCCCAGAATGGACCGGACCATGTCGATTCGCATCGGGCGCCGGCGTGGGTGATTTCGCCCTACACGCATCGCGGAATTGTGGATTCGACGATGTACAACCAGGCGGGCGTCCTGCGGACAATGGAGCTGATTCTAGGGTTGCGCCCGATGACGCAGTTCGACGCGGCGGCACGGCCCATGTTCGGGACTTTTAGCTCGCAAGCCGACTTGCGGTCATATTCGGTGATCGAAGAGAAGACCTCAATGACGGAGCGCAATCCGGAGCATGGCGTGGGCGCGGCGGCCTCCGCCAAGATGGACTTCCACGATGCCGACCTGGCGGACGACGACGATCTGAACGAGGTGTTATGGCGGGCGATCAAGGGGACGGACCTGCCGGTTCCGGTGCGGAGCGGGTTTGTGAAGCTGGCCGGCGGAGGGAGATTTTAACTTTTAGCGTCGGGCCAAATGAGGCCTAGGGTTTTGAGTTAAGCGGTTCGGTGTGGCGTTAGAACTGCAGCCGTAGCTGGAACTGGATATGGCGTTCGGTGCCGGCTTGGGTGCCGGTGATGCGTCCGAAGTTAGCATCCTGCAGATTTTGATCGGGAGTGTTGTATTGCGGTGTGTTAGCGATGTTGAGCGCTTCGCCGCGGAACTCCAGTGGGCCTGCGACTTTCCTGTCGGCCTCTGTCTTTGTGACGCACACACGGGCGTGGTGCGGTCCTCCACCCAATTGGGAGTAGCCGTTAATTTGAATTCATGCAACTCACCCGATATACCGGCTGTCGTGGTGGGCAGCGTGCTCGGCAGCTATTCCTGGCGCAGGGTAGCGGCCGGGTCAATGCGTGTGGACCGGCGCGCCGGTAAATAGGACGCGAACAGGGCCAGAGCGGCAAGCAGCACCGGAGCGCCAAACAGCAACAGCGGAGTGTATTTCGTAACGGCGGCCGATTGGGCGACGCTCGAGAAGACAAATCCCAAGGCGCGCGTGCCTGCCCAGGCGAAGAGCAGGCCGATCACCGTGCCGACCGCAACCAGGGCGGCGGTCTCCTTCATCACCAGCGCCAATACGTCCAGCTTGCGCGCGCCTAGCGCCATGCGGATACCGATCTCGCGGGCGCGGCGCATGACGGCGTGGCTGGTCACTCCGGCCAATCCCACGGTGGCAAGGATCAAACCGGCAAGCCCGATGAATCCGTAAGTCCATGCGGCAATACGGACTATAAACAAGACAATCTGCTCCACCATCGTGCGCGGTTCGAATGGCGTGATGTTCGAGTCGATTGCGGCGGCCTGGTGCTGCATCGCGCGAATTGCATCGAAACCGGGTGTCGCATGAGCGATGATGGTCACGCCCTGTAGTGAGGGTTGGGCGTAATCGGCGGGTTTGAGCGGAAAGTAAATAGCGGGGCGGGGCTTCTGTACTCCCAAATCCTGCACGATGTCCTGCGCCACGCCGATCACTTGAAACACTTGCTTGCCCGCGTGCTGTCTCAGGCGATAGTCAAAGGTTCCGGGAACCAGGCCGACGAACCCGCCGACGGCATCGTTGCCAATTTCTATGCGGCGGCCCACGAGGTCCGTCACATCCGGATATCTGCTCGCTAGCGCTTCGGTGACGATCACGCCCATGGCGTCGAGCGATTCATCCCGCGTATCGAAACCCCGCCCGGCGAGAATGGCAATTCCTGTCGTTTGGAAGAAGCCGTGTCCTACTTCGTATCGCATCGCGCTTGCGACAGTTTTGTTGTGCTCGACTCCTGGCCCCAAGACGGAGAACTGGACCCAAGCGCGCCCGTTGATCGCTCCCGGCACACTGTCCGTCAGGCACGCACTTTCGATCCCTGGCACAGATTGGATACGGCGCAGCAGTCGGTTGAAGAAAGCAGTCGCCTGCTCCGCGGTGTAGCCGTCGCGAACCGGGTCTACCGAGATCAAGTACAGATTGCGCGGATCGAAACCGGCTTGCAATCCCAAATTCGTCTGGCAGCCGAGGCCAGATAACCGGTCATGAGCAGCAGTGCAAGAGATCCGGCGACTTGGCACAGCACAAGAATATTGCGGGGGGTCAGGCGGCGGAAGCGGCGGATGCGGACCGCACCGCCTTCCTTAAGAGCAGGCGTGATGCCGGCGCCGGTGGCCTGCCAGGCCGGTACCAGGCCGAACACGATGCCCGTGATGAGGCTGAGTCCGATGGTGAACAGGAGCGCGCCGAGATCGACTCGTATATCGAAGGCGACCGGCATCGGATAAGGATAGTGAACCTGAGAGCTCATGTTGGTGACCCACCAGGCTAAACAAAAACCAACCAGGCCGCCGCCCAACGACAGCAACAGACTCTCGGTGAGTAGTTGGCGTAAAAGGCGCCAGCGGCTGCTCCGAGAGCTAAACGCACGGCAATCTCCTTGCGGCGATCGGCAGCCCGCGCGAGCAACATGTTGGCGACATTAGCGCAGGCGATGGAGAGCACCATGCCGCCCAGGACGAAGAAGAACTCGGTGTACATGGGCAGGTCCTGCTTGCGCACAGGAAGCACTTTGCCGCCGGCGGCCAGGCGCACAGCGCGATCTTTTCGCGGATTAAGGTTATCGCCATAGTCGCGTCCCATCTGATCGGCAACGCTGTCGAGCGCGGCTTCGGCCTGTCCAATTGTGACGCCGGGCTTGAGCCGGCCGATCATCTGGAACATGGTCAAGTCGCGCCGTTCGAGGGCATTTCCGGCGAGTTCCGGCGCAATGGCGGGATCGACGGTGACCGGCAGCCAGAGATCGGCGGGATAAGTCACGGCGGAAGCCCCTACAAAGCCGGCCGGACCGACGCCGAGCACGGTCGAGGGATGGCCGTTGATTCGCAGCGTCTTGCCAACGATCAGGGGATCGCCGCCGAGATGGTTGTGCCAGAAGCGATAGCTTACGACCACGGTTGGCGACCTGCCGGGCTGGGACTCTGAGGCATCAAAGAACCGTCCCAGCATGGGTTGAACGCCCAGCGTAGAGAAGTAGGAGGCGGTGACCAGTTGCCCCCAGAACCGCTCTGTATGCCCGGCATCCGAGAGCGCGAAAGGCACCGGAGCGACATAGGCCAACGCGGATGTGAACAGCGCGGTTTGATTCCGGAAGCGTTCGAAGCGTGGATAGGATACTGGGAGCTGTGTGGCGACCAAGCCGTCCGGCCGCTGTACGCCGGGAGTGTCGCGAAGTATCAACGAATGCAGTTCGCTGTAGGCGGAGGTGGCAATGCAGATGCCAATGCTGAGCGAGATGAGAGCGGTCGCGGTGAAGCCGCGCGCGGCAGCCAGCATGCGCAGGCCATAGCGGATGTCCTGCCGCAATTCGAACAAGTGCTCCAAGACGATGCGGGCGACGACGTCCAGCAACAAGGCAAACAGGCCGAGGAAGCCATCGCGCCGCCAGATGCCGCCGATGGCTTCTTCGGTGACCTGCATCAGTTCATCGCCATAGGCGTTCTTGAATTCCTGGGGGAAGGCCTGCGCCAGAGCGCGGTAGAGCCGAAGTCCGAGGGCGACGGGTTCGTTCGGATTCTTCACGATTCCACCTCTCTTCGCGAGCTCCGTTTGGCGCGGATCGCATGAACCAGGCTTTCGAGACGGTCGCTTTCGGCGGCGAGCACACGCTTGCCGAACTTCGTGAGGCGGTAATAGCGGCGGCGCGCATCATCGAGCGGCTCGTCCGGTCTTTCGCCGGATTCTTCAATCAGATCGGCATCAAGTAAACGCTTGAGCGTGCCGTAAAGAGTGGCCGGCCAGAGCCGAATTTTGCCATCGGTACGGACCAGAACCTCCTGCATAATGCTGTAGCCATGCTGCGGGGAGCCAGCGAGCGATAGGAGGACATGGAACCAGGAGGGCTTGAGGGGCAGGAAGGAATCGGGAGAACGATCTTTCGCCATATATATATCGTATGATATATATATCGCTTCGGAGATATATATCGGCCAAGGGACAGGAGACAGAAGTCAGAAGTCAGGAATGGTCGAGCTTAGTCTCGTTGTCCTCCTATCATGGCTTTTTCGGTCAGGAACGCGGCGCGCTGGCCATGTAGATAGCCTTCGACATCGGCAGTTGAAAATTCAAACCCATAGTAAGCGGGATCGAAAGGTTTGCGGTCGTGTTTGGCGGCGACGTAGAGTTTGGCGGCGATCGCGAGATCGTCCTTTTCCTTCTGCGCGCGCTCCTTTTGCAGTTGTTTGATTTCGGCGATGAGTTTTTCGCGCAAGCGGTGCAGACGCATTTCCTGAAGATTGAGATTGTGGAGTTGGCGCTCATAGGCGAGATAGGTTCGCAGGCGGAGGGAGGCGCTTCGTGCGACTGGATCGAGATCGGAGACTTCGGCGGCGAATTCCGTACAGCCTCTGGCGTAGATGGCTTCTTCGAGACCGGGAATGCGGTCGAGACGCCAGGTGGTATCGGCGAGAGACTGAACGAGTTCGTGCTCGCGCTCGCCGACGGGCTGGTACGCCTTTTTGTATTGGTTCAGATGATTTTCGTAGCGATCGGCATCATCGCCGGGAAGCAGGACGGTGCGGCCGGTGAGAGCGGTCACTTGTTGAATCTTCGGCTCGCTGAGAAACGCGGCCTCACCCTTGGCGTTTTTGGAGGAGTTGGCCTTGCCAGTTTCAGATTTTGGTCCGGTGCTGAGTTGGGCGTTGGCGCGGTTGGCGGCGAGGCGTTCGGGGGAGATCGGGCCGTTTGCTGGCGCGCGCGGCTCAGTTAATTGCGGTTCGGATGCGGGGGCGGCTTTGTGGGCGGCGCGCTCGGCGGCGCGGCGGGCTTTGCGGTTCAGGGGCGTGGGTGTCATGTTCTACAACCGTTTTCGCGCGAGGGGGCAAGCGACGGAGGGGGGAATCGGCTGTAGGTGACTGGAAGTATTATTACGAAAAAATTTTACGACTGTCGTGACCGCCCTTGATGAAAAACCGCTCGCCTGCTTTGAATGCAGGCAAGCGGTTTTGAGTTAAGCGGTTCGGTGTGGCGTTAGAACTGCAGCCGTAGCTGGAACTGGATGTGTCGTTCGGTACCGGCTTGGGTGCTGGTGATGCGCCCGAAATTAGCATCCGAGAGTCCGCTGTCGGGAACGTTGAATTGGGGCGTGTTGGCGATGTTGAGAGCTTCGCCGCGGAACTCCATTTTGATACGTTCCGTGAAGGGGAAGTCCTTAAAAATGGAGAAATCCAAGGTTCGCGTGGGCGGACCGGTGTTGCTCTGTAGGCCGAGGTCGCCTTGCGACAACGGCGCGGCGGCGGTGAAGTTGGCGATATTGAAGTACTCGGAGGGGGTGCGACCACCCGGGGGAGCGGCGTTCGGATTGTTGCCGATGACTTCCACACCGCACCCGCCCTCAGCGCCTGACTCCAACTGGCAGCCGCTGCCGGAGATGGTGTACGGCACGCCAGTGCGTAGGGTGAGGATACCATTAACCTGCCAATCGCCGAGCAAGGTCTGGGCAGCCCGGTTCATGTTGGCGCCAAACTGCTGGCCCTTTCCAAACGGGATGTTGTAGTTGAAGGCAGCCGTGAAATTATGACGGATGTCCCAGGATGCACTGCTGTAGGAAGCATTGTAATTGAGCGGGTTGATGTTATAGAGGTTCTGTGAACCCGCGAGCGTGGTGCCGCTATCGGCAAGAGCATGGCCGTAAGTATAGGCGGCCTGGAACTGCAAGCCTTTGCTAAACCGTTTCTGGAGAGAGGCTGTCATGGCGCTATAGTTGCCGAGCCCGAACGACGCTGTACCCGAGATGCTTCCAATAATGGGGTTGGGCCGAAGCGCATTACAGGTGATTGCCGAGTTTGTCGTGTACACGTTGGGGCAGGCATTGAAGTCCGGTTGGAGCAACTGGTGCGATTGGTGGTTGCCTTCGTAACCGACTTCGAGGGCCATATTGCCTGGAAGTTGGTGCTGAACTGCCAAGTTCCATTCCTGCACCATGGGATTGTCGAAGTCCGTAGCGAGTTCGCGGAACTGGAGCGAGGAAACGGGGAAGCCGTTGAACACGTTAACGGGATAGCCAACGGAGACGCCTCCGGTGGGTGCGCCGTTCGCGAAGAACGGATCGGGCTGGAAGGAGCCGACACCGGCCGGACGGTTCAACTGCGGGGATTCGTTGAACGGTGCCGATTCACCGCGATTCGGATTACCGCCCTGGTTTTCTTCTCCACCGTAGAAGATGCCATAGAAGCCGCGAATGACGGTCTTCGGGAAAACATTGTAGGCGAAGCCCAAGCGCGGGCCAATGTCGAGCTTATCCCACGGGATCAGGTAGGAGTTGACTTGGCCGCGTGAAACGGTCGTGCCAGGGAACAACGCCGGGAAGGTGACTCCATTAATGGTCGCCGGAGCGCTGAAGTTGGGAGGTAGCGGCGTATTCTGATCCGGGCCGCTCGGTATGTATAAGGTGTTGTTCTGAAGGACGTAGTTCGATTGACGCCCGAACTGTTCGCCAATGGGCGAGAATAGCTCATAGCGAACGCCGAGATTCAAAGTCAGCTTTGAAGTCGTTTTCCAGGTGTCCATCACGTACCCGGCGTATCCCTGCTTCGTGGAACTGATGAAGTTAGTCGTAGAGATCTGGCCGTTGTCGATGGCGCCTAATAAGAAAGATGCGAGTTCGTCCCCCGTATCCGCAGAGAATGTACCGTTCGGACCGGAATCGGAATTATTCGAAGGATAAGCGGTCTCTGTACGGGCGAAGTTCATTTCGCCGTGCGGGTAGGGAACCTGGAAGAACGGGAAATGTAATTCGCGGAACTCGGCCCCGAATTTCAAATTGTGATTGCCCCGGGTGACTGAGAGATTGTCAATGAGATCCCATTCGTTGTTGTACTCTTTGGTCGGCAGCCAATCTTCAGCGCCTATCTCGCTGTAGCGGCCCAGGCCAGTCTGGGGCAAACCGCCGGTGCTGGGGTCATAACCGCCGATGCCTTCCGCCTTAAATTCGTCGGTGGTCGAGTTGGCGCCCGTACGATCGGTGACAAGACGGCTAAAGCCAACACGCGCTTCATTCACGACGGTGGGTGAGAAGATGTGCGCCCAACTGAGGGTGCCATTGCGGCCAAGGTCTGTCTCACCGATGCCATTGAAGTTGCCGCCGTCGAGCGCTCCTTGAAAAGGAACCACACTGCTTTTGGCTGTATTGGACCAACTAATGCTACCGAAGATGCTGTTGTTATCGTTCAGGTGGTAATCCACGCGCCCATCGCCCTGGTCGGTGTTCAACGAGCCTGGGGTTACCGTGTAGAAATCGTTCTGAGGATAGATTCCGTTTGGAATCGGTTGGTTGGTGAGCGGGTAAAGGCTCGCAATTTTGACCGCGGCAGGATCCATCATGGTGGCCGGAATCGTATTGTTTGCGAAGGGCGCGCGAGTGTAGACGGGATTCGCTCCACTCAATGCGGTCAAGCTGCCGGGCGCGCAGCCGCTGGTGCACATGGTGGTCGTCGGATCGAAAATCTGATTTGCCAACACGCCGTTACCTACCGACTTTCCCAACAAATTCGAAAAATTTCCGCCGATCATGGCTTGAGTCGGGATCGTGTAGAAACCGCCGTAACCAAGGTTGTCGATATCGCCCCCGGCGGTCCGGATGCGGGTACCTTGATAGTCGCCGAACATGAATAGCTTGTTTTTAATGATCGGTCCGCCCACGGCAGCGCCGAACTGGTTCTGCTTAAACGGGTTTCGAGGAGTGTCGGCGAGATTGTTCTCCCAGCGGTTGGCGTCAAGATCTGTGTTCTGGAGAATCTCAAACAAGACGCCGTGAAGCTGGTTGGTGCCGGATTTAATTGTGACGTCGAGGATTCCGCCCGCGGCGCGCCCATATTCTGCGCTAGCGCCGTTGGTGATCACCTGCATGTCGCCGATGGCTTCAACGGAAGGTCCGATGACGAAGGAGGTTTGATTCAGGAAGTCGATGACATTGACATTGTTGTCCACGCCGTTCAGCAGGTAGTTATTTTCGCCAGTGGAGCGAACGCCGTTCGCAGAGAATCCGCCGCCAAGAGCATCGCGAGCGCCAGGCTCGGCCGGAACAACGCCGGGCGACAAGCGCGCGAGGAACGTAAACGTGCGTTGACCGCCCAGTGGCAGTTGCGATACCTGGCCCGAATTGAGGGTTTCGCCAATGGCGGGAGATTCTGTCTGGAGCAGCGGGGCAGTGGCTTCGACGACGACAGTTTCAGCCGCATTTCCCACTTTGAGCGCGATATTGGCCGTGACGGGCTCTCCGGGTGCGACGATGATGCCCGGTTGCTGCGCTTTCTGGAATCCGGCAGCTTCGACAGTCACGGAATAGGTGCCGGGTGTAAGAGCGGGACGGCTGTACACGCCAGCGGAGTTGGTCACAGTATCGTAAGCAACGTTTGTTGCCGTGTTTAAGATGGTTACTTTAGCATTGGGAACAGCAGCGCCCGAAGGGTCGGTGACAGTTCCAGTGACGGTTCCGAGATCTCGCTGTGCGAAAGCGAGGGTGCCGCCAACAAGGGCGAGCAAAAGACTAACTGAAATGGCAGTAAGCCAACGAGGCATACCTTAACCCCCAACAAAAGTTTCAACTAAGACTAGACAATTCGAACTAACACCAAAAGCTTAGAAGAAGGTATCACAAAGTAACCGGTTACATCAAGACATTTTTTCGCTTTGGGGCTCATTCTGGTGAGCGCAAGGCTTTATCCTAAAGATGCTTATTCCGCCTTATAGTGAATGGAAGCGACTGTATAATTGGCGTGCATGAAGGCAGGGCGACCGTGGATTCTAGTCGTGGCGTCGGCCGCGTGTCTCGCAGGTGTACCCCTGTTTCGCTCGGACTTTCACGATATAGCGCGGGCTGCGGGATTAGCGACCGTAAACGTTTACGGTGGGATTGACCGGAAGGATTTTATTCTGGAAACGACCGGGAACGGAGTGGCCATCTTCGACTACGACAACGACGGCCGAAACGATATTTTCATTGCGAACGGAACGCGATTACATGGTGTTGACGGGGCAGTACGGCCGCAACTCTATCACAATGACGGCCATGGACATTTCACAGATGTGGCGGAGAAGGCGGGGTTCGGAGTCGCCGGTTGGCAACAAGGCGTTTGCGTGGGGGATTACGACAACGACGGGTATCCCGACCTGCTGGTGACGGCCTATGGGCACAACACGCTGTATCGGAATCGCGGGGACGGAACTTTTGAGGACGTAACAGAGAAGGCGAAACTGCCGGTGACCGGAACTCGCTACGGGTCGGGGTGTTCTTTTGTCGATTACGACCGGGACGGCTATTTGGATCTGTTTGTGGCGAATTATGTGGATCTGGATCTGTCGAAGACGCCGTATCCGGGACACGGCCAGTTTTGCGTTTGGAAGGACATTCCGGTGATGTGCGGGCCGCGTGGGCTGCCGCTTGCGCACAATGTGCTCTATCACAACAATCGCGACGGCACGTTCACCGACGTATCGGAGGCGGCGGGGATTTTGAAGCCGGGCGGGCGGTATGGCCTGGGGGTGGCGGCGGCCGATTTCGACAACGACGGTTGGCCGGACATCTATGTGGCGTGCGACATGACTCCGAGCCTTCTCTATCACAACCTGCGCAACGGGACCTTCGAGGAGCGGGGCGTGGCAGCGGGCGTCGCGTTCAACTATGACGGCGAACTGCAGGCCGGCATGGGGGTCGCGGTGGCCGATTACGATGGCGATGGGCGGCTGGATATCGCCAAGACTAATTTTTCGGGCGATCTGACGTCGCTCTATCACAACGACGATGGGAAGTTTTTCACCGATGTTTCGCGTGAGGCTGGGCTGGGATCGCGGCAACTGCTGGGGTGGGGCGTGGCCTTCACGGATGTCGACGACGACGGCTGGCGCGACCTGGTGGTAGCCAATGGGCATGTTTATCCGGAGGTGGAAGGCAAACAGCTTGGGGACACTTATAAGCAGCCAACCGTCCTATATCGCAACCTGGGAAATGGGAAGTTCGAGGATGTGACGTCGCAGGCGGGACCGGCGTTTGCGGTAGCGCGGCCGGCGCGCGGGTTAGCCGTTGGCGATCTCGATGGCGATGGGGGCGAGCAGATCCTGATTGTCAACATGAACGGGACGCCGAGCCTGTTGGTCAACGATGCGCCGCACGGACACTATCTGAATCTTCGGCTGACGGGGACCAAGTCGAACCGGAGCGCGATTGGCGCGCGAGCCACGGTCATGGTAGGCGGGCGTAAGATGATCGACGAGGTGATGAGCGGAGGCAGCTATTATTCGCAAAACTCATTTACTCTTCACTATGGGTTGGGCGCGGCGGAATCGGTGGATGGTATTGAAATTCACTGGCCGAGCGGCATAGTGCAGAAGATCGGCAAGACGGCGGCGGACCAGACGTTGAAGATTACCGAGCAGTGAAGCGAGTGCTTTCTATTCAGAGGCTGACGCGGCGGGAGTTTCTGTCTGCAGCGGCCGCGATCCCAGCCCTAACATGCGTGTTTCCGGCTGCTCTGCGGGCAAGTGGAGTTGGTCCGAACCATGCCGCGTCTTATTTGGAGCTAAAGAAGTTCATCCTGCCGGGGCAAGACGAATTTACTGGAGAGGCGAAGGCATTTCAGATCCACGATTTGCTGGTTGCGGCGTTCCATTCGAAGCAACTGCCGGGCGGCGCTGCGATTCGAGGTTCATCACCGGCGGCAAAGAGTTACCGGCAGTTGGATCGCGATCTGGAGCAGGCGGAATTCGATAGCTCCGAGGACGATGTGGCCGGCGGCTGGCGCAAATGGATCGAGTCTCTGGGCGAAGTGCGGCGGGTCGAGTTTTTCGTGTTGCCGGAGGACGTGATTCGCTATGAAGTCGCGAGTCGCGAGGCCGGGCGGCTCCGTTATTGCGTGGGTACATGGCGGCAACGGTGGGACGGCGGCAAGCTGCTGGAGTTTGTTCCGGTGGAAGAGCATGTTGCTTCGGCGGGCGCTCGCTGGTTTCAGGATGTGACGGCGGCGGCAATGAAAACAGTGCCCGAGTGCTCGGAGCAGTTCGCGCGAGGCGTGCCCTATTGGCGCGCACGGCTGGATCCGGCGAGCGGCATCGATATTTATGGCAGCAACGGCGTTTCGGTGGGCGATATCGACAACGATGGCGAGGATGAAATCTATGTTTGCCAGCCAGGCGGGCTGCCGAACCGGCTCTTGAAATTCAATGCCGATGGAACGATGCAGGACCTGACGGACGAGTGGGGCGTTGGGCTGCTGGACGATACGTCCTGCGCATTGTTTTGCGATTTGCGTAATAGCGGGCGGCAGGATCTGGTGGTGTTGCGCGGCGGCGGGCCGGTTCTTTATGTGAATGAAGGCGGCCGGTTCCGGCTGCGGACGGATGCGTTTCGGTTCGCCACGCTACCGAAGGGAGCATTTACAGGCATGGCCGCGGCGGATTTCGATCGCGATGGCAAGCTGGACCTGTACCTCTGCTGCTATGTGTATTTCCAGAGCGAAGCGCAATATACCTATGCCGCGCCCTACGATGATGCGCGCAACGGTCCACCGAATTTTCTGTTTCGCAATCGGTTGGATGCACAGGGCGGAGGATGGTTTGAAGACGTTACCGCCGAAGCCGGGATGATGGAAAATAACGACCGGTTCAGCTTTGCGCCAGCCTGGTGCGACTACAACGGCGATGGTTGGCCCGATCTGTACGTGGCAAACGACTTCGGGCGGAAGAACTTGTATAAGAACGATCGCGGGCACTTTCGCGATGTGGCCGCCGAGGCGGGAGCGGACGACATCGGGCCGGGTATGAGCGCATCGTGGTTCGACTACGACGGCGATGGCCGGCCGGATGTGTATGTTGCCAACATGTGGACCGCCGCGGGGCAGCGGGTGATTGGCGACCCGGCGTTCGCACCGGCGCGCAAGGATCCGGTGGGATACCGTTCCCACACGATGGGTAACACGCTGCTGCGCAATCGTGGAGACGGCACGTTTGCAGACGCTACGGCGGAACAGCAGGTGGGGTTTGGCCGCTGGGCTTGGTCTTCAGGCGGCCACGATTTGGACAACGACGGCCGGCCGGAAATCTATGTCACGTGCGGCATGTTGACGAACGAATCCGCGACCGATTTGGGCAGCTTCTTTTGGCGGCAAGTGGTGGCGCACTCGCCGGAGACAGCGATGCCTTCGCGAGCTTACGAAAACGGCTGGAACGCGATCAACCAATTCACGCGAGAAGACTATAGCTGGAATGGCTGCGAGCCCAACGTTGTGCACGCGCGGCGCGGCGACCGTTACTTCGATTTTTCGGGCGTGACGGGGCTCGATTTCGCGGATGACAGTCGCGCGTTTGCGGTGGTGGATTTTGATTTGGATGGGCGGCCGGACGTTATTTTGAAAAGCCGCATGGGGCCGCAGGTTCGAGTGCTGCAGAATAACTGCGCGGGTGCAAATGCGTCGATTGCCTTTCGGCTGACGGGGACAAAATCGAATCGCGACGCGATCGGCGCGCGCATTACGGTGGATGGGCAGACGAAGTGGCTGGAAGCGGGCTCAAGTTTTTTGTCGCAACACAGTAAGCGGGTTTTGTTTGGATTGGGATCGCAGCGAACTGCCCCGCACGTTCGGATCGTGTGGCCTTCGGGCGCGGCGCAGGAGTTCGCGAACTTAGAAGCGGGCCACGAATATTCCATCGCGGAGGGCCAAAGCGAAGCGAAGAAGGAACCTTTTCGAGAGCATCGCGCCTTCGAACCGGCCGGTCTTGAAGGGATCAACGAGATGAGGCTTCAGGACACCTGGTTTCTGGAGCCGGTGCCGTTGCCGGACAAGCAGGCCGGTCCGGGGTTGTTCGTGTTGAAGGAGTCGCGCGAAGAGTATGAGATTTTCCGGCGATATTTGTTCGATTGGCGCGCGCCGCTGCGGACACCGTTTGCGATGCTGCTGAATGGATCGGGCGATGCGGTGAAGGTGTACGGCGAGGTTCCGGGGCCCGAGCAGGTGGACGCGGATTTGAAGCAACTGGGCACGCAGAGCCCGGCACTGCCATACCGGGGAGTTTATTTGACGCCGCCCAAGCGTGACTTCTTCAAATTCGGCGCGGCATTTCTGTGGGCCGGATATTACCAGCAGGCCTTGCCTTACTTAGAACGGGTATTGCGGCAAACGCCGGATAATGCGCGTGTGCTGGTCCTGGTGGGGCAGCTCCAGTTGGACGCAAGCCGGCCGGATGTGGCCGAAGATTTCTTTCAGCGCGCGTTGGCGGCAGACGCGAAATCCGTGGATGCGTTGATTGGATTGGGCGATGTGGCGGCGCAGCGCGGGCGCGACCAGAAGGCGTCCGAATATTATGGACGAGCTCTCGCGGCCGACCCGCAATCGGCGGAGGCGGCGAATGGGTTGGGCCTCGCTCTGGCTAAGCTGGGCCAGACGGACCGGGCGCGGGAATATCTGGAGAAGGCGATCGCGTTGCGGCGGGATTATGCGGATGCCATCAATAATTTGGGCGTGCTGTACACGCGATTGGGCCAGATGAACGATGCGGTGGCGGCGTTTAGTTACGGGGTCAAAGTCGCGCCGGATCGGGATATACTCTACCTGAACCTGGGAAGAGCCTATGTGCGCACGGGCCAGATTGAAAAGGCGCGCGGAGTAATGCAGCAGCTTCTGGAACGGCAGCCGGACAATGCGACAGCGCGGCACGCTTTGGAGGAGTTGAGTGGGCATTAGAGGTACATGTTGAATCTGGGCATAGTCGTGTTGGCGCTGCGTTTGGGCAACGGCGCCGCGCCTCAGCCGACGCCTTCGTTAGTAGAGCAAACGGCGAACTCGGGGCGCGCGGCAACGGTGGCCGAAAGCGTTGACAAACGCGTCGAGATCCGGCGGCAAATTGCGCCCGGCCCTCCGCCGGAACTCAGTTTTCGGTTGTATGAAGGCAAATCGCACCATCGTTATGACAACAGCGGTTTGATGTTGGACGATGCGGGCCACTAGCTTTCTCGCCGGAGCTCTGATCGCGACCGGCATTTGCACGGCGGCCGGCATCCGAGACCAAGGCGTGGCTGCGTTCAATCAGGGCCGCTATTCACAGGCGCTGCCGTTATTGCAGCAGGCCGTACGCGATTCCTCGGATCGCACGGCGCAAGTTTTCCTCGGCTTGACGGAAGCGGCACTGAATAATTGCAAAGACGCCTTGCCGGTACTTTCGGCACAGATGGAGGGGCCCGATAACACACTCGATCGCTTGGCTGGCTTGGGTGTTGTGAAGTGCTACCAGGCGACTGGCGATATGGCGAACGCGTTGGCGTCTGCACATCGATTGGAGCAGCGGTTTCCGGACGATGCCGATGTGTTGTATACGACTGCGAAATTGTACATGCAGGCGTTTAATGACACAACGCTCGCGATGTTTCAACGCACGCCCGCGTCGTATCGCGTGCATCAACTCTCTGCCGAAATCTTTGAAGTCCAAGGGCGTTATGCGGAGGCGTCGGGCGAATTCCGCAAGGCGATCGAGTTGAATGCGAAGGCCCCTGGACTGCATTACGAACTGGGGCGCGCGCTGCTGCTGGAAAGTCATGATCCGCAGGCGCTGGTGCACGCCGCCGAACAGTTTCAAGCGGAATTGCAGTTGAGTCCCGAGGATGGCGCTTGCGAATTTCAATTGGGACAGATCGCGCAGGTGCAGGGAAATGGGGATGAGGGGAAGACTCACTTCGAGCGAGCGCTGAAGCTATCGCCCAATTTTGCGGAAGCCATGGTTGCGCTTGGGAAGATCTACACGCAGCGAAAGGATTACGCCCAAGCGATTTCCTTGTTGGTGCGTGCGACCAAGATTCAGCCGGACAATGAACCCGCGCACTACGCCTTGCTGACGGCGTATCGCGACAGCGGACAGATGGATCGGGCGAAGGCGGAGAAGGCGGTGCTGGATCGGCTGCAAAAGCCGCCCGAAGGAGAGTTTTCGCAATTTCTAAACAAGCTGGGCGAGAAGCCGCCCGAACACTAGTGGCGACGCGGTTATTGTTGGCGGCCGTAGGGCTGGCGGTTTTGTTGGGAATGGCGTCTTCGACCCCGTTTATGCCACGGTTCGTCAACATCGCAGAGCGGGCCGGACTCCGTGCCGTGTTCCCGAATGGCGGCAGTGTGACTAAGCAGTGGATTTTGGAGACCACGGGTAGCGGCATCGCGATGATCGATTACGACAACGACGGATTGCCGGATATTTTTGTGCTGTCAGGTGAAGGCGGATCGAATCGCATGTACCACAACGAGGGGCATGACCGGTTTCGCGACGTGACTGATGAATTAGGTCTGCATTCGTCCGGTTGGGCGCAGGGCGTGTGCGCGGGCGATTACGACAACGACGGATATACCGATCTATTTGTCACTTACTGGGGGCAGAACCACTTATATCGCAATATTGGCGGGAAACGATTTGAAGATGTAACTGCGGCCGCGCATCTTACCCAGTTCCGGACGCGCTACAACACGGGCTGCGCTTTTGTCGATATCGACCGCGATGGACGCCTGGACCTCTTCGTCGCGAATTATCTGAAATTCGATCCGGCGACAACGCCGAAGCCGGGAGCAAATCCGTATTGTTATTACCGCGGCATTCCGGTGGCTTGCGGCCCGCGCGGCCTGCCGTTCGACCGCAACATTTTGTATCACAACGACGGAGGAGGCACATTCAGCGATATCTCGGAATCCTCCGGAATAGCGGCTCCGGAGGGGCACTACGGGCTGGGCGTCCTGACTGGCGACTTCAATGAAGACGGACTCCCGGACATCTATGTGGCCTGCGATCAGACACCGTCGCTGCTCTACATCAACAAGGGGAAGGGCAAGTTTGAGGAAGAAGGAACGCTGCGGGGCGTAGCCTTCGACGATAACGGCAAGGCGATGTCGGGAATGGGAGTGGCGGCGGCGGATTACACGGGAGACGGGAAGTTGAGTATCTTCCGCTCTAATTTTTCGGATGAATACGAAACGTTATATCGGAACCGCGGTGGTGGTAATTTCGACGATGTTACTGTGGACGCGGGGCTGGCGCAGAATACGCGGTACGTTGGCTGGGGAGCGGGTTTCTTGGACTTTGCTAACGATGGATGGCCGGATCTATTTCTGGTTAATGGTCATGTGTTTCCGGAAGTGGATAAGTTGCACGTGGACATACATTATAAAGACCACGCGATTTTGTATCGGAATTTGCGAAATGGGAGATTTCAGGATATAAGCTCTGAAGCCGGGCCGGGTGTCATGGAACGTCATTCGTCGCGCGGGGCGGCGTTTGGCGATTTGGATAATGACGGAGCGGTAGAGATCGCGATTAACAATCAAAATGAAGCGCCATCGTTGCTGAAGGATGAGACAGTTCCCCCGGGACACTGGACGATTCTACATTTGGTGGGTACCCGGTCGAACCGAAGCGCCATAGGAGCCAGAGTTACGGTTACCGCGGATGGTCGCGCGCAATCGGATGAGGTGCGCAGTGGAGGAAGTTATCTTTCGCAGAACGATCTGCGGCTCCATTTTGGATTGGGCGAGGCGACTAGCATCGACAAGATTACGATTGCATGGCCGAGCGGCACGCGGCAGGTGTTGCGGAAGCAGATAGTGAATCGCGTGATGACTGTTAAAGAAGACGCGCCGTAACACACAAATGTGGATGAAACCAGTAAATTACGCAGTGCTAAGTTTTTACTAAGTTCACTTGGTCGTAATATTCAAGTGCGATTTCTAAGTAGTGCCGGGTGGACCACCGGCTCTTTTGTAAGGAATCCCGTATGAATATTCCACATCCAAATGTTTCACACCTATTTCGAATTTCGGCTAGTACGATACTCTTATTGGGACTGACAGCCGGTATTTCCAGCAGCCGTCCGTTTCAAGATACTGGGGCCAGCGCCAACAATCAGACGCTGCCGAACATGGAACAGAAGCTGACGCCTCTTGCTCCCAAGAACGCCAACTTTGAACCGCTGAATCCCGGTTTGGCGGATTTTCCGGACTACGTCGCGGGCCAAGCCGTCACAACCGTGGTTAGCCCCGACAAAAGCACCCTACTGGTTCTGACGTCGGGCTATAACCTCCTGAATTCCACGGCGACCGCCACACTGGGGCAGCAGAGTGCCGCGGACTCCAACCAATATGTTTTTGTATTCAACATCATCAGTTCGACGCCCGTTCAAACACAGGTGATACAGGTTCCTAATACTTACAACGGAATCGTATTCGACCCCAGCGGGGCCACTTTCTATGTTAGTGGCGGCCGTGAACGATAACGTACACATCTATGACAATACGAACGGTGTCTGGGCGGAGCGTACGGGAAGCCCGATTGCACTGGGGCATCCGGCCGGAGTTGGGCTGGAAGTATCGCCTCAAGCCGCAGGCATAGCAATCACCAAAGACGGCACGAAGCTGGTTGTCACGGACTACTATAATGACTCGATCAGCATTCTGACAAAGAGCTCAAACACCTGGGCCAAAACGGGAGAGCTCGATTTACGCCCCGGCAAGATCGATCCCAGCAAGAGCGGTGTTCCGGGCGGAGAATACCCGTTCTGGGTTGTGATAAAAGGCAACGGCACCGCATACATTTCAAGTATTCGCGATCGAGAAATCGACGTAGTAGATATTGGATCGTCAGCTCCTACCGTCACCAAACGCATAAAGGTGAAGGGCGCGCCGAATAAGATGGTCCTCAACGCCGCGCAAAGCACCCTATTTGTAGCGGAAGACGAATCGGATACTGTCGCAATGATCGACACCAGCACCAACACGCTATCGTCGGAGTTTCCGGTAGGCGCTCCGGCTGGACTGCTGCCTAACAACCGCGCCAACCTCACGGGAAACAACACCAACAGCGTGACTCTGTCGCCGAATGAGAAGACGCTTTACGTCACCAACGGCAACGAAAACGACGTAGCTGTGGTCGATCTCGCCACCCAAGCCGTCAAGGGTCTTATCCCCACAGGTTGGTACCCGACCTCCGTCAGCCTCAGTCCCGATGGCAACTACATGTACGTCGTAAATGGAAAATCGCCGACCGGCGCAAATCCGGGTTACTGCTACGGCGGTGTGCTCCCCGGCAAGAGCTCCGCTGACTGCTCAGCATCCAATCAGTATGACTTACAGTTGATTAAAGCCGGCTTTCAAAGCTTTCCTACGCCGACGGCAAAACAGTTAGTGGCGTTGACGCAACAAGTTGCCGAGAATAACAAATACACCCGCTTAGAGAGTGCGACAGAGCTGGCGACCATGGCGGCGATTCGCACGAAGATCAAGCATGTGATCTATATCATCAAGGAGAATCGCACTTACGATCAGATTCTGGGCGATCTGGATCAGGGTAACGGCGACCCCAGCTTGACGGAGTTTGGCCTGCAAACCACGCCTAACCTGCACGCTTTGGCCGCTAACTTCGTCACGCTCGACAACTTCTACGATACTAGCGAAGTCAGTATGGATGGCTGGCCGTGGTCAACATCGGCTCGCGCGCCCGACGTGGTGGAGCGGCAAGTGACGGTGAATTACGCGGGACGTGGTCTGAGCAATGACTCCGAAGGTACGAACCGGAACGTGAACGTCGGTTATGCGACCCTGGCGGAGCGCCTGGCCGCCAATCCATTGACGCCCAACGACGCCGACGTGCTGCCTGGGACAAGGAATACAGCCGCTCCGGACGGACCGGACGACGAACTCAACACCGGCTACATATGGAACGATGCGCTGCGCGCGGGTCTGACGCTTCGGAACTACGGGTTTTTCATTGATCTCGCCCGCTATAACTTGCCGGCAGCATATGTGCAGTACGGCATACCCGAAGTGACGGACCCGTACTCGGCCCGCATTAAGGTAGCTTACTCGACCAGTCCTGCGTTGCGGCCTTATACCGATCCGTATTTCCGCGGTTTTGATAACTCCTTCCCGGATTACTACCGCTTTACTGAATGGGAACGGGAATTCACCTCAACCTATGCCGCGGGCGGCCTGCCTGCGTTAAGCCTTGTCCGCTTAATGCACGATCATACGGGGAATTTCAGCACCGCGCTGAACGGCATCAACACGCCTGAATTGCAGGAAGCCGACAACGACTATGCGGTAGGACTTTTGGTCCAAACCGTAGCGAAGAGCCAATACAAAAACAACACGCTGATCTTTGTGATCGAAGACGATTCACAGGATGGCGGCGACCACGTGGATGCCCACCGCAGTATTGCCTTCATCGTGGGCCCATACGTGAAGCAGGGCGCGCTGGTCTCAAAATCGTACAATACCGTCGATTTTGTGCGGACAATTGAGGAGGTTCTGGGCTTACCGCCGCTAAACCTCAACGATTCGCTTGCGATTCCAATGGCCAATGTCTTCGACCTGAATCAGAAGAAATGGAACTATGACGCGACTGCGTCGACGCTGCTGGTGGATCATGGTATACCGCTGCCCGCCGGGATCACGGCGTCTGCGAAGATTCTTAAGCCCACTCATGACGCCGCATACTGGGCGAAGGCGACAGAAGGTATGGATTTCAGCGCTGAGGATCGGATCAACTTCGATCAATACAACCGCATTTTGTGGAAGGGTCTCATGGGCGACAAGCCGTATCCGGAGGTTCGGAGCGGGCTTGATCTTCGTCAGAATCGCGCGGAGCTATTGAAAAAATATCGCGAATCACAGCAGGTTAAGATTGAGTCTGCAAGTCAACCGGCTTCGGACGTAACAGCTTCACCAAGCGCCACTCCATCGGGTGGTTTCTAAAGCAAATAAGTGTGAAGACGGGCTCGGCGCGCACCAATAGCTGCTGAGCCCATTTCGAAATCATGAGACTTTTAGAACGAGTTGCTATTACCGCGGCGATAACTCTCACGGCTGGAGTCCTCTGTGTCAGGGGCCAGGTGGCGCAGTGTTCCTTGACGGGCACGGTGACCGATCCTCAAGGCAACAGAGTTCCCGACGCGACTGTAACCGTGGTGGAGAATGCGACGCGTTTGTCGAGAACGACGATTACTAATTCTAAAGGCACGTACTTACTCGATCACTTACCGGCCGGAGTTTACACAGCCTCCATCGCCAAACGAGGCTTTGAAGAATTCCGAGCTACTCAGGTGGAAGAAGTCGTAGGCCGAACACAAGCACTCAATTCAAGCTTGCGTCTGGCAAAGGGTGCAGCCGAGCGGACGACCGTTAACGAGCCATTCGTAGAGCTCGACAAGAGCGACGCCGCGATTGGGACGGCGATTGAACGGGAGCAAACCCAGGAATTACCGCTGAACGGGCGCAACTTTGCCAGCTTGACGGCGCTTACGCCTGGGGCCATTGACAATGGCGCGAACGATCAGCGGACCATTCGCTTTGCCGGTCACGGCCTGGACGACAATAATATTACTTTGGATGGTGTCGATGCGACCGCTATCTACAATCAGGAGCAACGCGAGTATGTCCGATTGACGATTCCGCTCGAATCCGTCAGTGAATTCCAATCGCAGTCCCAGAATTTCAACGCGGATATGGAGGGTGGAATGGCCGGCGGTCAATTGGCGGTGGCGAGCCCGTCCGGAACGAACAGTTTTCGGGGAGATATCTTCGACTTCTTCCGGAACGACGCTCTCGATTCCCGGTCGCCGTTCGATGGTGGCTCTCCGGACCCTTTTCTGCTGAACCAGTTTGGGGGGAATCTTGGTGGACCGATTGTGCCGGATAAGACATTTTTCTATGTTAACTATGAGGGCCTGCGGCAACGCCTAGGCCAACCGCAAATCGGTCTGGTTCCCAGCCCCTTGTTTGTTTCGCAAGCGCAAGCTAATTCGCCAAACCTTCAACCCATCCTCGCAGCGTATCCGCATGGGACTTCGCCTACGACTAATCCCAACGTGTGGAACTACAACGTCGAAGCGAATCAGGTGGACAACGAAGATTCAGGCATGGTCCGGATCGATCAACACTTTTCGGACCGGACGACGGCCTTCCTGCGCTTCAATATGGAGCATGCCGCGGACGCGCTTCCCACGGGCGCGCTGAACGCCAGTTCTACGGCCGACACTTATTTTCGGAACGGTGCAGTGGACCTGATGCATGTGTTTACTCCAACGCTGGTGAACGATGCGAAATTCGGCGTCAATCAGGAGATCTATCATTCGGGGAATGTGTCGCAGAGCCCGTTTTCCGTTACTGTTTCGCAATTCAGTCCTTTGACGGGCGCGTCGACTTCAGATGCGGCAGCGAAAACGTTCTCGAATCTGGATGATTTGTCCTGGGTAAAAGGCAAACATATTTTCAAGTTCGGCTATGAGATTCGCTGGATTCAAATGAACCAGGGGAGCTCGCAGAGCGGTACTTTAACGTATGATTCACCCGAACTCCTCGCAACGAACGTAGCCGACAATGCGACTTACATTTCGGAGCTTCCGCTGAAGCGGCTGCGAAAGACTCAGTATTGGGGATACATTCAGGACGAATACAAGGCGACTCAGAATTTAACAATCACCATTGGGGTGCGTTATAACTTCTTCAATGATTTTCACGAAGTAGATAACCGCGCGATTCCTTTCGATTTCGCAAGTTGCGGACCGGGCGGATATTGCCCCAGGGGCAGCGACTTCAGCTTCCCGAGGTATAACGATTTCGATCCGCGCGCGGGAATCGCGTGGTCCTTCGGTAAGTCGGTTCTTCGCGCCGGTGGAGGCATCTACCATAGTGATGGTCAGGAAGATGACCAGAACTTACCGATTTCAAACGACTATACAAGATATTCCTTGACTGCCGCGGGTTCTCCCGGCTTATCCTTCCCATTGACGCCATTCCTGGCGCAAGCTACGGGCGTGGTTTCGCCTCGCCTACTGGACAGGAACCGCAAAGACATGTATGTGGCGGCATGGACCGCCTCTTTTCAACGGCAATTTGCCGGGAAGGTCGTAGGCACGGCGACTTACCTCGGCAACAAAGGCACGGATCTGTTAACGACTACGTATGTAAATGTGCTCAATCCGATTACGGGCTTGCGGCCCTATCCCGCATTTGGGGTTGTAGCATGGCGTGGCAACACAGGTAACAGCACCTTCCATGCCCTTCAATACAACGTGCGGAGAGCGTTCGACTCCGGTTGGCTGCTTTCGGCGAATTATATGTGGTCCCACTCGATCAACGACGGCAGCATCGGGGGCGGGGAATCGGACACAGTACAGGACGTCTTTTGCCGTGCGTGCGATAAATCGAGCAGCGATGACGACGTACGGCAAGTTTTTAATGCCTCCGCTGTGTATCAATTGCCTTTTGGCGCCGGGCGCCGCTTTCTGAGTTCGCCGGGTTTGGGCCGGACGGTGTTTGGCGGCTGGGAACTCAGCGGTGTTGGTACAGCGAGAACCGGCCTGCCTGTCAACGTGACCGTCAACCGATCGAACTCGGCTGTGCCTGGAGGGTACAGCGTCTCCAGCTCAGAGCGGCCGAATGTCTATGCCAATGTTCCCATCGCGCCAGCAATGCAGACGGCGGGAAATTGGATCAATGCGGCGGCTTTTTATTTACCGGCAGATGGCACTTTCGGGAATCTGGGACGGAACGTCCTCTCCGGGCCGGGGCTTTGGCAAGTGGATGCGGCGCTTGCAAAGAGGATTCCGTTTACGGAACGGTTGGGCATGCAGTTCCGCGCGGAAGTGTTCAATGTGTTCAATCGCGCGCAGTACGGCCAACCCAATGCGAACCTTTCGACCCCAGGAAACTTCGGCGTGATTACGACCACGGTGAATGAAGGCGCCACGGGGAGCGGGACGCCTAGGCAGATCCAGTTGGGTGTTCGGATCATCTATTGAGGAACTCGCGCCAAGCAGTTTGACCGTTCGATATGAAATTCAGTCGAACCTACACTAAGAACTCAGCTTCGGCAGCACTTCCGGTCTCGAAGTGAATTGCACTCCGTGAATTCCCAGCCGCTCCGCCCCATGTATGTTTTCGATGCGATCGTCCAGAAACAGAGTCCGGTTGCCAGCCGTACCCAGTCCGCCCAGGCAGTGTTCATAGATGGCCGCGTCTGGCTTCGCGGCCTGCACTTCATACGACAGCGTGACGAAATCGAACAACTGAAATCGTGTTGTGCGGGATTGCAACGCCTCGCCCAGATCCCGTGGCATATTCGAAAGCACTGCCACCCGCTTTCCTGTTGATTTCAGTTGCTCCACCCAATCGAACATCGCTTGATCGAACTGCATCCAAGCCACGGTGTCGAACTCGGTGAGCTCCTCTATCGTCTCGGCCGTGAACACTGTACCCGCTCTCATCGCGAGATGCTGCCAATATTCAGTCCCGGTTACAGCGCCTATGTCGTACCCAAGGCGATCCGACCAATAGAGTTCCGGGAAAAGCTCTAGTTCAACGCCGGCGATCCGGGCCAGATGTGCTTGGTCTTCGGCCGTTTGGTGATGCACCAATACTCCGCCGTAATCGAAGATGATTCCGTCGAATGCGTCAACGAGCGCCATCGGTCACCTGAGGCTCGCGGCGGCAGCGCACTTCGCGAATCGCATAGATGCGCCGGCCTTGGCTCTCAAAATAAGTCCGCATCAATACTTCGCCAATCAAACCCACGCTGAACAGCATCAGGCCCGCAAACCACATCATTGCGCCGGCCACCAACAGCGGTCCGTGTTCGGAAATAATATCCTGCCCGGTCAACTTTTCGACGAGCACGTAGATAAGGATTAACGTGCCCACGCTGATCCCGCCCAAGCCCCATTTGCCGAAAAAGTGCATCGGCCTCGTCAGGTATTGCAGCAGAAACTTGATGGTAATCATGTCGAAGAACACGCGGAACGTCCTGCCCAGGCCATAGTGCGATGCCCCGTTCGGCCGCTCGATATTCTTAATCGGCACCTCCGCGATGCGCGCGCCATAAAAACTGGCTAGCGCAGGGATGAACCGGTGCAGTTCCCCATACAAATTGACGTCTTTCAACACGTCGGACCGGTACGCTTTGAATGTCGTGCCGAAATCGTGTAAATCCACACCGGAGACCTGCTTCATCATCCAGTTGGCAATGCGCGAAGGAATCCTGCGCGTCACCGCGTTATCGACTCGGTTTTTGCGCCAGCCGCTCGCGATATCGTATCCCTCATCGATCTTCTCCAGCAACAGCGGAATGTCATCCGGATCATGCTGCAGATCGCCGTCTAGTGAAACGATCACGTCGCCTTGCGCTTCATCGAACCCCGCCGCGAGCGCCGCCGTTTGGCCAAAGTTTCGCCGCAGGCGCAGCACCTTCAAATGATGATCCGTCTCCACCAGGTTTGCCAGCAGATCGAAACTCCGATCCGTTGAAGCATCGTCGACAAACAGAATTTCGTACGGCCGGCGCAACCGCTCCAGAACGGTGGTCAGCCGGTCGTAGAGGGGCAGGATGGCCGGCTCCTCGTTGTGTATCGGAATAACGATTGAGAGCATTTACGAGTCCACCTTCAGGGTAACCGCCGGTTACCCTGCCTCCAGGGCCGCAACCGCAAGACAGCGGTTACAAATCTAGCGTTTACGTTGTCCCTTCACCATCTTCTTAACCTTATGTTTGCCGCTTCCGCGAGCCACACCGGCGGCCCGCTTCGCCTTCGGAGCAGCCTTCTTGCGCGCCGCGCGTTTCAGTTTCTTGCGGTCTTCGGTATCTGTTACGTGCTTAGTATTCATTCTTCGACTTTGATCCCTGCGTATTTTTCTACAATCTTTTTCAACCCATATCCGGGGAAACTAATAGTAAGTTTCGCATCCTCGCCATCGCCTTCCCGGCGAAGTACGGTTCCGCGCCCGTATTTCGGATGCCGAACAACGCTGCCTGTACGAAATCCCACCAGCTTTTTTATCGCTCCGGCGGGCCGGGGCGGCGCTTGTGGCCGTGCTGTGTCAGTGGCGGAACTCGCCGCGGTCGCGGGCTGCGCGTTCAACGATCCGGCACTCGGCGGCCTTGAATTCACTTGTGTTGCACTGGCCGCCGCCGCGCTTGTCCCTGGTCGTGCATTCTGCGCCGGACGCGTCGTCAAACCCGAAGGCAGAGGCATTCCCCGCTCCGCAAAAAATTGCGCAATGTTATCTACGGAATTGTAAGTGCGCCCGGTATAGAGGTTCTTCTTCGCCGACTCGCGGACATCGTACTGTTCGCTGAACAAGTCAAGTTCTTCAACCTGCACTCCGCGATGCGGGGACAGCTTTTCGCACAAACTGCCCGGAACCTCCTTCAAGAATCGCGAAGGCAAGCTCCGCTCCGGCTGCCCGCCTCCGAAACGCCTGCGGAAACGCGCCCAAGTCAAATAGAGCCGCTTTTCCGCACGAGTCATTCCCACGTAGCACAGGCGTCGCTCCTCTTCCATGGCCGCTTCGGAAATTAGCGACCGGCTGTGCGGGAAAATCCCCTCTTCCAGACCCGCTACAAAGACGTTAGGAAATTCCAGTCCTTTCGCATTGTGAATGGTCAATAGTGAAACCGCAGCCTGCTCGTCCAACGCATCGCTATCGGCGACCAGCGCCGCATGATCCAAAAACTCCGCCGCGGTTTCGCCGCGCTCGGAAGCCTCCGCTGCCGCATTCACCAGTTCTTCTATGTTGGCTAGCCGCGATTCCGCTTCCGGCGACACATCGCTCGTCAACATCGCGTGATAGCCCGTCTTGTCGAGTATGTTGCGCAGGATCTCGTTCACTGGCCGCGGATTTCCATCCTGGTCCAACATCTGGTCGCGCAAATCGTCCATCAGCTTGATGAACGCTTTGATTGCCGCCGCGGCCCGCGATGGAAATGCGCCCTCTTCCAGCATGCGAGGCATCGCTGCGCAAAGACTCAGCGAGTGCTGGATCGCATATTGCTCCAACTGCTCAATCGTTCCCTTGCCGATGCCCCGCGCCGGCGTGTTCACGATGCGCATCAGGCCGATAGAATCCTGCGGGCTCGCCAGGCACTTCAAATACGAAAGCAGATCTTTGACTTCAGCCCGTTGGTAAAAACTGAATCCTCCAACCACCAAATACTTGCGCCCATACCGCCGCAGCGCCTCTTCAATTTGTCGCGATTGGAAGTTCGTCCGGTACAGCACTGCGACACGGCTCGTCGGATCCTTCGAAATGATCTTTTCGATGGTGTCGGCGATAAACAGCGCTTCATTCTCGCCGTCCGGAGCTTCATACAACCCGATCTTTGCGCCCAATCCGGCATCGGTCCACAGCCATTTGCCTTTGCGCTCTTTGTTGTTCGCCACCACCGCGCTGGCCGCTTCCAGAATATTCTTGGTCGACCGGTAGTTCTGTTCCAGCCGGATCACCGTGGCATCGGGGTAATCGCGTTCGAAGTCCAAAATGTTGCGGATGTCAGCGCCCCGCCAGCCGTAAATCGACTGATCCTCATCGCCCACCACGCAGACGTTATGGCGAACCTCGGTCAACAACCGCATCAGCTCGTATTGGCTCCGGTTCGTGTCCTGATACTCGTCGATCATCACGAACTCATAGCGGCGGTTATAGAACCCGCGCAACACTTCGTCATGGCTCAACAGCCGCACCGATTCCAGCAATAGATCGTCGAAATCCAGCGCATTGGATTGGAGTAGCTTCTCTTCATACAGTTCGTAGATCTTCGCCATCCGGGTCAGCTTCGCGTCCGTCGCGGCTTTGTGCCAGTCGAGCGGCGTCTCATGATGGCTCTTAGCATGGCTGATCCGCGAAAGCGCGCCACGGTAAGGCATGAACTTCTCATCCAAGCCCAATTGGCGATAAATCGATTTCAGCAACGAAACCTGATCGTCGTCGTCGTAGATCGTAAATTGCCGCGTAAACCCGTTCCGGATCTCCGCCAGCGATGCTCCATCGCGCCGCAACATCCGCACGCAAAACGAATGGAACGTTGACACGAACGGTGCATTGTCGCGGTTTGCGAGCAGGCTCAGCACTCGATCCCGCATCTCGCCCGACGCCTTGTTGGTGAAAGTGACGGCGAGCACTCCCGGACCCGGCACATGGTGCGCCTCAATCAAGTGCGCAATGCGATGCGTAATCACGCGCGTCTTGCCGCTACCCGCTCCGGCCAGCAGCAGCAATGGGCCTTCGACGTGGGCCACGGCTTCGCGTTGTTGTGGGTTGAGACCTGCCAGAAAATCCATGGAATCGACTAGTCGCAGGCGATGAGGCACTGCGACGAGAGTGCGGGGGAGGACCACTTAAGGATAACATCCGCCAACATCTATCCTTGTCTTGATGCCCGTCGCCATCACGCTCTACATCGTGAAAAGTTGCCTGGTTGTCTTGACCGCGCTATTCCCGATCGTCAATCCGCTTGGGACCAGCCCAATTTTCCTGCGCCTCACGCCCGGGTACACCAGCCGCGAGCGCCAAATACTGTCCTGGAGGATTGCGGTCAATAGTTATATTCTGCTGCTCGCCTCAATGCTCATCGGCTCACACATTCTTAGCTTTTTCGGCATTTCGCTGCCTGTTGTCCAGGTGGGCGGCGGATTAATCGTCGTCGCCAACGGCTGGATGTTGCTGCAGCAGCGCGAGGAACCGACTCAGGCGCAGCCCAACAAACGCATAAGCTGCGACGAAATTACGGCAAGCGCGTTTTATCCCCTGACTCTCCCGCTAACGGTCGGTCCCGGATCCATTTCTGTCGCAATTACTCTCGGCGCGAATGAAAGCCTTAAGCACAACAGCCTGACTCGTCTCGCCGCTGCCGTCATCGGTACCGCGCTGGTCGCGCTGACGGTTTACTTGAGTTATCGTTTTGCCGAAAAACTGGCTCGATTATTGGGGGAATCCGCGATGAACGTGATCGTGCGCCTTTCGTCGTTCATTCTCGTCTGCATCGGCGTTCAGATCGTGTGGAACGGCGTCGAAGCGTTGGTGAACAGCTTACACCCATAAACTGGTTGTATGCGCTACAACCTGTTGGGCAACACTGGCCTATTCGTCTCGGAAATCTGCCTGGGCGCCATGACCTTCGGCGAAAACAAGGGAATGTGGGGAGCTATCAGCGGAGTCGACCAGCAACTAGCCGATGAGATCATCGGCGATTCAATCAAATCCGGTGTCAACTTCATTGATACCGCCGACGTTTACTCGGAGGGCGCATCGGAACGCATTGTTGGGCAGAGCCTCAAAAATCTCTCCATCAAGCGCAGTGATGTTGTCGTCGCCACCAAGGTTTATGGACGCACTGGCCCTGGTCCAAACGACACCGGCGCGTCTCGCGGCCACATCATGGACGGCGTCGAGCAAAGTCTGAAGCGCCTCCAGACCGATTACATCGACCTCTACCAGATTCACGCGACCGACACGCTTACGCCGGCTGAAGAGACGCTGCGCGCTCTCGACGACCTGGTGCGGCGAGGGATGGTCCGCTACATCGGCTGCTCTAATTGGCAGGCCTGGCGCATCATGAAGGCGCTTGGAATTTCGCAGCAGCGCGGGTGGGCGGCGTTCAACACGCTCCAGGCCTACTATTCACTGGTAGGCCGCGATCTGGAACGCGACATCGTTCCGCTTCTGCAGGATCAAGGTATCGGCCTCCTCGTCTGGAGCCCACTCGCCGGCGGTCTGCTCTCCGGCAAATTCACTCGCGAAGGCGAAAAAGTCGAGGGCGCGCGCCGCTCGAGTTTCGATTTTCCGCCTGTGGACAAAGAACGTCTTTGGCGTTGTCTCGATGTAGCCCGGCCGATCGCCGAAAGTCACGGAGCATCCGTCGCCCGAGTGGTCCTCGCATGGCTGCTCTCGAAGCCGTTTGTCACCAGTGTGATCATTGGCGCCAAGCGCGTGGATCAATTGCAAGACAATCTGGCGGCTGCTGGTTTACAGCTCACAACCGAAGAATTAGGCTTGCTGGACGACGCGAGCACGCTCCCGCCGGAGTACCCCGGTTGGATGATTCCCTTTCAATCGCGCAGCCGTCGACCGCAATCCTCATAGCATGGAATTTACCCATCGGCTAGTCTGGATTCAGGACGTATCGCGCAATTCCGGCGCGCACTGCTTCAGGCCCATTTGATGTACCGTCGTGCAATCGCTATAGTCTGCTCCGCCTTGATTCTGGCCGGATTGGGCGCGGCCGCGCGTAAAAACGGCAACGACACCATCTTTAGCCAGATCAACGCCATCGTGAAAACACTTTCCGCAATAACGGGCCTGCCCGAAAAGCATCCCGTCACCTACGCGGAAATCTCGAAAAAACAATTGCGCCAATTCCTGGTCAAGCGGATCAAAAAGACGCTTAAGCCCGCCGAACTACACGCGGACGAACTGTCTCTCAAGATGTTCGGCTTGGTTCCACAGGATTTCGATCTCAAACAATCCACCATCGATCTGCTGACTGAACAGGCCGCGGCCTTCTACGACTACCAGGAGCGAAAACTGTTCCTCCTCCAAGGCAGCTCGTTTACGGCGGAACAGACCACCCTCGCTCACGAGCTCTCGCACGCCCTCGCCGACCAGAATTTCAATCTCTCCAAGTACATGGATAGCTCGCCCGGGAATGACGACGAGAACCTCGCGCATACCGCGGTCGTCGAAGGTGAGGCCTCCTGGCTGATGGTGGCCTACGATTTGAAGGCAAGCGGCCAACCCCCGGTCCCAACCCGTGAAATGTTGGACAGCGTTGCCGATTCCAGCGACTCCTCTATGGCGGAATATCCGGTGCTCAAGTCGTCTCCGCTCTATATCCAGCAGTCTCTCCTCTTCCCTTATTCCGAGGGCACACTCTTTTTCGACGCAGTCTACCGGAAGCTCGGCAAGCCTTCTTTCGCGGGCGTCTTCACCGACCCCCCTAGCGATTCGGCCCAGATCATTCATCCGGAACGCTATTTCGATCGCGAGAAGGAGACCAAGCCGGACGTCGTTATGCTGAAACTTCGCGATGCCAAACTGTTGACCGAAGGATCGATGGGCGAGTTTGATCAGGAGATGATGATCCGAGAGTTCCTGAATAAGGCCGAGGCTGACCGTCTTGCGCCGCATTTGAGCGGCGGTTATTACAAAATTTTCGAGATAGGCAAGAACCGGGAACCATTATTGGACTACGCATCTGAATGGGATTCGGAACGCGACGCTGCCGCCTACTTTGCCGCGTACCGTCAGATCCTGCGTAAGAAATGGAAAACCTGCAATGTCGCGCAATCGTCCCCTGCGCAGGCGAGTCAAGACGTGTTTGCAGGCACGGGCGACAACGGTTATTTTGTATCGCGCCTGATGGGCGACAGAGTTACCAGCGTCGAAGGACTCCATGATTTAGACGAATGGAATCGGCTGCGATTCGTGCCGAGCTCGACCGCCGCGGCCGCTCACGTCGAATTCTAATCGCAGGCAGTACTCTTTGCCGTGTAAAGAACCTTGCCTCCTTGAATCGTCCTACCGTACACTAAAGAGCATATGGCGTTCGCTCAACGCGCCCGGTTTGTCCGCGACCCGATCCCCATCGATCGGCGCGCCGCTGACAATCTGCGCTTCATTCGCGACACCATGGAGCGCGCCGGTTCCTTTACCGCCGTGCCCGGCTGGGGTGGCATATATATTGGTCTGACCGCGGTGGCCGCTGGCGCGGTTGCCTATGGCCGCCCGCTTGCGCAGCAGTTTTCCATCTGGCTTGCCGAAGCCGCGCTCGCCCTTGCCCTTGCCACCGTCGCAGTGCGCATGAAATCTAAACGCCTTGCGCTTCCGTTGGGCTCGCGCCCGGCCCGCCGGGCGTTACTCAGCTTTGTGCCGCCGCTGATGGCAGGAGCCATGCTCAGCGTCATTCTGGCCCGGTTCGGCATGCTCGGCATTATGCCGGGTTTGTGGCTGCTCCTCTATGGGACCGCCGTCGTTACCGGAGGCGCGTTTTCCGTTCGCATCGTTCCGGTCATGGGGCTGTGCTTCATGACGCTCGGTGCTATTTCGTTCGTGGTGCCCGCCAGTTGGGGCAATGAAATACTGATGCTCGGTTTCGGCGTCTTGCACATCGTCTTCGGGGCAGTGATCGCAAGGAGGTATGGTGGCTAGATCCTCGGCAGTTCGCGCGGCCCATCCTTCGCCCGGACCGGATACGCCCGCCAAATCGCCCTCGCGCTCGCAGAACCCGATCGAGACTGCGGTTCCCGATCTTGATCGCGTCATCCATGAACGCATGCGGCTTGGCATTGTCAGCGCCCTTGCGGTCAACGATTCGCTCACGTTCAACGAGCTCAAGAAACTGCTGCAAACCACTGACGGTAATCTCAGCGTGCACGCCCGCCGCTTGGAGGAAGCCGATTATGTGGAATGCACCAAGAGCTTTGAAGGACGCATGCCGCGCACCGAGTACCGCCTGACCCCACTCGGTCACAAGGCTTTCGAACGCTACCTGAACCACATGGAAGCGCTCATTCAGGCCATGCGCGAGCGTTAGAGTCCTTGTTCCAAGAGATTGCAGTTAAAACGAGTCAAGTTTAGGCGGCGAGGCGTTGCTCGTTGCAGCAGGCATTGATTTCGGATTCGAGGCGATCGAAAGCAACGCGGAGGGCGGACGTCATGGGCGGTGCCTGTGGCATGATCTGGGCGAGTGTTGGACGTAGGAGGCGGGCATAGGTCCGAGAGAAGAACAGGGCGATGCGGAGGCCGTCGGGCGTGAGTTGATACCGATGCGAATGGGGAATGCGCGCAATGATGCCGTGAAGGCGGAGGCGACGCAGATCGTATGTCATCCTTCCGATGGGATAGTTGGCTGGGTCGAGGCCCAGCAGTTGCGCCAGCAGCGGGCGCATTTCGCGATTGTTGAACCCGCGGAGTTGGAGACTGAATACGACAAGGACGGCAAACAGGGCTTGCACGCGCTGGTCGCCGAAAGGTAAAGCGGAGGCGCGCTGACCATCGATTTGGATGGGGCGAACCACGCCGTCAAAGGCATCTTCGCCGATCGAGCAATCGTGGGAAACCTTTTGGACGTCGAGAAGACGCCGGTTGGCCTGGAAGCCGACCTGCCGCAGGGCGGCCAGGTTTATGAGTTTCTTGCCGATGCCGAAGTCGCGTGTGTTGTTGATGGTGGTTTCGGTGCGGAGGGCGCGGCCCTCCTTGTGATACTGCTTGATCCGGGTGTTTTTATAATCCACGTGCAGAGATGGAATCACGCCGTCGGTAATCACGCGGGTGCGGAACTTACCCGGCGTGCGGCGACTGATGCGACGGTCAAAGATGAGTTGGACTTGGCTTGGCCGGCCGATGTCGAGGTTCTCGCGGATCACTTCTTCAAAAAAGACACGGCCGGTAACGGGTCGGTCCAGCACCTGGGTCAGTGAGAACTCAGCCTGGAGAATGGAGGCCTGATAACGATAGCCAGCCTTGCGGTCGGCGGGTGCGTAGGGATGAGGCAGGAGCCGCAGCCACTTGCGTAACAGCGCGTCGATTTTCTCGGCGCTGAGTCCATCGCAGATGGACTGCAGGCGCGTGGGGTTGTCACAGGACTGGACTCCATTGTCCAGAGCCTGAAACGGGATGCCCTTCCTTGTCAACTGCTGTTTGGCATACTCGTGCCCATTGAGACAGAGCTTGGCGTTGTAAGGGAAGTAGGTGCAGAACTTGAGGAAGAAAGGTCCGAAGTCGCGGTCGAGACAGTAGATGTAGTAGTGGTTCACCATGGCGGTGGAGCGCACCAGCCAGGGATAGGTGGCGCCGGTGATTTCATTGCGGCGGCGCTCGGTGCGGAACACCGGGGTTTTCTCCTGCGCCTTGCCGATGAACACCACGCCTTGGGTTTTGGTGAACTTGCGGAAATGCTCTTGCGCGATATCGTCCTTGCGCTGGCCTTTGCGAAATTGGACCACGGGAATCTTCTGCCGGCGGGCAAAATCCTCCAGGGAGGCAACGAAGGTCTTGCTGATGGGATCCATGAGGACGCTGGAAGCGAACTGGTGGCCGCGATGGAAACGAAAGAAGCTGGCGACTCCCTGCTCTCGTTGTAACTGAGGGATGTAGACGTTGAGGTACATGCGGTCGATGCCTTCGACTTCAAGGGTGACGTGCTGGGCGAGCACATCGGCCACACTGCGTGGTAGGCTCATTTCGGCTCCGGTTGACTCCAGTCCGCAAGGACCAACTACCGCTTGGCGGTCCATGAAGGAACTGGTTTCCAGTTCCTTGCTAGAGTTTCTACATTTTCCTATGGAAATGTTTTGATGCATCTGGCCTGATAGCGGGCGGTGCCAGACCGTTATCAAGTCGGTCAGTGCTAATTTATGTTGACCGACCGACCTAATAATGGCATTCTATTCCTGAGCCCATGCTCAGGAGCCTTCCATGAACGATGAAACCAAGGATGTCATTCTCAGTGTGTTTGAAGCCT
>DATAXY010000059.1:0-2988 GCA_036272835.1 Bryobacteraceae bacterium
CAGTTCCTTCAGTTCTTGCACGTCTCTCCCCCTTAACAAGTCTCGGAACCTCCTCCGTATGGAGTGAGCTCCGGTTTACCACGTTAAGGGGTGGGGAATTTTCAACCGGTACTATGGGGATTTTTGCATCGGCGCTGACACGTGATCCGCGCCGCCAATTCATCAGTTGTCAAAGAGCGTCTCAACCCTCGCCGGGAGGGCGGCGTACAGGCGCGTTCCGCGGTGAGGCGAAAAGCGCGCCCGACTCACGCTAATTTATTTCGAAGTTTTTTTCTATTGTGGATACTACGGAGGCCGCGAGCCGGAGGTGTTTTCAGCGTACACAGCTGCGGTAACCTGAACGGCATACAGCGTCTCCCCGATTGAAAGTTCTTTGCTGGCCGAAATACGGTTACGAGAAGTACATCGGCGGGAGGCCCATGGGCTGACGCGTGGCGAATCTTTGTCATTTCGCTTTCTGTTCGCTTCGATGTATATTGGGATACCGCAACATTTCGGCCCTACATAGGAGTGGATTTTGAATAGTCCAACTCATTGGTTTTCCAAGACTCTCTTCGTCGTCTACATCCTAGCCATTTTTTGGACTTCATTGGCCCACGCTTTCGAGGATAGAGTCACGGCAACCTCCGCTGTGCGGGAGGTGACTTCCAATCCGCAAGGGCGGCTACGGATTCGGGCTTACGTCGAAGGCGCGGCCAAAGCCAGAGGCGTAAATCCTCAGGTCGCCGGATGGATTGTCACGCACGAATCTCGCGACCATCCAGAAGCGACGGGGGATGAAGGAGAAAGCCGAGGTCTCTGGCAAATCAATAAGGCTTGGCACCCTGAAGTTTCAGATGCCTGCGCGTATAACGTTACTTGCAGCACAGATTGGTCTCTGAAGCGCATTCATGCCGGCTACATTGATGAGTGGAGCACGTGGAAATACTGCAAGGAACGGTTTGAGAACTGCCCCGGGGATTCAAAATAGCGATTCAGGCGAAGAGTAATTCTTGTTCGTAGCGCGCAGCATGCGTGAATGCATGACTGACGAAGCCGCCGTATTGCCGGATTGGAATCAATAACCGAGCGAGCGTCCATCGGCGCGGCAAGCCTTATCGAACTCCTGCGCTCCGAACCTGAACTAACCAAAGACGTGCTCCAGCGAACAGATAGCGTGTTGGCTTCATCCGTTTGACTCCGGTCGACCCCAAACGAGCGGAACTGAACGCCTTCATAACCCCCGCGTCGCCTAACTCCTGGGAAGTCTCGTGACCGGACATCTCAAGTATCGGTCGAATTGTCCGAGCATCCCGTTATGCGTCCCAATCGTTTTCCGGATACAATCTCGCCACCCTGAGCGATGCCAACGCGGTTCGGAAGTGAGGGCAACGTGATCATTTTGGAGTTTATTACGACAGGTTCCATCAAGAAATTGTGGCTGGCCGGAGTGGCGCTGGCCTTGCTATGTTGCGCCTCCGCCAGCGGTCGAACGCAGACGTGCGACGAGGCATGCCTCAAGGGCTTCATGGACGGGTATCTGCAGGCTCTCGCCGCGCACGACTCCTCCACACTGCCGCTCGCGGCGCACTATCGCTACACCGAGAACGGCGCTGAACTCGAGGCAGGTACGGAGGGGCTATGGGTGACGTTCAACTCCTATGGAGCGTATCGACACGACGTTTTCGATCCGTCCACTGGTGGTGTCGCGACTTACGTCAATCTCCTGGAGAATCATGAGATCCCGTTTCCCGACTTGCTAATGGTTCGTCTGAAGATCGTGAATCGCAAAATCGTCGAGATTGAAACGGTGGTCGAGCGACATGCGCAATCCGCGAAGAACTTGCCACCAAAGGATCCGAGCTGGATGGAGATCATGAAGCGCGAAGAGCCCCCTGCTACGCGACTCGGGCGCGAGGAGTTGCTGAAGGGCGCGCTTGGATATATGCGGTCGGTGGCCTTTCGCGACAGCCATCTTGCGCCTTACGCGGAGTCCTGCGTTCGCCTGGAGAACGGCAATGTGACGGCGATCGGCCCCAACGACACACCTCCAGTGCCGATCGGACAACAACCGACCGAGGTTGCCGGCGAGGCGCCACGGCCGAACATGCTGGGGATCGGCTGTGGCAAACAGCTCGATTACGGGGAGTACTCGTTTATTACCGGCTACGAGGACGCGCACTTTCCTATCATCGATGTGAAGCGCCAGCTCGTTTTTGCCACGTTCGACTTTATGCGCCGTGGAAACGTCGAGAGTTGGACCTATGAGGGCCACCGATTCGCCATGCCGGAAGGGATGCGCGAGCCGAACGAGATTTTGAACACGGAAATCTTCAAATTCGTGGACGGCAAAATCTCGCGCGTCGAGGCGGTATTTGAAGGCCCGCAGACGTACAAGCGTGGCACAGGCTGGCCGGGCGGCACCAAAGCTGAATCTCGTCCGATTGGGCGATGAGAAATAAGTCACTCCCAGCCGTTGTGTGTCAGGTCCTGGTAATCGGGTGGTCTCAATGGGCCAACGCAACACTAGCTCGAAGGCCAGGTGCAGCGGTTTCAAAGGCTGAATTTGTTCCGAAACTTCAATTCAAAAAAAACAACTGCCCTGTTTGGTCCAAAAAGAATCGAGCCGTGGGGATCGGTCCTCTGTGAAAGCCCGCAGAAGCAATCAACTAGAGCGGTGTTGCATCGACAGGCTGAGCCCGCGCGGGATAACCGGACAAGTGGCTGACGCGGATGCCTAAAACGGGCTGGGAAATCACAGCTGCGCTGCGGGCGGAAACTGACCCAACACCCAGAGGTCGTCGCGAAATTGACAGAGATGGGCGGGTCGGCTACTCTGGTTCATCCGAAACTACACGCGAAGGAGTAATGAATGGCTCAGGGTACGCCGGTAAAGCACAGAAAGAAGACGAAATCGGTCCTCAAGAATATCCGCCAGACCGAGCGGCGCGCGGCAATCAACCGCATGAATCGCACGAGGGTGCGCACGTCGCTGCGCCGGATGCGGGC
>DATAXY010000060.1:0-4334 GCA_036272835.1 Bryobacteraceae bacterium
AAGGCGCGTGGGAATCCCGTACCGAATGGCACCGCTGCGTTTCGTTCGGCAAGTTGGCCGATTTCGCGGCAACCTTGAAGAAAGGCGCCCACGTGCAGGTGGAAGGCGAACTTCGTGGCCGCGAATACGAGAAAGACGGCGCGAAGCACAAGGTCTTCGAATGCCGCCTCGAATCGATCCTGAAACTGGATCGCGCTGAGCGCCGCGGGGAGAACGAATTTGAGGGTCCAGAGTGCTGATCAGCAACGAGGGGTGTTCACCCCTTCGGGTGACGCCCCTCCGTTTCGCCGTCCAGCTCCCATCGGCGAAACGCTGTCATGAATGATGGCCTAATTGCGCTCGCTGGGGGATCACCTCGAACCCGCCGAGTGCATCTGACGAGAGACGACATCACAGAGCTAGGTCGATCACTAACATCGTGGACTGAGCTATTGATTCAGTAGCTCTCCGGAATGGATTCCGCGTCTTCGAACACAGTTGATACCGTAAGATGTCGCCACTTCTCAGCCTCACTTGTGCGCGCCGTTTCCGCCCGGTGTATACGCTCTTCCGCATCCACACCAAGAATCAAACGGACAGGCACCTCATCGCTGTTCGCCAGTTTCACAATCACGTCCGCGATCTTGCGCGGGTCGCTTTCCGAACGTTCCTCGTGGCCTCGCAGGAGCTTGAGCATCGAGCCGACCGAGGCCTCGTAGTCCGGCAGCAGATCCGGCGCATTCTGCCCTGCCCGTCGCGCCCAGTTGGTCCGAATGCCGCCCGGCTCCAGAGTGCAGACCTTGACGCCGAACGGTTCGACCTCCATCGCCAGAGCGTCGCTGAAACCGCCCACGGCCCACTTGGCCGCGTGATACGGCGTATTGCCGCCATACGCGATGCGGCCACCGACGGACGACACCTGAAAAATGTGACCGCTCTTCTGCTTGCGCATTACCGGTATCGCGGCGCGCGTTGTGTAAACCACGCCGTATAAGCACGTGTCCACAATGGCCTGGAACTCCTCCGCGCTTATCTGCTCGAACGGCGCAATCTTTCCATAACCGGCATTGTTGACCAGAACATCCAGCCGCCCGAAGGCGTCTATCGCCAACTGCACGGCGGCCTTTGCTGCTGTCTCTTCGCGCACTTCCAACTTAACGGGCTTCACCCGCTCACCGTACTGCGCCACCAGCGATGTCAGCTCTTCCGTGCGACGCGCTCCGGCTACAACGTTGTCACCTGCCTCCAGTGCTGTTTCGGCGATGTTCCGCCCCAATCCGTTTCCGCTTCCCGTAATCAACCAGGTCTTCTGTGTCATTTTCTGGATCCTTTCCTGATTCATTCATGCTCGGACGAAATGCGAATTGCGCCTATGCCAGGATCTGGTCGCGTAGACCGCCGTAGCAGATTGCGCGCGGCATCGCCTTTGCATACATTCCATAGGGAAATCCAAGATCAATCACGCTTGCGTCGTCGAGCGTCTTCAATTGATCTGCTGAGAGCGTCACCTCGAAGCTTGCGAGATTGTCCTGGAACTGTGACAGCTTCCGTGCGCCGATGATCGAAATGACCGGCACGGGTCTATGGCGAAGCTACGCCAGCGCCACCTGCGCCATGCTGCGGCCGGTCGCATCGGACACACTCTTGACGGCGGCGACGATGCGGCCGCTGCGCACTGGCTCCGGCATGAAGTCCTTCGCCATGTCGGTGGTCATGCGCGCCTGCTCAGGCGACCCGTGGCCGTGATACTTGCCGGTCAGTACACCTCCCGCCAGCGGCGACCATGCCGTCACTCCGATATTTAACGCCTTGGCCATCGGGATCAGCTCGCGCTCGACCGAGCGCTCGATCAGACTGTATTCAATTTGCAGTCCGACGAAGGGAGACCACCCACGCAGATGAGCGAGTGTGTTCGCTTGCGCGATCCACCAGGCGGGCGCATCAGAGATGCCTGTGTAGAGTATCTTGCCGGCTCGAACCAGATCGTCGAGTCCTCGCATGACCTCGTCGACGGGCGTGATCTGATCCCAGATATGGACCCAATAGAGGTCGATGTAGTCGGTCTTCAGCCGTTTGAGACTCGCCTCCACGGCCTGCATCATATTCTTGCGCTGGTTGCCGGCGGCGTTCGGGTCTATGCCTGGAAAAGCGTTAGTGTATTTCGTGGCAAGCACTACGCTCTGGCGATGGCCCTCCATGAACTCGCCGAGAAACGATTCGCTCGTCCCGTTGGTGTAGATGTTGGCAGTGTCGATGAAGTTGCCCCCGGCGTCGCGGAAGGCGTCATATACCTTCCGTGCCTCGTCCTTGGCCGTACCCCAACCCCAGTCGTCGCCGAAGGTCATCGTGCCGAGCGCTGCTTCCGAAACTCGCAGTCCGCTGTTTCCCAAAAGTCGATATTTCATATGCGTCTCCTTGTTCCGAACGTCTTCCTTGTCTATTTACTATGAATGCCTACGCACTCATTATAGATTCAAAATTATGACTAGCGGCGAGTAATGGCAGCCCACAGCATTTCAAATCCGCCGGTCCGGTACATTTCCGCGCTTTCCGGCTCCCGCACCATAAGGTCCATCGTCATCTCTGCGAGGGCGATTAGCGTCGCCCCGATCAAGGTCCGGGGTGTCTCTTTATAGATCCTTTGTGCCACTGCATCCTCCATCATCCTCTGAATTTCGGTGAACGGTGCGGATCCCGCCTGCTTCGACTCCGGGGTCAGCCCACCCCAGACCTGAATCTGCTTGAGAACCTTTTGCTGGTCCGGGTTAATGACGCCCCACTGCACATAGCCATTCCAGACGTGTTCCAATCGATGTCGCACGCTCTGCTTTCGCGGGAAACCGTACATCATCGAATCCGCCAACTCTAACTTAAGCTCGCGATATAACGCGTTGATCAGCTCATCCTTCGTCTTGAAATAGGTAAACAGGGAGCCTTCCGCAATCCGGGCCGCCTTCGTAATGGCTGCGGTAGGAGCACCCAGTCCCCTCTCCGCGAAAACCCGGACCGCGGCTGACAGGATCGAGTTACGTTTATCTTCGCTCCTCGGTTTTGCCATTCCACCCGCCTTCCATAACTGAGTATATACTCATCAATCCATCGCCTGCAAACGAGATCTACTACTTGGCGCGCCGGTTGAGAGTTTGCGGCGAATACGTTCGTTGACGGTCGACAATTTCACCCGGCTTAGCCCGTACGCGCGATTTCCGGAGAGATTCTCGTGGTGCTGCATGGGGAAATTGACAAAATCAGTGACAGGGTGTACTGTCAAGTTAGTTGACTGACTCACAATATCTTAATGCCAAAGACGAAAACGGACAAACGATCGCGGCTAATTCAGACCGCCGTGAAATTGGCGTACCGGCATGGCTTCAGGACGACGAGTCTCGCCGATATCGCGGAAGCAGCCAACGTCCCGGTGGGGAACGTTTACTACTACTTCAAGACGAAGGATGAGATCGGTGAGGCAATTGTGAAGCAACGTTTATTGGAATTGCGGGCGCTGCAGGAACAGTGGGACCAGAGAAGCTCCCCGAAAGAACGCCTTCTGGCCTGTATCGAGAACACGTTTGAAAACCGGGATCTACTTGCGCGCGGAGGATGTCCCGTCGGGACTCTGTGCTCGGAATTGCACAAGGAGGGCGGGCCTCTGGCGAAGAAGGCAACGGCGCTCTTCACGGAGCTGCTGGGGTGGATAGGGGATCAATTTCGGGCGATTGGACGAGGAGACACCTCACGAAAGCTTGCTACCCAACTTCTTTCTTCATTGCAGGGAGTATCGGTCCTGGCTCACGGGTCTGATGATCCTGAGCTGGTGGCGATGGAAACGAAGCGGCTTAAAGATTGGGTGGGCGGTTTGTGAGTGGAGATGTGGCGTAACCAGTTTGAGGAGAATAAATGAATAGCCAAGAGGGAAAGGTTGCACTCGTAACCGGGGCGGCACGGGGAATCGGAGCGGCAATAGCAGAGCTGGGGTATTTATGAAAATCATTTTGATTGGCGCAAACGGAAAAATCGGCGAACTGGTTCAAAAGGCATTGGCGGGTGCTGGCCATGAGATAGTCAAGGTCGGGCACAAATCAGGCGATTTTCAAGTCGAGATCGAGAACCGCGAAAGTGTCAGGAAGCTTTATCAAGCTGTCGGCTCGTTTGATGCCGTGGCCATTGCAGCAGGCCAAGTCGCATTTGCTCCGCTTTCGGAATTCACCGCTGACAAGTGGCAGTTTTCGTTGGGAAGCAAGCTCATGGGTCAGATCAATCTGGTTCAGGAGGCGATCCCGTTCATCAAAGAAAAAGGATCCTTCACTTTGGTTTCGGGCATTCTCAATGACGAACCGATCCTCGCCGGCGTCGCG
>DATAXY010000061.1:0-16648 GCA_036272835.1 Bryobacteraceae bacterium
AACAGAGCCGCCTTGTCGGTATAGAAGCTTAGCGGCCGGCCCTTGCCTTCCACGTACGTCGCCAGCAGACGCATGTTTTCCTCCGTTGAGTCGTGCTCCACAAAGCGTGCCACCATGCGGCTGGTCGCATCGTCGATCATGGTTTCCGGTCTACCGGTTGAAGATTGCTTCGCAATCATGCTGATCAAGTACAACTTTGGACCGCGGCCTTCCAGCCAATCGTGCTCGCTGGTATCCCACTGCACCAGCTCCCCAACGCGGCTGCGCCGCGGCCGCCAGGTATGCACCTTTTCTACGCGTTTGGCTTGGGCGCGCCAGAGCTTGGCCTCGATCATCCAACCGCGCAGCGTTTCCCGGCTCACCTGTACTTGATGCTTCTTGGCCAGATACTCGGCCGCTAACGTCGGTCCGAACCCCCGGTACACGTCCCGCCTCAGGATCTCGACGGCCTTGCTCCGTGTCGAGTCGGAAAGTTTTCGATTGGATCGCCGGCCGCGGCCGGCATGATCAACTGCCTTGTCCACACGGTCTTTCACCCTGCGCAGCATACGCCGCACTTGCCGCTCGTTCACGCCGATCTCGGCTGCCGGTTGCTTTTGCGTGATCAGCTTCTTCTTGGTTTTCTTCAGCGCCACCAGCCGGTCGCGCTCTTTCTGTGTCATCAGGAGTTGGTCCGTTTCCAACTCCCCAGCCTCCACCCGTCAGTAGGACATTTCTACTTTGCACTATTAGGACATTCTCACTTTGCGCCGACAAGACAAGACTGCCTCTTGCCCTGTCCAGGTCGCGCACCCTACAATATGCGTTACACGGTGGTTCTTGCGGAAGATACGATTTTGAATATCATTTTCGGATGGTGCGCCGGGACAATGGGCCTGCGAGGCAGTCGGTGGATGCGCAGGTATCTGACCACGCGCTCGCTCTCCTTCTTTTGCGTGATCGGAATTTTAGCCGCGATGCTTACGGCGCTCGCCGTGCTCGAGTACCGATGGGCCACCAAGGTGAGCGAAGCCAGCCGAGAGCAAATGCAGGCAAATCTGCGGTTGGCTCTCCGCGAGGTGGGTGCCGGGTTCGATCGCGAACTGCTCGACAAAAACCTGGGGCGCGCCGTTTTTCCGGAGTTGATTCGCGGCCGGTCCAGCACTGGAGAACTCGCTGATTATTACGTTGGCGTGCTCAGCGGCTCGCCAGCCGGAGAGTTGATCTATCGCTCCGAGTCCTGGCTATCGAGCCGGGATTTTGCTTCGCCGGATGAAAAACTTCCGCTGTTCGATTCGAAGCGCTGGATATTGGTTGCCAAGCGTCGGAGCGGGTCTCTGAGCGCGGCCGTGGAGAGCATCCGTCTGAGATGCCTGGCTATCAATTTCGGAATTCTGCTGGTACTCGGCCTCGCCGTGGTGATAGTTGTCGTCTCGGCCCTGCGCGCGCAAACTTCCCTTAAGCTCCAGATGGAGTTCGTGGCGAGCGTCTCGCACGGCCTGAGGACGCCACTGTCCGTCATTGGTTCGGCCGCCGACAATTTAGCGGAAGGAGTAGTGCGCTCCGATCAAAGCGTGCGCGAGTACGGTTCTCTAATTCGCGGCGAGTGCCGGCGCCTTTCCCGGTTGGTGGAGCAGACGCTTCAGTTCGCCGCGGGCAAGGCGGATTTCCGCCCGCGCAACGTCGAGTTTTTCCGGGTGGAAGACATGGTCAACCAGGTGCTTGCCGACTCATCCGCCATTATCGACGCCAGCAGCTTCATCGTGGAAAAAAACATCGACTCCGATCTGCCGAAGATCCGGGTGAACCTGGAGACGTTTTCGGAGTGTCTCCTCAACCTGATCAGCAACGCTCTCAAATATGCCGCGCAGAGCCGGTGGATTGGCATCCGAGCCCATCCGTTTGAGACCGGCCGCGGCACCGGCGTTCGGATTACCATTGAGGATCGCGGTCCGGGGATAGCGGACGAAGAGCTTCCCCATATATTCGAGCCCTTCTATCGTGGCCGCGATGCGCGGGCGGCCCAGATTCGCGGGACAGGGCTCGGTTTGAGTCTCGCGCAAGAGGCCGCCATGACAATGGGCGCCAGAATTACGGTGGAGAGCGTCGTGGGGCTGGGGACTGCTTTCACGATTCACATGCCGGCATCCTACATGAACAGCTCGACCATCCCGGTGGAAGCAATCGTGGAGTCCTGAGAATGGATCAGAGCATACTCTTAGTTGAAGATGAACCCGGTCTGCGCATGACTTTGAGCGATCGTATCCGCGACGAGGGATACGACGTCGAAACAGCAGTCAACGGCGTGGAGGGATTCGAAAAAGCGTCTCGAGGTCCCTTCAGCCTCATCATTCTCGACGTCATGCTGCCGCGCAAAAATGGATTGGATGTTTGCCGGGATCTTCGGCACGACGGGATCAAGACTCCCATTCTCATGCTGACGGCGCGGACACAGACTTTCGACAAAGTGGTGGGCCTGAAGATCGGCGCCGATGATTATCTGACCAAGCCTTTCGAAATGCCCGAGTTGCTGGCGCGTATGGAGGCGCTGCTGAGGCGTCCTCCGCTGCGCGATTCCGCCATCTGTCAATTTGGTTCCATTCGCTTCGATGCCCGGCGCACCGAGGTATACAAAGACGGGAAGCAACTGCTGCTCTCAGCACGAGAGTTTCAACTTCTGCAATACTTCATCGCGCATCGCGGGGACACTCTATCGCGTGAAGAACTGCTGCGGGGCGTATGGGGATATGAGTTCGCGCCTTCCACGCGAACCGTGGATGTTCACGTGGCATGGCTCCGGCAGAAACTCGAAAACGATCCGAAGCATCCTCGGAGGATTGTCACGGTTCATGGCTTTGGGTACCGATTTAACGCTTGATGTTAAGTGCGTGTAAAGTACATTTAACGAATATTTGACTGATATCCGCCCGCTAAATACTTCTCTTACAGACTGAAACCAGCTAGAATCGGTCAAACTCCTCGTGAGAGCGTAAGGCTGCATCCTGCGAAAAATTTTGTTGGGAGAGGTGTTGAATGAGACCTGCGTTCAGGTGTCTTTTGGTTATCTTGCTAGCTGTTGCGATGTGTCCAAGACTGCCTGGGCAGTCCGCGACGGGCAATATCGTTGGTCATGTGACGGATTCCACGGGTGCGCCAATTTCCGGTGTCGAAGTTATTGCGCGGAATCCCGAAAAAGGAGAGCGTTTCCCCACTGTCACCGACGAGCAAGGCCTTTATCGTCTGTATTACCTTGCTCCGGCCACCTACACGCTGGATTTTCAACATCCAGGATTCTCGACGCTCGAACGTACGAACGTCATTCTTCAAGCGAACGAATCACCATCCATCGATGTTCAACTATCCCTCGGTAATCTGGTTCAGAAGGTCGATGTGACCGCGGCTTCTCCGCTGCTGGAAACCGCGACGTCCACCACCGGCACCGTCATGGAAGGCAAAGAGATGAACGCTCTGCCGATCATGCAGCGTTACACCTGGATGTCGATGTACCTAATGCCTGGAGTAACCAGCCTGAATGGCTTCCACATAGATGGAATGCGTGATCGCGGCCTCGGCTATTCGCTGGACGGGATCTCGGGACTTCAGCCCGTGATCGGAGGAGAGTCGACCAACGGCACGGTGTCCACAACCTCCAACGCGATTGAAGAAGTGAAACTTGTCTCGACGGTGCTTCCCGCCGAATACGGCCATTCCGCCGGAGGTATGTTGAGCGCGACTTATAAATCCGGAACAAATGACTTCCATTTCGAAGGAGAGGATCGATATGTCAACAACGACATGCTCCATCGCGCCTATTTCAATCTTGGAAATGCGCCCTTCAGCTATCACGAATTATCGAGCCTTGTTACGGGTCCGGTGTTTCTTCCAAAGATCTACAACGGGCGCAGTAAGACCTTCTTCATGTTTGGCTGGTCTATGCACCGGGAAAAGTACGATGAGTCTGTGTTTTCGTCTGTTCCGTCACCAGCCGAACTGAATGGGAATTTCTCATTTGGAGGACAGGGATACCCAGTTTATGATCCGGCAAGCACCCATGAAGTGAATGGTGTATGGACATCCACGCCATTTTCCGGAAATATGATTCCAAAGAGCCGGTTCGATCCCGCAGTCGTGAATTTACTGAGTCATGATCCGTGGAGTCCCGCCAATAATCTTGCGGGTTCGGGAATTATTACCGCCACGGGACCTGAGAACAATTACGGCGCCGATAGCGTCTATCACTCCTTTCGCTATCGGTATGACACCAAGATCGACCACTATTTCAATGACAAAAACAGGATGTATGCCCGCTATTCGGAAGTGCTGAACCGGGCAACCAGCGATCCGATTGGCCCAAACTGGTCCTTGGTCGATGGCGGAGCTATTCCCACGCCCAGCAATCAGGAAAACGCCGTAATTTCGGACACCGAGGTCTTCGGTCCCAATTTGGTGAATGAGGCGCGTATCGGATTCGATCATTACAAGCAATCCTATACACCGCCGGGTTTAGACGCCGGTTGGGCGCAGCAGCTCGGCATTCCGGGAGTGAGTGGGGCTACCTTTCCCGAGTTCGTGGATTCGAATGGGACCCCCTTTTTCGGGGCCACGCCAGTCGGGGGCGCGTCTTATGCGACGACTGCAAACGACACGTTTCAGGATAACTTAACCTTTATACGCGGCAGCCATAGCCTGCGTATGGGATATGAGTTAATCAAAACGTCCTCCGACTCGCTCATCGCCAGCACTCCGGGCGGAGAATACTACTTCGGCGACACTGGGTACCCTTTCACTGCGGACACTGGCAATGATTTCGCGGCGTTTCTGCTAGGTTCCGTCGAGAAAGCCACCTTCAATACGACGCTGGCGACCTGGCTTCCCCGATGGTGGAGTGACGCGCTCTACATCCAGGACGACTGGGTCGTGAATCCGAGGTTGACGCTCAACTTGGGTCTGCGGTGGTCCTATGAGAGTCCTTTTCAGGCCAAGTACGGGCAGGAGAGCCAATTCGATCCAACTGCCACCGATCCTTTAACGGGAATGCGGGGGGCAATTACGCATCCGTCCGGGCCGCTGGGCCGGGATGATTGGAAGCATTTCCAGCCTCGCATCGGTGCAGCGTACCGCTTGTCCGACAAGATGGTATTCCGCGCAGGCTTCGCTCTGACAACGATCGATCTGTTCACCACGGCCTTGAACCAAAACTTCGACGAATATACGAGCACCGTAAGCGTTCAAAGTCCCGTGGGAAATCCGACTCCCGCCTTCTACCTCTCCCAGGGGCCCGGACCGGTCAACTTCAATGTTCTATCGAACGGGACCTCGCCCTTTGTCGGTACGAACTATAGCACCCGTACGGCGACGTATTACGATCCGAACCTGCATAACGCGTACGCGATGAACTGGAACGCCACTTATCAATATCAGTTTGCTCCGAACTGGCTTATGGAACTCAGCTATCAGGGCTCAGCGGGTATAGGGCTCCTCGAAGGCTGGAATATTAATACCGTGCCGCTCAACATCTCCACAAATCTGGCGACTCTTCAAAACGTTTATGCGAACTATCAAAAGTATGTGCCGTATCCTAATTTTGGTACCGTGACCGAGTGGAGCAATTTCGGCCATTCGACCTACCATTCCGGGACGATCAAGGTCCAGAAACGGTTTGCCCAAGGCCTGACTTTCATGTCGTTTTACACATTCTCTAAGGCAATCGACGACTGTGACAACGATGGTTTATGTACGGGGCAAACATTTTATGATCGCAGTCTCGAGAAAGGCCGCGCCGGTTTCGACATAACAAACCGGTCCGTTACCTACGCGACGTATGAGCTGCCGCTCGGCAGGGGCCGCCATTTCATGAACCGGGGCGGCGTTCTGGACTACATATTTGGAGGCTGGAATATTACCTGGGCGCAGACTTTCCAAAGTGGCTTGCCGGTGACGTTCACTATGGCGGGTAGCCCGTACAATTATCTTCCTGGAAACACCACCTCGACGGCGGGTCTGCGTCCGGACCAGATTCTGCCGAATAGCCAGGTCATCGTTCCAAACTATACCGTCGGGCAGCGTTTCGAGACGCAGTACGAAAATTCGATGTGGAATATCAATGCCTTTGCGTATCCGGCGCCTTTCACCTTGGGGACGCTAGGCCGCAACACTATTGACGGCCCGGCCTTGGCATGGTCACAGGCTTCTGGTTCAAAGGTTTTCACTTTCCGGGAAAAGGTACATTTTGAAATTCGCTACGACATCAATAATGTTCTTAAGAATCCTAATTTCGTGAATCCCTCGTCGGTGGTCAATCTTGGCAGTCCCGGGCTATTCGGGAAACCCACCTCGACCTTAAACGGCTGGTGTTGTTTGGGTGGTCAGTTTGTCGGCACCTTGGGTCTGAAGTTGACGTTCTGAAAATGCAGGAAGACCATTGAAGATCGAACGAGTCGTAATCACGCATGTCCGCGTGCCGCTGATGGAGCCATTTCGAATCAGTTCGGGCGCGATATCGGCGAAGGATGGGATCGTTGTAGCTTTGCATTCTGACGGCGTGGTTGGTTATGGCGAATCTTCTCCGATGGCTGGGACCTTTTACTCTCACGACACGCCCGAGGCTTCGTGGGCCGAGTTGTCGGAGATCATCGCGCCCGCCATCGTTGGGCGCGATTTTGAAGGCCCCGAAGATTGGAACCGCGCTCTCGACGCGCTGCTGCCGGGCGCTTTCACCAAGGCAGGCGTCGAGACGGCATTCTGGGATCTGGCCGCCCACACGCGAAATCAACCGCTGCATGAACTGCTCGGCGGAACTCGAACCTGCGTCGAGTCCGGCCTGGCGGTTGGCTTGTACGAAAATGTCTCCCATCTACTGCGCACTGTCGCGCGGTATTTGGAAGCAGGCTATCGAAGGGTGAAGCTGAAGATCGAGCCGGGCCACGACGTTAAGGTTGTCAAAGCGGCGCGGAAGGAGTTCGTCGGTATTCCCATGTCCGTGGATGCTAACGGCGCTTATACTCTTCGGGACCGCGACGTATTTCGCGCGCTGGACGACCTGGATTTGATGATGTTCGAGCAGCCGTTCCCTGCTTCGTTTCTGGAGGAGATGGCCGAACTGCAGCAGCAGGTGAGAACGCCGCTTTGCCTGGATGAGAGCCTTCACAGCGCGGATCAGTTGAGACTAGCCATCGAGCTCGGCAGCCTGCGCATTGCAAATTTCAAAATCCAAAGAGTGGGTGGTTTCTATCGCGCGCTTGAGATGGACGCAATTTGCCGGGAACATTCCATTCCGGCGTGGGTGGGAACAATGCCGGAGCTTGGCGTGGGACAGGCGCAAGGAGCCGCGCTTGCTTCGCTGTGCAATTTCGTCTATCCCACCGACGTACAGGCCAGTGACCGGTGGTTTTGCGACGACATCATCTGCCCTTTTATTCAGGTTAAGGGCGGCAACATACAGCTTCCGGAATCCGCGGGTTTAGGTTATACGGTGGACCATGCGAAGATCCGGAAGTACAAAATCGCATCAAGGAGTTTTCCCGGATAATGCGAATGCAAAGGCGTGTTTTTCTCGCTTCCGTCGCGGGCGCTCTGGCCACAGCGGCCGAACGCCTGCCGGCTAACCGGAATGTGAAGTGGGCCGTGAGTGCTGGACTTTGGTCTCACTATCCACATTCCCCTTTCACAGACATTTTGGATGTCATGCGTGATACTGGATTCATTGGCGTCCGCCTCACTGGTTATCCCGGCATTCTAAAGACCTATAACCTTACGGCATCGCAACTCGAACGCGAGGTTGCAAAGCGCGGCCTTCAAGTGGCGACAATCTCGTTTGGCGGTCCGGTGAACGATCCGGCGCAGCACAAGGCGGTGGTTGAAAAGGCGCGGGAAGCAATGCGCTTCTTGCAGGGGTTCGGCGCGAACCATCTGGTGGTTTTCCCTCCAAGCCGCCTCAAGCCCGGTCAGGATGTTGACGCGGGGTTTCGTGCGATGTGTCAGGGCTTCAATCGGATCGGCGAAGCGGCGAACGAAATGGGATTTCGAGCCGGGGTTCACAACCATTTGGACCAGATGGTTCAAGGTCCGGAAGAAGTGGACCGTTGCATGGCTTTGACGGATCCCAAACTATTCAATTTTGCGCCCGACACGGCGCACTTATACCTGGGCGGTTCGGACGTTCCAAAGATATTTGATAAATATAAACACCGCTTGGTGTTCATGGATTATAAGGACGCACGCTGGACCACTCCTAAGGCCGACCTAGTTCTGCCGAACGGAATCGTGGAAAAGAAAGATTCGCCCTCAGCGAAGTTTTTCGAGAGCATCTACGATCTCGGCGACGGCAATATTGATTTCCCCGCCTGCCACAGGATACTGAAGCAAATACAATACAGAGGGTGGAACTGCGTTGATCTGGACCGCACACGCAACGGCCCACTTGCGAGCTATCAACACTGCGGCCGCTACATTGTGAATCGCCTGGAGCCGATCTATGTCTAAGCCTCTTCCTTGGTCTGAATTTCTTACTCGCCGGAGAGCTTTGAAGTGGGCGGCTGCGCTGCCTCTATTTGGTTCGATCATGGCGGAAACCGCGTGGGCTAAAACGAGGGCAACGGTGAGCGGAAAGAGTCGGGGCAACGTCTATAGCGCCATCGGCGTCCGTCCGTTTATCAACGCGCGCGGCACCTGGACCTATTTGAGCGCGTCTCTCGAGTTGCCCGAAGTGCGTCTGGCGAAACAGGAAGCGTCCAAGTATTTCGTCGATATCTTCGAACTCCAGCACGCCGTCGGAAAGCGGCTGGCGGAGTTGTCCGGCGCAGAATCGGGCATGGTAACCTCCGGCGCGGCTGGCGCAATCGCGTCGGCGACCGCGGGCTGCATGGCGGGCACCGACCCCGCCAAGATCTGGCAACTTCCGGATACGACTGGATTGAAGAACGAAGTGATCATGTTCGGCGGCCGGAGCGCGTTCGACAGCGCCGCACGGCTTGCCGGCGCGAAGCTTGTTGTTACCCACACGCATGATGAGTTGAAGTCCGCGATCAACCCACAGACTGCTCTCGTCTACACAACGGGACTTGGAGAGAGACTTCAGAAAGCTCTCGCGATCACCAAAGCTGCCGGCGTGCCAATGTTGCTCGACGATGCGGCCGGCATTCCTCCCATCCAGAACCTCCGCCTCTACGCGCAGATGGGGATCGACCTATTCTGCTTCAGTGGCGGAAAGGGATTGTGCGGCCCTCAGTGCTCGGGACTTTTGCTCGGACGGAAGGACTTGATCGAAGCCGCCCTCGCCAATACCAGTCCTTGGGAAGGCGCGGTCTGCCGTTCTATGAAAGTAGGCAAGGAAGAGGTGATGGGATGCCTCGCAGCGGTGGAAGCCTGGACACACATGGATCTGGAGTCGCTTAACCGGGAGTGGAATCGGCGCGTGCAGAGGATTGCGAAGCTGGTGGAGGTGGTGCCCGGAGTTTCCACCGACATCAAGATTCCGGAAAATGGGAACCGCTATCCCACGTTGACAGTCACTTGGGACGAGCGGGCATGGAACTTCAGCGTCGCCGAGTGCGACCGGGAATTAAGGGCAGGAGAGCCACGAATCGAAGTGCTTACGGCCTCCAACCCCAGCCTGGTGTCCGCCGTGCGTGGGCATCGTGATTCGAAGACGCCGCGCGAGAACAAGATCCAGATCATCTCGATGACGATGCAGCCGGGCGAGGAGCTGATCGTGGGTAAGCGACTTCGCGAGATTCTCGATAAGGCTCGAAAAAGCGCTAAAGCCTAGACGCAATGAAACTGGTTACGCGAAGAGAAGCCATAGCCGTGACCGTCGCGGCTGGAACCCTACGAGGCGCGGAGGAAGCACCCATCGTCGATTCTCACGTACACGTTTGGAAAAAAGACCCACGCTTTCCCTGGGCGCGAGAAACGAAGAGGCCGCCGGAAAAGGACGCGACGGCCGAGACGCTACTCGATCTGATGAAGGCCAGCGGCGTGCAAAAGACGGTGATCATTCAGGTCATTTATTACCGGTGGGACAATAGCTATCTCGCGGAGGTGTTAAAGACCTATCCACAATACTTCCGCGGTGTCGCGCGAGTGAACCCCGAGGACCCCGTCGCGCCGGATCATCTGTCCCGGCTCACCGAGGAGCAAGGCTTTCACGGCGTTCGCATTGGCCCAGCCGCAGATGCCTCTGGCGATTGGATTCGAGGCCCTTTGATGCCTCCGCTCTGGAAGCGGTGCAGCGAATTAAAGGTGCCAATGACCGTTCTTATTCCCATCACGCGCGCTCCGGACATCGCGCGCCTAGCTGAGAAATTTCCGGATCTCACCATCGTAGTCGATCACATGGCGGACTGCCCGTTAAATCAGACCGCAGAGCTTGAAAAGCTGCTGGCGATGCATCGTTTTCCGAAGCTCTATGTCAAGATCTCGCATTCCTGGTCCCTGTCTTCGGAAAAATATCCGTATCTGGATTCGCAGCGGCAGATCAAGCGGCTCTATGATACGTTCGGCCCGCGCCGCCTGATGGCTGGCACGGATTGGCCACTGGTGGAGAAGTACTGCACCTACGCGCAAGCGATCGACATCGCGCGGCGGAGAATCGGTTTTTTCAACTCGGAAGATAAACGCTGGATCTGTGGCCTGACGGCCGAACAGGTCTGGCCCTTTGGGGCAGCCTAAATTATGCGCATATTTGCTCTTTTTTTATTCGCCGCCAGCCTCCTGGCGGCCCAGACAAAATATGACCTTCTGCTGAAGGGAGGCCATGTCATTGACGCGAAAAACAACCTTTCGGCGGTGCGGGATGTCGCCATCGCCGGAGGACGCATCGCCCTGGTTGCGGAGAACATCCCGGCCTCCGACGCCCGTAAGACTATCGACGTGTCGTCGTTGTATGTCACTCCGGGTTTAGTCGATATGCATGAACACGTGTTTTCCGGAAGCATGAATCGCGAATATCTTGGGGAAAACTGTGTTCGCGCCGACAGCTTTTCGTTCCGAAGCGGAGTAACCACCGTCGTGGATGCGGGTTGCTCAGGTTGGCGCAATTTCGGGGAATTCCGCGATGAAGTGATCTACAAGGAAAGGACTCGTGTATTCGCCATGCTCAATATCGTCGGAAGCGGAATGGGCGGCCGGCCGGATGTCGAGCAGAACACCAAGGACATGGATCCGGTCCGCACCGCCGAGGAAGCCCGGCGTAATAGCGATGTCGTGGTAGGTATCAAAGTGGCGCACTACGCAGGTCCAGAGTGGCTTGCGGTGGATCGTGGCGTCGAAGCGGGACGGCTGGCGAATATTCCAGTGATGATCGATTTTGCGACCTTCCGGCCAGAGCGTCCGTTCCAGGACCTGGTGCTCAAGCATCTACGACCGGGCGACATCTATACGCATCAATATCTCGCCGCGGTTCCCATGCTAGATGCCCAGGGCACCGTGTTGCCCTATCTGTTCGAGGCGCGTAAGAGAGGCATCATCTTCGATGTCGGTCACGGCGGCGGAAGCTTTTATTTTCGCCAGGCCGTTCCCGCCATTCGCCAGGGTTTTGTACCGGACTCTATTTCGACGGACCTGCACACGGACAGTATGAACGCCGGCATGAAGGACATGTTGAACCTGATGTCCAAGTTCCTCAACATAGGCATGACGCTCGACGACGTGGTAGCTTGTTCGAGCTGGCATCCTGCGCGGGAGATTCACCATGAAGAGTTGGGGAATCTTTCGGTTGGCTCGGTCGCCGATGTCGCGGTGTTGCGGCTGGAGCATGGCGACTTCGGATTTGTGGATTCAGCCCACCTGCGCCTGAGGGGTGACAAAAAGCTTGTTGCGGAAATGACTCTGCGTGAGGGCAAGATTGCCTGGGACCTCAACGGGATGAGCAGCGTGGATTGGGATCATGCGCCCACCCATTAGCCGCCGGGCGCTGCTCGCCTCTCTGGCCGCCACAGGCCTGGCCGCTGCCAAATCCCCACCTCTTATTATCGACACGCATCTCGAGGTCTGGACCTTCGATCCGAAATTTCCCTTCCATCACCCTGAGCGTCCAGAGCTAAAGCGGGTGGCGGTGGAGGGGCCCGTCGAAAATGAAGTGGAGGAGATGCGGGAGTTCGGTCTGAAGTATACCGTCCTCATCAATCCACGCTATTACGGGTGGGACAACTCTTACATCAGCTACTCTCTACACAAATATCCGCGTCTGTTCGTTGCGCACGGCCTACTTAACCCACTCGGCCCAGATCCGGCCGGAACACTTCGATACTGGATCCAGGAGCACGGCTTCCAAGGCATGCGGTTCAGCCCGATTTATGATCCGCGGTCGACATGGTTGAATTCGAAAGATCTCTATCCTCTATGGCGCGAGGCCGAGCGCTTGGGAGCCGTCTTCAATTTTTATATCGTTCCGCAGCAGATGCCGATGTTGGAAGATATGGCTGAAAGATTCCCGGGCGTCAAGATCGTCATCGATCATCTTGGCAAACCCGATCTGAAAGCAGCTGATCCTTGGGTCGATTTCAGGAAGATGTTTCGCTTGAAACGGTTTCCGCAGGTTTGGGTCAGTGCGTCGGAACCGTACGAGATCTCCTTGACGAAAGAGTTCCCTTATCGAGACACTTATCCTTTCTACAAGGCGGTTTATGAAGAGTTCGGAGGGAAGCAATTAATCTGGGGTACGGGATATCCGAAGCCACGTTGGGAGCTGCCAATGGACAAAGAACTCGATTTTGTCCGGACGGCTCTCGACTTTTATTCGCGCGGGGACCGGGAGTTGGTTCTCGGCAAGAATGCGCTTGGTATCTGGAAATTTCCGAAAGGTTGATGTGATGAACGTTTTAATTACGGCCCTAGGATGTATGATCTGCGCGTCTCTAACGTATGCGGCCGATGTGAAACCGATTTTTCCGCCTGGAGTGAAGGCCGCCGGTCCTTACAGTCCGGGTATTCTGGTGGGCGAATTTCTATATGTGGCAGGACAGGGAGGCCAGTCGCCGGATGGAAAGCTTCCCGACGGCAAGGAGGAGCAGATTCGGCAGTGCCTTCGAAACATAAAGACGATAGTTGAGTCCGCGGGCCTGACCATGGATCACGTAGTTTACGTACAAGCCTATCTGGTCGACTATTCCGATGAAGAACTGCTCAATCGCGTCTGGAAGGAATTCTTTCCGACAGCGCCACCGGCGCGTTCCACCATTGGGGTGGCTGCTTTGCACGGCACCAGCGTGGAAATGAGCGCCGTTGCGGTGAAGGATCTATCTCTAAAGAAGCCCGTCGTGCCGCCGGGATATCCGTCCACGATGCCCATCTCGCCGGCTGTTCGCGTCGGCGACCGACTCTACCTTTCCGGCTTTTTGGGACGGGATATCCATACAGGCCGGGTACCGGACGATCCCGCAGAGCAGGTAGAGCTTGCCTTTAGCCGCCTCCATCAGACTCTGGAGGCCGCCGGCGCCGACTTCGCCAACATGGTTTTTGTGAATCCCTATTTGACAAGCAAAATTCCGATGGGGCTTATGAACCGGATCTACGCAAAGCATTTTGAATTCGGCAACACCCCTGCGCGTGCCACTATTGAGGTTGCCGGACTGCCCAATGGCGCCAACATTGAATTTACCGGCGTCGCTGTCTTGGATCTCTCCAAGCGTCTCGCAGTTCGCCCCAAGAACATGTCCCCTAGCCCTACCGCCAGCCCCTGCGTGTTTGCGGATGATACTTTCTACTGCTCGGCGAAATCTGGTTTCATTCCGGGAGTCAACGGGGGAATCTACGCTTCAACGGTCGAAACACAAATGCGGCAAACGATGCGCAATCTGCTGGATAACCTGGAAGAAGCGGGAATGAATTTCTCGACCGTTGTGGCGAGCAATGTATATCTCGATGATGTCGACGATTTTCCCAAAATGAATGGTGTTTATGCGCAGTACTTCGGCGCGACGCCACCCGCCCGCACAACTGTCCAGCAGTTGGCCCCAGGCAAGCGGGCCGAGGACTCTAAGGGCCACTGGCCGACTCTCGAACAGATCTCGATCATCGCAGTGAAATAGATGCAGACCAATCGTGTTAAACAAGCGTTGAAGGCCGGTAAATGGCAATTCGGCGTTGGCCTGTCTCAATTACGTTCGCCGGAGATTCCCCGTCTGCTTGCCGCGGCCGGATTCGACTTCGGGTTTATCGACACCGAGCATGGCGGTTTCGATCTCGAAACGGTACAGGATCTCTGCCGCGTGGCGAGTTTTTGCGGTCTTGCGCCCATTGTGCGCGTGGCTGACATGCAATACCCCCTGGTGGCGCGGACGCTGGACTGCGGCGCGGAGGGTGTCATTTTTCCGCGCGTGGAGTCTCCCGAAGTGCTGGCAAAAGCTGTTGCTTGGACGCGCTTCCCGCCGGAGGGCGTGCGCGGCTATGGCCTGGGTGGGGCGCAGCTTGGATACGGCACACCGACATTTGCCGAAGCCATTGCGCATGCCAACGCGAACACGCTGGTGGTCCTCCAGATTGAGACTGTTCGCGCCGTCGAGGCGCGCGAGGAACTGCTCTCAGTCCCCGGCATCGACGCTGTATTGATCGGCCCTGCGGATCTGTCTATTTCCCTCGGAATCCCTGGTGATATGCGGTCTCCCCGTCTGGTGGAGGCTATCGAGCAGATCCGGGAGAGTTGCCTGCAACATGGCGTCGCGCCTGGTGCTCATTTTCGGTCTCCCGACCTTGTGAAATTTTGGAAAGAGCGCGGGCTGCTCTTCCTGAGTTGCGGGAACGAAATTTCATTTCTCTATGAGCGAGCTTCGGAAGTCGCGCGCCAGTTGCGGAGCTGACATGCCCCCGCGCAAATGGGCGGTCGTGGCGCTCCTCAGCGCGGGTATGGTGATCGCCTATATCGACCGCGCGAATCTTTCGGTTGTGCTTGCTACCGCCGAGGTGCGCGACGCTCTCCATTTGAGCGATGCGGCTCGTGGCCTGTTGAACTCCGCCTTTTTCTGGAGCTATGCGCTGCTACAGATCCCGGCGGGTTGGATTGTCGACCGTTATGGAGTGAGGAAGCCCTATGCCATCGGCTTTCTATTCTGGACGATGGTCTCGGCGGCTACCGGACTCGTCACTCATGTCTCGCAGTTGGTTGCTGTCCGGCTCCTGCTTGGCGCGGGAGAAGCTGTCGGCGCGCCGGCCAGCCTACGCTGGATTCGTTGGAACTGTCCTGAGGAACGGCGTGGCCTCGCGATAGGAATCTATTTCGCTGGAACGAAGATCGGCTCGGCCCTAGGAGTGCCCCTGGCTGCTTTCCTGATCACCGCGTTTTCCTGGCGAACCATGTTCGTGATCTGCGGCCTCGCTGGACTCGTGTGGCTGCTCGGCTGGCTGCTCCTGGCGAGCGACGCCACTCCTCAAGAAATCTCCACGCAAAATAAGCAGCCTGAGGTCGCCATTAGTTTCTCCCATTTATTGGCGAGCCCAGTTGTTTGGGGCATTCTGATAGGCACTTTCTCCTATGGCTACTTTCTTTACTTCTGTGTAACCTGGCTCCCCGCTTACTTAGTTGAGTACCGCCGACTCGCTCTCAATTCCATGGGCTTCTATGCGCTGTTCAGTTTCGGCGGCATGGCCCTGGTGGCCGTCTTCGCGGGATGGCTCGCGGATCACGTGATTCGCAGGGGCGCTGATCCTGCCCGTACGCGAAAAGCATTTACTATTCTCGGGTTTCTGTTGGCGTCCACAGAAGTGATCGGCGCGGTCTCGAATTCGGAGAGCGTCGCTCTGTTTTTTGTGGTTTTTTCGCTCGCCGGCCTGGGCCTAGCTACTGCAAATTATTGGGCCTTGACTCAGACACTCATCCCGGGAAAAGCCATGGGACGCATCGCGGGAATCCAGAACTGCGCCTCCAATCTTGGCGGCGTGGCCGCGCCAATTCTCACCGGCTGGTTAAAGCAAGCAAGCGGCGGATACCGCGCGCCTATGCAAGCAATCTGGATCGTGCTGCTGCTTGGAATTGCGTCCTACGTCTTCCTGGTGCGTCTGCCCGATCGCCGCAAAATGGCGGCATAAGTCTCCAGCGGGTTGTGTTGCAACTATTGTACTCATGGAATGCAATCCGGCTTGGCGCACCAGTTCGCCTACCCCCTTGCGCTGCCAACTCACGATCTCGGCCATGGGCAGCATCATCTGCACCGCCGCATTCCCTTCAACGGCCATCTCCTCCAGCCGTTTCACCGCTCGCTGCGATTCAATCTGATATGGTTTCTTCATTAGCGACTCTCCTTTTTTCTCGGATAGGAAAATTGCTCTGAGCCTATCAACGCTCAGAGCCTGAGAGTCGCTACTTCCTACGATCTACTGGACATTCCCCTATCTGCGCGAAAGGAGCTTGGGCACTGAGGGCAGGGAACGAGTTGCTTGTTCGCCGAAGGCGTCGCCACGTCGGCTGTATTAGCCGAAGGGCTTTGCTTCTTCTGCTCCGACAACCTCTCAGTCGGCAAGACCACTGCCACCCGAATCTTCGCAGCAGGTTGGTCCTTCGGTAGAGCGGACAAATCCTGATTCTTTCCATTGCTCAACGAGCCAGAAACATAATGCCCATGGACCCGAAATTATCAAGGTTCACTATCAGTTCCATCCACTTTTTGGACAGAGTCTCCGCGTGCAGCGACGGGTGAAGTTTCCTCATGGAGATTACATCTTCTTCGAGTTGCCAGAT
>DATAXY010000062.1:0-238689 GCA_036272835.1 Bryobacteraceae bacterium
AGTGTCATCGCAGATAACCTGATCAACATCGGAACCCACCTGGCTTCAAAGCGCTGACTCGTCGAAAGCGCTGACTCGTTGACGACATCGCCCCCAACCCCATCCCACAGTTCCTTCCTGATCTCGAAACCGCCCATCGCATAGCCGTCCCAATCCTCAACTGAATCTTCCCCCCGCCATTCACCACACCGCGCCACATCCCGCCGATTTTTCACTTCAAGGCCGCAACGAATTTTGCGCCGGAAAGTAGTTAGCCATGCGATCGCATTGGCGACATTCCGATACACGACATGCGGCAAACACGGTGTTGACCGGGACGGAACGATTGGTCAGCATACACGGCCCTTCCTCAAGAACAGATACGGCCTTACAATAGTCGCGTGGCACACTCGTTCACGACTTCGTATCTGGCGGATTCTATCTCGCTGTTTCGTTATTATAAGAGCCTCGCGGAACGCGCAATGGCGCAAGTGACGGATGAACAACTTGTAGCCGTTCTCGATGAAGAGATGAACTCCCTTGCGACGACGGTGAAGCATATGGCGGGCAATATGCGGTCAAGATGGCAGGATTTCCTGACGAGTGACGGAGAGAAGCCGGACCGCAATCGCGATACTGAGTTTACCGATCCGCCCTTATCGCGGGAGGCGCTCCTTGAGATCTGGAAAGAGGGATGGCGCTACGTATTCGACGCGCTGGAGCCATTGTCCGAGGAAGACTTGTCGCGAAGGGTGACCATTCGTGGGGAACCACATTCGGTGATGCAGGCGATCAATCGCCAAATTGCCCATTACGCTTATCATTGTGGGCAGATCGTGCTGCTGGCCAAGCATTTTAATCACGCCGGGTGGCGATCGTTGACGGTGCCTCGTGGACAATCGGATGAGTTTCACTGCCGTGTGCTGGCGGGTGAAGCCAGTCAACGCTGAGCGGGAAGGAATTTCCACGCGCCAGCTATCCCGATGTCGTCGTCGCCCGGGCGATCGATCTCTTTAGAACAATCCCGAAGAGGCCTTTCCGATTGAATCGCCTCAGGTCCGGGCGGAACGGTTCGGCTTCGCAGACGATGGATTCGAATCCGGAGAAACCCTCTTTGAAAGATCGGAAAGCGTCATTGACATCGACATCATCGACGACAATTGCGCCACCAGTCCTGAGGGCGGCGTAGGCTCGGTCGATTTCAAAACGTACATTACGTTCACTGTGCAGGCTGTCGTGAATGAATAGATCGATATTTGCAAGCCGAGACAGTAGGCCGGGCAGAAGCCGTCTGCTGGAACCGTCCATATATGACCAACGATGGGCGAAGCGATTGCCTACTGCCATGCCGACCTGTTTTCGCCAAGCGCGTTCAAAAGGCGGAAGATCGATGCTCCAGAGATGCCCGGCGGAATTTCGTTCAAGCGCTTCCAGAATAAAGCGAGAGCTGACGGCGTGGGCCACACCCGTTTCGATTACGCGATCGGGCCGCAGGTGACGGACTAAGCACCAGATGGTCCTTGAAAATCCTGCATCGCCGTCGTTGTAGGCCGTGAAGCTCCCAGGGCCGGCCCGAATTCCCAAGCCCTCCAGTTCGGCAATTACCTCGGCCCATAAGGCCCAGAATTCCGTAGTCACCTGGCACGGCCACTCGACATTCAGGAGCCGATGAAGATTCCGCTCCCAATTGGCATCGGATTCGTATTGAAGAGAAGAGCGGTTTCGATTGCGGCGATCTAGTCGAAAGTGTACACCCGAATTGGGTCAGAATGTCAGCTTCATGCCGAACTGAATTTGACGTGAAGTGGTCGCGGTGCTGGTGATGAGACCGGCGGTGGAGCTAATTTGACCGCTTGAAAAAACAATGGCATTGGGTGTACCGAAGTTGGCGTGGTTTAAAGTATTGAAGAATTCCGATCTTATTTGGAGGTTGATGCGCTCCGTCAAGGCGATATTCTTCAGCAGCGACAGATCAAGGTTGACCAAGCCGGGCCCACTGAGTACTCCGCGGCCCAAGTTCCCGTACGTGCCGGCCGCGGGAAGAATGAACGCATTGGGATTGAACCATTGATTTGGACTGCCCTCGACGATGGGCCCGTTGAACGCGGGGTTGAGAGATGGACGATCGGGATTTCTGGTGTCACCGTCTCCCGACCGGCTGGAGCCAATCTGCGGAGTCACCGGAAAGCCACTGAGCAGTGTCGCAATGCCGTTCAATTGCCAGCCTCCTAAGAGCCTGCCGTGGCCGAAAGGCAGTTCATAATCGGCGGAAAAGCTGGCCTGATGTTCTGCGTTGAATGCCGAGGGGCCCCAATCCTCTCGAAGATTATTGCGGTTAAGAATCATTTGCGCTTCGTTGTTGGATTGGGCGCCAGTCAGAGCAGAGTTGAGGTCCAAGCTCTTCGACCACGTATAGTTGGCGCGAAATTCAAGATTGTTGCTGAGACGCCGGGTTATGTTCGTCTGCAACGCGTTGTAACTGGTGTTCCCTTCCGTGTACCAGAAGAATCCGCCGGATAAATACTGATTGGGACGCGTTCCCACGGGTATATAGCTAGCACCCTGGGCGACCACACTATGGACTGATCCGACGCCACCGGCAAGGCAGCCAGCGGGATTCGAGCATACCTGGGCTGGAATGCTGTTGGGATCGACGCTGATCAATCCGTGATATCCGAAAGAGCCCACATAGGCGACGCTGAGCGCCGTCTGATTGTTCAACTGGCGCTCCACGGTGAAATTCCATTCGTTTACGGCCGGCGTCTTGGCGTCCGGCTGCACGCCTTGGGGCGCATAGGTGGTGCAGGGCGTGGGAACGCCGGGTCCGCAGGACGGCGCTGGCTGAACCCCGGAAGCGATGGGCAGGATGGATGGAAGGGAAACGCCCGAGAAGGAGGCAGTACCGTTGTACGGCGGAAGCGAGTTCAGCAGAAAGCTGAGGTCATCAATCAGTGAGTAGTACATGCCATACCCGGCCCGAATGGCCGTCTTTCCATCGCCAAACGGATCCCAGGCTAGCCCCACTCGGGGACCCAGCAGATGCGTGGCGTTATTCGTGGTGAAGACGGAATGGCCGACAATGGGATTCGTCTCCAAGACGCCCTGGTCGTTGGTGATGTAATTGGCGGCTCGATCGTGCGCCTCATTCCACCCGTTCGTAAATTCGTAGCGGAGGCCAACGCGCACGGTGAGATTCCGGCGAAGCTTCATGACGTCCTCGGCGTACCAAGCGCCGAAGAAACTACGCCAGCTCAGCGGTGTCGGGTTCGGCACCACCTGGAAGCTGCTCAGCGTCCCTTGCAGAAATGTCGTTAGACTGCTGAAGCTGGCTTGGCCAAGTTGGCGGGACGCGGTATCTTCGTTGTCCTGTATCGGCTGGAACCAAACGCCTAGATTGAACTGGTGTATGCCTTTGGTGAACTGAAAATCATCCTGATAGGTGAAGAGGTTTCTGCGATTCCAGACATTGGCAGCGTTGTTGGGACCTGCCGACGTGATCGCGGAGACGCCAGTGGTGGTCACGCCGCCACCGATGACAATGCCGCCGGGGCCTCCGTTGCCCGTAACAAAATCGAGGCTGGAAGGAAAAGACGCGATCTGCGGCGCATTGAAGTTATACGCCGCGCGGGAGAAGCCGATACGGGCGGTGTTCAGGGCATATGGGGAGAACACGTGCGTCTCCTGAAGGCTCGCGACTTGACTGACGAGGAGCAGATCGGAATCAAACAATGGATCGGCTCCGGGGCTGAGATTTGTGCCGTTGTCGATCGTGTACGACGCAGTGAGCGTATCGCGATCGGAGAGGGCATAATCGCCACGCGCGGTGCCGAAATCCTCACGGATGCTTTGACGCGGATTGTAATAGGCGAGAGCGGTTCCGCTTGGCAGCCCGTTCGAAAACAACTCGGGACCGTTGGCTTTGGGCCACAAAGCGAAGTACTTGAGCATCGCCGGGTTGAGCTTCGGAACGGCCGTATAGACACCGGAAGAATTCGGCAGCAGGCCCTGACGGGCCATTTGATCCGGAACTTCGCTGACGCTACTTTCGGCGAGCGATTGACGGAAGCCTTCGTAGTTGCCGAACAGAAACAGGCGGTTCTTCTTGACCGGTCCGCCGAGCGCCGCGCCGAACTGATTTCTGCGGAAAGGTGGAACGAAACCTTGGTCGAAAAAGTTCCTGGCATCAAGATCGCTGTTGCGGATGAATTCGAAAAGAGATCCATGGATGACATTGGTTCCCGACTGCGTGGCAACAAGGACTTGCGCGCCATCCCGTTTGCCATATTGGGCGGAGTAGGTGTCGGTGAGAATATTGAATTCGCGGACCGCGTCGATCCCCAGCAACTCGCCACTGGCGCCGCCAGGCGTGTCGGCAAGCTGGCTCGATCCGGTGTACTCTATGCCATTCAGCAATACAATGTTGTCCATGGGACGGCGGCCATTCACGGCAAACGTATTGCCGTTGCTGGTGCTGGTGCCCGGGCTTTTGAGCACGTAGTCGATTGCACCCGGGTTCAACGTGATCAGATTGTCGAAACTCCGGCCGTTGAGCGGGAGATCTTTGATTTGTTTTTCACCGACCAAAGCAGCCACGGATTCCGTTGTGGTATTGACGATTGGGGCTTGTTCGGAGACATTCACCTGAGAAACGAACTCGCCAACTTCGAGCCGAAAATTGACCGTTGCATTCTGATCGAGTTCCAACTTTATTCCTGTGCGGTCGATTGGCTTGAATCCAGCTTTTTCCACCTTCACTTCGGTTGGTCCAAGAGGGAGTGCAAGGACGCTGTAGTTGCCTGAAACATCGGTGGTCGTATGCCTCCGCGTACCGGTTTCGAGACTCGTTACCGTAATAGTGGCGCCATCCACAGCTTTACCGGACGGATCCTCCACCGTACCGGAGATGGCGCCGGTAACCTGTCCATAAGCAGCGGCCGTCAACAACAGAATTCCTGAGAGTATGCGTGGAATTATGAGAAGGGTTAAATAGCGATGCAGAGACATGCTGTCCGGTCGAAAGTCCATTGTACGTTTCGTGAATCCGTCGGTATTCATCAGTAGTTAATCATTTATTCAAAATGTTCTGAGGCGTGCCGCGTAACCGGCGGATTTTGTGTGTCACGCTACGGCGCAGACACCTGAATCATTGACCCCAGAGTTGCGTTGCGGTTGCGAAGACTACGCCATGCAACTCCCGGCGATGAAAGTGGTCCAGATGTTACCGGTCCAGTTCAACAATCTCAAGACAGGGGCCGCGAATTTCTGGAAATGGATACATTCGCGATGGATTGCGCTTCTGGCGGTTGGCTGTGGAGTCTTTGGCGTTATAGCTCAATGCATAGCTTGTCCAAATCCTACGAAGACCGAGGATATACTTCAGAAGCAATGAGCAGCGCCGTGGCGCAGATTATCCACAGGGATGAGTCGACCGTGCACCTGACACAGCGGCCAGCCTCGATACCGAGTACGAAGGCCTCTGCACAGGCCGTCACGGAATGGCAGATTCCGGAACGATTAGCCTACTGAGCCAACCGCGCTGGCAAAATTAACGCAAAGCCGCATAGAGCGCCTGCTTCCACCGCAGTGCATCGATAGCCCAATAGACTTTCGCGTTGGGCGGTTGGTCGAGCAGCGAAGCCCAAATGCTTCGATTTCGCTCGTCTGCAGCGACCCCCAGGCGATCAACAACGGTCATGCCCCGCGTCAACTCCGAGGCTGTTTCGATCTCGACATAGTGCCTGCTCGATTCGCACCCGATGGAAGGATCGAGAGCAATGGACATAGCCACGGGGTCGGGCAGCGATATGCCATCCATTCCGGTCTGTTTCAGGAACGCTTTTCGGGCGGTGCTGTTGCACTCGATGGCGAATCTTGACAAATCCGTTCCCATGCTGTGGAGCAACTGAATGTCGTCGGGCGCAATGACGGCATCTCCCCGGCAGAGTTGCCACCCGACGAGCTCAATTGGCAGACCACTGTGGAATACGATGCGGGCCGCCTCGGGGTCGACCCAAATGTTGTATTCGGCGGTGGGCGTGACGTTTCCTTCGCAACAGGGAGCTCCGCCCATAACGACGCAGCGGCCGACTTGGCGAGCGATGTCCGGCGCCTGCGCTAACGCCAGCGCAATGTTAGTGAGCGGGCCAAGCGTGACCAACAGAAGCCCTGGGTTGTTTTGGATGGCGGAGACGATAGCATCGACAGCGTAACCCTTTTCCGGGGAGCGCCGGGGCGGCGGATAGCCATGATCGCCCAATCCATCACAGCCGTGGAACCAGTCGGCCTGGAGGAGCGGCCGGGCGAGCGGTTTTTCAGCGCCCTGATATACGGGCGTGCTCACGCCGCAGAGATCAGTCGTATAGAGCGCATTCCGAGTGCCCTGTAGGACCGGGACGTTGCCGGCGACCGTGGTGATGGCGACCACGCGGTCGCCCGCCGAGCGCAAGGCCATTATCAACGCCACCGCGTCGTCCGATGCGGTATCGGTATCGATCAGGATCGGTTCAAGCACGCCACAGAGGATAACAGGCTGACAGATGGATCACCAGATCTACGGTGTTCGTCTCGAAGATCGGAGACGGCGATCGCGCAACGCATTCATGAGCTGACGGATCATCGCTTACGAATTGAGGATCCAGGCCTTGTTGGGTCATAAGAGGCTGTTGGATGGCGTTATTGTCTGAAATATTCACGCAGCGGCATGGGCGTATCGACCGATACATTTACATGCTCAATAACCAGCCTCTTACCTGCCGGGACAGCCGGGAAGAACGAATTACATTGCGCGACCGAAGCCGAATAGCAGCTCAACGTCTGCATATACGGATTCCGGCCCCGTTCGTCTCTGTTCTGTATGAGTATGGCCTGCACCGCAGCCATAAGTGGCTTGGCATAGAAGTTTCCAATGACGCCGAGAAGCGCAAGCGCGCCGGCGAACAGGAGAACTGGCTAACACTAATCCCGCGCAGGCAAACCGGATCGAAGAATCAGATGCCGAGCAGCAATTTGCAATGCAATGGGTTGAACCCAGGCGCCATCGCCTGCGGAATCCCACACGGCGAAGCGTACCCACTTCTTACCCGTCGCGTCGAACGGAATCTTAAAGGTCTTGGTTCCGAACGGCTTCGTGTCGGTCAGGCTGATGATCTTGCGGTCGACTTTCGTGCCATCGCTCCAGACCAACTCGGCAAATTCGAGAGGAAACGTATATTCGATGCTGGCACTATAGACGGCCTTCTCATCCGAGCCTTCAGTGCCCCAGTCGTGGAAGAGAATCTCTCCCGTGGTTCCGAAGAAGTTGCCGGCTCGAATACCTTCGACAACGGGCGCCCAACTCTCGTTGTATCGAGGCACGCGATCGAGCTTTAGATAGTTGACGGCCAGTTGCGGATATGTCTCGTCGTCCGGCCATTTCGTATAGGTGTCGCCCTCGGCGATCATGAACTTCGGCTTGGGCGCCCAGTTACTCATGTCGTCCAGAGTGCCAAAGCAGCGCACTTCGCAGAGCCGTTTTTCGGAGAGATCTGTCGGCAGCGATTCCCAGGATGCGCCAATAAAGCGATCGCTGAGAAAGAAATCCTTATCTTTGTAGGCTTCCGGGTAGCCTTCCGAACTCTTGGTGCGCGGATGGGCCGTCCAGATAATTCCGTGCTCTCGATTCACCATATTCAGCACGTCTGCAGCGGAACCGAGATGATAGACCTGCCCATAAACCGGATCGTTTTCGATGAACTGTTGGTCTGCGGGCCGGGGCGTCGCATGAGAGAAATAAACCGGCTTGGGCGTCATGAGATACCAATGGCCGCCCAAATAGGCGTTAGGCTCTTCGGCGGGGATTACCAGAAAGTCTTTGTCGGACATTCTCCGCGACCCTTCGAAATAGACCTTTTCTTCCGCGAAACGCTTTGGGCCAGGATCGTTTGGATCGGAGTCGTCGTGGAAGTCTCCTAAATAGACGATGTTGATGCCGAGTCCGCGAAACACCGGAACCCAACCGGGCTGGTAATCGAGAGTGTTGCGGTCGCGGAGCATCTCATTGAAATCCATGTGATAGTGGCCGGTGAGCACCTTGAAGCCGGCAACTGGTTTAAACACATCATCGTGGGTATACGCCAGAACCGCTTGCTGCGTTGCGTGGGCGTTCTTTGAACTGAGGTAGTAGTAAACGGCCATGTGCTGTAGGGTGCCGGGCGGCGAGTTGTATAGGGCGAAGTTCTCGCGTTCCTCTCGAGACGTGTTCGTGCGCCGTTTCCATTCGGCGTCACTCACGCCCCACGGTGCATATCCTTCTCCCCTCTCCGGCTGCATGACGCCTAACGAGAAGGTTTTGTCATCGTCTTTGCGGTAGTAAACGTAGCCAAGGTTTACTTCGTCTTCACGAGCGAAAAAGAATTTGTGTGGCGGCGGAAATATGGCAAGGGACCCGCGACCGGTATCCAGAATTTCGAGACGGTTGCGGGCGCGCAGGTTGATCGGTTCATTGTTTGGCGCTCCGCCAAATTCATATTGCTGCCATTGCCTCGCAGTATCGCGCCAGACGAGCTTAGTGTCATCATCGATGGCGAAGCCTTTCAAACCCGCTTTGTAGATGTAAGCGACAGAGGGCTGCTCTGTCTTGGCGATGGCTTCCTGGCGCAGAAGGTTCGATCCCTTGTATGCGGTGAACTTCACATCGCCTGAGAAAAGGCCCAAAGTCAAGCCATCGAACGTTACACTCACTCGGTCGCCGTCCGTCGAAACACGGCAACTGTGGGACTGATAGCTGGACGAACCACGTTGAATTTCACTCGGCTTACGCGGAAGATCGGTCGTATCGTGACCGCCGGGAATCACCAGAGGCGCGTCCCAGAAGGTGTTCCATTTTCTGACGTCTTCTTCGGCAGGCGTGTCGATTCCAAATTTCTGGAGTAGCTTCCGCTGCGTAAGCGAGATGCGACGCCTCCCGGTGGTGACCTGGAACTCTGGGATCAACTCCTTTCCAAGGACATCCCATCCGCCGTGCGCGCGCGCCGCAGCCAATTGCTCGACGACCGGATGGCCGTCCTGAATCGTGAATAGCGTCCGGAGTTGTTGCCCGGCCTCACCCTCCCAGGTGATCTCGAGCACCCCGCGGTTCATTACCGCGTGCAATCCCTCGATAGGCTTATAGCCGTCAAAGGCGCATTTTAGATTCTGGGCTGTCGCGATTGTGGACAGCAACGTCAGGCTCAACAGAAACTCGCCGGCTCTCATCGTTACTCTGTTTGCTCCCGAACCAGGATATAAAAGATCCCAGCGAGTGGAGGAGCGGCGGCGCGTGTACTATACGAAACATGCTATTTTCCGATCTCGCACTTTCAAGACGCCTGGAGCGCTCCGAGGCTGCAAACGGCTCTCCTCGAAGAGCGCATGTGCTACGCATTCGATCATGGCTGTGACCTGGCGATGATGGTGGCGGAAGTAGGCAGTGACTCCCAGCGCAATGCCGAGCGGAAAGGTTTTCGCGTCGCATATACCCGCACGAAGTGGTGCTTGCGGGGAGCAGTACTAAGCTAACAGCATGAGCGGATTGGCGGCGGCGCGGTGTCTGAACCATGAGGCTCGTGAAGCCGTTTCGCGATGCCGATCCTGCGGGAATTATTTCTGCCGCGAATGCGTGACAGTTTTCGAAGATCGGATGATATGCGCGGCCTGCGTTGGGACCATTTCAAGACGACAGCAAGATGCGCCTAGAAACAGTTTCGGCGTTTCGGGCACTATCTTGGCCGTCGCGGGACTACTCTCTGCGTGGTTTGTATTCTATGCGGCCGCCTGGATGATTCTGCAGTTCAGGGAACGCGTTTCGGCGCCATGAAGGAATCGGGTTTTCGGGGCGCATTGCGGCTGCTTGAAGAGGCAATTGCATTATCGAGAAGCGCTGATGCAGTGACGTGGTTGGCGTATCTGATCGGCGCTGTTCCGTTCCTCGGGCTGGTCCTCTACGAAGTAACGAATATCGAGCAGAATCCCTTCGCGGCCGACCAGGTGCTGGTGCTCGCGTTCGTCCTCGCAATTCTTTTCTTTTGGATGCACATTTGCCAGGCGGTATTTTGCGCGCGGCTATTTGCGATCCATAGCGAAAGGGACAGAAACTTAGGCCGCGAATTTCGGGAAGCCACAAACGTGCAAGCGGTGGTGGCGGGAACAAAAGTCTGGGCGTGGCCGATCGGACTCACCCTGATGATCCCTCATGCGGCAATCACAATGTTCTACCAATCGTCGCTGATCGGGTCAGGCTCCGGCGGAGGCAACTGGCGGGCCGCGGTGCGCGAAGCGAAACAGGACGCGAGCTATCGGCCCGGCGAAGCCGTGTGGCTGGTGATCATCGTGTTTCTATTACGCGCCATTCTGTGGATGAATCTCCTGGTGCTCCTGTTCAATTTGCCCGGGCTTTGGAAAACGCTGACGGGAATGGAAACAGATATTACACGCTGGCCGGAACTGCTGGACAACGCGACCGCTCTGTCGGCTGTAAGCGCGCTAGCTTATTTGGCATTGGATCCGGTGGTGAAAGCAGCGTGCGTGTTGCGAAGATTCGAACGACAGTCCCGCCGCTCGGGACTCGATTTGCGATTGCGGCTCAAGGTGCTGGGGCGGGCCACAGTCTTGGTGGCGATATTGTCTTTCGGATGGGCAGGGCGAAGCTGGGCGGCCGATGCTAGGGCCTCGATTGTCGATGCCACAAGGACCGCGGGTCCGCCCGTTACACCGGAGCACATGGATCGGGCGGTACGGAGCGTGTTTCGCGATCCGGCGGAGGCATGGAATCTACCGTTGGTCGAGCCCCGGAAAAAATCCAGCAATCCCATATTCGCATTTATGGACGCCGTGACAAAGCGAGCAGGGAATTGGTGGAAGGAATTTGGCGATTGGTTGCGTGGGGTGATCGCTAGGCAACCGCGCCCCGGTCCCTCACAGAAGCACGGACCAGCAAATGGCACGAGCGCATGGGTGTTGGTGGGCGTGTTTTCGGGCTTGGTGGGTATGGGAGTGCTGTTGGCATGGTGGAGGCGCACAGCCAAACCTGCGCCCATGGAGGTGCCCACTGAGGCAACCGCGCAGAAATTCGACGTGGCGAGCGACACAGTGTTGCCAGACGATCAGCCCGAAGACGAGTGGGTACGACTGTCGAGAGAATATCGTGCGAAAGGCAATTTGCGGCTTGCGTTGCGAGCACTTTATTTGTCGATTCTCGCGGCGTTGGCGCGGGCTGGTTTGATCACGATATCGCGTGGGAAGTCGAATCGGGATTATCTGCGGGAGGTGCAGCGGCGCGGAAGGCGTCTGGGACCGCAACTCGCTGCGATCTTTGGTAGCACCGTACAAACCTTCGAAAAGACTTGGTACGGAACTTTCCTGGTGACCGCAGAGGTGCTTGATGAGTTCGAAGAAAACGTCCAGCAACTGCACTCGAGCCTGGCAAACCAACATAGCTGAGGTAGCACTAAAGGCAACGTGGATTTCATACAACGGCGAGGGGACGGCCTGTTTCTGGGACAAGAGCCGTTCCGGATCATCGGGGCCAACAACTACTACATAGGGAATGTGGAAGAAGCCACGGCTAAGGGCGTGCTCGACTTGGTCAAAGAGCTTGGTTGCAACACCCTGCGGACGTGGGCCTTTGTCGAACGGAACGAACTGGGACTGGCTCAGCTCGATCGGGCGATCTATCTGGCCGGGCAACGAGGCATCCGCCTCATCCTTGCACTTGAGAATTATTGGAACGATTTCGGAGGCGTGCCGGCTTACGTGAATCGGCTTGGGCTGGCGAGCACAGCCGAGTTTTACCACGACATACGATGCCGCACGGCGTACGCGGACTGGGTAATGCGAATCGTCTCGCGAATAAATACCTTCACTGGCGTGCCATATTGCGAGGATTCCACAATCCTCGCATGGGAGTTGATGAATGAGCCGCGTTGCCCACGGTCCGCAAATGGGGAAACGATTCTGCTCGGCTGGATTGATGAGATGTCGAAGTTTGTACGAAACATAGCTCCCCGCCAATTAGTCGCGGTGGGAGACGAAGGATTCTTTCGCTCGTCACATTCGAAATCGTGGCTCTATGACGGATCGCAAGGCGTCAACTGCACGGATATCCTTGCCCTGGACGCCGTTGACTTCGGCACCTACCACTTATACGTCGATCGGGGATGGGCAAGCGGAAAGGATGCATCCGACTTCGGACGAAGGTGGATACGAGAGCATATCGAGGCAGGGCGCCGGGCGAACAAGCCCATGCTATTGGAAGAATTTGGAGTCGCGCTGCCGCCTGAGGAGCGGGCCGCGCTCTATGTTGAGTGGTTGGCGGAAGTGAAAGCATCCGATGGGTTGGGCGCTTTGGTGTGGATGATCGGGTTGCCTGAAGGTCCGGGTCAGCCCTATGCGCTAGACCCGTACACGATTACCGAGGGGCCGGAACTGGAGAAGGTCCGAAGGCATGCATCCAGCTATGATTGACAGATTGACGGTTCGACTTGCCTGATCACGTCCAGATAACCGGAGGCGGTGTTGCGGCCTGCTGCTGCGCAGCGCTGTTGAGCAAGGCCGGATACCGGGTACGCGCCGATATCGGAGGCCGCGCGGCATCGCCTGTGTTGATGCTGAGCGACCAGACGCAGCTTCTTCTTCGCGATGTATTCGACAGCAAGCCTATGTTTGAGGGCGCGACGAAAATCACGAAGCGCATTGTGGCTTGGGGTCAAGATAGCAAGCCAGTCGTGCTTGCACATTCGGGCTTGGTGATTGCGGAGAATACTTTGCTCAGTCGCCTCTGGCCAGCTCTGAACATCGAGATGAGTGAGAGCGAAACGCGTCAGGCCGCCGCACCGGGTAATTGGAATGTTATTTCCTCAAAACGAGCGCTTCCGGCTGTTTCGCAGCACGAGTTCGGCACCCGAATCGCATCAACCAATGCTGTCAAATTGAACGATAAGGCCAGTGCGGATGCGTGTTGGGTGGAGTCGACGGCCAGCGGATGGTTGTTTCTGTTGCCATCCGGGGAAAAAACGGGGTCGCTCATTTCTGTCGGCGCGAGCGCAGAAGCACTGCTTGCGAAAAGCCACTTGGTCGCCCGACAGGTCACGGGATTGGGGACAGCCACGGGCGAGTTTCCGGCCTATCCGCGAATCGTGACACCGCTTTCCGGCTCAGGTTGGATCGCGTGCGGGTCGGCAGCGGTAGCTTTCGATCCCATCGCCGGTGAGGGAGCTGGCAATGCTGTCCGCGAGGGAATCCTTGCTTCGGCTGTCATACGGGCAGCCGGCAATGGCGAAAGTGAGAACGAATTGTTTGCTCACTATTCAAACCGTGTGCTGAGCGGTTTGGTCCGCCATCTGCAGGAATGCTGCCACTTCTATAGCGCAGTGCAAGGAGGCTGGTGGGAAGCAGAGTTGGAGCTGATGAAGCAGGGCATCCGCTGGGCGCATGGGGACCTGGCCTCAGGTTCTCCCAGCCGCTTCCGGCTTGTCGGATTCGAATTGCAGAGAAGTCGCGCGGATTAGGTGCTCGTATCGTTGATTATGACTACCCGTGAAGGCAGAATCGAGGCACTTAACGGGCTCCTGTCATCCTTAAGCGAAGCCGCTAATAAATCCTTTGAAGTAATCGTGGTCAGCCGGACGCGGCGTTTGTCTGTACATCGGTCATTGATCCCATAATGGGGTTCCGGCGAAGAAACCGATCTCATTTTGTCGCTGCTTCGCGTTGGTCGCAAGGGCGCCTTTCTGCCCGGCATAACTGTCTATCACGAGATCAACTATGACCGTCCCGATCGGCGCCACGTTCTTTGGAGCGTCCGTAACCGTTTCATGTCTTCATGCGCGCCATGAAGTATAGTCCGGCGAGAGAGAAAATCGCATCTGGCGACCATGCTGCCATCGCGGCCGGAAGCTGGTTCAGGTCCCCCAGTTGTTCTGATACCGTACCCAGTGTCCAATACGCAATCGCAATACCGAGACTGATAGCAACTCCCGTCATCGCGCCTCGCCTCCCCGCGGTAAAGGCGAAGGGAATGCTGAGCATTGCCATGATCAACGCAAACAATGGGACTGCAAACTTCTTGTAGTATTCAACCTGCAGCGGCGTCGTATCCACACCGCTGACCTTCAGCTCGTGTATGTATCTCTTCAGCTCAAGGAAATTCATCTCCTTGTACTGCTTTTCTTCCTTGACGAACCATTTCGGCGATTCCGTCAACTCCGGAAACGATGCAGAGCCGCGATAAAAATACTTGTACGCGGCATTCCGGCCAGTCGAGTCGATCGAGAGGCCGTTCGAAAAGACCCACGTTTTCAAGTTGGGGTCCCATCGCGCCGAATCGGCAGAAATCTGGTGAACGACCCGGAACGCATTCGTGTCAAGTTCGTACACGTTTACCTTAGACATTACGTTGTGCCGCGCGTCGAGGTACTTGAAATTGTAAATACGCGGGCCATCCCCGAAAACCCATTGGCGATTTGGGTTGAGATACGTCTCGACGGTGGTGTTCTTAATTACAGCGCGCAGCATCTCCTGGCGTCTGTTGGCCTCGGGGATGTAGTAATGATCGAAAGCGAACAGCAATCCGCTGACAACAAGGCTGGCAAACAATACCGGTAATGCCAAGCGGTGTACGCTGACGCCGCCAGCCTTGAAGGCGGTCACTTCGTTGTATTTGGTAAGAATGCCGAAACAGATCTGGGCGGCCACCAGGGTTCCCAGCGGCGCGATCGTGTAGATCAGTTGCGGCGCCAGATGCCAGAGATAATCGAGCATTGTGGAGAGCGGAATATTGTTCTTGATCATGTCGCCGAGCAACTCGAAGAAGGTGAAAACTTCCACCAGCAGCACGAGCGAAGTGACAAGAATGGCAAAGTAAAAAATGAAGCCATTGAGGACATAGGCGTCCATCAACATGGGGCGCAATCCGAAGCGGCGCAGCGTCATAAACCGAATGCCGCCGCCAGTGGAAGGCTGACTCAGCTTTAACTTGCGCCACGCACGCAAGGCAAACGTACGGATCCAGGCCACTAGGTCGCGATCGCCCGGTTCCTCCAATCTGACGATGAGAACGATTCCCGCTAAGGCGAAGACGGCGTCGGGTGTCCAGACAGCTATTGGAACCGGTAAGTTGCCCTTTTTTGCGAGGCCGATGAGGCCGATGAAACTCAGGTAATAGACAAAGGCGACGATCACTGTCATCACAAAGGCCGACGACTTGCCGCCTTTCCGCGACGAAATGCCGAGTGGTACGCCCACCAAGGCCAAAAGAATGCAAGCGAGCGGCAAAGCGAAGCGCTGATGCAATTCGATTGCGGCCTCAATGTGCTCGTCGTGCGAAAGGCCGCGCATGCGATAGACGCGCTTGTAGAGCGGTCCGGTGTCCATCTCCTGCACGGTTTTATTGGCTTGCAGGTCGGCCTGCCTTTGCGCTTGCAGCGTCTGCAGCACGGAACGGCCGAAAGTCGTGATGACCTGGCCGTCTTTGTCCCGCTCAGTTGTACCCTCGTCCTTCATGTTCAGGATGATCCGGTTGCCTGCCGGATCGGGGTAAACTGTGGCTTCCTGGGCCACGATGACGCGCGGGCTGTCGCCGCGATGGTGCCCCTCTTGCTGCAATTCGTCTTGCGGGGTCACGTCGGCGATGAAAACGTCTCGCCAGCGGACAGGCTTCACGTCGGACACGACGTCTCCGATGTAAAGAACCTTATTCGGGAATTGTTCGTCGAACAAGCGCGATTCGATGCCACCGGTCAACTGCGCGGGCGCCAATCCCTTGGCGATCTTTGATTCCAGGTGCAAGGAAAGCGGCGTCAACCACAAAGTTGCCAGCGCCGTAATGGTCATGGCCAGAAATGCGAACAGCATGACTGGCCGCAGCACAGTCTTGCTGGAGATGCCGGAAGCTCGCATAGCTGTGATCTCGCTATCGGCCGACATCCTGCTGAGTCCAATAAGAATGCCGACCAGCACACCCAACGGAAGGGCGAAATGCACGGTAGAGGGTAGCGCGTAGAGAAACAGCTTTGCCACGATATCCGGTGGTGCTGTGACGCGCACCAGCACGCTGGACAGCTTCTCAATCGTCTTCAAGAATAAAACGAAGACGAACAGTAAGGTGCCCAGAAAGGCGCTGACGGTGACTTCGCGAAAAATCGCGCGACTGAGAATGCGCATGCAAAATTACTCGGATGCCGCGACCAGTGAAGGGGCCGGCACTTCGGGTGGCTTGCCGGTCTCCTCGCGAGCGCGATCGAGATCGACGGTATAAAACAATAAAGACGGGCATATCACCGAGGACGTGGTAGCGCCGGCGCCGGAATTGGCGTAATTAAACGCTGAGCCATTATTAATGTAATTGAACACGTAAGGATGGTCGGATGCTGCTTCCAGGTCGCGCAGATCCTTGGCACTGAACTCTTTGAATCGGAGCCCGCGCACCAACTCCTCGTGACCATCCGGATAGACTCGATATGCGAGCAACGGCGCCGTCACGGTGCGCGTTACACCCTCTTTCTGCAACTGGCTCAACATATTGCGGAGTTCGTCGGCGCCGGCGGTGGCCGGGAAATCGAGCCGGCGAATGAGGATGCCGTATTTCAGATTTGAACTCTTCACGTTTTCGAGCAGCTTGGCTTTGAGTTGTGCGTCGGAGATGCCGCCTGTGGCCTGCACGAACACATTTCCAAAAGCAGCTAACTCGGCTCCAAACTCCCCCGGTAAGCGGGCGTGACCATTTGAAACCTGTCCGTCGTGAGTCGGTTGGCGGGTGGAGAGAAAGTCTTTCAGGGTGCCGTTCTGAACCAGCGTGACGGATTTGGCCGCAACGCCCTCTTCATCGACGTCATATTGCCCGGCGAGTACAACTCCTTCGGCGCGCTTCTGTGCGGGGTTGTCGAAAATTGTGAGCCACTCCGGCGCCACCTTAGTTCCCTGCCGCGTCGACCAGACACTATCGAGGATGCGCAGGCGGTTCGCATATTCGGGGGGCACTAAGGGCCGCCGCTCCACGCGCGAGGCATCGGCCAGGACTTCGGCCATCAACTGCGCGGCAGCCTCACGTTCAAACAAAACCGGACCGCTATATTCCTCCGCTATCGGCGCCTTCGCCAATGCGGCCGTTTCGGTGGCAGTCTCGTCTACCGCCTTTTTCAGGTCCTGTTCGCCGGGGAGTTCCGATGGATGCAATGTCGTGAAGAAGCGATCGTCCCAGACCTGGGTCCCATCTGGCGCAAGCGCACGGGCGGTTATGGCGACTTCCGCCAGTTCTTCCGGTACTCGTTCGATCGTGCCGTCTGTGTCTACCAGCCGGAACGTAGAACTGATTGCGCGTAGCCGCACATTTGAAAAGACGATCTCGGGATGAGCTGCGAATTGGCCAGACAGCGATTCAATTATCTGTTCCCAATGCTTCTGGTCCATCCTTAAGGTGGGCAACGGCTGAACTATCTGTATGGGATTCGCGGCGGCAAAATCCGGAGTCTTGTCCGGATCGCTGATCTCTCGCAGCGCAGTGCGTTTGCGCTCAATGTCGACGAGGGCGGTCTTGTAGACGCGATCCGTATTCAGCCAAAGCTGATCACGAATGACGTGATAGTTGTCGTCGAGCGGCAGAACCGCATTTCCCGGCGCCCTGGTATAGACGGAGTCGGAATTGTCGAACTTCGCGTCTCCGACACGCACACGAATGACGACCCGCCGCGTATGATCGCGACGGGAGAATAACAGCCCTCCGAGGCTCGCGGACATAGTAATCTCGTCTGGATCGTCGGAGGCATACGTAATTTCGTAAGGCTTGTCCAGGTTGTTCAGTTGAAGTGCCTTCTCGCGCGCAACTTCGTCGGCCATGGCGCGCAGCACGGCATCGCGGCTCACTTCACCCGGTGCGTCAGCCCCAGGCGCGGCGGTCACCATCACTGTGCTCAGTAGGGTGGTTAACCCCAAGGCGGCAGCACACACAAGCCAGGTACTTGAAAGCTTCATTGCGCCACCGGGTGAGGGAGAATGGGAAGCTGCTGTTGGGCATTTTGCTTCTTCTGCACTTCGATTTCGGAAACCAGAATGGCGGGCGAAACAGCCGATACCGGGACCATCCCCGACTCAGCGCCGCAATAACCATTGAAAACCTCGACATGATTTGAGGTGGCGAGTATTTTCTGGAAACTGGATAACGGCGTACCCACAATATCCACACCGCGAACCAGTTCCCGATGACCATCGGGATAAATACGATATACGACCAGGGGCACTACGGTAAAAGCTTGTAACCCCTGTCGGCGGGTGGTCGTGTATCCGTTTGAGACTTGGTCAAAATACAGGCCATACGGCTTACCCTGACGCTTTACCTCCGCTATTAACTCGTTGTTCAGTTCCTGATCGGAGACCCGCTTCGACGATTCTACGATCAGATTCGACTGCCGCGACTCAACCTCATGGCCGGGCTGGCGCCGTCCGTGTCCGTTCGAGTGTGTGAATTCGCCGACCGGTGACCGCGAAAGCAGCCAGGTTTTTAAAACGCCGTTTTCAACGACCGTAACAGGCCGCGCCGGAACGCCTTCGTCGTCGTGACCGTAGTAGCCGTTCAGGTCTATTCCGTTAATCTCCCGGCGCGTAGGATCGGACAGCACGCTCAGGAAATCCGGCAGAACCTTCTGACCGAGCATCTTCGTGAACGTCTGGCCTTCGGTTTCGTCTTTCTGCCGGTGACCTTCCACTCGATGACCAAAAATCTCATGGAAGAAAACGGCCGAGGCGCGGCCGGAAAGGATGGCGGGACAAACGATGGGTTCGGCCGGGGGCGCCTTGACCAGCGCATCCAACTGATCGGCAACCTGCTGCACCTTGGCCTTGATCACGTTGTCGGCAGGCAGGTGGGACGGTTGGTCACCTTCCACAGTCTCAAAATCCTGGACTTCCATTCCATCCGGGGCCAGGGTGGCGCCGCCCACTTCAATACGGAACAGGTTGCTACCGTCTTGAATCGAGGTGCCTTCCGTAGTTACGAGCGTGCGGATGATATGTTGGGCCTCAAAACTGACGGATGCGCTTAAGATCCGCGGATGCTGATTAAACTCCGCCGACCAAGTGCGAAGGCGCTGGGTCCATGCGTCCATATCGACGTTGTAGCGCTCCGGCAGCTTGGTATAGGTTTGAGGGGGCTCCTCTGAAAAGTCCGCCGGCTGGTTCTTGTCCGAAACCAGCAATTGCTCGTCGGTTTTCAATTGAAGTAGACGGTTCGCCGAAAGCTTATAGGAGCGAGATGTTTCAGCCCACAGCGCGCGTCGTATTTCGTTGGGATCGTCGTTCAGACTGATCGACGTGAACGAAGTGAATCGCTCCGTCTGGCCTTTGAATGGGTGGTAATTGTCCAGTTGAGGCGTCCCGACCCGAACTGTGGTGTCAAACCCGCGCACGTGCGTGTGGCTTTGGTTAATGAGCGCGCCCAGGGATGCCGAGGCCGAATACACATCTTCGTCCGTGACCTCATAAGCGATGTAATAGGGAGCTGGGTCCGCTTTGGCCTTCAAGATGGAAAACTCGCGGTCGAGCTCCGATCTCAAGATATCGGCCAGCGAATTCTTCGGCGCAATGGGCGCGGCCTTCATCGCGATAACTGCCACGCCCGCAATTACGAATAGGGGAGTCAGCCGCGCAAAAGTGCTTTTAGGAAACAATATTCAGTGTACCCGCAGGCCGAATGAGCCTTCTTTATTTAGCCGCGAGCGTCTTTTCCAACGCGGTTCGAACGACTTTCATGTTCGTGGCTCCCACGAACGACTCTGCCGTACGGCCACTGCGATCATAGAGGAAAAGCGCGGGCAGCGCTCCACTGCTCTTACTCCATTTCGAATCGATAGCGGCTACGAACTTGTCATCATCGTCCACCTGGCGAATATAGTAAGGGCCGGGCGCGTTCTTTTGCCGGATGTAAGAAAACGCCTGGGTCTTTTGCTCCGGGTAATCGCAGGAAATGGTTACGAAGCCGACGCCCTTGGCTCGATATTCCTGGGCCATCGTCACCAACTGAGGCAGTTCCTCCCGGCAGGGCGCGCACCAGGTAGCCCAGAAATCCACCATCAGTACCTGGCCGTGATGGGCGTCTACCATATGCCGGAAACTTTGCTCATCGAGCGGCAAGAAATCGGTCGGGCCGGCGTACATCGCTCGCGCCGTGATAGCGGCTGTGCCTGCCAGAAGACCCGATTGGAGAAATTTGCGGCGGTTCATAAGCGATGATCCTCTTCCGTTCTCATTCTCCCCCACCGCTTACCGAAGTCGCGCAGGGGAGAGCATGATCGAAGAGGCAAAGATTCTCCGCCTTCCAGCGCATAGCGGCGTAAATGCGCTTTCGACCGCTCGGATGGTCGTAGAAGATGAACTCTTCGAGCGGCGATGGGTCCAGCTTCCGGTATTCACCGAGCAGCACATCCACTTCCGCTTCCCCGTCGGGCTGGCGGGCGGCGTTGATGCCGAAGATATCGGCTTCGTACTCCTGGGTGCGCGTGAACGTGTTGGCGATCGGCGTGCTGATAAAGCCCAGGATGGAGATAATCAGGAGCGCAGCCGGCAACAACGCGATGTCGGTGTTGTCGCGTATAGCCCAGCGCGCCCCATAGCGCCCAAAGCACCAGTTCAGCCCCCATCGAAGAATCGCGAAAGACACAAAAATGCCGATCGCGGCGAACAGAATGCTGTTGTAGATATGGTGCATCACGTAATGGCCCATCTCATGGCCCATGGTCGCCATGACGCCTTCGGGAGACACACGGTTCAGCAGATTGTCATTCAGAGTGATGCGGTCGGTTCCGAACAGGCCGCTAACATTGGCGCTCACTCGATCGCTCTGGCGCGAGGCGTTCTCCGTATATACGTTATTCACCGGGATGCCATTAGCGTGCGCCAAGGCAAGGATTCGTGTTTTGAGCGGACCGTCCGGCAGCGGCGTATATGTGTTGAAGAGCGGCATTAGGAAGACGGGTGTAATCAGCGCGCCTATGGCGGTGAACGCCACGCCCACCACCGTCCCCCAGATATGCCAGGTTCGCGGCAGACGCCGCACGAGCATCACAAACACCGCAATCGCGATTCCGCCAAGCACGACGGCAAGAGCCAGCATCACCAATTGATCGCGAAACCATCCCGCAAAATTCTGGTTGAGCAGGCCATATTGCTTTTCGCGGAAGAAGCTCTCATACACAGTTAGCGGAAACGTGAGCGCAGCGTAGACGATCGTAAATTCAGCCCAATAAATGAGGTCGCGCAGAAAGGCGATCTTCATAATGCGTTCGGCAAAATCTCGTAGGCCAGCCGATATCTTCGTCGCGAGCAGAAAAATCAGGACGGCCGATCCGTACAGAAAATCCCACAGCATCAACCAGTAACCGCCCTGAAAGTAGGCGTCGGACCGTGCATGCGCGGAGGGCGGAACCGTATCGAGCCACGCTTGGCTGGCGGCCGCGGCGTCGAAATGAGCGGAAGGCTGAGCGGCCGCTGGGACGTTCGGATGCGCAGGCGCTGCCAAGAGCAGTGCGGACGCCCAAATCATGCACACCAGCAGTCGCAGCGCCATCAATGGCTCAATCGACCCGGAACGATAGCTGTGCAGCACCCGTCGGAATGGCTTGGAACGATTTCGCCTGAAAGAGTTCATGCAGTTCGTTTTGGGTCCGCAAAGCCGCCGCACGTGCTTTTTGCGCCGCATGCACCATACGATAAGTATCCACTGCCGTCTCGACGGTCGAAGTAAGATTGATCAACGCGAATGGATTGCCGGAGGCGAGTGAGGCCACATCCATCACCATCCAGAACTTCTCACCGCCTGTGAATCCTTCTTTGCCCAGTTTCCCGCCATCCAGATCGCTGTAGCGCAAGAACAGACGCAAGTAGTGGTTGTGGAAGCGCCGCGCAGCGGGTGCGAACTGATAGGGAGGCTCGATAAATGCGTTGGTCGGGTCGATGTGATACGCGGCCTTTTGCGTCTTCACGTTGATATATGCCTGCTTGGCCTCAACAAACTTGATCGAATCAACTGGAATCCTGGTTCCGCAAAACGTGTTGAGGAAGATCGCCTCCATCTTATGCGGCAGCGCATAGCAATCCGCCACTTCCACGGTTTTGTTGTCGTGTGATTGGCTGAGCGGAACGACTTGAATGTTGTCCGGATGAACGACAATCTTGGCGTAATACCGGTCCTTCTTTTTCGGAAGATTGGTCCACGCAAAAAAGAACGGATCCATGTGGTCGGCGGCGGCCGCATCGTAAGCCGTGCGCGCGCCCCGCGCATAATCGGCGTCGAGATAGATGAAACCGAGTAACTGATTTGCCTCCGGCGCAAGCGGGAACATCGCATTTGCCTTGCGTAGCTTCTTCAGCACGGCTTCATACCGCTGGTTGCGTTCGAATTCGTTCAGCTTGCCGGGATTTAAGCGCACCTCTGCCAGCTGCGCCCGCGCCGCATCTGTGAGATCGACGTAACGCCGCTTGCGTTCGTCCAGACCTTCGAGAAGATCCAGCCCGCGCTGCTTACGGACAGGATCTTTTGTAAGTGCTGCGAACGCGCTGAGTTCCCGCTTTGCGCAATCCACGTCGCCGGTAGACGCGCAGAACGAACCCAGCTTCCAACGCACGGGTGCAAACGACGGAGCCGCTTCTGCGGCCGCTGCGTACTCAATCCGCACGCGCTCATACTTGCCCGCTGCCGTGAACCGCGCAGCGGCGCCGAAATGCGCTTTTACAGCGGCGGCATCGGGTCCGTCATAACCCATCAAATCTTTCAATTCCGTCACAGATGCGCGAATGGCATCCGCGTTCGCGGCTTCGGCAGCCGCCCTCAGATACCGTTCGTAAAAGTGAATCGCTTGCTCTAATTGGCCGTCATGTTCGGAGCAAACTCCCAAGTCGTACAGTGCCGACGGCGTCTTCGGGAGCGAATCCTTCGCGCTCAGGATCTTCGCACAAAAGGGAGTTCCCGCCGAGGAAGATTTCGACACCGGTGAGGCGCCAAGATTTCGCGGCACCAGTAGTTGTTCATCTTCCAGCAACTGTTTATCCAGATCCAGAGTAAGCGTGCGCTGTGTGTCCGGCAGTTTGGCCACCGATTCTCCCGTCAGCAGTTCGGTCCGCATCTGCTCAATAGCCACATCCGTTTTCCCCGACTCGCGCTCGCACGCGTCCAGCGCCGAGACCGCCTCGGCCCGATTCCCCAAAGCCCGATACGTCATACCCAGATCGCAGGAAACATCCGCTCTCCCTGGGCTCAAATGGTCCGCATCCTGGAGCACCGGCAGCGTCGCAGCGTATTGCTGTTGGCTGAACTGGTCTTTGGCGCGCTGCAAATCTACCAAAACCGCCGCATCGATCTTACGATTAATCGCGCTTAATTCGCCCTTCGCTCTCTTGGAGTAGCCGACCGCTTCGGCATATTTGTCGCGCGCCTCCGCAAGCTTCCCTTGCTTCTGTAACTGGTCTCCCTCGGAAACTAAACGCGCCCCTCTGGCGCGACCATCCTCCGCGGCAAACACGCTAGCCGCGAGAAGGACGACAAGAATGATCGATGTGTAGCGCATACTGCAAATGAAGTGTCGCTTGCCGAGGATCTGTCTTCCACGAACATTAATCTTCGTGAATCTTTCACAGCTTAGCGCGTTTGAATGTATGCACGGTTACAAAATCTCTCGGGGAGCATTTTCTCCAGCCGGACATCCCGTGCTCGCGGCCGTACTGGTATCTTCGTGTGCAGTGGCGGGTTTCGAGATATTTTTGAAATGGTTGCGAGGACCACTGCTACTTTCCCTATCGATACTTGCTCTTTCCGCCGCCGATCCGCCGCCGGGCTTATTGAAAAAAATTGCGGCGGGCGAGACGGAGAACAACCAGGCCCGGACGAATTATACGTATCGCCAATCGGTCACCATTCAGGAGTTCGACGATGCAGGGAAGGTTACCGGCGAATACAGGGAAATGCGGCAAATCACGTTCTCCCCGACACACCAGCGGTATGAGCGCTTTCTGGAGCAACCGCGAAACACTCTGACACGCATCAAACTGACCGCGCAGGACTTTGCCGATATCCGCAACATTCAACCGTTTCTTCTGACCAATGACAGCTTGTTCCTGTATGAAGGGAAATACAAAGGCCAGCAATCGATGGATGGGCAGATGTGCTTCCTCGAAGACGTGCGACCGCGTCAGATTCTGTCTACCGAGCGCTTTTTTGAGGGAACCCTCTGGGTACGCGAATCGGATCTGTCCGTGGTGCGCAGCGAAGGACAGGCGGTGCCGCAGATTGAGACGCTGGCCCAGCAGAACCTATTCCCGCATTTCACGACCATACGCCGGCCAATCGATGGGAAGTGGTGGTTCCCGGTGGAAACGTATGCCGACGACACGCTCTTCTTCCGGCAAAAGCCGCAGCGGATTCGCATCATGATTCGCTACATGGATTACAAGAAGTTTTCGGCGGATTCGACTATTACGTTTGGCGACGGCAATACCAAGCCGAAATAGCGCCGGAAAGTAGCTACCAGCCTTACTTCAGCTCGAAATCTATTCGAGTTATGCTTGCATGCCGGAAGACAAATTGGAGTTTGGAACCCGTCATGACAATGCTCGAAAGCTTCGGCGTGACGGTATATGGGTGCACCTCATCGTTCGCCGTGTAAAGGCTGGTGGCAAACAACTCCTGAATATCCACCCGCCCGTCGCTATTTACACCGTCCAGCGCAATCTCGCCATTTAGATCCCGATTAATATCACGATTAACACAGAACAACGAGATGCCCTTGGCAGTGCGAACTGCGACCGCGTCCAGATACGGGACATCCGGAATATCCGGTAAGCGGGATACCCCACCACGGACGTTGTAAGTGGGCGAGTCGTTATCGACATCCAGCGCCATAGTGGGATCGGCTGTCGAAAACATTCGAAACGCATAGTAAGCAGGCGTGCCGAAGACTTGCGAACGCTTCTTCCAGATTCCTGCAAACTCGATAATGCCGGTCATGTCTGAAACCGGAACGATGTCTGCGTTCCGTAGAATCATGTTCAAAAATCCGGCAGCGGCGATCGCGCCTCCGAAATTATCGAAGGATGGCGCGTCCTCTCCGTTGCCGGGCGAAGAGTGGAACAGCCACTCCGTAAACGCGATGTGCGTTTTGGGCTGTCCCGCGTCGTCTATTTGCTTCTGCATTTCGTGTAGTTTTCGCTCCAGGGCGACGGGCAGCGCAAACGTGTCGCGTGCAATGGTTTCTGGCGAATGATCGGTTCCTGCTAGCCGGTCGGTATCAACCACGAAGTGGGTCGACAACAGATCGAATGTCCCGGCAGGATCTTTCAATTCCATAGCATTCCAATCGTGGTAGTGATCGGGATCCTGACCCGTCGCAATCAGTCGGGCGCGAGGGTCGATCTCCTTTATCGCACGGCTAAATTGGAGCGTCCTTTGGGCAAGTTCGCCCAGAGTCGGGTAGCCATTGTTCCAATCGCCCCACAGCTCATTGCCAAGCTCCCAAAGGAGACCGCTGTGGGCGCTCCAGTGCTCGTCGGCATAGCGAACCCAGTTAGCGGCCTCTTTGCTTGTTCCGCTGCCAAGATTTAATGCAATCTGCGGCTGTGCCCCAATCAACTCACAAAAATGCAGGAACTCATCAGTACCAAATTGATTTGTTTCCGGTATGCCCCAAGCGACGTTTCGCATGCTGATGCGCTTATCCGCGGGCCCAATGCCATCCCGCCAGTGATACGAAGAAGTGAAGTTTCCGCCGAAGCGAACCAGTGGCGTACGCATCTCCCTTGCCATGCGCACCATGTCGGGATCGAGGCCGCCCAGCGCATCGGCGGGAAACAGATTCACCTGGTCCATGATGGTCCGTTCGTCCCCGTCCACAGTAATCACGAAATCGGCTGGTTCGAGCGCCTTCAATTGTCCCGGCGTCAATGAGAGCTCGAATTGGTACTTCTGCCAATCGCCGACGGAGGCGTGTACTTCGGTCGAGACTAAGGTCCGATCGGGAGCATTTCGTTTTCGCAACGAAATCCGCACCACCTCGCTCCCACTGAGATGCTTCAGGAACAGCGAACCGCGGTACGCCAATTCACGATGAACCGGTAGATAGATCTCCTGACGAATGCCAGTCTCGCGATCGGGCAGTCCAAATACAGCAAGCGATTGATAGGAATTAGCCGCATCGTCTCGTCGCGGCTCATACCGGTTCCCCTCGTCGGGATAGAGTGGCTCCCAGGGTAACGGCAGCGCCAATTGCGAGGAGCGAGTCAGTTGCGGATCGGCAGTGATCAGGTCACGCATTTTCGGCGCGCTCCAGAGACCGCTTTCAAAGGAAGGATTCTGCAGGAGCTCTGCCCAAAGGCCGTTGTAAGTCGAGTTGCCGATCGGTTCCAGGAACGTCCCGAACACAGTCGAAGGAATCGGCTTCCCCGAAGCTTCAGCGTGGATCGTGATTTGTATGGGCGGTTGCGGGCACGCCAGAGTTGCAAAGGACAGGGTGATCAGGAAAGATCGCAGCATCCTAGAGGTATACCTCTTTGCTTTTTGGTTTTAGATTCGATCTTCTGTTCCGGCTCTCGCCCCTCCAGTCTACCCCCCGGTAGACGATGGGAGTTGACAACCCTGCGGCAGGTGTGTCACACTTCCATCGATAGACGATGGGAAAGAAATCAAACCCCGCGGAACTCCTGCCCGGGACATTGGACCTCCTGCTGCTCAGAGTACTTGCCGCCGGGCCCATGCATGGATATGGCATCGCTCAACGGCTGAAGCAAATCTCGGATGACGTGCTTCAGGTGGGCGAGAGCTCTCTTTATCCGGCGCTGCAACGGCTGCTCCTCAATGACTGGGTACGAGCGGAATGGGGCGCTTCCGAAAACAACCGGCGCGCGCGTTATTACACTTTGACGGCCGCGGGACGCAAACAACTTGCCTCGGAACGCGAGGATTTCAACAAAATCGTGGGTGCTATCCAAAAAGTCTTACAAATGGCGTGACGGGCATGATTTTCGCTCTCAGCCGCAGATGGCGGCAATTTCACTTATGGTTTCATCGGGACCGCCTCTGTCGTGAGATCGACGAGGAATTGGAGCACCATTTTTTCCTCGCGCAAAAAGAGCACATCGAGCGTGGCCTGACGGCGCAGGCAGCGGCCGTAGAAACGCGCAAAGCGCTTGGCAATATGACACTCGCTAAGGAGGAGAGCCGGGACGCTTGGGGCTTCCCCGCAATCGATCGATTTATGCAGGACATCCATTATTCCCTACGAATTCTTAGCAAGAATCTTGGCTTCAGCGCCGTTGCGATTGTTTCGCTGGCCCTTGGCATCGCGGGGACAACCGCAATCTTCAGCATCGTCAATGCCCTGCTGCTTCGGCCGCTCCCCTTCCGGGATTCTGACCGTTTGGTTCGCATTACAGAGCTGTATCCGAAGGCGATATTCGAACTGTTTCAGCAGCACTGCCGCACTCTGGATATCGCGTCCGTGAGTCCCGGGTCCGAGTTCAATCTCACTGGCGAGGGCCCTCCGATTCGGATTATGGGGAGCGAAACATCGGTCGACTTCTTCGAAGTTATCGGCACGTCCGTAGAAAGAGGGCGCGCGTTCGAGGCGGACGAAGATCGCCCGGGGATCGACCGCGTCGTCATTGTGAGTCACGAGTTTTGGTCGACGACGTTTCACCATGATCCCGATATTCTTGGACGTTCGATCACTCTCGGCGGAGTCAATCGGCGTGTGATTGGAGTCATGCCCGCTGGCTTCTCGCTTCCCTCTGACAAAGTTCAAGTTTGGATCCCCGCCCGCATCGATCCGGGTAATATCGACGATTACTGGGGCGGAGAATTTGTGCCGCTCATTGGAAGGCTGCGTCCCGGGGCGACTATTACGCAAGCGCGCACGGAGATTCATTCGCTGGCCGCCGGAATTTGGAGTCTCTTTCCGTTCCCCATGCCGAAACATTGGAATTCGGACTCTACTGTGATGTCGCTTCAAGCCGACCTGCTAGGCCACACCCGGAGCACGTTGTTCGTTCTTCTCGGCGCGGTCGGCGCAGTCTTAGTGATCGCATGCGCCAATGTCGCGGGCTTGTTACTGGCGCGCGCGACAGCACGCCGCAAGGAAATCGCGATGCGCGCCGCACTCGGCGCGGTCGTCTTCAGGATCGTACGTCAACTGTTGACTGAGAGCATCGTTCTTTCCTTCTTGGCCGCGTTCATCGGCGTACTGCTTGGGTTTGCGGCCATCTCGATTTTCCGCCCAATCATACCCGCCGGCCTGTCGGGATTGACTCGCATTACCATCGACTGGCGCGTAATCGGTTTCGCTGGAGCATTGTCGATTCTTACCGGTCTTTCATTTGGAATTGTCCCCGCGTTGAGCGCTGCAAGGCTAAACCTGGTCGAGACTGTTAAGAGCGGCAGCCAGCGTTCCGCAACCCGCACCTGGCTTGCGATGCGCAGTTGGTTGATTGCCGGAGAAGTTGCGCTGACGTTGGTTCTCGTGCTTGGCGGAGGACTCTTGGTGAAGAGCCTGTATGCCTTGACTACAGTCAATCCCGGGTTCAACGCGCACCGGGTTCTGACGATGCAGATCAGCCCGAGCGAATCCTTCTGCCAAAACCGCACGCGTTGTGTAGCATTCTACAATCAAATATTAGACGAGGTACGAGGAGTGTCCGGCGTCAGTGACGCGGCCGTCGTAAACACGGTCCCGCTCGATGGCATGCTTCCGGCCATTCCGGCCGACGTAGAGGATCATCCCAAGACCGCCGACTTCCCCGCCCCAATGCTTTGGACCGGCGCGATCACTCCGAATTACTTGCGGCTGATGCAGATTCCTTTGCTTTCCGGAAGAGGTTTCACTAACGCCGATACAGCCAACGCCGCGCCTGTAATTCTCATCACCACTTCCACCGCCGAGCGCTTCTGGCCCGGAGTAAGCCCAATCGGGAAGCATATAAAGTCCGTGGCTGAAAAACAGTGGCGGACGATTGTCGGCGTGGTTGCAGATGTAAGACAGTTCGATCTCGCGAAGCATTCCCCCAGTTCGATTAGCGGGGCCATCTACATGCCTTATGCGCAATCCATTCAAGGCGACAACCGGATTCCCGCCGTCATGGACCTGCTCGTTAAAACCACGGGCAACGCTGAACAAACCGGGGCGGATATCCGCCGGATTGTCGCCGATGCCAGTCCCGACATACCTGTAGGGAAAATTATCGCGCTGCAGCAAATTGTGGGTGCTTCCATAGCCGGCGTTCGGTCCACCATATTTATATTTCTGAGTTTCGCGGCCGCGGCGCTGATTCTGGCCGCAGTTGGCATCTATGGCCTTATGTCGTATTCCGTTTCCCAACGAACCTACGAGATCAGTCTCCGGATTGCGATTGGAGCCACTAGCAGCAGAATCGTCGGCCTGATTCTTGCTCAAAGTGTGCGCGTGACGTTGATCGGCATCCTGGCAGGTCTGGGCGCATCACTCCTGCTTGGGAGGCTGTTGTCGGGTCTCCTCTCTGGCGTATCCGCTACCGACCCGATTGTCTTGATTGGCGTTTGCCTGTTTCTGATAATCGTGTCTATAGCCGCAACTTCTATCCCGGCATGGAGGGCGGCGCATATCGATCCGATGCGGATACTTCGTGCGGAATGACAGATATATTCACCACTGCGAGCGATTTTTGAGAAGGGCGCTAAAATCCTCCGGGGTGTCGATGTCGACAGCCGCTTCAGGAAGATCGAACACGGCGACTTGTTGACCAGGGAGCTTAAGCAAATGACGGGCACCGGCGGTTGGGGCCAGCGCTTCCAGTTCCGGGAAGAGCGCACGGTGGAAGAAGGCTGGGACACCGACGGTTCCCCCGTAACGCGCGGCTACGATCGGCGATTGGGACACGTCCGCGAGTCGCCGCATGGCCGTCAAATGACCGGCGCGAACCAGCGGCTGATCCGCGAGCAGAACAGCCACGTAGCCTGGATTCGATCCGGCGGCTAGGATATGCCGCAGGCCGGCCACAAGTGACGAACCCATTCCCGTTTCCCAGGCGTCATTGCGGACCACATCGACGCTTAGATCGGAGATCGCATCGATAATTTCCGGAGCATGCGCGCCAACCACCACCGCCACACGGTCAAATCCCGCGTCAATAGCCTGTTCGATCACGTGCTGAACCAGGGTCGTACGGCCGAACGGCAGCAGTTGTTTGGTCTCGCCCATGCGAGTGGCAGCGCCGGCGGCAAGGATGATGGCTGCGAACACCCGTTACCTGGTTGTGGACTTGGGCCGGTTACCCTGGACAACGGTGAGCGCTTCCAGTTTGCCAAGTTCGCGGCGCGCGATCTGGCTCCAGGCACTGGAGCTGTCCAGCTTTAGATACACCTTCCAATGGCGCACTGCATTCATCGTCTCACCCGCGCTCTGGTACAACAGCGCCATATTATAGTGGGCGTCGGCGTAATTGGGAAACAACTGCAGCGCAGCCTGGTAGTGGCGTAGAGCGGCCGCAACATCGCCTCGCTCATCGTAAAGGTTGCCGAGATTGAAATGAGCGAGCGCGTATTGCGGGTCGATTGCCAGCGCCTTCTTGTACTGCGCTTCGGCATCGGCCCAGGCGTGGCCGTTAAAGAAAACCGTACCCATGTTGACGAGCGCGCCGGCGGCCATCGGATCTAGTTCAGAGGCTTTGCGATACGCTTCGATGACCTCCTCATAGGGCGCTCCGCTCTGTTCAAGGTGAAGGCCGCGTTCGAACCAGCGGTCCGCTTCGAGTTTGTTACGTAGCGTTTGCGCCATCTTTTCCGTATTCTTTTGCGTTGCGGGCAATTGGAGGAGTTTATTGATCTCCTGCTCATTGAAATCAAATACAAGCTGCCCGGAAACCGGGTCCATTTTCTGTTTACCGATTTGAATGCGCACGCGGCGGCCATCCCTGTAGAGCCGGACGTCTTCGGCGTCGGGGCCCGCCAAAGCCAGATCCCGCAAGCGCTCGCGCAGGCCTTGGAGGGCTTGGCGGATCCGCCGCGGATGAACATTTTCCGCGCGGAGCTTGATGATTCGCTTCAGATGAAAGAGATCGGCAAACCGAAATTCCCGTAGCGAAGGAATAAGTTGCTGGCGCTCCCAGCTTCGGAGTTGGCGCACATCAATGTGGAGGAGGCGACAGACTTCCTTGCGGGAATAAACACCCGCCGTGTCGCCCGACGAAGTGGAATGTTGCGAGTGCTCTCGCAGCACAAACCGATGATACCATCGGGCGGTGTATCCAGGGTAAAGTAACTAAATAGGACCGGATTGATCCGTGATTGAGGTACACTGTTGACAGGTTAGATATGGCTTTGAATCCCACGGCTTTGGCCCGGACTCTGGCGGATTTGCCGACCGGCGAGCGATGCATTCTGGACCGGCTGGACCTCCCTGAAGACATTGGCCGACGGCTTATGGAACTAGGTTTTTTGCCAGGCAGCGAGATCATTCCGGCTCGTACTGCGCCGGGCGGCGGCCCCCGCGTCTACCGGGTTGACGGCTCGGAGGTCGCATTGCGAAGAGAAACCGCGGTGCACTTGTATATCAGGCCCTATGCATATGGACTCGAGACACAGATAAAATCATGAGTTCCTGCCACGGGGACGCGCCTCGCGCGAGCCTCCTGCCGAATCCGTCGATACCGCTACCGCGGGCAGCGCATGAGCGCCCGATTATCGTGGCGATCGTGGGGCCGCCGAACTCTGGCAAATCCACTCTTTTCAATAGATTGACCGGGCTACGACAAAAAGTGGCCAACTTCCCCGGAGTGACCGTAGAGCATCGCATGGGGAAGGCCAAGTTAAAGGGAACACAAGAAGTATTTCTCGTGGACCTACCAGGTGTCTATAGCCTCCATCCCCGCGCGGAAGACGAGCAGATCACCCACGATGTTCTGAAGGGCGCGCGCGAAGACTTCCCAAAACCGGATGCCGTGGTCCTGATTCTGGACTCCACGAACTTGGGACGCCATTTGGTGCTGGCCGCGCCGATCTTGAGTCTGGAACTCCCGACCTTGATCCTGTTGAACATGGCAGACGACCTGGCATTGCGCGGAGGAGCTGTGGACGTGGCGGCGCTCTCGGCCGAATTGAACACGCCAGTCGCTTTAATCAGCGCGGTTAAGGGCACCGGCATCGACCGGATTCGGCAGTTCCTTATGGGAACCGCGGCTAAATTAAGCGCACCCCCGGCTCGGGTAGAATTGCCGGTTTTGCATGACGTGCCAAAGTGCCGGAAGTGGGCTGCGGACCTGGGAACACGCGCGTCGTACCGGTCGCCAGCTCCGCCATTGTGGACGCGGCGGCTGGACAATATATTCCTGCACCCGGTTGCCGGACCGCTGGTCTTTCTCGCGGTCGTGGTCGCAGTCTTTCAAAGCATCTTTTCCTGGGCGCAACCGGTGATGGATGTGCTGACAAACTCAGTGGCCGTCTCCGGGAATTGGATGCAGCACGTCTTACCGGCTTCGCCGCTGCGCTCACTTCTGGTCGATGGCGTCTGGCATGGAGTCGGTGCGGTGCTGGTGTTTCTCCCGCAGATTCTTCTTTTATTTCTGTTCATTGGGATCTTAGAAGACTCCGGATATCTGGCGAGAGCGGCGCTGATTGCCGACCGCACCATGGCGAAGTTCGGATTGCAGGGCAAATCGTTCATCCCGCTGCTTTCGGCATACGCGTGCGCGGTACCGGCCATCATGGCGACGCGTGTGATTGAGAACAAGCGAGACCGCATCGCGACGATCATGATTGCGCCGCTGATGACATGTTCGGCGCGGTTGCCAATATATACGTTAATCATTCTGGCCTTTGTGCCGAATAGTCCGGTTTTGGGAAACGTGCTTTCGCTGCGAGCGACGATGATGCTCAGCCTGTATGTACTGGGCTTCGCAGTTGCAGTTGCCACGGCACGCGTACTGAAATCAAGTGTGTTGAAAAGCACGTCCACATCGTTTGTACTCGAAATGCCGCCGTATCGCTGGCCCACGTTCCGTTCGCTCGGATTACGGCTGGTAGATCGGGCACGGGTGTTTCTCCGGCGCGCCGGAACCGTCATCCTGCTCGTCGCCGTGGCCATTTGGGTGCTTTCATACCTGCCCCTGCAGCGTGGACATCAGCCCCCGCTGGAGCAGAGCGTCATCGGAATGGTCGGCAAGACCGTCGAGCCGGTGATCCGGCCGCTTGGCTTCAATTGGAAGATCGGAATCGGACTCATTACCTCGCTTGCGGCGCGGGAGGTGATCGTGGGTACCCTTGGCACGATCTATGGGGTCGAAGGGGACGAACATTCCCAGGGCCTACAACAGGCAATTCATCACGACTTAACCCCCGCGGGCGCGGTGGCCCTGCTGATCTTTTTCGCGTTCGCGATGCAATGTTTCTCAACTATCGCTATCGTCAAACGCGAAACAGGTGGATGGAAATGGCCGATTTTTCAGTTCTCCTATATGCTGGCGCTCGCTTACGCCGGCGCGTTCGTGGCGTATCACGTTGCGGGCTATTTCCTGCATTGAATAAGATTCCCGTAACCGAGTTATAAGTGACCTGCCGGGCTTGTAGGGTTCGCTCCCGCGGGTCTGCGCTCGCCGCTTGGCCTGAGCTATAAGCTCCTCAAAGACAGCTAAAAGTGACAGCGAACGATAGAAATCGAAAGTAAAAGTTTGCATTTCGGGCTCGACAACGTTTAGAATTACTGCCAGAAACTTCCTCCGCGTCCGAGTTATCGATCTGATGCAAAAGCCTAGCCGCTTGCTTACCGAAGAGCGCCGTCGCGAGATTTTGGGGATACTCGATCAGAACGGCCGCATCACTGTCGACGAGGTGGCGAAACGGTTCGGCGTCTCGGCGGTGACGGCGCGTGGCGACCTGGACGCCCTGTCGGAAAGCGGTAGTCTGATCCGGTCGCACGGAGGCGGCATCAAACCGCTCACCGCAACGCCTGAGCATCCCCTGCGTGTGCGGCAAGAGATACGGCACCAGGAGAAGGTGCGGATCGCGCAGTCGGCCGCGTCGATGATCCGGCCTTTTCAAACGGTCATCCTTTGCACGGGTTCCACTTCGTGCGAGTTGGCGCGCGAAATACGCCAAAACCCGCCCAAAAACATCACCGTGATCACCTACGCTCTAAATATCGCGTTGCTGCTGGCGGAAAACCCAAGCATTTCGCTGGTAATGTTGGGTGGCATTTTGCGGCACACCTCGACGGCATTCGTCGGCCCGCAAGCCGAACAGATAATGCACTCGCTCCACGCCGACCATTGCTTTCTAAGCACTGTGGGATTGGATACCGAAGTCGGACTGACGACACTCGACATCATGGAAGCACAGTTGAACCGGCGCATGATCGAATCCTCTGCGGAAGTAACGGTATTAGCCGATTCGACCAAGTTCGGCCGGCGGAGTTTGTCTCTGATTGCGGACTGGCGGCACGTTCGGCGAGTGATTACCGATACCGGAGCGCCGGACGCCGATGTGGACAGGTTGTGCCGCCGAGGCGTTGAAGTGATTCGAGCTTGATCGCCTGTTCTCTACTTTCCTTTGCTTTCTTTTCTCCTTGACAGGGTTTCGATTCGATCTTACAATTCGGTAAACCTCGCGAAAGGGGCAGATATATTATGTGTCGACAAGTTCGACGCCTTATCCCGGCGATGGCTCTTCTGGCCATGTTTGCCGTGGTGGGGCGTGTGCAATGCCAGGAAGTTACCGCGTCAATAAATGGAGTGGTCACGGACCCCTCCGGTGCGGCGATTCCCGGCGTTACGGTAACGGCTAAAGATTTGGAACGCGGGACAGTATTTCCGACGATCACCGATGGCGTCGGCCGATACAATCTTCCGCGGCTGCCGGTCGGAAGCTACCAAATCCGAGCTGAAAAGACCGGCTTCCAGGCGGCGGTGCAATCTCCGGTTTTGCTTGTATTGAATCAAGTCGCCAACATCAACTTTCAATTGGCGGTCGGAAATGTAAATCAGGCGATCGAAGTTACTTCCGGCCCGCCTATTCTGCAAACTCAGAGCACGCAACTGGGCACGGTCCTCGATTCTAGAACGAACGTTTCGCTTCCGTTGGCGACGCGCAATTACAACCAGTTGACGCTGCTGGCGCCGGGGTCCGTAACAACCGACCCGAGCGAATTCACCGGAGCACAGACCACGTTCAGCAGCGGACGTCCTTACATCAATGGGAACCGCGAAGAGGCTAATACTTATTTACTGGACGGACTGAATAATAACCAGGTCTCAGAAAATGACGTAGGTTTTGCGCCGAGCGTCGACGCCATTCAGGAATTTAATCTCATCACGCAGAACGCGTCGGCCGAATTCGGTAACTTTATGGGCGGCGTGGTTAGCGTCATTACAAAATCGGGGACAAATCAATTCCACGGTGGGGCATTCGAATTCATCCGAAACGATAAGTTGAACGCGAACCAATGGTCAAATAACTTCCAGGATATACCGCGTCCCTTACTCCGCTGGAACGAATTTGGAGGCGACGTTGGCGGGCGAATCATCAAGGACAAGTTGTTCTTTTTTGTCGATTATCAAGGCTCGAGATACGACCAACCGGCAACGGGCTCCGGTTTCACAGTCTTTACCGTCGCCGAGCGCACCGGCAACTTCTCGGCTGCTAGCCAACAGCTCTATAATCCGTTTTCAAGCACGACTACTTCGAACCGGACCGCGTTTGCCGGTAATCAAATTCCGGCAACTTACTTCAGCCCAGTTGCGGCTGCTATTCTGAGCTCACCACTCTATCCGGCGCCCATAAATGGCAACCTGATCAATAACCAGGTTAACTATCAACATAACTACACGAACGGCGATCAGGGCGACATCAAGATCGACTGGGCGCCTACCGACAAGGATCATATCTCCGGCCGCTACTCGCAGCAAAATGTAGTAAACCCGATCACGAATAGCCAACCGCTGTTGTACAACAGCTACAATAACTACCCGCTCTATAGTGGCGTTGTGGATTACACCCGCACAATTAGCCCGAATATCGTAAACGACTTCCGAGCGGGCGTCAATTATTTCCCGGTTGCGACCGGAAATGACACGCCGACATCTTCCAATACGTTCGGCATTGGAGGCGCGCCGACTAACTTCCTTCCTGGATTGAACTTTAACGGAGGTAACATCAGCAATTTCGGAAACTCGGATATCGTGCAGGACTTCTCGTCGACGGTTGGTCAAATCGAAGACACGGCCATTATCAATAAGGGTTCGCACACGATCCACGCAGGTTTCCAGTTCTTCCGTGAGCGCATCGACGTGTTTTATGCCGGTAATGAAGGTCTAGCCGGTCAGTTTACGTTCAACGGTCAATATACGGGCAACACGGCCAATGGCAAGACCACAAACGGACTTCCGGAAGCAGATTTCCTGCTTGGGCTACCGGAGCAACTGGGTGTCGGAGCCGGAGGCGGGACATGGGGACAGCGGTCCAGCATTCCAGCCGCTTTCGTTCAGGACGACTGGAAGGTGAACAGCCGGTTGACCCTCAATCTAGGGCTTCGTTGGGAGCTGAATACGCCCTGGAACGAGGTGCATAATCGGCAGACGAATTTCCAGGAATACACGGGAACGGTTCTTATCTCGGGGCAGACGAACTTATTCAATGACAACAACGCTCTGTACAACCAGTACAACGGCATTACCAACTTCCAGCCGCGTCTCGGCCTAGCTTGGTCTGTAACGAGGAACACTGTAGTCCGTGCGTCTTACACGTTATCCAATTTCCTCGAGGGCACAGGCACAAATCTGCGATTAACGCGAAATCCGCCATGGCAGACCGGACATTTGGTGACTTACTCCACCGGTTCGGACCTAGTGGTTTCGCCAACGAATTTATCCCAAGGATATTCGGGCTTTTCGGGTAACGGAGCTTGCACCGTTGCGGCCGCGATTGCGTCTTCTCCGGCTTGCTTCTCTGGCGCGACTGTTTTCACTTGGGACCCCAATGATCGGCCGGCGGTTTCCAACCAGTGGAACGTTAGCCTTCAACAGCAGTTCGGAAACTCGATGACACTGCAAGTCGCCTATGTTGGCCAGAACAACGACCACCTGATGGTTCCGGTCGACGCGTCGCAAGGTTTGCTGACTGCGAACGGCACTGTGCTGCCAAGTCCCTATTTGGCTGGAAATCCGACGTTGGCGGCCGACAATCCGACCGACAAGCTGACGATTACCGATGGAATTCAGAATTACAATGCGCTGCAGGTCAGCTTCCAGAAACGCCTGAGCCAGGGCCTCGAATTCCAGGCCAATTATACCTGGTCACACTGTTTGACGGATTCTATCGGTTACTACGGCGGAGGAGGGCAAGGCGCCGGAAACTACTACTATTGGCAGAATACTTACGATGCCCATTCGTATTACGGCAGTTGCTACTACGATGTGCCACAAGCCTTCAATGCATTCGCGACCTACGACATACCGTTCGGCCGCGGCCGGACATTCGGTAAGAATCTGAATCGTGCCGTGAATGCGGCTGTTGGAGACTGGCAGGTCAGCGGCATCCTCACCATTCACTCCGGCTTTCCTTTCACTATCGGAGCCAACGATGTCTCGGGAACCGGATCTTTTGGACCTTTAGCGAGCTGCAGCAGCTCTCCGGTGGTCCTTGGCTCGCAAAATAGTCCTAGTGGAGGCTATCAGTATTGGAGTCAAAGTACGTTCTATCAGCCTACATCCGGCTTTGGAAACTGCGGCGTGGGGATCATACGCGGCCCGGGTTTGCATACGCTTGACTTAGGGCTCTCAAAGCTCTTTACTGTTACCGAGCACCAAAACCTGGAGCTTAAAGTTCAGGCAATCAACTTTACGAACACAACAATCCTGAATGCACCGAGCACAGGGCTGGGTCCGACGCTCGGTTTGGTGAACGGCTCACAGGGCGCTCGCCAAATCCAATTCGGCTTGAAGTATAACTTCTGAATTAACGGCTAGACCAAGGGAACGCGCAAAAAGGGCGCGACGAGACTGCAAAAAAAACGCAGAGTGTCGCGTCCTTTGCATTTGCGATAAAAACGGTTGGCCTCGGAGATATTTAGAACGTGCTTTCGAGACAAGACGGTTGGTTCTTGTGGCTCGGCCATTTGCCGTGACAGGTCCAGAATTCGGAAGCGACGAGACCGAAGCGTTCTGTGACTTCGCGTTCCAGGATAAAGCCATGGGAAGCCATACTGTCGTGGTAACGGGGTAAGCGGCGGGTTGAAAGACCGGTCGTGAGCCGGAAGAAGAAATACATTGTGCTTAGCCACAATGCGGCATGAAATGCGGGCCAACCGCGCGCGGGCATGCGAAATTCGGAGACGATCCACCGGGCATCCTTCACGGCAACTGCGGAGACGCGGGTAATCAAGGCTTGCGTGTCGGCTTCGGAGAGGCAATCGAGGAAGAAGTGCGTAACGATGACGTCGTATTCATCGCGCGGGAACCGGACATAGCGCGCGTCTACCTTAAAGAAGCTTATGCGGGGCGAGGCGACGCGGCGCTGAGCAAGCGAGAGCATTCGAGCGCTGACGTCGATACTATCCACCTCCAGCTTCGGGTAGCGTTTGTGCAACTCCGCCAGAAAGCGTCCATCCCCATCGCCGATTATGAGCGCGGTTCGAGCATCGCCGATGACATCAAGGAATTCGCAGCGACGTCGTTGTAGCGTTCTTCCGAATACCGCATGCTCCATCAAGCAATAAACATCCGCAATCGTGTCGCAATTCATGTGCACTCAGCGCCCAAAACCCAGCAGCAGAAGGGGGGTAAGAAGAGAAACATCGGCCAGGACGCGCAGGGCATCCAGCGAGAGCCGGCCGCTGTTTTGATCGAGCCACCACAAGGCGAGTGCGCTGAGCGTCGCGGGCGCAAACAATGGGCGGAGAGCGGGCAGGCCGAGCAGAAGGCACGAGAGGATCGTGAGAATGAGCGCCAGGCCGGACAGGCGGCGGCCGATCCAGACAGTCCACAAATGAGGCGGGGCGGAGGAGCCGCGCAGGCGCTTCCATTCCCAGAACTCAATAGCCACGCAGTTGAGAGAGCAGAGCGCGGCGAAGAGAATCGCCGGTGGGAAGACGGTGTACCGGTTCGGGCCGAGCTTGGTCCAGGTTGTGAGACACGTGCCGAGCGTGAAGAGGACTCCGACCGCTAGCTCCTTGGGCCACAAGCGCCGAAGATGGCGTGGAGCGGCATGTACCCCGAGGAAATAGAGTGCTACCAACGCGGCCATAATGATCCCGTTGTGCAGCACGGAGGCGTTGAGGTAGCAACAGGCGACAGCTAGCCCGACGAGTACCGCGGCGCATACCCGAAGGGCCGTCCACCAATGGATTCGATAAAAGCGATGACGCGCCGTGATGGGTGCGTCTTCGGTTTGCAATGAGTCAAGGAGCCGGTCGGCGACGTATATGAGCCAGACCGAAGCTCCAAGAGCGATGAACGCAGGCCACCGCACATCGGCATGCAGGCAGCGGGCAAGGAAGGCCTGCCAAAGCACGGCAACAGTCGGGGCGTCCAGGCTGAGAAGGTTAAACCAGAGCCAGAACCGGCGTGCCGCAACTGGTTCCCGATGAATTTCGCTGGCAAGTGTTGCGTGCTGGTACACGAGAAAGGTGGTACGGCGACCGTTATTTTGAGCGTAGCAGGCGCGTGGGCTACAGGAGCAGATGCTGGATATGTTTGGGTGCTGGAAAACTTTCACCTCAAAGTCTTTCGAGCGGTGGCGGAGCATCTGAGCTTCCGCAAGGCGGGCGAGGCGCCGTTCGTCACTCAACCCGCGGTCAACTTTACAGATCAAGACTCTTGAAGAGGAACTTGGGACAAACCTATTCAAGCAAAATGCGTCCGGCGTGTGCCTGAGTGATGCGGGTAAAGTATTGCTGCCGTGCGCTGTGGATCGTTCTGGTGGCGATGTTGACAGCGGCCGTCAACCACGAGTCAAGCTCGTGTGAAGATTCCTTGGTTCATTACCTTCTTCTGCATGGCCGCGGCGGCGAAGACCTGATTGGTCGGCTTGGGTCCTCTGTCTTTAAGGTTTAAAGAAGCTGGTCACATCGGATTAGCACTCACGCTGTTCCTGATTGGAACCGGAATCAGCATGCGCACCGTGCGATGAGCCAGTGCGGGTGATGGTGCAGGGAGTCCTGCTCTAGCTAGATCGTCGTGGCGAGTGCATCCCTGTTCGCAATCTATGCGGGTTGGATCGCGCTGTGATCGCTAGTGGACTGTGGTATGTTGGCTCCATACGAGAAGGGTGTGAAAGCCGTGTCGTGACCGGCTCCGCAACCTTCGACGCGCGAAGCGTACAAGCTTTGCACTGATTTGAATCCGAAGGCGTGCGGGAGTAACTCAATGGTAGAGTCACAGCCTTCCAAGCTGTTGGTTGCGAGTTCGATTCTCGTCTCCCGCTCCATGTTTTTCGACAACTTATTATAGAAGCTGCCCGATTTAATGCCGGCACTCAGCGCCATCTGAAAATGGCGTTCAGATGCCAGCGAAGGTGAGCGACGCGCGGGTCCTTGCGTAACAGCCGTGGCGGCCGCCCTTGGCCACTCCCGGGCCGCGATCTGGGGCTTGGTCTGGAAGCGGACTTCCTCCGGAACACCAGCTTGCCGGCGGCGGCCGGCATCGTTGGCCCAGACCTCGGGCAAGTAGAGACGGAACGCGATCGGCGTCATCCAGTCCTAACGAAATGCATGTTTACATAAGCGGCTCTGACCAACACGAATCTAGAAGAAGCCGGCATTATTGCGCCAACCTCACTGACCAAGGGACAGCTTGATAGCGCTCCGAACGTGGCCTCAACTTTGTACCAGGTCATCTAGAGCTGACAGTTGGCTCAATGCACCACAACCCTCGCTAGTCCCACATTATTCGCAGAATCGTAGACACGGAAGACCAGCAGGTGCTCGCCCGGACGCAGCTTGTCGATATGCAGCAAAAACTGTTCGCGCGGTGAATCGGTGATGCCGTCGGCGGCTTCGATTGGCTGCCAATTGCCTGCATCGAGCGAGAATTCGCAGCGCCGCAGGGAACTAGTTTTGTCGAAGGCATTTACGATGATATCAAGTGAGTCGCCGCGGCGGCGCGGCGGCTCTGGGGTGACTACGGGCGGCGTGTTATCGATCAAAACCGGTCCGCTGACCAGTTCCGTCACGCGCGCATAAGGGGCGGCATTCGACGGGGAATCGGATGCGACAACCTTGAAGAAATAGCGTCCGTCGGCCAGCGTATCGGCATCGAGCAACAGCGCGTTCTCGAACATGTGGCTGCGGATCAGCATCCAATCGTTCTCATCGTCGCCTCTGAAATAGACCGCGTAGACGAGTTTGTCGCCATCGGCATCGTCCGCCTGCCAGGAGATCTGGGTTTGCGTGGTCTGCTGCCGTGAAGCGGTTTGCGTCGCCGAGGTCGAGGAACTGGCGGCGGGCGCAGTTCCGGTGTCGGTCACCGTTACCGTGTATGAAGATGTGGCTGCCGACGTGACGGCGGCCTGCTTCACTGCGTTAGTGGTTACCACCGAAGTAACTGTAATGCTGTGCAATGCGGGCGGCGTGTTTTGCGGCAGATAACCGATGTCCACAATATCCAGAGCGGCATTCGCGCCCGCGGGCCATTCCGCGCGCCATTGGATGAAGCGGGCGTTCGGGCTTTGGATCAGGGCGTTCGCCGGATCGCTCATTGGCGGCGACCACGCGCTCCAAGTGCTGTCCGGGCGGGCATCATTGCCGGAACGCGTGCGGAATACAACGCCTGAACCTTGCCCATGCCATTGGACATGCCCCCAGCGGGCGACGGTTGTGGAATCGTGCACCTCCGATTCATAGCTGGCCGTCTGCGTGGCGTTTGTTTGGAAGGACAAGAGCCGTGCAGGCGAGCTTAGGGCGGCATAGAAACCGTTACTCGACTTCAGCAGCCGCGTCACTTCGCCGTCGCCGGCTTCGGCGATTAGCGAAACTTTGCCGGCTTCCAAGCGGTAAATGCGGCCGTGGAAATCGGTTGAAAACAACAGCGCCTTTCCTTCCAGCAGCAGGTCGTAGACATTGTCCTCCTTCGACGTGCGCAATGTTTCCACAGTGCGGTCAGGGTCGATGCGGTAGATAGCCGATTTGTCGACGCCGCTGACGTCAATAGCGGCCGCAGTTTGCGTCTCGGTTACGAGCGACGACGAAGCGATTCCCTTCGTCGCATCCGCTTTTATCGCGGCGTCGGGAGCTTGGACATTATTCTCCTTGCCCTCCGTCACGGTAATCACGGTGGGATTGGACGCGGTAACGACGGTGGCTGAGGTCGCCGATGCGGGGACCGTGCCGTTTCTGCTGGTTACGGAACCTCCCATCGCGGCAACATATAGGGCCCCGTTGGGATCGACGGCGATGGAGCGAATCTCCGGCAGCGATGAATCGTAAAGGATATTGCCCTTGCTTGGTCCTGAGATGTCATAGACGAGGCCGTTCGGGTCAGTACCGGCGTAGAGATGGCCGTTTGCCCCGAGAGCGACTGCTGTCACATTCAACTGCCCGGTGTCATAAAACACGGCCGCCTTCCCCGAGGGGTCGATGCGCGTGATGCGACCGGGATCGCCAGTGCCGGCGTAGATCGATCCGTCGGGAGCCGTTTGTAACGCCCAGATGTACTTCGCGCCGGAGGTCCAGATTTCCGTCGCCTTGCCATTTGCAATTCGGTAGACACCGCCGTTTGGCGACGTCCCGGCGTATAGGATGCCTTTCGCGTCGATGCAAAGAGCGAAAACCTCCGGCTCCGGTGCAGTCCAGACGGACTGGACTTTGCCGTCCGGGCTGACACGTAGTACGCGTCCGCGATGTCCCGTGGCCGCATAGACCCCGCCTTCAGGAGCGGGAACGATGCTCCAGAGAGCCGGCTGGTCGAGCATGGCATCAAACTTCACAAGCGGTCCGGGCCGCAAATTGCCGTCGGCGGTCAGCGACAACCCGTGCAGAACGCCTTTCAAGAAGTCGTTATATCCGGCCACTTCCCAGACGGTGCTGGTTGCGGCCAACCCTGCATTGGATAGGAGTAGATTCGCTACGATGCAAGCGAAAAAAAGCGGCGACTTCTTCACTCTTTCACTTCCACCTGGACTGTTTTCGCTCCGGTGACGGCATATCCTTTGACGGGAATCTCTATCTCGGCAATTTGCGCGCCACGCGTGTTATTCACCAAGATGCTCCCGCTGGCTGACGCGGACGGTTGAGCCAGGATCAATGCCACCGATGGTGGAGGGTCCGTCAGATCGCCGTCCGGTAATGAGGCCCCTACCGTATACGTTGGCTCCTGCTTCCAAACGCGCACAAATACATTGCCGGCTCCACGGAAACGATTGATGGCATCGATCAACTGCCGGGCCGAATGCAAGGAAGCCGCATTAAGCCCGGCGAATTCGGGATAGTTCAGCGTATTGGCGTCCGATACCGTGAAGTTGAGAGGTCCCGGCTGCGCTCCGATCGGAATGCGGTAGGTCGCCTGGCGGGTTATCTCGATTCCATTGTCGCCCGTGAGCAATGCCGTTATTTGAATGTCCTCGCCTGGTTTGGCTTCGCCCCGCGACGTCCAGATTTGGTCGATTACCAGTTGATTCTTTACCTCTGAAGGCTCGACATCGAACGACACACCTTTGACCTGCAGGTCCGAGAAGTCGGCGCTCATAACGAATCCCAGAATTACCACGGCATTCGCGGCCGCCTGCGCGGGCGTGGCGCTGTCACTGATAAAAATATCCCGAATGGTCACCGGCGGCAGATTGTTCTCAAGCTCTACGCGTCCCTGAAGCCGGATGGTCGCTGCCCCGGTGCTTCGCTCGGTCGCGTCGAGCGAAGAATAGAGCGCCATCTGAGTGAGGAAGGCGGTCATCAGGCGATCATTCACAACCTGCATATGATAAGTGCGCGCCGCACCGTGGTCCGGATGCACCGAGATGGTGACCGGAACCATGCGCGCGCGACGCCCGATTTCGCCAGCGATGGCTGTCGCTCGATCACTGACCATCGTGCCAACCCATTCGCGCGGCGTAGAAATCTTGAATGAGGAATTGATGGCTGGCAGCAGGGCCAACACTTCGGCGCGGGCGAACGGCAGATCGGTGCTGCCAACGTCCAGAAATCGATGTCCGAAGGCGTACACGTGCTGCCCGTGGACATAGGTGACGGTTCCGTCAGCCCCGACGTCCATGTCGCCCGACATTAACTCTACAGTGATCATTGAACCGGGCTCGACCGTGCCCGAATATTGTTGAGATTTTGGGCTGCCGCCGGACACTCCCTGCAGTGGGGCAAAGCCGAATCTTGCCAGGTTCGGAGCGAATTTCGAGAGCGTGGCGGCGGTGAACCCAGATAACGACAGCGGCGCTTTGAGGTCGGCGAGTTGAGACAGAGGTCCATCGATATTCCCAGGGGGAGACATGGCCGGAGTCAGGCGCGCTTGACTACGGCCGTCGGGAAAGCGGGCGTCGGCGATCATTTGCTCAATGGGCTGGATGCCGGCAATCGGCTCCTTAGAAAAGGGGAATCCCAGCGCGACGGCGCCGACCAGCTTACCGTCTATATAAACTGGGCTGCCGCTCATGCCCTGGAGAATGCCTGTCTCGGCGAGCGGCCCTCCACTGAGTTTGGCGAGGATGATGGATTGCTGTGGCGCGGCATTCTCGATGACGCCCAAGATCTCGACTTGGAATTCTGCGATCCGATTCCCGTCGAAGACCGTTCGTCCGATCCCATGCAGACCGGGCCGGATGTCTTTGAGCGGATAGAACGCTTGAGACCAGCCCAACGGACTGGAGAGAAGGACCAGCAGCACGAGCCGACTAAATGCGAGAGCTGCGGAGTTCGCCCGCGCGGCGGTTTTGGGTTGATCCATGTTTCTCATTGCATGTCAGACTGGTTAGAGTCCCTTCTATTGTGATTTACTAAGACTTGCTGGGACTGGAAGCAAAGGCGATTTCCTCGGGACGCCCCTGTTTCAAGCTCCCTGTATATAGTTCTTAAGGACTTTCCTCCATGGTAAGCGGACCAGCAGCCCAGACACCTACAGAGACCGCTTTGCCGGCTAAAATCTCCTGGGTCCCCGCGCTTTGGTTTGGCGCTCTCCTCATCCTTTGTTACGCTCCCATCCTGTTCCGCCTGGTAAATCAGTGGGCTACCGACGAGGACATGGGACACGGGTTTTTCGTTCCGTTGGTCGCGGGCTTTATCGTGTGGCAGCGCCGCGAAAAGTTGGCTGCCCTGCCTGCCAAGCCTAACAACTGGGGTTTGGTCATCGTGATTTTCGCAGCTTGCCAGGCAGTGGCGGCTACGCTCGGCGCGGAGTTATTCACAGCCCGCCTGGCATTTGTTTTCGCGATTTGGGGCAGCATCCTTTATCTCGGGGGCACTCGCTGGATACGGGCGCTGCTATTCCCGCTTCTGTTGCTGTTCTTCATGATTCCGATTCCGCAGATTATATACGCGCGCCTGACGTTGAGCCTCCAGATGCTGGCCAGCCAGTTGGCGGAGGTGATGATCGGCTGGATGGGAATACCTGTAATCCGGACCGGCAATTTGCTGGAGCTGCCCAGCCAAACGTTAAACATCGTGGATGCCTGCAGCGGCATTCGGTCGCTACTCTCACTGACGTTTTTGTCGTTGGTGTATGCCTACTTCATGGATAAGCGCGTGTGGATGCGCTGGGCGCTGCTGGCCGCGACGATCCCGATCGCAATCGGCGCTAATGCCATACGCGTGGCGCTCACCGGCCTGCTCTCGGAAGTCAACGTAGAACTCGCCCGAGGATTGTTTCACGAGGTGGAAGGATACATCGTGTTCGTAGTCGCGTTAGCGGCGCTGGTGGGGACGCATCGTTTGGTCTCTCTGATCGCCAAACGCGCTTCCAGGCCGGTGGGAAAGGCTGCTCTATGAGTAATTTTTTGCAATCGAAGAGCGCTCGCATACTCACCGTTCTGCTTTTGGTTCAGGCAGGAGCTTTTTATGGCTTTTCCCGCAGTGAGAATATACCGAAGCACACGCCCCTATCGCAGTTTTCGCTCGACGGAACCGACTGGGTCGTCCAGCAGGACGTGCCACTGGACCAGGAGACGTTGGACGTCTTGAAAGCTGACGATATCCTCTCACGCATCTATCAAGACAAGGTAACTGGGCGAGTGGCGACACTGTTCATCGCATACTTTTCGACGCAGCGGACCGGGAAGACGCCTCATTCTCCAAAGAATTGCCTTCCCGGCAGCGGGTGGGTACAAGTGCAGGCCGGGACCATCCAGATCCCCGTGCCCGGCGAGGCAAAACCGATCTCCGTCAACGACTACAGCGTCGCGCGCGGCGACAATCAAAGCGTGGTTTTGTATTGGTACCAGGCTCGCGACCGAGTGATCGCAAGTGAATATGCCGCCAAGATCTTCACTGTGACCGATTCGATCCGCTATAACCGTTCCGATACCTCACTGGTGCGTGTGGTCGTGCCGGTTTTCGATGGCAACGTTCCGGCCGCAACCCAGACTGCGGTGTCATTTGTAAAGGCTTTCTTCGGCCCGCTCCGACATTTTCTACCGTCCTAAACAAAGCTAGCCACGTCTCTACCGAGGCGCTGGATTGGCTGGTTTCAGGGGAGGATGCGCGCTGTACTGCGGCTGGGGCGGATTCAGCTTAATCTCGATTTGTTTCTCTGGCTGATCGACATCGATTTTGGCGCCGTACGTCTGGTAATCCTCCGCAATGACCTGCACTCGGAGCGTGCCTTGCGGAACGGGCGGAAACTTCGCCACGCCCTGGTCGTTGGTGTGCTCCTCCCAGTGGGTACGCTTGCGACGCCCCAGTTTGGCGAACTGACGCGAACCCAAGAAATCCATAACCACCGCGGCATTGTCCAGGGGCTTATCGTACGGGCTTTTCACGGTCACGGTAATTACCGTCTCCGGCGGTGCTGCTGCCAGGGCTGCGCAGGCTGAGACGATGGCTAGAACAACGATGCGAAACTTCATACTTCTGGATTATCGCGTAACATCAATTCGATGGGTAGCAAGCCCTCCAGCCTGGTCCGGGTCCGGCAGAGCCCTGGGCGATAAGCAAGCGGTCTCTCCAAGTCCGTTTCAATAAAACCCGCTACTAAGTGAGCAACCGCTCGACGAGCGCCTCGATTCGATCGGCAAAAGCCACGCGGCTGAATTGGTTGCTCCGATCAATTGCGTTTCTGCGGAAAGCGCTAAGTAGCGCCGGATCGTCTGCCAGCCGATTGGTGTAGCTTTCCAATTCGCCAAGATCGTTCCAGAGATAGCCACAGGATTCGTGGACCACCGTTTCACGCTGCCCGCCGGAATTGATCACCACAGGAACAGCGCCCGCCGACATAGCCTCCACCGTGGTCATGCCGAAGTGCTCCTGTTTGCCCGGATGCTTGTCGGCCGAATGCCCGTAACCGGTGGCATGCCAATAAATGGACGCGCGCCGATACAGGTTGCGCAACTCTTCAAAAGGCGTGCAAGGATGCAGACGGACAGGCAAGCCCCGGGTTGCTGCGACCAGCCGCCGATAACTACGTACGCTTGCGGCGTCGGACAGCAGCGTGCCGGCAAGGTGGAGTTCCCAGCCCTCCCGGTGTAAGCGCTTCATGGCACGGAACGCTTCGATCAGCGTCCGCTGGTGCTTGTCGTCGTTTCTCCCTTCCGCAACAAATCTGCCGGTGTGAGCGATGATCCGCTCTTTGGACGCTGACGGCGGTCCCATCTCTTCACATGCCGAGTAGACGACCTCAGCCGTGCGCCGCCAGAGACGTTGGATCCAGCCGGCGGTGAATCCTGAGTTCGCGGTGATCACGTCATAGGAATCGAGCACTTCGTCCGTCATACCCACGACGCGGTTGCCCAGTCCGGCATACAACTCGTACAGGGCGCCACGGCCATGGTCGCCGCGCAACTCGCCTTTGCGATCGTGGGGGAACATGCACATGTAGATACCGGCGGGCGCGGGGCACTTCAGGATACTCCAGCCTTGGTTGTTAATAAACAGATCGAGCCGCAGATCGCGAATTTGGCGGAAGTATGCTCGTTCTGCTGCGCGGCGCATTTGCGCGAGAGCGATGCGGGTGTAAGCGCCAAGTCGCGCCACGCCCAGCATTTGCCGGAGAAGGTCATGGCCGGGAAGCGTCAACTGCGCGATGCGAACGCGCGAAAGATCGACCGCGAAGTATGACTCAATCGCTTTAAGAGGACAAGCGCCGCTCACTAAGAGCGTTACGTTATATTGGTGGCTCAGCCGCTCCGCCATAACGGCGGTTCGCTTTTCGGCGCCTCCGGCGAGAGTCAAATCCCGGATATAGATGCCGATGCGTTTCGACATGCGGCGTCAGCGTACCCGGAGCGCCATCCGCAGCAGCCTCCGATACACGTCATTGGGCAGGATCCCAGCCGCAGCATTTGCCATTGCCAGCTTCCAGTTTCGGGTCTCGCATAAGAAGGTGAGCGGGGCGTGTCGAAGACCTCTCAGCAAATATCGATTGGCTTGGCCAAAATCTCCGCTTTCGTAGGCAAGGTAAGCGAAGAATCTCGACATATTGGATCGCGCTGCCGCGGCAACTCGTGTTGTTTCCACAGGCGCGAGCCGGAGCATCTTCTCTAGCATCCGATTGTGGCCTTGCTCCACTTTGTTCAGATCTCTGGTGACCTGGCCGGAACGTCTGCGGTAGTAGGTCAAGTAGGCGGGAATGCAAACCAATTTTCCAGGACCAAAGAGCGCGAGGCGAAGGCAGGCATCGTAATCGAGGCAACCATCCATATCCTTGTCAAACGGGCCAAGTTTCAGGAAGGAGGCGCGGCGAATAACTGCGGACGAGCCGTTTCCAATGACGTAGTCCTTCAAAAGCTGGCCAAAGGAAACAGGCCCGCGCCATTTTCGCGTAGTCAAACCAGTATCCGACCCATTTTCGTCGATGATACGAGACCACGAGAAGGTTAAGTCCACGTCGGAGTGTTTCCGCATATATGCCATCTGCGCGGCGAGCTTTTCGGGGTGCCAGATGTCGTCGCCATCCAACATGGCGAGGAACTCGCCGCGAGCCAGGTTAACCGCGATATTGAGTGCATGGCAGCGTCCGTTATGCGCGCCTTCGATAAGACGGATCCGCGAGTCGTTAAAGCCTCGAACGATGCTGGCCGTTCCGTCGGTGGATCCATCGTCCACCACGACGATCTCGATCGAATGGAACGTCTGATCCAGAGCGGAACGAAGGGCATCCGCAACGAAGTTCGCGACGTTGAAGGTAGTCATGACGGCGCTGACTTCGGGAGCTGTTGACACATTCGTTGACACATTCATCGAAGGATGGGGCGAACGCAGGGCTCGGCGTTTCCGCTTCACCAGGATAGTCCACCACCGCCTTTAAAGCACACTGAGGAAGTCGATTAGGTCCTGTTTTTCCTGCTGGGAGTAGCCGATCGAAAAGCGGCGATCATAAAAGTCCACGACGTCCGCGAGGGTTTTCGCGGAGCCGTTCGCGAAGTAAGGCGCGCGAGCGGCGAGGCCTCGAAGCTGCTGCATAACAATGGACCCGACATCGGCACACTTGCCGGTGGCCAGCGCGCGGCCCGGGTCTTCGGTGTATATCACGCGTCCGAGCAACGGGTGGGGCGGAACAGAGCTATCGCAAGTAATTCGGAACAGGGGAAGGTCGTTGGCTTGGTCAAGGTCCGGACGATCGGTGGTACCGATGTCCATGGAACGGCTGATACCCCCCTGGTGACAGGTGGCGCAAGTCGCAGAGGAAGATCGCACAGAAGGCCCGGTATGGAGGACCGCCTCAGGGACTTTGAAGCGCCGCCGGAAGAAGAGATTGCTGCCGCGCGCGATGGAGGCGCGGAAATCATTCACCAAGTCAGAAGTCTTAGGCGATCGCCAGAGATCGAACGAAGGAGCCGCTGACGCCGGACCGCCACTGAGGAGGCTGGCTTTTCGATACGCAAGATTTTCGGGTCCCAATAGCACATTGTTCTCATCCAGCAGGCCGCCACGAATGTGCGAACTTTGCGCGGCGAAAATTTGCATTTCGAAATCGACAATGCGATCCAATTGCTCCTTGGCCGGGGCGGCTTTCGCTTGTTCGTGCGTGAGGGCGGCGGTGATCGCTTGCGACCGCAACGAGGGCTCGCGACCGTCGCTCATCAACTCAAAATCTGAACCCCGCGACAACACATATTTGAAATTGGCGACAATGCGAGGGCGGCGGAAAACAGAGATGGACGGGTGAGGACTGAGCAGCCCATAGACCTTGTTGGTGTTGCAACCGGTTGGATCCCGCACGACTTCAATGCGGAACTCGGGGTGAATCACGCTGCCGTCGGATGCCCTGGGCGGCCAGGGAAGCACCATGCGGAATAGACCGCGATTCAGCAAAAGGGAGTGGGATTGAGGAACGTCCTGCGGAAGATCGGGACAGTTGGATCCATCGATGGCAGCGAAGATGGCGTCCTTACCGCCGCTATCTACCCAGCGTTTACGGATCATGTCAACGGACACGCTCATAGCGCCGCCGGGTTGATGGCAGGTAATGCAGGCGCGGCCATTGGCGCCCAAAGCCTCAAAAAACGGGTGACCTTCAGGACTGACCATGCCCTTGATATTTAAAATGCTGACCTCACCGGAAGGGTTGTCGTATTCCTCTTCGAGTGGAAAGACAGCGCCGCGGCCGGCTTCCCACCAATCGGCGCCCACGCTGTAGCTACGCCCACTTTGGCCGTTCAAAAGGACGGCGGTGAATACCAACGTGGTCAATACGGCCAAATTGCGCATATATACGCTCCCGCGATTGCGATGCAGATTGAATTCTCAGAGGAACCACTCGGCCGCGTGGTTCGGGCTCAAGACGGGAGAACCGAGTCTGAGGTGCTATCGCCGATTTTACAAGAGCGCTTTTTGTGAAACACGCGCACAACGGACTCGTCAACCGCGGCCAGGTCCGCCGAATTCATCTTTTACTTGATGCCGCGATTGGCGGCCTGTGCGCTCAATGAGATTCGGCTATGGGCTACACTCACCTAAGCGTGCAGAACTCAATAGCGCCAAATGACGAGCACCTGGCGAAGTTTCGATCGCGCTTTGCGATTCTTCGTGAAAAGGCTTATTTTTACAGCTGTTCGCAAGGAGCGCTTTCCGATGCCGTAGAGGAAGGGATGCGGGCATATGCGGCGAGTTGGCGCTCGTCATCGGCACCGTGGGATGAATGGGTTGGCGTCTATGAGGCTTTGCGCCGCGAGTTCGCGAGCTTCATTCATGCGCATCCCGACGAGGTTGCCATCGCGACCAGCGCATCAGCCGCGATTAGTGCGATCGCCAGTGCGCTCACCTTTGAGCAGCGCAACAAAATCGTGATGGGCGAATATGAGTTCCCGACCATGGGCCACATCTGGCTTGCGCAGCAGAGCCGTGGAGCCGCAGTCCAATTCCTTAAGGGGGTTGACGGAAGGATCCCGCTCGAAGCCTACGAACGCGCTATTGACGAGCGCACCAATATGGTTCCAGTGACGCAGGTTTCGTTCCTGAACGGGAACCGGGCGGACCCGGCGGCGATTGCGAACCTGGCACACGCTCGCGGCGCGTTGGCCTTTCTGGACGGCTATCAAGACTGCGGCACAAGGCCGATGGATGTGAAGGCGCTAGATGTGGACTTCTTCGTGACGGGCGCGTTGAAGTACTTGCTGGGGCCGCCGGGAGTCGCGTTTCTGTATGTGAAGCGGGAGTTAGTGGCATCCTTAACGCCAACGGTAACCAGTTGGTTGGCGCAGCGGGACGTGTTTGCATTCGATACGCAGAGATACGATCCAGCGCCGGCAGCCAGACGCTTTGAAGGCGGATCGCCATCTGTTCCAAACATCTATATGTCTCGGCCGGCGCTGCAGTTGCTGATTGAATTCGGAATGGAGCAGATTGCCACGCAAATTGAACGGCTGTCGAGGGCTTTCCTTCAAGGCATTCAAGAGCTAGGCCTCCAAACGAAGACGGAAGCGTCCACAATAGGTCCGCTGGTGGTGGTTCGCTCAATCGATCCCGCGCAGGCGATTGCGAAATTGATGCAGCGCGGCGTCGTTGCGTCGGCACGACACGACGGACTGCGGTTTTCGTTTCATGCTTACAACACGATGGACGATGTGCGGATAGCCCTTGAGGCGCTCAAAGAAAATTTAGCGTTACTGGCGCGAACGTGAGAGCACCAGAAGAATCGACTAGCGTTGAAAAGGGCGAACAGCTCTCGCGAGAGCTGACTAGTGGCCAACTCGGCATGATTGCTTTGGGCGGGGCGATCGGCACGGGCCTGTTTCTGGGCAGTTCGCTTGCCGTTCATACCGCGGGACCCGGCGTCATACTGAGTTACCTGTTCGGCGCGGGGATTGCGGTCCTGCTGATGCGATCTCTCTCTGAAATGGCTGTTGCGCATCCGACTGCGGGCTCGTTCGGCGTTTATGCGGGAATCTATTTGAACCCCTGGGCTGGTTTCGTTGTGCGGTATACCTATTGGGCGGCGCAATGCGTGGCGATAGGCGGAGAGGCGGCGGCCATTGCTATCTATTGCCAATGGTGGTTCCCGGGAACGCCCAAGTGGCTGTGGATTTTAGGGTTCACCATCGCACTTCTATATGTGAATGCGCGAAGTGTGGGGAGTTTCGGCAGCTTCGAATATTGGTTCGCCATGATTAAGGTGGTTGCCATCGTGTTGTTCATCGTGTTTGGAGTAGCGTTGCTCGCCGGCGCCGGTTCGGGCCATCCAATTGGATTTGCCAACCTGACATCGCATGGCGGATTTCTGGCGAAAGGCTGGAGCGGCGTTTGGATGGCCATGGTCTTTGTGATCTTCAGCTATATCGGCACGGAAGTCGTGGCAGTGACCGCTGGAGAAGCCAAAGATCCCAGCATCGCCTTGCCGCGCGCGATTCGTTCGATGGCCGCGCGTCTGATTCTGTTTTACTTGTGCGCCATTGTGGTGCTGCTGTGCATCGTTCCCTGGAATGACATTCAACCCGGAGCCGATGTGACGGCCAGTCCGTTCGTACGGGTCTTTCAGCATGTGGGCGTTCCCGCTGCTGCGCACGTCGTGAATTTTGTCGTGATTACCGCGGCGGCATCCAGTATGAACTGCAATTTCTATCTGGTCAGCCGCATGATGTTCTCACTGGCGCGGAGTGGATACGCTCCGTCCTCTTGGGGCCAAGTTTCTAGAGCGGGAACGCCGCTCCGCGCGCTGCTGATTTCCGCGGCTGGATTGGCGCTGGCGATTGTGATCGCGTTCTTCTTTCCCGATAGCGTATTTGTTTATCTATTCGGAGTGTCGCTGTTCGGGGGACTGTTTACTTGGCTGGTCATCTTCATCACGCACTGGTTCTTCCGGCGAAAGCGGACCTTGGCGGTGGATTACGGATCAGTGCTGGGAGCGATGGCCGTACTCGCAATCCTAATCACCACTTGGGCCGTGCCGGGGATGCGTATCACGCTGATCGCGGGATTGCCCTGGCTTATTGTCCTGACGGCGGCTTATTTTGTAGTCGGCAAGCGCAGGAAGGCACATTTGTAAGATCGACACATGAGCCAAGGCAATCTGAGTACGCTGTGGGAAGAACATACCGCCCACGAATTCAATACACGAGACACGGAGGCCACATTGGCCACCATGACCGAGGATGCATATGTTAATCACGTGCCCGTGATGACCGGAGGCTACGGCAAGGCAGCTTTGCGGTTATTTTACGCGAATGATTTTATTCCCAAAATGCCTCCGGACACCACGCTAACCCCGGTCTCTCGCACGGTGGGAACCGACCAGTTGGTGGACGAAATGATCTTTTCATTCACGCACACGGAGGAGATGCCATGGATGTTGCCGGGAATCGCGCCTACGAACAAGCGTGTGGAAATTGGATTGGTAGCGATTGTGCGTTTTCGAGATGGGAAGCTGGCGCACGAGCACATCTATTGGGATCAAGCATCGGTATTGAAGCAAATCGGCCTGATAACGGATGAGACTCTTCCGGTATTCGGAGTAGAGACGGCGCGCAGATTGATAAGGCGTTCTCACAATAGTTGAAGATGACAGCGATCCGGAGGGATTCGCGACGACGGCGAAATACAATACGAAACGGCGTACATAGGTTTTGGAAGACTCGAGGAAAAACGTATTGCTTTCCTGCGTCCTTACCTCGCAGACCACATCGCTCGGTCTAAGATTAGAGAGAGGTTTGAATTTATGGCGACCGTCGCCACAATGACAGGCGAGCAATTCGATGCTCTGCCCTATGAAGAGGGGCGGCGCTGGGAATTGCTCTCGGGAGATTTGGTCGAGGTGTCGAGTCCAATTCCGGAACATCAGGACATTGTCTTTAACCTGCTGAGTTCTCTAAAACAGTTTCTCCGAACCCGCGGAGCGGCGCGAGCTCATCAGGATATCGAGTTTGCATTAGGCCCGTGCGACCGGCTCCAGCCCGATGTATGCGTTCTATTAGATGATCGCGCCAACCTCGATCCGCAAAAGACGCCGATTCCCGGCGCCGCGAATATTGCCGTCGAAGTGATCTCTCCGAGTGAACGCGCCGGAGAGACGAGGCGCAAAGTTCTCACATATCTGGCTTCGGGCGTGGAGGAAGTTTGGCAGATCTATCCGACCACCCGCGAAGTCCTGATCTACGCGGTGGACCAACGGCGGGAGCTTCGGCAGGATGAAACCCTAACCACGGATTTATTGCCCGGTTGGAATTTAGCCGTGGCCTCGTTGTTCGACTAGACTGCGCTCTCGACGGATGCGCTCGGGATAGGATGCCAGCAAGCTGCGTTTGGCCTCAATCCAGGCGTTCGTTTCAGCGAGCGATGTTTGTGCAAGGCGCAGGGCCGCTTCGACAGGCTCGTAAGCCGGACCGCCGGGAATGCGGCGGATGGAAACGAACCATCGCGGGTCGAGCGCACGCAACAGATCTTCACGCGGGGTATATAAGTCACGGCCCAAGTGTTCTCGAGCCAGTATTTGAACAGCATCCACCATGGATTCGGGCGAATAGCCGCCATTAAGCGTTCGTACTGCCTCTGATACAAGGCCGTGAGCGGCACGAAAGCCGAGAGAATCGCCGCGAACCAGGGTATCGGCGAGCTCGGTTACGGTCAGAAAGTCATCGTGGGCGCGACGGTCGAGAAGTTCGACGTCAATCTCGCAATCGGCCATCAAGCCGCCGAAGAGGCGAAGGGTGCGCTGTGCATCGGACGTCATGGAGAAGACCAGAGGTTGAAGATCATCCTCGCTATCGACAATGTCGCCGAAGGGAGTGTTGTGTGCGGCGGTGAAGATGCCTTGGGCTTGAGCAAGCGCCTTGCTCGCCAGAATGCGCGTATGTTCAAGGGCCACGGGGTTACGCTTCTGCGGCATGATGCTGCTGATCTGCACCCAGGCGTCGCTTAGGCGCAGATAGTCGAAAGCCGGGTTGCACCAGAGAAGCAGGTCCTGAACCAGTTTGCCCAGATTGACCATGGCGGTGGCGATGGCGCCGGCGGTTTCCGTTACGTAATCGGTACCAGCAATGGCGCCGTAAGAATTGAGTTGTAATCCTTCGAAGCCGAGTAGCTCCGCCGTATAGTTGCGGTCGATGGGAAATCCCGTGGTGGTGATCGCGCAGGATCCAAGCGGGTTGCGGTTGATAGTAGCAAACGCGGCGCGGAAGCGAATGTCATCGCGGGTGAAGCATTCTATGGCCGCTAGCAGGTAGTGAGCGAGCGTGGTGGGTTGAGCAGGCTGCGTATGCGTATAGCCGGGGATGAGCGTATCGATATGACGATTCGCCAAGCCGATGAGCGTCGAACGTACTTGGCACATCGCCTCGACCACTGCCAGGGTTTCGCGCCGGAGGCACATACGATATAGCGTCAAATCTATATCGTTGCGGCTACGCGCGATATGCATGCGGCCGCCGTTGTCTTCGCCGCAGAGGCGCTCGATTTCGGCCTGGATGTAGAAGAAGAGATCCTCCGATCGTCCGTCGTAGGAGACCGTGCGGAGTTGGTCGATATCGAGCGCATCCAACGCCTGGAGGCATACGCGCGCCACCTGGACGGGAATGATCCCCTGCCGTGCCAGCATCAGGGTGTGAGCGTAATGCAACTCGATGAGCGGATCGAGGAACAGGCGCTGCGCGTCCTTGAAATTGACGGCCAGCACCGTGTCCGAATAGATAGGCGACGGAAAGGTGGTCCGGGTGTCCGCGGGCTTACCAGTCAGCACGCACTCCTAATTGCACAATGCGGCCTTCGAGAGTCGTCGATACCGGGGCAAAAGTTGGCTGCGCTGTGATTACACCGAGGGAACTAACCATCGCAGTGGTATTCAATATCGTGATGTTCGGGTGGTTGAAGAGGTTATTCGCCTCAATGAAGAAGGTGGGCGCCAGCCGCTCCCAAAGTTTAAAGAACGTGCGGCTGTAGCGCATGTCCACCTGATAAACACTAGGGCCGCGCGCGGTATCGCGTCCGACGTACAGCGGCCGATTGACGCCGGTGCCGGCGAGAGCGTCGCCATTTAAAGTAGTGTTTGCCGTAATGTTCTGTTCGTCGCCGGATTGGGCCACAAACGAAGCGGTAAGTTGATTATCGTTCGCTAAGTATCGCCAGATGCGGTTATCAATGCCACTGAAGGTGGGGCCGTAGACGGCAGTCATCGTAAAAGCATCGGGACGATTGATCAGGCTATCACCGCGATCGCGGTTCCGATTCGTCGGGTCTTCTATGAATGCAGTTCCTTCGTAATTGTTGGCCTCCGGCGCGTCATCGATTGAGTGAGACCAAGTGTAGGATGCGTTTATGGTTAACCCGGCCGAAAGTCGATGGGCGTAATTCACGATCAGTGCGTTGTAACTGCTGTTGTTTCCAATGTCCTCAAGGGCGATGTTATTCACCGCCGGATCGAGACGAGTGGCCGCGCTTACCTTACTCGAAAACACCGGCCGGCCGTCGGCCAGGTAGCTGATGGGATTGATGAGATTCATGTTGCGCAGGTACTCAAGATTCCGGCCTCCGGTGTTCACATAGCCTACTGTCAGCGCGTCATTTCTAAACAGTTGACGTGTGATCTGGATGCTGCTGTTGATGGCGTAAGCGTCCTTGAAATTTGGCGTGATGGTGTAAATATTCGAACTGGAGCGGGGCAATGCTCCATTTACGATAGCTTGTGGAAAGGCGGGCGCGCCGGGGGCGCCCGAAGATATAGACGCGGTGTAAGATGCCGATCCGCCATCGCTGTAAAGCGCGTTGTACCAAAGGTTGGTTGGAGGCGCTTCGTAAAAGATGCCTGAATTGACTCGGAGGACGGTCTTCGGATTGATAGACCAAGCGATGCCCAATCGTGGCGCGAAGTCTCCACTGGGACTGCGGAAATGTTGCGAGTACGGGAAGATGGCGTTCGGGTCGCCGGAAGGGCCGCTGAATTTGTCATAGCGAACGCCGTAAATCGCCAGCAACTTAGGGGTAATTTGCCAGCTATCCTGGGCGAAGAAGTTCCAGAAGAACGAGTGGTACCAGGCTCCCGGCTGGCCTACGCTGGCATTAAATGTCGTGTAGGCAAGGGGATTAACGCCAGAGAGCGCGAACTGGTACGCCGCGATATTGGGAAACACGTACTGCGTATAGATATCGGCTACTTGGGTGTCTAGCTGCTGCTGGAAGCCGTATCCGAATTTGAAGGTGTGGGCGCCCTTGATAACGGTCAAGTTGTCCGCCAGGTTTGGGATCTTCTCTTGAAAGCGATCGCCGACCGCAGTGCTGCCACCGAAATTGGCGATGCCGCTGATGCTGATCTCCGGGCCAGTGCCTGTGAGGGGATCGGCTATATGCGCCTCATTTCGATAGGGCCAGCCAAAGCGGAGCTCGTTCAAAACGGTGGGTGAAAACGTGGACAACAATTGTGCACCCAAGACGTGAGCGCGGTCGCGGAAGTCGGCTGCAACGCTATCCGCGTTCAATCCGCCGGCGGCGCTGTTGAAGGGATATCGATTGCGGAAGTAATTGTACCGAGCGAAAAAGTGGTGCTTTTCGGTGATCTGCCAATCGAGGCGGAAGTCCACCCATTGTGCGTGCTCAACCGCAGAAGGATTCACCAGCAAGTTGGCCGGAATACCGATGGCGGCGGCGTTAGCTGGCGTGATCGTGATTGGTGAAGGAACGCTGCGCTTTACGTGTTCGTAGGAACCGAAGAAGAAGAGCTTGTCCTTGATAATGCGGCCGCCCGAGTTGGCCAGGAAATCGTTCGCAACCGGCTTAAGAGTGGTGGGACCGGCCAGAATGGGACGCGCCACCAGATCGAGCGGTCGTCCGATGAACTGCACTTCGCCGTGAAATTGGTTGGTTCCGGAGCCGGAGATAACGTTGTAGATATCGCCGGCAGTCTTTCCGAATTCCGGTGCGAAGCTATTCGACACGGTCTGCACTTCACTCACATAACTGTCGGCAATGGCGAATAGGCGCAGGCCATAGCGATCGCTCTCGGTATCAACGGTCCCGTCCAGTTGGTAGTTGACGCGATCGACCAGGCCGTTAGTATTGAGGAGGCGGGGGATACCAAGCTCCGGATTCGGATGACCACTAATGCCGGGTTGAAACAGAATGAAGTTATAGGGGTTCCGCGACGTAAGTGGCAGATTCTGCACCTCCTCGTAGGTGATAGTGCGGCCGGTGTCGGTACGCGAGGGATCGACGACGGGCGCGCCTCCGGTGACTTCGATCGACGTGCTCGTCTGACCAACATTCATCCGGGCATCGATGACTGCTTCCGTTCCGGCGTTTAGAACGATGCCTTTGTTGGTCTGAGTCGTGAAGCCAGCTTTGGAAATCATAGCGGTGTAGCCGCCCAGAGGCAGGTTCGGAAATACATAATAACCGTCGTCATTGGTTTCTTGCGAAGCGGTGTATCCGGTTTGAATGTTGTCAATTTTCACCGAGGCGGCTGGAATGGGCGCGCCGGCTTGATCAATTACTCGCCCACGGATGCTTCCGTTGATAGCCTGGGTTTGGGAGAACGCCGGTAACAGGAAAACCGTGAGAAGCGCGAACAGAAAAATTTGTGTGGACCGGCAAATGCGAAACATGCTTTTGTAGCCCTTTCTGAAGCTTATTTCACTATTGATGCACAACTGGCGAGAATGATACAGCGTTTTTCCGGATTGAATAGCACCATCACGCGATGGACTTGCCGCGCCGATCTGCGATGATATTTTCTATCAAGCCAGAACGCGGCCACGCTGTCCGCTTGACAATTTGGAGCACAAGCCTACATGAAGACCGCAAAGAGATTTAGAATTGCGCCGGTGTTTGCCGTGGTGTGCGCATTCGCCAGCGTTTGTTTTCTATTGAGGAGCAACGGGCGCGCGGCGGTTCCTCCGTTCCATGACATCGACCCGAATGCAAATGAAGTTGCAGTGAATCGGGGGGCGGCTGGACTATCCAGATGGCTTGCCGCGCTGCGTACAAGGGCGAGCGTGCTGATGGTAGTCGCTCATCCCGACGATGAAGACGGCGGCATGTTGACGTTTGAAACGCGCGGCGCGGGAGCGCGCGGCACGCTGCTGACTTTGAATCGCGGCGAAGGCGGCCAAAACGCGATGTCGATTGATATGTACGATGCGCTTGGTCTAGTGCGAACGCAGGAGTTACTGCAGGCGGACCGATTTTACGGCGTCGATCAATACTGGACGCGCGCCATCGATTACGGATTCTCCAAGACACGTGAAGAGGGCCTTCAAAAGTGGGGCCACGATCGAGTGCTCTCCGATGTCGTTCGCGTAATCAGGATGACGCGGCCGTTGGTGATCACTGCCGTATTTATCGGTGCGCCCACAGATGGGCATGGCCAACACCAGGTGTCTGGAGAAGTGGCCCAGGAGGCCTATCTCGCGGCAGGCGATCCGGCCAAGTTTCCGGAACAGATCCGCGAAGGGCTGCGGCCGTGGACACCGTTAAAGGTCTACGCGCGCGTGCCGTTCTTCCGTGTAACCAAGCAGGGCATTTACGACTATGCGACAGATAAATACGGCCCGGTTCGCTTCTTCGATTATGTGAACCAGAAGTGGTCAGCGCAAGTGCCCGAAACCAACATAGAGATCGACGCGGGCAAAGCCGATCCCGCGGACGGCCTGACGTTCTCGCAGATTGCGCGTGAGGGTTGGGGGTATCAGAAGACCCAGAACGGCGGAGGAACTATCCCGCCGCCGGGACCCTCTTCGAACCCCTATCATCGTTACGGCTCGCGCGTACCGACAACGGACAAGGAGAAGAGCTTCTTCAACGGTATCGACGTTTCACTGGGAGGGATCGCGGATCTTGCTCACGGCGATACGGCGTCCCTCAAAGAGGGGCTGGCCGAACTGACCAAGCTTACCGACGATGCGGCGGATACATTTAACCCGTACAAACCATCTGCAATCGCACCGCTGCTGGCCGACGGTTTGAAGAAGACGCGCGAGTTGAGCAGTAGCGTTCAGACGAGTGCACTGGCGGAGCCGGGCAAGAGCGATGTGCTTTTCGAACTGGGCGTCAAAGAGAATCAGTTCCAGAAGGCGTTGTCGGCTGCGCTAGGATTGCAGTTCGATGCCGTGGTCGCGCCGGAGAAGGCTCCCACAGGGCCATTTGCAGCTTTCAGAGGACCATCCACGACCTTCACTATTGCTGTTCCCGACCAATCGTTTGGCGTGGAGGCGCGGTTATACAACGAAAGCCCGGAAAGCTTGAACATCGAAGGCGTGAGCGTGCTGGCGACCGACGGGAAAGCTTGGACGATTCGCCAGGAGGGCGAAAAGAAGCGCGATTGGGCGCCGGGCCAGGAAGAGCACTTCAATTTTGCGGTGAGGGCGCCGTCGGACGCGGCCCTGACGCGGCCCTATTTTTCTCGCCCAGATGAAGAGCAGGCCTATTACAACCTCAACGACGAGCGTTATCGAAATTTATCATTGGCGCCGTATCCGTTGCGGGCCACCCTTCATGTGGATTACCAGGGAACGCCGCTCGAAATGGAGCAGGTGGTGCATTCAGTCAGCCGAATCGAGGGAATCGGCATCGTCGAAGATCCGCTCACTGTGGGTCCGGCATTGTCGGTATCCGTCTCACCGGCGGCGGGTGCGGTACCGCTCACGTCGCACCATTTTGAATTCACATGCACGCTGCATACGAATGTGAAAGGCCCGGCAAATGGAGTTTTGCGGCTGCGCTTGCCTGAAGGGTGGCAATCAAACCCGTCGCAGGCACAATTTTCGTTTGCCCGCGATGGCGAGAACGAGACACTAAGATTTCAGGTGACGCCGAACGGAATCAAAGCGCAGCGGTATGAGATCAAGGCCGTTGCGGATTATAAAGGCGAAACGTTTGAAGAGGGTTATCGGTTAGTGGGTTACCCGGGCCTGCGGCCGTATCCCTACTATCGGCCGGCCAGTTATGAAGCAGTTGGCGTGGATGTGAAGACAGCGCCGGGCCTGAAGGTAGCGTTCCTACCAGGTACCGGCGACGATGTGCCGCGTGCGCTGGAGGATTTGGGGCTCAACGTGCGGTTTCTTTCGGCGAATGATGTTGAAACGGGCGATTTGAGTTCGTATGACGCAATCGTGCTGGGAGTGCGCGCGTACACGGTGCAGCCGGAACTGCGCTGGGCCAATGCGCGGCTGCTGGACTACGTAAGAAACGGTGGAGTTCTGCTGGTGCAATACAATCTGACCAACTTCGATGCCAATGATGGCCCGTATCCGTTCAGCTTGGGGTCGAATCCGCAAAAGGTGGTGGACGAAGGGTCGGCGGTCGAGTTACTTGAGCCGAAGGACCCCGCGTTAATGTGGCCGAATAGGATCAGCACGGCCGACTTTAGGGGCTGGATTGAAGAACGCGGACACGGTTTTATGAAGACCTGGGACCCGCATTACCAGGCTCTGGTAGAAACCCACGATCCCGACCAGGACCCGCAAAAGGGCGGCCTGCTGGTGGCTAAATACGGCAAGGGCGCCTATATTTACGATGCGTTTGCGTTGTACCGGCAGTTGCCCTCGGGAGTACCGGGTGCGTATCGGATCTTGGCGAATCTGGTGAGTTTGGGCAAAAATCCCGAGTGGAAGTGAGGGCGTATTCAGCGGAGTGTTGAGCGGTCCGCTGACAAACGGGACCTTCACCATTCCGTTCGCTCCACCCGAAAGCGAAATAGCTTAGGGCTTTACGCGATGTCGAATGAAGGTTCGCTGGCCAGCCGCGCTTTTCAGTTCGTCTCGGCGAGCTTGCGGGCCTTCTGCCAAGCGGCTTTATCTCGAAATTCCTGGTAAAGGGTACTAAAGCCCGCCCAGAAATAGCCGCAGACGAACAACATCAGGAATGGGATCGCCAGAAAGTTGTAGGTGTCGATGGCAAAGTCGACCATGAAAACGAAGTAAGATCCGATGGCAATCTCAATATAGGGTAGCCATCCGCTGCGGCGCCGATACGCGGTTGTGCGGACTTTGATGTTGTCCGTTCCGATCGCGTACTTCGGCGTACGCGCGAAGCTGGTTTGAATGCCGAAAATCGCTTCCAGCACGGCTTTGGTGTTGCTGATAGTGAGGGCCACGCCCGCAGCCATCAACATAGGCAGGAAGGCAATCGATTTCCACCATGTCTTGGGATAGAGTTCCTTCTGGGCATACAAGTAGAAGACGGAAATAGACCAGAAGGACGCGATTATCAACGGGAAATCGATCAACACCATCTGGAACCAGCCCATATAGAACCGGACAATCATCACTGGAAGCATCAGCGCCGAGACTACGATCATCATCGGATAAGAAATGTTCGGTGTCAGGTGCATGACAGCTTCAATCTTGACGCGTAATGGGAGATCGGCCTTCAAAATACGCGGCAGCAACTTCTTGGCCACCTGCGTAAGGCCTTTAGCCCAACGCGATTGCTGGACCTGGAAGCCGTAGGTTTCGACCGGCAATTCCGAAGGACAGTCGAGAGCCGGCACGTAGACAAAACGCCAGCCGTTCAATTGAGCGCGGTAACTCAGATCCGAGTCTTCGGTCAAAGTTTCATGCTGCCACCCGCCGGCATCGTCGATCATGGCACGGCGGAGGACTCCCGCGGTTCCATTGAAGTTAAAAAAGAGACCGGCTCCGCAGCGTGCTCCGTGTTCAAGGACGAAGTGGCCATCGAGCAGCATGGCCTCCACCTGAGTAAGGATGTTGAATTCCTTGTTCAGATAGCTCCAGCGCGTTTGAACAACTCCAACCTCCGGGTCCGCGAAAAAATGAACCGTTCGCATCAGAAAATCGGAAGGCGGGATGAAATCCGCGTCGAAGATGGCAACCAACTCGCCGGTTGCACTTTGGAGCCCTTCCTGCAGTGCGCCCGCCTTATAACCGTGGCGGTTTGTCCGATGATGGTACTCGATCGGGAACCCTGCCGCCATGTACTCATTACACAGTCGCTCGGTGTAAGGATGCGTTTCATCCGTCGAATCGTCTAGCACCTGAATTTGGAGCAGTTCGCGCGGATAATCCAGCTTGACAGCCTCCTCCAGCAGCCGGGCAACTACAAACCGCTCGTTATAAAGCGGTAATTGAACGGTTACTTTCGGAAGTTCCGCAAAATGCATGGGGGCTTCCCGGAGCAGCTTCTTACGATGCTTGATATACCTGCGCATCGTCTCGTAGCGGTGAAGGCCATAGATCGAAAGAATGATCAGGATGCCGAAATACGGTACAAGGAGCGACCAATCGAAGAGAGAAAGCTGGTAAATGCCCGAGAAAGTATCGTCGAAAAGCCCGTTGGCAATTAGCTTCGAAAGTGGTTGCGCGGCTAGCATCAATGCAAAGATAGTGGGCAGCACGGGCATGAGTAGTTATTCTAAATCGGCGGCACGGCGAGTCTACGGGACAACGCCCGGCAAGACTCATTCTAACGTTTCTTGGCGCCGCTTGACAAAGCTAATACTGCGGTCTTTAACAGTCATCTTGCTGACTTTAAGCCATTTGGCAGCCAAGCAACCTGCAGAGACCGCCATGCTGGGACGCCCGCAACTGGTTTGGCAAGGAATGCTCGACGGCACGCACGACCTGGTGATCCAGAATGATCGGGTAGTGGTCGAGGATGTCAGCGGACCGCCGGTTCGGGACATACTCTACCGATTTGTCACGCCGCTGCCCGCCACGGAAGTGAAGGTGGATGTCGATCCTCGGGTTAGCCGAGGGTGGGTACATACGACACAAGAGCCTACAATGGACAACGGTTACACGCTGCGTGTGCGCATTGAAGACCGGCAATCCGGTGAATACTTCTACAGCATTGCGTTTACCTGGCACGCCCTCTATGACGAGCCGGACAATTTCTCAATGACCAAATTGCGCGGGTTGCACAAGAGTGCAGCTCCACGCGACGCGATATGGGTGGTAGACGGGCGGCGAGAGAAAGTGACTTGTGGTGCGATCTGGGCGGGGACTGTTAGCGGGAACGCGCGCATTGCGATTGCCGGGCGTGAAGCTCATGCCGTGCAGGGACAGGCATCCGGGGACCTCGAACCGGTCGGCGGAACAAGGTGGCCCAAGGGCGCGTACCTCCCTATAGTGATGGCGATTTCGGCGAGCACCAAAGTGGAAGTAGTCGAAAATCCGACTAATAAAAACGACTATACTTTGGTAATCGAAGTGCGAGCGGAAGAACCGGTCGTAAAGATCGAAATTGCCTGGTGAAGGGGGTTCTCTATGCGAGACCACGTGAAGATTCTCGGTATTTTGAGCATGGTTTTAGGGGGCTTGGGCTTAGTGGTTGCCCTGGGCGTCTTTGCATTGTTCGGAGGGATTGCCGGAGCGGCCGGAGTGGCAAACAGTGGGAATGATGGGCTCGCCGGCGCCGGGATCGTTGCCGTGATCGGCTTATTTCTGGCCGGTGTAATTGCTGTGATTAGCCTGCCGCAGCTTCTCGGTGGTTGGGGATTGATCAACTACAAGCCCTGGGCGCGAGTTCTGATGATCGTCGTTTCGGTGGTCAGCTTGCTGCACGTTCCGTTAGGAACCGCCCTGGGTGTTTACGGACTATGGGTACTATTCAATGAAGAAACTAAGTATCTGTTCGCCCACGGCGGCCGGCCGCCGGCCCCCTATTCGCCGCCAGCTTACGCGAGCGCGCCAGGAGCATATCAGCCGCCGCCGAGCGGCTATGCGGGACCACCCTATGCCCCGCCTACCTATCCTGCTCCGGCCAGACCAAGCGAACCAGCGCCTACGCCCGGCTACCCGACTCAGCCGCCACAGTAGTTATTAGCGGATCCGGAATCATCCTCTATTTTTCCGTACTGAGATTTCCGGAACCGGCGGCGGCGGCAGCTCGCTCCTGTGTGGCGGACTGATTCCGATCATCGTATTTGCCAAAGATCATCTTTCCAGCCGTAGTCTGGAGGACACTAGTGACCGTTATGTCCACGGTCTTCGAGACCTGCCGACGGGCATTGTCGACCACGACCATAGTCCCGTCGTCGAGGTACGCAACACCCTGGTTGTACTCTTTACCTTCCTTCAGAACGAATACGCGCATCGACTCGCCAGGCAGTACGACCGGTTTCAGAGCGTTGGCCAGTTCATTTAGATTCAGCACCTCTACGCCTTGAACCTGCGCCAGCTTATTAAGGTTGAAATCGTTAGTAACAATCTTGGCCTTCCGCCACTTGGCCCACTCGATTAACTTCAGGTCGACTTCCCGGACGTTTGGGAAATCCTGGGTAGAGACTTCGACACGGATCAACGGAATTTTCTGGAGCCGCTGGACAATGTCGAGGCCACGGCGTCCGCGATTCCGGCGCGCTGAATCGGACGAGTCAGCGACCAATTGCAGTTCGTGTAGAACAAACTGAGGCACAATCAGAACGCCATCGAGAAATCCAGCTTCGGCGACTTCAGCAATCCGGCCGTCGATAAGCACGCTGGTGTCGAGGATTTTGTAGTCAGTGACGTGCTGTAAATCCGATCCGGTGCCCAGCCGCCCCAGCTTTCTCAGCGCGGATTGAGAGGTACCAAGGCGGAGGCCGAGGTATCCGAATGCAATGGGAACGGCGATTCGAAAAAAGACGAAAGTACCGCCAGGGGAGGCGGCGAATACATTTAGGGGCCAAGCGAAGAGTGCGCCGAGCAGAGCGCCCGCGAACAAGCCGAGAGCTCCGCCGAGCATCGCAGAGAGGGGTGCGCGGCGGAGCCGGGACTCCAGCCAGACGGCGGCCACCGCGAGTCCTCCCCCGGCCGCCGCTGAAGCTGCATGATTCAATTCGAATGGATGAGTGTAAGCCGCCAAAACCGCGATGATGACGATAAATATAGAACGGAGAAGAACAGCCTCCCAGGTCGCACGATCCACGATTCCACCTTGCCGACGTTAAATTGACGGTCGGGATATACCTTCGTACCGCGATTTCTGAGTGGGAGGCGAAGGTATCGCTTCCACGCAGGTTGCTGCAGAGTATAGCATCACCGTGGAGGAGAGACAGTAGCAGTAAGGAGAGAACGGAAGGGCGAGGAGCCGCGCGGGCTAAAGAACCTTCGCGAGCTCCTCGGCAAATGCACTCTGGCGGGCCGGCGTGTTATTGCTGCGGCGGCCGGAAACGGCGCCATTTTTGCGCGGTTGCGCGGTGGGGCCAGCCCCTTGGGAAACCGGGCGTCGTGTCCGATCCGGGGGAGTGGCAGCGGTCTTAATAGGACCCTTGCCCGACTTGGGGGGTTGGGCGGGGTTTGCTCGTAGGAGCCTGTCTTCGAGAGGCGCGCGGTCAAAACGGCGGATGATAGAATTCATCTCCTCTTGATTCGGCGCTTCGATAAAAGCGAATCCCTTGCTCTCTTGCGTTTCGGGGTTTCGGATAACCTTGACCGCGTCAGCGACCAGGTTCTCTGAGGAAAGCCAAGACTTGATGTCATCGGCGGTCACCCAGACAGGGAGATTTCCGAGGAATACGGTAAAGCTCATTCGGTAGTGTTTTCTGCTCCGTGGGGGAAATTAGCGAGGTGCGAACCTCGCGGAGAATTTCTTCCCGGAGGCTATTAGTATGGTAGCACGTAGGGGCCAATCACGTAAATACAAAAAGCGCGCAAAAGCATTGTCAAACAACGGGAATACTGTTTTTTTTCGATTCGTGACCGGGCTTGACAAGATTGCTACGATGATCGTTTGAAGGTCCTTTTCAAGAGTTGGCTTTGGTAGTACGATACGGACTTACGAGGATGCGCGGATGATCGCTCGCGACGAATTCGATCCCCTGGCGCCGCAACGGGAAGCGGCCATGTTCTACGGGCTCTTCCTGCGCGGGCACTCGGCCGATGCCCTACGCCGGGATATTGATGTCCCGCGCCCAACGCTGGACAAATGGCTTCAGCCTAGGCGATATGAAGACAATTTTCGCGATTCTCTACGCCAAATGTACTCCTATCGGAAGAAGGTTCTGGCCATCTTTGATGAACTGGTGACTAAGGAACGGTTTCGGGTTCGCGTGCATTAGGCGCCGTCCCGCGATTTAATCCGTCAAAAAATTGCCGGTCTCATAATGGAACTCCCTATCTATCAGATCGACGCCTTCACTAACGCCGTCTTCGCCGGAAATCCCGCTGCCGTATGCCCCCTTCGCGAATGGCTGCCGGATGAAACGCTTCAAGCGATCGCAAGCGAGAACAATCTCTCGGAAACCGCATATTTTGTTCCGGCTGGTGATCGATTTCATTTGAGGTGGTTCACACCCGCCGTAGAGGTAGACCTGTGCGGGCACGCGACCTTGGCTTCCGCTTATCTGCTCTTCGAGTTGCTCCAGCACGTGGGCGATGTTGTTCGGTTCGATACTAAATCGGGCGAGCTCACCGTGCGGCGAAAGGGAGATTTGCTCGAAATGGATTTCCCTTCACGTCCTCCTACGCCCGTGGATATTCACAATGGCCTTATTAAATCGCTGGGCGGCCTGCCGGTAGAGATTTTGGCGGCGCGAGACTATCTTGTCCGCTACCATTCGGAAGCCGATGTGCGGGCGCTCAATCCCGACATGGAGGCGCTGAAGCACATTGATCGATTTGCTGTGATTGCGACAGCGCCCGGCGACCACTGCGATTTCGTGTCACGTTTCTTTGCTCCGGCGAAGGGAGTTCCAGAAGACCCGGTGACGGGATCGGCCCACTGTACATTGATTCCATATTGGGCGCAAGAATTGGGGAAACACACCCTTATTGCCCGGCAAGTGTCGAGGCGTGGCGGCGAATTGCATTGCGAGTTGTCTGGGGGGCGGGTTCAGATCGCCGGGCGTGCGGCGCTGTACCTGAAGGGCACGATATTTGTCTGATGTGGAAGCGAGCAACTTTTGGTTACGGCGCAGCATCTTGACTAGGTGGTGAACGGAATGAAGCTCTGGTTCTTGGTTCTCGCCATCGCTATGGCCGCTTCCGGTCAGAACCGGCCCGTGAGGGCCGTTGGCCGCATCACGAGCACAACGTTTGCCGGGAACTTAGCTGCCTCCGTGCAAGGAACACTACCTACGCGACCGGTGCGGTTCCCTCCGTTTATGCTGCTGGGGGGCGGGTATAGCGGCTATGGCTACCCCGAACCGTCTTATGTGGACCCGTCCAGCTACGGACCGCCAGTACCCACGGCACCCGTCCTCGTCATTCAATCCGAACCGCCATACCCGCCCGATCTAGAAGCAGCCGCACCATCGCCTAGTAAAACCGAAGACAATTCCGTGAAGATCTACTCGAACCCGGTCGCAATGGCGCCTCCGGATACGCCTTCGAAGCCCTCGGGCGGCGTCCAGGTAGTGATCCTGGCTTTGAAAGACGGCGGCGCGGAAACCGCAATCGCCTATTGGACCGATGGCGATCAATTGAAGTACGTCACCCCCGACCGGAAACAGAAGCAGATCTCTCTTGCGAAGGTGGATGCCGCACTTTCGACCCGCGTCAATCGGGAGCGGGGCGTTTCGTTTTCGCTCCCCAAAGTAGAGTAAAGTATAGGGGAAAGCAAGCCTCCCGTGTCCACTGCAACCGCTGTATCGCTAAGCGAATATCTGGAAACCAGCTACCGTCCGGATTGCGATTACCTGGATGGAGAGCTGCTTGAGCGAAACGTGGGCGAATGGGATCATAGCCTGTTGCAATCTGAGTTGAGCCGTTATCTCGGAAATCGTCAGAAGCAATGGGGAATTCGGGCAGTAGTCGAGCAGCGCGTTCAAGTGAAAGCGAAGCGTTTCCGCGTGCCGGATATTACGGTCCTGACCGGTCCGCCTACGGGCCAGATCATCCAACAGCCACCCTTTCTTTGCATTGAGATCTTGTCACCCAGTGATCGCATGGCGGAGATGCAAGAGCGCATCGACGACTATCTGAACTTCGGAGTCCGCTACGTTTGGTTGATCCATCCGAAAACGCGGCGCGCTTTTGTGTACACCGCCGATGGAGTTCGGGAAGCCAAAGACGGCATTCTGTCGACGGAAGGCCCGGAGATCCGTGTCTCTTTGGCCGGCCTTGAATAGAGGGAGAAGCAAACCTCGTGTTCACCCCAACCCTTGTTTCCCTAAGCGAATATCTGGAAACCAGCTACCGTCCGGATTGCGACTACCTGGATGGAGAACTGCTTGAGCGAAATGTGGGCGAGTTAGATCATAGCGGGCTGCAGATGTCGTTGAGCTACTACCTCTATAGCCGCAAAAAGCAATGGGGCATATGGGTCTTACCCGAGCAGCGCGTTCAAGTGAAAGCGAAGCGTTTCCGCGTGCCGGATATTACGGTCCTGACTGGTCCGCCTGCCGGCCAGATCATCCAACAGCCGCCCTTTCTTTGCGTTGAGATCTTGTCACCCAGTGATCGCATGGCGGAGATGCAAGAGCGCATCGACGACTATCTGAATTTCGGAGTCCGCTACGTTTGGTTGATCCATCCGAAAACGCGGCGCGCTTTTGTGTACACCGCCGATGGAATGTGTGAAGCTAAAGACGGCATTCTCTCGACGGAAAACCCGGAGATCAGTGTCTCTCTGGCAGATCTTGAGTAAAGCCAGTCCCACTGTCGGAGCGCTCCTTATCGCGTGCGCCGCCTTGGCACAATCGCCGTCTGACGTGCTGGGATTGCAGGCAGAAGCACAGAGGAAGCTCGGGGCGCACGACGTGGCCGGCGCTTTGGCCGACTACGAGAAGCTCGCGCAGTTGGTCCCTAACTCGGCGCAATATCAGGACCAGATCGGATTTATTCTGGCCGCTACAGGGCGGGTGGCGGAGGCCATGCCGCACTTTCAGCGGGCGACGGACCTGGACCGGAAATTTGCCCAAGCCTGGTTCCACGCGGGCGTGGCGTTGATGATGTCGCAGCGCCCCACCGAAGGCATTGCCGATTTGAGGAAAGCGGTCGTGCTTGCGCCAGCCAACGCCGACTATCACTTTCGCCTGGGCTCGGCCTACGTCGTAACCAGCCAGGACACACCGGCAATCGCCGAATTCAACCAGGCGGCGACGGAATCGCCTGGAAACGCAGCGATTTGGGAAGCGCTCGGCCTCGCCTACGAACGGCAAGGTAAATTGGCCATGGCGCGAGATGCCTATCGGAAAGCCTTGGTACTCGATCCGAAAAACAACACCATCCGCGACAACTATGGCTATACCTTAGTCAATACCGGCGATCCCGTTGGCGGCCGCCGCGAATTTGAGCGCGTTCTCCAGTCCGATCCCAGCAATATACGCGTGCAGGTAAACCTGGGCTATTCTTATATCGCTTCGGGCAGCTATCAGGCCGCCATCCAGCACCTGTCGAATGTCGTGCGCCAACATCCTGAGAACGCCGCAGCGCACTACGACTTGGGGATCGCGTATAAGCAGAGCGATGACTTGGTTCATGCCAAGGCGCACTTGGAACAGGCGGTGAAATTGGATTCCGCACTGCCCGAAGCACACTACACGTTGGGCCTGGTTTACGTCGATAGCGGCCAAGCCGACCAGGCGATCGTGCAGTTTCGGGCCGCAGTTACGCAGAAACCGGAGGATGCGCCTTCCTGGTTTGAACTAGGCACGCTGCTAAAGGATTCGGACGATGCAGATGGCGCCATTGACGCGTTGCGCCACGCCTTAGCCTTGGACGGCAGCGATGCGGGCGCATTCAATACGCTCGGGCTTCTTCTGCGGCGCAAGGGCGATCTGGAAGGGTCGAAGCAGGCGTTTGCAAAAGCTGCCGCCTTGCGTGATGCCGAAGCGAAGAAGAAGGCCAAGGCCCTTGCCGAGGGTGCGGCGCGCGTCTCGAAGGAATCAAAATAGCGCTCCGGCTACCTGTTCCGCCGCCTTTCGCGCCACTTCGGCGGCATCATTCGGCGCGGTTACGCGTATCTCGAAGGCGTCGTCGCGCACGCGTCCCACAATCGTTCCATGGGAACAAGCGAATGCCTGGTTCCCAAGGCCTTCGATCGGCGCCGCTTTCTTTCCGCATTTTTTGATATACCGCGCGAAATCTTTGGCGGGATCGTGCATGTGGTGCACCTCAATGCGTAAGGCGCGTTGCGGCCGTAAGAACTCGCACGACCCCTTCGTCGCCCTCGCTTGAACAGGGCCACCCAATAATCCCGCGGCCGTCGGCTCGCCGACCCAAGGGCACGCCACATCGGCAGCCGTTCCTATGCCGCACGCCAGGACCAAAAGCGCGACGAACCGCATCAGGTCTTTTTTGCGGGTTGCAGTTTGTCCGAACTGAGGATCTTGCCGCCTTCCTCAATCACGTAAAGCCTATTGGGTTCCAGATTCTCCAACCGGTCCACCTGTCCGCTCAACCACCGTAGCTCCACCGAGTCCACCATCGTCGCCTGGTTCAGCCCGAAGTGCATGCGCAAGTCGTTTTGTGAAAAATAGCTGCCACCGCTGCGCAGCTCATCGATTTGCGTCAGCGGCTTCGGGACCGCCGGGTCGTTCTTTGCCACCACGGTGATCCGTGTGCCAATCCCGGTGCGATTCGATTTCTTACCGATCAATTTAATCTTGATCCAATTGCGTTTGAGCGTAGAATCGCAGCGCAGAAGCTGGGGAATCGCGTTGATGCAATTGACGCCAACGTCAATCGTGCCGTCATTGTTGTAATCGCCAAAGGCACAGCCACGCGCCGGGGCGCTCTCCATGATTCCCGGGCCGCCCTTATCGGTCACTTCTTCGAACTTCCCATTGCGCAGGTTTCGGTAAAGATATTTGTGCTCGGCGTATTTGAGATCGGTGTTCGACTGGTTCACTTCCGGATACACGTGTCCGTTCGACATCAATATGTCCAGCCATCCATCGTTATCCATATCGAAGAACCCCACGCCCCAACCCAGCAGCCGCGTGTTCACGCCAATCCCGCTCGGGTACGTGCGGTCTTCGAAGTTCGCGTCGCCCAGGTTTGTGTAGAGTGAATCCGTATCGCCGGCGAAATTCGTCTTCACCACATCCAGGTTGCCGTCGCGATTGTAATCGCCGATCGAGACGCCCATGCCCGCCTGGGGCTTTCCTTCGGGCGAGAGCGCCGCACCCGACTCGATCGCAATGTCCTTAAACGTGCCGTCTTTCTGATTCTGATAAAGCGTCGCGGTGCTGGAATCGTTCGCGACATAGATATCCGGCCAACCGTCGTTATCCAGATCCGAAGCCGCCACACTTAAGCCATACATGCCGGTAGTATTCCAAATGCCCGCCTTCTGGCTCACATCGGTGAACGTGCCATCGCCGTTGTTGTGATAGAGAATGTTCTTCCCACCGGGCAGCCCAGGCGGTCCACACGCAACTAATATTCCCTTGTATGTGCACGGGCCTGCTTCAGGCGGCGGCGCGGTCTTCAAATCGAAGTCCACATAGTTCGCCACAAATAGGTCGAGATGCCCATCTTTGTCGTAATCGACAAACGTGCACCCTGTGTTCCATCGCGTCTTCGGCCCCGGTTGGATCAGCCCCGCTTTTTTAGTCACGTCGGTAAACGTGCCGTCGCCGTTGTTCCGATACAGTGCATTCTGGCCGTAGTAACTCACAAACAGGTCGTCGTGCCCATCGTTGTCGTAATCGCCGACGCAGCAGGCTTGGCCCCAGCCCGTCTTATGTTCCAACCCCGATCCCTTCGTTACATCGGTGAACGTGCCGTCGCGATTGTTTTTGAACAAATGACAGTGCGGCGCATCGCCTTGCGGGAAACCTTCCAATCGCCAGCCATTCACCAGGAAAAGGTCGAGCCAGCCGTCGTTGTCGTAATCGTAGAATGCAAGACCGCAGCCCGTCGTCTCCAAAAGGTACTTGTTCTTCCGTACGCCGCCATAGATGGTCTCAACCGCAAGGTCCGCTGCCTTCACCTCATCGACAAATTCCACACCCAGCGGCGTACCTTCAATGGGCGACTTCGGTCCTTTCGCAGCAGGCCTCGCCTGCGCATGGTAATCGCGTTCAGTGGGTCCGGGCAGTTTGGTCTGCTGCGGCCAAGCCAGAGACGCCAAGCGAGAAAAAGGAAGAACTAACGCCGTACGGCTTAACGATTTTATGAGTTGTCTGCGATTGGTGCTCAAAACCGAAAACTCCCGCCCGATCACCGGCCGTCGCCTGCAATCGAGCCACTGCCCGTTTCGCTCTTATGCAGGTGCCATGGCACGCTCTCTACCCTCATTTCCGGATGATTGCGGAGATAATCGAGCGAGTAGGTTGGCGCGCCCGGGTCCACCTGCTTTACCGCGAACAGCGCCGCCTGTTCCGCCGCTTCCTTCTTCATCCCCATGCGCCGGTACAGCACAGCCAAATTATAATGCGCCGCCAGATCGTCCGGGTCGATCGCTTGCAGCGCCTCAAACTGCGCGCATGCTTCCGGATAATTATGCTGCTGGTAATAGGAGATGCCCAACTCGCGCCGCGCATCGCGCGACTTCGGAAATTGGCGCACCACCTCGCGCAGATCCGCGAATTCCTTATTGATGTTGCCTTCGCGCCGCTCGACCAATGCCAAATAATACAATGCCCGGGCGTCGTTCGGCACAAGGTTCAGCGCCTTTTCGAGACTCCCCCGCGCTTCCGCATATTTCTCCCAGTTGATGTCCGTCAGACCTAAATTGATATACCCATCCGCATAGTCGGGTCGCAGCTTCACCACCTGCTCAAACGCCATCGTGGCATCGGCGTACTGCAATTGGTCCAGCAAGGCGATCCCTAAGTTATTCCAGCGCATCCAAAGCGGATTCTCATCCGCCGCCGGCTTTGTTGGCGCGTTCTCGCCGATGTTGACTGCGCGTGTTGTCGAAGCCACTTCGACCACCGGATAGGCGGGATGATCCGGTCCCAACACATTATTCAGGTAACTCTGCCGCAAATGCCGATAATTCAACCGCGCCGTGATCGTTAATGGCCCGCGCGCCCGTGCCGGCACTTGAAACTCATAACGTATCAGCGCCGAACGGCCCGCCTGAATTGTGTTGTCGTAAGCCATGGAGTGAATGGTCCAGACTTTATGGTTATCGACGAAGCTGCCCTCACTATTCACCGGGCGATTTGTGAATGTGTGCGCTTGTGCATCGAGCAATCCATCGGGCTTGATGAACCCGCTATGGTCGATCTCACGTCCGGCGCTGTCCTTCACGATGAATTCCACCCAGGCTTCGTACAGATCGCGCACTTCCGGAACTAGCGAGTGCCCGATGTTTTTGTTCTGCACCACCACCATCGCCTGAACGATCTGCTCCGGCGCCAGCGTGAACGGTTCAGCCCCCAGCGGCTGTGGCAATCGGCCGCCCTTCCCGGTCGCTAGCCCGAACAGATCGATATTCAAATACATGCCGGATTTCAGAAAGGCGTCGGTCTGCTTCAGTTGCTCAGGGTAACCGTAATAAAATGGCACGGCTGTATTGCCTGCTAACCAGCGATGCGACGCGAACGTGCCCTTTTTCGCTCCGTATTCACGGGGCTGCGCAAGTTCGCGCCGCATATGGCAGTTCTGGCAGCTCTGGTAATCGGCCGGATAAAACGTCAGAGGCGTCTGCCGGGAAAATTTTGAATTTTGCCATTCGTCGTAAGACGTGAACGCGCGTATCCACTTATATCCGTTCAGCGGAACTGGCAAATTCGCCTTATGGCAGGCGCCGCAGAACTCCGGCGTCCGATACACGTCACGCATCACCGCCCGTGCGTGCCGTTCCGGATGCGCCATGATCTGGTCATCGGAAACTGGCCCCGGAATCCCCTTTCCGTTCTTGTCTACCATCACCGCCGGAACGCCCATTATGTAACTGCCGTTGCCAAGTACAGGCGGCACTTTCTGTATCGAATGACACGCCATACACGTGATCCCGTCTTCGTCGAATGAGCGGTCCACTTTTGAATTGTTCGTCAGTGCACCCGACAGTACCGCGACCGGATTGTGGCAACTATCGCAGTGGCGTGTGAACGCAATGCCTTTCGTCCTCTTCAAAATATTCACGCTGGTGCGATAAAACGGCGTGCGGAACGAATTCGAATGCAGCGCCTGGCGCCACTCCGCATACGCCTGTTGATGGCAATGCCCACAATAGGCCGCTGACGGAAAACTTTTGGGGTCGAGAAATCGGCCGTCCGCTGTGGCCGCGTTCCCGGGCATCGACATCAGTCCCGGCCCGAAATGGTAATCGTAGCCGGACCGCGCCGCCGAATCGAATGCGTCACGATCTGCCATTTGGCGCTGCGCCGTTAGAAGCGCACCACTAGCAATCGCGAGGATCGCGACAACCAGGGCGCGCCACCAAAACATTCGAAACAGCCTCACAGCAACAGATCAACACAATCTTCTCACGATGGCCTCGCGGTCTGCGTTATCATGGCGGCGCAATTGAACCCCCTTGCCGATGCCTCCCTACCGCCTGACTGAATCCGCCTTCCTGCGAGTGCTGGGACTAGCCTATTTAGCGGCCTTCGCATCTTTCTGGCCACAGATCGACGGACTTGTAGGATCGCGCGGCGTTGTGCCGGCCGTTCGCGCTTTGATCGAAATCCACGCCGACCTTGGCGGCCGCGCGTATTTCGAGGTCCCGACGATCTTCTGGTTCGGTCTCGGCGACCACTGGCTGGTTGGGGTCTGCGTGCTTGGCTGTCTGGCGTCGGTGCCGCTGATCATCGGTTTCTTCCCACGCTGGGCGGCAATTGTCTGCTGGGTTCTTTATCTTTCGATCGTCTCCATAGGTCCGCCCTTTACCGGTTTTCAATGGGACGCTTTGCTACTCGAAGCGGGCTTTCTCGCATTCTTTGCGGGCGCGCCCTGGCTGGTCTGGGCCTACCGGGTTCTACTATTTCGCCTGATGTTTGAATCGGGCGCAGTCAAACTGCTATCGGGCGATCCGAACTGGCGCAACCTACACGCCCTGCGCTTCCATTTCCTGAGCCAGCCTTTGCCGGCTCCGCTCGCCTATTACGTCTATCGAGCGCCCGACTGGATGCTGGACGGGATGACGCTGATCGCGCTCATCATTGAACTGGGCGCGCCCTTCCTGCTGTTCTGCCCCAGGTTTTTTCGCTATGCGGGCGTTGCGGCATTGATGTTCCTACAAGTCTGCATCCTGCTGACCGGGAATTATGCGTTCTTCAACCTGCTTACGCTCGGGCTCTGCTTGTGGGGGTTCGACGAACGCATCTTCGCTCCCATCGACCGCTGGCTGCGCCCCATCGCTCTTATCGAGCGCCGGTCATTGCGTTTAGCCGTGCACTCTGTATTAGCCGTCATCATGGCCCTCGGCGGCCTGCAAGTCATCCAACTCTTTTTACCGCCAATTGGACGCCCGTTCTCCGGAGTCTTTTCGCTAATTGCGCCATGGCAGATTGTGAACTCATACGGTCTCTTTGCCGTTATGACCACGGAGCGCGACGAGATTATCATCGAGGGCTCTGACGACGGCGAATCCTGGAGAGAATATTCCTTTCCCTACAAGCCGGGTAATTTACATCGCGGTTTGCCTTGGGCAGCGCCCTACCAGCCGCGACTCGATTGGCAGATGTGGTTTGCGGCATTGGGTTCGTATCCCGAGAGTCCCTGGTTCTCGGGCCTTGCACGCGGTTTGCTGGTTGGCGATCCTGCGATTCTAAGTCTGCTCAACCCGCCGCCGTTCGACCACCCGCCTCGCTATCTACGCGCGCTGCTCTACGATTATCAGTTCACTACGCCAGCGGAACGCGCCCGCACTGGAGCCGTCTGGCAACGCCAATTGAAAGGCGTGTGGTTTCCGGCGTCGAGCCTGAGGGTGCCATAGAAGTTACTTCACAACGAAGTGATCCTTCATCTCAAACACTGGCGCGCTGCCCTCTGGATCGGCGACTCGGAACATGCTGCCATCCAACTCATCCCCATTCAGAACGAACTTGACGTAGTTATAGTTCGGGAACTCCCTATCCTGATAAAGATCGTTCGGCCCACGATGTATCGGACGAGGCGCGGCGCCTCCGCCACCCGTGACCAGAAACGTCACATTGCCTCTGAAAAGCCGCTCGTAGTTGTGAATGTGCCCGGAAGTGACAACGATGCCTAGAGTAGGGTGCTTTACCGCAACACGCTCCAGATACCTGCCCAAGCGGATCTCATTACCCCGCGGGTTGTGCATCGGATCGCCAAATCGCTGATAATCGGCCACAGGCGGGCGGTGCAGATTGACAAACAAGAAGCGTGCCGGCGAAGGCAGCGATTCGATCTGATTCTCTATCCACGTCATCTGTTCGCTACCCACATGCAAACTCGAATTTGTGTCGAGGTTTAAGACATACACTTTGTCGCCCAGTTGAACCGAATACCATCGCAGCCCGTGAAGCATGGGAAATGCCGCCCACCAGTTGGCAAGGCCCTTCGCCGTATTTTCGATGAGGCCATGACTGTACATCTCATGATTCCCGAGCGCCGGATACACACGGATGTGGGCGTCGCGCCAGGCTTGTGTCTCTTCGTGAAATACGGCGTAGTCTTTGGGATTTGCGCCATGCCACGGCAGGTCGCCCGTCATCAGAAGCGCGTCGGGCTTTTCACTAGCAATGCGGTCCACCAGCCATTGGCGCACCTTGGGGTTGGTCGCTGCCGTTTGTTCCGGATTCGTGAATCGAGTATCTCCATACGCAATAATCACCGGCGAAGCTGGCAATTCCGAATCGGGGACTGTGAAAGTCGGGACGGCGGGGCTTGCGATGCCGGCCGCTGCCAAGAAAACGAACAGGGCAATACGTCTCAAATTCAATTTTAGATCGGGCATATCGAAACCATTGACGACTTGCCTCCGAGCCCCTGCGCCACAATCGAGCTATGAAATTGAAAATCGTGCAGGCCGGAGAACCCGTTCTCCGCCAACAGGCCCGCGAATTGAGCCGCGACGAAATTCGCGACCGCGCAACGCAGGAACTGATCGAATGGATGCGCCAGACCATGTATGACGCTCCCGGCGTCGGCCTCGCCGCTCCGCAAGTCGGCCTCCGTCTGCAACTCGCTGTCATCGAAGACAAGCCTGAGTACATCAAAGCTGTGCCACCCGACCGGGTGAAGGAGATGCGCCGGCAAGCGGTGCCCTTTCACGTCATAGTGAATCCGAAAATTACACTCGACAATGGTTCACCCGTCGAATTCTTCGAAGGTTGCTTAAGCCTGACCGGCCTCATGGCGCTGGTTCCTCGCGCACCCCGTGTGCGTGTCGATTGTCTCGACCACAACGGCGATCCGAAGCACATCGATGCGACCGGATGGCACGCCCGCATTCTGCAGCACGAAATCGATCACCTACAAGGCGGTCTGTACATCGATCGTATGTACAGCAGATCGTTGATGCAGGTCGATCAATACAATCGCCATTGGAAAGACAAATCGATCCCCAACGTCAAAAACGAGTTGGGGATCGATTGAGCCGCCGCTGAAACCCTAAACTGCAAGTGCAGAGCGATCTGGAGAATGCGCGGGCCGATATTTGGTATTGAGAGGAGGCTGTTCCCCAAAATGCAAAATTTTTTTTCCTCCTTCTAATCAATAATTTAACCTTAAAAAATGAGCTCTGCGGCACCGTCGGTGCGCTATTCCTGGATCGGGTTCAGTGCAGCAGGCAAGGCGCTGACCTTGTGAGAAACGCTCATGAAAACGCTCCTAATTGGCATTCTTTGCGCTGGGCTCGCCGCTAGCTCTCTTTGCGCCCAGAACTCGTTGAACATCGCGGCGACCCCGCTTCCGGCGTCGCTATTGACCCAAAATTATGGCAAAATGCCGAAAAATATTGGCGCCTACGACCTCACTATTTGCAATTCTTCTTCGGCAAAGATTACTGTTATTAGCAGTGAAATCTTTCAGGCGCTTGTACAGCAGCAGGCAGGCGTGCAACCGATTGGCAAACAGATGATACTCGCCGCGCTTTTGCGCAACCAGAATAACAGCTTCTTCAACATTCTGAACATGGTGCTTGGCTCGGCCTCGGGTGTGCTTTCAGTCCTAAGTTCCGCCCACACCATTCCGAGCGATGTTATTACTGGGACCTCGTTAGGCTCGCTCGCCCTGCAACAGGTCTTGAACAATCTAAAGCCGTACTCTTCAGTGTCGGCTTTGCAGCAGTTAGAGAATCAGGTGTTGGAGACAGCGATCTCGCTCGATAGCGGATCGTGCGTAGAACGCATCGTTTTCACGCTGATCGCCAATAAGAAAGTGAAACAAGCTCCTCTGAGTTTCCACATTCACTAGCCGGCGACGGCTCACCTCGCGTGCGGGCACACGCGCTGCGGAACCCGGTTCGGCGACTGGCCATTCCGTTGGTGAGTCTCGCTACTCCAAAAGCTAGTGTCCTGTGGCTGGCGCCGGTACGGACATGCCGGCGCAACGCGGGCGTGCCGCTTTATAGGCGGTGCGCCCGATATTTCCTGACAGAGATTTTTCGCTTCGAAATTCTTCGTTCGCTGGCCGAAACTCTCCACGCGTGCGGGCACACGCGGTACGGACTGTGGATCGGGCAATCTGCGGTTTCGCCGGCTGAGCTTCGGCAAATCGGCGAACGAGGAAAGGCGCTGGACTCGGTATCCGGCGCCGGGCAGGACGCGTTGTCACATGGGGCGCGCGTCCTGCCAAACGTCTTCTCCTTGTGTATGCCAGGACGGCCGTGACACAGTATCAGTTTGTACTCCTACTCTGAACGGCTGCCCTGGCCTTTTTTAGAAAACGCCTATTCCCAGGCAATCGCCCTCAAGCGCCGTGCAAACGCTCCGCTGCTCGATCTTTCTCTCTCTAATCCCACGACCGCGCTTGGTTCAAATTATCCGAATAACGCCATTCGTCAAGCGTTCGGCCGCCTCGAAAACTTCCTCTATGAACCCGATCCTCACGGCCTGAGTAGGGCGCGCGAAGCTGTCGCAGAGTATTATCGCGAACTTGGAATCGCGGTCGACGCTGAAAACATCCTGCTCACCGCCAGCACCAGCGAAGCTTATGCCCTGCTGTTCAAGCTTTTCTGCGATCCCGGCGACGAAGTGCTGGCTCCAGTGCCTTCCTATCCTTTATTTGAGTACCTCTCGGCGCTTGAGTCCGTAAAAGTCGTTCCTTATCCGCTCGCCTACGACGGTAGCTGGTACCTCGACATCAAGGAAATGGCATCCCAGATCGCTCCCCGCACCCGGGCTATCGTGATCGTCAATCCCAACAACCCGACAGGAGTCTTCTTGAAGCGCTCCGAGTGCGAAGAACTCTTCGCACTCGCCGCGCGGCACAATCTGCCAATCGTGTCCGACGAAGTATTCATGGACTACGAAATTGCGGCCGGCCCGTATGTCAAGACACTGATCGGGCGAGATGACGTCCTCAGCTTCTCTCTGAACGGGCTGTCGAAAGCGGCTGGCATGCCGCAAATGAAACTCGGCTGGATAGTCGTTAATGGGCCGGTTGCAGAGCGGGCAGCGGCGAAAGCGCGGCTCGAACTGTTGCTCGATACATATCTTTCGGTGAATACTCCGGTACAACGCGCCCTTCCCGACTTGCTGCTTGCCGGGCGCGAAGTCCGCGATGCTCTGCTCCTCCGCATTGGAGAGAATTTAGCCACGATCTCAGAAGTACTGAGCGGCGCCAACGCGCATATGCTCCATCTGGAAGGCGGCTGGTCCGCAATTCTCCGGCTGCCCGCGACACGCTCAGAAGCAGCATGGCTGCACCATTTTCTCTTAGAGGGAAACATTGTTGCTCAGCCTGGCTATTATTTCGACATGCCCGCCGAGCCCTATATTGTGATCAGCCTGATTGTCGAGCCTGCGGTTTTCCGCCATGGCCTTAGCGAAATCCGACGGCTGTTAGCCAGTTAGCAAGAAGATCTGGCCAGGTTTTCAATTCCGGATAACTTTGTGCCAACCCCACGCCATGCGGCCCGTGCAGATACAAATGCATCTCCACTGGCACGCCCGTCTTGCGGCAGGCGAGATAGAAGAACACGCTATTTTGCACTGGCACTACCGGATCGTCGCTGGTCGCGAACAAAAAGGTGGGCGGCGTCTCCTTCGTCACTTGCTTTTCGTTCGACAGTAAATCGATCAATTCCTGCGGCGGGTTCTTGCCCAGCAAATAGTCGCGCGAACCGCGATGGAGATACGGCTCCTCAAACGTGATTACCGGGTAGGCCAGAATCATGAAATCGGGGCGCGAACTTTCGCGGTCGATCGGATCTATTGCGCTGGCATTGCCGTTGTCGAAGTGCGTACCGGTGGTCGCCGCCAAGTGGCCGCCGGCGGAGAAACCCCAAATACCGATCCGGTTCGTCGCATAACCATACTCCTTCGCATGCGCCCGCACATACCGGATCGCCCGTTGGGCATCGCCCAGCTCGATTGGGTGATGATACTTCGGTCCTAACCGGTACTTCAGCACGAAAGCCGAAATACCATGCTGGTTCAGCCACTGTGCGATGTCGGACCCCTCCTTCACTTGCGACAGATGCACATATCCGCCGCCCGGACAAACCACCACCGCCGTGGGCACGCTGCCGCTACCACTCGCCGGGAAAATCGTGAGGCTGGGTTTGTCCTCCGGCGCGGTCCCTTGCGCTCCGGGTGCACCATCCGGCCAAAGCAAAATCGTATGCGGTGAAGCAGTCTGCGCATACGCGGATGGCAGAATCAACAGCAACACTAAAGCGATTTGTTTCATCGTCTGGTCCTCTAAACTGTGGCCGATTCTTCCACGATCAAAAGCCCTTTATCGGTATCCAGCGTCGATTGTATGCCCAGCGGCAGCGTCAACTGATCCGGTGTGTGGCCAATGGTTAACCCGGAGAGCACCGGCGCGGTGACTCCTTGAAATCGATCGTCCAGCACTTCTCCGAATGTCATGTTCCAAGCGAAAGAAGGCTTGTAATCGTTAGGCCGGCAGTCCAGGCATTCCCCCATCACGATGGCGGCGGCGTCTTTCAACTTGCCTGCCAGCCGTAGCTGGGTCAGCATGCGGTCGATGCGATACGGCTCCTCGCCCACATCTTCCGTGAAGAAGAGCTTGTCTTTGGTATCGATCTCGTAAGGCGTACCCATCAGCGTGCTGAGCAGCGTCAAATTGCCGCCCATCAGTCGGCCGGAAGCCTGTCCTCCGCGAATGGTTCGCAGCCGATGCGCCGGGCGCAGCGTATTCGTCTCCGGCGGATTGCCCAACGCCCCCAGCGGCTCCTTCGAAAATAATGCCCGGCGGAAGCAATCCTGCGTGTAGGGCGTGAACTCCGACAGGACCACGGGACCGTGAAAGGTAACCAAGCCCGTCATTTGGTGAATCCCCAAATGTAGCGCTGTAATGTCGCTGTAGCCAATGAAGATCTTAGGATCGTTCGCGATCAACGAGTAATCGAGATCCGCCAACAGTTGTCCCGACCCATAACCCCCGCGAATGCAAAACACCATCCGCACATCGGGATCGCGAAACATGGCATGCAGATCGTCCACCCGCTCGGCGACCGTCGCGACATCTTGGGCCCGATGCGTTCGCACGTGCGCACCCCACTTCGCTTTCAGTCCAAAGTATTCGATGGTCTTCTGCGCCAGTTCCAGCTTGTCCGGATCGGTGACCTGGGTCGATGGGCTGACGATGCCGGCCGTATCGCCTGCCTTCAGAACCGGCGGCTTCAGAATCTTGTCCGTCGCGGGCCGCGCAAACGCCGTACCCAATCCCATCCCCAGCATCCCTCCCACCGCAGTGCGCCTTGTCATAAGCCGCAAGCCTAACACGTCACCGGCAAGCTTGAAGAACGGCAGTCCACTAAACTGGGTGTAATTCATGACCAAGCTGAGCGGTCTTACCGTTGGCCTGCGCGGCCTGTTGGTTGCCTATGCAGTGATTTTGCTGATTGCCATTCTCAGCACCCCTCTTTGGCTCGCGGAAATTCTACAAGTGGCCGCGTCAATTCAGGCGTCGCTGGCCGTGCTCATCTCATGGATGGTCATAACACCGGGCGCGGCGCCGATTTTCTTCTTCACGCAGTTCCCGCTTGTAACGCTGTTTGGCCATTCTCCTTTGGTCGCGCGCTTACCCACGCTGTTCTTCGCATTAGCCTCCTGCTACGTGTTTTGTCGAATTGCACAGCAAATACCGTTGCAACAGCCTTTGCTGGCAACGTGCCTGTTTGTGCTCGTCCCCATCCACTACCGGTTCGCCACCATAGGAGTAGCAGCGGAAGAGGCATTATTCTTCCTATTACTCGCGACTCTCTTCTTCATTCGTCTGGTTGAGACCGGAGCCATTCGCGATGCCATCCTCTACTCCGTCTTTCTCACTCTCTGCCTCTACACCGAAGCCTTTTCCTATCTGCCAGCCGTGGGCTATCTGCTCGGGCTGCTCGTTTTCGTGAATCGGAAGGAGGTCCGCCGCACCATTTGGATTTCGCTGCCTGCTACGGCCGCCCCTATACTTCTCTTTCTGCCGTTTGTCTTGTGGGCCCATCCCTTCACGGCGAAGGCCTGGCTTTATGAGAGTGGGCGTTTCGCTTTTGGCCCTAGCGCCTATTTGGCGGCATTTCGAGAGCTATCGGCTACGGGGCGGGCTGGCTATTTGCTCTCCTCGCTGCTACTCGCCGGAGCGCTCGTCGGAGGCTGGCGCGCCATCAAACTTCCCGAACCGATGATGCTGAAGCGTGTTCGCTTCATCTGCCTCTTGGGCGGCGTGGTCAGCACCATCGCATTGGCTTTAATCATCGACGGAACTTCAAGCGGGTTCTTTTCTGCTGAGCAGATTTTCTGGGCGCTTCCGGGTTTGGTGGTCCTGGTATCCGCGACGCTCGATTGGCTGAGCTCCACGCGCAAGCTGCCAATCATCGCTTCAGCGTTGGCGGTGTTGCTGGTGTTGATTTCCATCGGCGGCGACATCGAGAATTACACGACCCGGCCATATGACATCGCGAACGCGACCCGCCTGATCGCTCCACAGCTCACCGGCGATTCCTGCGTAGTCTTCGTCTCCGAGTCGCTGTCTAAAACTATCTTCACCGTTTTCGACCTCCATCTGGGAGATCGCGAATGCCTCAACTTCTTCCACAAGCGCATCGTGCTCGCTAGCCACCCATTCGTCCGCCCTGATCAGCAGGAAGACGCTGAATCCTTTTTCCGCGGTCTGAATTTCACAGTAAAAAAACGCATCGAAGCTAGCGGCAGCAAGATTATCGTGCTGGAACAGCACTAGGACGCCACCCGATCGGTCCGGCTGTTATATACTTCTGTCCCAGCAGCGGGAAAATATCAATCGGTCTGATCCCTCTGCCCGTGGAGAGGAACATGGCAGCTCCTGATGTCGTCTGGAAAGGCGGCAAGTTCGGCAATACATCGCGACGCGATCCATGGTGGCTTTCACCCTCGGCTGTTTTTCTCGGATTGAGTACGTTTCTGGTGTACGCCACATGGGCGGCATTTCAGAACGCCTACTACACTTACGGCCCCTATATTTCACCTTTCTATTCGCCAGAACTTTTCGGCAATTCCCCGCATGCGTTGTTCGGGCCGAAGCCGGCCTGGTTTCCAAATTTTCTGCCGTTTTCTCCGGCGCTGCTGATCCTCTGGATACCGGGCGGTTTTAGGCTGACCTGTTATTACTATCGCGGCGCGTATTACAAATCGTTCTGGGCCGATCCTCCGGCTTGCGCCGTCAGCGAGCCGCGCAAAACATACCTTGGCGAAAGAACCTTTCCGCTGATCCTGCAGAATTTCCATCGCTACTTCTTGCGGATTTCGTATTTGATATGGGGCTTCCTCGTCTACGACGCGGTGATGGCGTTCCGTTTTCCGAATGGCTTCGGAATTGGAGTCGGAAGCATCGTTTTGGTCGTCAATGTTGTGCTCCTGGCGGGTTATATATTTGGCTGTCACGCGTTCCGGCATCTGGTGGGAGGAACATTCGACCAGATCTCTGAATATCCTGTCCGCCACAAGCTCTATGAATGCGTGAGCTGTCTGAACGCCGGGCACAAGCGGTGGGCTTGGGCGAGTCTCTTCTGGGTAGGATTTGCAGACCTCTATGTGCGCCTCTGCTCAATGGGTATCTGGCACGATTGGAGGCTCTTCTAGATGCCAGAATTCGAGCGGCACTCGTACGACGTGCTGGTTATCGGCGCGGGCGGCGCGGGGTTGCGTGCCGCGATAGAAGCGGCTACGGCCGGTGTGAAAGTCGGAGTGGTATGCAAATCGCTGCTCGGCAAAGCGCATACTGTGATGGCTGAAGGGGGTATCGCCGCGGCTCTCGCGAACGTCGACGATCGCGATAACTGGCGCGTGCATTTTTCCGACACCATGCGCGGCGGCCAATACCTGAACGATTGGCGAATGGCCGAGTTGCACGCCAAAGAGGCCCCGGAATGCGTGCGCGAGCTCGAAGCTTGGGGCGCGCTCTTCGACCGGACCAAGGATGGCCGGATTCTGCAGCGCAACTTCGGCGGCCATCGCTATCCTCGTCTGGCCCATGTCGGCGACCGCACTGGCCTCGAAATGATCCGTACTCTCCAGGATCACGGCATTCACACTGGCATCGAAGTGCATATGGAGTGCACGGTGCTTCGCTTGCTGCTGGATTCGGGCCGCATCGCGGGCGCCTGTGGATACGACCGCGAAAAGGGGCTCTTTCATGTGTGGCAGGCGAAAGCCGTCGTGCTGGCTACCGGCGGGATCGGACGCGCCTTCAAAGTTACGAGCAACAGTTGGGAGTATACCGGAGACGGACTCGCGCTGGCATATCGCACCGGAGCCGAACTTAAGGACATGGAGTTCGTTCAATTCCATCCAACGGGCATGGTTTGGCCGATCAGCGTGCGCGGCATCCTGGTGACCGAAGGTGTGCGCGGCGAAGGTGGCGTCCTGCGCAACAACGAAGGCCGGCGTTTCATGTTCGACGAGATCCCGGATCTCTACAAGGAGCAAACGGCCGACAACGAAGAGGAAGGATGGCGCTACACGCAGGGCGATAAGAACGCGCGGCGGCCTCCCGAACTGCTCACGCGCGATCACGTCGCGCGTTGCATCAATCGCGAGGTTAAGGCCGGCCGTGGCACGCCCCATGGCGGAGTTTTTCTCGATATCGCGTGGATCAAAGATCGTATGCCCAAATCGGAAGAGCACATCAAGCGCAAGCTGCCCAGCATGTATCACCAGTTCAAGCAGCTTGCGGACCTGGATATCACCAAAGAGGCGATGGAGGTCGGACCAACCACGCATTACATGATGGGCGGGATCAACGTGGATGGCGATTCGCAGATGTCCACCGTTCCAGGTCTGTTTGCCGCGGGAGAAGTGGCCGCCGGACTTCACGGGGCGAACCGGCTAGGAGGGAATTCGCTTTCCGATTTGTTGGTATTCGGACGGCGCGCGGGGCGGTTTGCAACTGAATTCGCCAAGAGCAATCCTGCGGCATCCATTGACGATTCCCAGCTTCAGGCAGCGGCAAGCGCCGCGCTCGTGCGTTTCGAACATGGTTCTACTGGTGAGAACCCATATCAGATTCAATATGACCTGCAGGAATCCATGCAGAACCTGGTTGGCATCGTTCGGACCGAGAGCGAAATGCAATCTGCATTGGAAGCGATTGATCAACTTCGTGCGCGAGCGGATCGGGCAGGAGTCGCGGGCCATCGTCAATACAACAACGGCTGGCACACCGCCATGGATCTTACGAATCTCCTGATGGTATCCGAGGCCATTACGCGCGCAGCATTGCTTCGAACCGAGAGCCGGGGTGCGCAGTTTCGGGAAGACTTCCCCACCAAGAATCCGGAATGGGGCAAATACAACATCATCGTCAAGCGCGGCGCGGGCGGCGAGATGCTAGTGGACAAGCGCCCGCTCCAGCCGATGCCCGATGAACTGAAGGCCGTAATCGAGGAGATGAAATAGATGGCCACGCAAGCAATGTTTCGAATCTGGCGCGGAGACTCTACCGCCGGCAAATTCGAGGACTTTGTCACTCCGATTGAGGAAGGCATGGTGGTGTTGGACGCGGTTCACCGCATCCAGGCGCAGCAGGCTCCCGATCTTGCTGTGCGATGGAACTGCAAGGCCGGTAAGTGTGGCTCCTGCTCGGCGGAAATCAACGGAATGCCTAAGCTCATGTGCATGACCCGGCTCAGCAACATCAACCTGGAGATGCCGGTCATCCTCGAGCCCATGCACACGTTTCCGGTGATACGGGATCTGGTCACCGACGTCTCCTGGAACTTCCGGGTTAAGAAGACAATCAAGAAATTCAGGCCCCGTTCGCCCGATGCCCCCGACGGCACGTGGCGCATGCAGCAGGCTGATGTCGAACGCGTCCAAGAGTTTCGTAAGTGCATCGAATGTTTCCTCTGCCAGGACGTGTGTCACGTTCTGCGCGAGCATCACAAGCAAGACGAATTCATCGGTCCTCGCTTCCTCGTACACGTCGCCGCACTCGAAATGCATCCGCTCGATATTGAGGACCGCGTCACGGATTTAAAGCGCAAGTACAACATCGGTTACTGCAACATCACCACGTGCTGCCGGCAAGTATGTCCGGAATCGATCACGATCACCGAAAACGCGATCATTCCGCTCAAGGAACGCGTGGTCGACCGATTTTTCGATCCTCTCAAGCAACTGTTTCATATCATCTGACTGGAAGGAGATCATATGTTCACGCTAAGACCTATTTCTCGCGACAGCGTGGACGGCTCGCTGGCGAAAGCCGAGCGTTACCGCTTGCTGAACGAACCGAACGAAGCCGAGAGTATCTGCCGCGACATCCTCGAAGTTGACCCGCAAAACCGGGAGGCGCGCGTCAGCCTGATCCTCGCCCTGACTGACCAATTTCACCAGGACCCCACCGCATTTTCTGCCGCCATGAATGCGATTAGCGGCCTGGAAACGCCGTATGATCGAGCGTATTATTCCGGCATCGCGTGGGAGCGGCGTGCGAAAGCATTTCACGGAGCGGGAACACACGCGTCGGGCGGCCCCATCTACGATTGGCTGGTCAAGGCGCTCGGCCTATTCGATGAAGCCGAGCGCTTGCGCCCATCGGGCAACGACGACGCAATCCTGCGCTGGAACGCCTGTGTTCGTTTCCTTGATCGCCACAAGGAGCTTCGGCCTACCGCGGAGGAGGTTCCCGAGCCCATTCTTTCGGAGTGAATCGATTCCCCCTACTCAAGCTGGAAGCTCTGCCGCGATTCGAAAGTCTGGTTCCCGATCGCATCGTGCGCCGTCAGGATCAAAATATACGATCCGCCGCTCGAATCGCGCGACGTAGTAATCTGCACATTTCCCGGAACATACGGCGCCGGATAAAGGCTCTTCGACCTGAGGTCGTCGGCCTGCGGAGCATCCAAATAGGTCTTACCATCGGGCCGCAATACCTTTAATCCGTACGCAACATCATATGCGTTCCCCTCGCCGAGTTTAAACCCCGTTATGTCGAACCGTGCATAAACCGTGTCGCCGGCCCGAAAATCGGGAAGTTGCAGTGGCGCTCCATCATTTGCGGAGCGTAAGAAGCGGAAATTTTCGATTGTCAGGCCGCTTCCTGCCGTCAAAGTTGCGCCATTCATCAGGAACGGAATATCGCTCGATGCTTCCGTCTTCGCGACCAGATCTTTCAGCATCACCCGAACGTGGTACTGCCCGCGGGCTACATACGCCGGCAGCAAGAAGGACGCGCGCCGTTTGGGCAGCCAGTTCTTATCTTGCGGGGCCAAGTCTTCATCGATCTTGCCTGAGACCGCCGGTGCCAGGCCAACGTTGTTGGCATCGAAGGGCTGTACCGCATACTCGAGCGAAATGTGCTTTGCCTTGAAATAGCCGCCTGTTTCACGGATGCCAAAGCCAGCGATATCAAATTCGAAGTACAAAGTCTGCCCCGGAAGAAAGCGGTAATCGCTCGCAACGAAAGGGGCGCTCTCCGCGTCTTCCGCACCGGCGTCTATCACAGCTAACTTCGATTCCGGCTTCGCCGGCAGTTGAGACAAACCGGCGTGCGGATACTCTAAGTAGAAGAGCAATAAACACGGAATCAAAACCGAGCGCATTCGCATAGTGTAAATGTAAAGACGCGTTAAAACACCCAAAATGATACCGGTAACGGCCACAGCCCGTCGCTTGGGGCTCGCATGGGCAAGCGTTGCTATTTCCACAATCCTGTTATTCGCGGCCGCCAAAGCCCAGGCGGTCCATCCCATCACCGGCCGCCAAATCGCACCAGTAATGGGAATGAGCGGCGCCGATTGGCTGGACCGCGAACAACGTGCCGCGGAGGAACATCCGGAACGGGCCCTGGCCGCTCTCGATCTCAAGCCCGGTATGGCAGTCGGTGATGTGGGCGCAGGCTCCGGCTATTACAGTATTCGGATCGCTAAACGTATCCTACCCGGGGGTGTGGTGTATACCGAGGACATCCAGGTGGGAATGCTCCAGCGGCTTCGCGAGCACGCTGCCGCTAATCACGTGTCGAACATCCAAACGATTCTCGGATCGGAATCCGATCCCATGCTGCCCGCAGGCAAGCTCGATCTGGTAGTGCTGATCGATGTCTATCACGAGTTCTCCCGCCCCCAACGCATGCTGCAGGGCATCCGCGGCGGCCTGAAACCCGGAGGCCGGCTGGTGCTGTTTGAATACCGCAAGGAGGATCCCGCTATACCAATCCGCCCGGAGCATAAAATGAGTCTGGCGGAAGTGAAGGCGGAGGTGACGCCCGAAGGGTTCCGTTTTGAAAAAACTGTAGAAACGCTTCCCTGGCAGCACATGATCTTCTTCCGCAAATGAACACCCTGGCGCCCCCGGCGGCAATTAGCCGCTACATCAACTACGACCGCGAGCACTGGAAAGCGCTTCGGGCAAATACTCCGCTGCTGCTGAGCGAAGCCGAACTGGCGCAACTTCGGGGCATCAATGAGCAGGTTTCTTTGCGCGAGGTGGAGGAAATCTACATTCCGTTGTCACGGCTGCTGAATCTGCACGTGGCCGCCATCCAGCACCTGTATGAGGCGCGCCGCGAATTCATGGGAGCGCCCATGCCCAAGCAGGTTCCCTATATTATTGGGATCGCGGGCAGCGTGGCGGTGGGCAAGAGCACATTTTCCCGCGTTCTGCGCGCTTGCCTGGCGCGTTGGCCCGATCATCCGCGCGTCGATCTGATCACCACGGACGGCTTCCTTCACCCGAACCGGGTTCTTGAGGAGCGCGGCTTGATGACGCGTAAAGGCTTCCCCGAGAGTTACGACCAGCGCCGGCTGCTGTATTTTCTCGCGGATGTCAAGGCCGGTAAGCGCCTGGTCGTCGCACCCGTCTATTCACATCTGGTTTACGACGTTGTGCCCGATGGTTTTCAGGAAGTGCGGCAACCGGATATTCTCATTGTCGAGGGCCTGAACGTTTTGCAGTCACCCAAAGCGCGGCCGAACGCGTCCCACGTCTTTGTCTCCGACTTCTTCGATTTTTCCATTTACATCGATGCCGATGCGGATGTCATAGAGCAGTGGTATATCGGCCGGTTTCTGCGTCTCCGCGACACTGTATTTCGCGATCCTGCTTCCTACTTCCACCGCTACGCCAGCCTCAGCGAATCGGAAGCCATCGAGACCGCACGCCAAATCTGGCGATCCATCAATCTGGTCAACCTACGCGAAAACATTCTGCCAACCCGAGAACGCGCCCATCTTATTCTCGAAAAGGGCAGCAAACACCTGGTCGACAGCGTCCGCCTGCGCCGCATTTGATTCGGCCCAACGCACCGCTGCGTCTTGCAGGTTCTTATTCTGTCTTCTGGCTCCCGTCTCGCGACTTCTTCTCCCCCAGCAGCTTCGCTTGCGCATCGCGGAAAGGCTGTGTCTTGGGATTCTCCGCGTTCCACTGTGGAGCGTGCGGACTGTTCGCGATATCCAGAAGACCTAGCGCAACCATCCGATCCACTTTGGCCATGTTGGCGTAATCGATCTTCTGCCACTCGTCGCCCAAGCCGTGGTAATCCGGATAATCGTAGGCTACGCACAGAGTGTGGGCGGGCACGCCTTGTTTGGCCAAAGAAGCGTTGTCGCTGCGCGTGAAATACGCATCGCTTGCTTCCTTGTTCATGTACACCTTGACACCCGTTCGCCGCCCCGCCGCCTCCAGGAACTTCACCATGCTGGAGTAGTCGTACCCGGTCATACTGGCGTTCGAGATTTGTGAGCCTTCGGTTGAATCGGTCCGGCCCACCTGCTCCAGATTCAAATCGGCCACTGTGTCCGCAATTGGAAAAACAGGATGCTTGCCGTAGTACTCCGAACCCAACTCGCCGCGTTCTTCACCAAAAAACGTCATGAACACCATGGTGCGCTTGGGATGGTGCTTCAGACGAGCCAGCGCACTCGCAATTTCCATGACCGAAACGGTTCCGCTCCCGTCGTCGTTCGCGCCGTTGTAGATATGGTCGCCGGGCTCAGGTGTAGCATTTGGATTAGCGGTGCGTCCGGCAGTCGCCGTCGTGCCGATGTGGTCATAGTGCGCTGTCAGCAGAACATAGGTGTCCTTTAGCTTTGGGTCTGATCCGCGCAAGACGCCAATCACGTTCTTTACCACCACCGGCTGATCTTCCGGCGCAGGAATGTCCAGCGAGACTGTGCCCTTTGCTCCAGCTTGCATCCATTCCTGCATCGGCTTGCTGACAACGGAGAAGACCGGCGCGCGATTTTCCGCCAAATCGTCGGCCGCAAGCAGTCGAGACGCACTCCTCATTGGCCACGCCTTGCTGCCCACCAGAATCAACACGGCTGCTTTGGATTTGGAAATCGCCGTGGTGAGCCGTCGAACCTTCATGTATGTCGCGCGGTCAGTTTCGGTGGGCAACCGCACGACAACCGCTTTCCCGGTCAGGTCCTCATCCTTCCAATTATCGGAATCGCTCGACACCGCGACGACTTGGGCATTTACGATATGCGTGGCCGTCGCCACTTCTGCAATGGTGATCGCCGATGCTGGAACCTGAATCGTCTCCGATCCAGTCTGCACGGTCAGATCTGAGTCCGCCTTAGGCATCTTCCGGTCAACCATGTGCGCGGTCTGAAAATAGCCTTGATCCCCAGCCGGTTTTAACCCCGCCGCAGCAAATTGCGAGGCGATGAAGTCGGCCGCGATTTCCAGGCCAGGAGACGGCGTGTAGCGGCCCTCCAAAGCATCTGACGAGAGAAACGCGAGGTGGCTCTTCAGATCCCAGGCGGTGATGTCCTCCAGCACGGATGGTAGCGGAGGCGGCGCGGGCTTCTGAAACGCCCAAACGGGTTGGCTGCCGCAAATTGCCGCACAGGCCAGCCAGCACGCCATCACAATTTTTCGCATGTTTTACTTAGTATCCTATTCGAGCCGTGAGCGAACCCACCCTATAGTGGTAGCAATGCGTGAACTGCTGGCCCGTCTCGCTATCCTCTTGTGGGTGAGCTCTATTTCCTCTGCGGCAGGTCCGCCATCCACGCCAAAACATCCGGTCACTGACGTTTATCACGGCATTTCAGTGGTAGACGATTACCGCTGGCTCGAGAATTCCTCTGATCCGGCCGTCAAGCAGTGGGTGGCCGCGCAGAACGCCTATACGCGCTCCGTTCTCGACCCGCTCGTCTTCCGCGCTCGTCTCGCCTCCGAAATCACTCGCGCGTACACGGAGCGGCCTGCCAGTTACAGTTCCATTCGCATTGTGCGTGATCGCATCTTCACTATCAAACGCGAGCCTAAACGCGAACAGCCCTATCTTGTTGTCTTGTCTTCGCTCGCTCCGGGCGCAAACGAGAAGGTAGTCCTCGATCCACTGAAACTCGATCCCACCGGCGGCGTCGAAATCGATTTCTATGTGCCGTCGCTGGACGGTCATCTCGTTGCAGTCTCTCTTTCGCATCACGGCAGCGAAGCCGGAGATGTCCATGTCTATGAAACCGATACAGGACATGAACTAACCGCCGACACGATTCCCCGCGTGAACAACGGCACCGCCGGCGGCAGCGTCGCGTGGAATGCCGACAGCTCCGGGTTCTTTTACACGCGCTATCCGCGCGCCGGCCAGCGTCCTCCGCTGGATCTCGATTTTTACCAACAGGTCTATTTCCATCGCCTGGGCCGGCCCCCTAATTCCGATCGTTATGAGATCGGCGCAGATTTTCCCAGGATTGCGGAAATCGTTCTTGATACCAGCCGTGACGGCCGATTCACTCTGGCAACTGTTGAAAACGGAGACGGCGGCGAGTATATGCATTACCTGCACAGCAAAGACGGTTGGCGCCAGATTACTCACTATTCCGACCAAATCTCGACCGTGCGCTTCGGCGCCGGCGACTCGCTCTATCTTTTATCTCGCAGCGGCGCACCTAAGGGCAAATTGCTGCGCATGAGCCCATCCGCCTCTTCGCCGGGCGAAGCGACCCTGGTTGCGCCTGAATCCAATTTGGCTCTCGAAGATTTTGTCCCGGTGTCCGACCGCGTCTACGTGAAATACCTGGCTGGCGGTCCATCGGAGATTCACATGGTATCGATCGATGAAAAGCCGCTCGGTTCGCTCCCGCTTCATGGCATCCTCTCGGTAAATGGTATGGAACGGGACGGCGAGAATGGTCTGCTATTCTCGACCACCGGTTACATCGAACCGCCGGTCTGGCAGACTTACTCGCCTAAGACCGCCGCGATCTCAAAAGTCGATTTGCTATCGCCGCTGTATCCCGTATCTTTCGCGGATGCTGAAGTTATCCGCGCTTTCGCGATATCCAAGGACGGCACGCGCATCCCGCTCAATATCATTCGTAAGAAAAGCGCGGTGCTCAGCGGGAGCAACCCGGTCCTTCTGACCGGATATGGAGGCTTCGATATCAGCGAAACGCCCCGGTTAAACCCACTGACTCGCCTGCTGCTAGACCACGGGTTCATCTATGTAACGACTAATCTCCGTGGCGGCGGCGATTACGGTGAAGCTTGGCACTTAGGCGGCAATCTAACTCACAAACAAAATGTCTTCGACGATTTCTATGCCTGTGCTCGCTACTTAGTCGACCACAATTACACTGGTCCTGCGCATCTCGGAATCATCGGCGGCAGTAATGGCGGATTGCTTATGGGCGCAGCCATGACGCAACATCCGGAAATGTATCGTGTTGTTCTCGCTTTCGTCGGCATCTACGACATGTTGCGTCTGGAGCTTTCTCCGAATGGCGCTTTTAATGTCACCGAATACGGCACCGTCAAAGAACTGGATCAGTTCAAGGCGCTTTATGCATACTCGCCGTATCAACACGTGCGCAATGGAGTTGCTTATCCTGCAGCTATCTTTCTCACGGGCGATAACGATCCGCGAGTGGATCCGTACAACTCGCGCAAGATGGCCGCTCGCCTCCAAGCCGCCGGTCCGGCAAAAGGGCCGATTCTATTGCGCACCAGCAGCAAGGCTGGCCATGGGATTGGCTCGTCGCTCAGCGAGACCATCGCCCAATATACCGACGCGCTGTCCTTCTTGTTCGACCAGCTCTCTGTTCATTGAGCTCACCATCACGCCGACGTCGCCGCCGGTTCCTTCGCGTGTAGTTCCTGCAAGTTCCAAACGCGGATCGGGTCGCGTCTTCGTGAAGCGACCGCTTCAGCCGCGGCGCGCGCTCCGCTCATGGTCGTGATGCACGGCGTGCGATATATGACAGCGTTGCGGCGAATCGTTTGCTCGTCGGCGAACGAATGGCCGCCGGTGGTCGTATAGACGACCAGATTCAATTTGCTTGCCTTCAACAAATCAACCGCGTTCGGCCGTCCTTCATTAACCTTGAACACCGTCTTGCAGGGAATACCGGCGGCATGGAGCCGTGCGGCGGTGCCTCTGGTAGCGAACAGCTCAAATCCAAACTCGCGGAAACGCGCCGCCACCTCGACGGCCGCAGCTTTGTCGCGGTCATTGACACTGATGAACACCGCGCCTTCATCGGGAATCGGCGTTCCCGCCGCTAGCTGCGCCTTCGCAAACGCCTCGCCAAAGTTTTCGCCGACGCCCATCACTTCACCGGTGGACCGCATCTCTGGTCCAAGCGCCGGGTCGACGCCAGGGAACTTCGCAAACGGAAACACCGGGCTCTTCACGAAAAAGGTGGGGACCGGCAGAACACCATTCGCCATGCCGCCAGTGAGATGTCTGAAATCTTCAAGAGACTTGCCCAACATCAGGCCCACCGCAATTTTGGGTAGTGGAACGCCCGTTGCTTTGCTAACAAATGGAACGGTACGCGACGCGCGGGGGTTCACTTCCAGCACGTAGACGGCCTCGTTCTTAATGGCGTATTGCACGTTCATCAGGCCGATCACGTTCAGGGCGTGAGCCAACTTGATCGTGTATTGTTCGATGGTCTGCAACGTTGCCGGTGAAAGAGAAATAGAGGGCAACACGCACGAACTATCGCCCGAATGCACGCCCGCCTCCTCAATATGCTCCATGATGCCGGCGATCAGCACATGGTGCCCATCACAAAGCGCATCCACATCCACTTCTGTGGCGTCCTCGAGGAATCGGTCGATGAGCACCGGCCGGCTGACGGAGAAGTTGACCGCCTCTTGCATATAGCGCCGGACCGTATCTTCGTTATACGCGATCACCATGGCGCGGCCGCCGAGCACATAGCTGGGCCGCACCAAAACGGGGAAGCCCAGCCCGCGCGCGGCCTCACATGCCTCCTGCACACTCGTAGCTGTGCCATGGGCGGGCGACAGGATTCCGAGGTCGCTCAAAAGCTTCCCGAAAAGCTTGCGGTCTTCGGCTAAATCGATATTTGACGGATCCGTGCCGATAATCGGAAGCCCCATCGCCTTCAGCGGCATCGCCAGGTTCAACGGCGTTTGCCCGCCGAACTGAACGATCAGACCATCTGCCTGTTCGATGTCGTAGATATTCAGGACTTCTTCCTGCGTCAGCGGCTCAAAGTACAGACGATCGCTGGTGTCGTAATCCGTCGAAACGGTCTCGGGATTGCAGTTGACCATAATCGACTCGTAGCCAAAATCCTGCAATGCAAAGGAGGCGTGGCAGCAGCAGTAATCGAACTCAATACCTTGGCCGATGCGGTTCGGGCCGCTCCCGAGAATCATCACTTTCTTGCGATTGCCCGGCGCGGCTTCGTCCTCCGATTCGTAACTCGAATATAAATACGGCGTGAAGCTCTCGAATTCAGCGGCGCATGTATCAACGCGGTTGTAGACCGCCGTGACGCCCAATGCCTTGCGCGCCATCCGCACCGCAATGGGATTGCTGCCAATCTTCCGGCTGATTTGACGATCGCCAAACCCGTCGCGCTTCAACTTGCGGAACTCTCTGGCGGTGAATGAGTCCACTGTACGCCCGCCAAGCGCCTGCTCCTGACGGACCACATCGGCAATTTGTTCCAGGAACCATCGATCGATGCTGGTCATCTCGTGCACTTGTTCGACCGTGAAGCCGCTCTCGAACGCGAACCAAATGTAGTTAAGCCGCTCGGGATTCGGCGTGATCAGGCGCTTCGGAATCAGGTCGGGATCGAGTGATGCGGCGTTGTCCGCCTTGCCTGTCTCCAGGCTGCGCATTCCCTTGCCCAACGCCTGCTTAAACGTGCGTCCAATCGCCATCACTTCCCCGACCGACTTCATTTGTGTATTGAGGACCGGCTCCGCGCCCGGAAACTTCTCGAACTGCCAGCGCGGAATCTTAACGACAACGTAATCGATCGTGGGCTCAAAACACGCCGGCGTAAGACGCGTGATGTCGTTCTGAATTTCATCCAGCCGATAGCCGACCGCAAGCTTTGCAGCAATCTTGGCAATCGGAAAGCCCGTCGCCTTTGATGCCAGCGCCGAACTACGGGAGACGCGCGGGTTCATCTCCACAATCACCATGCGGCCGTTTTTCGGATTAATTCCAAACTGGACGTTTGACCCGCCCGTGTCGACACCAATCTCATTCAAACAACGCAGCGCCGCATCGCGCATCCTCTGGTATTCGCGGTCGGTTAGAGTCTGGGCAGGCGCGACCGTAATGGAATCACCGGTGTGCACGCCCATGGGATCGAAGTTTTCGATGGAACACACAACAATGGCGTTGCCCGCTTGATCGCGCATCACCTCCAGTTCATATTCTTTCCACCCAAGGATGCTCTCCTCGACTAGCACCTCGTGAACCGGCGAAAGGTCGAGACCGCGCTCCAGAATCTCAATCAGTTCTTCGCGGTTATACGCGATGCCGCCGCCGGCGCCTCCCATCGTAAAGCTGGGCCGCAAAATGAGCGGGTACCCCATGCGGCGCGCGAAATCAAGCGCATCGGCTACATTGTTGACCAGTTGCGACTGCGTCATGTCAAGACCGATCTTGCGCATCGCGTCCTTGAAAAGCAGCCGGTCCTCGGCCTTCTTGATGGCATCGATTCGTGCGCCGATCAGCTCAACTCCATACTGTTCGAGCACGCCCGATTCAGCCAGCTCAACCGAGAGATTCAGACCGGTCTGCCCGCCAACTGTCGACAGCAGCGCATCAGGCCGCTCCTTGCGAATCACTTCGGCGGCGAATGCGTGGCTCAACGGTTCAACATAGGTCCTGTCGGCCAAATTGGGATCGGTCATGATGGTCGCCGGATTCGAATTGATCAGAACGACCTCGTATCCCTCCGCCCGCAGCGCCTTGCATGCTTGTGCACCCGAATAATCGAATTCGCAGGCTTGTCCGATCACGATCGGCCCCGAGCCGATGATCATCACTCGCTTGATGTCCGTCCGCTTGGGCATCTATTTCGTCCATTCCTCCATCATCTTGGCGAAGTCGTGAAAGAGGTAATTCGAATCATGGGGGCCAGGCGCAGCCTCCGGGTGATATTGCACGCAGAATACCGGTTCCTTGCGATGGCGCAAGCCCTCTACCGTCTGGTCGTTCAGATTGACGTGCGTAATTTCGACGTCCGAGTCGCTCAGCGAATCCGGATCGACGCAGAAGCCGTGATTTTGCGACGTGATCTCCACCTTGCCTGTCACTTTATTCAAAACCGGATGATTCGCGCCATGATGTCCGAACTTCAGCTTGTAAGTCTTGCCTCCCAGCGCGAGGCCCAAAATCTGATGCCCCAGGCAGATCCCAAACACCGGCGTTTTGCCGATCAATTTCCGAACCTGCTTCGATTCATGCTCCAAAGGCTCAGGATCGCCAGGGCCATTGGATAGGAACACACCGTCAGGATGGAGGGCAAGGACGTCTTCGGCCCTGGTATCAGCGGGCACCACGGTCACGCGCGAACCAATCTGCACCAGATGGCGCAGAATATTGCGCTTGATGCCGTAGTCGTAGGCAACAACATGAAACCGGGGCGGTTCGTTTGCGCTCGGCTTGCCGAAGGAAGAGACCGGCTCTACGCCTTCGGTCCATTCATACTGCGAGGATGTGGAAACCTTCGAGACCAAATTCAGACCCGCCATCGATGGAGAGCCTTTCGCTTGTTCAATCAGTTTCCCACGCTCATGCGCACCGGCCGCGATGATGCCGCGCATCGCGCCGCGGTCCCGCAATAGCCGCACCAGTCTCCGGGTATCGACATCGGCGATTACCGGAATGCCGTGTTTCGCAAGAAAATGTTCGGCCTTGTCGTCCGACCGCCAATTGCTCGCAACGGGCGAGATCTCACGCACCACCAAGCCCTCGATAAAAGGACCACGCGACTCGCTATCGAAAAGATTCGATCCGTAATTGCCGATCTGCGGATACGTGAGGACCACAATCTGGCCGGTGTAAGAAGGATCGGTAAAGATCTCCTGATATCCGGTGATTGCGGTATTAAAGACAACCTCACCAGTGCGTTGCACAGGCGCGCCAAAGCTGGCCCCTTCGAAGACGGTGCCGTCTTCAAGGGCGAGAACTGCTTCTTCCAACGTTCAGGCTCCTAGAGAATTGATTGGATGCTGCGGGAGGAGCAGCGGGACCGGTGGGCCGATCACCCTATTAGATCACGTTTGGCCTCGGAATTCAACAACGCCTTAATTCCTGTCCGCAGCAAAGTGAGAATGTCCTAATAGTATTGTGCCAAATAGAAATGTCCTATCGACGGGTGGAGGCTGGGAAGTTGGAAAAGGACCAACTCCTGATGACCCAGAAAGAGCGCGACCGGCTGGTGGCGCTGAAGAAAACCAAGAAAAATCCAATCCCACGGAAGCAGCTTCAGCTTTAGCGCAGAAAACATCAACCGGCGCGGGCCTGTAGAATTTCGACGGCGTTGCGGACGTACTGTTCGGACGTAAGTTGCTCCGTATCGTCCGCCGGGAATTCGACAACCGAACGGAAATATACGGCAAGATCGTCGAAGAGGGCGAGACGGGGAAGATCGTCGAGCGTGTCGCGGCGCGATAGAGCTTCGGCGGCGAGAGCGGCAACGGGCGCCGGGACTCGCTGGCGCAAACGGGCGCACAACACCTGGCGGGCTAGAAACGAATTGTAACGGCCACGTGAGAACGCTTCAAGATTGGGCGGCGCGACGCGCTGAGTGCGTACGACGACAGTGCCGCCGGCAAAGTCCCCTAATCGCTGTAGGCGGTGGTTCGAGAGCATCGCGACACCGCCTAACAGACCAAGAAGCGGCAACATGTCGATGTTCCGGACCAAGTTGCGGATGGCGACCTGATGAAATTGTAACGGCAGGCCTGCGGCATCAATGACGCGAAGACCCATGAGCCATTTGCCAAGAGTTTGCCCTTGCAGATAGTATTCGCAAAGCATTCCATAGAGCGTCCACACGGTGAAATATCCGAGGATCAGGAGACCCGTGCCGAAGTCCTGCGAAAACTTGACGACGAGGGAGAGAATGCGGCCGAAGGCGCTGAGTAGGGCAATCACGATAAATATGTCGATGAAAAAGGCGAAGGAGCGCGTCACGGGGCCGGCGAGCGGCAAAGAGAATGTCACGCCTTGCGGCAGGCGGACCCTCAACGTTAAAGGCGCTTCCGTCATTCCTTGCCCTTTGATCCACCGGCGTGACCCGACCGTGCCAGATAGATGGCCAAAACCACAAGTTCGACGAGTCCGAACGCAATTTTGGCGGCATAAGGCAGGATGGGCTCATGGTATTGGGAGACGAACGACTCGATGAGACCGGCCCACACCAGCAATGCGGTCGATCCGGCGGCCAGCGTGAAGACGTCACCGGAGATGGCGCGCAGACGTTCCGAACGCGTGAGGCGGCTTTGCCATCCGATGAGCGCGCCGGCGAGGACGAACCCAGCCTGGCTTGCGATGAGAAGAGCGGGAATCTCAAAGACGCCGTGCGGTAGAAGCCAACCAAGAAGAAACTTCGATTGACCGGCGTGGACATAGTCGAAAGCCACCGCGCCCAGGTCCAGGCCATTCGAAAAGATGATCAGCATGGTGAGTATCCCGAAAGTCATGCCAGCGGCCATGGAGGTAAACGATACGCCAATGTTGTTGGCCATAAGCGAGGCGGAGAACTCAATTTGGTGCCCGGCGAGTTCTTTGCCCTTGTCCTTTTCTTCCTGTTTGACGCGTGCGGCGGGATCGGTCATCAGATGCGGAAAGGGCATCAGCACTCGCTTGGCATCGGGGTCGACCCGAAGAAGCGTAACGCCAAAGCCAGCGCCCAGCGACATCAGGCAACAGGCGAGTACGAAGGCGCGCCATTGACGCCGAAACGTGAGCGGGAAGGTCTGGGTCAACCAATTCAGGGGATGGAAACGGCCGCGACGGCGCACCGAGTGAATCTGTGTGTATGCGCGTGCGACCAGGGCTTCGAGATACGCGGATAGCTCCGGCTGTGCGGCTTCCTGCAGGCGAACGAGATCGGCGGCAGCGCGCTGGTAAAGGTCGAAAATCACGAGCGACTCCTCCAACGATGGGCGATGAAAGCGATCCTGATCGAACGGTTCTAGTGCGCGGTCGAGCTGATCCCAGTAGGGACGTTCGCGGGCCAGAAAGCGTTCGAGATTCAGGATCACAGGAGTTGCCGCTCCTTAATGTTTAGATATTCGGTTGCGGCGGCGAGGCCGAGCCGGCCCGGGGCGACGTGATGCATGCGAATACCAACGGTCGAGAGCTGGAGGCGCACTTCGGCCAGCTTCTTCCAAAGCAGATGGCCGCCCAGATGGCGATAGATCTCGTCGGTGTTCCCGACGATCGAGGAGAAGAGCGGCTGAGCGAAGGCATCGGCGGGAGAGGCGACCACTATCAGATGCTGGCGAGCGAGCAGACGGCTCGCATTGAGAAAAGATTCGGCGAGCTGCGGCTCGACAAGGCTGGTGAAGAACACGATCAGAGCCCGGCGCTTAACGCGTTGACGAAACGCGCCGCAGATTTCATCGTAAGCAGGCGCGGTGGTTTGCGGGCGCAGGGGATAGAGGGCATGGCGGAACGCCGCGTCGAGCGATGCAGCGTTGCTGGATTTAACGAAGTAGCCGACGTGATTCGCGAAAGTTGCCAGACCAAAGCGATCGCCCGCTTCGCGCACTGCATAGTAGAGCATCAGCGCGGAACGGATGTACTCATCGAGCACGCTGACACTTTGGTTCACGCTGTTGATCACACTCTGGCCCGACAATCGGGAGTAGTCGATGACGGCATAGATATCCTGCGTACGTTCAACCTGGTAATCCCGAACAATCGGCACGCGGCGGCGGGCTGTGGCTTTCCAATCGATATCGCCAAACTCGTCGTTGGGGACGAATTCGCGAAGTTGCTCGAACTCACGGCCCCGGCCATTGCGGGCCACAATGCGGCGGCCACCGTGGAGTTTGGCGGCGAGGAGCCGGGCGGTTTCCCGGGCGATCGATAGCAGAGCGGGTTGGATCAGCAAAGTGGCCTGAACGGGCAAAGTGCGGCGGAGTTGCCAAAAGCCCAGAAAGGATTGGCAACCGAGGAAGGCCCGGCAGATGGAGAATTCGCCACGCACCCGACCGAGGAAGCACATCTCAAAGAGCACGCCGGATTGAGGGGGAGGCGCAGGCACGATAACGTCGTCCCGGATAGGCTCAACCCCGGCCGGCAGCGCGATCGCGATACGAAGTTTTCGAGGACCGCGCGGGCTGACGCGACGCAGTTCGAGGGTGAACGGCTGTTCCTGATTGAGAGACGCGCGGATGCTTGAGGGCAGAAGAACATTAAAGCCATCAAGCCGTTGCCAAGAGGCGAGCGCATCGAAGCCGCAGACGACGAGCAGCACCAGAGCCGAGAGCGCGATATACCGCTCTCCATGAGCGACCAGGGCTGGCATGGCGCAGGACGGTAGAAAGCAAATCGCAGCGAACCAGAACATCCGCTGCGCAGGCGCGATGGTCATCGGGGTACGGGCAGGGTGGCGACCAGTTGTGCCACCACTTCGGCTTGGGTGAGTCCTTCGATTTCGAACTCAGGCTTGAGAATGATGCGGTGTTCGAGGACCGGTCCGGCCAGAGATCGAACGTCATCGGGAGTAACGAAATCGCGGCCTTCGAGCGCGGCCAAGGCACGGGTGGAAAGGATGAGGGCTTGCGTCGCGCGCGGTCCGGCACCCGCTAGAATCGAGTCGTGATTGCGAGTCTGGCGCACCAGGTCGACCATGTACGAAACCAACTCTTCGCGTACCGTGATCAGCCGCAATTCCTCGCGCATGCGAATCAGGTGGCCGGGTTCGAGGAAAGTGGCAACATCGCCGCGTTCCAGTGTAGTTTCGGGTGAATCGCCCGCTAACATGCGGCGAGCGAGTTCCAGTTCGTCCTGACGCTCCGGCCACCCAATGGTGATTTTCATCAGGAAACGATCCTTTTGCGCTTCCGGAAGAGGGTAGGTGCCTTCGAACTCGATTGGATTCTGCGTAGCGAAGACCGTAAACGCGGCCGGCAGATCGTGCGTGACACCGTCTATGCTAACCGTCTTCTCCTGCATGGCTTCGAGTAGAGCGGCCTGGGTCTTGGCGGGCGCCCGATTGATCTCATCGGCCAACAGAAACGAGGTGAAAATAGGGCCGCGGCGGAATTCAAAAATCCCGTCGCGCAGATTGAAAACGCTGGTACCCGTGATATCTGACGGCATCAAGTCGGGAGTGAACTGAATGCGCTGGAAATCGCAGTGCAGTATACGCGCGAGCGTGCGCACGAGCAGGGTCTTGGCAAGGCCGGGAACACCCTCCACCAGCAGGTGCTGGCCGGTCAGGATCGCGATCAGCGAAAAGCGGACAGTCTGATCCTGACCGATGATCACTTTGGACACCTCGCGCCGAACAGCGCCGAGGGTCTCTTGCAGGGTAAGAGTTCCTGGTGTCAACAAGTATTAGTTTACCCGCGCATGTGGCTGTCATTCAGGGAGGGCTTCTGGTGCACGAGTTCGTTATAGACGGCCGCAGCCTGCTCTGCCGTGGACCCGCGGAGATGAGCCAATTGTTCGCGTGCTATCTCGTTCCCACCGTGAATGTGGACGGAGCGCGTGAGAAGCGGGCGGCTGCGATTCCACTCCTCGGCGACAGCGTTGAGAACGGCGCCCGGCGGGATGCTTTGCGCGAGCAGGCTAGCCAGCGCGTAGCCTGCGTCCTGCCCGGCGACCCATTCGTCCGGAGGCCGGCCCGGCGGTGGAACGAAGCTGAACGAACTGCGCCAAACGAAGATCACCGCCAGCACGATGAAGCCGAGCAGTAGCCACTGTAAGTGATGAGCAGATGCGAGGCCGGCGACGGAGCCGGTGTCCTGCAGGCCGAGGTGACTTTCATCGAAGATGATGCGCCGGTAATCGCCCGGCACGGCCGCGAGAACTTGGGCGTCCGGCTTCAAGAGTAGTTCACGGTTGGTGAACAGGCGCGCGTTGGCAATCAACAGGACGTTGCCTTTACCAAAGGGTCGTTCCAGGAAGAGCGGCGAATAATCGCGCATGTGGGAGGGCATCCAATCGTTCGTCCAGGAAGAGAAATGCCAGATGGCGGGAACGAACGCGAGACGATTGAACAAAGGGAGAAAGCTGTTTCTTTCGCGCGGCTGTTCGCGATAGGCAACCTGAATGCCCCAGCGCCGTTTCAGAGTGGGCATCGGCGGCTTGGCGGGCTTCTCTTGGGGCGCTGTTCGCGGATTGATCTTAGCTGAAGTGACGTGGCCAATCAGCCCTTCCGAAGATAACAGTATGACCACGCGAGCGCCCTTTTCAGCGAGTTGCTCGAACAATTCCAAATCGGCGTTGCTCGCATATTCAAAAGACTGCAGGGTGGGTCCGGCATAGACGACATCCGCTGCCGTGCCGGCAATCTTATGCAGCGGCAGGTAGTTGCGGCTGGTCACGAAGCCGAGCCGGCCCAGCGCGTCATAATATGCCTTCAGGCCTTCATCGCCATTGTTGAGCGAGGAGTACGCGGGGTAAGCCGAAGTGCCTTCCGCTCGATCAAGAACGGACACGGTTAGGGTGATGAGAAAAATGGCAATGAGCACCAGACCGCCGATCAAAGCCAGGCGATTGCGCATATTGGATCTTACGACGAGGCGGGTTTGCGCTGCCTGTGCCTGCGCACAATATACGCCGTTGCAAACAACGCGGACATGGTAAGTATCAGCAAGCAGATCTGCTGCCAAGCGGGTAGAACCGGATCGGCATCGGGACTGAGCGCGATGCCGGCAAGGCAGAAAACAACGTGCACGCAAAAGACTTCGAGCGAAGCCTGGCCGAGAGAGGCGAACGGCAGCAGCGGGCGCGAGCGCGCAAGAACGCCTCCGAAGCGTACCAGTACGATCGCGAGCGCAGAAAAATTAACGATGCGTACCGGGCCGAGTTGCCATTTATCCACAAGTCGTCCATACAAATCGGCGTTCATCCACTGATCGGCAGGGCTGTGGCGGAGAACAAAGAAGGCGATGGCTAGAGTGCAGCTGGTGACAATCAGCCAGCGCGGAAAGCGAATGCTCGCGCTGCGTAAGGGCGTCGTGCTTCCGAGCGCGAGGCCGGCCATCCACAGCAGTTGCCAGCCATAGAGATTGAAGGAGCCGGTGGCATTTTCCGGAACCGGCAAGCCGAAGAAATTGCCTTGTTGATAAAGCCAATGGCGGATTCCGAATTGCGCCGCTACCCAGACTGCGAAGCTGATTGCGATCACCGGCTTCCAACTCCATCGCCGGGCGATGGCGCGCGCCAGCGGAGTGAAGATCATAAACACGATGTACATCGGCAGGATGTCCAGCAAAGACGGCCGGTATTCAAGCAAGGCAGCGGCCACAACGGCCTCGCTCGGCTTCTGAAGGTAATAATTGAGCAGATTTTGAAAAGCGAGGCGCTGGAACGAGATCCCCACGGCGGCAACAATGGTGAATGCAAAGACGAGCAACGCCCCGTGGTAAAGGTATATGCGCAGCGTCCGGCGCGACACGTCGCGGATCGTAGCGCGCCGGCCGGCTTTTTCTTCGATACGCTGTTCCAACTGGCCGATCATAAATCCGGCTAAAAAGATGAAGCCTTCCGCCGCCGAAACAAAGCCGAAAGTCTGATTGGAGAACACGCTCGCGTGGGTCGGCAGATGTGTGAGCGTCATCCAAACGAGCAGGAACCCACGCAAGACGTCGAGTTCGATCAGCCGTTTCCCACGCGCCTTGGCCGGCGCGGCCGGTAGAGAGATTTCGGTGGTAAGGGTGGAAGCGGACATGCTCGACTTTATTGGTTGGACGCCGTGGCCGGGCAGCGCGGCACAAGAAATGAGGTTGGATTTGGTTAAGGATGCAGGACCGGCGTCTAGTTTGGTGGACCTGATCGGGTTCGAACCGATGACCTCTTCCATGCCATGGAAGCGCGCTCCCAACTGCGCCACAGGCCCGTCCTCGTTACCTTACCGTTCTGAGAATAACATACCCTCACGCACCGTGGCCGAGACGCATTTCGGGGGCCGAAACTAAAGTCCTATTCTTTGTACCAGCCCTTGACTCGCATTCGAATCGGAGCAACAATCACAAAGTCGATCATCACTGGCCCTCACGGAAATGACGATCTGACCGCATCACACTCGCATGACCCAGCAGCTTTCGCACCACCCGGCCTGTTCGTTCGAAGAGGTCTCTAAGTCAACTCGATGCGGTTCGGCATCGATTGAGTCGACCATGGTTGCTGAACTCGTTCATGAGTTACGGCAACCCCTCAGCACCATAGAGTGCCTGGCATATTATCTGGAACTTACATGCAGCGATGACGCGATTTGCCAACAGATGCAGCGCATCCAGCGGCTGGTTTGGCAGGCAAACCATATTTTGGAAGGCTCGCACGGTGGGGCGCCGGCGCGGACATAATTGTGCTTGAGTACTTACAGTTCTCGTACTGGTAACAATACTTTTAAAAATTATTTTGATGAGAGCTCTTCGATTCTTCGCTTCAGATCGCGGAGTTCGGCTCGCATGTCTGGCAGTTTCGCGACCAAGGCGAGATTTTTTAAATACTGGCGCAAGGGCCGGGCGGGAATGCCCCACACGGGTTCGCCCGCGCGAACTTTTGCTTTCGTCAATATGCCGCTCTTCGCCGCGACAATGGCTTTGGATTCGATATGTGCCTTATCGCCCATCCCTGTTTGACCGCCGACGAACGCGTAGTCGCCAATAACAACACCGCCGGAGAGACCGGCCTGCGCCGCAATGACGACGTGTTCGCCGATGGTGCAGTTGTGCGCGATGTGTACCAAATTATCGAGCTTCGTTCCTTTGCCGATGCGCGTGACGCCCAGCGCTGCGCGATCGATGCAGGAGTTCGCGCCGATCTCGACGTCGTCTTCGATTTCAACTGTTCCCACCTGCGGAAACTTTTCATAACGCCCGCCAGTGAGTGTATAGCCGAAGCCGTCGGCGCCGATGACGCAACCGGCATGCAGGATAACTCGATTGCCAATTTTCGTGCCGTCGTAGATGGTGACGTTTGGATATAGGACACAGTTCGCTCCGATCACGACACCCGCGCCAATAGTGCAGTGTGCATATATGCGACTGCCAGCGCCAATGACACTGCGCTCGCCGGTCACCACCGAGGGATGAATCGCGGGCTCGGGCAGATCAGGAGAATAGAGAGAAAGAAGAACACGCACGAAGGCGCCGCGGGGATCGGCTACACGAATAAGAGCCCATGGTCCAGCTTGGTCGAACGTCATAGGGACGATCAGGCAACCCGCCTGCGACTTCAGCGCGAGCGCAATCGCGTTTTCGTTGGCGACGAAGGAAAGGTCGGCCGGCGTTGCCGATTCGAGCCCGTTGGCGCCAGTGATAGACAGCGATGGATCCCCATCCAATGTGGCATTACAGATCGCCGCAATTTCTCCGCTCGTGAGGCAAGGCATGCGAAGCAATTTTAGCTTGCGGGCGGCAGATTGAAACAGATTCCGGGGGAAGATGGTCGGGTATGCCTGTCGATGCTTCCGCCATCATTGCGCCCAGTGCGCGCATTCATCCCGACGCGGTGATCGGACCGGGGACGCGCGTCGGCGAATACTGCGTGATTGAATCCGATGTGACGATTGGGGCGCACTGCGTCCTGCAGCCCTATGTTTATGTGAAGCGTTGGACCACGATGGGCGATGAAAACGAAATCTCCGCCGGGACCGCGCTGGGCACTGATCCGCTGGATAAGGCGTTTACGGGTGAGCGAAGTTATCTGCGGATCGGCAGCCGCAATAAGATTCGCGAGCATTACACGATCTCACGCGGGACCAAGCCGGAATCGGAGACCCGTATCGGCGACGGGAATTACATCATGACCTCCGGACATATTGCGCACAACTGCATGATTGGCGACGAGACCGTGATCGCTAGTTGCGCGCTGGTAGCGGGCTATGTAGAAGTGGAAAGTCAGGCCTTTATTTCGGGTGGCGTGGTAGTCCACCAGTACTCCAAAATCGGCCGGTTGGCAATGATTGGAGGCAATACCCGCGTGAATCGGGACGTACCGCCTTTCCTGCTCTGTTCGGGTTTCGATGTGGAGGCGAAAGGGTTGAATCTGGTGGGACTGCGCCGCGCGGGTTTCAAGATGGATCAAATCCGGGCGCTGAAAAGCGCTTATCGCCTGCTATATCGCTCCGGACTGAAGTTAGAGGACGCGCTGGCGCGTATAGACACTGAAATTGCCACGCCCGAGGCGCAGCATCTGACCGGCTTTATACGAAAGAGCGAGCGGGGAATATGCCGCGAGCGGGGAAGACGATCAGTTCGAGACCTTGGCCATCTGGATGTGGCTGAGTGAACCGGCGTATCGGGAGACGCCTTTGAACAAAGCTTCGGCGATTTTCTGCCGTTGTTCCGGCTTCTTCAGAAGAGCTTCATCATGAGGATTCGAAACGAACCCGATTTCCGCGAGGATGGACGGCATAGTGGCGCCAATCAATACCACAAATGGCGCACGGCGGACACCTCGGTCGCGAGAACGGCTGTTCATCTTGACGGACATCGCCCATAGGGACGTTTGAATTTTCTGAGCGAAGTCCTTCGACTCTTCAAGCTTGGCGCCGAGTACGGCCTTACGCAGCAGATCGTTAAGATCGGAGATGGAACTGCTTGCCGTTGCGTTCTCGCGCGTGGCCAAATCGAGACCGCTCCTATCGGACGTGAAGTTGAAATAGTAGGTCTCGACCCCGGTCGCCGAGGACACAGGAGACGAGTTCGCGTGGATAGAAATAAAGAGGTCCGCCTTCTCTTCGTTGGCAATTTGGGTGCGCTCTTCGAGCGGAACGAACACGTCCGACGACCGCGTGTATACCACTTGCGCTCCGAGTTGTTTTTGAATCAGATTGCCGAGGCGGAGCGCCACGTCGAGCACCAGATCTTTCTCCATCAGGCCGTGATGTCCCACCGTGCCGGTGTCATGGCCTCCATGGCCTGCATCGATGACAACCTTACCCAGCTTGAGCCCGAATACGCGAATCAGCGAACGATCCCCGGCAGCGTCCGCCTTGGCTGGTGAGGCGCCGTCAAAGGTCGCCCGACGATTCACCGCAGCCCCCGGCACTGGGGCAAGATTGGAATCGGGCTCGGGAACTGCAGTGATCGGCGCCTTTGTCTCTGTTTTCACAATGGCAACGGGCTGCGTCCTCGAAGTATCGGCAACCACCTCAAGATCGGGCAATGGCGAATCTCCGTGGGCTGTATAGACGATGGGTGGACGATTAGTACTCGGCTCCTCGGCGGGTGGGGCGATGACCTGAGCACCCGTGACGCTGGGAACCAAGGTAAGGCCGTTATGAGACGACGTCGACTTCGGCCGAACTTCAATCATCAGACGATCGGGGTTGACGAGTTGAGACGAGGTATAGTCGACCGGACCGATCAGATCAAAGACAATGCGCGTGGTGCCCGGGTTCAATTCGGCTACACGGATCTGCTTGACCAGACGGTCGCCGACATGGATTGTATCGATACCCCTGCGGTGGTCCGCCGGCGGGCGCAACCCGTCGAGATCGAAGTAGAGCCGGGCGGGATTGGCCAATTGGTCGTGCTGCAGCTTGTAGTCGCCAACGGTTTCAATGGCTACCCGCGTAACGTCTCCGAACGACCAGAAACGGATGGCCTCAATATGAGGAGGTGTTTGCATCTGCGCGGCCAAAGTGACGCAAATGATGAGACACGAGAATGGAACTTTCCGGCGGGGGAGGCGGAACATTAAGATTTTAGCGAGTGCGCAGGTACAATCGCCCCTCCGAATCGACGTACTGTTCGATGTGCCGCACCGGTTCTTCGGTTGCGTTTAATTGGCCCGAAGTCTGCGACGTGCGCGGCCGGCTCGGGTTGGCTGCTTTTTGACGGACCGTATATTCCCGCTTCACTTTATTTACATAGTCCGCGGTCTCCGGATAAGGTGGAACCGAATTGTACCGGCTCACAGCGCCTTCGCCCGCGTTATACGCAGCGAGAGAAAGGCTCAGGTCGTTTGGGAAACGGTCCTGCAGGTATTTCAGGTAGTGCACACCAGCGTCGATATTCTGCTTCGGATCGAAAGGATCGTTGACGCCAAAGCGTTGTGCTGTGGCAGGGATCAACTGCATCAGTCCCTGAGCCCCTTTCACCGATACAGCTTTCGGATTGAAGCCGCTCTCTACGTGAATGACGGAATCGACCAACAGCGGATCGACACGATAGCGGTGGGCGGCATCCTGAACCAGATCGGAGACGGATGCCGGCTTATCTCCGCCGGTGAAAACGGGCGGGACCACCAGCGGCTTTTTGGTGGAAGCGCTGGTTTTCCGGACAATCGGCAGCGTGACGCGCACCAGATGACCGTTCGGGCCAAGGCGAACCACCGACAAACCGGAAGCCGTTGGATCGGCCGCCACGGAGCCGGGAGCCGAACACACGATTATTCCCACAATAAAACAAGCGAAACGCACTTTGTTTTTCCAATTATAGCCGGGATAACCGCCGCCGGGTGCTACCATTTTGGCATGCGGCGCGCTGGGTTCGTGCTGGTGGGCGGGCGCAGTTCGCGGATGGGATGCGATAAGGCTCTCCTGCCATGGAATGCCGAACCACTGGTGGAACAGGTGGCGAAGACGGTGGAATGCGCCGTCGGCAATGTCGTTCTTATCGGCACTCCGGATCGCTATCGAGACCTCCGCCGGGACTGTTTGCCCGATATTCACCCGGGCATGGGGCCGTTGGCCGGCATCGAAGCCGCGCTCGCAACCGGACGTGGTAATTGGAACCTCGTGGTGGCCTGCGACATGCCGGATCTCGATGCTAGATGGCTGTCGAAATTGTTGGATACGGCGGAAACCGGTAATCTGCCCTGTGTAGCGGCGCGCGACAGCGCTGGGGCCGTCCATCCGTTGTGCGCGGTGTATCGTAACGATTGCCTCGCGGCGGTTCAACGCGCCATTGCGAGAAACCGCCTCCGGGCACAAGATCTTTTGAAGGATTTGGAGGCAATGCCTTTCGATCTTCCTGCGATGATTTCGAACGTGAACACGCCCGAAGAATGGATTTATTGGCAGCAGGTCCAACAACCCGGCAGAGCCTGATCCCGTTGCATGCCTCCCGATATTTATCCGCATTACATCGAGTTCCGTCAAGTTTGTAAGACGTTTGATCGCCCCGTTTTGGTCGATGTCAATTTTTATGTCGACACTGGGAAAACTCTGGCCATCATCGGCCGGAGCGGCGTGGGCAAATCCGTTAGCTTGAGCCACATTATGGGTTTCCTGAAGCCCGATAGCGGAAGCGTCATCGTCGCCCACAACGACATTACACACATGACGGAGGCCGACCTCCGGAAAATTCGCAAACGCGTCACAATGGTGTTTCAATCGGGAGCACTGTTCGATTCACTGACTGTCGGCGAGAACATCCTATTCTCCCTCGAACTACGCGAGGATTACGATGAGAAAAATAAGGAAGACGTAGTGAGCGGTCTCCTGAATATGGTGGATCTGCTGCACGTCAAGGATGTCTTTCCTGCCGATTTGTCAACAGGGTACAAGCGGGCGGTCGCGATCGCGCGGGCATTGGCCGCGCAGCCCGATTGCGTCCTTTACGATGAGCCCACAACCATGGTCGACCCAATCATGTCCGACGATCTGGGCAATCTAATGTTGCGGTTGAAACGGCAGTTGGGTCTGACATCCATTGTGGTAACCCACGACCTGGACCTGATGCGAAAAGTGGCGGACTCGGTCATGTTTCTTTACAAGGGCGAGGCGATCTATTTTGGCCCGGTATCGGAGCTGGACCAATGTGATCATCCCCATGTGAAGCAGTTTCTCGCGGCGGATCGCGTAGAGATCAGCGGCAGGATCGAGGAGGAGTAGCGGACAACTTCACCTCCCACGAATTCGCCGAATGACGGCATTCCATTGGCGTCGCAGCCAACCGGGCTGAGCCGCTTTCGCATGAATTTGATCCATATTGAGGCCGTTGGGCTTGGACGAGTTGGCGGCGCCTGGTTGGTAGAGCTGCTGGCCAGTGAGATGCACCCGCGTGCCGTCAAACACATAAGCGCGTTGATAAAATTTCCCGTCATCGTCCTTGGTGATGAGTTGAAAAGTAGCGCTAGTAGTATCGGCTCCCGCGGCATCTGCATGGACGGGGAAGTAGCCCTCGACATCTCTTTGGCGATACGACGTCTCGTATCGATGGTGATGCCGGCTCCAGAGAAACACGCGCCAGCCGTCGAAATCATACGGCTCTTCCGACGAAGCAGTGGTCCAAAGCCAATTGTGTTTTACGCCCTTATCTTCGTCGGTGACTTGCCCGAGATCGAAATAGGACGTGATGTGTTTGCCCTCGGCGTATTGAGCGACCTCATCGGGGATAGCCATCATGAGATTGCGCGAAAGAACCCAGCCACACTGGTTGTCTTTAGTGCGAACCAGGGTCCAATCCTCCAGGACTGGAGGCTTCTTCGCTTCGTCAGTCTTCTGCTCGGCTTTCTGGCGCTCCGCTTCGGCGTGTGCATCTGCAACGCTGTCGGCGCCATCGATCCGTTCCGCGGATAACTCCTGCCAGTTGGCCGGCGGTTTAGGCGGCGGTGGCTTGGGCGGAAGCTTGAACGAAATCCGGCTAGCTTTCTCTCTCCGCTGCCGCCGCGGCACAGTTTGCACTCTGATAAGCGCCAGCGAATTCGGCGGCGGCGGTCCGATGACTTTCGGAGACAACCGGTGCTCCAATGTTGTCACTACTCCACCGCCCACAATTGACGTAAACGCCGGTGACGCGCGGCTCGGTTCAATGTGCACGTTCGTTGTTTCGTAAGCTGACGCCGCCCCTTCGGAAGGCAACGCGTGGTAAATCTTGTCGTCACGATGGATCTGCTCCATCTGTTCCGTGCTCAGTAATTGGCTGGAATCCACCCACCCTTCCGCGCCTTTCGCCGTGCGGACCTTTACGAACCGGCGGCGGACATCGACGATATCCAGGTGTTCGCCATGTTTGAGCACGGCGACGGTGCCTTTTTTCCCGGTGAGATCGTGACGCAAGTTGAGCATGGCTGGCGCGACGTACGCCTCGCCGATTGAGTCGTTGGGCTGCGAGATACAACTGCTCAGCAGGCTCAGAACGCACAGCAGGATGGCTATCCAAATATGAGATCGCGGCAACGGCGTGCGCACGTTGCTCTTAGGTAAAGGCTGGTTGGGCAACGCGAAGCTCAGTCTGCAAGGGAAGGGCTACGACTGTAGTCTAACAGCCCGCGATCAGGCGAGCGGCGAGAATAGCGCTTAGGAGACAGGCCGGGCTGGGGCTCGGCCGAAGCCTACTCTTCGAGACCCATCTGCGCCATGGCCTGCAGTAAATCGGACGAAGAGATAACCGAAAGTTCGATCCGTTTACGATCTTTCTCATCGAGGTCTACTGATACGCCGCGGCCCTGGAGACTGGCAATGAAACTCGGATTCTGCCAGGCGTTGTAGTTGAATTGCTCGACCGCAAAGGCGGTGTAGCGGCCGGGGGGCACGTTGGTGAAGGAAAAGGCCGAATTTCTTCCTGTGCCGCGCATCATCAGATTGCTGCCGTCTGGAGCGAGCGACTCCGGCACCAGGATAATGGTGGCGGCGCGAGGAGCGGAGCTGTCATTCGAAACGAGCGAGCCATCGAGTTCAGCAAGACCCTTGCGAAACACGATATCGACCTGGCCAGCGCCGCCTTGAGAGAGATCGACAACCTTATTCAATGCGTCGGTTTGATTTATCTGCAACGAACTGATGTAAGAGCCCGGCGGGACGCCGCCGACGTGAATGATGTAATGTCCGGCGTCGACGGTAATTGTTCGGGAGCCATCCCGACTCATGCTCATTGCTGGGGCGGCGTTTGTAGGCGGATCATCCCAAGACAATAGACTGATCATGACGTTGCTGAGATTGGCGGTCTCGTCATCCTCGGAGCGCGCATGCCAGGTGAGTGTGACGGGAGGCGTCTCCGCCAGCGCAAGACCGTTGACATCGCCAGCAGCTATCGTGACATCCTGGCGGCTCAAGATGTGTTGCGCCGGAGAAAAACGGCTTACATTTCCGGAGGAGCCCGATTCCATCAGACGAAGCGTGTAGGTGCCCGGAATCAGATCTCCTATGTCGAACTGGCCGTCTAGACCCACAGTGGTTCCTTGCCCCGGGGAGTAGGAAACCGGACCGCCACGAGGCGAAACTTCCATTACCAGCTTGGTATCGGACGAAACGGCTACTTTCACTTTGCCGCGGATGTGGTAGGTGGCGGCGCGCTTCATGTGGACGTCGATGTCGCCTTGATCCTGGCCTGAGTGCACGTCGAGCGCAACTGCATTGGCGAGGTCCAGACTATCGGGGTAAAAGGTTGAGACCAGACTGAGCTTAGTTTCAGGAGCCGGGGATGTAGCCAGCGGCGGATTGGCAGCCGGCACTTGGGGAGCCGGTGAGGCGACGATATAGATCTTGCCGCTGGGCACACCCTTCAGTTCGAATTGCCCGGCATTGTTGGCGTTCGCTATTGTGCGCGGCTCAAGCTGGGTCTTGCCCCGCAGCAGCACAGAGATAAATGTCCGGACCTGGGCATGCGGCACGGGTTGTCCGGTATCGTCGATCACTCGTCCGGTGAGGTTCGCGTAGGGCTGAAGCGCTACAACCAGCCCGGCAACTTGGGCGCCCGGCTGAACAGTAAGGGAATCCATCGAATTGGATGAACCGTTGGCCTTGTAATGGCCGGGCGAAAAGCTTGGCGCCGAGGCCACCAATCCGTACATGCCCGGGGCCACATTATCAAAGATGAAGCTGCCGTCCGGCTGCGAAGAAACGATGTGCTGTCCCGAGCTCCTTATGACGGAGATGGGTGAGAATTGAATCAACCGAACCTGCGCGCCTGTGACTGGATCGCCGGTGACCGCATTCTGAACGTGTCCTATTATTTGGCCGGGTGGTTGACTGTTGGGGTCCGTCTGGGCGAATAGCGCCATGGAAATAAACAGCGCGATCGTTAACCGGAGCATAAGCTTTTCCTTCAGTATGGGCTATGCCTACAGTGCTGCGTCCGGCCCGCAATCGGCAATCCGCTAAAATTGAGCCGACTGGAGAAATTAAACCTGATATGGTTAAGTCGCAAATTGGCCCGGCAGCCTTGCTGGGCACTGTATTGGCTGGCGGGTTGGCGATTAAAGCGGCGTCGGGCGAGTTTGGATGGCTCACCACTTTTATCGGCGTGACCCTGCTGCTGGTGCTGTTGTCGTGGGATGAACAGCCGGCTCGCTCTTTTGTGCAGAGCATCGCGTATGCGGCGGTTATCGGTTTCACGTTCATGCTGGCTTGGAGCTGGCTGTTCGCGTATGAGGAGGCAAACCGGACGTATCTGGCGTTTCCGGGCGGATGGTATCCGATCTTCTGGGGAATAGGATTCATCATATTCGTTGTCGTAGATCGCGTGCGCGTCGGAAACCGCGTGCCGGACGCCAGCGATTTTACGCCGCGCCCGGCTGCCCTGAGAGTAGCGGCGCCAACGGGAAGCGTCTTCGGAATCGCGACTCCACCTCCCACTCCGGCGGCTGCGCCGAGGACCACGTCCGCTTCGATTCTCGAAGAGACGACCATCGCAGCCGTGTATCCACCCCCGACGGCGCCTTCGTTCGCCACCGCGCCACCCTCGGCGGGGCCCGCTCCATCTGTGAAGGAAGCAACGATCTACGTCGGTTTGTTGGGCGAAAGCCGAGGCGCGCTGCGCCCTGTGCGCGCCGCCGATTTGGGACACAACTTCTATCAAATTCTCGAAGAAGTGCCGCCGGGCGACGAATGGCAATTTACAACCGGACAAGTGGTGCGTTGCCAAAAGAAGAACTTGTCCACAGGCAAGGGTTTGGTCGCCGTAGAAGAGGCACCTCGGGCGTAATGCAAGCCGATTATTGGCGGTGGAGCAGAACCGCCATGCTGTCGTAGTCGCCTTGTAAGACCGCGTCGATGCCATGATGCATCAAGTAGGCGCCGCTGAACGATTCGCCGCTCTCGCGCAATTTTCCGTAGGCCGGCTCCAGCCGATAGGTCGCGTCTTCGTCCAGGCCTTCCAGATAGATAGTGGGCGGGGGCGTTTGGTACTCCTGCGAATGCCGGAATAGAAACACCACGCCTTCCTTGCCATCTTGCGAGACATATTCGTTCGCCGTCACATCGCTGAGCCTGGGCGACAGGATGCGATATAGCGCGCCATATTGAACCGTTCTCCGGATGCGCTTGTCGAGGGCAATCATGTTGGTCGCGAGTTCGGAATCCGCATCGGTCCATTTGTTGAGATTCGCGCCGATGCCCAGCGCCCCCTGCATGGCAACGAGAAAGCGGTATTGGAGAGGCGTGCTGCGGCCATTCATATTAGGCACGTCTGTCACCCAGGCCGACATGAATTTGGGCGCGTAGACCTGCGAAAAGCCCTCCTGAATGCGAAGACGGTCAAACGCTTCGGTGTTATCGGATGTCCACACTTCGTCGACGCGTTTCAGAATGCCGAGATCGACCCGTCCGCCTCCGCCAGAACACGATTCGATTTCAAGATTCGGATGCTTCGCGCGAAGTTTATCGATGATGTCGTAGAGATTGTGGACATACTTCACCCACAGCTCTTGCTGCTCTGCGGGCGGCACTTCCGGCCAGCCGGGTTCGCTAAACGTGCGATTCATGTCCCATTTGAAATAGCGAATGTTGTATTCCGTCGCCAGCTTGTCCAGGAATCCGAATACATACTGCTTCACGTCATCGCGCGCCAGGTTCAACACCAGTTGATTGCGCAACTCGCTGCGAGGCCGCCCTGGAAAGTTCATCACCCAATCCGGATGTGCGCGGTACAGGTCGCTATCTGGGTTGACCATCTCCGGTTCCACCCATAGGCCGAAGTCCATTCCCAGCCGGTTCACTTCCTGGATCAGCGGCGCCAGGCCATGCGGAAACTTTTGTGGATTGACGGTCCAATCGCCCAGTCCGGCGTGGTCGTTGTTGCGCTTGCCGAACCAGCCATCGTCCATGACGAACAGTTCGACACCCAGCTTCGCGGCCTTGCGCGCCAGCGCCGTTTGGCCCGGCTCATTGACATTGAATTCGGTGGCTTCCCAGGAGTTATAGAGAACGGGACGGACCCGAGCCTTCGCGCCGTGGGGCTGAATGCCGGTCAATTCCAGGCGATGGAGCAGCCGGGACGCATCGCCCCAGCCATGATCCGAGAATCCACCATAGAATTCGGGTGTCTCGAACGATTCGCCGGGCTTCAGCGGATATGAGAAATCGAAAGAATTCAGGCCGCCCGTCACCCGAACCTGCCGATAGGGCGTCTGCTCGACCGAGATCCGCCAATTGCCGCTCCAGGCGATCGCGCCAAACCAAACCCGGCCGTGTTCTTCGGTCGCGCTGCCGTCGTCGATAGCGAACCATGGATTGAAATTGTGGCTGGTGTGGCCTTCGCGGCTCTCGATTACTTTCATGCCTTCGTGGATCGGCTCGCGATTGAGTTGCGTTTCCTCCGCCCACCGCCCGCTCAGGTAACTGAGGCGGTAACCAGTGCCTTCAGGAAGGTTCCAAACGGCGGATTGCGCGCTTTCGAGCGTCACGGTCTGCGGGGTGTGGTTCACGATGGTCGACGAACGGCGCACAATATCGGTGTCCGGGAACACGCGGTAATGCAGAACGACCTCAATGTCGTCGCGTATGTCCTTGAGCCGTATATCCAGATCGTTGCCCGCGATGTGCTGTGAGACATAGTGGAGGACCAAATCGCGATCGCCGTCGGCCCGAGTGATTTTCAGCGCCGGTTCGTAGTACCGCGGGCCGCCCCAACCGGGGTATTCCTCGGCATCGAGCATTTGCGATGGATCAAAAGAAGAAATATCGCGATGCGCCGGAATGGGGGGAAAGTCGCCGGCACGCGTAACCGTAGCGCCCCAATAAACGTGCTCTAAGAGACCGTCTGGTCCGACTCCTAGAGCATAGGTACTGTGGGCTGTCGTGAGCAGCCAAATGCGCGCGTTCTCCAGGTAGCGAATAGTTTGTGCATTCAGAGAGAACGGCAGGAGGGTAAATCCGATCAGAAGGGAGGCGAGTCGAAGCATTGACGCATCCGATTATAAGCGAGCGAGCCTGGTGATAAGTACCGTCCGCAACCGTTTAACCGATTACCATCTCTGCGACCGCTGGCCTATTTGCGAAATGATTGTTAAGCGATACACTGATCGGGAATGACAGCCTGCCTATATGCCTAAGCCGAATGCGACGACCGGGGCCCGGCCGGGCACGAGCATACGCGACGTGGCTGCCCACGCCGGTGTTTCGACGGCCACGGTGTCGCGTGTGCTGAATGGCAAGCTCTCGGCTACTCCTGAGACGCGCCAGCGGGTATTGGCCGCAATTCATGAACTCGGCTACTCGCAAAATCAGGCCGCCCGGGATCTGGCGCGCGGGAGGAGTTCCTTGCTGGGCCTGATCATTTCGGACGTTCGCAATCCATTTTTTCCCGATATTACGGCGGCGTTTCAGGATCAGGCGCTGGCGCATGACATGGATGCGCTGGTATTGAACACCAATTACGATTCGCAAAGAACGTTGAACTCGGTAAAGCGTGTGCTGGCGCTGCAGGTGCCGGGCGTGGCGATCCTTACTTCTCAGATCGATCCGTCGGTCATCGATATGCTCGCCTCGAAATATGTGGCCGCCGTGTACCTGGACCTGGGGCGAGTGGATCGCGGGATTAGCAATATCGTGATCGATTATGAGCACGGGATTGCCGAAGCGTTGGAATATTTACTGAAGCTGGGGCATCGCAAGGTGGCATACATCGGAGGCCCCGTGCACATGCATTCGGCACAACGGCGCAAGCGAGCCTTCATGGAAAGCGCGGAGAAGTCGGGCCTCGAAGCGAGCCAGATCATCGATTCGGATTTCTCGGTCAAAGGAGGTTATTTCGCCTGCTCGAAACTGCTGAACGGGCAGATGCCGACCGCCATCGTGGCAGGTAACGATCTGACCGCGATCGGCGTGCTCCACCGGGCCTACGATGGCGGCCTGCGCATGCCCGAAGATCTTTCGGTCGTTGGGTTCGACGATATTCTGTTCGCCGAATACACGCAGCCGGCGCTTACGACCGTGGCGGTCCCCCGCAGCGAGATCGGCAGAGTGGCATTTCAGGCACTGTGGAAGATGATCGCCGATCCCGAATTGGCCGGCCGCGAGTTCCGTGTGGCAACGCACCTGGTGGCCAGGCAATCGGCGGTGCCGCCGCGGGGGACGTAGCGGCGGGGGACGGGTGTCGCCCGATGGAGTGAAAAGATGGAGATTAAGTCAGACGCTCTAACAAACACGGTACGCGACCTACTTCAGAAGTACTCGGCGCGCGAGTTGCCTTTGACGAAGACGGAGAAAGGCAACAGGGCCGATGCGGCTTCCATTCAAAGCACCAGTCCCAACCTGCTATTTCCCGGCGCGCGTGCACCCGAAGCTGCCGTCAGCGGTCTTTTACTCCTCGCCGGCTGTTGGGAGGAGAGCCACCAAGTATCGCAAGACATTAAGTCTACCGAAGGCAGCTATTGGCACGCCATCGCCCATCGTGTTGAGCCGGATTCTTCAAATGCCGGACATTGGTTTCGGCGAGTTGGCGAACATGGCATTTTTGCGGAGCTACGTCGGAGGTCATCTGAGATTCTGGAAAGCACCGGCACGCCGTGGGCGTTGAAGCCGGCTTGGGACCCATTTCTGTTTATTGAATGGTGCGAGCAAGCGCGCCGAGCGCCCGGCACAAAGAAAGAGCGCGCGGCGCTCGAAATTCAACGCGCAGAGTGGGATCTTCTGTTCGAGTGGTGCGCGTTTGCGGCGCACGATTGAGCCGTTTGCAAGAGAACCATGATGCATCCGAAGTCCGATGGGTTCTTGGAGTCGTCTCTCTACGTCGATGATGTCACCCGTTCCGCGGGCTTTTATCGGAAGATTTTCGGCTTTCGAATCATCGGCGATTTCGGCGAGCGCGGCTGCGCCATGCAAGCCGGGCAGCGCCAGGTGCTTTTGCTATTTAAAAAGGGCGGCTCCCTCTCAATTCAATCCCCACACGATGGCGACGGCGAACTCCATATTGCGTTCGCGATTGCCGCTTCGGAGCTGCCGATTTGGGAACGATGGCTTGCGGAGAACGGAATCTCTATCGAAGAGAAGCGTAGTTGGGATATGGGTGGCCAAAGCGTTTATTTTCGAGATCCGGACCGTCATTTGATAGAAATCGCAACCCCGGGTGTTTGGTCGATCTATTGAGATGAATCGCCTCCGGACTGGTCCTGATATCGTCTTGGACCATGGACATCACTCGATGGATAATCGCTTTCCGGCACGCTGAAAGAAGTTCCAGTTCATACCGTGAGGCCTTCAGCAGATGAGGATTAGATTTCCAAAGGCTTTCTCGCCAAGATCAGCGGTGATGGCCCTGGCGACTCTAATTGGCGGGTATCGACGAATCCGGCTTCTGCCAACCAACCGGCAATTTCCTCGAACGAATAGGTGTCGCCGCTCTCGGTATTCACCAGCATATTGACGGCGAAGAACAGGCCATTCAACGGGCCCGTTCGATCCGGATTCACAAGAAATTCCGCAATGGCAACGGTTCCTCCCGGACTAAGCGCCTGAAACGTCTTTGCCAAAAGCGCCCGGCTACGCTCCCGGCCTTCGCTGTGAAGAATTTGACCCAGCGTCGCTATTGTGTAGCCGATGCCGAAGTCTGTTTCCAGTAGATCCCCTTCGATGAATGAGAAGCGGTCCGCCAAGCCGAACCGCGCCACCGTGCTCCGCGTTACGGGAATCACTTCTGGCCAATCGACGGCGGTGACCCGAACGTGTTCCCATCTTTGCGCCAACGCAATACCCCAAACTCCGGAACCCGCCGCAAGATCGAGAACACGGGCAGGCGAACTGGCGTCGTCAATCTCGAGATTTGCGGCAAGCACTTCCGCGGCGGGATAGCTCATTGGGAAGATGTCGTTGACGAAGTTCTTAAAAAACTCGCCGCCTGACTCCTCCCGATTGACCGCCTCGATAGGTTTGCCCGTCGCAACAATTTCATTAAGCCGGAGCCATTTGGGGATTAAGTGTTCGCTGGCATGACGAATCGTTCCGCCGTGGAACCCGGGCTTAGAGCTCACGAGAAAAGTAGAGCTTTCCGGTGTCAGGGAGAACCTACCCTCCGTGTCCCTTGCCAGGAAGTTCAGACCCACCAGTACATTGAGAATGGCGGTCAGCCCCCTTTCGGAAGCTCCTGTTTCCTGGCGAATTTCGTCGAGAGTTTTCGCGCCGCTATCGAGCACCTCGAACACACGGTGACGAATCGCCGCCTCCAGGACAAGGGTCGGAACGTATCCCCATGCAAACCGCAGGATTCGTTCGGGAGTCACCGGAATAGTGCTAGCCATCAATAAGTTTCCTCACTTTAAGAGAATACTAGCGTCGAACGTTTCAAACATCCACCAACACGGGATGACGTTGACATAATGGCCGGTAAAGGCAGTATGAACACCCGCATCCATGCGCTTGCCACCGATCGGTACGGCGACCTCAGCCGGCTAAGCATAATCGAATTGCCACTCCCTAAGCCGGCCTCGGGCGAAGTGAGAGTGCGCGTTCGTGCGACGGCCCTGAATCCCGCGGATTACAAGGTCATCAAAGGCCAAGTCAAATTCCTGCACGCGCGTAATTTTCCGCTCGTGCTCGGTTACGATTTTTCCGGTACCGTAGAGGCGATCGGGAGTAGTGTGTCCCAAGTCGCGCCGGGCGATGACGTATTCGGCTTTCTGGCCTACGGCCCCACAAATCGCCGCGGAGCCTTCGCGGAGGCGCTAATTGCTCGCGTCGGCCGTATCGCGTTAAAGCCGCCAGGAATTAGCCACAGCCAAGCGGCTGCGGCCGCGACCACCGGAGTGACCGCATTGCAAGCCTTGCGGGATCTCGGGCGACTGGGCCAACCGGGCAGGCAGGTACTGGTCACAGGAGTATCCGGCGGCGTAGGCTCAATTGCAATCGGAATTGCCAAGAGACTTGGTGCGCGTGTGACGGCCTTGGGATCTGCCCACGGACTCGAAATTGCTATACAGCTTGGCGCGGAACGAACCATTGATAGAACACGCGAGGATCCAATTGGCCCTTCGGCTGGCCGGTATGACGTGGTCTTTGATGCCGCTGCCGCGTTCCGGTGGCGTCAATGGCGTAAACATCTGAACTGCGGAGGGACATACGTCACAACACTCCCATCGCTTGCATTCGTCGTTGACAAGCTCTCCAGCCTAGTTGCCGGTACGCGATGCGCACTGGTTACGGTCAAATCTAAGCCTGCCGATCTGCGCATATTGGGTGAGTGGCTGACTGGCGGCCTGCCTGTGCCCGTCGCCCGAACCATTCCTCTGGTTGAGGTGCCCGAAACCTTGGCACAGCTTGCACGTGGCGAGATGCAAGGACGCGTTGTCGTTGAGATGGACACCATCGGAAGAGCAGCAAGCGGTTCCTGATTCGCCGGCCCATTTGAATTAGTCGATTGAGCGCTATCCTTTTTTCGTGAGCGATGCTTCCGTACATCTTGAACCTGCTGTTCCTCCCGAGGCGCCTCCCCGTCGTCACGGACGAGGATTGGCGTTGCTACTGGGAGTCGTAGCGGCGCTGGCAGCCATCATCCTTGCTTATTCGCAGATGCAGTCGTTTGCCTGGGATGAAGGATTCCATCTGCTGGCGGCGCAGCTCATCGACCGCGGCCAACTGCCCTATGTAGATTACTGTTTTCCGCAAACGCCTTTGAACGCCTTCTGGGTTGCATTCTGGATGCATGTTTTCTCGCAAAGTTGGCGTGTGGCGCACGTGGTGGCCGCGCTAGAAACAATCGGAGCAATCTTCCTGATCGGGCAGTTCGTGCTGACACGATTCCCGGAAGTACGATGGCGAATGCCGGGAGCGATCGCGGCAGCGCTGTTCTTTGGGTTGAGTTTGATTGTAGTCCAGTACGGCACGGTCGCGCAGGCATATGGGCTATGCTTGTTGTCCGTTGCAATGGCATTCCGGCTTGCTGTTCTCGCGGCAGGACAGAAGAATCCTCTGTCTGCCGCCGGAGCCGGATTGTTTGCAGGCATTGCGGCGGCCTCCTCATTACTCACCGCGCCCATAGGAGCGGTGATGCTGGTTTGGCTGCTGGTTTACTCGCTTCCCGGGAAGCGAGTGGCGAATGCCGTCGCGCTGGTTGTGGGGGAATTTGTGGCGTTCCTGCCGGTTCTCTGGTTGTACATTCGGTTCCCTCAGCAGACGGTCTTCAACATACTTGCATACAACATGTCCTATCGCCAGGTGGACTGGCCTGGGAATGAGAAGCACAATTGGGAGGAGATTACGTCCTGGATGAGTTCGCCCCAGGCGCTGATCCTGATGAGCTTGGCCATGCTGGGTGTGGTGTTCGTCATGCGGCGCAGCGGATGGGAACGCGCCCGTAAGGCTGAGTATTATCTTTGCGCCTGGATTGCCCCTGTGGAAGCCTTGTACCTGTGCACTCCGCATCCAACGTTCCGGCGCTATTTCCTGTTTACCGTACCGTTCTTGAGCATTTTGGCCGTTGTGGGTCTATTGGGGATAGCGCGCAAGATGGGCGCGGCAGATCGTCCATGGCGGCCTGTCCTGGCGACTGCATTGGTCTTCTTCTTGTCGTTTGCGCGTTCCTTCTACGACGACGATTGGGATTCATTCGGTTGGTCCGACATGGAAGAAATGGCGCAGAAGGTGAAGGAAGTAACGCCGCCGGGCGCAACCTTATGGGCCGACGAGCAGATCTTCTTTCTGCTGAAGCGGCCGGTTCCCGAGGGCATGGAAACGGCCGATTCGCATAAGCTGCTATTTCCTCCCGCGAAAGCGGCGCTGTTCCACGTGGTACCGCGACCGGAGCTCTATAAGAACGTAAAGGCCGGCTATTACCATACCGTTGCTACCTGTGGCGATGAGGACCTAATCTCCGAATTGGGTCTGGTCAAGCTTTATGCGCACAAAGAGGACATCGCAGATTGCAGCGTCTTCTGGGATGTTGTCCATAAGTGAGTTTCAGCCGCTCTTACCGCCCCGGCTAGGTCGCATGCGCACCGAGTAGTAAATCGCGCAGAGCGTGAAGAGCAGTAGCCAGCCGGCGGAATACATCCTCCAAGTCGCATAGCTTTCCAGGTGGTCCGACGCAAGCCAAATGAATAGATAGAACTGAAGTGTGTAATAAACAATCAGGGCCACCAGGAGCCTTTTCTGCCAGTGAGGGGCAGGAAAAAGATGGATTCCCGCAAGACGGGTTCGCATGATTTCAATCATGATCGGGATCAGGAGCGTCAACAGTATCAGTTGAACAACCCAAGTCCAGTGGAAGTACATCCGAGGGTCGAATCCTAATAGCGAGACGACATGCGCCCAGAGGGCAATCGCCACTCCGACGCAGGCGAGACAGAAAAATAGGCCCGCTACTGCGGACCGAAGCCGTTCAGCGCGAGAATTCGCCGGTGTGCTGAGCAAGGTGAGCACCAGTGTAGCGCTGGACGGCTACCTATCCTTGCCCGTAATACGCGTCCGGCCCGTGCTTTCGATGAAAATGCTTATGATGCAGGGCTTCGGATATCGCTGCCGTATCGGCTCGAATTGTCAGGGTCAAATACGCCATGCGCGCCAACTCTTCCAGCACCAGCGCGGTATGCGCCGCGGCTGCCACCGTTTCGCCCCAACAAAACGGCGCGTGCCCCGCGACCAGCACGGCATTCGTTCGCAGCGGGTCCAAATTTCCAAAGCGCCGCACGATCGCGTGTCCGGTATTCAGTTCGTAGTCGGTTTCGATTTCGTGTGCGGCCATATGCGGCGTCACCGGTATCGGGCCTGGAAAATAGTCCGCGTGCGTAGTGCCATACGCCGGAATATCGACTCCCGCCTGTGCCCATGCTGTGGCATAGCGCGAGTGCGTATGGACCACGCCATTCACGCCTGGAAAAGCCCGATACAAGACCAAGTGCGTGGGCAAATCCGACGATGGCCGCAGTTCCCCTTCGACAATATTTCCGTCGATATCGGTGACCACCAGGTCCTGCGGTGAGATCTGCTCATACGGCACACCGCTGGGTTTAATCGCCACAAGATTCGTTTCCGGATCGCGCCCGCTGGCGTTCCCAAAGGTGAAAATCACCAGCCCCTGCCGCACCAACTCCAGATTGGCGTCCACTACTTCTTCTCTTAATTCATCCAGGCTCATGAGATCTGCCTCGTTTCGGCCGCGATCGTTCTCAACTGCGGCAACACGTCGCCGATTGCTACCGGCGCCGACGACTTGGAACCCAACCCAAAGTACAGCTTGCGATAGAGCGGATAAAGCTGCTCATAAACTGCGGCGGCATCCGGTTGCGGAAGGAACGTCCGATGCGGCGGGCACAGGGCCTGTTGCGCCGCTTCAATGGAAGGAAATGCGCCGGCGGCCAAGAACGCAAAAATCGCCGAGCCCAGACTGGTTACGTCCCCCTGCGGCACCAAAATTGGCTTATTCAAAACGTTCGCATAAACCTGATTTAACGTGTCGTTCCGCTGCGGAATGCCGCCGCCATTGATGATGCGCTCGACCGATGCGCCATGCTCCTCCATCCGCTCCAGAATGATGCGCGTGTGAAAGGCTGTGCCCTCAATGGCTGCGAACAGTTCATCGGCGGCCGTACTGGTCAGATGCCACCCTAACGTCACGCCACCGAGTTCAGGGTTCACCAACACCGTACGGTCGCCGTTGTCCCAGGTCATGCGCAAAAGGCCGGTCTGGCCGGCACGATGTGTCGCGATCTCTTTGGCCAAAATTCCTGCACTCGAACTGGCTCGTTTTGCGATCGCTTCAAAGATGTCACCGACGGCCGAAAGCCCCGCTTCAATACCGGTGAGTTCGGGATCTACCGAACCCGGCACCACGCCGCACACGCCCGGCACCAGCGTCGTCCGGTCGCTTAGTCCGATTATGCAGGTCGATGTCCCGATGACGTTGACCACATCGCCCAGCGCAACGCCCGCGCCCACCGCATCCCAATGGGCATCGAACGCGCCAACCGGGATCGGAATACCCGCCTTCAAACCGAGTTTCTGCGCCCATTCCGCCGATAACGTTCCAGCGATCGCGTCCGACTTGAGGTATCGGCCGCCAAGCTTCGCGCGCACGCCCTGAAGCAACGGATCGACGGCTACCAGGAATTCCTCCGGAGGCAACCCGCCCAGAGATTCGTTCCACATCCACTTGTGGCCCATCGCGCAAACGCTGCGCGGCGCCTGATTCACGTCGCGTATGCCGCAAAGGACCGTCGCGACGTAATCGCAATGCTCAAACGCGGACACCAGTTTGTCGCGCGAATCCGGGTTGTGCCGCAGCCAATGCAGCAGCTTTGAAAATCCCCACTCGGAAGAATAAACGCCGCCGCTCCAGCCGATCGCTTCGAGGCCCCATTCATGGGCCTTCGCCGTGATCTCCGCTGCCTCGCGCCAAGCGCGATGGTCGCACCAGAGGTAATACTCGTCCAGCGGTTCCAAGCCGTCCCCAACCGGGATCACGCTCGATCCCGTCGTATCCAGGGCCAGTGCCTGCACACTCGATCCGTCGACAGATGCGGCTTCCAAAGCCTTACCCATGGCCTCAGCCAACGCATTCATATGGTCGCTGTGGCTCTGCGTTGCGCGGTCCGGATCATTCTTCTGGCGATGCAGCGGATACTCCGCGGTCCCCGATCCCAGCCGTCCGCCCTCCCGATCGAAAATCGATACACGCACGCTCAGTGTGCCGAAGTCTACTCCCGCGACGATCACGCTCATGCTCTATGCCAGTAAACGTCCCAATTCAGGTACTTCGTCGTGGCCTCGTAAACGACCGGCGAAGTGATGGCAAGGTTTGCCGCCACGTGATGCTCAAATCCACGTTCGCAGATGAAGTGCAGCAGGTCCTGCAGCCTCGGAATCTCGACTACGCCCGCGCCGCCGAATGTTTCGAGCGGATCTTCGGTGAACCGGCCATCGCCGACATAGCCTCGCATCTTCCCATGCAGATCGTCGGTGGAGAAACGGGCATAACTCATCGGCGCCGCCTTCACTCGTCCGACGCACGTGCCAAAAGTATTCAGCTTGCCAACCGTTCCCGCGATGATTTCTTGAAAATCCATCTTCACGGTCGCGAAGAAATGTTTCGGCAAGTTACTGCAATGGAAGCAGACTGCTTTGTTCGGGTCTTCTCCATAATTATTGTTCCAATCGAGCAGCGCGCTCGGAGTACCGGACGCGAGCCGGAGAGCGTGCATGCCGACAACACCAGCAATGTCCACTTCGCACGCGCTCGACATCAGATTCTCGCTCATCATGCTCATCACCGTGCATGGCACAACTCCAAAGTACTCTTCGAGCGCCGTCCAGCACTGCACTGCGCTAATCGTAAGTTGGGCTTCGCGCATCCAGCCATCGATGACCGCTCCCAATTTCGCCATCTTCATCAACGAAGCCGCCGGAACGTCACTGGTCGGAACATACTTGTGGATGGCCTGTAATTTCTCCTGCGCCGCATGATCTTCGTCCTTCATCCGCTCGATCCGTCCTAGAATTTCAGAAAGATCGATTGTGATCACGGAAATGCCGTTCGCCTCCAGCAGTTTCTCGCTATAACGCACAGTGTTGAAGGCAGCGGGTCGGGCGCCGATGGACCCCACACGCAAGTTACGCAGCCCCCGCACTACGCGGCATACGCCAACAAACCAGATCAGATCCTTCGCGAACTGATCGGACGAAGGCGACTCCGTATGTAACGTCGTCAGCGAATATGAAATACGGTACTGCATCAAGTTATTGCAGGCCGACATTTTGCCGCAGAAGCTGTCGCGCCGGTCGCGGATGGTCATCTTGCCCGGCGAGTCGGGCGTGGCCTGAATCAGTACGGGCACATTCAACCCCGCCAGCCGCAGCGTGTCTGCAATGGCCCGCTCATCACCGAAATTGGGCAGGGAAACCACGACGCCTTCTATAGTTCCGCTATGTTTCTTGAAAAGATCGGCGCAGCGCCGGGCTTCCTCAAATGTTTCGACCGCGCCGAACTTCGATTCCTCGGGCGTCAGGGCGACGACTTCAATTCCTGTCGCTTCCAAGACGCGAATCATCTCTTCGCGGCCGGTCGCGGCCAAATGGTCCGGGAAGAACCCGCGATTCCCGACAATTAGTCCGAACTTTGCACACTGCCTGATATTGGACATTTACTTACTATGCTTTCCCCGCTATCTTTTCTTTGGATAAAAACGAATTGTGTAAAACAGGCCGATGGCCAGTAGAACCGCGCCCCACCAGATGCCCGCGTGCAGATTCGCCAACACGACCGGATGCGCTGGCGGAGAGGACAACTCATAGATTCCGTCGCCCATGATCAACACGCCGTAGACCAGCAGCAGAGCGCCAATGAAAAACCAGATGGAGATTCGTCCTTGTTGCATCGTGAGATCCCTCTTACCAGAAGATCAGATTCAGAGCTACGAATACGGCAGCCACCACGCTGGCCCAGAAGATGGTCCGTTTGTACAACGGCAGCGAACCCTCCGATGGTATTTCGGTTGCGCCATAGACGAGCCCAACCAGTTCCTTGTCCGGTTTCGGCCGCGTTGCCATGCTGACCAACACGGTAACAGCGACACAAATGATCCACGACCAAAGCGCGCGGTACATGTTCTCGGCCATATCTTTGGCATCCGGCGAAAGCGCCACGTAACGCAGCGCCGTGGGATCGATCTTCACCCACAGCCACATTCCAATCGAGGAAACGGTGCCGATCAACAGACCCCAAAATCCGGCCGCCGGCGTCGCCCGTTTCCAAAGCATCCCCAACACAACGGTCCCGAATAGAGGCGCGATGAAGAAACTGAATAAGGCCTGCACATAATCCATAATGCTCAGGAACTGCATCACCAAATACGCGGTGCCGATGCTGATCAACACTCCGATCACAGTGCACCAGCGCCCCATAGCGACATAGTGGCTATCCGGCGCCTCCCTGCGAATCATTGCGCGGTAAATGTCGTAGGTCCACACCGTCGCAAAGGCGCTGACGTTTCCGGCCATACCCGACATGAATCCCGCAATCAACGCCGTAATCCCCAGCCCCAGCAGTCCCGGCCCGCAATAGCGCGCCAGCATCAGCGGCAAGACCTCGTTGTAGCTGTGCCCGCCCGTCGCCAGCGCTTGCGCTTCACCCACCAAGTGTTCTGGCAGGACTGCGAGCGCCAGTAAGCCCGGGAGAATTACGATGAATGGAACCGCCATCTTGAACGATGCTCCGATAATCGGTGCCATCTTCGCGCTGCGTAGATCCCTCGCCGTCAGCACACGCTGCACCACCAGAAAGTCGGTCGTCCAATAGCCAAACGAAATGACAAAACCCAGCCCCAGGACGATCCCAGTCCAATGAATTCCCATGGGATTGTCGCTGAACGCGCCCAGCGTGCTCCACAAATGCGTATAGTTTTGGCCGGGAAAGTTGTGATGGATCCGGGCCACCATACCGCTCCATCCGCCCGTTTCCACCAATCCGATAACCGAGATGAGAATCGCGCCCAGCCAAATCAGGAAGAACTGCAAGACTTCATTAAAGATGGCCGAAGTCAGCCCGCCCAGGAACACGTAAGCCGCCACGGTTAAAGACGATACCCAGATGCTGAAATTAATGTCCCAGCCCAGGATGATCTTCAATACCAGGGCCATCGAGTACATATTGATGCCGCTCATCAATACAGTCATGAAGCCAAACGAAATGGCCGCCAGCGCCCGCGACGGTTCGCCGAATCGCAATTTCAAATAGCCCGGCACGGAGTGAGTTTTAGAAATGTAGTAGAACGGCATCATCACTAGGCCCAGAAAGAGCATTGCTGGGATGGCGCCGATCCAATACCAATGTGTCGCCAATATGCCGTATTGATAGGCGGCCGCGGCCCAGCCCATCAGTTCGAGCGAGCCGAGATTAGCTGCCACGAAACTGAGCCCTGCCACCCAGGCCGTCATTTCGCGCCCAGCCAGGAAGAACTCTTCCCCGGTGTTGGTAAAGCGCTTGAGATAAAAGCCGATGCCCAGCACCACAACGAAGTACAATCCGATTACGATCAGGTCTACGGGGCTGAGCGTCAGCAGCCTCTGAGGTCCGCTTGCAAAAAGAAGCGCGAAAGGTGGGAGCATTTAGACCGAAGTTATATCATGACCCGAAATCATCGGGCTGTAAACGCTTACTTGGGCGTCTCTTTCCATATCGGCGCAAACCCGTTCTCGCCCCATGCGATCCTGAAATTTTGCCAATCACCCGAGGATTCATCCCTTGCAATTAACCGAAGAAGAGGTCCGCTACGTCGCCGATCTGGCGAATCTAGAGCTTTCCGCCGAGGAAGTGCATCGCATGTCGCATGACCTGGGCCAGATCTTGAGCCACATTGAGCAACTCAACGAATTGGACACAACCGGCACCGAGCCCATGGCGCAGGTCCTCTTCGATGCCGACGAGATTGCCACCCTGCGCCCGGATGTTCCGCACACCCCGCTGTCGAACGAAGCAGCTTTGGCGAACGCTGCCCTGAAGGGCGGCGGCTATTACAAAGTCCCCAAGGTGATTGAGCGATGAGCCTGCTGGAAATTCTTCCGGATCTGACCATTCCGCGCCTCCACGACGGACTGCGCAACAAGCAGTTCAGCGCCACGGAGATCGCCGAGGCCGCGATCACGTTTGCTGAGCGCGAAAATCCGAAGACCAATGCGTATCTGACGTTTTCTCCCGAACGAGCGCTCAAAACGGCCGCTCGCGTCGATCAGTTCGTTGCAAAAGGAGAGTATATGGGCGCGCTCGCCGGTGTTCCGCTGGGCGTGAAGGACGTCATTGTCACCAAGGATCTCCGGACCACCTGCGCTTCCAAGATTCTGGAGAACTACATTCCGCCTTACGACGCGACTGCTGTCATTCGGCTCGAGGACGAGGGTGCGTTGCTCATCGGCAAGCTGAATTGCGACGAATTCGCCATGGGCTCTTCGAACGAAAATTCGGCGTTCGGACCGGTACGAAACCCCAAGGCGCTCGATCGCGTGCCGGGAGGTTCAAGCGGAGGTCCGGCCGCCGCCGTCGCGCAAGGCACGGCCGTCATCACGCTTGGCTCCGATACGGGCGGTTCCATTCGCCAACCTGCCAGTTTCTGCGGCGTAGTCGGTGTTACGCCCACCTACGGCCGGGTCAGCCGCTACGGCCTGTCGGCGTTCGCTAGTTCGCTCGACCACATCGGGCCGTTTGCCCGAACCGTCGAAGACGCAGCCGCTGTGCTCCGCGTCATGGCAGGTCGCGACGATCTTGATTCCACCTCCGCCTTCGCGCCGGTGGATGATTACCACGAACTCATGCGCCATCCCGTGAACGGCATGAAAATCGGCCTGCCCAAGGAATATTTCGAAGGGCTAAATCGCGAAACCGGCGACCTGATCGATGGCGCGGTCAACCAACTCCGCAGGCTCGGCTGCGACATCCGTGAGATCAGCCTGCCCCATACAAAATACGCGCTTTCGTGCTACTACATCATTGCCAACGCAGAAGCGAGTTCCAATCTCGCCCGCTACGATGGTGTCCGCTATACTTCGCGCGAGCCCGCGGACACGCTGTCCGGTATGTATCGCAAGAGCCGTGGCGCAGGATTCGGCCCCGAGGTCAAGCGGCGCATCATGCTCGGCACTTATGTGTTGAGTCACGGCTACTACGATGCCTTTTACTTGAAAGCTCAACGCGTCCGCGCATTGATTGCCGCAGACTTCACGCGTGCCTTTGAGCTAGTCGATGCGATCGTCGCGCCGGTCTCACCGTTCCCGGCGTTCAAGATCGGTGAAAAGGTAAACGATCCCTTGGCGATGTATTTGTCCGACGTCTACACGCTGACGGGTGATTTATCAGGCGTGCCTTGTATGAGCGTCCCCTCCGGCGAATCCTCCGACGGCCTGCCCGTCGGCCTGCAGATTTTTGCGCGGCACTTCGATGAATCGGCGATGTTCCGGCTGGCGTATCAATATGAGCAGAGCCGGTCAATAGGCTGAGCGCGAAACTTTGTGCGGGCAAAATGTGTCTCCTCAAATGACAGTATTCGATTTGAGCAATAGGAGAGATAAATGAAACGAATTGCAGGCGCTCTCGTGTTGAGTTTCGGGTTACTCGCGCCAACTGGCGCGTTGTACGCTCAGGATCATCCAAAACATGAATGGAGCCAGAGTGAGGATCCACAATGGCGGCAATACTTGCAGGAACATCACAAGAAATATCACGATTGGTCAAAGGCGAAAAAAAAGGAACAAGACGCATATTGGAAATGGCGCGACCAGCACCAGGATCAGCATCCGGACCATCATTAGCGAGTACCGGCTAACCCCACAAATCCCGATTCTTGACCTTGCGGCGGAGGCCGCGCAGAATCCGCTCGGTCCAAGTCCCAAACGGCTGGTCGGTGGTGATATAGGTCCACACGGCGCCGCGTTCCCTGGGATCCGGGCCGCCACCGGCCGCAGCCTCCGCGATCCGCCCCTCAATTTCTTGCGGGATCGCGGCCTCCAATTCCGGAAACCACGTGTGAATTTGCTTCAGATACTCATAGTGCGGGTCCCTCCAGCCGAGCGAAATCCACTGTGCGCCCGAGCGTAGTTCTGCCACACGCGCCAAATAGTCGGCCCACAGGTCATCAATAGTTCGCAGAGTGATTAACCGATCGCGTTCTGATGAATATGGCTCGTTTCCTTCGAGTACCGATTGACGATACATCTGGATCCGGTGCCGCTGCCCTTCGATGGGCAGTTCATACTTTTGCAGAAACGTTCTTAGATCGAGATTTTGACCCTCAACCAGCTTTTGTAAGTTGCCCGGATCTTTTGAGTATCTGGGATTGATGTCGCCATATTTGGTCATCAGGTCGTCTTCCAGAGATACAAAAAAACGCGAGCAACCGGGATCGCCTTGCCGCCCGGACCGGCCGCGTAGTTGATCGTCGATGCGCTGGCTCTCGTGCTTGTTGGTGCCGATGACATAAAGTCCGCCGAGATCCGCTACTCCATCGCCCAGTTGAATATCGGTCCCGCGTCCGGCCATGTTTGTGGAGATCGTGACCGCGCCCCGCTGGCCAGCCTGCGCGATGATTGCCGCTTCGGCCTCATCATTCTTTGCGTTCAACACACGATGCGGAACGTCAAAAAGTCTGCTGCTCAGCGCTTCCGATTCCGCCACGCTCGCCGTTCCCACCAGAACCGGTTGGCCTCCGGAATAGGCCATTCGTATCTCTTCCAGAACCGCGCGTTCCTTCTCCGCCTTGGTGGAAAACACCGCGTCCGGCTGATCGATACGGATCATGGGGCGATTCGTGGGAATCACTTCGAGCGTCAGCAAGTACATGGTCCGAAACTCAAGTTCGGAACTGGCGGCGGTCCCGGTCATGCCGCAGATTTTCGGATAGAGCGCGGCCAAATTCTGCAGCGTTATCGAGCCCAGAATCATGCCTTGAAGTTTTTGAGCAACCCGTTCTTTCGTCTCGACGGCCGTGTGCAGACCAGCCGGCCAGCGCCGGTCCTGCGCCGCTCTGCCCTTGAACTCATCCAACATCGCGACAACGCCGTCCTTCACGATGTAATCAACGTCCCGGCGCAGCAGCGCGTGTGCATGTAATGCATCCTGCACCGCCGTTAGCAGTTGGAGGTTTTCCTCTTCGTATAGATTGCGGCAGCCAGTCGAATTCTCCACCACGCGGATGCCATAGTCGGTCAGCCCTACCTGGCGGCCGTTCACGTCGGTTCGATAGTGAATCCCATTGCGGAGACCACGTACCAGTTGATCGGCCAAGAATGCCAGCGCGTTGTCATCAGTGCTGCCACCGGCGATCACGAGCGGAATGCGCGCTTCATCGATCAGGATGGAATCGACTTCATCGATGACCGCTACGGCAAAGGGTCGATGCACCTGGTCCGAAATATACAGCGCCAATTGGTCCCGCAGAAAATCAAACCCGATCTCGTTCGCAGTGGCATACGTAATATCGCAAGCGTAGGCGGCACGGCGCTCACCCGGCGTCATGCCTTGCTGCACGTGGCCAACGGAGAGACCCAGGCGACGATATATCTCTCCCATCCAGCGAGCGTCGCGCCGCGCCAGGTAATCATTGGCGGTGATCACATGCACGCCCTGCTTCTCTCGCGCGTACCATGTGATGGCGGGCACAGCGGCGAGCGTCTTGCCTTCGCCGGTCTTCATCTCGGCAATGCTTCCCCGGGTCAGCGCAAGCGCGCCTCGAAGCTGAACGTCAAACATCTCCTGGCCAAGCGAGCGCGAGGCAATGGCCGCAGTTACGGCCAACCACGACAGCAGATCGCTCGTTCGCGCCGCAATCGTATCCAATTTGGCGTCATCCAGACGGCTATACTCCTGCCGTATGGCATTGATTCGCCGGATGTCGGATGCATCGCGCCGCGAGGGCGCAAAAACGGAATTCAAAAGTGGGCGCATTGCGCCTCCTCTCTTTATCCAACTGACATCTATGTTTTGGAAATGGGGAGGAGAGAAGAAGCGGGGGGCGGGCGCTGGAATAACGATCGCTCGAGGCCGGGAACGGGAGCGGCGGGGTCATCCGGAACGAGCCAAAGCCCACTTAACGGTGCCTCAGATGGAATGCATTGACAAACGGGTAGAACAACTCTCTCAGCGGACCGTTTGGTCCATCGCGTTTTCTCGGCGGAGACCGCCCGATAAGACGCGCAGGGTGCCGCAACACGCGAAGCCGGACAGTACAACGAGGCTGTTAGTGCTAGGATCGCGGCGATCAGGCAGGTTGTGATCTTCGGCTTCACCTAGTCGGAGTATGGCACGAAAACGCTGTAATCGCATCTTTGACGGCGTTTGGTGGGCTCACACGCGCGGAAGAGCTTCGCCGGCCGGATTAGGAGCCACAGCCTGAGAACGCTCAGTCCGCTTAGCCAGATTCGGCACGACGCGAAGAGTTACGACGCAGCCCTGATCGTTTGACTCGATATTCAACTCGGAACCCGGGCCACAACACAGGCGCAGACGCTGCCGGACGTTTTCAATTCCCATACCTAGTCCGGGCGTGGAATTGGCGGGGTCCAGGCCGGGGCCGTTGTCGCGCACCACAACCTCCAACACGCCGCTGTGCGCCGAGGCAATCACTTGAACGCGCCCTTCGGCATTCAGTTTAGAAATGCCGTGCTTGATCGCGTTCTCCACCAGAGGTTGCACGGACAAAACGGGGATTTCCGCCTTTCGCGCAGCGGGGGGCGCAATCACTTCGAACGTAAGTCGATCGTTCAGGCGTACGCTCTCGATCTCCAAGTATGCCTGAACAATCTCTAATTCCTCTCCGAGAGGGATCAGCATCCGATGACGTTGGAGACAATAGCGGAATAAATCGGCCAAATTAAGAATCAAGCGTCGCGCTTCGAGCGATTCCCGTCCGATAATCCCGTACAGAGTATTAAGCGCATTGAACAGAAAATGAGGATTAACCTGCGCCTGCAACGCCCGCAACTCGGCTTCGTGTGCCAGACCCTGGAGCTGGTTGGCTCTCAACCTCTCCACTTGTTCAACAACCAGCCTGCATAGGGATTCCAAGGCGTCTACGTCTTCCACCAGATATCGCCGGCTTCCCTGCCGCCGGCCGAGGAGCAAAGTGACGGTGTCGCCACGCGAGAACCGCAGTGGCAGTTCGACTTCGGCCCAACGCGCAGACTCTCCAATATCCGGGGCCAGTTGAAAGCGCTCGGCTTTGACAAAGTGCGAAATTTCCTTCGCGCCACGCTCCAGGAACTCTTCCTCTGTGTCGCATTCCGATGAGGCATGCAGGATGTGCTTTGCGTATAGATTCAAATCGCCGCGTCCAAAGACAAAGCGCGTTAATAGCTTCTGAAGCGCGGCCCGCAGCCATGCGAATACCACTACCGAAAGGCAGAACGCGATGATCAAAAGAGCCGCCATAAACCCGTTTCCGCTCGCGTGCGCGACAAGGTTTCCGGAGCCGTTGGCGAAATAGAGACAAACGGTGAACAGCCCGGCCAATCCAGCATTGGCTATAAAACGGGTGAAGGTTTCGGCCACCAGCAGGCGGTAGTCCCGCAAAAGAACGACTAAGGCAAGGGGGATCCCCGCATGATGCAACGCAACCTCGTTCGTCCATGCGGTTCGAGAGTGTCCATATCCAAAATGAAGGAATGAAAACGTAAACAGCATCAGGCAGATCACGTCGGTTATGGAGGTCCGCTTGTCCCGATGTTCCGTGATCGCATCCGAAATCAGCACGGCGCCTCCCAGTGCCGCATAACCGGTCGTGATTACCATCAGCCCCGCTTCATGCAGGCGTCCCGATTGAAACCTGAGCTCCGCGAAGTGCAGCCCCACGGCGCACAGGCTGATTCCATATGCAATGGGAACCAGCACACGGCGGTTGCGCTTCAGCAGAACGGAAAATAGAACGGCCGGCAACAGGCTCAGTACGGAAAAATTGACTGCCACCAGCCAGTCCGCAACCTGGCCATCGCGCTGCAGGAATGCCAAGCCAATCAACGAGCCAAGATTCCAGAACAATGCCAAACAGGAGGCGGCTAGGGAAGCCGTCTTTTGCCGGTTCGCAAGCGTGCCGCCGCTCCTCAGCAAGAGGAAGATGAGTAGGCCGAACACGAAAATACCCGATGTGTGTCCGATCGTATTGACGAACACCGGGTTCCGGAAACTCACGCCTTCGATCATGTTAGCCCGCAGATCCAACATACTGCAAAGGGCCTCGCAGAGGCGCTGAACTGGGTGATAAGTGAAGCGTCCGCCTAATGCGACAATGCCGCGGAGACCAAATCGCTAAGGCGATTAAGCCCGGCGGCGATGTCCTTACCCAGGTGGATGCGCAGGACGCGACGCTGACGGGCGGCGAGAACCTGGAAATCGCCGCGAGCCTGGGCGGCTTTGACGATGCCGAACGTATAGTTCTGGCCGGGGACGGGCAGGTCGACAGCGTCGTCGCAAGTGATCTGGAGAAACACGCCGGAGTTTGGGCCGCCTTTATACGCTTGCCCGGTGCTGTGCAGGAAACGGGGGCCGAAACCGAGCACCGTCGCCACGTGTTTATTTTCGAGCACGTGCTCGCGGATCTTCTGCAGCTTGTCCTCATATTCACGAAACATAGGAATGTACGCCAATACTCCGAAATAATCGCCGTCGCGAATGCGATCCAAATGTTCGCGAATAACAGCGCCAACAGTCTTGCCGCCCTTTAGCAACGCTTGGGCGTTAGCCTCATCGGCGAAGATTTTCATGCCGTCCTGATTGACGATGGGCTTCTCGGGAGGTAACGATCCGGATTCCTCGAACGCCGCGGTCAATTCGCGTGTGAGAACTTTACCTGCCTCGACATCGGGCTGATCGAAGGGATTGATGCCGATAATGGACCCGGCAACGGCGGTCGCGAACTCCCATTGGAAGAGCGTCTGGCCCAAGTCTCGCAGACTCGGAAGAACGATGCGAATAACAGGCTCTTTGGCCGCCTCGAGCGCCGCAAGCGTATCCTCGATTTCGAGATCGCGGTCTCCGGCGAATTTAATATACGCAAAGACGCGGTCACGGCCGTAGACCTGCTTCAGGTCCTCTTTTGGGAGCGGTTCGCGATCGATGGGGATCAGGCCCCGGCCCTGTTTACCCGTGGATTCGGCGAGCAACTGCTCCAACCACGCGCCCAGGTCGTAAACCGAGTGCGAACACAATAGCGTTACTTTGTCGCGACGAAAATGCGCGGCAGCGACACCAAGAATGAGACCCAGCGCTACACCAGGATTCTCCTCGGCAGACTTACTCTTGCACAGTTCCACCATCAAGGCCGTGCGTTTGAGAAATTCCTCGGTGTCCAAGCCCATGGCCGCGTGTGGCGCCAGTCCGAAATCGGAGAGCGCCGAATAGCGTCCACCGATGCCGGATACCCCGTGATACACATGGCGGAATCCGAGCTTTGTTGCGATACCTTCGAGTTTCGAACCGGGATCTGTGATTGCGACGAAGTGATGACCGGCGCGCTCTCCGGCAATCTTTCGCGTTTCCTCGAAGAAATACTGCATGAAGATGTTCGGTTCGAGCGTTGTGCCGGACTTGCTCGAGACGCAGAACAGTGTGCGGGCTGGATCAATTTTGGCCCTGATGCTTTGAATGTACTGTGGATCGGTGGAGTCCAGAACGAGTAGCTCGGGCGCGTGCGGCCTTTTCTTGAAAGTGACGCTGAACACTTCCGGACAAAGGCTGGAGCCGCCCATCCCGAGCAAAAGAAAATGCGTGAAGGCGTCTTCCTGGATCTCGGCGGCAAGCGCTTTGAACTTAGAGATGTAGGCCAATTCGGCGTTCACAATATAGAGCCAGCCGAGCCATTTGGATTCGTCGTTATTTGTCCAGAGCGAGGCGTCTTTATTCCACAGCCGTTCGGTCTTGCTCGATTCGTCCCAGGACTTCCGGGCAGTATCGACAGCTTGCTCCAGATCGATAGGAAGTGAATAGCTGAAGCTTTCCATTGCCGGCTCTTGCCTCCTAACGGAGATCATGTTGTTCAATTCCCTTCACTCTTTACTATCGTTTAAAGACCAGAGAAGCATTGAGGCCTCCAAAGGCAAAAGTATTGGAGAGAGCGATTTCGAGCGGGGCGGGCTGGGCTCGAACGGTGACGAGATTTAAGTTGCAGGCCGGATCGGGCTTGGTGAAGTTAATTGTAGGCGGCGCGAGGCCATGTTTGAGGGCAAGGAGGGTCGCGATAGCTTCAACGGCGCCGGCCGCCCCGAGCGTGTGGCCGTGCATCGATTTCGTGGAGCTGACTAGAATGTTATCGGTGGGCTCGGCGAATACGGAACGAATCGCCTGTGTTTCGGTAACATCGTTCGCGAGTGTGCCGGTCCCGTGGGCGTTTATGTAATCGACCTGGCCAGGTGCGATGCCCGCATCGGTGAGCGCCCAGCGCATTGCCTTGGCTGGGCCATCGACACACGGCTGAGTGATGTGATGGGCGTCGGAACTCATGCCGAAGCCGAGAATTTCTCCATGGATGATGGCGCCCCGAGCCTGGGCATGATCCCAATTTTCGAGAACCAACATCGCCGCGCCTTCTCCGAGGGTGAGTCCGTTGCGATCGATAGAAAAAGGCCGGCACGGTTGACTGGAGACGACGCGCATCGCTTCCCAAGCGCGCAAAAGGCCCTCGGCGAATACGGCTTCGCTGCCGCCCGCAATGGCCGCGAGGGTCTGGCCATTCCGAATCATCCAAAAAGCCTGTCCTATGGCGTGATTCGAGGAGGCGCAGGCAGTGGAAACGGTATACACCGGGCCGGTGATGCCATACTCGACCGAGATCGCGCTAGCCCCGGCGTTCGACATGGTCCGCGGGATAGTAAGCGGCGCAACCCGCGGATTGTTCTCCCGGTAGAGCCGATAATAGCCAGTCTCTTCAGCGAACTGGCCGCCCACGCTGGTCCCAGTGACGATAGCGGTGCGTTCGGCGAGGCTGCCCGCAAAGGTGAGACCGCTCTGCGCGATCGCCTCCCTGCCCGCTACAACGGCCATTTGGGCAAACCGTTCGAGGAGCATTAATTCCCTCTCCGAGAAATGATCGCTGGAGTTGAAGCCGAGAGCTTGGGCGCCGAATTGGAATTTGTACGGCGGCGCTCCGGGATCGGCAAGCGGCACGATACCGGAGGCACCGGAAGCGAGCTTCGCCCAGCACTCCGCGACGTTGTTTCCGAGCGCGCAGAGCATGCCGAGGCCTGTTACGGCAACCCGATTCATTCGGGTTTCGCGGCGCTGCTGGCGGCCTTGGCTTCGATCAGCGAGCGCACTCCATCGACCATGTCGCGGACAGAGCGAATGGTGTGGACGCCTTCATCGGGAACGCTGATATCGAACTGCTCCTCGACCGCGAAGATGATGTTAATGCCATCGAGGGAATCGATTTTGAGCTCCTCGAAGGTGCTGTCAAGAGCAACGGTGTCCAGTGGAATACGCTGTTTTTCGGCGATGATGCGAATGACCTTTTGTGCCAGATCATTCCGGGCCAGATCGTCGGTGGCGGGCTCAGTGGGCATGCGTGCTCATAATAGCTGAAGAGATCCTGGAACGGCGCCTAGCGACGTCCTTCACCATATTTTCATCAATAGAGCCAACACGGCAAGGGCCAACGTGGGTGGCATTATAACGGCTCCCCATTTTAAGAACTGAAGGAACCCGATCCCCTGGCCTTCGCGGCGGATCGCGATCAGCCAGAGGATCGTTGCCAGCGATCCGGTGACTGACAAGTTGGGACCGAGATCGATACCGATCAACACGGCGGCGCCGACAATACCCTGAATATGGGCGGCGTGAACGGCAGTTCCAGCAATCAGGCCGCTAGGTAGATTGTTCATGATATTGGAGATTAGAGCTACCGCGAATGCGGATGTGAGCGCGGCGGCTACCGGCGGCGATTCCCGGACCCGGTTTAGGACATGAACGGCTGCGGGCAAAGCCCCGGCTCGATTCATTCCTTCGACTAGCACAAAAAGACCTGCGACCAGAGGCAGGATGCTCCAGGGAATTTTCAGGAGCGCTTCGCGGGGGGCGCGCCGGTCCCGAGACATTATGACGGCTAGAACGAGAAAGGCGGCCACGCAAGCAGGTGCGCCGAGTGGCTGGCCCATCCCCGAAGCGACAATCAGCACAACGGCGAGGAAACCAACCCCGGCTAGCGCGATTATGCCCGACCTAGAGAGCGCCACGTGGCGAGGAGGCGCGGTGATTCTTCCGGCTAGCAATTTGCGTGCAAGCACGCGGAGCAGGACATAGGTAGCGCCGATGGAAACAAGAGACGGCAGCGTGAATGTGAAGAGCCAACGTTCAAGAGGGGGCATGTCCCGGCCAAAAACGACAAGGTTCGCGGGGTTCGAGATGGGCAGCACAAAACTGGCCGCATTGGCGATGAAGGCGCAGATCAGCAGGTAGGGCAACGGCTCTGCCTGGGCTGCCTTGACGGCCGATTGGACTGCGGGGGTGAGGACGACCGCCGTGGCATCGTTCGAAAGCAGCACTGTCACGCCGATTCCGACGAAATAGACCAAGGCGAATAAACGGCGCGGCGAGGATTTTGAAGCGGCAACGGCGTGACCGGCAAGCCAATCGAAAACTCCCTCCCGGCGTGCCAACTCCGAAATCAGCATCATGCCCGTAAGGAACAGATAAACATCCAATCCTTTGCCAGCCGCAGTCAGCGCCTGGCGAAGTGACAGGATACCCATCAGCACGAGCAAGACCGCGCCTACCACCGCCCACACAGCCTCGGACAACCGAAAGGGACGAACCAACACGAAGCCGACGGTAATGATGGCGACGATCCAGGTGAGAACCGTTTGGTAGTGAGACATCGAAGAGACGCAAAAAGGGCCGGGCGGCGAACCACCCGGCCCTTCGCGTTCAGGTTAGTGCTATGAGGCGTTTACCTTGGGCAACCGAGGGCCTTGACTTCGGGCTCCGGAAGCGGTCTGACGTTCGTTGCGCCCTCGGGCTTGATGGAGCTGCCCTTCGGGACCAGGTAAACTTCGACGCGGCGTTCCTGGTCGGCTTCGGTAACTCTCGAACTCCTTCGCTCCTTTTGAGAAGACGGCAGGGTTGAGGTTCCGCAGAGACCCGGTTGGGGTGTCGAGGTTTGATTGGTGCCGACCCAATCCACCTGGATGTTGGAAGTGTCGACATGAGCGCAGGTACCCGTACCGGCGCTGAGCACGGCGGCGGAGTTCAGGACACGCTCTTCATCGAGCGGCCGTTCCGCAGCGCGCCGGCGGCCACGAGTGCGGACAGGCACTTCTCCTCTTTCATCGGCCGTACGATGACCGATCAGGATTACGTCGTAATCGCCGGTTAGCTTGGGCGCGACGTCGTCGATAAGGATGCGCTTGCCGCAGTTATTGACGCGGGCGTTGTTCTTCGGGAACACGATGTCGGGCAGGCGAACCATCTTCGCCGGGCAGCGCACCGTGACGGTGGTGGATTGCGAAGCCGACTTACCGGTTTCATCGGTAACGGTCAGTGTCGCGGTAACTGTCTTGGTTTGGGCCTGAGCGCCGCCTTCAAAGTTCAAAGTAGAGGCATCGAAGGTCGCATTCGGGCTGGATCCGTTGCTAACGCTGCCTTCGCTCACGGTCCAAGCGTACGTCAGATTGCCGCCGCAAGCCGAACCCACAGCCTGAGCCGAAAGGTTGGCTGTGTGCGTTCCGGTGGTGTCGGATGCGCAAGTCAACTCAGCCGGACTGGCGTTAATGCCCGTGATCTGCGGCTGCGTGTATTCCTTAACAGCGACGGTGATCGGACCGGCAGTTACCGTGCGGGACGGATTAGTGGAATCGGTGACGGTGACTTCAACCTGGAAATCGCCCGCGTTGTTCGGCGTGAACGAGAAGTCCGCACTGCTGGTGCCCTGAGCCGCGCCATTCAGCTTCCAGGCGTAAGTCAAAGCGTGACCCGCCGGGTCGCTGGCAGTGGAATGCAAATTGATGGCCTTGCCCATGCAAAGTTGCCCTTCCGCTCCCGTGATGGTTCCGGTATTCAGCGGAGCCGGCGGCGGTGGCGGAGCTGGCGGCGGCGGCGGAACCGCTTTCTTGCCAAGGTAGAAGACTAATCCGAGCGTCGCGTCCACGCCATTCAAATGTTGACGGTTCACGATGTAGACGCCGCCCGTCGGATAGTTCGGCAGATCGAAGGTGGGATTTCTCGAAAAAATACCCCGCACATCGACGCGCAAGCCCAGATGGTCGGTCAAGTGCCACTTCACGCCGCCGCCATAATTGAGGGCGACTTGAAGATTGTCGTCGAGGCTCTGCGCGCCAAACGGCGCAGCGGCAGCAGAACGGGCCACCGCTTCGGCGTGACTGGTAGGAGTGAATTGAATCGCACCAACGCCAACCGTAAGGTAGGGCTGAAACCTTGACCCACGCGGCGTCAAGTTGAAAATAGGATTCAACGCCAGCATATGGTTGCGAACGCTGAAATCATAGCTCGGATATCCGGGCTGGATCGGGGTGACCAACCGTACGTTGTTCACCATGTAGTTGTAACCGAGCTCAAGACCGATGTACTTGCTGAAGTTGAACGCCACGCGTCCGCCAATCGTACCCCCGGTAATGAACTTTTCGTCTAATCCACGATTAACTTGGCCAAAGATGCTTACTCCACCAAATGGATCTAATTCCACCATGTCGGGATATTGATCTTCGGTCGATGAACTACTTTTCGTTTTGCTCGTGTTCTGTGCGAAAGCGCTGCTGCCGAAGCACAGAGCCGCGCATAGAAGTGCCGAACTAATCGGCCTTAATTTGAGCCGAGTTTTCATTCTTCTCCTCCGCTTGAGACTTCATAACCAACACCAATTATTGATGTTAGCGGATTAGGGCCTCGTTGCGAAAGAGGATACCGAGATCATTTGTCATTCCATATAGCCGATCCGCAGTCTTATCAGGTATCCAAAGCTGGCGCACATGGAGGGATGGGAAGGCCGTGGGAAGCCGCGCCCAGGAGGATCCGGAGTCCGTTGACCGATAGAGTTGCCCGAACTCAATAGCGTAAATGCACGATCCGTTTGCCGGGCTGTAAATTACTGAATTCACGGTGGATGGGGGAAGGCCACCACTCACTGGCAGCCAACTGTGGCCGTTATCGACGGAAGAAAACAACCCCGAGTCGGTGGCGACCAATAACGGTTGGGAGTGGTCCCATGGGACCGCAACATCACGAACGTGTGAGGTAGATTGCGGAAAAAACAGACTAGTCCAATGATCGCCGAAATCTTTAGAGAGATACAAACTCCCGTTTGCGCGAAGTACGAGGCGTCCGTCCGGAATGGCGGAGAGATATAGGGCATTCACGGCGGTATCACCGGAAAGATTGGCCAGCGTCCAATGCTCGCCCAGATCGCCGCTCCGAAGTAAACCAAGATCCGTGGTGGCGAAAAGCAGATTTTTGGTGCCGCTCTTGGTTGCATACAACGCGGTGATATCGGAAGCGAGCACTTCGCGAGTGCTAGCAACGGGTTTGATTGAGCGGAATTTCCCGGAGCTTCGCCCTTTGGGATAGGCGGATCGGGAATGAACGGCACTCTCCAAGCGAATGGGCTCGGGCTGCCAACTCGCCCCGGCATCGATAGATTTATACAGTTGGCGGGACGTCGCGCCTAGCAGGATACGGCCCTCGCCAGGCACTCCTACAATCGTGTGCATATGCACTCCTTCAAGACCGCGGGAGGCGGGCAACTTTTGCCAGGTCTCACCACGATCGGCGCTGGAAAAGAGGCCGGTGGTCTCGCCGTCGAGCGCGTCCGCGGCGTACAACATACTGCCGGCAAGGGTGACCGAATTGATAGTGCGACTTACAAAGCCATGGTTTATAAGTTGAATGGTTTGTCCGCTATCGAAACTCTTGCCAATGCCATCGTCTTCGATCGCGAAGTACATGGTCTTCGACTGCGTAGGATCAAACGCGATAGAGTTCACTTGGCCGGAAAGCAGTGTTTTCCAACTAGCTCCGTGATTAATAGTTTTAAATAGTCCCAGTGTGGTGCCTGCATACAAAATGTTCCGGTCAATCGGATCCTCCCGGACCACGTGTGTGCGGCGGGATGTATTGGGAATGCCCATGAGCTTCCACCACTTCTCCCCTCGGTTGAACGTACAGTAGATGCCGCTGCAAGCGCTGGCGAACACGTCCTTAGGCGTATTCGGATCGATATAAATCGAGAACACGTCGGAATCGTCGATCATTCCGGAATGAATCGAGGACCATGTTTTGCCGCCATCCGACGTTCTCCAAGGAAGATGGGTGGTACCGGCGTAAATAATATTAGGATCTTTGGGATCGATGGCGACCGCGGTGACGCCTTGCATCTCGAGATTGGCGGGATCGGAGATGCGGCTCCAAGTCTTCCCGGAATCTTTGGACAGCATCACGCCCTTGAGAGTACCGGCCGCGAATATCTCAGGGTCGCTCGCGGAGGCCGCCAGGGCACGCACGCCTATGTCATAAACATCCTTGTTTTCAACCCAAGTGTTTCCGCCGTCCGGGCTCTCGAAAACGCCGGGGCGAAAGGTGGAGATCATCCCCACCAGATAGTGCCGCGAATCGGCTGCGTCGATCAGAATAGACGTTATCTCACCGAAGGTACGCGGCGGCAGAGGCAGCATGCGCCAGGTGGCCCCGGCATCGTCGCTCTTGTAGAGCAGCGAATTGCGGGCCCCGGCGAGAATAATGTTCGGATGAGCCGGATCGATCGCGATTGCCGTGGCAGAGCCGCCGAAGGGACCCGAAATGTGCCAATCCGCCTTCGGCATTTCCGGCCGAGTAGGGGTAGTTGCCGCGATGGCAAAGGCCGCGACAGAAAGGACGGCTGTCGCGCCGGAAAGAGACCGTACGAAAGAAAAAATCATTTAGATGAAAATCGATAAGAAGCCAATCTTCTCAGTATCCATTGTGGATCATAGAGGCGTCACGACCTCTGCCGCGGGGGTCAAAACGGTGATATAGTGCTGGACAAAGTCGTTGGGAATTCTTGAGAACGACTTAGGCTTAAAACAGGATCTATTAGGACAGGGGGGGCATCATGAAGTCGACACCAGTCCGGATTTCAGCGTTTTGGATTTCAACACTCTGCGCTTCCAGCACATTCTTAGTTTGCGCCGCGACGCCTTGGCTCACTAAGGATTTCAAAGATTGGACGGAAAGGGACGCCTCGGCGTTGGTGACCGACTCGCCCTGGGCAAGGGTGATGCCCCTGCCCTCTACCGACCGTCCCGAACAGATGGTTCTCGAAGGTTCGCCAGACGCTGGCCCTCAATCTAGTGCGGCATTGGGAAACAACTCGTCGAATAGTTCGATCACGAGTGCGAACCAGGGGCCGGAAGGCGGGAATCCGAACCGATCTCCGGTGTTGACGCCTGCCGCCCTCACGCAAAGCACAGGCGCTCCCGCCATTGAGCCCACCATCACCATCATCTGGGCCAGCGCCTTGCCGGTTCGCCTAGCCGAGCTGAAGCTTCGAACGAAGGAAAGCCAACCCACTGAAACCCAAATACAAGCTGCTATGAAGCCGCGTGAACACTACACCATCGTGGTTGTTGGACTTCCCGAACCGGACAATCTCGCACAGGTCAGCGCTTTGGCGCCTACAGCGTCGATCGCCTCTCACAGGAAGGCGATTCCCTGCAGCACGTCCGATTTCCGAAAACTAGGCGATCGAAACATTTATATATTCCGGTTTCCGAAAACCGTGACCTTCGCCCCCGACGATCGCGAAGTAGAATTCCGCGTGACGCTCGGTCGCATGCAAATCAGGAAGAAGTTCGAGCTCCGGGATATGACGTATCGCGGCAAACTGGCGCTTTAGGTCCGCATATGCCCAACACATAAAATCGCGGTAACCTGAAACTGTTGGGAGGCGTGGGAGCACGCAGCGCACAGACAGCGAAATCCTCACGTGTTCGTCTTATGAATAACTTTGAGGCGCGTTCCCGTCAGGAACAGAAATCGACTATGCGGGTATCGATCCTGATGAGTGTCATCGGACTCGGGTTCGCTGTGTTGGCGCTGGTTGCACTGGGCCTCATATTCGCGGCGCCGGCACGTTTCTGGTCAGCCGCTATCGCGGTCATCGCGGTGCTGCTGCTCATCATGCGACAGACCATGCGCGTGTTAAATAAACGGTCTTCCAAGGCCGCACGACCCGATCCGGAGTCGGTCCTAAAACTGGACTGACGCAATGTCAATTTAGTTTGGCTAAACGGCGACTTCAGTTAATTTCTGTTGACAGTTACACTTGGGCTCGCATAATGGAGGTAATTTCGCCAGCGGCGGGGGAGCCGTCTGGCTGAAAACTAGATCCGCTTCCAGGGGGTGGAGAAATGACCCACGTTGTCCGTTTTGGCCCCGTACCTTTCTTGCTGTTGGCCGTAGCTTCGTGCTTTCTCGCGGCGACGAGCGTGTTCGGACAAGCCGTAGAAGTCGCAAGCGTAAGCGGCACAGTTACAGATCCTACGGGAACTGCTGTACCGAACGCCACCGTAACCATAACTGAGACCGACAAACATGTCGTCCACACTGCGACTACCGATACAACCGGTCACTATGTATTCAACGATCTCCCGGTAGGACCGTACCGGCTGGAAGTAAAAGCTCCCGGATTTAAGAATTACGTTCAAAGCGGCATCGAGTTGCAGGTTGGCGCTAACGCCACCTCCAATGTGACGATGCAACTCGGCAACGTGTCCGAAACCGTCGAAGTGACCGCGAATGCCGCCATGCTGGAGACTCGGGAGAGCACGGTTGCCCAGGTTATCAGCCAGAAGGAAGTCAACGACCTGCCCCTGAATGGCCGGTATGTTACCCAGTTAGTCCTGCTGTCGGGAGCCGCCATCACGATCAGTCCAGCCAGCGGCGATTTGACGGGCAGCAAGAATTTTTATAGTTCGACGACCATTTCCGTCGCCGGCGGCCAAGCGAATGCCACTAACTACCTTCTCGATGGCGGCTATAACGTCGACACCTTCACGAACGTGAACATGCCGTTCCCCTTCCCGGATGCGCTCCAGGAGTTCAGCGTGGAGACCAGTAGCCTTCCAGCTCAATACGGCGAGCATCCCGGCGGCGTAATGAACGCAGTGACCAAATCCGGGACGAACCAGTTTCATGGCGACCTATTCGAATATCTTCGCAATGGCGACTTGAACGCGCGCGGTTACTTCGCCACGGCCCGCGACACTCTGAAGCGCAATCAATGGGGCGGAACACTAGGAGGGCGGATCATCAAGGACAAGCTCTTCTTTTTTGGCGGCTTCCAGGGCACGCCGATTCGAACGAACCCGCCCTCAACGATTTCCTACGTGCCGACGGCCGCCGTTGAGGCCGGCGATTTCTCAACCATCGACGGACCGTCTTGCCAGTCCAGCCGCCAGTTTAAACAGCTTACGGATCCGTTTACGGGCGCGAAGTTCGCAAACGATCAAATTCCAGTCACTATGTTCGATCCGGCGGCGGTTAAGATGCTTCAGTATCTTCCGGCCACTTCTGATTCATGCGGCAAGGTGACTTATGGCATACCGGCCAATACCAACGAGTATGAGACGATCGGGCGCGTCGATTGGGTCATAAACTCGAAACATACGTTCTTTGGACGCTATTTCATCGATGACTACAACTTGAATGCCAGTTTCTCTTCCAACAATGCGCTGGTGACCACTAATCCCGGCAATTCAGAACGAGCGCAAACCATCACGCTGGGCGATACTTACACTTTCAACGCCACCACGCTCAATTCGGCGCACGCCACGTTTGAGCGCCGGCGCGACAATCGAGGACCTGCAGCGACCGGCATCAGTCCGGCAAGTATCGGATCCAATGTGTTCTCACAAGACTCCGACTTTCTTGAATTAGCCGTAACTGGATATTTCAGCACTTATTGCGGAACCTGCAATCACGCTTACTTCAACACCAATACATGGTCTTATACCGACGACTTAACCTTGATCCGGGGCCGTCATCAACTGATGTTCGGGGCCGACGTGATCCGCACGCAAATGAACGCGAATAACAACTACGATTTGGACGGCGACTACCAGTTCACACAGGCGCTCAGCGGTGACAATCTCGCGGATTTCATGCTCGGCGATTTGTCCACTTACAGCCAGAGCCGAGTGCAGGCAACCGCGAACCGGCAAACCGATCCTGGCATTTATGCGCAGGACGCCTGGAGAGTCAGGGACAACTTCACCATAACGGCCGGCGTCCGTTGGGAGCCAATGCTGTTCCCGCAAGACGTATACGGTCGCGGCAGCAGCTTCAATATGGCGGATTTTTTGAACAACGTGCATACCACCGTTTACCCGGGAGCGCCCGCGGGAATGCTGTATTACGGCGATCCCGGCATACCGAAGGCGTTCGTGAACGATAAATGGATGAACTTCGCGCCACGCCTGGGCTTAGTCTATGCGCCCAAAGGAGGACACGACACATTCCGGCTGGGCGCCGCGATCCTCTATGACACCGCCGAGCTGTTCTTCGATGAACGTGTTCAGTCGAACCCGCCTTTTGTAGATGAGATCGATGAAAACTGGACTCTTAACAATGGCGTCTTGCCCACCGGCCCGAATGGTTACGGAACATTGTCCAATCCATGGGTAACTTATCCGGGCGGCAATCCTTTTCCAATCACTAAGGCTTATTTCCCGTCGTCGGCAGCTTTGTATGTCACGATGCCGCTGAATCTAAAGCCGACCTATATCACTAACTGGAATGCCAGCTACCAACATCAATTCGCTAATAGTTGGTTGGCTACTGTGAGCTACATGGGAAACAAGACGACTCATATCTGGGTCGGTCAGGAAACGAATCCGGCGGTTTATATCCCGGCAAGTTCCGCGAGTACGCAAAGCCGGCGCGTATTGACGCTGCTAAACCCCACTCAGGGGCTTCCGATTGGGTCGCATCCAATTGCGGACGACGGCGCAAATGCGAACTATCAGGGGATGATCGCGTCGCTGCAGCATCGCTTTAGTCATAACTACACTGTGCTGGCAAATTACACCTGGTCGCACTGCTCCAGTGATGCGGAATTCACAGGCGAGATTGCCGGCCCGATATTCGAGAATCCGTCCAATCTGGCTATGGACTATGGACCATGCGACATGGATGTCCGGCAAATCCTAAACGCTTCCTTCGTTGCCCTGAGCCCGCATATCGGCGGGCCGTTTTGGGGCAAGATCCTCGGTAACTGGCAATTGGCGCCGATCGTGGAGGCGCATAGCGGCTTACCAATCAACATCACTTCGGGAGTCGACAACTCCAAGACGGGCGTCGGGCTGGACCGGCCTAACGTGGTGAACCCCAGCGTTGATGTGGTCAATTCGAATTGGGGCCCGAATCTGCCGCAATATCTGAATTCCGCTGCGCTGAGCCCGAACGCAATCGGAACGTTCGGCGATCTCGGCCGCAATGCGGTTGACGGTCCTGGGACGCTCGAGTTCGACGCGTCTCTTAGCCGTATCTTCCAAATCGGGGAACGATGGCGGCTGGAGGCACGCTGCGACGGGTTTAACGTCATCAATCACACGAATTTCAGTAACCCGGGCACAACGGGCCTAAACAACACCAGCACGTTTGGACGAATCACGACGACGCAATCGACGGGTCCCGGGCAATTGGGTACCAACCGGATTCTTCAATTCGCGATGAAGCTATATTTTTAGTTTTACGTTTTCACTCGCAACAGGCTTGCGGATCGTTCTTCAGCATTTTCGTCCTCAGTCGGCTGTCGCGGCGGCAACAGATGGACGCTCCGGGCGCTCTGGTTTGATGCCAGAGTGGATTGAAGGAACTTTGCGATAGATACGGTGAGCGCCCTGGGGTATTCCGATTTCACCATGGCAAGCGCTTGGCTGCGAACAATGCGGCGGCCATGGACACGAAAGATCTCGAAAAAGCTCGGGCTATCCTGAAGCGCCGACTCCGGGAGAATACTGTAGCCGAAGCCAGTCTCGACCAGCTTCTTAATCACTTCGGTATCGTCGGCTTCCATGATGACCTGGGGCGTGATGGCAAGCTCGTGAAAGAACGACTCAATGATGGCCCGCATGTTGCTGCGTCTGGGATAAAGCAAAAAACCCGCGGACGCGAGTTCTTCTTGGGAGATATCACGAATTTTCGCGCTGCGGCAGGGCTTGTTAGAAGGCCGTAGGATCAGAAGCTCTTCTTCAAAAAGTGGCAGGACCTCGAGATTGGGGGCCTCAAACGGCAGCGAGATAACGGCCAGATCGAATTGGCGGTCGAGCAACCCCGCAACCATCTCCTCCGTCGGCGAGACGGTTACTTGAATCTGCGCATGTGGATACTTTTTACGCAATAACCGCAGCGGGCGGCCGAGACGATGGATCAGAGTCGTCGCCCCAGTAGCCAAATGGAACGGTCGCACATCCAAAATTGGATCGTTCGCGAACTCCTGCTCGATGGCACGCATCTGGCTCACGACGGTCTTGGCGAGATCGGCGAGACGTTCCGCAGCGGGCGTAGGCAGAAAGCGTTTACCGGAGCGGACGAATAGCTCGGCGTGTAATTCCAGCGCGAGGTGGTGGAGTTGGAGACTCACGGCGCCCGGGGAGAGGTAGACGTGCTCGGCAGCTCGGGTGACGCTGCCGTATTCCATCACAGCCAGGAAGATTTCGATCTGGCGAATATCCATTTAGCCTCCGGCGCGGAGTTTTTCAGGAACGTAACCTTTTGCGGCACAACGCCTCGGTCGCGCTCCTGTACATTATGTCGAAGGGGGCGACGGCTTCACTTGGCAGCCGCAACGGGCGGCTCACCCAACGCCACTGCAATCGCTTGTTCCGCGAGCGGCGCCATAACCGCAAAACCGGCCGCGTTTGGATGCAGGCCATCACCAGTCAATTCGGGCTTGAGCAATTGCTTATCGTTCACCATTGCCGAATAATAGTCCAGATACAGATCGCCGTTACGGGCGCAATACTCTCGTATCCATTGATTCAGCGCAACGATCTTTTCCGGGGGCCGTTTGTCCGTCTGCGTCTGCTTGCCGAGGTCGCACACCGGCGTCACCGATGCCAGGATCACTCGAATGCCGTGCTCCTGCGCGAGTTCGGCCATGGAAGCCAGATTGCCTTCGATCTCCTCTATCGGCTCCGGCCCGGTATTGCCGGCCAAATCGTTCGTCCCAGCCAGAATCACGACCGCACGCGGTTTCAGATCGATGACATCGTAGCGGAAACGGATCAGCATCTGCGGGGTTGTCTGCCCCCCGATGCCGCGATTCACATACGGCTTGCCGGGGAAGAATTTGCCCACGGAGCGCCCCCACATGTCGGTAATGGAATCGCCCATGAACACGACGCGATTCTCATTCTCCGCCGGTGAGGCCAGCTTCGCATTCTCGGCGCGGTAGCGGCCCAGGTTCGGCCAATCCTCCACAGCCTGCTGCTTGCGGTTTTCTCCAAACGAGTTTGCAGCGAGCAAAAGACTCACCGCGATTAATAAGATTTTGCCAGTTGCTCTCATTTCTTAATTCTTGACCAAAACGACCGGCTGTTCTTCAAAACCAACAATCGCATTGAAGAATTTGCGGGCTTCCGGGTAATCTTCGGGAGGGATCGCGACTGCTTGTGTTTCCATTTCCTGGGTCAGCACCAGTGCTCCCGCTTCCTGTTTAATCGTGCACGAAAACGCGCCGAACGAGGTTGTCAGCTTACCGCACTCCGGCATCTCATCCACACTGAAACCGGTTGGTAACTGGATGCGAACGCGCTTATGATAGGTCTCCGCATCCAAGACTAAGGGTTCGGTCCTCTTCTCATCGCGCAAAAACAAACGCGGCTGACGGTCTAGCACCGCCGGCTTAAACACCAACAGCCGGCCTTGCATCACTTGGCCGTAATTTGCAGCCGCAAGCTCCAGATGCAGATGAAAGCGATTATGCGCGAAGTCGTCTTGCGGAATTACGTTGGCAATCGTGGCGCTTTTCGCCATTTCGTTCACCCAACGCTCCATTCGTCTTTGGCGCTCTTCCGGTTTCAGATCTGACAGGCTAGCACGCTCGCGAACGGCCGATTGCCCTATACTGTTCTGATCCACTGCCGCCTTGAGGTCGCCCGTAGCAGACAATGTGGCCTCAATCGAGAGGTCCGCGCCGCTTGCCGTCGGCGGCAGAGCGGGCATCCTCACCAACGTTCCGTTGTCGCCCGCCTCAATCAGCGCAAGACTGCCTTGCAGATAAAACGGCAAATCTCCCACGGGTGTTTGATCATTGGTCGGGTCGAATATCAGCAACCGTCCTATGCCTGGGGCATCCAGTACTGTGGGCGCCTGGGTAGCGTCGCTGACGCGGACACCGATAATTGCATGGTTAAACTGTTCAGGCGATGGCCAACCTTGCTGAACGACCGTCCGGTCTCCCGCATAAATTACCACCAGATACGAGGGGATGCCGGCCGCGCGAAGCATCGCCCGCATCAGGTTCGCTTTATCCTTGCAATCGCCGTACTGCTTGATAAACACGGAGCTGGCCGCATGCGGCTTATACCCTCCGCCTTTGGCGAGGTTCATTTGAACCGAAATGTATTTCACTCCTTGCACGTAGTGGCCGATGGCCTGAATCTTCTCGTATTCGCCTGGCTGTGAGGCCGCCAGTTGCTTGGCCTTGGCCGTCAGTTCGTCCGACGGATCGTCCTGCCCAGCACTGAGGGTTGTGAGATAGCGCGAAGCATCCTGCCAACTCCGCAAGCAGGGCGCCGGCGGCGTCACGCCCGAAGGGGGCGCATAGTCGATCGCCAGCCGCGGAGCCATCCCTTCGCGCGACGGCCCTCCAGGTTCGTGTTCAAGGCAAGGAAGGTTCTTGAGTTCCCAGGTATACGTCGATCCATCGACAACCGGAGCGACCGGCGAGTGATTGAACACGATCCCTTTCGCGGTCCAACCGGCGGGCAGTGTCAGGACGTAACGTGACTCCAACGCCGGGAACTCTTCCTGAAATGTGAAATCGTCCTGCGAAAGAAAAGGCTTGCTCTCCAGACGGCCCTCAAATACAAAGACGGCTCCGACCTCGGGATTGTCGGCCTTGCCTAATCTCAATCGGATTTCGTCGTAGAGCGAATAGCCTCCCGCACTGACGTCCAAAATGCCGTCTTTTGCGGTGTAAATCTTAACAAAGCCGTTCGGCGCCACCAACCAGGCATGCACGTCGTGCACCTTATCGCTTCCGGCCAGGTAGGGAATCTCGGCATCCGCTTCGCTCCGGCCTTCTCGCGTCAGAACCTTAATCGCTTTCCGGTAATCGGTAGTTACTCTGCCCGTCGGATCAACCGCGACGCGCTCCTCATCCAGCAAGATAGCCACCGGCACTTTGGAGTCGTATTTCGGTACGGCGCGCGATGCCACCTCCTGCACCCATGACGGTGCATCCGTTCCCGCGAGACACAAGATCGGCCAGAGCAGGAATGCGCAGCCCAGCACGACGGCCGAGGGGAATGAAATGGCCACGGAACAACGCAGATAAACGCGGATGAGGATGATAAATTCCCATCTGGCCGTCGGCGGGATCAAGAGCGCGAGATATCGAAAATAGAAAGGCCGGCTAGGACTCACAGGCTAGTTGGTCCCTCCCGCCGTTGCTTTGGCCTTCAAAGTCAGCATGTGTTGATCCCCCTCGTGCACAGCGTCGAAAATGTGCTTCAAGATAGAGTACTTGCCGGCATCCACCAGGATCATGCCATTCTCGCCAAAGGCAAAATCGCGTTGGTAATGTAAAACGTTGCCTTTGGAAATGGACATGAGAATTTTGTAACTTCCAGCCGGCGCGAAGTTAATAGACCTGGGCGCATCTGCATGATCCAGTTCATACCCAGCGGGTAACTGGATGTCGACGCTTTCTGTCTCCGACCATGGATATTCAAAATAGATAGGATATTGCCGCTCACTTTCCGGAAAACGTGCTCCCGCTCCCGCCTCAAAGAACCCCGGCGTGAGGAAAAGCCGCTTACCGGTCCTTTGGGCATAGTTATTAACTTTGATGTGATATCTGTACCCGATGGGCTTCGCCACATCGTCTCCGGCGTGAAAGCTTACCGCGCTTAATTCGAAATCACCGAAACGGTGCTTTAGATTTTCCTTCAGATTCTCTTCCCGTTCGGCGTCGGCGGCCGGCCCAAACCGCTCACGCCATGCGATTGCACGATTGCCGTATAAGATCACACGCACGTCGCCTTCCATTGTCCCGTCGGCACTCAGCGTCATGGTTCCAATGTGGGCCGATCGAGAATCGGCAGCCGACGTCAACGGCGTCTGTTCAAACGCGGGTTTCTTCGGATCGGCAATGAGGGCATCGACGGCTTGTTCCTGCCATCGCAACACGCCGGGCGGAAGGTTACGATTCGCCACATCATAGAATTTCCAGTTGTCATTCACTTGAACGGCGATATCGTGTGTCCTCATAAAGTAGAACGTTTGAATCAACTTATTGAAAAAGAATTCGCTGCGGTCCGGCAGATATGCCGGCCGCGCATCGAATCCGGCTGCCGTCGCAAGGGCCGCGAAGGCCAGTTGGATATCTTCAGCCGTTCCCTTGCCGGTCCGCAAGGTATCGGCCGTAGTCAGGTTCGCTTTTAACTTGTTCCGTTCTTCGGTGGTAATTTCTTCGCCGTTGATGTCCTTCAGATTCTGGCGGCAGTAGATTAATAACTTGTCGAGTTTCTCATCGTCCGTTTTGGCGCCCGCAGTGGCTGTCTCGGCGATCTGCTTCACCTCGCCGTTGACCCTCATTTGTTTCTTGTAATCCTGATAGAACTTTCTTCCGACCGAAGTCCAGTAATTATCGGCAGTGCGGTCGTCCTCTTCGTAATAGATCAGGATCCACTGCCTGAGAAAGTCCTCAGGCGGCATTTGCGGCTCGGGCTTAAAGGCGGGAATGTTTTCCGCCGTTGTGGTGTAGTAACCGTTCGGCTCCGCCTTGAATTCGGACATTTTGCAGTTGAAGGGCAGGGAGTGCATCCGGTAGGGGAAGATAACCGGATCTTGGACCGGTTTAAGGTGATACGTTACCCGGTCTACCGGAATATTCAACTGAAGCGGTAGCGGCAGATATCTTGCCAGACTCTCGTCGTGAGAACTCGTCCAGCGGTACTCAATAATGGCGCCGGGCACGACGGCTGGAAGTGCAAACGACCGCTCCTTAACTTTGAGCCCGCCTGCTTTCGCGACCACTTTGTCGAAAATGGCGTCGCCGGACATCTCTATAACCGAGCCGTCCGGCCGTATGGTGCGCCCACTTACGTCACCAACGCTCTCTTTATTCTGATACTCAATCTTGACGGTGCCACGCTCGTCTTTGCCCTTATCCGTGAAAATCTTGATGCGTAGATATTGAGCGACCGAATGATGCTCGTACTCACGGTCTAGTAGCGTGTCGGTGACTCGAATGTCCCACTCGAGCACTTCGGCGTCGGCGTTCTTCTCGACACGTGATTCTTTCATGGCGAGCTCTTCCGGGTTGACGGGCTTCCACTCCGCGGCGTAGCAGGCGCTAGATATTAGTAAGACAGAGCACAGAACAGTGCAGACGGGAAACACAGACATATGCAGGAGAACAGCATCCTCCAGGTCTCCGAATTATAACTGTCGGGAGCCGCAGAAGTCAGTAGGCCGAGGAAGCCAGAAGCCACCTTTCGGAGGCACAGAAGTCAGTGGCCGGAGATCTTGTTTCCCCAAGCGCCTATTGGCCTCCTTCTGAAATGGCTTTTTCGGTCAGGAACGCGGCACGCTGGCCGTGCAAATAGCCTTCGAGATCCGCAGTTGAAAATTCGAAGCCATAGCCGGCCGGATCGAAGGGCTTGCGGTCGTGTTTGGCGGCAACGTAGAGTTTGGCGGCGATAGCGAGATCGTCCTTTTCCTTCTGCTCGCGTTCTTTTTGGAGCTGTTTGATTTCGGCGATGAATTTTTCCCGTAAGCGATGCAGGCGCATCTCCTGAAGATTGAGATTGCGGAGTTGGCGCTCATAGGCGAGATAGGTCCGCATGTGGAGCGACGCGCTGCGCGAGCGAGGATCGAGATCGGAGACTTCGGCGGCGAATTCCGTATTGCCTCTGGCATAGATGGCTTCTTCGAGACCAGGAATGCGGTCGAGGCGCCAGGTGGTATCGGCGAGAGATTGGACGAGTTCGCACTCACGTTCACCGACGGGCTGGTAGGCCTTTTTGTATTGGTTCAGATGATTTTCGTAGTGGCCGGCATCGTCTTCGGGAAGCAGGACGGTGCGGCCGGTGAGCGCGGTCACTTGTTGAATCTTCGGCTCGCTGAGAAACGCGGCCTCATCCTTGGCGTTCTTAGAAGAATTGGCCTTGCCGGTTTCAGATTTAGGTCCGGTACTGAGCTGGGCGTTGGCGCGGTTGGCAGCGAGGCGTGCGGGGGTTAGACCGCTTCCTGACGGTCGCGGCTCGGTTAGTTGCGTTTCGGATTGTAGTGTCGCCGGTTCGAGGGAGTTGTGTTCAATCGCTTTGCGGGCGGCGCGCTCGGCGGGCTTTGCGGTTCAGGGGCGCGGGTGTCATGGTCTACAACCGTTTTCGCGCGACGGGGCAAGCGGCGGAGGGGGAAATCGGCTGTAAATGGCTGAAAGCGTTGTTGAGAAAAAATTCTACGATTGTCGTGACCGGTTAGGCTGGCACCGCTTTCACGCGAGACGCCGCTGCTCTCGGAACTTCTTCGTATTCGTCGTGACGGTGGACAAAATTCATCGTCTTTTCCTCGTTACGGCCCTTTGGTGCCCGGTCCAGGATCATCAAGGTACCGATCAGTTCTTCTCCGCCGCGCGCATAGCTCGAATAGGTATGGAAGATCTCGCCGGCCTCATCTCTGTAAAACGCGCTAAGGCCCGGCATTTCGGTTTCGGTGGCGGCCGCGGAAACCGGCATTTCCGCAAAATTGTAGACGACTTTGCCCTTGGCCAAGTCATCCTTGGTGAAGGAAACGTGATAGTCGTAGTTGAAGTCGTTGCCGAACGACGATACCCAGGGAAAGTGCCAGCCCATCCGCGACTTATATGCCTGGATCTCGGCCAGTGGCGCACGCGACACCGCAGTCATCGTCACATCATGATGTTCGAGATGGGGTAGCGCTCCATCGATATGATCGGCCAGGAAGGAGCAACCGGTGCAGCCCGCCTTCCAGCCGGGGCCGAGCATGAAATGATAGACAACGAGCTGACTGCGCCCGTCAAACAGATCGCCCAGGGTTATCTTCCCTTCCGGTGTGTCGAACGTATAGTTTTTCTCAACCTTTACCCAGGGCAAAGCCAACCGCTGCGCATTGATCTTGTCACGCAAGTGGGTGGCTTCCTTCTCCATTGCCAGCAGCGCTTTGCGGGCGTCCAGCCATTCTTTCTCCGATACGATTGCATGATGTTGCATAGTTAATCCTCAGCAAAGAGCCTTACAATATCTGTTGATATCAACATTATCAGTTCATGTCAATCCCTAGAGTCCCTTATGAGACCACGTTGCTGGTTCGCGATTGTTGTCTTTGTCTTCATGTCCAGCGAGCAGCGCGGGCATTGGCGCGGCGCTTCGACGAGGCGCTACGGCCACTCGAGCTGACGAACGGGCAATTCTCTCTGATGATGGCGTTAAACCGGCCGAAACCGCCAAGTATGGCGACGGTGGCGTCGTTACTCGCAATGGATCGGACCACCTTAACGGCTGCGCTGAAACCGTTGGGCCGCCGCGGTCTTGTCGAGATTAGGCCAGATGCAGAGGACAAGCGCAGCCGGCTACTGAAGATGACGGCAGAGGGAAAGCGCTTGCTGGCTCGTGCTGTGCCAGTTTGGAAGCGAACTCACCTAGAAGTAGAAGGTTTGCTTCCGTATGGAGATGCGGACCGCCTCCGGAAGAATTTGCGCGCTCTCTCGTGAAAAGGATGATTCGTGGGCTATGGGCGCGTCTAGTCCGCGCCCTTTGTGGTTCTCAGGCGTTCGCTACACGTCTTCCGCAGGCAACCGATCCCGACGGCGAGTGAAATGGGGGACGTTACGATGGTAAGAATATACTTGACTGACAACGCTCTTTCCTGTAAAGTTAAACCATGGAAGCCCCCAAGACTCTACAGGAAGCCGTTAGGTTCTTTGCGGATGATGAAAACTGCCGAGGGTTCATGGTCAGGCTTCGCTGGACGGATGGCAAGGTTCGTTGCCCGCATTGCGGATCTGACGATGTCGCCTATCTGCCGAATGCGCGGGTCTACAAGTGCTACCAAAAGCATCCACGCCAGAAGTTCTCGCTGAAGGTTGGGACCATCTTCGAGGATTCGCCCATCGGTCTCGATAAGTGGCTTCCGGTTATGTGGATGCTTGTTAACTGCAAAAACGGCATCTCCTCTTGGGAAATTCACCGCGCCATCGGCGTGACTCAAAAGAGTGCGTGGTTTATGCTTCAACGCGCAAGGCTAGCCATGCAGGATGAAGTGAGCGGCGGAAAACTTGGTGGTCAAGTGGAAGTGGATGAGACCTACATCGGCGGCAAGGCCCGGAACATGCACAAAAGCGTGAAGGCCCGCAAGCTGGAAGGCAAAGGTGGCGGCAGCGTCGGCAAGATCGGCGTACAGGGCTTTTTGCAACGTGGCGGCAAGGTCAAGGCCACCGTCATTCAAGATGCCACCTTCGGCACCTTGGTCCCGAACGTTCAAGACAACATCGAAAAGGGATCGCATGTCATCACCGATGAATGGAAGGCTTACTTCGGACTCCGGGCCGATTACGTCCACAGCACTATCAACCATGCAGAAGCATACGTGAGTGGACAAATCCACACTAACGGGATCGAGAACTTCTGGGCGCTCTTAAAGCGTTCTCTGGGCGGCACCTATGTTGCGGTCGAACCGTTCCACCTGTTTCGCTATGTAGACGAGCAAGCGTTCCGCTACAACCATCGGTATGACCTTCACGACGGCATTAGGTTTATCGCCGTTATGAAACAGATCGTAGGCCGTCGGTTGACCTACAAGGAGTTAACCGGGAAGGAGGAAGAAACGGAAGCCTTCTAAGAAAGAGGCTAAACGACAGGGGCGCGGGAAGCGGGTTTCCGCTTCGGCTTTGGACCGCGCCGGTTTGGGTTGAGTGCCGATTCCTTCCGATGCTCTTCGATTCGCTTCTGAACTACCCCATGAGGAACGGCGATCACCTTCTTCATGGCATTCTCGAAGCGCGTCCAAGCTTCATGGCCTTCGATCATTTCCGTCTCGGGCTTCATGCATCTAGTCTAACCATCGATCGAACGTTCTTGGAGACTTGTAGTTCAACCGAACGTGAATAGTAACGAAAGCGTCATGTGGCTTAGTGTCTCGCGTATTGGGAAGGAGTAGCAATTGGTCAGCATTAACGCGCACTTCTGAGATTAACCGATCATTTTCGAGCAAGACAAAGAATGGAGTCTCGTCTTCCTGGGGTCCAATTTTACCCGCTTCCTTCGACGAGGCCGGAATTTTCAGAGCATCAAAAATGGTCTTGAGTTGCCCATCTATGTCCCCCTGCGTAAAGATAAAGCGATCCTCCTCGGGCCTGAGTAGCAATATGTCAAGGCTGCAGCGCACAGCAGCACTGTCGGTAACCAGGGGAACGAAATCATATCCGACACGCTGCCACTGCTGGCCTATTGCTTTTATTCCAAAGTCGATCGTCTGCTCCTCATTGTTAAGCTCTGGCATTGGCGTGACTTTTGTAGCCTCTTGCGTACCGATGTGGCGCGCCATGTGACGCAATGTTGGTTGCATTTTCCAAAGTCTACGAAGCTGAGGATGAAGACTGCGCCTGATGGAATGCTTTTCTCCCGCCCTCGGGTTATCGTTCGCGGAAGGATGTAGTACGCCTTGATATAAGAGCCTAAATTCCAATAAGTCCTCTTCCTGTACCGGATCGGCTGGTCCCTCTTCAATGTAATGGTAAGACATGCTGTTCGTTCCGCCGCAGGCAACCCTTGAGGTACACTACGACTAAGCCACAGCGTTTAAGCTATTGCGGTCTCGCACACCACAAGAGCGGAAGCTAGGCGGAAAGAATCGTTCGAGGAGCGTCCGTCAACGCACGCAATTCAAGTGTACAGGAGAATTGTGCGTGGAGACACGTCTTAGACTTCAAATAATTCAGCTAGGGAACGAAGCCTTAGCATTGCTTCAGCATGTGGACGGTCGAGTTGCTCAGATATTGCATCCCACTCCTGTTCATATAGAGGCTGAGCAAAACCGGGGACCAAACGAAGCGTCTGAAAGGTTGCTGTCGCCACCTTCTGAAGTTCAAAGTGCGACTGCCTCTGGTCAGCCAGGAAACGGTAAATCTGACTAAGGGCCGTTTTGATTTCTTGATCTTCCATGGCCCAATCTTAACACCACTTGTCAGTCAAGTATATTCTTACCGTTACGATTCCTCGCGCAGGAGCGCTAGCAATCCGCCAGTAACTTCGCTGAAAACTTTGCGCCGGCGGTGGACGATGCGGACTGGCCGATAGAGTTCCGCCGGGCGGAGGGGCAATGCGACCAGCCGGCCGTGCGCCAAGTCCTCGCGCATTACGCGTTTGGGCATGATGCTGACGCCGGCTCCGTGCACGACGGCTTCCTTGATCATCTGAAGATTGTCGAAATGCAGGACCACGTCTACAGTGACCCGGCGGTCGCGCAAGTAGCGGTCGATCTCATGCCGGATGGGCAGGTCCTCGTCGAAACCGACGAACGCCTCGCCTTCTAGGGCATTTATAGTAACAGATGTGCACGTGGCCAGACGATGATTCGGGGCGACCGCTACAACCATTTCTTCATCTCGCCAAGGGAGAGCCACCACATTGCGGGAGGATTCAGCGTAACTCATCAGGCCCAGGTCGGCCTGGTCCTCGGAAACGGCTTCATAGACCCGTTCGGGGCGCAAATAGGAGACCTGTAGCGTGGCGCCTGGAAATCGGGCCGAGAACCGCGATTCGATTTCCGACATTTCCGAAAGCGCAACGGAGTAAATGGCGGCGAGGCGGACGTTGCCCGAAATTTTTTGTTCCAGGCGATGCAACTCAATCTCGAATTCATCGTGGCGGCGGAGCACATCGCGGCAGTAGTCGAGGTAAAGTTTGCCGGCGAGAGTCAGGGTAAATGGGCGAGTGGAGCGATCCAACAGATCCGCTCCTAACTGCCTCTCAATCTCATGAACCTGCTGGCTGGCCGCCGATTGCGTGATGCCGTTGACCCGGCCGCCTTTGCTGATGCTGTGATGCTGAACGACGTCGCGAAACAAACGGAGTTTCTCAAGACCCACGACGGTACCCTAACATAAGTTTTTCTAATTGTAAACAACATCAAGATTCAGTTTGACGAATGTTGGGAAATCAGGCTATACTCAAAACTCATTCCTACGGCAGGTAAGAGGAGGCCGAAGTGTACCCAGTCGATACCAGGAACGAGTTACCCAACGCACAAGGCTTGTATGATCCGCGGAACGAGCATGATGCATGCGGCCTCGGGTTCGTGGCTAATATTCAAGGCAACGCCTCGCACGAAATTGTGTTGCAGGGCCTGCAAATTCTGGTAAATTTGGCCCATCGCGGAGCCTGCGGCTGCGACACGGAGACCGGCGACGGCGCAGGCATTCTGATTCAGATCCCCCACGCGTTTTTTGCCAAAGAATCGGCGAAGCTCGGCTTCACGCTGCCGGGGACGGGCGAGTATGGCGTGGCGATGTGCTTCCTGCCTGTGGAACCGCATCAGCGGCTGATTTGCGAAGGCCTGATGGAGCGTATCGCGCGGGACGAAGGGCTGGTGGTTCTCGGCTGGCGGGATACGCCGGTGGAGGTCAACAAAATCGGGCGCGTGGCGCGCGCTTCGCAGCCGTACATCCAACAGTTTTTCGCCGCCCGGCCTGAAGGCATGGACGACGACGCGTTCGAACGCAAGCTATACGTGGTTCGTAAGCGCTGTGAAGCTGCGGTAGCTGTGTCCGAAGTACGCGACAAGAGCTTCTTCTACATTCCGTCGTTCTCCTCGCGGACCATCATCTATAAGGGCCTGTTGTTGGCCCACCAGATCGGCGAGTTCTATAACGACTTACTGGATCCGGATACGGAGAGCGCAGTCTGCCTGGTGCACCAGCGGTTTTCGACGAACACGTTTCCCACCTGGCAATTGGCGCACCCGTTTCGCTACATCTGCCATAACGGCGAGATCAACACTGTACGCGGCAATGTGAATTGGATGAACGCGCGGCAATCGGTGCTGGAATCGCCCTTGTTTGAGGACATCAAGAAAATATTTCCTATCGTCCAGCCGGGCGTCAGCGACTCGGCCACGCTGGATAACGCAGTAGAGCTGCTGACCATGGCCGGCCGTTCTCTGCCGCATGCGATGGCGATGCTGATTCCCGAGGCCTGGGACGCGGATACAACGATGCCTGCCGAAAAGCGAGCATTCTACGAATATCACGCGTCATTAATGGAGCCCTGGGACGGACCGGCAGCGGTCGCGTTTACAGACGGACGCATTGTAGGCGCAACACTTGATCGAAACGGTCTGCGTCCGGCGCGATACCTGATCACCAAGGATGGCCTGCTGGTGATGGCATCGGAGACCGGTGTGCTGCCGATCGATCCGTCGCGCATTGCTACCAAGGGTCGATTGCAGCCGGGCAAAATGCTGCTGCTCGATCTGGAGCAGGGCCGCATTGTGCCCGACGAAGAGATTAAACGGCAACTGGCGGCGCGCCAGCCATATGGCGAATGGTTGAAAGAGCATCAGGTCACGCTTGAATCCTTACCCGAGCCCACGCGTGTGCAGGCTTCCGACCACGGGACGATTGTCGCGAGGCAGCGCTGCTTCGGCTACACCGAGGAAGACATTCGCATGCTGGTTGCTCCGATGGCAACGAATGGCGAAGAAGCAATCGGCTCCATGGGAGTGGATACGCCGCTTGCGTGCTTGTCCGATAAGCCGCAATCGCTGTTCAACTACTTTAAGCAACTCTTTGCACAGGTCACCAATCCGCCGATTGATCCGATCCGCGAAGACATGGTGATGTCGCTGACCAGCTATATCGGCAATGAGCGGAATATTCTCGCCGAGACGGCTGAACATTGCAACACATTGAAAATGCCACAGCCGATCCTGACTAATCGGGATCTGGAAAAACTACGACGCGTCTCGCGGGGCGACCTATTGGCTTCGACGCTGCCGACGATTTTTAGCGTGCACGAAGGGACCGAAAGCCTGAAGCGGGCGCTGAACGGACTCTGCCGTCGCGCGTCGCTCGCGATTAAGTCGGGCTATACGTTGTTGATCCTGTCGGACCGGGGCGTCGACGAAGAGTTCGCGCCGATCCCCAGCTTGCTAGCGCTGACAGCGGTGCACAATCACCTGGTTCGCGAAGGAACGCGCACCGGCGTTGCGTTGATTGTGGAATCGGGCGAGCCGCGTGAAGTGATGCACTTCTGCGAGCTGATTGGCTACGGTGCAAGCGCGGTGAACCCGTACCTGGCGATCGAAACTATCGGGGAGTTGGCGCGTTCCGGCGAGTTACCCAGTTCCGTCACGTACGAAGCGGCCGTCAAGAATTACATCAAGGCGGTGGACAAGGGTCTGCTGAAAGTCTTTTCAAAGATGGGGATCTCTACGCTGCAGAGCTATCGCGGCGCACAGGTCTTTGAAGCGGTCGGATTGAACAAAGAACTAGTGGACCAATACTTCACTGGTACTTCATCACGAATTGAGGGTGTGGGACTGGATGTACTGGCACAAGAAGCCGCAGCGAAGCATCATTTCGCGTTTCGGCCCGTGACCGCGTCGGAATTGGAACTCGCGGTCGGCGGCAACTATCAGTACCGTGTGAATGGTGAACTGCATCTGTTGAATCCCGCGACTGTGAGCAAATTGCAGCACGCCGTGCGCGGCGGAAGCTTCGCCACTTTTGAAGAGTATTCAAGCCTGATCGATCGCCAGAACAAAGAACACTATACGCTGCGCGGATTGATGGAGCTGAAGACGCTTCCGCGCCCGATTCCGATAGAAGAAGTGGAACCGGCGACGGAGATTGTGAAACGGTTTGCGACCGGCGCGATGTCGTTCGGATCGATTAGCACGGAAGCGCATGAAACACTCGCCATTGCGATGAATCGGATTGGTGGGCGGTCGAATACGGGCGAGGGCGGGGAAGACGAAGCGCGATTCCCGCGCTTGCCCAACGGAGACTCGCGACGTAGCGCGGTGAAACAGGTCGCTTCGGGCCGATTCGGCGTTACGGCGTATTACCTGGTGAATGCCGACGATCTGCAAATCAAGATTGCGCAGGGCGCGAAGCCGGGCGAAGGCGGCCAATTGCCGGGGCACAAAGTGGATTCGGAAATCGCGCGAGTGCGGCACTCGATTCCCGGTGTCGGCCTCATCTCGCCGCCGCCGCACCACGATATTTATTCGATCGAAGATTTGTCGCAATTGATTTACGATTTGAAAAACGTCAACCCGCAGGCACGCATCTCAGTGAAGCTGGTCGCGGAAGTTGGCGTAGGCACGGTAGCCGCAGGCGTTTCCAAAGCGCATGCAGATGTGGTGCTGATTAGCGGCTATGACGGGGGCACAGGCGCATCGCCATTGACATCGATTAAGCATGCCGGCATTCCGTGGGAACTGGGACTTGCCGAGACCCAACAGGTGCTCGTCATGAACGATCTGCGGAGCCGTGTACGTGTGCAGACCGATGGCAAGCTGCAGACCGGTCGCGATGTTGTGATCGCGGCACTGCTGGGCGCCGAAGAGTTCGGCTTCTCCACCGCGCCGCTCGTCGCTATGGGCTGCATCATGATGCGCAAATGCCATTTGAATACCTGCCCAGTGGGGATTGCGACGCAAAATCCCGTACTGCGCAAAAAATTTGAAGGCAAGCCGGAAAATGTCATTAATTTCTTCTTCTTCATTGCCGAAGAAGTACGCCAGTGGATGGCTCGGCTGGGCTTCCGCAACATGAATGAAATGATCGGCCGCGTCGACATGATTGAAATGCGGCAAGCAGTGGAGCACTGGAAGGCAAAGGGGCTTGATTTTTCGAGCATTCTGTACAATCCACAAGCCCCGCGGCGCGTTGGCCGGCGTTGCCTGATTGCACAGGATCATGGCCTGCAGGAAGCACTAGACCACAGCTTGATGGAATTGGCGCGACCATCAATTGAAGAGGGAACGCCAACTACGTTTACGATGCCTGTGCGGAACGTGCATCGGACCGTGGGTGCGATGCTAAGCGGCGAAATTGCGCGGCGGCACGGCTCAGCCGGTTTGCCGGATAACACGATCTGCATTCGGTTGACGGGTTCGGCAGGCCAGAGCTTTGGCGCGTTCCTGGCGCGCGGCGTGACGCTCGAACTGGAAGGCGACGCTAATGATTACGTAGGCAAGGGACTTTCGGGAGGGAAGCTGATTGTCTATCCGCCACGCGAATCCGAGTTCCTGGCCGCAGAGAACATTCTGGTTGGCAATACTTTGCTGTACGGCGCTACAAGCGGCGAGGCCTATTTCAGCGGTGTAGCCGGCGAGCGTTTTGCAGTGCGTAATTCCGGCGCGACCGCGGTAGTTGAAGGCTTGGGTGACCATGGCTGCGAATACATGACCAACGGCACTGTCGTGGTTTTGGGCGCGACCGGCCGTAATTTTGGCGCAGGCATGAGCGGCGGCGTGGCGTATGTATTCGACTTGACGGGCGAATTCCGCCGCACGCGTTGCAATAAGGGCGGAGTCGATTTGGACCCGATATTTGAAAGGGAAGACATTCAGATCCTGAGGCGTCTCATTGAAAAGCACGTGGCCTATACGAGCAGCCGTCGCGGGCAATGGATACTCGATAATTGGTCCGCGATGTTGCCGCATTTCGTGAAGGTCTTTCCGCATGAATACAAGCGCGTTTTGGGCGTGCCCCGCTTGACCGAACAGAAAATGCCCGCGGTGGCAGCAATGGCCGCGCATGCCGACGCCGTTCGCGAGGGGGCCCGATAGGCGGATGGGGAAGACCACGGGATTTCTCGAATACGAGCGCGAAACACCAGAGCGGCGCCCAACTTGGGAACGGGTGAACGATTGGTTTGAAGTCTACCAGGACTTCTCCACCGATGCCGTGCAAAAGCAGGCCGCACGTTGCATGGATTGTGGCGTGCCGTTTTGTCATACCGGCTGTCCGGTCAACAATCTGATACCGGAGTGGAACGACCTGGTGTGGAAGGGCCGCTGGCGCGATGCGGTCCGCACTCTGCACGCAACGAACAACTTTCCCGAATTTACGGGCCGCATCTGTCCCGCGCCCTGCGAAGCGGCTTGCGTGTTAGGCATCAACGCTCCGGCGGTGACCATCAAGGTAGTCGAGCAGAACATCATCGATCGCGCTTTTCAAGAAGGCTGGGTATTGCCGGAGCGTCCCGTTCGCCGCACAGGCAAGAAGGTGGCAATTATCGGATCGGGTCCTGCGGGGCTGGCCGCGGCGCAACAACTCAACCGGGCGGGTCACTTCGTCACCGTCTTCGAAAAGCAAGATCGTGTTGGCGGCCTGCTTCGCTACGGCATTCCCGATTTCAAGCTGGAGAAGACCGTGGTAGAGCGGCGTCTCGAACAACTTCGCGCCGAAGGCATCGAGTTCCGATCAGGCGTGCACGTAGGCGTCGATATAAAGGGCGCGGATTTGATGCGCAAACACGATGCTGTGCTCCTGGCGGTCGGTGCCGAGCAGCCGCGCGACTTGGAGATTCCGGGTCGCGAATTGAAGGGCATTCATTTCGCGATGGATTACCTGACCCAGCAAAACAAGCGTCGCGCGGGCGATCGATTCTCACCGGACGACGAGATTCTGGCAACGGGTAAACACGTCATCATCATCGGCGGCGGCGATACGGGCGCAGATTGCCTGGGCACCGCGCATCGGCAAAAAGCCGCGTCCGTTCATCAATTGCAGATCCACCCGATGCCGCCCGAAGATCGGCATCCCGACACGCCTTGGCCTCTCTGGCCGCTGCAGCTTCGCGTCGAAGCTGCACATGAAGAGGGCGGAGTTCGCGAATGGAGCGTCTTGAGCACGCATTTCAGCGGCGACAGCGAAGGCAACGTCCGTAAACTGCATTGCGTGCGTGTGGGACCGAAGCCGAAGTTGGAGCGGGTGCCCGACAGTGAGTTCTATCTGAATGCGGACTTGGTGCTGATCGCCATCGGCTTTTCCGGACCGCGACGGAATGGGTTGCTGGAGCAGTTGCCGGTGACCTACGATGCGCGCGGGAACGTCCAAGTTGACGACGCGTTTATGACGAGCGCTTCGGGCGTCTTTGCCGCCGGCGATTCACGGCGGGGGCAGTCGCTGGTGGTCTGGGCAATTGCCGAGGGCCGGAAGGCTGCTCATCATATTGACCGGTTCTTGATGGGATCCACTGATTTGCCGTTTTAGCATAGCGGCGGGCAGGAATGTCGCGCCTTCTCAGCTGTCAACAGCCGATGCGGTCTATCGCGGCGGCCACTTCCTGCTGTGGAGCTTCTCGTCCACGATGAGGCTTCGTGTGCGGGGGCGCAGAACCTGCAGCGTTTTGAGAAATTCGATCAGCGAGTCGCGTTCGTACTCGCTTGAACGTAGGAACGCATCGCGGCTGGGCTCGGCCTCGCCGTGGTGGGCTAGCACCGATTCGCGGAGGGTCGTGAATAGCCCGTGATGAAAGTATGGCGGCTGATTTGCAACGCCCCACAAGCGCGTGGTCAGAAAGCGGCGATTACCGCAGTGAAATTTGGGCGACCATATCGGCTGGTTCTGGTCGAGCGGTTCATAACCTTGGTCGGCAGGCTCGCAGATGTCGTGCAGGCGGAAGTCCGTATATGCGGGTACTTCGATTACGTTGGCATCCTTGTCTGACGGCGCGAGCCGTGGCTGTGGGTAGACGCGGGTCGAGAAGACCGATACCGACAGTGCGGGTCTCCCCGGCGCGAAGATTCCCGGGCGGATTGTAAGGATTCGGCTCAGTGAAGACCCAGCTTCGCCTTCCAAGCGGCAGGCTGGGAATGTGACAATCCGCGCAGCCGACTTTCCGGAATACGCCCTCGCCTACGGTGACTGCCCGCTCAATGTCGGGATGGTTCGGAATCACGCGGCCGGGAACTGCCATAATCGCCTGAAACATGGCAACCGCAGTGATGTCGGCGCGAGTAAGTTCGTTGGTGACGCCGTCACCGTCGGGATCGGTATCGCGGCCGAAACGCTCCGTGCTCTACATGCCGAGATGCTGATTGAAAGCGTTGTTGGTGAACTCGCGCAAGGAGACAACTGCGCCAGCCTGGTGCCAGGGCCGAATCACGAGCGACGGCGGATCGAGCGGATTGACGGGAGGCGGAGAGACGAGGCTCTCCGCGGGAAGACCAACCACGTGCGAGGTGTCCCAGCTCCCGTCGGGATTGCGAGCGAGATGGCCAAAGCTGATGCCCTTTGACATCAGCGCTTTACTTTCACCCGGTTGAATATGGTCGCGGATAGACTGTAGGTCGGCAGTAATCTCGCGAGCGAGCATTTCGATATATCCGGCGCGGAACATGCCGGGGCTGCGGCGGAAATCGCCGACATCCTGCAGCGATACGGGCTGCTGACGCTCGTCGACGGCGCCACGTGTCGGGACGGTGTCGCCCCGGTCGAAGGTAGCGAAATCGAAGCGCTGGCCGAGGACGAAGACCCCCGCGGCGAAGTCGCCAGAGCCCCCGGGGGTGCCGTACGGCGCATTGTGGCAGCCCATACAGGAATTGGCGTCGGGGCCGGAGACGCGATTAAGCGCACGTGGGCCGGTCAGGGGCGAGGTGGGATCGCTAAGCGGCTTGCCGTTACCTTTCATCAGCGGACGGCCTGCGCCGTCTTGAACGGTCCAGTTGGCCTGAAAGATGCGCGCGCCCCAAGCGATTAGGGCTTGCGGGGACATCGAGAACTCTTCGCCATCGGCGAGATGACGCGGCAGGGCGTGCTCCTGGCCGATGGGGTGATCGGGACCCGGGGAGCAACATGCGGTAGGTACTACGGTCAAGAAGGCCGTCAATAAAATACAAAAACTCATCGCGGGCCGTGGAACATCTATGCAACTCCTGCTAGAGGCGGAGCACGCCGGACGCTCTATTTCGCCTCCTTGGGGGGCGTAGCAGGCATAAACTCGCTGGCCGCATTTTTCGCGTCAGGGTCGCCCCAACGGGCTAGGGAGAAGTTCGCAATTGCAGCAGCCGCGTCCGCAGGGGCCCTCCGGCAAGCTCCGACGATTAAGGGTATTGAACCTTTGTCCTGGAATTCTTCGAGTGCCTGAGCCGCACGTGTCTGGATCAAGACGTTGGGCGACGATAGGGCTCGCTGGAGCAAAGGGATCGCCCTTCTGTCCCTCGTTTCGGCAAGAAACGCCACTTTGCCCGGAAGTTCACGCACTGCAATCTCCTCCGCTGCGTTGATCGTGAGGCTGTGGACCTTTGCCCACGCGATAAATTCTGATGACGGGCCGGGTACCGTCTTTCCGTTCAAATCGAACCCCATGGGACAAGGCGCATCGCTTTCGATCGCGGCTGTCGCCTGTTGCGCCACGTACTCCCACCAGATGGGATCTTTATCTCCAAGCCTAACCAGAGCGCTTGCCATAGAGTCCTTGGAGAGGCCGTCCTGGGCGAGCTCAAACTGCTTTTTGAGGCCGGGGATTGCTTGCACTGCGCCTGCCCTGGCAATTCGATTGATGTCCGCCAGATTGACGTCGCCCTGCTTAAGTCGATCCACCGCGGCGGCGATATCCCCCTTTTTCGGCTCACCACCGGGTTGGGTCTGGCTCATCTGCGTCAAAGCAACTGATGTCAGCGCCGCGCCGCACAGGAAGAGCCGGAGAACCCCAGTTGTTTTACTCGCGAGGCGAATATTCTTTAAAATTAACATTTTTTCTCCTTTTAGCCTTCTCTCCTCCGGCTAGGCCTAGGGGATTTGGGACGGTGTTAACTGGTACGAAGCATCGTGGCCAACGAAAGTTGATAGTGGCATCGGTGGGTACTTTGCGGTGAGAACCCCGTTTGTATATACCCAAATCGTAGGGAAATTCGAGTTTAGGCTATAGGAGGGGTGACCCCAAGGATCAAACTCGATCACACTCCAGATCCAAGGGGTGCTTAATGTCTGGTTTATCGTCTGATTTACCACTTGACCAATGGTTCCAACTCGTCTCTCCGCAAGCTGGTACGTCTCTGAGGAAGGAGATATGCCCGTGCCGCCCATGTATTGGCTAGCCTGCCCATGCTTGAATCCATTCGGTACTACACCTGACTTGCATGGGTCCGGCGTATCACCGACGGCATGAAAGCCAGCCGAAGAGCCAAATCATTGATGAGCCGGAAATTCCCGCTCTGGAAGTATGCTGACGGCGTGATTTGACTTGGTGGCTGAGAATTAGCTGAGTTCTGCAGCAGCCACACGTTCGCGTAGGCCCTGTCGGCTGCGGTGATCAAGTCGTTGGGTATGCCAACCATCCAGTCAGAGAGGTCGTAAACACAATAGAAGGTGTTGTTCAGATCGCTTTGCAAGTACGCGCCTTCGCCAGTAGGCAGCGTGAACGCAGTCTCATCTAACCAGCTGATCACGGTTATCTCGGTTGTTCTCATGGGCCCGCGCACCGAGGCGGTGGCCGGTTGACTTTGGGCGGACTGCCCGTTTCCGCCGCTTTGGAGTCCGTTACTATTGTAACCGTTCGAAGTCACCGTCACGCTGACGCTCTCGGTCGGAGTACCTGAGGCTACGGTGACGTTCGCAATAATCTGCGTGTCGCTATAAGCCGATAACGTGTAGCCGATGCCTGAGCTGGGCGAGAAGCTGAGCGTGGGGGCGTTGGTGCCGAAATTTTGTCCGATGAAGGTGACGGAGGCCGTGGATCCTGCAGTCCAGTCGCTCGGGTCGATCCCTGTTATCGCCGGTGTGGAGTCGCTAACGGCGGCGGTTGCCGCACCTGTGAAGGTGCCGCTCGCTTGCAACAGTGCGCAACTTGGATTGTAGCCGGAGTAAGATCCCGCGATCGGCAGGGTAGCACTTGCGGTAATCGTCGCTTGGCCGGGCGCAATTCCGGTGATGTATTCGCCGCTCGCGGTGGCTACAGAGCTGTTGCCACTGGACTACGAGGCTGTGACCTCCGGTGTTGTGCCATCGGAGTATTGGCCGTACGCCGTGAGCTCCTCGGGTCCGCCACCCACCGGGAGGGAGAATGTGGATGGCTCTACCAACAGGTAGCTGTAGTATCCGTCGCACTCCACTGTGCCGTAGTAGCAAGTTCCTTTGACGGCGTTAAAAATGCCGACATTCACGTTGAGCGAAAGCGGTGCGTTCACGCCCATGGCGCTCTGGAACACAAAGCTGCCCTCCTGCACGCTCAGCGGCAACACGTTGCCAACGGCGTCTGCGCTTTGATTCGCAATGAGTTCCTTCACATCGACATTTGCCGTCGCGTACGGCGCCAAGTGGACGTGGAAATGATAGACGCCTGAGCCGCCCGTGTACTTAAGCGTAACCATCACGTCCTCGGGGTTGCCGCTGGGATTCCAGAGCGAGATCATGGTGCCGTTACCACTCTTAACGGACCAATACGGCGACTGCTTGCTGAGCCGCTGCTCGGCTGCCCGTCCGTCCACTTCGAAGACATAGGTGCCTTTTGCGTCCACGCTCCCTGCGGCGGACATCACGTCGCTTACTCCGCCGGAATGGCTCACGGTCAAGGTAAGCGAACCGTTGAAGCCGTTCAGGCCGACCTGCTTGAGGACGCTGTTCACATCCACCTGCCGCGATTCGAACGGTTGCAGAGATTGCACCGGGGTGCTGAGCGCTGTTCCCTGCTCGGTATACAACGTGACGTTGACTTGCTCGGCATTAGCGGTGAGATTGCGGAGCGCCAAATACGGCGTGAAGCGTGTACCCGCCGGAAAGCCCATCATCGGGTCCGCTGCGCCGACCATGATGCCGGGATGCGCGATGGTGGCGGGCGTAGAGGATGTACTCATCCCGGCCATGGGTGCTTGCCAGAACGGAATCATGGCTGAATATCCTTCCTGACGATTTTCAAGCCCGCCGGTCACGTTCACCTCGCCAAGAAGGCCGGTGAACTGAATGCGCAGACCTCCAGCATCGCCAGCGTTGGGCTGCCGCCCAAGGAGCGAGATCAGGTCTATTAACTGGCTGGTATGAGGGGGAAGAGTGAAGGACTGCGCCGGCTGGACCTGCCCTGCTGCTGTTAGCGCCTGCAGAGTGACGCTCCGCGCCTGGACGGCGGTGTTGCTGAGCGCAATGAAGCCATCGATGCCGGGATCGCGCGCCCACCACAGGCCTTCCAACGTTTGCGCAGAGGACGAACCGGGCGTCACCGAGGTGAACCGGGCCATGTAGCTCTCGCTCACGGCAGTGCTCCCGATTGCCATCTGGGCCATCAGGGCGGTTTGCATGCCGTTGTACTGCAGGGTTGCACTCCCGTACGCGGAAATATGGCTAGCCATTGATAATGGCGCACCAGCAAGCAGCGTATTAATGTTGATCGTCGCAACTCCGGATGCCGGGAGATTTACAACCGGAAGGTCGTATTCCTCCTCCGAGTAGGACAGAAATTTGGAAGGAATTCTGAAAGAGTTCCTGCTGCGAGAGACCTAGTCACGTTTTCCAGGAAAATTTGCCTAATGCAAGGCTTTTTATTGTTACGTCGAGTTAATCCGACTGTCATTCAATGGAAACTCTGAGCCAGGCAACCCGATTCCCGAACAAACCGGGTAGGCAGCAGGGTGCATTGTGACAGCCCATACATATGAGTTGGCTTCCGGTCCCGAGACGCGATTGAGCCCGCGTTGGCCGGTGAAAGAAGAAGTTGGGTCGCTGAGAGGCTGACCATTGCCGTTGGTGCGCGGACGGCCCGCGCCATCTTGAATGGTCCAGTTGGCCTGAAAGATGCGCGCGCCCCAAGCGATTAGGGCTTGCGGGGACATCGAGAACTCTTCGCCATCGGCGAGATGGCGTGGAAGGGCGTGCTCCTGGCCGATGGGGTGATCGGGGGCTGCTGCGAAACACGAGGTGGAGGCAGCTATTAAGCAGGCTGTTAAGAGGGCGCAAGAACTCATTTCAGCGACCCACGCCAGAAACACTTCCGGTCAGGCATTCTATTTTGCTTGCCTTACGGGCATGAACTCCTTGGCTGCATTTTTCGCCACAGGGTCGTCAAAACGAGCTAACGAAAAAGCCGCGATTTGGCCGGCGGCACCAGCCGGTGCTCTCCGACAGGCCTCGATGATTAATGGGATTGACGCCTTGCTCTGGAGCTTTTCGAGACCCTGAGCAGCAAACGTCTCAATCATGAAGTTTGGGGATGAGAGCGCCCGTTGGAGCAACGGTATTGCCCGCTGGTCTCGAGATTCACCGAGATATAAAACCTTGCCCGGGGAATCGAGCGTCGCCGCTGTCTCCGCGGCATCCGGTTTGAGACCGTGGGACTTAGCCCACGCCACAAATTCTGGTGCAGGCCCCGGTATCAAGTTTCCCTTGGAATCGTAATCCACCGGGTTCGGAGCGTCGCTGTCGATTACGGACAATGCTCCCGTCACTAAATAGTCCCAGTACGTGCCTTCTTTATCCCCACCGAGCCTTACCAGAACGCTCGCAATAGCCTCCCTTGACGCCTCATCTTGGGTGAGCGAGAACTGTTTTTCAAGGTCAGGAATTGCCTTCACCGCTCCGGCTTCGGCGACCCGATTGATGTCCACCCGAAAGAAAGTGCCGTGGCTCAGCCGATCCATCGCGGCCGCAAGACTGTCTTTCGCCAATGCGTCTGCTGGTTGCTTCTGGCTTAGCTGAGCGGATGCTACGCCCGTCAATAGTGCGAAACATACGAACAGGCGGGCGACCCCTCGCCCTTTAACGGCTAAACAGATATTATCGTGTGTCATTGACATTCTTTCCTCCAATCGCGCTCTTATCACCATGGAATCTGCTTCGGCGTGAACTGGTACGAGGCGTCGTAGCCAATGAAAGTTGACAGAGGCAGCGGGGAATAGGTTGCGGTGAGGGTTCCATTTGTATACACCCAGATGGTGGGGGAACCGGAATTCAGTTTATATGACGGCAAGGAAACTTTTACGCAAAGCCGGCCGACTCCCAAAAATCGCCGGAGCCCCCGACGATTACCGTTTGCCGCTGTAGTTGGAACCAAAAAGTACTTGACACTATAAAGTATATCATTGATGATGGTCTCATGCTTCGGCGGCTAATTGCTATTGCATTCCTGTTCAGTGGGGCGTCTATCGCCTGGATGATTCTGGGCAACACCATTGTGGATCGCACGCACACTTCCGATGAGAAGCTGCGCGGGCGCGTTCAATCTTTATGGGGCTCAGCCCAGACGCAAGCCGCTCCTTTCGCCGAATGCAACGAGGCCGCGCCTGACCACAGTAAAAACCTCATTCTGTCGCCTGCCGGCAGCGACATCGAAGTTCAGCTCTCCAGTGAACCGCGCCGGAAAGGCCTGCTTTGGTACGCAACGTATAAGGTCGCGTTTCTGGGGAGATATGAGTTTCGAAATGACTTTGAGCATCCGGCCACCTTTCACCTCTCCTTGCGTCTCCCGGCTGCCCAAGCGGTTTACGATGATTTGCAATTCATAGTTAATGGCCACGCTGTTACGCCGATCGTGACCGGCGATACTGCCTATGTCCCGGTGACGATGCAGCCGAATCAAGGCTTGCATTTACAGGTGGGCTACCGTTCGCAGGGCCTCGATACTTGGAAGTACAGCTTCGGTGAGAACGTGAATGCGGTCCGCAATTTTCATCTCCGGATGGCCACTGATTTCCAAGACATCGATTTCCCCGATAACACGTTGGCTCCGACGGAAAAAATTAACCTAAATGGCGGATGGCGATTGGACTGGAATTATCGAAACCTGCTATCCGGTTATTCAATCGCGATGGCAATGCCGCAAAGGATTCAGCCAGGGCCACTTGCAAGTGAGATCAGCTTTTTCGCACCGGTGTCGCTGTTCTTCTTTCTATTTCTGATGTTCATCATCGCAACGCTGCGTGACATCGATCTGCATCCGATGAACTATTTCTTTCTTTGCGGAGCATTTTTCGCCTTCCATCTCCTGCTCGCCTATCTGGTGGATCACGTCGACGTTCACGTTTCGTTCGTGATCTCCGCGGTGGTCTCCGTTCTGCTTGTTGTCACATATTTACGTCTGGTAGTGGGTGTGCGTTTCGCCTTGCGAGAAGCGGCGCTCGCACAGTTTCTATATCTGGTGCTCTTCTCGTATGCGTTCTTCTTTCAAGGATTCACCGGGTTGGCTATTACGATCGGGGCGATTATTACTCTCTTCGCCGCCATGCAGATGACGGGTCGCATCCGGTGGTCGGAGAAGTTCTCGATTTCACCGTCGACGGCGGATTGAGCCGGTAGAGTAAAGTAGCAGTTAAAGATGTCGTCCTCCGGCGTGCAGGCCCCGCCCGTAACTCTCTCCGCAATTCATAAACGAATACAGCAATTTGGCGCCGTCGCATTGTTTTTGGTGCTGGCGGCCTACACTCTTTCAACGCTCGACGATCTCGAATTGCAGCGGTCCATCATGGGCACGGTGGCTCTCGCCTTCGGAGCGGTGTATCTGGTCGTGTCGTTTCGCGAGCGCCTGGTGCTCGCCGTGCCTCCGGTTTGCCTCCTATTGATGGCGGCTTATGGCGCGGCGCAAACGATGTGGTCTCCGGCAAAGATCGTGAATTTCGGATGGTTCGCCACGTCGTTTTGGCTGGTCGCCGGATTAATTGCCTTGGTTGCGGTGCAGGTTTTCCAATCACGATCTGTTACCCGGCATTTCCGGACAGCGTTCGCTATTTTCGGCGGCGCGGTTTGTCTGCTTGAGCTATTGCAGCAGGGGGCTCATACCAACAAATATTACGGGCTCTTTCAAAGCAGATGGGCGGAGATTTTCGGGCCTTTCGGATACCACAACAATTTCGCGGCATTCATAGAATTATCGCTTCCGGTGACGCTGTGGCTTGGCCTCGTTCACAGGAAGCCGAATTACTTATTTCTACTGCTGGCCGGCATGCAGGTGGGCTCGGTAGCGGCGTGTGGATCGAGAGCAGGCTTGCTGCTGGCCGTTCTGGAAGTGCTGACCGTACTGCCGATCGCCTACATGAAGAATCGCCGGGCAGCCATTCTTCCGGCATTAGGGGCGGCGGTGGGGTTGACAGTGATCTTCGTTCTGATCGCGGGATTCCATGTAACGCAAGCAAAGCTGGAACAGCGCGATCAACTGGGGCCACGATGGCAGATCGATCTATCGTCGTTGGCTATGATCCGTGCGCATCCACTGCTGGGCTGGGGGTTGGGAACCTATGTGCCGGTTTATCCCAAGTTCGCCCGTTACGACGATGGCACGTACGTCAACCGGGCACACAACGATTGGTTGGAATGGACGGCCGAAGGCGGAATCTTTTTCTCCGGTCTGATGCTGGTGGTGTTTATCTGGAGCTTGCGCCCGGCAATCCGCTCGGGTTGGGGCATCGGGGTGATCGCGATCTGCCTGCATGCACTGGTGGACTATCCCTTTGCGCGCATGGGCGTGTGCGGATGGTACTTCGCTCTCGTAAGTATGCTCGCCTGTTGGGATCCTCATGAGGATGACCATCGGCCGCGTCGCCACATTCGAAGTGAGGAACTGGATGCCGTGGATGCCGGCGGACAACTGAGCGCACCGGATTGAACGGGATGATCTCAATCGCTCCCCAGCGGTGATCACGGTCTGGCATCGACGGTTAAAGTTTTACCGGTTCGAATCCTTCTGTTTCAGCCTTTCGAAAAGCAACCGCGGAGCTTGTGGCGGTGTCGTAAACGACCAGCGTTGGAGGGACATCCTGCCACACGCCGGTCGAAAACTTCGCGCCCATAATGGGACCTGGATTGATCAATAGGCACGCGCCGGAGTTAGTCAGTTCGAATTCATGATTATGCCCAAAGCAGACGACATCATAATCGCCCGACTTTGCGAGAGGCCGGGCCAAATAATCGAAATGATTCATCGCAAAATGCTTGCGATCGAACTCGGCTTGAAAGAGTTCGCCATGAAGATGAATGTTCGCCTTCTTCGCGGCCTTGCCGGTGATGCGAAACAGATCGGCATCGTTGTTACCGAATACGATGTGCACATTTCCGGGAAACCTGGAAAGTTCGTCGATGACAAATGGCGAACAAAGGTCGCCACAACACAAGAGTGCGTCGGAATCGCTCACGGCGCTAATCGCTGCGGCGAGATTCCAGAGATTATCGTGAATGTCGGATAGTATCGCAATGCGCACCTGCCTCTATCTTCTATCAAAGCGCGTGCGTAGGTAATAGAGGCAACACCTGAGCGCCGCTGGATATAAATTGACCGTGGACCAATCAACCAGAGTTACGCGTTTCGAAGCAAGCCCGCGGAAGTGACTCTGGCGGAAGTGTTTGAGCGGTTCGACGCGGATTTGCGATCATCACTCAATTCGCAGCGCCAGGATGGTTATGTCATCCGATTGGGGAGCATTGCCAACATAGAGGTCGAGTGCGGCGACAAGTGAGGTGACAATGCGCTCGGCATTGCACCCAGTGGACTGTCGCAGGAGCGCCTTAAGTTCTTCTGCCTGCCACATTTCGTCGTGCTCATTGACCGCCTCGCTCAGGCCGTCCGAGTAACAGACGATGACGTCTCCGGGGGTGAGCGCACAAGTCGCTTGATGATAGCGGGCGTCCCCAAACAAGCCGATGGGAATGTCGCCTTCGCGCAATGGGATGACCTTCGAAGTTACGCCGTTGGGCCGCACGAGCAATGGATAGAGATGTCCGGCGTTAACGTACGTTAGGGTTTTATTCGGCACGTCGATTTGCCCGCAGATGAGAGTCGAGTAGCGCTCAGGAGCGGACATCGACACCAGCGTATTGTTGAACTCGTTCAGGAGCGTGGCCGGCGAGTCGGTCAAGCGCAACTGAGACCGTAGCACGGCCTGGATGCTGGCCATCATGACTGCGGCGGCGATGCCCTTACCCGACACATCCCCCAACGAAAAGGCGATCCGGCCCTCCGGGAGCGCGATGAGGTCGTAGTAATCGCCTCCAACCAAGCTGGCGGGGCGGAAAAAGGCCGCACAGTCCAGACCCGGGATGCGTGGCACGCCGTCTGGAAGCATTTGACGCTGCACTTCGCGGGCAATCTCGAGTTCGTGTTGGACTAGCAGCGCTTCTTCGGCTCTCGTGCGCAGCGCTTGCGCCTCGATATTTGTAGCCGCGTAAGCCGCGACCAATCCAAGAAGCGCGGGGTCGCCGGCGTCGAATCCGCCGGGCTTATTTAAAGCCTGCACGGCGCCGATGATCGTCCCATCGCCGGTGCGCATGGGTACGACAAGGACCGAATGCGTACGGTAGCCGACCTGGGCGTCGATCACTGTGGAAAAACGCTCATCGGAAGGCGCGTTATTGACCATGACCGGCACGCCCTCGCGCACGGACACGCCCACCAGTCCATGGCTCAGTGGAATACGTAACTGGCCCACGCCGTGGGCAACTTTTGTCCACAACTGTTCAGCGCTGTTGTCGATTAACCAAATGCTGCAACGTTCAGCGTCCAACAAATCGCGCGCCATATCGGCGTTGAGCGCGAGCAAAGTGTCGGCGTCCCGTTCACCGGCAATGCGCGAACCGTACTGAAGAATCGCCTGCGCGATGCGTTCGGCGCTTCCTTCCTTCATCTGCGACGTCAATATCTTGTCCGACAATCCAGTGTTGCGAGGAGGTCCGTGATGCTTCGCTCACTCGGCATGTGGGATTCCAAACGCGTACAGCTCTCAGAATTACGTGGTCTATTCAGAATATCAATGAATGGTGGCGCAACCCGCAACGGCGGCGGTGGGTACTCTGAGCATGTCCGTTTACAGATCTCAGCGTGGAGATTGTTGCTGAATATTCACACAGAATGCCTTTACTGACAAGCCTCAGGTGTTTTATTCTCCGGTTTGGATCTAGCGGCGCCGCGGCTTTCACACTACCGGCACGGCCCGCCGTGCTGCAGCCCTTATTGGGCCGGGATACTGATACTCGCTGCCGCTTTGGCTTCGAACGGTCGTGCGCAAAGCCCTACCCCGCAGAATGTGCCGCCCGCAAGCGGAAGTACGGGTAACCAGGAAGAAGGCAAGGGTCCTGATGCGCCGGTTCCGGCACAGTGGTGGAACCTGTTCTGGCAGGCGACTTCCATCGGGCAGTATCACGGAACGTTCCGTTCGCCTTACGCAGATCCGTACAGTCTGCAAAATTATCCGGAGCGAGATGTATCTCTCACGACAACGCTCTTCTTCGGGTTACGGCTCAGCCCCAATACGCAGCTCTATTTCAACCCGGAGATCGCCGGCGGCCGGGGCTTCAGCGGAGTGAACGGGCTGGCGAACTCTTCGAATGGAGAGTTGCCACGGGTGTCCTCCGCAACGCCCAAGCCATACTTGGCCCGGCTCTATGTTACGCACGATTTTGGCTTTGGCAGTCAGAAGGAATCGTTCGATAGCGATGAGAACCAGCTCGCGGGCACACGTCCCATGACGCGTTACACAATCGTCGTTGGCCGCTTTACGCTTACAGACTTTTTCGATAACAACCGCTACTCGCACGATCCGCGCACGCAGTTCATTGGGTGGGCCGTAATGTACAACGGCGCTTGGGATTATCCGGCGGACGTGCGCGGCTACACCTGGGGCTGGGTTCACGAGTTCCACACGCAGAACTGGTCTTTACGCTACGCCAGCGCAGCGGAGCCGAAAGTGGCCAACGGATCTCAATTGGACCGGAGAATCTTAGTGAACCGCGGCGATGTTTATGAGGTCGAACACCGTGGAGAGATCCGCAAGCATCCTGGCGCAGTGCGGATTCTCGGCTATGACAACCATGCCGATGCGGGCAACTACGCCGAAGCGATCGCGCTGGCCAAAAAGAATGGTGGCGTACCGGATATCGCGGCCACGCGCCACAACGGAACACTAAAGTATGGATTCGGGATCAATCTCGAGCAGGAAATAACGAAGAGCGTTGGCGTGTTTTCCCGATTGGGTTGGAACGATGGTAAGACAGAGAGCTTCGCGTTTACGGCAATGGACCGGTTGGCAACGGGCGGCGTATCGGTGACCGGACAACGTTGGCATCGGCCGGACGACACGGCGGCGACCGAAGTGACCTTTGGCGGTCTATCTGGCGTGCACGCGGAGTACTTGGCGATGGGCGGCCACGATTTTCTGATCGGAGACGGGCGTTTGGAGTACGGGCCGGAGACTATCTGGGAGAGCTATTACAGTGCCCGGGTTTGTTCGGGCTTCTTGGCCAGTATCGACTTCCAACACGTGAACAATCCCGCTTATAACGAGGCGCGGGGACCGCTCTGGATCGAATCGATCCGGCTGCATTGGGAACTGGGGCAAAACACGTGGCCGTTTAAGAAGGACAAGAAGCGTTAGAAGTTAGAGGTCAGAACTTACGCCTTTAGCGTAAAGCGGAAACGCATGTCTTCACCGAACCACTGGATGTAGTTCGTTCCCCATGCGTTATTGAACAGGCTGAAATGAATGCCCTGGGTAAGATCCGGCTGATCTTTCGAGAAAGCAATCGGCGAACGCTCTCCCAACGCAATCACGGGCGCATCCAGCGTCTCGATAGAGAAACTTCCTTGATCGTCTTTGTAAGTCAGGCCATTTGAAAGCGCATGCATGTGCCGATTACCTCCGCGGACTACGTCAAACGGAGACACGGGGCGATCCACCTTTTCGATTACCCAGTTTCGCTGTTGCGGCGCGTTAGGGCGGAAGGTCAGCCAAAGAGCTTCGGGCAGACGATTGGCCTTCTTTTGGAACCAGGAGAAATCGATGTGAACCAGCGGTTCCCGATTCGGGAGGCGAATCTCCAAATACATCTCTTGAGGCCAAGCGATCAGGCCATCATGGGCGCTGGCTGCATCGTCGATGACCAGCTTTGCCACTATCCGGGAACCCTCCGCATCTTCTCCTGTCCAGCATTGAAGCAATTTGGGCATCCAGGTTCGGCTTTGTGCTCCGAAATGTTCGATGTTAGGCTTGCCGAAATCTTTCGGGGCCCAGTCAGCCTTGCTTGTCACATAGGATGCCAGAAAGCGATCGTAATCCTGCTTGGAGAGCGTTTGGTATGCGAAGAGCGCCAGCGGATTTTCGGGCGAGGCCCAATCGCGGTTAGACGATTTGACGAGCAACTTCCGAAGCGCGCCGGTATCGGCATCCAGACCGGCAATGAAGTGCGCCGATTCGATCGGGCTATCGGGCAGGCTGGGTTGTAAACCGGAAAGGGCGGGCGGCGAAGGCTTCAGCGCAGCCAACTTCCGCACGGCCTCATCTCGCAATGGTGCGGGAAGGGTCGCGACGCCCTGGTTAATATCGTCACGCTTCTCGGTCCAACTCGTCTCGACGGTTTTGTAATTGGGCCGATCGAGCATCCCGGCCAAGTCGTGGGGCGTGTAGTGATCGAAATCGAGCCAGGTCTTGGTGTCGGTGCCCCAAGTGTGTTCGGCCGCCAAAGAAAATCGCCGCAACAATGCGATATCCGTAGAGTCCGCCTCTGTCAGTTGTTTGTTTGCGATCCAACTGCGCCGAAGCCGGACGATTTCACGGTAGCGCGCTACCTTAACGGGGTCGCTGGGAACTCCGTAAATCCAGGTATCGCCAATCTCCTCCGTAATGATCGGCAGGTTATCTTGAAAAGAGACTACGGCGTTCGCGATGTCCGTGAGATTTGCGGCGCGGATATTGGCATTTGGAAATTGCCGCCGCAGGCCGGCATAGATCGCTTCAATTTCCGCGATTGTGTGCGGGCCGCTGTTGTCGTTACGCACTTCGATGGCGGCCGCAAAACTCGACCCGGGCACTCGTACCACGCCGCCATATTCGCGAAGATGATACATCATGATAATTTGATTGCCATCGGGATCCTTCCAGACGAAGAGCGAGGGCACCTCCGGCGGTGTGCTTGCCGAATTGACGCCGATATCGAGAAAGGTCACGCCGTTTTCCGCGAGCGGGCCGACTAAGCCACGACTATGACCGGGTACATCCGTCATTTTCGCGCCCTTGGTTGTGCGGCCAAAACGAACATCCAACGACTTCGATAATCCGATTGCACCGGCGATTAGGGAGCGATCCAGCAACTCCGTCTGCCAATTGAACGGAAGCGCATGCCAGGCGATATCACCATCCCGGACAGCCTTTTCCATGCGCTTGCGATCGACGGCATCGGCCTGTTCGAGGTATTCATAGAGCAGCCAGGAGCCGGTAGTCCAAACATAGCGATCTTTACTCATGTCGCGCATCTGTTGCGCGATAGAGATCGCCTGCGGGAAGAATTCGTTGAAATACTTGCGCATAATCCCGGCTTGCGTGTCGATGAAGCCGAGATCGAAATGACACTTGAACATGACGAGCACGTTCTTTACACCGGAAGATGATTCGCCAGATTGCTCTTGTGCACGGATGGGACTCAGCATTCCGCCGGCCGCTAACGCGATCTCAAGAAATTCCCGACGCCCAATCGTGTGCATGTTCCGCAACTCGATTCTACGGCATGCGACGCTGCTATAGTCTCTTCGAAACGATGACAAATCTCAAATTCCCCGCTTTGCTGTTGCTTTCTTTGGGTATGGCCCATGCGCAGAACGCTCCGCACGCTGAACTGCCTCCGCTTCCGCCGCCGCAAGGAGCGCCGGTGCCCGGTCCGGCTACCGACGCGCCCTATGCGCCGAAGGCCATTTTGCCAGGCGGAGTGGTAATTCCCCTATATCCGGCTGGCTCGCATTTTCTAAACGCGCAGCGGGTTCACGAGGCCGAGGTATATAACATGAGTCAGTCGGTTCCTGGGCGGATCAACAGCATTGTCAATATTCACAATCCATCTCTTGAAGTACACACTGTAGATCGCGGTCTAAATACGGGCGCGGCAGTGATTTTGGTCCCGGGCGGCGGGCACAGGACATTGAACGTTGGCAGCGAAGGCGCCGATTTCGTTCCATTCTTCTACAACTATGGAGTCAACACCATTATCCTGCGGAGCCGGTTGCGACGAGACGGCTACAACCCGCAAACCGACGAGGTGAACGACGCTCTGCAGTCCATTCGCATGGTGCGTGCTTATGCGAAGCAGTGGAATATCGACCCTAATAAGATCGGCATGATGGGTTTTTCGGCAGGTGCTGAATTGACGGCCGCCGCGGCAGTCTTGTATGACGATTTCGACCGGCAGAACAACGATCCCAGCGACCCGCTGGCGGGCATCACTTCACGGCCGGATTTTGCGGGCATCATCTATCCCGGGCCTTCGCCATTCGCGCCGAATCGTACAGCGCCGCCCATCCCGCGCAATGTGCCGCCCGCATTCATCGCCTGTGGCGGCTCGGGCGACCGCGTTCATGCTGTTTGGGCCATGGAATACTTCAGCGCGATGCTCGATAAAGGCGTACCCAATATTGAAATGCATATCTATGCCAATGGGCGGCATCCGGGAGACCCCTTACCCGACGGTAGCCATATGACCGGTGGATTGACTGATCGCAATGGCATTCCGTTCGGCACATGGCAGAACCGCTTTGTGGATTGGTTCCGGGACCTCGGATTTCTGCAGAAGCCCGGTGTCGAGACCAAGGCTGCGAAGGATACCGCTGTTTATCTCCGCCACTGAATTGTAACGAATCTCGTGGCAGCTATTCGCGTCCAACGAGAATAACGTCGCGACGCATCCAGGAGATTCGACCAGCCGTGGACATCAAAGCACATACTGCCGGCCATCACCTTTTCTTCGGGGTGACGTTGATTACGCTGGCGTTCTTCTGCGCCGCTATCATGAGCACGTTCAGTAAGGCGGCTACGGGAGTTCCGCCGCTGCTCATCTTGTTCCTTCAATATGGGATTAGTTTTTTGGTATTCGTTCCCGCGGCAGTGAGCGCCGGGCCATCCCGGCTCCGCACAGAGCACTTCTGGCTGCATTTTTTTCGTAGCGTCGCGGGATCGTCCTGTCAGTTACTCTTTTTCATGGCAGTACGATCGATATCGTTGCTCGATTCGGTATTGCTCTCGAATTCAGCGCCACTATTTATTCCTCTGGTCATCTATGTATGGTTTCGCAAAACTGTGCGGCCGGTAGTGTGGGTAAGTCTTCTCATCGGGTTAGTAGGAATTGTGCTGATTATCAAACCGGGCCCGCAAATGTTTCAAAATCCCGCATCCTTGATCGCTTTGGTCTCCGGAATCTTCTCGGCGGTGGCGTTAGTGGCGACAAACAAGTTGACCGAAACGGAACCGCCCGCGCGAATTCTGATCTATAACTTTGGGATCTCTACGTTGCTGCTGGTTCCGGCCTGTATCTGGGCCTGGAAGCCGCTGACAGCCCGACAATGGCTGCTGCTTTTGGGTGTTGGGTTCTCTTACGCGATTACGCAATATCTGATTATCCTGGCGTACCGGTATGCTAGCGCGGCGGAGTTATCGCCGTTTAACTACACAGTCGTGGTTTTCTCAGGGCTGCTGGGCTGGTGGGTCTTCGGGAACGTTCCCGGCATGACTGCCATAGCCGGTACAGTGCTTATCTGCGCGGGAGGTATTTTGAGCATTCGCGCCGGGCATGCCGAAGGGCGCGGTCATGCGTTCGGGTATGGGCACTGGCAGCTTAACTGGAAGCTGCTGGGCGGAAGGCCGCGCGAAAAACAGGCGCTCTCTCCAACACCGCTAGAATGAATACTTGCTTTTCGGTTGCCGCCGCTTCGCTTTTCGTTTGTCGCCGTTGAGCCGGTAGAGTTGGGCGAAGGCAAGTCCTCATCGCTTATGTTTGGCCGATCACCCGCTCAACTCGTCGAACGATTTCCGCTTTAGGCTGCACGCCGACAATACGATCGATTTCACGGCCTGCTTTGAATATCAGTAGTGCCGGGATTCCCCGAACGTCAAAACGTTCGGCGGTTACGGGGTTCTCATCGACATTCAATTTACCTACACGCAGACGCCCGGCCATTTCGGCCGCCAACTGCTCCACGACCGGAGCGATCATCCGGCAAGGGCTGCACCATGGCGCCCACATGTCCAAAAGGATCGGGAGCGGAGAATGCTCCACCTGTTGGGAAAAGTTGGCGTCGGTGATCACATCCGGTTTCGTGTCGACCGAGAGTGGTGTCTTACACCGCCCGCATATCGGCTCCAGCCCTCGTTCGAGCTTCTCCCGCGGCACTCGATTGATTGCGCCGCAATTCGTACAACGAATCGACAGATTCTCAGCCATTCGGCCCCACGCTCATCCTCAGTATAGGTCTTCAAAATGCCTGGAACCAGCGCGTTGGCCTTCTCTGCGGTGCTGCTTCCTTCTGCGTGAAATATGGTTTCCAGGTCAAGCGTCCGATGCGGTCGAGTCGATGGGTAGACGGCACCGTCCGCAGTTGATTTCACGAGAGGTGAAATTTGTCCCGGAGATATTTTGAAGGTCGCGAATCGATAGAATAATTGACAAGGAGCGAGCATGAGCAGCATGACACTCAAGGTGAATGGCACCACGCACACGCTGGATATCGAGCCGGCGACGCCGCTGCTCTACATTCTCAGGAATGATCTTGGCCTGCAAGGACCTCGGTTTGGCTGCGGACTTGGTCAGTGCGGGGCATGCACCGTGATCATCAAGGGCGCTGCGGTTCGTTCCTGCATCCTGCCTGTGTCCGCCGTCAAGAGTGAAATCACCACACTCGAAGGGCTTTCCTCGAACGGCCGGTTACATCCTGTCCAACAGGCATGGATTGATGAGCAGGTCCCGCAGTGCGGATTTTGCCAGAACGGACAAATCATGACCGCCAAGGCGATGCTGGACAAGATTCCGCATCCGACCGATGCGCAGATCCGTGAGTCCATGAATTCGACGTTATGCCGCTGCATGACGTATTACCGGGTTCAGGCCGCCATCAAACGTGCGGCGCAAGCCATGGCGAAGGTTCGGCCTGGTTCAGGAGAGGAGGCCGGGGCATGATCATCTCCACCGGCATTCCGAAACACGTCGAAGAAGCTCTCAGCACGCACCGGAGAGGCTTTCTCAAGAGCGCGGGCCTACTGGTTGTGAGTTTCGCCACGGGCCGCGGAGCGTTGCTCGCGGAGGCGGTTGCCCAGCACGACGTGGCGGCTCGACCCACGGGTCCATATCCCGATCCCGATTTCCACCAACTCGACTCGTGGATCGTCATTCACGAGAACAATACGGCCACTTTTTATGTGGGCAAAACGGACCCCGGACAAGGCACAGGAACCGGTTTCCGGCAATTGATGTCCGATGAGCTCGATATTGCGTTCGATCAGACCACATGCATCATGGGCAGCACAGATATTACTGTCGATCAGGGCGGATCGGGCGGGTCGACGGCGATGGAAAGAGATTCCTGGCCCATGCGGCGCGCTGCCGCGGAGGCGCGAAGGGTACTGCTCGAAATGGCATCGAACCGGCTCGGCGTGCCGGTCGATCAACTCATCGTCAACGACGCGGTGATCAGCATAAAGGCCGATCCGTCAAGGCGCATCACGTACGGAGAGATCATCGCGGGAAAGAAGTTCAACGTCAAGCTGACGGGCGCCAATGTGAACGTCGTCACCGGAGTCGCGAAAGTGAAGCCGGTGCAGGAGCTCAAATACACAGGCCAGCCGCTACAGCGCGACGACATTCCCGCCAAGGTGAACGGTTCTCTGAAGTGGGTCGTGGATGTAAAGCTGCCGGGAATGGTTCACGCGCGCAACGTCAAACCTCCTTTCGCATGCGCGAAGCTGACGGGGATCGATGAATCATCAGTGCGTAATCTACCGGGCTTCATCAGAGTGATGAACAAAGGGAATTATGTCGCGGTTGTCTGCGAACGCGAGGAACAGGCCATCAACGCGGCGCGAAAGCTCAAGACGACGTGGGAGAAGCCGGCGACCGCGCCCTTCCCCGATTCGGACGATCTGTTCCACTACATGCGCGCCGCAAAGCCAACTTCGGCCTCCGATCCGATCGAAGTGGGAGATCCCGCCGCAGCATTTTCGGGCGCGGCCAAAGTGATCGAAGCCGAGTACGAGGTTCCGTTCCAGGGACACACGGCGTTTGCAGGCGCTCATGCGGTCGCGGACCCGTCGAACAACCAGATGACGGTCTATTCAAACGACATGAAGGCCTATAGCATGAGGACCGGGGTTGCTGCCTTTCTCGACATGCCGCGGGATCAGGTTCGGGTCGTCTATATGCAGGGCCCGCAGTGCTTCGGCCGAAGCGCGGCGGAGGATGCGGCTTGCGAGGCGGCCTGGATTGCGCGCGAAATCGGACGCCCCGTGCGTATGCAATGGATGCGGCACGAGGAGACCGCATGGGATACCAAGGGTCCGGCGTTCCTAGTGAAGATGCGGGGAGCTTTGAACGCCGCAGGGAGTCTGGTGGGGTATGAGTATAGTGCCCGTTCGTGCGACTACAATCATGTCGGCTACAACGAGCACGACACGGTACTAATTGCGCTACTGATGGGATCGAGGCGCGCCCAAGCGGCCCGCGGCAGTTTCGCGATGCCTTCGGAGATGTACGCGATTCCCAATCGCCGGATGGGTGGCGACGTCGTCAGCCTGCCTGTTGTGTGGGAAACGCCGCTTCGCACGGGCAATCTGCGCGATCCGAATGGCCCTCAATCGACCTTTGGAGCGGAATCGTTCATCGACGAACTGGCGGCTGCCGCGAAAACCGATCCGCTGGAATTCCGCATGAATCTGCTCACGGCTGCTCCGACTGATGACGCTGGGTTCCGGCGCGCGCGGTCCATTGCGGTTTTGAAAGCCGCCGCAGAAGCTTACGGTTGGGATCCACGTCCTTCACCCAAACCACTTGGCACGGGAAACATCCTGACCGGACGAGGGATCGCGTACTCGTTCCGCGGCCAGACCGTCGTTGCACAGATCGCGGAGGTGGAAGTCAATCGGCAAACCGGTCATGTGTGGGCAAAGCGGCTAGTATGTGCGCACGACTGCGGTCTGATTGTCAATCCAGAGAGCCTTCGCCGCACCGTGGAATGCGCCACACTGCACGGGCTGAGCCGTGCGATTCACGAAGAAGTCCGGTTCGATACGGAAAGGGTCACGAGCGTGGATTGGATGTCGCATCCGACTCTGCGGCACGCCGATATTCCGGAGCGGATCGATGTCGTGTTTGTGAACGGCGATCCAAATCCGAACCGTCCCGACTTACGCCCCTATGGAGCCGGAGAAGCGGCGATCAAACCTATGCTTGCCGCGATCGCGAACGCAATCTATGACGCAACCGGTGTTCGCATCCGAAGGGTTCCCTTTAGGGACGCGCGTGTGCTTGCTGCACTACGCAGCTAGGATCTTTGGCGAAGTGATCCGGGAGTCGCTGAATGATGACGTTGTTCATCCTATCCTCAATAATCTCGTGATCGGTGGCGTTCAGTATTGCGTCAAGAGAAACCATTCATTTGAACTCGTCCTCCGTTCATTTCGGGATCGAGGGCAGAGACAACAGTGTGAAGGCTGCTTCCTCGATATGGCACCGGTAAGAATGCGGACTTAACCGGAAGTATCGCCGTTATACCGTTTGTGCCAGCGCCAGTCTGACCCCCGCGACGCTATGCGCCGGCGATTGCAGTGGACCTTTGAGCCACAGGGTCCGTTTGGGGCGTGATGTTGAGGTAGGCGTCGATCGTGGCGACGCTTGTGTTCATTGTGATGGCCACAGCCGAGATGGTTTCGCCTTCTTGTAAAAGTGCCAAGGCTCGCGCTGTCGGTGACAGAGATGCGGTGTCCTGCTGTCCGTTAGTGGTTGAGGCCAGTTCGACGTGCTGATGCGCGTCGGCTGTTTGGGCTGCGAGGAGGGAGTTTGTTGCAGCTCCAGAGGTTACGGCAGTGATCGAAAGTGCTGACATGCCTGCTCCTTTCCTCAAGGGTTATCGGCAAAATTGTGGCAAGTATTAGGTCCTAGGCAATTTTTCGACGCAGGAAAGGTCCTTGGCAGGCACGGGCAAAAGCGGCACTTCAACGATAGGCAATCCCCAGTAGGATGAACCCTGCTAAGAGCAGCGCCGTGTAGGCCGCGACGAGCCCCCTGGTCCGGGCTCCGATGACCGCGAATTCCTTCCAGAATAAGGCGCCCCATGCTACGCACAAGACAGCGCCCGTTGCGGCAATGGCCAAGCTGAAGAGAGGACCCGCCCCGAAAGCCGGAGATGCCGTCGCTCCCAAGTAGCAGCATAGGGCGCCAGTGGTCCAGAGCGCGCCGCTCGCAAAACCGGAAAAGTGTTGTTTCGGCGTGCCACGAAAATAGGCCTTTAATTTGATCTGTTCGCCCACCATCCGGATATTCATGAAGTAGATGTTGAAAAAGAACGTGGAGACGCCCACGCCGATGGCGACCATCACCAGAGCGCCGTAAGGCCCCAACCCCAGGTCACCGGGGGCGACCCGTTCAAACACCGGATAAGAAATGCCCCAGAATAGACCTGAGAGCACGCAGATAAAAATCGCCCTCCCGCTGGTTCGTTTGCGCGTTTTTGCGCCGCTGGCGGGTTGCTCCCGTTCGCGAGCCCGGAGCGCGGCAGCATCGAGACAGACGCCCGCAACCATTAGGGCCACACCGCCGCCGGCGAGCATCCAATTGCCCTGGGGGTTGAAGTAGAAATCCACGCAGGATGCCACCGCCATGCCCGTTCCCACGCTGAGCGGTACCGCGATTGCGATCCCAGCAAGCGCAACAGCCGCAACCAGCAGCATATTGCCGAGATTGAAAATTGCGCCGGATCCAAAAGCCACCGCCTGACTGCTACGCCCCGCAATCAGGAGCCGGTCGCTAAATGTAAGATCCGACCCCAGGGTTCCCAGCGTAAAGGCCGCAAGCAAGGCCGCGGCCACGGCTCCTACCGCGAAATCGAAATAAAAGAGTTCGAAACGCCAGCGCGGGCCTGCAGCTTTGATGAAGTTCGGCCAGATGCTCCAGCAGAGACAAGCCAAGGCCGCCAACGCGATAAGTACCGAATGACCAGAAGGGAGCAGCATCGGGAAACGAATCTCATCCTATCAGCCAGCCCGCGAATTGCAATTAATTTCCGAACGTGATGCTGCTTTCGCCCGAGTACTTGTGGTAATCACGGAAATCCACAGCATTCTTGGTGCAGATCGTTGATCCGCGTTGGCAGGAGAGATTCTCAGCGTGGACAGGAAGCAGGAAAACATGGGTCGCGTCCAGACTGACATGGTCGTAATCGACCGCCCATTCGACGGTGTCAAGTGGAAAGTCTTTGGGAATATTGTTGGCCGACATTTCGATCCGCCGCACGTGCCCGGTTGAAGAATCGATCCAGACACTGCCGCTATACGCCGGTTCGAGCATTTGGCCGCCAACGACGATCCGCCAATCGGAGTGCTTCAAGAGCACTTTGAAGTCGTAGACGACGGCTGACGTTTGGCCGATGGAGGTCGTCTGGGCACGGCGGAATCCCGCCTGGGTGTAGTCCGAGAAAAGGCTGGCCAAGGTGCTGGCGAATTCGCCGGTACTGGTGCTGCCGCCAATTTCGCTCATTTTCTTGTTCACCTTGTGACCGCCAACTGTGATGTCCCGATAGGATTCGTGGCCGTCCTCGTAGACCACGGTCGCGGTCACCATGTCGATTGCCTGGAAGCCGGACGATCTGCTCTCCTCCTGATAGCGTGTTGTCAATTGGCGGCACACGAAATTCGGCAGGCCTTGGGTGAAGGTTTGGCTCCAATCTTTAGTCTTTGCGATGAGGCCCGAAAGTACGGGAGTATAAGCCGATTTGGCTACGGTTTCCGCATTAATAGTGAAGTCTGTAGAATCGCTGGAAGCTGGTGCAGAGGCGCTTCGCGAAGTGTCCGGCTTCGGGGAATTTGAGGCCACGGCAATGGGCGGCGATACCGGGGCAGCAGTCGGGGTATTGCCGCTATCCTCCGATCGCGTGGGCTTGCCATGATGGAGCACGGGCCGATCCGGCGCGTCAACAGGCGTACTCATTATGGTTGGACGAACGGCGATGTCCTCCTGGCCGCCTGTGGAATGGGCCGCCGGAGCTCCTGTCATGGTCCGGGTAGGCGGGCGGACTGGCACCGGCGCCGGCGGATCTTTGGTGACATCGATCAGCGTCGCCGTCAGATAGTCCTCGTCGTCGACGTTCGTCTCAATGTGCACTGTGGCATTGGGCAAAATGTCCGAAACAGCGATTTTGGCGCCCTTACGCGTCGTGACGGTATCTGGAGTCAGCTTTAGGGTCAGGGTCCGCCCGTCGTCCACAAACATGACTACCGCTTTGCTGTCATTGGAGATCACGTGACCGTCCGCAACCATGGTTTGCTGCACGTTCTCTTCGTTCTTCTGAGAGGACTTTTTCTTGTCCTTGTGGCCCCAGGGTACTGGGATGCTTCCTCCACCGTATTGCGCAGAAACAGGAGCCGCCGATGCCAGCACTAGCGCGAACCCCAATACTCCGGAGATAATTTGCGCCCGAATACCCATGTTCGTTCAGATGCAGTATAGTGCCAAACGCGTTACGTCACCACCGCAATAGAATCAACTCGGAACAAAAACCAGGTCCCATGGCGGCGAGCAGGCCCAACGTGCCGGGCGCAGGACGGCGGTTTTTCATGACTTCTTCCAAAACCAGCAGCACCGAGGCTGACGAAAGGTTGCCCGTGCGCCGCAAGCAGGCCCAGGAAGCATCCAGAGCGCCGTTTGAGAGGCCTAGCGACGCTTCGGTAGCTTCCAGAACTTTGGGACCGCCTGTGTGGATCACCCAACTCTGAATCGCGCTGCGAGGAACATTCTGCTCGGCCAAAAACTCGTCCAGATCCCGGCCGAGATTTTGAAGAACCACCTGTGGGACATCCCGTGAAAGGACGATTTGAAAGCCTTTCTGCGAAATATCCCACCCCATCACACGTTCCGTGCCGGGATAAAAGACGGATTTCGACGCCAGAATCTGGGGGCCCGTTTGGGAGGCAATTTCGGCGCCGCCCACCAGGACGGCCGCGGCGCCATCGCCGAACAGGCCGGAACTGATTAAATTCGCCACCGAGAGATCGTCCGGCTGTACCGTCAAGGAGCAGAGTTCCACCGAAAGCAACAGGGCGACTTGGTTGGGATAAGCCTTTACGTAATCGGCTGCCCGGGAAATACCCGCGGCTCCCGCGACGCAGCCCAGACCAAAGATCGGAACTCGTTTGATGTTCGGGCTTAAGTGAAGCTTGTTTACCAGCCGCGCGTCGATGGACGGGCTGCAAATACCGGTAATCGAGACGAAAAAGAACGCCGCGATGTCCCGAGCTTCGATCCCGGCTTCCCGCACAGCCCGGCAAATCGCCTGCCCGCCGAGCTCCTGAGCAGCCGCGATCCAATGGTCGTTCGCTTCGCCCCAGTTGGCCAACGGATACTGTTCCAGATCCAGCACCAGGTGGCGCCCATCCACCTGCGTGGCCGCATGGAGTTTCTCCAAAAGATCAAAACGGTCCAGGCGGGGTCCCCAGTACTTCCGGAACTTTTCGATCAGTCTATTTTGCGGATAGTAGTTTCGCGGAAGAGCGCTTGCCGCGCTGAGTATTCTCATGTGCTCCTTTGGGAGTAGCGGCCGGCCTTCCGGGCCCGACGCCGCATGCCAAAACTGTCGGTCTTATTGAGAGTAGCCCAGGTGGGTTTACGCAGCGAAATGGCCGTGCAGAGAAAAAAAGAGGCAGGCCACAACCGACCTGCTGAAGAAACACTCAGACTGCGCGTGAGCCACTTCCAGTAGCACCCGAGCGAGAACCGACCCAGGCACTACCCGCCGATAACACAGCGGTGATCAAAATCTAACAAATGTTAAGTAGATAACACAAGTGCTCTGGGGTAACTGGCGAGAATTTTCGAGAGGGGGGCGGCAGAATACGCAATACTGGGCAGGTAAAACAGCGTAATCCTTCCAACAGACAGAGTACACCGTATGTCGGGTTGGATACAAGTAGTTTTTTATATTTCGGCAGTGAAAGAGATTCACGACCACTGAATCTCTGCCAAAACACGACGAAGGCGGGTTGCCTTCTTGGGATTGACCATTTCCAGGAACGCTACCTGGCCCTCCAAGTGGGCCCGGAATTGGGGGTGGCCGGCGCGATTCTGACTTACCGGACCGTGCCGAACACAGTTCGTTACGGTGGCCTTGATGCGATCGAAATCGGTCCGGGCGATGTTGGGGTGGCGATTCACAACCAGCCCGGCCAAGTGCTGTCGCGTACTACGGCGCATGACCCGCGTTTTGCGATGGTTTACAGAAAAGCCCTCCTCAATGAGAATGGCGGCCGCGTGGGCGGAGAAGCGCTCCACGCTCGCGTCGAAGTGCTCCGCGCCGGAGAAAGCAAGATCGTCGGCGTATCGTGTATAAGTGGCTCCGGCGGTACGGGCGAGCCCGGTGAGGCGGCAATCGGCCCCGATACGTTCCGATATTAGCGAGCGCCGGTGATGTGGGTGCCCCCTGCGGCAGATGCGGCCGAGCGTAAAGGCCGCGGGCTTCCTGCAGGATTAAAGGATCAAGGCTGGGTGGAGAATCCTTCCAGACATCGCGTGGCACGGCGTTCGTGCAGATGCCGCCCAACAGGTCGGCGACCGTTTCGGGATAACCGATGGTCCGAAATATGGTCTGTATCCTGGCGCCGCAAAAGGATGGAAAGAAGTCGCTCAGGTCCATACGCAGCACCACCGTCTGCGCCAGGTGCGGCGTAGTGAACGTCTTGATAGATCGCCCTTTGATGAATCCATGCGCGGCCGGATGGGGTGGGATCTTGTCAAGGATTTGGCTCAAGATCTGCCGCTGCATCTCCTTGAGGCGGCCTTTGGGAGCTTCAATCAAACGGATGGCGCCGGACGATTTTCGCAAGATTCGATAGGAGTAGTGGCGCAGTCGAGTGCTTGGACCTTTGTATCCGAGCGCTTTCAGATCTGCGGACCAGTCGAGTTCGTTTGGTGTGACCGCGAGCCAGTCCGCGAGGTCGCCAATCGTTTCGATAGCAGGAACGGGCCAGGTCCCGGCAGCGCTGACCGGCTGCATGGAGTGCGGCGGGTTGAGCCACTGCTCGATGCGTATTTTGTCTGCGTATTTGTCGAGTGCCCGGAGGAAGCCGGCATCTTGCGAAAGGAACTGTACGACATCGCGATGGCGCGGGCGCACGCCGTTGGAAAACGCCTTTACGTACCGCTGCGCGAGCGGTCTTAGCCACCTCCAGGACCTGCCGAGCGTTCGGCTGGTCCGCGCGACTAACTCGTCCACGGAGGGTTTGCCAGCGAGGAGGGATCCGGCAAGAGCGCTCGTCACGAGGTGAGTCGGCATTTGAGAAATAACGGCGGAACCCTCCAACGAATCGGACCCTGCATGAGCGGTTCTGCGTGTAGCGCAGTGAAGCTCACGTGACGAATTGCCAGTTCTACACAGTTCCCTGGGGTAACCCCAGAGAGGCTAATACCGAACCCGAAAGCCCGGTAACAGCCAAGCTTGGAGCGTCCGCCGTCAACGCGCATGATACCAGTCGCGCGCAAACTGCCGCCGTCGTTCTTTTATGATTGAGTAGGAGTCAGCCGGATGCAGAGTTGGAAGTCTATTTACTTCGCGCCACCGCAATTAGATGCCGGGTTGCTGATTCTTCGTGTCATGGCCGGCTTTAGCTTGTTCTTGAGGCATGGCCTGGAGAAAGCTGTCGGTTTCTCACAGATGGCAGCGCACTTCCCGAACCCGCTGCATATCGGCCCAGTCCCCAGCTTGGCGTTTGCTTTGGTGTCGGATGCAATCTGCTCAATCCTCCTCATTTTGGGCTTGGGTACGCGGATTGCGGCTGCATGGATCGCGTTCAACCTGATTGTCGCTTTGACTTTCATACACCATTTCGCATTCTTCGGACCGAGAAATGGAGAAGTGCCTTGGATCTATCTGGCAATTGCGCTCTTGCTGGTGCTGACTGGCGCGGGAAAGTTCAGCCTCGACTATTTACTTCGTCGACTTAAGCCGTCTGAATAAACTTGATGTAATTAGGACGGTCGGAAGGGCGGCGGTGCATGAAGCTGCGGACAACTTGCCCCTGGTAGACCGCGAAAACGCCGGGCATCTGGAATGGATCGGAGTAGAAGAGACCAACACCGTTGCCCTCCAATACAATCGCTTTAATGCCGCGCAACCAGACGGGTGGCCCGATCAGGTTCCAGAGTTCGGCGTGGCGCAGACCAAAGGCGCGATAGAGCGATCTGTTCTCGTCGCTAATTCGCGGGAGATCGCTGAGCCCGTACTTATAGAGGAATTCGTGCGCGATCTGATCGCGATCCATTTGCACGAGAACGATTTGGAAACCGGTGCGTTCGATTTCGCGACGCTGTTGGCGTATATCCGCTAGAGTCTCGCGGCAAAAAGGGCAACCGCGGTGGCGCAGAAATACGAGGAGCAGCGGGCGCTCCTGTGACATCTCCTGCAAAGTTTGGCCGCGGTTGGTGCGAATGCGCAGCGCAAGAGAATGCACTTCCGGCGAGGCTACTCGCAGGGAGGCGGTATGACTCGAATAAGAGCGCCACAGGATGAGCCCGAAGGGTATCCACCAGATCGCTTCGGCGGCCGCCACACGGGCTGCAAATTGCCAGGATAGCCGCCCTTCGGCTGCGCAGGATAACAGCCACAACGGCACAACGATTTTTCCAAGCCAGCCAACCAGGACAATGGGCCAGTGATGCAGCGGATTTCCGGAAGCCGTCAGATAGCCGATGCCCAATATCCCGACTGTCAGACCGAAGCACTGCAAAGCCATGGGAGACGCTGGTGGATAGACGGGCATCCGCATGGCGGCCAACTGGAACAACCATCCGGGGTCAAAAAATGCTTCGATACAAACAGTGAAACTGAAAATTGCCGCCGCTACCAGAACGTAGGTCATCCAGCGTGGCTGGTGAGTGCGAATTTCGAGGTCGAACTGCTTTTCCATTCTTTCTAACGTTGGATGAAATCCTATCCTATATCCGCTCATTAAATTCGATCTCCGAAATCGTGTGTTCTATTGGAGTTAGGAGCGGGGCAGCGCATTCCGATGGAGGTAGAGTTCAGAGAAACCGGAATCCTTCTGCCCGAAATCGGACTCTGGCTGGACAGTACGGATCCATGCGCGGCGGCGTGGATCTCGCATGGGCACCGCGACCACGCGGAGGGTTGCCATGGCACCGCCATTGGAACGCGCGCGACACTGCGGTTCTATCGCATGCGGCTGCAGTTGGGCGAAGATCAGACGGAACCCGAGATGCTACCGCTGGAGTTTGGCGAAAGCATGGAGTGGCGTGGTGCGCGGCTGACGGCCGTTCCGGCCGGTCACATTCTGGGCGCGGCGCAATTGCTAGTAGAGTATGGCGGCGAACGCCTTGTCTACACCGGCGACATTAAACTCCGCCCGCCACTGTGTGGCGACACAGCGCAAACACAGGCGTGCGATCGGCTGATAATCGAATCAACGTTCGGATTGCCGATATACCGGCTTCTGACGCGTGACGAGGGCGCCGAGCGGATTGTGAGTTTTGCTCGGGCCTGTCTCGACGAAGGCGCTGTTCCGGCTTTCATTGGATACGCGCTAGGGCGCGGGCAGGAGATCGTACATGTGCTGACGCAAGCGGGAATCGCAACGGCCGTGCATGGCGCGATTGCAAAGTTCATACCCGTCTATGAAGACTACGGCTATCGCTTTCCGGGATGGGAGCCTTTTGAAGCCAAGGCGATCTCCGGCAAGGCGCTGGTGGTGGTTCCCTCGCACGGGAAGGCGCTTGGCGCGAGCCGCAAGATGGTGCGAACCGCCTATGTGTCTGGTTGGGCGGCGCTCGATAATGCCCGGACGCGATCCGGCGCAGAGGAACTGATTCCCTACTCCGACCACGCCGATTTCGACGAACTGCTGACCCTGGTGGAACAAAGCGGAGCTGAACGAATCGATGTCGTGCATGGCTACAATGAGCCGTTCGCGCATATCTTGCAAACACGAGGCTACCGGGCATCGGCGCCGATGCGGGCGGGCAGCCGCACGAATGTCGAAGCGGTGGAAGGCTGATGGATGAGTTGGCTCTGGTTTGCGAGGAAGTCGCCAGGAGCGCGAGCCGGTTACGCAAGATCGCTGCACTGGCGGCGTACTTCCGCAAGCTGAACGATGACGACCTCGCGCTGGCGGTTCAATTTTTGAGCGGTGGGCCGGTGGCGCGGGAATCGCCAAACCATACGCTATTTGCCAAAGAAGAAAAGGTGAAGTTGTCAGTCGGATACAGCCTTCTTCGGGAATCCTTGCAGGCCGCCACCGGATGGGATTGGGAGACGTTGCGCATCTGCTATTCGGAAGTCGGCGACGGTGCCGAGACTGCTGGGCTGCTCTTGCGAGGCATTGCGGCGGAGCTGCCACTCAGCCTGGCTGACGCCGACGAGATTTATCAGAAGCTGTTCCGCGCCCGTTTGACGGCGCGCAAGCTGGAGATTTTGATCGACGCGCAGCGCCGTTATCGGCCGCTGACCATCAAGTACTTCCTTAAAGTAATCACGCGAGGCTTACGCATCGGATTGCAGGGGAAGCTGGTTGAGGAAGCGGTGGCGGCGGCTTGCGGAGTCTGTCACGAATCGGTGCGAGACGCGGCGAACCGCTTGGGTGATCTGGCTCGCGTGGCCGTGGCCGCCCGCCGCGGCGAATTGGCCGAGATTGAAGCGCGGCTGTTTCATCCGATGGAGTTCATGTTGGCGAAGCCTCTGGAGCGGCTGGAAGACATTACGGAACCGGCCGATTGGATTATCGAGGACAAGTACGACGGCATCCGGTCGCAGGCGCATTTTGAAGCCGGCCACGTTCAAATCTTTTCGCGCGGGATGGAAGATGTAACGGCCCCTTTTCCGGAATTGCGCGATGCCTTGCGCGGGCTGGAGGGCAACGGCTTGCTCGATGGCGAAGTTCTGGCGTGGCGCGACGGCCGTGCATTGAACTTCAATGTTTTACAGCAACGGATCGCGCGCAAACGGGTTCGTGCGACGCTGATGGCGGAAATACCGCTGGTCTTTATGGCTTACGATATTTTGCTGCGTAACGACGAACTGCTGCTGAAGAAGCCGTTCGAAGAGCGGCGCAGTATCTTATCGAAGACGTTGAATGGGCAGCCGCTGCCGATACTGATCTCGCCGCAGTATGCGATCGAGACGCGTGAGGATCTGGACAGGCTGTTCGGTGAAGCGCGCGCCCGCGGCAACGAAGGGTTGGTACTGAAGCGTAAAGGCAGCCTTTATGAACCGGGGAGAAGGAGCGGCGCCTGGCATAAGTTGAAGCGCCCGTACGCCACTCTGGATGTCGTGATCACGGCCGCCGAACAAGGGAATGGGAGAAGGGCAACGGTGTTTTCCGATTACACCTTCGCGGTACGCTCCGAAAATGGCTTCGTCAACGTTGGTAAGGCCTATTCCGGTTTGACCGATGAAGAAATCCGGGAGTTGACCAGACTACTGCGCGCCGCATCTACCGACCGCTTCGGCCGCGTGATGCTGGTGAAACCGGAGATTGTGCTGGAAGTGGCGTTCGACGGAGTGCAAAAGAGCCCACGTCACAAAAGTGGCTATGCGCTGCGCTTTCCAAGGATCGTGCGGTGGCGTAAGGATAAGAGGCCGGAAGACTCCGACGATCTCACGCGAGTGGCAGCACTGTATCAGGCAACACTCAATTGAGTCTTCGCCTCGCTGAGAACCGCGGGCTCATCCCTTTGCAATAGCGGAGGGTATACTCGCTGACGATGAGTTGTCGTTACTTGGCATTGGACCTTGGGGCCGAAAGCGGCCGCAGCATGCTGGCGGAACTGGCGGACCATAAACTTTCGCTGACGGAATTGCACCGGTTTGCGAACATCCCCGTGCGGCTTCCAAACGGATTGTATTGGGATACTTTTCGCTTGTATTACGACATATGCGAAGGGATTCGCGCGTCCGCAAAAGTTACTGATCGACTCGATGGCATTGCTGTGGATACCTGGGGTGTCGATTTCGGATTGATTGCGTCGGACGGATCGTTAATCGAATGCCCACGCCATTACCGGGATGCGCGCACACAGGGCACTCTGGAACAAGTCTTCGCCAAAGTGCCGCGCGCGGAAATTTTTCGCCAGACTGGCATCCAGTTCATGGAGATTAATTCGCTCTACCAGATCTTCGCATTGCAGCGCGACTCTCCGGGCGCATTGGCGAATGCCCGAAAACTGTTGTTCATGCCGGATCTATTTAACTATTTCTTGACGGGAGCCTACGCCTGCGAACGAACAATCGCAAGCACATCGCAATTCTACGATCCGGTGAAAAGAGGCTTTGCAACCGATACGCTGCGAAAGCTGGGCATCAGCGGCAGTTTCTTCGCGGAACTGGTGGACCCGGGCGCGCAGTTGGGGCCATTATTACGGCAGGTGGTTGAGCATTGCGGATTGAAGCACGATGCGATGGTTTACGCGACCGGTTCCCACGATACCGCTTCGGCAGTGGCGGCCACACCAGCCTTGGACGATTCGCATTGGTGCTATATCAGTTCCGGAACATGGTCTCTGATGGGGGTCGAAACCGACAAGCCGGTGATCAATGACGCGTCGCTCGCAGCTAACTTCACAAATGAATCCGGCGTGGGCGGAAAGATTCGGCTGCTGAAGAATATCGCCGGATTGTGGATTCTGCAGGAGTGCCGCCGCGCCTGGGCCAGAGCGGGCCAGGAGTACACGTATGCGGAACTAATGGAACGCGCCGCGGCGGCGAAGCCGACTGAGACCATCATCGATCCGGATGATTTCGTTCTACCTGGCAATCATCCGGAACGCATCTGCGAATTCTGCCGTAAGTCCGGCCAGGAAATTCCGGCAGACGCCGGCTCTATGGCATTGGTCATTTTGCAAAGTTTAGCTGTACGCTACAAGGAGGTCCTCGAAGTTCTGGAGCGACTGACCGGCCGAAGTATTACAACAATACATATCGTCGGCGGCGGATCGCGCAATCGATTGCTGAATCAATTGGCCGCGAACCGCACCGGACGTAAGATAATCGCGGGTCCCGTAGAGGCAACGGCAGCCGGCAACGCATTGACGCAGGCGATGGGTAGTGGCGACGTGTCATCGTTACAGGATTTGCGCTCGATTGTCCGGCGATCTTTCGAAGTTGAGGAATTTCTGCCCGCTTGACAGGAATCTTGGACATGCTGGTGCTCAAAACCTTACTCTTGGGCCCTGCAATCTTGGCCGATACAGCTATTCGTTACGCAAGGCTTCAATGGGGTTCAGCTGCGCGGCGCGCCGCGCGGGAATCAAACACGCAAGCGCTGCGATTATCACGAGAATCAGCGACGTTCCTGCGTACGTCCAGGGATCGAGTGCTCGCACTCCGAATAACAAATTAGCGATGACCCGCGCCAGTGCAGCGGAAATACTGAATCCGGCCACGATGCCCACCAAAGCCGGCGCCATACCAGCTCGAAGAGTAGACCTCAGAATCTTATCCGGACGGGCTCCGAGAGCCATTCGCACGCCAATCTCGGACGTTCGCCTACTTATAGTGAACGCAAGCACACCATAAATTCCAAGGCAGGCGAGTACAGCCGCGATAGCGGCAAATGCGGCGAGCAGGATGACCTGGAAGCGTTGTTCGGACACGGAACTCGCCACGACCTGACGCATCGTCCGGATCGAAGGAACGGCGGCCTGTGGCTCTAAACCATGCACGATCCGACGAACTGCTCCAGATATGCTCGCGGGTTTGTTTGCTGTCCGCACAACAAGCGACATGTTCAAATCCTGTCTGCGCCAATCTGGGAAATAGACCATCATGGTCGGCTGCTGAGTTAACGAAGCGGCGTAAGTCGCGCTCACTACACCCACCACGCTCATCAGTCGCTTGTAGCTGTAAATGCGAAGCGGCCGACCGACGGCGCTTTGTCCATGCCAAAGTTGCTCCGCAAGATTTTCGCTGATCATTACTTCGGTCGTATCCCCATCTCGCTCGTCAAATGGGCGGCCTTCTTTAAGCTGTATCCCGGCTGCCTGGAAATAGGTCTTGCTGGCCGAGCGATAATTCGTCATCTGCCATTGAGTGACGGGCGGAGTGGGCCGATCGCCGGCGGTTGCGGGATTGTTATTGTTCTCTCCGGTCAGGGGCAAATCTGATATGAGGCCCGCCGCTTTCACGCCGGGGAGCAAACCGACCTGGTCCGACAGGCGTTTATAGAACGAAGCGATGTCCTTCCCTTGCTGGTACCGGTCGGGTGGCAGATTAATCCGCAGAGTCAATAGGTTTTGGACCTTCATGCCTGGGTTGACAGCGAGGACCGCGGCAAAGCTGCGCATCAGCAGTCCGGCCGTGAGAAGCAGCACGGTGCTGAGCGCGACCTCCGCAGCTACGAGAAGTTTGCCTGAGCGATGGCCTCGCCGCCCCTCGCCCGTCGTTCTGCTTGCAGACTGCAAAGCCTCTTGTGGATCGACCTGCGCCGCGCGCCAGGCTGGCCAAAGCCCGAACACGAAGGCGCTTGTAATCGACAAGGCCAGCGCTAACAGAAGCACCGGTCCATCGACGGCGAGCTCGTTGATTCGCGGAAGGTCTATGGGTGCGCGAAGCTGGACGAGCTTAACGAGCCAGATTGCCAGGAAACAACCCAGTGTGCCGCCGGCGGTCGAAAGACACAGGCTCTCGACGAACGCGCTGCGCAACAGGTCGCTTGTTCGTGCGCCGATGGCGACCCGGATCGCCCACTCCCGTCTTTGAGCGATGGCGCGCACTAGCATAAGATTCGTTAGGTTGATGCAGACAATTAGCAGTACGGCCGCAACCGCGGCCATGAGCACGAGCAGCGGTAGCCGTACATCGCGCGCCATCGCCTGCTGTAAAGGCCGAACGACGGGATCAAACTTAACTGGCTCAGCGTACCGCTTCGAGATTATCCTTTCGAGCGCACTCACATCCGCCAGTACTTGGGCGGTTGTTACATCGGGTTTTAACCGCGCGATCGGGATATAGTTTTCGTTGCCGAGTGGATCAGCAAGATCGTCTTTACTGAATACCAGCGGTACCCAGTAATCTGCGTGTTCCGGCAGGATCGCGAGCTCGGAAAGCTGTTTTCCGCGCGGAAACGGAAAGCTCGCCGGCATAACTCCGACCACCTCGGAAGGTTGGCCGTCTAGCACAAGGGTCTGGCCCAATGCATTAGACCTTCCGCCGAACTCTTCCTGCCACAGCCGGTAGCTAATCACTACAACACGTTCTCGACCGGCTTGATCTTCACCCTTTATGAAGCCGCGCCCAATCGCCGGCTGGATGCCGAGCAGATGAAATAGATTCGGCGAGACCCGTACTCCGTTCACCTGCACGGCTTCGCCGTGGCCCGATAAGATGTGCGCATCCGGCGCGATCATACTGATTTCTTCGAGGGTGCGATTGTGATCACGCCACAATTCGTAATGTGGTGCGTTAACCGGGATCGTGGAGAGGGTGTTAGAAAACTGCGGTACCCGGAACAATATGGTGACGAGCCGTCCCGGATTCCGGTACGCCAGCGGTTTCAGCAGCACCGTGTTGGTAATGCTGAACATCGCGGTTGTCGCGCCGATTCCCAAGGTTAGAACGGCTACGGCGAGTAGAGAAAATCCGAGTGTTCGCGAGAGAGAACGGAACGCGAAGCGAATATCCCGGTATAGGTTCTCGATCCAGCGTGTACCACGAGTATCCCGGCACTCTTCCTTGACCTGCTCAATGCCGCCGAACTCCTGGCGAAGTTGCCGGCGTGCCTCGTCCTCGCTTAAACCGGTGCCTTTGAGATCTGAGACTCTTTCAGCAATGTGAAACTGGAGTTCGCGGGCGAGATCTCGCTCCAATTTGCTGCGCCGCCACAAACGTGACCACCATGTCATTGCGCACTCTCCTCAGCCAAGCCCAGAATCAGACCGACCGCCTCGGCCAATCGTCGCCAGCTTGCGGCCTGTGTCTCCAAATGGGCTCGCCCTTTTTGGGTCAGGCGGTAAAACTTGGCATCCCGTCCGCTGTCCGTTTCCTTCCAGTCGCATTTGACCAAACCACGGTTTTCAAGCCGATGTAAGGCAGGATAAAGGGAACCGCCCGGTACCTGAACAATATCGCGCGAGATTTGCTGGAGCCGTTGTGCGATGGCATAGCCGTGCACAGGCTGAACGGCGACAATTTTCAGGATCAGGAGGTCCAGCGTCCCTTGAGGGAGATCGGATTTCGGCGTGATATCAGCCATAGCTTTTGCTTCTACCTATTTCTACCGCTTTCATAGATAGAAGTGCAAGCTATTCAGATTGGCCGCCGCGGAAGCTATCCAGGCTGATTGAATCGATAAAATGCGCTCGATACGCGCAATAAATGACAAAATTGAGCGTAGTTTCCATCGAACCACTGTGTTACGGTAAACGAATTGCAAGGAAAAGTAGCAGTCGGCAGCCGAAATTGGATAAAATGCCATTCGCCAGCCTTGGTTGAAGAACTCGATGGGCGGTCTGCCATTTCGAGGCTGAGAAATAAAAATGTTTGCCAAGTTATTCGTGATGTCCGCACTCTCGGTGTGTCTGTTCGCCCAAAACGACGGGCTTACGGCGCGTGATCTGTTTTATTCTTCGAAAGATTTGATTGGGAAGGCCCCGGCGTCGGGCAAGCCCGTGAAGAGGCCGGCCGCGACGCGCGCTCGCCGGAGTTCGGGAAACGGCGATGAAAATGGCGTCAGTGTTGAAAAATTCGGACCGCTAGGTCTTCGGTACACGCTTCTGCAACAACTGAAGACTGGTCAAAACGAAGAGGTCTTACCCGATTCCACGTTCCGGGCCGGCGATTCGATCCGCATTAGCGTGATGGCCAACGAACCCGGTTATTTATACGTCATCCAGCGCGGATCGACAGGTGCATGGAATGTCCTATTCCCCCAGCCCGGCACGCCGGAAGTGAATCGCGTAGAGGCTGGCCGGAATTACGAGATCCCTGGCGGCGATGGCGAGTATTTCACATTCGATGAACACGCGGGCCAGGAAAAAATCTACGTTTTGCTCAGCAGGGCGGCCGTTAGGGATTTGGATAATCTGATCCTCCAAGTTCAGCAAGGACATCAACCTGGCGATCCTGAGACGGTGGCATCCGGCGCGGCGGACCGCATAATGCAGGACCTGAGGAAGGGATCGGGCACGCGGGATCTGGTCTTTACCCAGGTGAATGATCCATCGCCTAGTCAAGCCGCGCCAGGAGAGAAGGCGATTTATGTCGTAAATAAGGCATCGTCCGAAAAGCCGGATTCGGAAATTGTTATCGATATGACACTAAATCACCGATAAGTCCTAAGCCAGAATTGGATCAAAACATGAGATGCATATGGCTACTCTCCTCGCTTGCGCTTTCGATTGCCTCTCTTAGCGGACAGACGCCGGACAATGCCCCCCAGCGCGACTTGAAATTCACCAGGACGCCGGCGCAAAAGCCGCCAGATAAGCCCGCGCCGACGATTTCCCGGCGCTATGCATTGCTGATCGGGATCTCGAAATATGAGAACCTCCCGGCTGCCGCGCAACTGAAGTTAGCCGACAAAGACGCCGAATCCATGTTCAGCGTACTGATTAGTCCGGAAGGCGGCCATTATCCGGCCGAGAACGTGCACGTTTTGCTGAACGAGCATGCAACCTTGGCGAACATCGAGCACGAACTGGAAGTATGGCTGCCGTCGGTGACCACTGAGGACGACCTTGTCTTGATCTATTTCGCAGGTCACGGGTTCCTCTCTCAAGGCAAGGGCTATTTTGCACCGTACGATGTAAAGCCTCCCGATTTCGCTACTGCGTATCCGATGGATCGCCTGGGGGATGTCGCCGCGAACAAAATTCATGGCCGCTGGAAGGTGTTGATGACCGATGCCTGCCATAGCGGCGCAATTTCGGTAGATGCATCGGCCTCAGACGAAGATCGGGCCGCTTTAACTCACAAGATGCTCGACCTGAACCGTTCGTTGTTCACTTTGACTGCCAGTCGCGATCGCGAGGTCAGCTACGAGGACCCGAGGCTGGGGCATGGACTCTTTACGTACTACGTCATTAAAGGCTTAGAAGGCGAGGCAGATACATCGGGCGACGGAATTGTTACGGCGGATGAGTTGGCCGAGTATGTCCACACGCAGGTTCGACAATTGACAGGAGGCCGCCAGAACCCCACGTCGGAGCGCGGCAGTTTTGACCCTCAGATGCTGTTAGCCTACAATCCAACCTTGGTTCATGCGAAGAACCTGCCGCCGCCTAAGGTTGGAACCATAGTGGTTGAAAGCAATATGGACGGCGTCGAGATATGGATCGACGGAAAGGATGTCGGAACGGTTCAAAAAGGCGCCCCGCTTCATCTTCCCGGTTACTTGCCTGGAGTTCATACGGTTCAAGGCGTCAAGACTGGCTACGAACCAGACGGTCCACGCGACGCCGAAGTCTATCCCGGACAGGAAACTACTGTAAGTATGCGCATTTTGATTCCGCGCCGCCGCAATAAGGACGCCGCGGATCTATTGCAGCGCGGGTTGGAAGATTACACAAAAGGGAGACCGGAAAACTATAAAAAGGCAGCGGCTCTGTTCGGCCAAGCTTTGGCGATCGACCCTTCTTACAGCACGGCGGCTCTCTACCTGGCGCGGTCCGATCTGGCGTTGTACGACATCGATGACGCGAAGAAATATGCCGGGCAAGCTGTCCAGATCGATCCCGCATATCTGGAGGCCCGTTGGGCGTACGCCGGAATACTCCTCGACGTCGGAGATTTTGATGAAGCCATCCGCCAACTTGTGTTCGTAACCCAGCACGATCCCACAATGGGTCCGGCATTTTACCTGATGGCAGAGGCCTACCGGCGCAAGGGGAGCTACGATCAGGGAGCCGAAGCTGGCAGGGACGCTGTCCGCATCAATCCCAAATCCGCCGAAGCGCACTTCTGGCTGGCAGAATGTCTCCGCATGTCAAATCGCTTCCAGGAAGCGGAAAGCGAATACGGGAATTATTTATCCTTAAGTAACTTCGATAGCGGCATGGCGGGAAAACTCAATTACTATGTTCTGGGGTCGCTCATCGGGATGGGGCACAAGAAGGAAGCTTCGCAGCAGGATATTTGGAAACAGTTACACGGGCTCGCGAACTTCGGCATTTGCGATTGTGAGTCGAACCTGCACCGCGTGGATGCGGCGATTTCGTATTGCCAAACCGCGCTGAGTTTTGATCCCGATGATCAAATCACGCACTATCGTTTAGGTGACTTATATACTAAGCAGTACAATCAATCAGGTCATCCGATTGAACTGTTGTCCGCGGCGCGGAAGCAGTTTAGCGATGTCCTCGCCATCAATCGGGATTCTGACGAAGGGGCAAAGGCCCGCCGATATCTTTTACAAATCGATAAGGCGATGGAGCGGCTGCAGTATTAGCGTTGAGTTTCAGGGGAAGCTCTCGTCCGAGAGCAGAGAGTAAGCCTCGCGTTAAATCGCCGGGCATCGCATTGCGTCGAGTCGAAGCACGAAGACGCTCTTCCGGAGGCCGAATTGCTTCATCGGCTCCAGAGAAATTCAAAAAAACAGCGAGAACGAGTCTGAGTGTCCGTTGTCTATGACGAGCCACGAGCGAAAGCGCTGCTGACACCTTAGATTCTGCATTTTCTCGTTCAATATTGCGTACAATCGGTCCCCGCGACAGCGGTGCTTTGTGCGGCAGCGTGCGCGGTAGGGCCGCGCTGTTTGTCTGGGGCAGTGAAGGGAATGTGGTTCGGAGGCTTCCATGGCGCGTAGCGTTAGAAATGTTCTTTTGCTTTGTTCCGGATTTCTGATTGTATTGAACAACGGATTGGGTCAGGCCACTTCCGGCGATCCCCGCATCCCTACAGGTTCAATGGGGCCTTGGCCAAGACCTCAGTTGTCGCAATCGTCCCCCTTGGTCCAGACTGTGATGGGTTACGTTTGGGACCAGAGTGCCTCGGCATTTCGAAAAGTACAGGGAATTCCTGGAGCATCCTTCGCACGGGACTTGTATTTTACTGGTTGGTCGCTGATATCTGGCCGCGTGTCTCCGGATCAGACTTCCGCTCTCATGATCGATTCGAGCGGGACGGTCTACCACGCGACGTTGCCTCCGGATAACTACCCCACCGCTCTAAACTCCGGAGTTCCCTTAGACACCCAGATCGCATTCTCTCCATCGGGCAACTATGCCGTGTTGTTCGGGCCCGATGTGTCGCAGACAATACTCATCTCGGGTTTGCCGAACCAACCGGCAGTGGGAAACGTTGCCGCCCTCTCGTCAATAACGGGCATAACGGCGGCTGCCGTAAGTGATTCGGGGTTGGTGTTGGCGGCCGCCCCAATAAGTGGCTCTTCCTCCCAGATTTATTCGGCAAGCGCTTCGTCTTCGCAACCTGTCATGGTGACGCAGGTGAGCCAAGCCGGCGGTCTGTCGTTTGTTAGAGGGACATCGAGCGCATTGGCCACCGATACCGCCGCGGGAACCGCGCTTTTACTCTCAAATCTCAGCGGATCTGCCAGCGTGCAAACTCTCGCAACCGGCTTGGCGCAGCCCGCGTATGTTAGTGCTTCCTACGATGGGCGCTGGGCTTGGGTGGTAAGTGGGAGTTCCACAGTAGTCCAAATCAGTCTAGCCCAACCCGCGAGTTCCCCAGCAACTTACTCGTGTAGTTGCCAAATTACCGCACTCGATCCACTGCAAGGACACTCAGTATTTCGATTGACGGCTGTAGAAAGCGGACAACTATTGGTTTTTGACGGAGACTTTAGTTCTCCTCGAGTAGTGCCAGTACCGCTCATTAGCACTGTTTCGACGGCGGGGGCTCAATAATGATACGCGGCATTCGAGCGCTTGCGGGAGTTCTGGCGGTCAGCGCGATTTTGATGGCATTGGGCGTCGAGCCGGCCAACGCTCAAAACGAGTCTTATAGCATCTCCCTCTATAAATCCCATACCCCCATCAACGGCTACGAGGGTGACCCTATGCCGGCTGGTGGAAGCGGCTCTTTCTCTCTCTCGTTGGAGAATACTGGCACAACGCAAATCTACGGCACGTTCACTATCACTGATGTCTTGAACCCCGCGTTCGTTCCGGGAACCGCCTCGGGTTCCGGCTGGGACTGCAGTGCATCTTCGGGCCAAACCATCAGTTGCACGGTAACAATGCAATATTATTCGGGGCTGTCCCGATATTGCGCATTACCTGCGATCACTATTCCTTTCACGACGGCGGCCGGTGCATCGGGAACTATCGCCAACTCTGCCTCAGCGACGTTCACGGGCGGCCCTGACAGCGAATTTCCGGACCTGAGCACAACCTCAAACACCGATCAAGTACAGGTTCTTCCCGCTCCGCAGTTCACTGTAACGAAGACGCATTTTGTGAACGGAGTATCGGCAGGCCCGGCTGCCCCGGGCAGCACCGGCACGTTCAATATCGGCCTGCAGAATACCGGCTCCGCGGCGATTCCCTATGGTTCCTATTCCTTGATCGATACCTTCGATGCGCGTTTAATTCCTGGCAACGCAAGTGGAACCGGGTGGGAATGTGCGACGACCGGGCAACTGGTGGAATGTACTTATATAGACGAACCTTCGGATCCGTTACCCACTGGCGCATCACTACCCGCTGTGAATATCCCGTTTACCGTGGTGGCGACGGCAAGCGGAACAGTTACTAACACCGCCACTATCGGATTTAACGCTTCAGAAGGCAATCCACCTATAGTAAATGCTTCCGGGTCGGATCAAATCCTGGTCGTGACACCGGCCCAGCTCACCGTAACGGAGACGCATACACCAGCGAACGGAACGGTGGGCGGATCGATCCCCGCGAGTGGGGCCGGCAGTTTCAGCATCGTCGTGAGCAACTCCGGAGTAACTGCGACGTTTGGCACATTCACAGTAACGGACACGTTAAATGCCGCGTTCACTGTAGGCGCCCCAAGCGGCACAGGCTGGAACTGCGCGGGTTCCACCGGTCAGACCGTGCAATGCACGACCACGATCTCCCCCAGCGCTCCCTTGGCTGCAGAAGCGAACCTGAATGTGATCGCCATTCCCATAACCGTTTCCACCACGGCAAGCGGCACGATTTCGAATACCGCAACCGTGCAGGGCCGCTTCCAGAATCTTCCCGCAGGTAGCGGCTCCGGCACGGACCATGTTTTGATTACCCCGCCTTCGATAATCACTTTGACCAAAACCCATATACCCACGGGTGGCGCGGTAGGAGGCTCGATTGCCGCCGGCGGATCCGGCGCATTCAATCTCGTGGTAGCCAACGCCGGATCGACCGTCATCACCGGCACGTTCACAGTTACAGATAGCTTGAATGCCGCGTTCACACCGGGAACAGTCGCTGCCAGCGGCTGGAACTGCGCAAGCACAAGCGGACAGAACGTCAGTTGCACCATCACCACAACGCTTGGGGTGGGGGCAAGTTTAAGTCCCATTAGTATTCCGGTTACTGTCGCTTCCACTGCGAGCGGGACAATCGCGAATATCGCCAACGTGCAGTTTTTAGCCTCGATTGGCAATCTCCCTGCGGTTAGTGCAACGGGGACCGACCAAGTGCAAGTGTCGTCAGCCGCTCAGATTACGCTCATGGCAACCCATACTCCGACTGGCGGAAGCATGGGGGGGACGATTCCCGCGGGCGGCTCAGGTGTGTTCAGCTTGGTGGTAACAAACACGGGTTCCTCAACTATTGACGGAAGCTTTACCGTGACGGACACGCTGAATGCGGCCTTCGTTCCGGGAGCGGTCGGCGGAAGCGGCTGGAACTGCACCGGGTCGAGTGGCCAGAGCGTGACTTGTACCATCCCGGCCAATCTTGCGGCTGGTGCGAGCCTCAATCCGGTCAGTATTCCCGTCACCGCCGCTTCAACGGCAAGCGGCACAATTCCGAACGCGGCTGCCGCGCAATTCTTAGGTTCCGTTGGGAATCCTCCCGCGGTCAATGTAACCGGAACGGACCAGGTGCAAGTCTCGCCGGCCGCTCAGATCATCTTGACCAACACTCATATGCCGACTGGCGGAAACGCCGGCGGAAATATCCCATCCGGCGGCTCAGGAGCCTTCGCCCTGGTGGTGACGAATTCAGGTTCCTCTCCCATCAACGGCGCATTTACCGTAACGGATACCTTGAACTCGGCCTTTACGGTGGGAACGGTCAGCGGCAACGGCTGGAATTGCGGCGGATCGAGTAGTCAGACCGTGACGTGCACAATCTCAGCGAACGTTGCCGCCGGAGTCAGTCTGAATACCATCTCGATTCCAGTGACCGTTGCAGCCTCCGCAAGCGGGACGATTACCAATACGGCCAATGTGCAATTCGTCTCCGCGATCGGTAATGCCCCTGCAGTCACTGCGTCTGGCGCGGATCAAGTCCAGATCGGTACGCCCGTAACGACGCTCACTTCACCGTCTCCAGGTACGTTACAGGCGGGCAGCACTGGGAATGTGCTGACCATATTGGTGGGCAATTCCGGGAGCGCCTCTACCAGCGGGACGCTCACATTGACCTATACCTTGAATTCGGCGTTCACTCCGGGCGCTGCAGGCGGCACTGGATGGGCGTGCGCTTCCCAGGGTCAAGTGATTAGTTGCAGTTCTTCCGCAGCTCTGGCTTCGGGCGCTAGCAGCTCAATCAGCGTGCCGGTGAGCATACTTGCTTCCGCCAGCGGTAGCATCGCAAACACAATATCGCTGACCGGCGGAAACTCGGCCGCGCCGTCAACCTTGACTCAAACTGTAGCGGTCGCGCCATTGTCGGTTACCTTGGCGGTTCCCACTTCGGCCGTTTCAACAGTGGATGCCAATGCGACCATAAACGCGCGAGTCACGTCGGCCCTGAATACAACCTTCGTTTTGACTTTCCTGTCGAATACGAGCGACACGACACCGGTTTGCGACGAAACAATCGGCATTAACGACACGCTAGTCGCCGCGACGCCAAGCGCAACCGGAATCAACTGCCAAGTCACTACGACACTGGCGTTGGCTCCGGGGAGCCTGGCGCAGACGATCACGATACATACCGGTAGCACGGCGGGGGCGATTACCGTGCAGATATTCGCGCCATCTCAACCATCAACGCCAATTCAACAGGAACAGATTGTCATTGTTCCGGCCAAACCGACCATACGAACTATGACCCTCACGCGGTCCGGAAACACTTTGACAGTCTCAGTCAACCCGGGTTTCACGAATACGCGCGACCTTTCGAACGCGACGTTTCAGTTTACTGCCGCCTCGGGCAGTACGTTACAAACCTCTACGATTACGGTCGATATTTCCAGCTTGGCCGCTTCATTTTTTCAGGGACCCAATGGGGTTTCATCCAACGGGATCACTCCCGGAGGAACGTTCAGCTATTCACAGACGTTCACGCTCACCGGCGACGCATCCACCATCGCGTCAGTGACGCTCACCTTATCGAATTCCACGGGACAGGCATCCGATCCCGTGACAGCCCAATAGCCGCAATCTCAGTGAAGGGAAAACGAAAGTGACCATTAAAAAATCCATTTCAGTGTGTTTGGGGCTTGTTTGCCTCCTTTCCGCCGGGCGTGCGCTCTGGGCTCAGGAGAACGCCGGTGCTCCACCGGAAAGTCTGTCCATCACGATCATTGATGGCGACGGAGCATTCAACAACGTAAAGCAGCGCGTTGCGCGCGAGCCAATCGTGGAAGTCGACGACGAAAATCACAAACCCGTTGCAGGCGCCCTGGTGCTGTTCCTTCTTCCCGGCAATGGTCCTGGCGGCTCGTTTGCCGCGGGAGGCCAGAGTCTGACCGTGACTACGGACCAAGCGGGTCGAGCGATTGCCTCTGGATTCAGGCCGAATCATAGCGTGGGTCAATTCAAGATCAATGTGAGGGTCAGCTATAAGGGCGTGAAAGCCAGCACTCAGATCGCACAAACTAACATTGCCGCGGCCGCCGCTACGACCACTTTGGGAGCGGAACTCCTTTCCGTCAAAGTTCTGATCGTAATCTCGGCTGTCGCCGCGGCGGCCGTTGCAACAAGCGTCTACGCGACCACCAGAAACGGCGGCAGCGGCGGTTCAACTACTTTTACTCCGGCCGCAACTCCCATCGCGATCACAGTTGGGACAGGAACAGTGGGTCCAGCTCACTAGCCCGGCAGCCAAGCGTTGCTTGGTCAATATAGAGAAGAAATCGCCAAGCCTCCGCGCGGCCGTTGCCGGGCGATTACTTAGAAGACTCGGCGACCCAAGTCATTGGTTGCGCTGGCCCGCGCGACATCGCGCCGCGGGTCTGATCCTTGCCGCTGTGCCTCTACACACTTGCCTTATCTTAAACACGTGTTTTAAACTGTTGCTTTACGATGGCAGTATCGAGAGCGAAGTTAAAGCGGCAACCAGTTGCCGCCGATCGGACCCGTTTCAGACTTTTGCAAGCCGCATCCGCCGTTTTCGCCGACCGCGGTTACGACCGGGCTACCGTCCGCGATATCTGTAACCGGGCCAATGTCAATGTGGCCCTGATCAACTACCACTTTGGCGACAAGCTGGAACTCTATACCGAAGTGTTGCGCGGATCGGTGAAGCATCCGGATAGTTTGCAGGAAGTCCATGACCTGTTTGCGCAGCAGGACGAGCCGGAAGTGTTGCTGCGGAAATTCATTCGCCTGATGCTGCACAGAATGATCAAGCGCCGGGAGGCGCCGAATCTGCACATGCGGTTGATGCTGCATGAATTGGCCCGTCCGACGCCGGCCATTGCCCGTATCGTGGATGAATCCGTGAAACCCCTGCACGACCAGTTATGCGTGCTGTTGGGGCGGATTCTGGACTTGCCACCGAACGATCAACGGACGAGATTATGCGCACAAAGCATCATCGGACAGACCATTCATTATGCCCATCACATGCCCGTCATTGGGCGCCTGTGGCCGGAGCTCAAGATGACTCCGGAGCAGCAGGATATGGTGGCGAATCATATCGCGGATTTCTCATTATCGTATTTGAAGTCGTCGCGTGAAGAGCACCGCGGAATGAACTCGATTAGACCAGGCAGAAGAGGAGCGAAATGAGCGATCCAGTAGCGGAGAAAACGCCGCCTCCCCCGGCAACCAACGAAAACGATGGGGCTTCCGCAACGCCTGGCAAGCGCAGGCGGCTGCTGCCTTTACTGATCTTGGTTGTGGTGATTGCCGCCGGTGTGGTCGTTTGGAGCAGTTTCTTTCGAACGCCTTCCGTGCCGGCGAATATCATCCAACTCAGCGGCCGGATTGAGGGCGACGACTCGGCGGTTGCGGCGAAGACCACGGGTCGGATTCTCGCGGTTCGCGTGCGCGAGGGGGACCAGGTCAACGCCGGCGATGTGATTGCAGAGCTGGACGATGCGCAAGTCCGAGCGCGCGAGGAGCAAGCCCAAGCGGCTCTATTGGCCGCGGAATCACGCACCAATTCAGCGAAGGCGCAGATTGCCATCCTACAGCAGCAACTGCTGCAGAACGAATTGCAAACCGAGCAGTCGAAAGGCGACACCCAAGGCCGGGTGAGTCAGGCGGAGGCTGACCTTGCTGCCGCGCAGGCCGATCTTGCGCAGCAGGAGGCGGCCTATCAGATCGCACTTTTCGATAAGGACGCCTATGCCAAGCTTGCACAGTCCGGCGCGGTCTCCGAACGGCAGGGAAAACAGGCGGAATCGACCGCAGCTCAGCAGGCTGCGGCCGTTGCGGCGGCAAAGAAGCGCGTCGAAGCCTCCCGCGCCGCATTAACGACCGCAAATGCGACGCGCTCGAATCCCAGTATTCGTGAAGCGGCGGCGCTCGCGGTGAGGCGTCAAATTGCAGAGCAGCAATCGGAGATCGCCACGGCACAAGCCAACGCGCAACAGGCACGGTTCCAGTTGAAGGAGGCGGAAGATAATCGCCATGACCTTACCATCCTCGCGCCATTCACGGGGACAGTGATCACGCGGGCCGCCGAGCCTGGGGAGGTGATTACGGCTGGTACGGCCATCATCACGCTGCTCGACCTCAGCAAAGTCTATCTGCGCGGCTTTATTCCAGAAGGACAAATCGGCAAAGTGAAGATCGGGCAGCCTGGGCAGGTCTATCTGGATGCCCGTCCGAATCAACCGCTTGACGCATATGTTCTGCGAATCGATCCGCAGGCCACATTTACGCCGGAGAATACCTATTTTCGCGACGACCGTGTGAAAGAAGTGTTCGGCGTGAAGTTGCGGTTGAAAAGCGGCATCGGGTTTGCGAAGCCGGGTATGCCGGCAGACGGCGAAATATTGGTGCAAGGCGAAACTTGGCCCGGAAACAGGAGCAGATGAATGGCGGCTGGACTCTCCTCCGTTGAGACACGTCCGCAGGACGCGGCTGCTGCCGAGTTCGCGATCCGCGTGAGGAATCTACGAAAGAACTACGGCCGTACACAAGCTGTGCGCGGCATCAGTCTGGAGATCACTTCCGGCGAAATCTTCGGCTTGATTGGGCCGGACGGCGCGGGCAAAACGTCGACATTCCAGATCCTTGGTGGCGTGATGGAAGCGACGTCCGGTACGGCGGAAATTTTCGGACGTCCCGCGCGCGCAATGCGCTCAGCGACTGGCTACCTTACCCAGGCATTCAGCCTTTATCCCGATTTGACCGTCGACGAAAACATCCGCTACATTGGCGACCTGCGTCGCGTGCCTCGTCCGGAAATCGCAGCGCGCGGCCGCCGATATCTCGAAATGTTCGATATGGATCGTTTTCGCGACCGTTTGGCTGGACGGCTCAGCGGCGGTATGAAGCAGAAACTGTCTTTGGTATGCGCTCTCGTTCCGGAACCGCATGTTTTATTGCTGGACGAGCCCACCACAGGTGTCGATCCGGTTTCACGCCGGGAGTTTTGGGATACGCTCGCGCACCTGGCCGCCGATGGTTTGACGATTTTGTTGGCCACGCCGTATCTCGATGAAGCGGAACGCTGCCACCGCGTCGCATTGATCCATCAAGGCGTCATCAGGAAAGTTGGCACTCCGGGAGAGCTGCGCTCAACTCTTCATGCGAAACGGATCGAATTACGGACCGGTGATTTGGCGCACGCCGAACGGCTTCTATCCGAAGAAACAGGGCCTGAAAAAGAGCTTCTGGATGTTCAGCGTTTTGGCGACCGCTTGGACCTGCTTGCTAAAGATCCCGCTCGTGGCGAACAGATTATTCGCCAAACGCTCGCTGCAAATGGGCTCGCTACGGATGAGATCCACGTGGACGAGCCAACCCTCGAAAACACTTTCGTAGCTGAACTACGAGGCTTAGGCCAGGAAATGGGCAACCAGCCTTACCCGGCCAAGCACAAGCATCGCGATCTGCGGGGACGGATCGCGATCGGGGCGAAGAGGTTAGTGAAGCAATTCGGATCCTTTACGGCCGTAAAGGATGTCTCGATCGATGTTCGCTATGGAGAAATCTACGGACTGCTGGGCGCCAATGGAGCCGGCAAGACGACCACTATAAAAATGCTATGCGGGCTTCTAGCGCCCAGCAGCGGAGAGATGCAGTTGGCGGGAGAGCGAGGGAGTCTTCGCTCGCAGAACGTGCGTCAACAGATCGGCTATATGTCCCAGAAGTTCTCTCTCTATGACGACCTTTCTATCGGTGAGAACCTCGACTTCTTCGCTGGCGTCTATGGAGTTCCCGAAGAAGAACGCGCCGATAAGCGGCGCTGGGTGTTGGCCTTCTCGGGGCTTGAAGGAAAGGAAGCGCAGATTACGGGCAGCTTGCCCGGGGGATGGAAGCAGCGTGTGGCGTTTGGCGCTTGCATTATGCACGAGCCCAGTATTCTCTTTTTGGACGAGCCTACGTCTGGCGTCGATCCGTTGGCGCGCCGCGCATTCTGGACGATGATCAACGACCTGGCGGACCGTGGCACCGCGGTCCTGGTGACCACTCATTACCTCGAAGAAGCGGAGCAATGCAATCGTCTTGGCTTCATGGTCGCCGGTGAACTGGTTGCCGAGGGCGCACCGAGCGAGATCAAGGCGCGGCAAGAAGGCCATTTGCTTGAACTCAAGGTAGATCAACCGCAGCGCGCAGCCGACCTCCTCAAATCGCAAACCGCGCGCTGGCGCGTATCGCTGTTCGGCGACCGTCTGCATGTGATTACACGAGACGATGCCGCGGCCGAAGAACGTGCAACGCGGGATCGTCTTGAGGCGCAGGGAATTCGAGTTTTATCAGTAGAAGAACAGCGTTTTTCCCTGGAAGACGTCTTCATCTCCATGGTGGAGCAAGCGCGCTTGCAGGGCAAAGTAGGTTCTGAAGAGTGAAGAAAAGAGTCTGAAAAGGAGAGTCTATGACGCGCATTCTGTCGCAGGCCAGAAAAGAGCTGACACAGATATTGCGGGACCGGCTAGCGCTCGCGCTGGCACTTCTGCTGCCGTGCATTCTCCTGTTTCTTCTGGGCAATTCGATTGCCCTCAAAGTCAGCGGAATGGCGATCATCGTCCAGGACCTGGATGGTTCTTCGGCCTCGCGGGATCTAATCGACGCATTCCGTTCTTCGTTATCGTTTCACGTCGTCTCCTGGCCGGCAGACAAACAACCGGAGGACGCATTTCGAAGAAACGCAGCCCACGCGGCGTTGATCATTCCAACCAACTTTGGACGCGATATGGCGCGTGGCATGACCGCACCAGTGCAGATGCTAATTGACGCCTCAGATTCAAATACTGCCAATCTAGTTGCCGGAGATGCCAGCCAGATCGTGCGCGCCTACAATGCCGGTCATTCGGGTGCCTTGCGCGCACCGCCGGTTAAAGCGGAGATTCGCCTTTGGTACAACCCCGGCCTCTCCAGCCGCAAGTATTCCGGACCGGGCGTATTCGTGCTCGCGGTCTCCATGTTTCCACCGCTGCTCGCCTCGCTCGCCATGGCCAAAGAATCGGAGAACAAAACAATTTTGCAGGTCTATGTTTCCAACATATCCGCGCATGAATTCCTGCTGGGCAAGATCCTGGCGTTCATGGTGGTGGGTTTGTGCGAATGTGTGCCATTGATGTTCCTATTGTTCACCTACTTCGGAGTGCAATTTGCGGGCGATCCCACGCCCTTCCTGGTCGCTACCGTGTTTTATTCGTTCTGCGTGGCCTCTTTCGGAGTCATGGTCGGCGCTGCCATTCCCAGCCAAGCCGCGGCAATGCAGGCGGTGGCTATGGGCGGCTTTCTGCTGGTGTTCCTGCTCTCCGGCCTCATCTTCCCCATCCAGAACATTCCCGCGGGCATTCGCTGGATCTCGCAGTTCATTTGGGGAACCTATTACATCTATATCGTTCGCGATGCGCTCCTGCAGGGTGGAGGATGGCCCGCTACATGGTGGAAGATCCTGGTAATCGCCGCCATCGGATTGACTTTCTATCTGATTGCCTGGCGTAACATGCGCCTCATGCAGGTGAAGGCCTAAGTCCAGGGAGGATCGACACCAATGGTCAAAATGATTCGTAGCCTCTTCAACTATCGCGTGCTGGCGCTGATCAAAAAGGAGTTCGGCCAAATACGGCGCGACCGGCGTCTCGCTATGTCCATGATCGTGCCTCCCACGCTACAGGTGCTGCTCTTTGGTTACGCGCTTAATTCCACAGTGAGTAACATACGCCTCGGCGTCCTTGACGATAGCCGGACTCCAGAGAGCCGCGAACTGATAGCCGACTTGAGCGAAAGCAGGAGCTTTACGCTAGCGCACAGCTATATCTCGTTATCCAACATGAGTGAAGCGCTTAGTCAGGGAGACGTACAGGCCGGCGCGGTCATTCCTTACGACTTCGCAAAAAATATCCGGCGCGGCCGCACCGCCGAAGTGCAATTTCTGTTGAACGCCATGGATGCAAACACGGCAACCATTGCCCAGGGTTATGCAGAAGGCGTATTGGCCGCGTACAACGCGAACCTGGCGAGTTCCGGAGTACATGCGCAATTCACGCAGATCGCGGCGCCCGACGTCAGCCTCCGCGGTCAAGTAGAGTTGACCCCCGCCTTCCTGTACAACCCCGGCCTAGTCAGTTCCTGGTTCATTGTTAGTGGAATTTTCGGGCTACTCTGCATCTTGAATGGATCGCTGGTGTCCTCGGCCGCCATGGTGAAGGAACGCGAGCGCGGAACGCTGGAGCAGCTTCTGATGTCGCCCGCCGGCACGTCGGAAATCATCATCGCTAAGATGACGCCGCTGTTTTTCCTTCTGTGCTTGATGGCGTTATTCGCCACGTTCTTGATGAAGGCGGTGTTTCACGTTCCATTTCAGGGCAGCTTTCTACTAGTATTTGGCGGCGCCGCTTTGTGTGTCCTTTCCGGCATCGGCATCGGGACCGTGATCGCGACATTCACCAAGTCTGCCGAGCAGGCGCAGTTGACTAGTTTCTTCGTGAATCCGCCGCTTGCAAGTTTGTCTGGTGCGCTGACTCCGGTGGAGGCGATGCCGCACTGGATGCAGCCGTTCACAAGATTCAATCCGATTTATCACTTCAGCGTTATCGCGCGAGGCGTGATGTTAAAGGGAAGCGGCTTCGATACGTTGTGGCCCAATTTTCTCGCACTGGCCATCTTCACGGCCGTGTTGGTGTCGCTGAGTGTCTGGCGTTTCCGAAAGCAACTCGGCTAAAAGACCCAATTAGGAAAAGAAGATGAGACGTTTACGGTATTACGTACAGTTCTGCGTTTGTGCAGCTTGCTTGTTAGTTGTAAATGGAGCGCGAGCCCAGATTGGCCCTCCGGCTGCGAATAATCAGGCTTCGGTCGCGAATCAGTTGCCGCTTTCCGGCCGGGGTAATAACAACGGCTCCGTAACCGCGACGGAATCTGCGATTCCGGGCACCACCACCAGCGTAAATACCATTAACACAAATGTTCAGACATCCGGTCCCTATGCTGGCAGCGCGAGCAGCGCAGCGATGCCTTTTTCCGGCAAGCTCTCTTTCCAAGATGCCATCGATCGTGGATTGAGGTACAACCTCGGTGCTGTCGGCTTGAATGACACGGTACGGCAGGCAAACGGGCAATCCCGCGTAGTGCGTAGTTCTCTATTGCCCAATCTCACCAGCAGCCTGACGGAAACGGTGGAGCAGACTAACCTGCGCGCGCTGGGCGTGCGAATTTCCTCGCCGTTTCCCGGGTTCGCCATTCCAAGCGTCGTCGGCCCATTCAATTACTTCGACTTACGCGCCAGGTTGACTCAGACGGTTGCTAATCTCACCAGCCTGAATAATTACCGTTCCGCCAAAGAAACCGTGAAAGCCGATCGATTGAGCGTACGCGACGCCCGCGACCTTGTCGTATTGGCTGTGGGAGGCGCTTATTTGGAGGTGATCGCCGCGCAGGCGCGTGTCGAATCCGCCAAAGCGCAAGTTCAAACGGCGGAAGCGCAATACAAGCAAGCCTCGGAACAGCGCGCAGCCGGCGTTCTCTCGCTGACCGATCTAAACCGCAGCGAGATCCAGTTACTAACTACGCGAGAACGAATTCTTTCATTAAATAACGATTACGCGAAACAGAAAATCAACCTGGCGCGCCTCACCGGCTTACCCGCCACAGATAATTACGAAGTCACAAGCAAGGTGCCGTTTTCTCCCGCGCCCCCCATAGAACTCAACGGTGCTCTACAGCAGGCATTCCACCAGCGTGCGGATTTACAGGCGGCGCAAGCGCAGATCCAGGCGGCGCAGTTCACGCGCTCCGCTGCCCGTGCCGAACGTCTTCCCTCGCTTTCGCTGAGCGCCGATTATGGTGCGATTGGCACGAATCCTTCTCAGTCGCATGGAACATTCTCCGTGGTCGGGACGCTCAGCGTGCCGATCTGGCAGGGCGGCCGCACTGCAGGCGATATTGAGCAGGCGGATGCCGCGCTCGCACAGCGCAGAGCGGAGCTAGAAGACGTTCGCAGCCACATCGAGAGCGACGTCCGCAACGCTTTTCTGGATCTGCAAGCGGCCACGAGCCAGGTAGAAGCGGCACGGCGCAATTTGACAGTTACAAACGAGACGCTGGAACTAACCCGTCAGCGCTACTCGGCCGGCGTCAGCGAGTATGTAGAAGTCGTGCAAGCGCAGGAATCCGTCGCCAGCGCCCAACTCGATTACATCAACAGCGTGTTCGCCCACAACGTCGCGAAGCTGAGCTTGGCGCGCGCAATCGGTGGAGCCGCGGAAAAGCTGACGGTGTACTTGAATTTGCAGTAAGGGAGAACCGGCCAGCGTATCCGGATAACATATAGCAATGCTGACTCGGATCTTCATCGACAACTTTCTGTGCTTCGCCAACTTCGAGTACAGGCCGGGGAGAAAGCAACTACTGCTTGGAGGCAATGGCGGCGGCAAGTCTTCATTGCTGAACGCAATCCGAGATCTCAAGCAGTTTGGTAAAGGCGATAAGAACTTCCGAGCCACTGTGTCGCCTCTCTGCGGCGCGGAGTTAAGAAACTAAACGCATCGCAGATTGACGTGGTTCCTTTTATTACTTCATGAAATCCAGTCGGGGAAAGGAGGGGCGCTATTAAAGCTCTTCGTTGGGCTAATATGCTGCTGGCTATCGTCGCTATCGCGATGCCTCTTGCCCATGTTGTGGAACTGCCCAATAAGCTCGCCCTCGACGGTGCGCTCTGGTTGGCCGTACAACAGCATCTCTATCGCGGTTGGGGGCCCTTCTTTGGAGGCCCAGTCGAGATCGGTGCGCTAATTACTTCGCTGCTCTTCATATACATCGCGCGCCAGGACCTCCGGACCCGGCTACTAATGATCGCGGCGAGTCTTGCTTACATCGGAATGATCGCTGCTTTCTTTATGCTCAACCGGAGCGTAAACGAGGCCGTGGCCATCTGGACGGCTTCCACCATTCCGCCGTATTGGCGTGAAGCCCGTATGCGCTGGGAATCCGGCCATTGCATCGCTTTCGTATTTTCCCTAATTGGGGCGTGGTCTGTTCTCCGAGGACATTTTTATATCGCTCTCCGCCCCCAGCCGCACTAGGTTTGCATGACTCACCAGGCGTTCCCTTACACTGACTGGAGTGACAGCTTCCTTAATTGCAGTGGCCGTGATTGCCTACTTTCTGGGCGGGTTGCCGTTCGGATATTGGTTCGTCCGCCTTGCGCTCGGCAAAGATATTCGCACGATGGGCAGCGGCAATATTGGCGCAACCAACGTCCATCGCACGGCCGGGAGCAAAGCCGGTGTGGTGGTTCTTTTGTTGGATATTGCGAAAGGCATGCTAGCGGTGTGGATAGGGGCAAAGCTTACTGGGAATCTCCCATTGGGCCTCGCCGTTGCGGCCGTCGCGGTAATGGTGGGGCACTGCTATCCGATTTTGCTCAAATTTAAGGGAGGCAAGGCGGTCGCCTGTTTTGTCGGCGCGTTCCTCTATATCGCCCCGTTCGCCGTACTCGCTGCGGTGCCCGTGTTCGTCCTAACGGTGTGGTGGAGTCGTCACGTTTCGCTAGGATCGATCGTGGGCGCGATCTTATTCCCCATCCTCGTCTTCTTGCTTCAACATCCACCAACGCCGATTCTAATTGCCAGCGCCATCGCTGCCGTGCTCATCGTTTATCGGCATAAGGCCAATATCACTCGCTTGCGGCAAGGGACCGAGGGCGTCTTTTCGTTCAAAGGCTCGGCAAGGTGAGGCGGCTCGCGATAGTCGGCGCAGGGAGTTGGGGCACTGCTCTAGCCATCGCGCTCGCACCCCGATTCGACGCTGTCTCGCTCTGGGCGCGGACTCCAGAGGGCGCTCGGCAGATCACTGTTGCCCGCGAAAATCGCCGTTATCTTCCGGGCTTCCCCTTGCCTGGCAATGTCGATGTTTCGAATAACCTCTGCGGAACATTACAAGGCGCCCACTTTGTTCTAACGGCTATTCCTTCAAAGTATCTGCGAAGCGTGGCTGCACAGATTAGGGAGTGTCTGAAACCGGGAGCGATCGTGATCAGTGCCACAAAGGGAATCGAAGAGGGGACGCTCTTGCGAATGTCCGCTGTACTCGCGGATGCGCTCGGCGACCGATTGGCAGCTCCAGTCGTGGTGCTCTCCGGCCCAACATTCGCAAGAGAAGTGGCTGCGGGCGAACCGGCGGCGGTCGTGGTCGCGTGCGAAGACCGCGTTGTAGCGGACAACGCGCAAAGATTCATCTCCACATCCAACTTCCGGCTATATACGAGCGAAGACGTTATTGGCGTAGAGGTGGGAGCAGCCCTCAAAAATGTAATTGCCATAGGCGCCGGCGTGTGCTGCGGATTGGGACTCGGCGGCAATAGTGTGGCGGCACTGGTAACGCGCGGTTTGGCGGAGATCACGCGCCTAGCCGTAGCCATGGGGGGGCAGCCGAGAACGCTAGCCGGGCTGGCAGGCTTGGGCGACTTGGTTCTGACAACGACCGGCGGTCTCTCGCGCAACCGTTTTGTGGGCCTGGAGCTCGGCCGGGGCAAGAGCCTCGGTCAGGTACTGGCCGATATGACGATGGTCGCGGAGGGCGTACCCACGTGCCGGGCTGCGTATGCGTTAAGTGAGCGCCTTGACATCGATCTGCCAATTATCAATCAGATGAACGAAATTCTTTACAAGAACAAAGACGTTCGCGAGGCCATCCGCGAGTTGATGGAACGGCCCTTGACCCGCGAGTAAGTAATCTCCTCAAAATAGTATTTTTTAAAACAGTACTTCGGTTTGTAAACCTTTTCCAACTCGTCTTCGCCTATAGCAGCAAGACCCAGAACCGGAAGTGCTCGCACTTCTCGCCGAGAAAGGGGCTTTTGTTCATTCCTATGGCTTCTTTTGCCGTCGATTTCGATGTGCAGCTCATGTGTCGCGTACGTGAGGGCGATGCGAATTCCTTCGGTGTTCTTTTGGAGCGCCACCGTACGCCGGTAGTTCACTTCTTGTATCGCATGGTACAGAATCAGGCGGTTGCGGAAGAGTTGGCACAGGAAGTCTTCCTTCGTGTGTACCGGTCTCGGATGAACTATGAGCCGTCCGCGAAGTTTACAACCTGGCTATTCCGGATCGCGACGCACTTGGCGCTGAATTGGTTGCGCGACGGCAGGTATGAAAAGAATCGGGAGAGTCTCGACGGCGACACAATCGGCGGACTCGTCCGTCAGGTTCCGGACCGGAAGCCGACTGCGGAACAGAACTTATTGGCCGACGTTCGGGCTAATGAGATACGTGAAGCGATTCAGGAATTATCGGCAAACCAAAAGACGGCCGTCATTATGCACAAGTATCACGAAATGGATTATGCCCAGATCGCAGATGTGCTGAACTGCTCGGAATCGGCGGTGAAGAGCCTGTTGTTTCGGGCCTATGAACGCCTCCGCACGCGTTTAGCGCACCTGGCAGCTTAGATAAGCAGTCCGAGTGGCTTAGCCGCGTCGACGATGTTCGAGCCAGAGAAAGTAACCGATCAGCGTCTTGCCATCCAAAATACGTCCCTCGGCAATCAGTTTTCCCAGCTCTCTACGGCTAAGCCATTGGATCTGAATCCGTTCGTCTTCCATTAGATTTTGGTCGCCGGCGGTTAATTCTTGAGCGAGAAAAAGGTTCATCCTCTCGTCCACATAACCTGGCGTTGGCCAAAACGATGCCAATTTTACCCATTTTTTTGCTCTGAAGCCCGTCTCTTCCTTGAGCTCGCGTTTGGCGGCTTGTAGCGGCGTTTCGCCTGGGTCCAGGCGCCCGGCGGGTAATTCCAGAAGCTCTCGCTGAGCGGGCAGACGGAATTGCTTGACTAGAAGAACCCGTTCCTTTTCATCTACGGCCATCATTACCGCCGAGCCCGGATGACGGATGATATCGCGGTGAATTTCGAAACCGTCCGGATCGATCGCAACTTCATCGGTGACAGCGAAGAGCTTATTCTTGAATACCTCTTTGGAGGAAACGACCTTCATGTCTCCACGGTAGCAGCGAAGGCAAACTCCCGGTTTGAGATCACCAGTTGAACGTCGGAGGCTTAAAGTCTTTCACCCGTTGATCCGCGCTTTGAGTCGGGGCGCTGAAGGCCGCTCCTCCGCAATAGGCGCCGGCTTTTGCCAGGTTATGAACGATGCGGGTGGTAATTTTCTGTGACCCATTGCGCTTAGAAGTCGTAAGGCTCGCCGACCGGACGCTGAATGCCCACGTGACTGTACGCGTCTGCCGGTCAACCAGCACGAAATCGGTTCGGGGCGCCACTCCGGGCACTGTTGTCCAACCAAGCACACAGTCGGCTGACTTCGGCGAGTCCACTAAGACCACCGGAATATGTTCGCGTACGATTTCGAATCCTAAGATCTTCTCAAACGAGCCGTTGAAGGGTTGTATGTAAATACGTCCGAGACCGCTGGTGGCATCCTGTGCGAACCCGTAACCCATCCCAAGGAAAATAAGAACCGAGACGATCGAGAATGTCCGAACCAATGTGACTTCCTCCTCACAGAGCGCCATTTCCCCGCGCTTACTTAGAAAATCGGAAGCTCGGCCCAATAACTTTATAGTTGATTTACTAGCTAGCAAACATACATACTGTTAGCGGAGCAAAAGGAGAAAACCAATATGTCCGAATCGACTGCGAAACTGACGTCTCGCCGCCGCGCAGCTCTTCAGGTAGTCACGGGTGCCGCTGCCGCAATCGCCATGAGTGCTTCTGCAGAGGCCGCTCAGCCACGCATGGAGGCTGCTCTGCATGCATTGCAAAATGCCATGGAGCAACTGAACGCCGCCGAAGCTGATAAGGGCGGTCATCGGGTCAAGGCGATGTCACTGGTCCATGACGCGATCGAGGAAGTCAGACGAGGGATTCGGGCGGGCCGGTAGCCGGGACTGGCGCTGTCGCCGGTACCGCGGCGTGATATCTGTAAGAAGACCAACGAAGGCGGTACCGGTGTCCCGATATTATCGTGAGCTGCATGATCGTGAGCTGTTGATCCAAGCAGAACTAATCCTCCAGGAGGTCTCTCAACGCAAGCTGATCGACGTATTTCTTCCGGAGGAAGTGGCCCCCGACTCGGTATTTCCGCGACGGGTCGCGTCGGCGACCGTTGAAAACGGGCGATTAGCAATCAAAGTAGAGGGCCATTTCTTCCACGGATCCGCTGACTGATCTAGTCGACTCGCCGCTGGATCAACTCTAGGAGCACTCCGCCAGTGGATGCCGGGTGCACGAAAACATAACGGTGCCCCTCCGCTCCCGCGCGCGGTTCGTTCAGGAGCCGCACATTGGCTTCAACTAATCGGCGTACCGTAGCTTCCAGGTCCTCGACCCGAAGAGCAATGTGATGCAATCCAGGCCCGCGCTTCGCGATAAATTTGGCGATCGCGGATTCATCGCCGGTGGGCTCCAGGAGTTCTATTCTCGCCTGTCCCACCGGCAACATTGCTACCTTAACTCGTTCAACCGCTACCGTTTCGACATGCACGTCTTGAATACCGAGCTGATCCGAATAGAAGCGGAGGCCCTCAGTCAAACTCCGGACGGCGACACCCAGGTGATCGACATCAATGCCAGTATTGACTACCGATAGCGCGAAAACGCTCCGGGCAATCTGATCAACGGCTGCCCAGGGACTTTCGGTCCGGGCAGCCACGGAATGAGCGTGGCGACTGAGTTCGGACTCCGGGATACCATTTTCGAAATGGTCGCGCAGAAGATGGCGCAGCCGGCTCTGCCAAGCGAGTTCAGCGGGCGGGCCGCTTGCCTGAGCGGTTGCTGCCTCCTCGATGGCGCGCAACAGATCCTCGATGCCCTGGCCATCGGACGCACTGACTCGGCGAATAGTCGCGGCTATACGACGGTCGTTGGTGCCGCCGAAACTTTGCATCGCGCGGATATCCTGCTCCACGCGTTCGGCTCCGGGCAGGTCGGCCTTATTAATCGCAAAGACGTCAGCCGTCTCCATGATGCCTGCCTTGATCGCCTGCACGTCATCCCCGAACCCGGGGGCGAGCACCACAACCGTCACATCTGCCATTCCTGCGATGTCGACCTCGTCTTGACCTATGCCGACGGTCTCAATCAGAATTACGTCGAAGCCCGCGGCGTCGAGCAAGAGCACCAGGTCAAACGTTGTGCGCGCCAGCCCTCCCAACTGGCCGCGCGTCGCCATCGATCGGATAAATACGCCGGGATCGGAATGGTGTTCCTGCATGCGTATCCGGTCGCCGAGAATGGCGCCATGTGAATAAGGACTGCTCGGATCGACAGCGAGAATACCAACTGTTTTACCCTGCCCCCGCAACGTCCTGGTCAATTGCGAGACCAACGTGCTTTTGCCCGCTCCGGACGGACCGGTGATGCCGAACGTCATGGCTCGGCCGGTATTGGCAAACAGTGCATCCAGCAGTTCGCGGCCGGCCGACGTTTGATTCTCGATCAGAGTGGCAGCGCGGGCTAATGCGCGGGGATCTCCGGAGCGCACTCGGTCTTTTAGAGTTTCGTCCAAGTTACTCTTTTAGCAGTTGCCGCGCGATCACCAGCCGCTGGATCTCGCTGGTTCCCTCGCCGATAGTACAAAGCTTGACATCGCGATAGAACTTCTCAACCGGGTAGTCCTTGATGAAACCGTAGCCGCCATGTATTTGTAAGGCATCGTCGGCGACCTTAACTGCCATTTCGGATGCGTACAGCTTCGCCATTGCGGATTCTTTGGTGACCCGTCTGCCGGCATCCTTCAGAGCGGCGGCGCGCCAGGTCAGCAGGCGGGCAGACTCAATGCCGGTCGCCATATCGGAGAGCTTGTGTTGGATCGCTTGGAACTCCGAGATGAATCGCCCGAACTGCTTGCGCTGTTTCGAATAGCGCAGCGCCGCTTCGAAAGCTCCTTGAGCCAACCCAATGGCTAGCGCAGCGATAGAGATGCGGCCGCCATCGAGAATCCGCAGGCTATCGACGAAGCCTTCGCCGGGCTTGCCGAGGAGTTGCGACTCCGGAAGGCGGCAATCCGTAAATAAAACCTCGCCGGTAGCGCTGGCGCGCATGCCCAATTTGTTTTCCTTCTTACCCACGCGGAAACCGGGTGTTCCCTTTTCAAGAATAAAGGCCGAGATTCCATGTTGCGAAGCGGACCGGTCAGTCACGGCCATCGCTACACAAACATCCGCATACTGCGCGTTGGTCGTGAAGGTCTTGCCGCCGTTCAGAATCCACCCATGGTCCTTGAGGTATGCCGTCGTTCGGGTGCCTGCCGCGTCGGAGCCCGCCTCCGGCTCGGTGAGCGACCAGCAACCGATGTACTCGCCGGTGGCGAGTTTCGGGATGTAGGTCCGCTTCTGCTCCTCGTTACCGGCCAGATAAATGTGATTCGTGCAGAGCGAATTATGGGCCGCGACGATCAACGCGACGCTCGGGTCAACGCGGGCCAGTTCCTCGATAATCACGGAATAATCGATATAGCCCAAGCCTGCGCCGCCCAGTTCTTCGGGGAAGATCGCGCCTAAGAGACCAAGCTGTCCGGCCTTCTTGATGACGTCCAGCGGAAAGATCTGGCCCTCGTCCCACTCGAGAACATGTGGGGCGATCTCGGCTTCCGCAAATTCGCGAACCATCTTGCGGAGCTGCACCTGTTCCGGGGTCAGTTCAAATTCCATAGAGATCGGCGGCCGGTTAGACGATTTCTTCCGTTTCTGGATTCCAGTAGACAGTGCGTCGTTGAAGATAGCTCTCAACGGCCATGCGGCAGGCGATCGACACCGTATAACCGATCTCAAACGGGCAGTTCGGTTCCCTGCCGTCGCGGATACAATCGAGAAAGTTTTGCATATGAGCGCGGGGCGCGGTGGGTCTCTGGCCGATGAGAATCTCTGCCTGGGGCCGGTTCATCTTTTCCGGCAAGTAGCGGATTTGTGTCGCGGTCCTATAGATTGATCCATCCGTTCCCAGCACGTGCTCCGTCACGCCAGGGTTCCCGTTGCCAAAGCCGGAGGTCCAGGTAAAGAGGAGTTCTTCAGGCAGCTCCATGGAAACGCTCATGGTGTCCGGAACCTCGCGGCCGTCCTTCCATAAAAAAACGCCGCCGGTCATGGTGACGGCCGATGGAATCTGCAGGCGCAGTGCTCTGCACCAGAATGCGGCCTGATGGGACATCGATTCGTATACATTTCCGCCCGAGTAGTCCCAGAACAGCCGCCAATTCATATATCGATTCGCGTCGAAGGGAATGTTCGGCGGTGTCTCGGGCGCACCTCCGAGAAAACGGGCCCATGAAACATTCTCGGGAGTCATGTCGGGATAAACTGGCCGGGACCATGGCGGCTTGTTGTGGGGAGTGTTGCGATACATCGCGGCGTTGATGGCCGTGATGTGCCCGAGATGGCCATTGCGCAAAAAATCGGCGGCGTCCCCGGCGTGACCAGACGAACAGCTTTGATGGCCTATCTGGACGACCTGTTTGCCGCGTACACGAAGCCAGGTGGCCCGCATCCGCTGGGCGTCGTCAACGGTGAAGGCCATCGCTTTTTCCTGATAGACGTGCTTGCCGGCGTTGAGAGAGTCGATGAAGTGCTCGGCATGGAGGTGCTGCGGAGTGGCGATGAGCACCGCATCGATACTGTTGTTTTCAAGCAGCAAGCGGTGGTCGTCGAAGACTTTGCAGCCGGGAATGCGCTGCAGGGCGCGCTCGCGATGGGCGCTGTAGATGTCGCAGACCGCGGCAATTTCAATGTGGGCACAAGCTACGGCCTCCGCCGCGAGGTCGGCTCCTCGGGCGCCGTAACCAATGATGCCAAGCCGCACCCGGTCATTGGCTCCGGCCACGGCGCCTGGTATGGCGAGAGTGCCCAGACTGGAGGCGACCTGACCCAGGAACTTTCGTCGGGAACTCATGTTCTCATCATCACAGCAGTTAGACTCACTGCATCCATGATTACAGCAGATGCCGGGTCGGAGCGGGCGAACTCTTACTTTTCTCAGTCTTTTCCAGTATCCAAAACAACGTCGCTGGCATTTGTTTGATAACTATTTATTCGCCCGCAATCAAACCGACACAAGACGTGCCGGAGACTTGTGATCGATGGCCAATGACAAGTTCTTCCCCCACCGGAATTTAGCCTGGGCAACGATCCTGCTCTCGATCGCTGTCCTCACAGGCTCAGCCGCCATACCCGCTGGAACCGCTGAGGCTGACGTTCCCTTTCGCAATTTCAGCTTTCGCTACTACCGGGCAACGGCGTACATTAACATTCTCTCGATCACCATCTTTTCCCGCAGCGACGTCGGCGGAGGATACGCCAGCGTAGAAGACACCGGCCAGAATGGCGTCGAACAAGTTGTGATGAAGTTCGTCAGCGGTTCGACACCCGAGCGCGCCCATGGATTGAACCGGCTCGGATTGATACAGGAGGTGGTGCGTAGCCACCAGGGTGAAAAGCCAGAATCCGAGTACTTCGGCTTCATGACAGCCAGCAACGAAGAGTCCTTCGCGCAGGCAAAGGCCGCTTTGCAGTCTCAAGGAAAAGGCGAAGCGAGTTACGTCGCGGCAGAAGGCTCGTCGCGTGGAAACGATGTTCGTTATGCCGTCAAGTACATGCTGAAGCCGTCTTCCTACCGATGGTCAAACGCAGGAGAGTTCACACGTGACGTGCAAGCTGATTTCTTTGGAGGCGATCCGTTGCACTATCGCGAAACTCACGGCGACTCCGCCGCGACCTTCCTCTACTCAGTGCGTGAAGCGATCATGGGCGACGCCGTTCAGTCGGAATCGCGCTTTATGCACAACGGGAAGTTCTTCCGGATGCAGACCGTCAAGGCGCAGGACAAACGAATCGGTGGGGAGTTTGTGAAAGCCGGACTCACCGCGAACGCCGGCGGTATCGTACGGCTCAACGGCACGATTCGCAATGAGAAATCGGGAGAAGAAACCTCATTCCGGCTCTGGTTCGATAAGCAGAGTTCTAACGAACTGCCGCTGCGTTTTGAATTTCGCCCAAAATCTTATTTGAAGCTGCAGTTCGATGCCGATCCGAAGCAACGGGAGCCGCAGGATTTGGTTTTGTTGACTGAAACTAAATAGCGAAACTCACTTCTTCGTAGCCACCATGGTGCGGGAGCATTCGTTGTCATAAAGGATGCCCCACTCGGGCGCCCGATCGACGATCAAAGGGGCCTCGAAGCCCGTGTCGGTAAGCAGTTTGAGCACGTGGTCGCGGCAGAATTGACGCATTTCGAGCGTTCTTCCAATGCCGCCGTGGAACTTGAGGTTATCGAAGATCTCCAGCGTACCGTCGCGCTTCCGGTTGATCAGGCATTGCACGCCCATGATTTCCTTTATGACGAATCGATGCAATTCCGGATAGTGCTCCTCCGTTTGACCGTCCAGCGAATAAGGAACAGACAGGATGAGCTTGCCGCCCGGTCGCAGTAGCTTGGCCGCCCCAGCGAAGGCGTTCTCGACGGGTTGCGGCACGTGCTCAAACACGTCGATGGAGACGACGAAATCGTTCTGTAAATCCTCCCGAGGCGGAATATTTGTGATGTCGAGGTAAGGGCGCCGATCGAAAAAGGTGTTGGTGTAGCGCAAGACTCCCTTGAGGCGGCGTGCATAGCCGTCCCAATCACTCAAGCCGAGTCCGCGATATCGAGGCTGTCGGGGAAAACATGCAATCGGCAGCCCGTCTCCGAACAGGGCAAGAGAAAGCGCATGGATCGCCGAGCGCATTCGCACCGTGCTCCGGCATCTGCGGCAGGGGGCGGACTCACGCGCGAACGAATCGGCGGGCCACCGGTTGGTGGCGCTGCAGATGTTACAGACGAACTCCACTTCCTATTTAGGGTGCAAGATCAGCTTCTGCACGCGCCAGTTCAAGAGTTCGCCGACATAGAGTGTGTTCTCCGAGGGACATGCCATCTCGTGGACCCAGCCGAACTGCTTCAGTTGCTTGCCGGCCTTGCCGAAAACGCCGAGTATATTGCCGTCGAGATCGAGCTTGTAGATATGACCCGGTACAGAGTCGGACGAATACAGGAACTGCTTTGGTCCGGGCGTAATGCAGATGGCCCAGGGCGCCCCGACATTGGTCCACTGTTTGAGGAACTCGCCGTCGCCGTTGAAGATCTGGATACGGCGGTTCTCGCGGTCGCCGACATAGACGTTTCCTTTGGCATCGGTCGCGATGGTATGGGGCGTATGGAACTCGCCCGGCTCCGTGCCGCGCTTGCCCCAGGACTTGACCCAATTCCCGTCCTTGTCGATCTTGACGACGCGTGAGTTGTTGTAGCCATCGCTGATGTAGCTGTTGCCTTCAGCGTCCCAGGCGACGTCGGTTGGGCGGTTGAAGATGCCTTCCTTGGCTGGAGGAATCGGAGCTCCCGCCGGTGCAGCGCCTTCCACGGCTTCTGGCTTCCTGCCAAATACCATCATCACGCGGCCCTCCGGATTGAACTCGATCACCATGTTCGAGCCCTCGTCCACGCACCAGATGTTGTCATTCTTGTCGATCCGGACCACGTGAGCGAAGACAAATCCGTAGAGGTCGTTTCCGATGCGGCGGAGAAACTTACCATCACGGTCGAATTCGAGCAGCATGGTGTGGCCGCCGCGAGTGTACACGAATATATGCCCCTTCGAGTTGACGGCAACTCCGGCTGCTTCTCCTAAATAAAGGTCTGGCGGGAGCTTGAGGAAATTCGGAACCGAGTCAAATGCGATTTGCGGCGGACCAGGCTCTTGCGAGAAAACAGGTCCGGTCCAGATTAGAGTCAGAGCCAGTAGGAAGTAACGCACAACAGGAAAAAGTATATAGGATTGTGGACGGCGGACACAAAAAAAGCTCCCCAAATCACTTGGGGAGCTTGTCGAGATTGCTTAGATCGAATTAGCGGCGACCGCCGTGGCCTCTGTCGCCGTGGAATCCGCCATGATATCCGCCATGAAAGTCATGGCCGCCGCGGTAGTAATGATTGTCGTGGTCGTAACCATGGCCGTAGTGTCCGCCCCAGCCGAAAGTTAGCCCACCATACGGATACGCATACGGGTAAGCATATGGTGGAGCATAGTATTCATAGGGGTACGGAGAGGCATAATTGCCATATCCATACGGGTATGAGTACGCATACGGAGCCACGTAAGCTGGACCGACACCGATCCCGAATCGAACCGCTGCGTTTGCTTTAGGCGGGCTGACCAGGAACAGCATCGCGCAAGCCGCGATGGTCACTCCCAATTTTTTAAACATGTTCACTTTCAACATGTCAGCCTCCATTCCCGGGGCTTTATCAACCCCTTCGCCTATTAGACGGGACTATAGACTGAAGGATTCGAGCGGCCCATTAAAGTTATTTAGCTGGAAATTAATGAGCGCACGGCTGCTACTACCAAATCAGGACGTTCGAGTTGCAGCCAGTGTCCGGTACCCTCAGTTCGGATGTGGCGGCCGTGAAGACTGTGCGTTGCCCAAACGTCGCGCTCCGCCAGCTCTTCCGGAGTAGCTGAACCCGCCGATAGGATCACGATAGGGATCCCGGCCGGAATCGCCATCGTAGCGGCTTCGCACGCGCAGGGCGGCAAGGCGTCGAGAGCCGCGGCCATAGCGGCGAAGGCTTTGGGACGGCTCCAGTGCGCGCGGACGATCGGCCAATTTGCAGGCGGCAGTTTCTGTACTTCACCGGCAAGGCGAGCCATCAATCCCGCGGCTTTGGGAGCAGCAGTGCGGGCGACGAGTTGCGGAAGACGCCTCCCGCCGGAAAGAAGTAGGGCCAGCGCGGCCCGGACGACCCCAAAGCGAGCGAGTAACGCTCCACGGCGAGATAGGCGAGCGCCGGTTGTCAGGCGCTTACGTTCACCGGGACTGCAGCCAGCCCAGTACGCGATCGAAACAGGATCGACCAAGACCAAGCCCGCCACCTGGTCCGGATAACGATGCGCGTAAGCCCGTGCCAGCAGACCGCCAAACGAGTGGCCGACCAGGACGTATGGCGCAGGCAGGCGGGCCTGAGCGAGAAGTGCGTGAAGATCGGCAACGGTTTCGCCTAAGGTCTTCGGCTTGATTGGCGCAGGGCTCCAACCGAGACCTGCTCGATCATAGGAGCAAGCGCGGGTAAACTCGGCCAGTTTTGGTTGGACGAGAGCCCAACTTACGGAGGTCGCCGCCAGTCCCGATTCCATAACCACAACCGGGCCGGCGCTACCCGCCTGATGAAAATGGAGACGGCCATTGGGAGTGTCGATTAGCTGTCCGGGAGGGGGATAACGCCGGGCGTCCAGGCAAACGCCGAGCAACTGGTAACCGGCGCCGGCCGCGATAATGCCGGCCAGCAGAAAGAGAACGAACATCAGTCGGCGACAACGAGCTGGCCGGGAACAATCGGTCGGGTGCGGGGCAAAAGACCCAGGCTGGCCGCAGCTCCCGCACATGTGAGAGCGACAACATACGCCCCTAGTTTGAACGTGTTGGCCAGAGGCGTTAAGGGCAGCGTTTTCCAGAGTGCCAGCATCAGCATTTGGGCGATGGTTACGGCCCAAACCGAGCCATAGAAGTAGCGACGTTCGACACCTTCGCCTTTGGTGGATGGACCCACGCGCGGCAGCCGTCCAAGTGCCCCCAAGATGAGAATGGTCAAGCAGAGTGGGAAGTAGGCGTAAGCGTAAATCTGCTTCAAATACCAGCGATTGGTGACAGCGGCAGTCACAAGCCCCGCCAGATTCAGAAGCGCAAAGGACAGCACCGCGTTCCAGGCGAAGGTGTAGCAGATGCGGCGATATAACGGGTTGGGCTTGTCTTCCGTAAAACGCAGAATGTAGGGCCGGGGCTCGACGCCGGGCATTTGGCCAAATAGTCCGGCAATACCCGTGCCGGCAAGGACAACGACCAGCCAGATAAAGTTGCCGCGGCTGAAGCCATGAGCGAAAAGGTCGAAGGTGAGCGGTCCTGGCGCTAAGAAAAAGACCCAGATCCAGATGGGCCAATGCGCGAGGCGATAGAGGCGTGTGTTGCGATCGCGCATTTTGCGCTGCTCGGCGTACTCCACCTTAAGGGGATAGGGCATAGGCATGTACAGCTTCATCCTATCGGACTGGAGAACTAACCGACCCCCTGACGGTCGCGGCTCAGTAGGGGCGCTATCAGCGGTACGTCACGGGTGGCTACTTATACGATTCCAGCTCTTTCCAAATATTGTCGTCGTGCGCTTCCCAGTCGGGGAGTTCCTTGCCGGTGATCTGCAACTCCTCGATCCGCAATGTGCCGTGGCCGTAGGGGCAGATCCACTCCGTCGCAGGACGGCCGAACGTGAAGATATGCCCCCAGGAGCCGGTCGATACCGGCATGATGAGCCGTCGAAAGCAAGTGCGGCAACGGCGCCTGTGATCCCAAATCACGGCGTAGAGCAGGCCCGTCGACAGAAGCCACACCGCGATGATGGCGAACGTGAACGCCAGATCGTGCATAAACATAATCGGTTGATCGCCGAATCTCTCTAAGGGTGGAGGGGGAACTGTAAACAAGTGCTCAACAACCACCTGCAGTCCATACAGGAATGCCAGGGCAACCGCGAGCTTGGCGCCAAGGTACAACCAGTACCTCATATCAGTGTTTGACTCCTTTCGTCGATCCGAAGTTCCGCAAGCTTTTTCCCTATCTTCGTAGCAAGTTTCTGGCCAGAAACAGGACGTTGGCCGGCCGCTCCGCAAGTCTCCTCATAAAGTACGGGTACCAAGCGTCTCCATAGGGAACGTACAACCGGAGCCGATATCCTTCCGCCGTCAATTGTCTCTGCAGATCCCGCCGGATGCCGTACAGCATCTGAAATTCAAAACGATCCGAAGCAATCTTCCGTTCCTTCAGATAACGTAAACCTTCGCGGACAATCTTCTCATCGTGACTGGCGATCGCCGGGTAGATTCCTTCAGATAGCAGCAACTTCATGAGCTTGACGTAATTGCGATCCACGTCGATCTTTTGGGCGAACGCTACGTTCGGAGGCTCGCGGTATGCACCTTTGCACAGGCGAACCGGAATGTTTTGTGAAGAAAGCGTCCGAACATCGTCTTCGCTACGGAAAAGATAGGCTTGTATAACAGCGCGTAGACTCCCGGGGAAATGCTGCTGAAGGCAGCCCACGATTCGTAGCGTCCGGCCGGTGTATACGCTCGATTCCATGTCAATCTCGACGCAGCTACCGATGGACTGCGCGCGAGCGATCAACTTTGCCACATTCTCCAGGCAGGCATCCTCGGAGAAATCGAGGCCGAATTGCGTGAGTTTGATTGATACTGTTGCCGGAAGTCGATCTTTCTCAATTTCGGTCAATGCCGCCATATAGGTATCACGGGAGCAGCCAGCCTCTTCGAGCGACGTCACATTCTCTCCTAGAAAATCGAGGGTGCCCAGGACGTTTTCACGCGCCAGCTTCTGAAGCACGGCGATCGCTTCGCCCAAGGTACGTCCGGCAACAAACCGGGAGGTCAGGTTGCGCGAGATTGCCGAATTCTCCATCCAATGCCGCAGCCACTTCCGGTTGGAGAGATAAAGAAATGCGGCGCGCAGCATTGGTGGTCACTATAGCCCAACCGGTTGGATGCTTGGGCGGGAGCAGACGATTGGAACCTTTCAGCCCTACGCGAAAACTGCGTAGCTTGCGTAGGCTAGACCGGTACCGAGTAGCGCGCCCGCGACGACGTCGCTCAAGAAGTGCATGCCCAGCAGGATGCGCGAAGTCGCAATGCTGAACGCTACGAAAAGAAGCAAGGGCAGGAGGACCGGATAGAACTCGCCTAAGGTGACAGCAACCGAAAAAGCCGTGATGGTGTGGCCGGAGGGAAAGGAAAACTGATCGGGCGGGAGGAGCGTCGCCCAGCAGTGCGGCTCATACTCGCAGGGCCGTTTGCGCCCGGAAACCCGTTTCACGGAAACAAAAACGCCAATTCCAACGGCCGCCGCCGATCCGGCCGCCGCAACCGCGGTGAAGCGCGCATCGCCGCCGAAAATAAGAATGGCCAGCCCGCACAGATACCAAATCCAACCGTCTCCGGCCCGTGTGGCCGCGATCGCCCACATCCGTATCCACTTGGGCGCAGGCCACTTATTGACCTTCCGCATCAGTTTGTGGTCGCGGGTAGCTATAAACTGAAGCATGTTTTGGTGGACCGTCATTGGAGGCGGTCCCCATATCGACATTGTACGAGATTGAGCGGACTCCTCGCCCCCATACCTCATTTGTAGTCTGCGCGTAGTTACAGGGGCATGACGTTCGCAAAAAACATTAGTGAACCATGCTGTTTTTATCAGCGATCTCAGCGTAAGACCAGCGCCCAGTAGTATAAGACTTGCCACCGAAACCAATCGTCCACTTCGTTTACTTCGATGCCGGCGGGGGGCATCGCAGCGCCGCCAATGCGCTTGAGTCGGTGGTCGCTTCCAAGAATTACGGCTGGGATGTACGTCTGGTGAACCTGCAGCAGGTGCTGGACTCGCTGGATATCTTTCGCAAAATAACAGGCATCCGCATGGAGGACATCTATAATCTGATCCTGGCCAAAGGGTGGACGCTGGGGTCTTCTGCACTACTGCCAGTGATGCATGGGATCATCCGGCTTTATCATCCCGCGCAGGTCGACCTGCTACAAGCATTCTGGCGCCAGAACCGTCCTGACATGGTTGTTTCGCTGATCCCAAACTTCAATCGGGCTATTTTCGACAGTCTCCATCAGGCGGGGGTCGAGGTTCCTCTGGTTACCATTCCCACCGATTTAGCAGACTATCCGCCCCACTTCTGGATGGAGAACCAGCCGCAATACTTTATCTGCGGCACACATAAGGCGGTTGAGCAGGCGCTCAACATGGGCCACCCAAAACGGCGCGTTTTTCAGGTGAGCGGAATGATACTCCGGCCCGAATTCTATGCGCCGCAGGAAGGCGACCGGCGAGAAGAGCGGCAGCGGATCGGCCTCGATCCCGATTTGCCAACGGGTTTTGTGTTATTCGGCGGCGAGGGCTCGAACGTGATGTTCCCGATAGCCCAACGCCTAGGCAACTCCTCTACGAATCTCCAACTGATCCTTATATGCGGCCGCAATCGGCGCCTTCGCGAACGCCTCAAGACGCTTAAGACGCCGAATACGCTGTATGTGGAAGGTTTCACTCAAGAGATCCCGTATTACATGCATTTGAGCGACTTCTTTGTTGGCAAGCCGGGTCCCGGAAGCATTTCCGAATCGTTGAAGATGAATCTTCCGGTAATTGTCGAGCGCAATTCGTGGACTCTGCCACAGGAACGCTATAACGCCGACTGGGTGAAGGAGCAGGGAGTCGGAATCGTCCTTCAAAACTTTCGCGCGATAGAACCCACCGTCAAGGACCTGCTCGAAGACGGCCGGCTCGATATGATGCGCCGCAATATCGCTTGCGTGGAGAACCGGGCGGTTTTTGAGATTCCACCTATTCTGGCCAAAATATTAGCCGAGCATCCACTTTAATCACGAACTACAACGCTCTGAAGGTGTTCTCCCGGTTTGTCACTTCCTCAACCTGACTCGGTTTGCGGCCGGCCGAGTCAGGCTTTTAGGCCGCCTTTTGCTTCTTTTGGGAGTAGTAAGTGCCTTGGCTGACCTGCTTGCGCCGTTCGGCGGCGTCGTAGAAGGCTAGGAGGTCGGCAGTTGAAAAATCGAAGCCAATTTCGCGGGGATCGAAGGGTAGGCCTTCGGCTTTGGCGTTCCGCATGTTGTTGAGAGCAGATTCCATTTCGGCTTTGCGGCGGGCTTCCCGGATACGGACCAGTTCTTTGAGTTCGGCGCTGTCTTTGGCGAAGTGACGGCGAAGA
>DATAXY010000063.1:0-31385 GCA_036272835.1 Bryobacteraceae bacterium
AATGGGATAGGCTTTGATAAGTTTCAGACATTGATCCTCTCCTTGTGGGTCATCAAGCCACTTGGAGAGGATTCTACTCTCGGAACGGTCAAACCTCTTCGAGTCTCACTGGTCGAACCAGTGGCTTGCCTTTTCAGTCAGGTAACGTCAAGGCGATTTATTTGAATACGCCTCAATTTTCTTCCCCTTATATGGGGTGGCCGGGGACGAGTATCAACGGCAATACTCCCTACTCGACTGCGACGGCAGGGTCTTCGACAACGTATTTCGACAACGGCAATGTCGCAGGCGCAACGCAGCAATATTCCGTCGAAATCAGCAACGGCAACAACGTGAACTGCGCCCTCAGCTTTCGCATGCAGGCCGGAGATTGATGCGCTGAGTCTGTGCGCAAATCTTGATTTATGAAAGCCGCTCAAACCCGCTCCGGCGTTGGGCTTGAGCGATATACGCACAGGACTTGCGCACACGGCTAATGGTCAGCGCATTGAACGCGGCGCGGCGAGGAGCTGGGCGAGACGGTCATAGTTCTCGCGGATTTCGTCGCTCATCGGGTCGCAAGATTCGCCAGCGCCCGCGCCGGTGCGTCCAAATCCGCAAGCGCCGGGTTGCCGCGCTGCTCGGGGCCATAGGGGATAGCGCGCTCGCCCAATGCATGCGCGGCGGCCATGCGCTTGAGCAATTCGCTACGCGCGCTCATGCTTCGACTGTAGCGCTGTTCGGATGGGAAGGCGTTGATGAACGCGCTGCCGCGCGCCCACATGGATTTTTCGCTTTTCCGCCGGGGCTGATGGAGAGGCAATTCTTTGGGCTGCCTGTGCGCTCACGGGAATAAGCTGAGGTGATGGCGGAACCCGCCGCACTTACGGCGAGCCAGCTTCTGGAGGCGGAAGCGGAGCGATGGGAGAAGACGGGCGAAATCGACTCACGGCGAAAATCATGGGACGGCCTCGGCGCTTTGCGATGGTGGCTGGATTCCAAAGGGGCCTTGGCCGATGGCATCAGCCCGCGCCTGCGCGCCTATTACTTCATTTGCCGTTTACAGATGGGCAGGGCTTACCCCGGCTGGGTTGAAGAATTGATGCGGGAGCGGGATTACTGCTGCATCTGCAACGAGACGTACCGGGGAGAGAATCTGAGCTTCTGCACGAATTGCACCTCGCTGTTCGGCTATTGCCATTCGGGGGACGGCGGCACGGCGGCGAACGGCAATCCATTATGCCCGGTCTGCCGCGTCGGCGAACTGGCCGGTTGATGGTGGCGCATGCAAAGAGGCGCAATTTACTGCCGAACGTTCCCGCCGAGACAATGCTTGCCTTTCAGTCCCCCGCCTGCATCTGGAAGGAGAGAGCACAGTTGACGTTGCTTCCGTTGCTGATTTCGAGGGAGTAAGTTAAGGTTCCACCATATACGTCGCCATTGTCGTAACAACTAGTCGCGGACGCAGGAGCTTGATGGGTTTCTAAGCCATAATCGGGGCCTTGATAAAAAAGGCTGGCTCCAGCTACACCTCCCCCCGCTGCCCAGACCGGGGCCTCCTGAATGGAGGCATTAAGGTAGAGCGCCTGTATACGGCCAGAACCCGGCATGCCATCATCGATTTTTTTGTCGATGCTGTAAGCCTCATTGACTGTCAATGCCGCAGTGGAATTCATAAGGCCATGATTGGAATTTACAGCCACCAGGTTGACCGCCGAGATGCCGAAGAAATTCACAACCCGTATGTTCCAGGATGTGCTGGTGGTATTAGGGCTGCTGCTATAGACATAGAAGAAGTTCCCGCGCCCGATTTTTGCAGGTGGAAGAAGGGAAGATATGTCTGGCATTGTCGTAAGACTTATATCAGCTGTTCCGCTAGTGACAGTGAATTTGCCTTCAATTAAGCCCATTGCTGATAAATCGGCCCAGAAAAGCGTGGTTTCACCGCCCGGCTCCTGAGTGAATCCTACCCCTGCACCATCACCTCTGGCGGTTATAACACCGTTCCCATCTCCATTTCCCGTACTGCCTGCTCTAATGGGAAGCCCGAACTGCGATGCGAGACCGGGTGGAATATCTCCCGGCAGATACCCTGTTTTGTCTTTGAAGGTATTCGCCGCCGTGTTAAATCTTTCGACCTGCGTGATGGTGGCTCTTACGCCTGCGGCGCGGATCAGGTCCTGCCCGACCAGCACGCCGCCGACGATGAGGCCGATGATGACCAGCACTATCGCAAGCTCTATGAGCGTGAAGCCCTCCCCGTGAAGCTTCCTTGCGACATAAGCACGGCTGCGCCGGAGGATTTCATTCCTGCGACGTGAAAGCGTTTCCCTCGCGCTGAACAGGAAGCAGCCGGTGTCCGCCATCAGGAACACAAATACGCAGTAAACGAGGATGCACATTATGCCCAAAAGCTGCATCAGTCCCCCTTTGAAGCGGAGTATGGGCGAAAATTCCTTAAGGAAGCGTTAAGCGTTCAACTATTTGAGTGGTGCAACTCACGGGTCAACGTCATCATCGAACTCGCTGGCCTGCCCCTGCTGCTTCAGTTCGGGAATGAGATAGCGCAGCGCTGCCAGCAAATCCTTCGGCAAGTGGTTCCGGTTCCATAGCCATGTGGTCACGGTGTTCACGGCATCGTAGCGCTTGCCGTCCCCTTCGGGCGGCTTCTTTCCGAAAAATTGCAGCGTCATGAATACCTCTTGATTGCCGCCACAGTAATCAAGTGGCGCGCATTTTGTAAGCTGAATTTTTCCCTCGCGTGTGCGTCGTGATTTTCTACTCGCGCGAGTGCATGAAGCCGGTTAAGGTGCTGTTCTCATGAAGCCCTCGCATTACCGGATTCAGGAGAACGCGGCCTACAAGCTGTCCCGGCACGAGTTCAACCATCAGCGGCATACTGAGCGCCACGGCCACGAGGCGGGGAATCATCATCACCATGCGCACCATGAAAACGAAGCGCAGCATCGCCGGACGGATGCGACGTTCAAGGTCGCGCATCTCGTCCAGCTCGCCGGGATTCTGACGCCGGTGGCGGTCAGCCATTTCATCAAGGAACCGGAAAACCAGTGGCGCGCGGTGCGGCTCGCCAGCATCATCACCGCCGTGCTGACGGGCGGCATCTGGGAAGCCCACAATTACAAGCGCAAGCATGAACAGCAGCAGCACGGGGACTGGGTAAGCCGGGTCTGTGATGAGCTGGGCGAGAACGGCATGGGCCACACGCCGCCACGCTGAGCGCTGCCGCTTACGGGCGGTCGGCGGGCTTGACGCCCGCCGTCTTGTCCACCGCCGAAACGATTTCGATGGTTTCAACGAGCGGCTTGTCCGGGTCGGGCGTGCTTTTAAACCGTTTGGCCTGGAACTGGTGAATCGCCGCGCAGCGCCCGAAGTTCAGCGCATGGACAATCGGGCCGAGGTTCGTGCCGATGACCTTCACGAGCATGAAGCTGTAGACCAGCGTGAAAGCCGACTGGTGGTCATGGTCAAAAATGATGTCGAGCAATGAGCTGTAGGCCGGGAAACGGGACGGGGCGGACACCGGCACGAGCTGCACGCGCTCGGTGCGGTCGCGCAGGTAGAACGGCACATAGCCGTTGCGGTGCGCCTGCTGCGGGTGAATCTCGTAATCATCGGTCGCCGGTGCCGTCCCCGGCTTTGCCTGCTCGCGCGTTTCTGCCGCGTCCGGGGTGCGCCAAAGGCGGTCAAGGTCGGGTGCGTCGCTCATCTCTCTAAACCTCCATCCAAGCCTCGGCCACGGTCGCGGCGTCGTCCGACGATGAACGTCCACGCCTTGTTCTGGATGGCTTGGGAGATTTGCCGCGTCTTGGTGGCAAGCCTGATAGCGGTGCGCTGCCACCAGGTCAGGCCGTCGCTTTCGATATTGGGGACAGCGCCTCGCGCCGTGATGGATTCCTCGAACGGCTGCGACTGTTCCTCGACGCGCTCGCGCGCCTCCTGCACGGTTTCAGGCGGGGCCGCTGCCTTCTCCTCCTCGGCTGCTATTTCTTCGTCCAGTTTCTTCAGCTCGGCAAGGCTGTCATTGACGGCCTGCGCCTCCCGGTTCAGCTCGCCACGGTCGGAAGGCTCGCCGCGCCGCTCCATCTCGGATGCCTCCGGGCCAAGATGGACGGTGGGCTGCCGGTCAATCCCGCGCTCCCCGAAACTCCGGTGGTCAACCCGGATGTCGGCATTTGCTGCCTTCAGCGCATCGTTGATGATGTCGGCGGCAAGCTCCCGCAGCTTGCTTACCTCTCGAGGGCCGGTCTTCAGGTCATCGAGGATGCGGGTCTTCTTGCCGAGTCCTTCCGGCGTCATCTCGCGCGTCGTGAAGAGAATATGCGCATGGTGGTTCCGGTCATCGCCATTTCTGCCCGGTTCGTGAATCGCGACCGATACGGCAACGCCGTAGCGGTCTACCAGCTCGCCCGCAAATCGCTGCGCGATGCGCTGCCGGTCGGCAGGCTCCAGCATCGAGGGCAAGGCCAGCTCCACCTCACGCGCAAGCGTGCTGTTCTTGCGCTTCTCCGCACGCTCGGCGGCGTTCCATAACTGCTCCGGGTCGTGCGCCCAGGCGGGAGCATCGACCGGCGCGACGGTGAAGGTCGCTTCAACGCCGCGCCTGCGCGTGTAGTCATGCACGGTCTGGTAAACCTCATCGTGCAGGCGCTCGCCAAGCCGGTAGGCTGCCGCCGCGACAACGGAGCGGCCAGCCGAACGGCTCACCGGCTTGACGCAGCAGTGATACCAGCTCGCTGTGGCAACAGCGCTCATAGGCAACGGTCACGGTATCCAACCGGCGCACGGTTGGGCAAAGAGGTTTGGAGAAGCGGGCCTGCTTCTCCGGGCGGCATCCAACACGCAGAGGGTTGGGCGAAAAGGGGAGCGTCAGCGGTTGGGGAAAACCGGGCCGGGTTTTCCCCAGGCGGCATCCAACCGGCGGACGGTTGGGAAGGGGCTCGGGGGATGGGGCCGATTCCCACGATGCAGGGGCTTGGGGATGCAAAATCCCCGACGCACGCAAACGAAGTTTGCATAAGTGCGCCCTTCGGTCTTTCTCGTTCCATGCTCCGCTACTACCATGGGACGCGGCAAAACACAATTCGGAGTAGGTAAAAAACAGAATGGATACTATTTGTAGTTTTAACTTGCGAAACTGACTTACTCGTTTATCGTTTTTCCCAGATACGGAGTATTTAACTTCAGGAGGATGCCATGGAGGGAAATAACGACGACCGCAGCCGCAGAGACGAAACGGGCAACCACAGACTCCGCGAGATGAAAAAACGCCGAGACGCGCTCAACGCGCGCATCATGAGAGAAACCAATAAAGTACGCAGCGCGGAACACCGCAAGGACACGCGCCGGAAAATATTGATGGGCGCGTGGGCCTATGAGCAGGCCACGAAAGACAGCGAATTCTCACGGATGGTCATGGCCGCGCTGGAGCACTTCCTGGTGCGGGAGAACGACCGCGCGCTGTTCGGGCTTCCGTCGCTCAAAAAAAGCGAGTCGCAATCGCAATGACGCGAGCGGCCCTGATGAAGGGCCGTTCACGTCATTTCCTTCCAAGGGGGACTGCCGTCCCCCGCTTCGCTCCCCCTGCGGATTTAGCGCACATCAGCCGAGGCTGGGTGGTCATAAATATTTAACTGTTCTTAAGCACGCGGGCGGGCTAGTCTCTTTGCTCACAACAAACGAAGGGCTGCCCTATGAACGACGCGAACGACGAACAATCGAAAACCCGATGGACGGAGAAGGAAATCAGGGAAGCTTTTCAGGAACTCGCGAAGCCCGACGCTACCCAAACTGCGCCGGATGACGTTCGGGAGATAATAAGGCGCACGCGCGAAGAGTCGGAGAAAAAATCCTTCGCGGATAAGGAAGCGTCGCGGTCGAGCGGTGCAGGTTTTGAGCACAAGTGAATTATCATTCTGCGGTTGGAATGGGCCGACTGCGTTTCCGGCCAGCAGCATCAGCTTCACCTTGTTCAAACCGTTCGCGCGTTTTGCGAATTATCTCCTCCACCTCATCTCTTTCGTTTTCCGAAAGCTCAACGGGTTCGGCTAGCTGAGCGAAGGTCTTTCTCAGCTCATCGTCGCTGGGCAGCGTCAAATCATCATCACGAGACGGCATTGCCTGGAGCCTTCTTTCCTCGTTCGGGATTTGCTTTCTTCGGAGCGGCAGGGCCGGACTGGAATAAATTGCGAAGCTTCTTAAGCGCCCGATGGATAGCGTACTTGGTTCTGAAGAGTGATTTGTTTACGAGCTTCGAGATTTCCTCTGCCGTTAAACCGTGAACGTAGTGCATCCAGAGGATTTCCCGGTCATGCGGATGAAGCCTGCTCAGCACGTCTTCAAGAATAATTTTCCTCTCGCTCTGCTCGGCACGTTTCCAGACGATAAGGCTGTTATCCAGGAGCCGTTCGTCGTCAGTCGAATATTCACGGCTCTGACGGATTCCATTCTTTTTGATGAAATCGAGCGCCGCACTTCTGACAATGCCCTCCCACCACGGTAGGAACGGGCGTTGTCTATCGTAAGTCCGTAGATACTTGAAAAAGCGAAGCGCGCTTTCCTGAAACACTTCTTTCTGCTGGTCTGGGTCCCGGATTCCGTACACGTTGCGAGTCATCGGGCATGTGTAGCGATATAGCGCCATTAGCACGTTGTCAAAAGATGTGAAGCGATAGGTTTCTCCGTAAGAGAGAAATGCCTCGTTGACTAAGGCGTTAATGTCGTCGCCCACAGTTAATCCTATACAGCGCAGAAGCCCCTTTCGATAAAGGCCGCTCGCAGTATTTTCGCTCTCGGCAGGGGCGCATCACAAAAAACAAAAACTTTCATTTCCGTTTTATCGTTCCGCGCCCCTCGCGAGTAATTACAGTTATCAAAGCCGGGAATGATGCTCGAACATCACCCCCGGCGGAAATGGAGAACAACTCAATGACACCAGACCTCTACCGTCATGATGTCCCTGAATCACCACCTAATTATTCTACGCGCCAACCGGCACAGCGGGGGCGCATCACGCTAACGAAGGCAGCCAAGCGGCGGGCGGCCAGACGCGGAAACTGGGCCGCGATGCCGTTCATGGTTCTGTGCATCTGGGCGGTCGGCGCGACGGGCAACTACGCTCTGTTGCTCGTCTTCTTGCCGATGCTGGCACTCGTCAATATAAGCACCTACTTTTGGTTCCTGCGCGTCGAACGGCACGCCATTCAGGAAGCGATTGACCAAGAGGCGATGCTGCGGGAAGCACGGCAGCAAGCCGCAATGATGCAACGCCCTCCGGTGGATTTGAGATGACCTATGGCGATAAATCCAGAGGTCATTTCTAACCGTCAGGGACAACCTGTTCACCTCGCGGCGGCGCGGGGATTCGGGCAGGTGTTCGGCCTGCATGGGATTCCCGGCGTGCTGACGCTCTCCGCGAAACGCGATGCTGTTCACCGGCGAGCTTGCCACGATGGGCGCAATCTGGCCGCTCGCCCTCGTCGTGGCGGCGGTGCTCGGCTTCATCATCTACCGGGCGCAAATCCGTTTCTACGGTGATGATTCCGAAGCCGCAATGATTAAGGCCGTCGCGGTGGCGCTGCTCACGGCCATCCCTACCGGGCTGCCGGGGTTCCTCACCGTGCCGAGTACCGTTGTCGGCGTCGTGCATACGATTCGCAGAAAGTAGGCGGTTATGGCAGACAAATCGATGTTTGAGCAATTGCGAAAGGGAGTGGCCGACGCCATTTCCGACATTCGTGAAAAGGTCGTTGAGGAAGGCTATTTCGGGCGCGCCGTCACCGACAAGGGGCAGGGCATCGGATGGCCGGAGCCGAAAGACGAAATGGAACGCGGCTTCGCCAGCAGCGTGCACCATTACGAAAAGGGCGGCATAGGCTGGCCGGAAGCGCGGGAGGCACAGGAACCCAAGGTGCCCGAGGCTGACCGCGATAAGGGCATGGACAGGTAAATCAAAGCGCCCCGGCCCGGCTTCTTGCCGGTGCCGGGGGCACTTTCCAAAAAACAATCTGACGGGCTGCAGGCCCTGTTTCAGGGCAACGCCGGGAGTGTGTTCACACGAAAGGAAACCAATCGAATGAAAAAACGAATCTTGAAAAACATCATCGCCGTGGGCCTCTTCCTGATGCCCTGCGCGTTTGTGAAAGCAGGGGATACAGGCGCGTGTGACAGTGCGCCGCTGCCGCAAGGCAGCTATCGCATGTCCTCGCCCTTCGGGATGCGCCTGCATCCGATTCAGAAGGTATGGCGCATGCATGAAGGCATCGACCTGGCTGCGGACGCCGGAACGCCGGTCAGCGTTGTGAGTGACGGCATCGTGATTATCGCGGGGCCATGGGGATGCTACGGCAATGCGGTCGTGGTGGTGCATCGCGGCGATATCGTCACGCTGTACGCGCATCTGTCGCGCATCGCCGTGCGCAAGGGCAAGTATGTGCGCAAGTGCCAGATTATCGGAAATGTCGGGGCTACCGGATGTGTGACGGGCGCGCATTTGCATTTCGAGGTGTGGAAAGGCAAGGGACTCCGGCGCATCAATCCTGCCGTGCTGCTCGCGGCGCGCCGTTCGTGAGGTGAACCATGATGGGGCAGTTCACACGTGGTTTAAAGAAGGGCCTGTCCGCCAAGTCAGCGGGCAGGCCGCTGGATATTCGCAACGCGTGCAACGTTCCGGCGGTGCGGGATTTCGCGACGCCGTGGGATTTGGACACGCCGCTGCTCAGAATCTCCGCGCGGGATTACTTCACCAATCGCTCGGCATTCGGCGGCATTCACGGCTTCGGAGGCATCGGGTCGGGCAAGACTTCCGGGCTTGGCCGGATGCTTGCCGGGGCGTTCCTGCGGGCAGGTTACGGGGGCCTGGTCACGGCGGTCAAGCCGGAGGAACTGGAACTGTGGCGGCGCTACTGCGCGGAGCATGGCCGCGCCGGGTCGCTCATCGTCTTTGATGAGAACGCGGGCTTTAACTTCCTCGCCTACGAGCTGGGCCGTCAGGGCATGAACGGCATCGGTACGGTCGTGGAATGCCTGATGCGCATTCTTGAGGCTGCGAAGCGCGCGAGTCCCACGGCAAGCCAGAAAGGGGGCGAGCCGTTCTGGGAAGACGCAACCCGCCAATTGCTTCGTTACGCGCTGCCGCCGCTCTATGCCGCGCACGGGAAGGTGACGGTTCCCGACATTATCGACTTCATCAGCTCCGCGCCTTCCACCGCCGAGGAGGTGACTTCCGCCGAGTGGCAGCGCGGCTCGTTCATGTATCGGGTGATGGACACGGCCGCGCGTCGGCCGAGAATCCCGATGGACGCGGCCGCGATGCGTGACGCCCTCAATTACTGGTCGTCGCAGTTCCCGCGCATCCCTGAAAAAACGCGCGGCAACATCGTCATCAGCGTCAGCACGGCGCTCGACCGTTTCAAGCGTGGGCGATTGCAGCGCGCGTTTTGCTCCAAGACAAGCATCGTCCCCGAGATGTGCTTTTCTGGAGCGGTCATCCTGCTTGCGATGCCGACGCTGACATGGAACGAGGACGGCGCGATTGCACAGGTGCTTTTCAAATATATGTGGCAGCGGTGCGTCTTAAGCCGCAATTCACTGGAAGAAAAGCACCGCGAGCGCCCGCTGTTCCAGTATTCCGACGAAGCGCAGGAGACGGTTTCGAGCTATGACGGCGAGTTTTTGGGAATGTGTCGCGGCTCAAACTGCGCCGTAGCCAGCATGACCCAATCGCTGCCCGCGTACTTCTCCAAAATCGGCGGCGACAATCCGCGCGATGCCGCCATGAACCTCGCTGGTAAGTACATGACGCATGTGTATTTCTCCAATGGGTGCGCGGAGACAAATGAATTTGCCGCTAAAACATGCGGGCGGGTAATGAAGCGCCATGCGAACTACAGCGCCGGGGAGAATCACGGCACGAGCTACGGCATGAATTACGGCACCGGCAGCAATAGCGGTTCATCCTCGAGCTGGGGCAACGGCATCCTGCCCGGAAACACGACGACGAACAAGGGAAGCTCCGACAACTGGGGCGAGAACCGGGGACAAAGCCGCGGCACAAGCACCTCCCGCGGCTACTCCGAAAGCATGGAATACGCGATTGAACCCGGCGACTTTGGCCGCTGCTTTAAGACAGGCGGCGCTGCCAATAACTATCAGGTCACCGGCATCTGGTATCGCTCGGGTGAAACCTTCAAAGCCAGCGGCGGCAACATCCTGCCGGTCACCTTCTCACAAAAATGAAAGCCCCTACCCTGCTTACACGCGCCTTCGGCAATCCGGTTTTCGCGGTCATTGCCTGCGGCTGGTTCATCAATGCCCTTCGCGGCTGGTATCTCGGGCATTCGTCCCTGCTCGAAACGATGCTGGCGGGCGGCTGCGCCGTCCGCTCCTTAAGCTCGTGGCGCACGCTGCGGAATCATCAGGCATGGCTGCGCCAGTGGAACGACGCCGGCACTCCGCCGGCGTCGGCTTCTGAAACTCCCGCGAGCGAAAGCCGGAGCGATCGGAGCGCATCGAAAGGCGCGGTCATCGTATCGTTGCTGCTCATTATCCTGCTGCCGCTCGCGGCGCGCGGCATCGAGCACGATGCAACGACGAACACACTGGCCGTGCTCGCCTGGTTCGCCTGCATCGTCTGGTTCCCGGTGGCGCTGGTGAAATATCGCAGGCAGCGCGGGGCCGTATCCGCTGATAAGCCCGTGAAGCCGGAGCCGCCGCCGGTCGTTGCGTGGGTCGCGGAGCCTGCGAGCATTGCCCCGACGCGCGCCGATGCCATACGTAACCTGCCGGATTACGCGCTCTCTGCGACGGGGCTGGAGCGCGTGGGGCGGTAAGCGAACGCTTCCTTACAACAGCCAGGGAACGGTGCTCGCGATCAGGTGACGCGCGGAAGTCGAGGAGATGTCCAAATCCGATGCCCGCGAGGAAGTTGGCCGGATCGTCAAGGAACTCATGGCCCGTCACCTGGAGGGCAAGGTGTGGCGGTTCGGTGAATTCGTCGGGGAGGTTTATTTCCCTTACTACAAGCGGAAATGGAAAAACTCGACGCGGGATAACAATGTGAGCCGGGTTCAGTTCCATCTCGTGTCGAAATACGACGAACGCGAGCTGGCGAGCCTTAAACGGGATGAGCTGCAGGACCTGCTCGACGCGAAGGCTGCGGCGGGCCTGTCTTTCTCGGTGGTGGATCACCTGCGATGGGACTTAAAGCAAGTGTTCGATATGGCCGTGGCTGAAGGCCATATCGAGCGCAATCCCGCCCTGCTCCTGTTCACCCCACGCGATGCGGCGAAGCCTAAGCGCCGCGTCATGAACTTCAAGGAGGTGCAAATCTGTTTCGGCGCTCTTGAGCTGAGGGAGCGCCTCATTGCGAAGCTCGCGCTGGTCGCGGGCATGCGTCTGGGAGAAGTCTTCGCGCTCACCTGGGGGCGATTGACGGCACCCTATGTCGAGATCCGCCGGCGGGTTTATCGCGGGACCATCGACACCCCGAAAACGGATAACTCCTATCGCCGGGCGGCTCTTTCCGAAGGGCTCTTGAGCGAGATCGAGGCGTGGCGCGGCATGGCGGTATCAACGCGGGAGGATGCCTGGGTGTTTCCTTCGGAGCGGATGACGCCGCTGTCGAAGGACAATTGCTGGCGCAGGAACATGCTTCCGGCGCTGGAGCGGGTCGGCCATACGCTCGACGTTAACCAGAACGTCTATACGCAGTCTCCGGTGGAGCTGCGGCAGGCGGCGCTCAATCAACTGGAGCGGCGTCTGCAGGTGATGTAAACGGAGCACAAATGGAGCACGCCGAAAACAGGTTCTTGCAAATCATTGATTCTATGGAGCGGGAGACGGGGATCGAACCCGCGACGTCCAGCTTGGGAAAACGATCCTCGATTGTTAATAAAGGACTATGGCGTTCATGGAGATCAACCCAGTGCATAGAGATCCATGGAGTTTCCTCAGGTTTAGTCGAAACCCGGCTTAACGCATTAATCGCATTCCTGAAGCCGGGGATGCTTTAGCTCTCGAAAACCAGCAAGCTTATCGTTGCAAAATCACTTGCCCAACGCGCGCTGAACTCGGTTCGGCGCTGACGCGAGGTGAGGATTGCAAAACGCAAATGCCCGACGTGTGCTCGGGCACGCCGACGGTGCTGTCAGAGGCATGGAGTCCGTCAGCTCCGCGCTGAAGCGGATGACGCCGGAGCTGGTGGTTTCAAAACAGAAACTGCGGCAAGCTGAAGGCAGTTGCATCGTGAGGCTAAAGCGCGAGGAGGGAAAACAGAACGTGGGATTCAGTTCGAGACCATTCGTCCTCTGCGGTCTGCCGGTTCGGAAACCCTCGAAGGGCGAGATGGTGTACGAGCGCCGCAACGGCGATTTCGTTCTGCAGATCACGGGGCATCCGCACTATGGGTTACCGTTCGGGCAGGACCGTGTCGTTCCGATTTACTTGGCGACGTTGGCCGTCCGGCAGCAAAGCCAAACAATCCGATTCCGAACTGCTGCCGAAATGCTCGAAACGTTCGGCATGCATAAGGGTGGGAAAGAGTATCGCCGTCTCGTCGCCGCGTTCGAGCGCATCTTCGGGGCAACGATTTTCTTCGGAACCGACACGCTCAGCAGAACGGCCAAAGTGGTCCAACGCTCGCGGTTCAGTTTCTTCAACGAGGCCCAAATCTGGTATAGCCGCGATCCAGAGCAGTACCCCGTATCCGATCAATTTGAGAATGTGATTGTTTTGAGCGATGAGTTCTATCGCGAGATCGTGGCGCACCCAATACCGGCGGACCTCGAAGCCGTTAAAGTGCTGGCAGGGGCACCGGCCGTGCTGGACTTGTTTATGTGGCTTTCGTACCGCTGTTTTTTGACAAAGGGAAAAGAGGCCATTCCGCTGTTCGGGCCGCGAGGTCTAGCCAGTCAGATCGGATCAATTGAATATGCGCGCTCTCGCCGCTTTCGGGAGAAGCTCAACGGCTGGCTGGACTCCATCCGAGTGCTCTGGCCGGAATGTCCAGCCAGCATTGGTGCAGACGGGGCAAGCCTGATCGTGGACCGTGCCTGGGCTGTGTTGTCGGACGAGCGGAGTCGGCAATGAACGTGACTGCAGGCAACAGGCTTACGACGAAGGAGCCGTTAGCAGACAAGAGAATTCGAAAGAGAGCAGACGATCCGAGGCGGCCTGTCTGGCTGGAGGCCACCGAATCGTTCTATAAGAAACTGAATCGAATTGCGAACGAATGTAACCTGTCTCGCTACGAAGCACTCAGCCGAGGTCTCGATGCCCTGCTCCGCGAAACACAGATACGAAATTCCTCCTTGAACAGAAACATTAAAAGCCCAGGGCAATCAGAAGTATTCCGCAGGACCATGGGGCAAGTCTCGCGGAATTATTGGGCGACGGTCAGCCCGGAAGAGAAACGCGAGCGGGCCAGGAAGGGTGCGCAGGCGCGCTGGAGTCGGCGGCCTTGAAGCGGGAGTATAGACGCCGCCGGGCGATGATCGCACAATATCGTAACGTCTTGTAAGACAGGAGCTTGCTCAATGAAGAAGAATCGGAGAAAATCAATTCGCCCAGTTTCGGAAGCCGCGTATGACGACCTCTGTTCGGACGTTGTTTCGCTCCTGGAGTACGCCCGGCGGACGGTAAGCCGGGCGGTCAATCACGTGATGACGGCCACGTATTGGGAGATAGGGCGACGGATCGTCGAGCACGAGCAGCAGGGTTCTGAAAGGGCAAAATATGGCGAACGCCTATTGGAACAACTAGCGAAGGATCTGACGGAGCGATTGGGTCGAGGTTTTGCTCGGACGAACCTCTCCCAAATGCGGCTGTTCTTTCTAACTCATCGCGAAATAATTCAGACACCGTCTGAATTATTTGACCTGTCCGGAAAAATCCAGACAGTGTCTGAACAATCTCTTGCGGGACAGCTCTTTCCGCTCTCATGGTCTCACTACGTACGTCTGCTGTCGGTTAAGAGTGGCCAGGCACGAGAATTCTATGAAGAGGAGGCATTGCGGGGCGGTTGGTCAGTTCGGCAATTGGACAGGCAGATAGCAACCCTTTTTTACGAACGGGCCGGAAAATCGGCAAAGAAGCCCTCCTCCAAAGCCCATGCAGACGATGCGCTTAGCGCACAGGAGGAGATTAGAGACCCATTTGTGCTCGAATTCTTAGATCTGAAAGACGAATACTCCGAGGGCGATCTGGAGCAGGCTCTCATTCTTCATCTGGAACATTTTTTGCTTGAACTGGGGAACGATTTCACGTTCGTCGCAAGGCAGAAGCGTCTCCGTGTCGGCAACGAGTGGTACAGAATTGATCTGTTGTTTTTCCATCGTCGTCTTCGTGCTCTGGTCCTGATAGATTTGAAGCTCGGGAAATTTACTCACGCTGACGCCGGACAAATGAATCTGTATTTGAATTACGCTCGCGAACGCTGGCGCTATGACGGCGAGAATGAGCCCATCGGCCTGATCCTCTGTTCAGAACGAAATGAAGCGGTCGCTCACTATGCACTGGGACAACTTTCGAACACAATCTTGGCTCGCAAGTATGAGGTAGCGCTACCCTCTGAGGAACAGCTCGTTGGAGAACTAACAGAGACGCGCCGGGCACTGCTATTGCGTGCTCGTGCGACGAAAGATTCAGGTGAGCAGCAGCCCTAAACATCGCGGTGAACCTTTTCGCCAGTCCATAGCCGAGAGATCAATGATTGACGTTGATGACCGTTGCGGTCAACCGATCCGTTTCAATTTATAGAGAAAGACGGCTTCTTCTATGGGCGCGGCACGCAGGATATGAAGGATAGCGATGCCATTGCGGTGACCACGCTCATGCGTTATTTGAAGGAAGGATACAAGCCCAATCGCGACATTATTCTGGCCTTAACGGCGGATGAAGAAGGCGGTACGTTTAATGGCGTGGACTGGCTTTTGCAGCATCATCGCGATTTGATCGACGCCGAATACGTGCTGAACCCGGATGCGGGCGGCGTGATGACCGGCAAAGGCAAGCCGATCGATGTCGAGGTGGAAGCAACCGAGAAACTGTATGCGGACTTTCAACTGACCGCCACTAATCCGGGCGGCCATAGTTCGCTGCCGACGGCGGACCATGCGATCTATGAGATTGCCGATGCACTGGGACGGTTGGAGAAAGCTCCGTTTGCGTTCGAGCTGAACAATGTTACGCACTCCTGGTTCGACCAGGTGGCGGCTTCGGAGGCGCCGCAGGTTGCCGCCGACATTCGGGCGATGCTGAAAACGACGCTGAAACCCCAGCCGGATACCGAGGCCATTGCGCGGCTGTCGAAGAACCCTCGGTTTAATTCGACGATGCGCACCACGTGTGTGGCCACGCGCCTGAGCGGCGGACATGCGGATAATGCCCTGCCACAAACCGCTCAGGCACTGGTCAACTGCCGGATATTGCCGGGATACTCGAAAGAAGAAGTGCGCCAGGATTTGATACGCATTTTCGCGGATGCGAAGATCACGGTGCGCTACAAAGATCCGGCGACGGCGGAATATCTGGACAAAGCTCCTGATACGAAGGCTTTTTTGCCACCGCCGTTGCGGCCGGACGTGATGGACCCGCCGCACGCGATCGCCGGCAAAATGTGGCCGGGCGCACCGGTGATTCCGGAGATGGAGACCGGGGCGTCGGACAGTATTTATACGATTGCGGCGGGATTGCCGAGTTATGGGATCAATGGGGTGGCGATTGATTCCGACGATATTCGCGCGCACGGCAAAGATGAGCGGCTTCGGGCGGAGTCGTTTTATGACGGCGTCGACTTTTACTACCGGTTCTTGAAAGCGATCACTTCGGAGTAGACGAACAGGTTATTCGTCGCGCAACGCAATCATCGGGTCGATCTTCATGGCTCTTCTTGCCGGAAGGTAACAAGCGAGCAATGCGATCAAGCAGAGAGCAACAGCTACCAGAACAAATGTAAGCGGGTCGGCCGCATGCACGCCGAAGAGCATGCTGGACATCAACTGCGTCAATCCTAAGGCCGCTATCACGCCAATACCTATACCGGCAACGGTCATGCGGGCTCCATCGGTCAAGATCATGCGCAGGACCTCGAGCCGCCCCGCGCCCAAAGCCATGCGAACACCGATCTCCTGAGTACGCTGTCCGACGAGATACGACAGCACGCCATAAATCCCAATACTGGCTAACAACAGTGCAAGTCCCGCGAAGACCGCGAGTAGTGTCATAGTGAAGCGCTTGCTCGCGATGGATCGGGAAACCGTCTCGTCCAGCTCTTCGTCGTCAAAGGCAACCAATCCGCTGTTCAGATTCAGAAGCCGCTGACGCAGCGTCTCAAAACTCGGAACGCCCGCGCGTTTGGTGCGGACGTACACGTCTGCAACCCGCGCTATGCCGCTCATGTCCTTATCGGGAATTTGCGCAGCCGGTAGATACATTTGCGCGTGCAATGGATTGGCGGCGTCTGAATCAAGTCCCCACTGATTGATGTGGCCGGCGATGCCGACGATCCGCGGGTTGGGCATTTTGTCGTGTTCCGACGGGTCGCTGTTCAGGTCCAGATATTGACCGATAGGATCTTGGCCGGAGAAATATTTTTCAGCCAGCGTCTCATCGATCACCACGACCGATGACGCGTGCTCGTTATCGTTGTCAGTCAGGAAACGGCCGCGCCGGAGGGCAATCTGAAGCGTTTTGAGATAGTCCGGTTCGACGACATACCTGAGCGCCATAGGCATGTCGTTCCGGCCTGCCGGTTTTGGCCTGCCTGCGAACCAAAAGTAGTCTTCGTTGTCGCCTGCCATCGGAGTAGCGCCCCAACTGAGCGACACTGCCTCTACGCCGGGCGCGGAGGCGAGTTTATCGTGCACCCGCCGAAAAAACGCGCGGATAGCGGCGGGAGTCTCCTTCGTGAGCGACGATGGCGGCGAGACCGCGAAGGTCATGACAGCGCGCGCATGGAAGCCGGGATCGACTCTCCACAGAACGAACAAGGTGCGAATCATGAGTCCGGCTCCGACCAGCAGCACAAGAGCCATCGCCATCTCGAGGACAACGAAGAGACCTTGAGTGCGGCTGCGCGTTCCGGCCAATGTTCGTCCGCTTTCCTTGAGAGCCCTGCCGATATTGGCGCGCCGCGTTTTCAAGGCCGGGGCGAGCCCAAAGACTACTCCTGCGGCCAGCGATACAAGAACAGTAAAGAGCAGGACGCGAAGATCGAGTCCGATCTCTTCGGCCCTCGGAACGGTTCGCGGCACGGCGGCAATGGCCGCAGCCGTCCCGAATTTGGCAAGAAAGAGCCCAAGCCCGCCGCCGATTAGCGCGAGCAGCATGCTTTCGGTAAGCAGTTGGCGAACGATGCGCAGCTGTCCGGCGCCTACCGCCAGACGAATCGCGAACTCGCGTTGCCGCGAGGTCGAGCGCGCGAGCAGCAGGTTTGCCACATTGACGCACGAGATGAGCAACACAAACGCGACCGCGCCCAGGAGAACCAGCAGTATCGGGCGCATGTTGCCCACCATCCCTTCCTTCAGCGGGACTAGGTTTGCTTTCTGGTTGCTGTCGACATCGGGATAGGTCGCAGTGAGCTGGCGTGAGACCCTGTCCATGTCCTCGCGCGCTTGTTCGAGTGTCACGTCCGGCTTGAGGCGGCCAATCGCGTCCATGCCCCAAAATGCGCCGCGATCTCCATAGAAATGTGGCTCGTTAAACTCGCCTATCGGGATATATAGGTCGTTCAGAGACACACCGCCCTGAAAATTCCAAATTCGCAGACGGAAAGTGGAAGGCACGACGCCAATGACGGTTCTCCTAACACCGTCGACCATCAGCCGCTTGCCGACGATATCCGGCGTCGAGGCGAACTTCCGCCTCCACAGTCCCTCTGAGATCATGGCCGTCGGATTGGCACCGCGGAGGTCTTCCTCCTTGCGGAACGTTCGTCCCCTCACCGGATTGACGCCAAGAATCTCGAAAAATCCCGCGGAGATCATTTCGCCCTGCAGGTGCTCGGGCTCGCCTTCTCCCGAAAGATTGAACCCCGTGGAGCGATACGCCGCTATCGCCGAGAACGTGCGGTTCATGCGTTGCCAATCGAGAAAGTTGGGATAAGAGATGGACCCGTTCTTGAAACTCGGTATTTCTTCGAACAGAGAGACGATCTGGCCGGCATCGCGATACGGCAACGGATTGAGCAGCACGCCGTTCACCACCGAGAAGATGGCCGTGTTCGCCCCGATGCCGAGCGCCAGCGTGAGGATGGCGATGGCGGCAAACGACCTCGATTTCGTCAGCGTGCGGAAGCCATAGTAAAGATCCTGGCCCGTCGATTCCAGCCACGCGAACAGCTTGGCATCGCGGCTTTCCTCACGTGCTTGCACTTGACTACCGAATTGCAGCCGCGCTTGCCGGGCTGCTTCGTCTGGAGTCATTCCCTCTTCGACAAGCTCGTCGATGCGCGAAGCGATGTGGAATTGTTGCTCTGCTTCGATCTCGCGGTTGAGACGCTCGTCACGAAATACGGAAGTGAAACGCGATAGCAAGGACATCAAGATTCCCCTCTCAGGCTTCCTTCAAGACTCTTCCGATAGCGTTGGAGATCGTCCGCCAACGGCTCTCTTCCTGTTCGAGTTCCTTCCGCCCCGCAGGTGTGATCTCGTATAGACGCGCTTGCCGATTTTTCTCCGTCGTCGCCCATTTTGCTTTGATCAGCCCCGCCTCTTCCATGCGGTGCAAAGCAGGATATAAGGACCCCTCTTCGACACGCAGAATGTCGCGCGACGCCTGTTCGATGTGGGTTGTTAAGCCGTATCCGTGAAGCGGGCCTCTCCTGGCGAGGATCTTCAGGACGAGCAGGGGAATCGAGCCTTGGAAGGAATCTTGGCGAGCCATACTTAGATTGCTTAGTAAGTAAACTTAGCCTTAGTATGGTCCTTGCGAGGCACTTATGTCAAGCGGCATCGATCATCGTGATGACGATCTCGGAGATGAGTGGTGCAATCTTCTCGGCCGGCGCGTGGTTGGGCGTTTCGAGCCATTGCTTGACGGCGCCATAGAGCGCCCAGCTGGCCGCGTTGCCAATCAGCTCTGGGGAAAGAGCGCGGCCCGCGGCGCGCTTATCGCCCTTCTGAATGCCCTCCATCAAGACTAGCCGGATGGCGCTTGTGATCGCGGCATCCATCAGCGGCTGAAAAGCGCTGTGCTTCTTACATCCTTCCGGGCTGGAGTCGGTCCGCGTCAGATAATCGCAGGCAGCCAGAACGATTGCGCCAACGGCGGAAGAGCAAGTACCGTCGAATCGCACGTTGCGTTCATGAAGGAGAGCGTGAAAACCACCAGCCACCGTGGCCTCGAACAGCGCGAACTTATCGGTGTAGTGGTCGTAAAAGGTAGCGCGATTGACGGTGGCGGCGTCGGTGATGTCCTGAACGGAGATCTCATCGAGACTCTTACCCCGCAAAAGGTCTTGCAGAGCGGTTTGCAGAAGCTGCCGCGTGCGCCGGATGCGGGGGTCGCGAACTTCGCAATCGGAAATCGGCATGGGCCTCCTATTTAGAAGATCACGAACAAAAAAAAGAATCCTAAAACAACATCTGTCGTCTACTAACAAGAACGACATGCGTTGTTTACACTGCATCTGTCGTCAGCGAAGGAGATTACATATGCCGATTTTGCTGCATTTGGATTCGAGTCCGCTCGAAAGTTCCATCAGCCGCGAGTTAACCCGCGAGTTTGTAAAGACTTGGAAGGCCACCCATAAGGATGGGACGGTGATTTACCGCGATCTGGCGGCGCAGCCATTGAAACCTGTGGATGCCGCCTGGATCGGCGCGGCGTTCACCCCTGAGGCGGGACGGACGCCGGAACAAAGGAATGCGCTAGCCGCTTCAGACGAACTGATTGGCGAATTGGAGCGGGCGGACGAGTTCGTGATTGGCGTGGCGATGCATAATTTCAGCATCCCATCGGTCCTGAAACTCTGGATCGATCAGGTGGTCCGGGGCGGACGCACCTTTTCCTACGGTGAAGGGGGCGCGCAGGGCCTGCTGCTAGGGAAGAAGGCGACCGTCCTGATCGCCAGCGGCGGCGTGTATGAATTGGGAACACCGGCCGGCGCGTTCAACTTTATCGAGCCTTATCTGAAAGCGATGTTGGGCTTTGTCGGGGTGACGGACGTGAAGTTTGTGACTGCGGGCGGCGTAGCCCAGATCATGACCGGCGCGGTGGATCGCGAGACGTTTCTGAAAGCGACCTTGGAGCTTGTCCGCACGGTAGCGGCTTGAGGCAGCAGATGAAGATTGCCACTTTGATCGCTCGCATTTTGTTGGGACTGATATTTCTTGTTTTCGGATTGAACGGATTCCTGCACTTTATTCCGATGCAACCGCCGGCTGGATTGGCCGGGCAGTACCTGGGCGCGCTGTTTCTTTCGCACTACACGGTGATCGTGTTCCTGCTCCAAGTAATCGGCGGGGCGCTGTTGCTCAGCAATCGCTTTGTTCCGTTGGCGCTCGCGCTGCTTGGGCCGGTGCTGGTGAATATCCTGCTGTTTCACGCGCTGCTGGCGCCAGCTGGATTACCGCTGGCGCTGATCACAACAGCGCTCTGGCTGATTGTGTTCTATGAGGTGCGGCGGGCGTTTGCGCCTTTGTTCGCACAGCGGTTGGAGACGTAATGCAGGGGCGGTTATTTCGAGCGCGTGCCGGAAAACGCCGAGGCCAAACCCAGCGCGATCAGCCCGCCGCCGGAAACGTTACGCTGCATCCGCCGCAGCCGAACGTTGCGGCGGATTTGTTGCGCCACCGTGCCCGCCAGCAGCGCCCAGAGCGAGTCGCTGCACCAGCCCATCAAGGCAAACAAAATTCCCAATTGAAAAATCTGCAGCCTGACACAGCCGCGGGCGGGGTTCACGAATTGCGGCAGAAAGGCCAGAAAGAATAACGCCGTTTTGGGATTCAGCACATTCCCAGCACGCCTTGCCCGAAAATATGCGCCAACCGCCGCTCGCCGCTGCCAGCTTCTAATGCCTGCGCATCGCCGCGCCGCAGAGTGCGAATCCCGAGATAAATCAGGTATGCCGCGCCCAGATACTTCACCACCTGAAACGCCAGCGCTGAAGACGCCAGCAGCGCGGAAAGTCCCAGCGCAGCCGCCGCAACATGGAATAACGTTCCTACCACGATTCCCATTACTGAGACCAATCCAGCAACCCGCCCATGGCCGATGCTTCGGCTCACCACCTACATCACCGCCGGACCGGGAATCACCAGGATGATGGCTGCACCCGTCAAGAACAGCAGCAGCGAAGAGTGGTTAATCAGCATCGTCATTATCTAGAACGCTTATTGGAGCGCGGTGCCGCCGCGCAGCAGGTAAATTCGACGCGATGCTTACTTCATCCTCAAATCGCGTCCCACCCAAACGATGTACTTGCAGTGTGACACTCGGGTCAGGCCAGAATGGTCCTTTCGCGTGAGGCCGAGTCATTGAAGATCGCCACTTTCAACATCAACAACATCAACAAGCGTCTGCACAATCTCATGGCATGGCTCGCAAGCGCGCAGCCCGACGTCGTTTGCCTCCAGGAGCTCAAGGTAGAGCAGCGATCATTTCCGGCAAGTGCCCTTCGTGACCTCGGCTATCGCGGAGTCTGGCTAGGCGAACGTTCCCGGAACGGCGTCGCGATCCTGGCGCGGGAGTGCGACCTGGTGCTGACGCGATCCAGCCTGCCTGGGAATCCTGAGGATCGCCAGGCACGCTATGTCGAGGCGGCGGTAAACGGTGTGCTGATCGCCTCCATCTATCTGCCGAACGGAAATCCTCAACCCGGTCCGAAGTTCGACTACAAATTGGCCTGGTTCGAACGTTTAATCGAGCACGGCACGGAACTCATGAAGGCCGGGGTGCCGGTCGTCTTGGCCGGCGATTACAACGTCGTACCGACTGTGCAGGACATCTATCCAACGCGATCTCTCGATAACAACGCATTGATTCAACCTCAGAGTCGCCAAGCCTATGCTCGGCTGCTAGCTGAGGGCTGGACGGACGCCCTGCGAAAACTGCAACCCGAGGGGCCGCTCTGGACGTTCTGGGATTACGAACGTAATCGGTGGCCTTTAGACAAAGGGATGCGGCTGGATCATTTGCTTCTCTCTCCAAGTGTGTGCGATCGACTCGTGCACGGGGGTGTAGACCGATGGGTTCGCGGTGAGGAAAACGCGAGCGACCACGCTCCCGCTTGGATAGTGCTGGATCGTTGAAAGGCCGTCAGATCAGGCGCGCATAGCTTCACGTGCGTCAGCTCTCCGGATGTGGCCGAGATCGTCAGATGAGCGATCATCTCAAAGGTCCGGGTTTGCGCGTGATCCAGAAGCAGACCGCGTCGATAGCTCTACACTGCGCGACTACACTGGATCTTTTCGGGGCCATCTCCAGATGCGTTAACCTACGCGGAGCGCCACCATTGGATCGATCCGCGACGCGCGACGCGCTGGGAGATAGCCTGCCATCGCCGCGACTGCGGCCAAAATGACAATTGTTCCGAGAAATGTCATGGGATCATCGGCTGTGACGTCAAACAACAGACTGCTCATTGTTCGAAAGACTCCCCAGAAGCAAACAGGCCTAGAGCCACTCCCATTGCGGCCAGAGCCAGAGTCTGCCGAAGGATGCTCGCCTGCAGATGCGCGGCGGTGGCGCCGAGCGCCATACGGATTCCGATTTCCTGGGTACGCTGAGTGACTGAGTATTGTATGACGCCATAGATCCCAAGCGCTGCGAGAACCAGCGCAAACCCTGAGAATCCCGTGAGCATCAGAACGACGAAGCGCCGCGGCGAAATTGCCTTATCCACCATTTGCTGCATCGGCTGAAAATCATTCGCGGGTAACGTCGGATCAATCGCTGCGAGAGCGCGTCGAAGGGGGGCTGCCAGTTCAGCGGAAGAAAGCGCTGAGCGAAAAACCAGATCAACCGCCGAGTAATCGCGGCTCTGACGAATCGGCAAATACATTTCGCAGCCCGATGCCTGCTCCAGGGCGAGGTGCCGAACGTCACTCACTACGCCGATCACTTCGCGGTCGACGTAGCCTGCGCCCGCGAGGACTTGGCCAATGGGATTCTGCCCGGGCCAGAGAGTGCGGGCCAAAGTTTCATTAATTACGATGACAGGCTTGTCGGACGCGTTGTCGTGCGCGGTAAAGTCGCGACCGGCCAGCAAAGAAATGCCCATAGCTTTGAGATAGCCGTCGCTCGCAATGCGCACGAAGGCCCACGGAGGCGGATGATTCTTCGTATAGGTGCGGCCTTTCGCCCTCGCCGCCCAGGTTCGGTCCCCGCCCAGAGGAAGCACGTCTGTCAAGCCGGCGGCTTCAATGCCCGGCACGCCCCGGATGCTGCAAAGAACTTCATTGAAATAGGCAATGCGCTGCGCCTGGGAAGAATATCGCGAACTGGGATCGACGCGGAGGACCGTGGCATCTTCGGGCTCGAATCCAATTTTGGTGTCGAGCAGGCGAACAAAGCTTCGAATCAGCAGCCCCGAGCCTGCCAGCAGCAAGCAGGCGAAAGCGATCTCCGAAACCACCAAAGAGCTGCGAATCCAAGTGTGATTCTTGCTGTGGCTTGAGCCACGCGCGGCGTTTTTCAAGGACTCATGAAGGGCGGCTGCCGGAACTTGCAGTGCCGGTATCAAGCCGAAGATCAAGCCGGTTAAAACGGCGCTTGCCACCGTGAAAGCGAGCGCACCAAAATCGACGCGAACGCCGGCGCGAAGCGGGATATCGAGGGTAGTCAGATGAGTGATCGCCCGCGTTCCGCCTATTGCCAGCACGAAACCGATCGCTGCTCCACAAGAAGACAGAACAATGCTCTCGGTAAGGGTTTGCCGAATTAGTCGAAGGCGGCGCGCGCCGAGCGATGCGCGGATGGCCATCTCCTTTTGGCGAGCTGCCATACGAGCGAGCAGCAAGTTGGAAAGATTGGCGCAAACGATTAGCATGACCATCGCGACCGCGAAGGCGAGCGCCAGCAGGGCCGGACGAAGACGCACACTGACGTGGTCTGCAAGAGTGCTGACAATTGGTATGAAATTTCGGTCGGGGTCTCTGCGCTGAATCCGGGGACCCAGGACCTGCATCTCCGCCCGCGCGCTCTGGAGAGTCGAGCCGGGCTTCAGACGCCCAATCATCGCCAATTCATTCCCCCGGCTGTTCGCTTCTTCGGTGAGCGGGTATGGCAAGAAAAGATCGACCCGGCTGGCGGGGGCGAAGACCGTGGCAAAGTCGAAAGATGGCGGCATGACGCCGATGACCGTGACTGCTGCGTCGTTTAATGTGAGGAGCCGACCGATGACCCGCCGGTCGGAATCAAAGCGGCGTTGCCATAGGCCGTAGCTCAAAAGCACGACCTTCGGCGCATTCCAGTTGAATTGGCAATCGGCGGCAGTGAACGTTTTCCCTAGCAGTGGCTTTACACCCAGGATGGAAAAGAAATTGTGAGAGACGGCCACGCTGGTGAGGCGGAGTGGCTCCCCATCCCCAGTGAGCTTGTTATCGCCGAACCGATAGAACGGAGAATAAGCAGCGAGGTCAGAGAATGATTGACTTTGATTGCGCAGATCAAGAAAGTGATCGACGGGCACGGTTTGTCCCGACAAGCCTTCGTCATCGACGTCTGTGTTGGCGATCCAAACGAGGCGATTCGGGTCGCTAAAAGGAAGAGGGCGAAGCAGAACAGCGCGAACAACGCTAAAGACCGTGGTGCTGGCGCCAATGCCAAGGCCGACAGTGAGAATCACAAACGCGGCGAAGCCAACGTCGCGCCGTAGGGTCCGGAAGGCATAGAACATGTCTTGAGCGGCATCACTAATCCAGAGCGAAATCCAGGTGGCCCTAGATTCTTCCGATTTTTGACTTATGTTGCCGAACCTCCTTCGCGCCGTTGTGCGGGCGTCGGCTTCCGGCATGCCTTGTGCTTTCAGATCCTCCACCACCGACTCGATATGAAATTTCATCTCTTCCTCCAGGAGCCGTTGCCGTTCGCGCCTTTGGAGGAAGTAGCGCAAACGGCGATTCAGGCGTTGCACGATCGAATTCATGGCATGGTTCTCTTCTTAAGCAGTGCCCATGACACGGGCGATTGCATGGGTCTGCTGGCGGTATCGTTCCTTCTCGGCGTTCAATTGCCTGCGGCCTTCTGGCGTTAATTTGTAGAAGCGGGCGCGACGATTGTTGGGCGACAGGCCCCACTCTCCTGCAATCCAGCCATTTAATTCCAAGCGCTGAAGCGCTGGATACAAAGAGCCTTCCTCTACCTGCAAAATGTCTTCTGAGAGTTGCTGAATGAGTTGAGCAATCGCGTAGCCATGCAGATGGCCGCGGGTGAGGGTTTTGAGCACAAGCATATCGAGCGTGCCGGGCATTAGATCGGATTTGTGTTTCTCTTTACCCATAGACAATCTGACCAAACACACTGGCAAAACAATAAAATTGTTCCATATTCGCGAGAATATTTAGTAAGGCGGCCTAGGTAATTGCGATTTTTGGGCCACAGCGCTCGATTGGAGTCGGTTCCAAAGAAGCGTGAATCGCCGGGCACTTTTGGGTAGATCTCCGGTAACGGCCCAGCGTAGAGCGAGAAAATTCCGCATCTCCGCATAGTCAGCATCTCGGACGGTGAACACAGTCTGACATCACCAGATACATCGGTGCATTGAATCGGTCAGAAGCCCATTTGCCGCATTCGCTCAAGAATTCGTGCACCGTATGGCGTAATGCGGGTGGGCTTTCTATGTAACGGAGCAGGCAGTATCTCGGCAAGTCCTACAGCCTGTTCACGCGTAATGCGATTGGCGAGTGCCCCGAAGTAATATCGCGACGCTGCTTCCGCGCCGTAAATCGCTGGCCCCCCACTCGACGATATTCAGATAGAGCTCCAGGATGCGCTTCTTCGGCAGAATGCCTTCCGTTAGCGGAACGATGGAGAACTCCACGGCTTTGCGTACTACGGAACGGTTGGTTGACAGAAACAGATTCCTCACCAGTTGTTGCGTAATCGTGGATGCCCCGCGGCTGCGATGACCCTCCAAATCTTCCCCAACCGCATTTCTAATCTCTTTCCAATCGAAACCATGATGCTGGAAGAAGCGTCCGTCCTCCGCCGCCACGACCGCGTGTTGAAGTTGCGGCGAAATGCGCTCGAGAGGCACGAACGAATATTGCTTTTTGTACGGCAGGCGCTGAACTAATGAGGCGAGTCGCCGTTCAATTTGCACCGTGGTGGATGGCGGGTCGATCCACCGCGACAACACGAGAAGAACACCGACGAAAGAGTAGAATGCGACAGCCGCTGCGAGCACGCAATAAATGAAGCGTTTGAAAATAGCAGGCTTCCGGGTCTTCCGTTTGCAGCATGACTGGTCGCAGGCGCCAAGTTTATAGCATAGGATCACCTTGCTAAAACTGTTCTTTTGCCGAATCCAAAATGACGGCATGCGCTGTCTCCGTTCAAGCTGAGACTGAGTTCGCTGCGATTCGATCGGACGCTTGTCCCACGTCTAAAATGGAAACTGTCAGGTGCCAAGCGAGTCCAGTATAGTCGCCGTCATTGCCGAAAAACCATCCGTGGCGCGAGATATTGCGCGAGTGCTGGGAGCGCAAAAGGCAGGCGCCAGCTTCTTACAGGGGAACGGCTACGTGGTGACTTGGGCGATTGGGCACCTGGTATCGCTTGCCCAACCGCATGAAATTAATCCTCTGTGGCGACGGTGGTCAAAAGAATTTCTGCCGATGTTACCTGACCATTGGCCTCTGGTGGTCTATGAGAAGACGCGAGATCAGTTCGAAATAGTTCGCAAAATCCTCACTTCACAGCGGGTGACGCGGGTAGTCTGCGCGACCGATGCGGGGCGCGAAGGAGAGCTGATTTTCCGCTATATCTACGAGGCTGCCGGTTGCGAGAAGCCTGTCGAACGGCTCTGGATTTCCTCCCTTACTCCTGACGCAATTCGCCGTGGGTTTGACACTCTACGACCCGGAAGCGAGTATCTGCCTCTCGCGCAGGCGGCTGCCGGACGAAGTCGTGCGGATTGGCTTGTTGGCATGAATCTTTCCCGAGCCTACTCGCTCACCTATAACGAGGAGCTCTCGGTGGGTCGAGTGCAGACACCGACGCTCGCCATGATTGTCGAGCGGGATTTGGCGATTCGCCGGTTTGTTCCGGAAAACTATCTCGAAGTTCAAGCCACCTTTCACCCTGCGCACCGGGAACCGGACATTACCTACCAAGGCCTCTGGTTTCGCGCATCCGAAGAGAAGTTCGTGGAAGAAAACCAAGCCGCTGCCAGCGAGAAATCGGGATCCCGCCTCGACCCGAATGGTGAAGAGGCAAAAATGATTGTCGAGCGGGCTCGCGTTGGCAAAGCTCACATCAGTTCGCTGAAATCTCAAACCCAGCGCACCCAACCCCCGCAGCTGTACGACCTCACGGAATTGCAGCGACATGCCAACCGGCTCTATGGGTTCAGTGCCCAGAGGACACTCGAACTCGCACAGGCCCTCTATGAGACGCATAAGCTGATTAGCTATCCTCGCACGGATAGTCGATATTTGTCACGAGATGTAGCGGTGACGTTGCCGCGTATTGTGAGCGTGATTGCTGGATCTTATCGCTCGCACCTGGCGGAGGGCACAGGAGAGCGTCCGTTGAGCCGGCGCTTCGTCGATGATTCGAAGGTAAGCGATCACCATGCCATCATCCCGACTGCCGTTTCTGCTAAGGATGCGATCTCCCCTGAGGAACGAAACATCTACGACCTGATCTGTCGACGTTTACTCAGCGCCTGGCAAGAGGATTACGTAGTGGCCGTGACCACCGTCATCACCACGATCGTGACTACGGAAAATAAAGATCTCTACCGTTCGTCTGGAACGATACCGCAGCAGTTGGGTTGGAAGATTCTCGAACCGATCCCCGGACGAAAGAAGAGCCGCAAAGCTTCTGAAGGCGGAGAACCCGAAATCGTCCTGCCGGACGATTTAGCAGTGGATCAGAAACAGGACGTGCGGGAGGCTCGAGCTTTACAGCGCACGACTCGGGCGCCCAAGCACCTCTCCGAAGCGACGCTGCTGACGGCTATGGAGACGGCCGGTAAGACGCTGGACGAAAGAGAACTCTCGGATGCCATGAGGGACACCGGGTTAGGTACACCTGCGACCCGTGCCTCCATTATCGAAACTCTTCTCAAACGCGGTTACATTGAGCGCAGTGGCAAGAACCTGCTGGCGACTGAAAAGGGCATTCACCTCATCGACGTCGTGCATCCGGAAGTAAAGAGTCCGGCCATGACGGGTCAGTGGGAAGCTTACCTGAAACGCGTTCAGCAAGGCAAAGTCGACTTGACTCCTTTTCTTGACGAAATTGAACGCTATGTTCGCGAGGTCGTAGGAAAGACCGTGCAAATGGTGGTTCCCGAGCAGAACACGCCGATGGCCGACAAGAAACAATCGCCGGTATCTGTGCTGCCCGCTTTATCAATGCCATTCCCAGCAGCAGAGGGTCTCTCGCTTGCACAGTTGCTCGAGAAGGCCTTCTCCTTCCCATCCTTTCGGCCCAACCAGGAAGAGGTTTGTCGCGCGGCCATCGAAGGACGAGATGTTCTGCTGGTCATGCCCACCGGCTCCGGCAAATCGATTTGCTATCAGCTGCCGGGACTGGCCGGGGAGGAACCACCCTCGTCATTAGCCCATTGATTGCCTTGATCGAAGACCAGGTGGCGAACCTCAAGAAACGCGGATTTGCGGCCGAGTCCATTCACTCTGGACGGGATCGCGCCAGTTCACGCGAAGTCTGCCTCTCCTATTTAGCTGGCCGCCTTCAGTTTTTATTCATAGCGCCAGAACGTTTACGCGTTGCAGGCTTCGCAGAAATGCTAGGGAAGCGAAAGCCTTGCTTGGTCGCGGTCGATGAAGCTCACTGCATTTCTCAATGGGGGCACGATTTCCGGCCCGACTACCGGATGTTAGGACAATACTTGCCCCAGCTCCGTCCCGCTCCTGTCATTGCACTCACGGCAACGGCCACACCACGCGTGCAGAAGGATATCTGCCAACAACTGAATTTGCACGATCCTGCTGAGTTTGTGCACGGCTTTCGACGCGATAACATCGCGATCGAAGTGGTCGAGAGTCGGCCTTCCGAGCGTCTCTCTCGAATCACTGAAGTCTTGAATGATCCCGCTCGTCTCCCCGCCATCGTCTACACCCCCACTCGGAAACAAGCGGAAGAGGTGGCCGGCGACTTGACGAGAATCTTTGCTGCTTCCGCATACCACGCTGGACTCGATTCTGAGCACCGCCGAAAAGTGCAGGAGGAGTTTCTCGCTGGAAAGATCGAAGTAATGATTGCCACGATCGCATTCGGCATGGGGATCGACAAGCCGAATGTTCGGACGGTCATTCACATGGCACTCCCTGGCAGCCTAGAGGGTTACTACCAGGAGATCGGTCGCGCGGGTCGCGATGGCTTACCAAGCCGGGCCTTACTCATGCAATCCTATGCGGATCGCCACACACACGATTTCTTTCTCGATCGGGACTACCCTGACGTATCCATTCTCGATCGCATGTTTGCTGCATTGAGCGAGAAGCCGATCAAGAAGACTCAGCTGCAAAAACGGTTAAATATCAATCCGGACGTCTTTGATAAAGCTCTGGAAAAACTCTGGACGCATGCCGGCGCAGTCCTGGATTTCGAAGAGAATGTTACCCGCGGCGATGATCGCTGGAGACCTGCGTACCGGTTGCAAGCCGAACAACGTTCCGCACAAATCGAGCTGGTCATCCGCTTTTCCTCCAGCAACAGTTGCCGCATGTCCACGCTGGTTCGCCATTTCGGGGATGTAGCCGATGGAAAGACCACTTGTGGTCTGTGTGACTTTTGCGCTCCTGCTGCTTGCATTGCGCAACGCTACCGGACCGCTACCGAAGAGGAAAGAATCACACTACTTCGAGTGCTGACGGCTTTGCGTTCTCGAGCTTCCAGAGCAACAGGAAAGCTACACTCTGAACTGTTCCCCGCCGGTGAGGTGAACCGCGACACTTTCGAGAATATTTTGGGCGCCATGGCCCGCGCCGGACTGCTATTGCAAACGGACGAGGTATTTGAGAAGGACGGCAAACGGATCCCTTTTCGAACTGTGCGCCTCACGCCCCACGGACAGTCCGTGACAGAGACTTCGCCACTCGCCTTCGTGATGAAGGACACAGCTTCACCAGTAGAAAAGAGTCGCGCTAATAAACGAAAGCCCAAGAATACGAAGGGACGCGCGAAGACAACCACGACCGCCCAGGCTCCATCCGGCAATGGTGCCGGGCCAGGGCTTGAGGAGGCGCTCCGCGCGTGGCGACTTCAACAGGCAAAGCGTCGCAACCTTCCCGCCTTTCGTATCTTTACCGATCGAGTGCTCAAAGGTATTATTAGTGCCCTTCCGCGAAACGGTACTCAGCTGTCGGCTATCTCCGGTATCGCTTCGAACCTGGTCAAACAGAGTGGAGATCAGATCTGTCATATCGTCAATCAATATGCAATCTGAACCGCAACATTTTTATGAAAAGTTAGCTTGAGGGCTTGAGGCGGCTCGGCTTACTGTGATCATCCCGTCGAATCACCACCCGGACGCACGGGGAACCATTGCGCTTCATGGCAGCTTCAAGCCGACGAGTGATAGATCTACCCTTCGCGACTACTCGCGCGTTTTGGGTCACTGTCGCATGCCGACAACCCTTCCCCAATCCTGTCAATAAGCGCGCTGGCCTGAAGTCGGTAGCCGTCGGAATCAGTGGCCATACGCCGTGACGGTCGCTTCGGGAATAGCAGAGAGACTGCCATCGAACAGCGCCTGCTTTTCGCCGAAGATTGTCTTGTCGAGAAATGCACGGATAAATTGTGTAATCAGATCGAGGTTGTGTAGCACGATCGGGGTCTCGGGAAATCCATCCTGGCCATGCAAGAGAAGCGGCACATCGCTGAAGCTTGGGTGGGCGATCCCCGGTGAATGCAAGACGACGTCGTACGAACCCGGGCGCAGTTCCTGAAGCTGTTTTTCCTTGACCTTCTTGTATTCCGCAATCTGATCGGGCGGGCCGCCCATGTTGCTCTCAGGGTGAAAGGCTTCGAGGAACAATAATGGTTGGAGTATTTTTCGATCATCGCCGTAGACCGGAAGTGCGGCGATGGGCACCATAGCCCCGTCGAGATCAACGCAGGCATAGATTCGGGAGTCCTGCTGGCATGCACGCGCAGCAAACTCCGCTCCTGCCGAGTGTCCCATCGCGGTAAGCCGCTCCAGCTCAATCGCGCCGGCAAGCGCGAAGTGTTGCTTGTCGTGATTGAGCTGCCTC
>DATAXY010000064.1:0-103201 GCA_036272835.1 Bryobacteraceae bacterium
ATCTCGGGAATCCCGGCCCCTGAGTCGGCGCTCGGGTTGCGTCTCCGCAGAGCCCTACCCTTCGCTCAGGTCCGTTCAGTCTACCAGGGATGCAAGCTTAGAAAAAGTGCAGCCGTTTACACAAAAAACTTGACGCGTCCACGCGGCCGGGAGCAAGGGGAGCATTGCTATTTCACGCTTGCGTTCCCGCCGCGGAGTTCGGATCACCCTGGCCCAAAGGCGTTCCCGTTCAGATCCATGCGATGGAGGCTGACGAGTACTTTGTCAACGACGGCGATCTTGATGCGGCCCGGCGTCTCGTCGAGACAGTTGAGAACGCTCAGCTTCATCTCTACCCAGGAAGCCAGCATCTGTTCGCCGATGCGAGTTTCCCTTCCTATGACAAGCACGCCGCAACCCTGCTCAAGCAACGCGTTCTAAGTTTCCTTAAAAGTATCAAAGTAACCGCGCCGGAATAAGGGGATGCACGCCGTCACCGCCGGCGGCGCACTTATCACCCTCGCGCTAAACTTCTATTGTTTCTGAATCGGATTAATCGGAAGGCACGAAACTTAATGTCCGTATCGTATCGCTCCTACCCGCCCTTGGCTCCCCAATCGCTTTTGACGGTGTTCGCGCTGGGCGTTTTCTTCCTGCCGCTGTCGGCCGCGCTGTTAGCTCAATCAGTGCCGCCGGCGCTGGAGTCGCCGGCGGCGCGGCCGCCTCAGACGGGTCCGAACGGCGAGAAGTTCATTGGCATGCCGAAGTTTCATGACCCCGCCCCATACGGGTTTGACGAGCATACAGGTTACAAGCAGATCTTCGATGGAAAGAGTTTCGCCGGATGGGACGCCGACCCCAGCATCTGGCGCGTTGAAGATGGCCTCATGGTGGGCGAGACCTTCGAAGGCAAGCCGAAGGGCAACAACTATATCGTCTATCGCGGCGACAAGACACGCGACTTCGACTTGAAGCTGCAGATGAAGATCGAAAAAGGCGGCGGAGGCGGCATTCAGTATCGAAGCGTTACCGGCGTGCCGTGGACACGCCGCCCACCCGCCGGCCAACCCCCGTATGACCTGAAATTCATGATGACTGGTCCACAGGCGGACTTCTGGTTCCCGGTCACTGCGGGAACTGCCTCGTACACAGGTCAGTGGTATTCCGAAAACACAATGCAGGGTATCCTTGCGTACCGCGGCCAGGTAACGGAAGCGCTACCCGGCCAGACTAATCGCCTCGTTGCTAATATCGGCGACAAGCAGGCCCTGGGTGGTTATGTGAAAGTCAACGAATGGAACGACTACGAGATCATCGCGCGCGGCGGCGTGATGATGCACATCATGAACGGCCAATTGATGGCGGTCTTCATCGACGACAATAAAGACTCAGTGAATAATCAACCGGGACTTATTGGGTTCGAGATCGAAAGCCAGCCGTGCAAGATCTCTGTGCGCGATATCTGGCTCCGGAAGTTTGACTAGTCGGCCCGATCAAGAATCCGCGCGACGATCAGGGTCTGATTCTGAGTCGCTATCCACTGCCGGATTCGAACGACGATAACGTTTTGTCCGGCGCGAAGATGCTTCCCGAGCAGTTTCGCCTGGCATCAGTTCGATCTGGGAACAGGCCCGCACCTGAGCTCCGATGATGGCTTCTGACTGGACCGTCTTGCTGCGGCCGTCAACATGATTGAGAACAATTCGGCACAGGAGATTTGCGCCAAGCGAGAAGCAAATCGCGCCTTGGGGCGACTTATTCTATTCGTAGCGAAGTGCTTCCACCGGGTCCAAACGGGCCGCCTTGTTAGCAGGCCAGATGCCAAAGAATAGTCCAGTGCCCATGGAGACCACCACGCCGAGGATCGCGGCCCACAATGGCACGCTGGCCGGAATACTCGAAAAGACCAGGCGCGTAACCAGTGAGATGATCCAACCGAAGAATATCCCGGCCAAACCCCCGAGGCTGGTTAGCACAATCGCCTCTAGCAAGAACTGCAGGATAATGTCACCTTTTTTTGCCCCAATAGCTTTCCGCACGCCAATCTCTTTGGTCCGTTCCGTAACCGATACCAACATGATGTTCATCACGCCGATACCGCCGACCAGCAGACCGACCGAACTGAGCACAACCATTACCAGCGCCACCATCGAAGTGATCTGGCGGAAGTCGCTCACCATTTGCTCCGCGGTGGATAAGGAGAAATTGTCGGGTTTTGTGTACGGTACGCGCCGGTCTGTGCGCAAAATAGAGCGGACCTGATCCTCCGCCACGGGTAACTGTCCTTCGCGAGCCATTACAACCAGTGCGTTTTCGTGCGCCGAGGGAAAGAGTTTCTGCATGGAGAAGTAGGGCAGCACGACTCGATTGTCCGTATCGCCGAAGAACGATGCCGCCGGACGATTCATGGTTCCGATAACCGTATACTCGTGCCCGTCCACTTGAATCGCTTTGCCGACCGCATCCACATTGGCAAACAGACCCTTGACGATGTCCGCACCGATCACGACCACAGGCGCTCGGCGGCGGCTCTCTTCCTCGGTAAAGAATCGCCCCTCGTGGATGTCCACTTGCCCTTCATCGGCATACGCCTCCTGCACGCCGAAAATGTTGACGTCGTACATGTCGTTGCCTTTGTAATGCGCATTTATCAGCCCGTCAACTGGAAACAACATGGGCGAGACTTCCTGGCACGCTGTACAGCGCTCTCGAATATGCTGGGCGTTCAGATACGTGATGCTCTTCCGTGTACGTTCCTCCGGACTCAAGTTAGACGTGCGGAAACCAACCGGAAATTTGAAGACGATGATGCTGTTGGGGCCAAAGCTGTTCAACACTCCCGTGATGTTCGAATCGAGGCCCGCGAGAATGGAGCCTACACCGATGATGGTGCCCGTACCCATCACGACGCCCAAGACCGTGAGAAACGCGCGCATTTTGTGAGCGCGGATGGTTTGCAGCGCGAGTTCGATGCCGTTTCGTACAGAGAGCAGCGTCATGGATCTATTTTTCCACGCGCAGCGCTTCAATCGGGTCGAGCTTCGACGCCTGCCGCGCCGGGTAGATTCCGAAGAACAGCCCCACTGTGGCTGACAAGCCGACCCCGATGAATACGGAAGACCAGGGCAGCGCCATTGGCACCGGTGTCGTGCTGCGAATCAAAATCGCCAACACCCATGCGATCAAGACGCCGATCAATCCGCCCGTGGCCGACAGAGTCGCCGACTCGACCAGAAATTGGTTGAGTATATCCGCTCGGCGCGCCCCCAACGATTTCCTGATACCTATCTCATGTGTACGCTCCGTCACCGCTGCCAGCATGATGTTCATAATGACAATGCCACCCACCACCATGAAGACGGAAACGATGCCGACGGCCGTGGCCGCTATGGCAGCCGTCAACCGCTGCCACAAACTAATGAAGGAATCGGAAGCGAATATGGTGAATGTGTCGTCTTCGGCTGGCCGTAGATGACGAAAAGCTCGCAAGAGGCTGCGTGACTCGTCTTCGGCTTCGAGCAGGTGCTGCTGGTCAATGGCCTTGGCAATCAGACGCATGCCCTTCTGCGCCCCGTACCTTTTGAAGTAAGCCGCAATCGGAACCATAACGAAGTTATCTTGGGACTGCCCAAAAACGCTGCCGAGGGACTTTGCCACACCCACCACCTGGTATTGTGTGCCGTCCACTTCAATCACTTTATCGAGCGGGTCCCGGTCCACAAAGAACTTATTGCGGATATCGGCGCCAATAAACGCCACTGGGGCGTGGCGTTGCTCTTCGACTTCCGAGATGCCACGGCCTAAATCCACTTGGATATTGTTCAAGTCCGGGATATTTTCCGTAACACCTTCGATATCCACTCCAAGAACCGAAGTCCCCTTAAACGAGACACGGCCCTGGCTAGATGCCATCACGCCAATTCCGCGCAGCAGCCTCGCGTTATCGCGAATGAACTCGTACTCCTCGCGTTTGATCTGCGGGTTGCGCTTGGACATCTGGAGAAATTTCTTCGGGTCCCAGTTGCCAATGAACGCCATCCGCACAATGCGAAAGCCGTCCGCGCCCATGTTGGACACCTTATCGGCGATGTATAGATTCATGCCGTGGATCAACGCCGTCACCGCGATCAGAGTCGTCGTGGCGAGGATAATGCCGAGCAGAGTTAGAAAGCTGCGTAGCTTGCTTTTGTTCAATGAATCAAGAGCGATGCGGCCGGCCTCCCAGAACGAGGCGCTACTGCGGTGGTTGCGAGACTGTATCAAGTTGTCAATGACCCAGACGCAACTGATGAGATATTTGTTCCGCGCAACGAGATAAGTGTTGTCTGGAGCTGGATCCAACGGAGCGAGGCCTCGTCGAGCCAAAACCGGGGTTTGCCGCGGGAAAGGAAGCCAAGATGGCCTCCGTGGGATGGAGCTAGCAACGTGATGGCTGGATTCGAATCGAAAACGGGGTCGCGGTACATCGAAAACGGCACTAGCGGGTCGTCCTGGGCCGTAATAACCAGCGTTGGGACGCGAATGAGGTGTAGGAAACGTGCAGAGGATTGAGTGGCGTAGTAGTTCGCGGCCGTCCCGAATCCAAACAGCGGCGCGGTGAACAGATCGTCGAACTGCCAGACTGTTCGTACCTCATCCAGGCGTTTCACTTGATACAGGTCCGGAGATAAGCGGCTCTTCCGCCGGACTCTGGCCTTCAGGCGATCCAGGAAGCGATACGCATAGACGCGGTTGGAAGGCAGATCCAGGCGCCGCACGCAGGCTGCCAGGTCGATGGGTGTGGAAACGGCACAGGCGCCCGCAAGCAGTTTCGTATCGCCCAGTTCGCCGGCCAGTTTCAACGCGACATTTCCGCCGAGCGAAAATCCGATCAGGAAAATCGGCCCAAGATCCCGGGCGTAAATGCGATCCAGGATCAGTCGGGTGTCACCGGTCAGGCCGGAATGGTACATGGTTCGGCAAAGTTCCTCGGTGCCGCCGCAGCTACGGAGATTCGTTCGATGAACGCCAAATCCGCGGGTCAAAGCGTTCTGCGCGAAGCTTTTGATATAGCCGGCATCGGCCGAGCCCTCTAACCCGTGGATGAATACCAGCTGCCCTCGGGGTTGACCGAGGGGTTGGTGCTCGAATACCGCAATGCTAGTCGTGGAATCGACTTCGTAGACGCGGCGCGTCGCCGGAAACCGCGCTTCGTCTAACTTTCGGGGCCAAAAGTTCCCCGCCATAGTCAGAAGATGAGCTTCAGCAACGAGAGGGCGAAATTCGGGGAACAAGTCCGATTATCGCCCAAGCGTAAGACGATAGCTATGGGCAGCGCTTCGCTCTTGTTATTGAAGAGCTTCGCTCTTGCGGCTGAGATCTTCCGCAAGAATGATGGCTTCGGCCAGCTCGCGCATGGGACGCCGCAAGCGCCGGCTTTCGTTTCGCAGACGCAGGTACGCCTCTTCTTCAGTCAGGCTATGCCGATGCTGCAGGATGCCTTTGGCGCGCTCCACCAGCTTGCGCGTTTCCAACTGGCGGCGCATTTCGGCGGTTTCTTCCAAAAGCCGGGCGTTTTCTTCAGCTAGAACCGATTTCGCGATCGCCCCACCCATTTGCTCTCCCACAAATGTCAGCAGGGCAATCTCATCAGGGCCATGAAAGTGCGGTTCTCGGTGGTGAACGTTGATAACACCTATTACTTCGCCGCCACTGACCAGTGGAACCGAGAGGAATGCCTCATAGGTATCCTCCACCAATGCTTGAAAGCGTTTAAAACGGCTATCGGACGCCGCGTTCTCGGGCAGAGCAACTACAGACTGGTGCTCGACGACCCAGCCCGTTACGCCTTCTCCCATTTTCAACCGAATATTGCCTAGATCGACTTGGTGGGGCACCTGCGACGCGCGCAAAACAATCTCGTTCGTCTCGCGTTCAATCAAGTAAACAAGGCACGCATCACACTCGGTCACCTGAACCGTTAGCCCGACAATTTCGCCCAACATTTCGTCGAGGGAAAGCTCCGAACTGACGATACTGCTGATCCTGTGAAGGAGCGCCACTTGGGATGTTTGGGGCTCCATAAGACTCGCTGTTGCCATATCAGACTGTAGCCTGATGCGGCGAGTAGCGGCAATCAAAATAATTGATCCGCCTTATTCCAGCGTTATCTCCCTTCTTTTCAGTCGGATAGCACCAGAGCTAAACATTAGCCGACGCGGCCCTGTAAGCGCTTATACTCGTACAATTTCGACCTGCTCCTCCCCGGTTACCCGGGCGCTTCCTTCGCCAACGTAAACGTTCACCTCCGAGCGAATGCCAAATTCTGGCAGGTATACGCCCGGCTCGACTGAAAAACAGGTATGGGGAATCAGGAGGCGATCGTCATGGCATTCCCAATTATCCATGTTGGCGCCTGTGCCATGAACTTCCGTTCCAATGTTGTGGCCGGTCCGGTGAAAGAAATAATCGCCGAAGCCCCGGTCCCTTATATAGGATCTTGCGACATCGTCGACTTCGAACCCTTTGGGAGAGGCGCCGCCGGCGACTTGGCGAATCACGAAGTCGCTAGCGGCTTTGCGAGCCGTTGTCACAACCTCAAACACGTTCTGAATAGGCGACGGAACGGTTTCGCCGCAAAAGCCGGTCCATGTGATGTCGTAATAGACGGCTCCAGGCGTCTGCAGCTTGGCCCACATATCGATCAACACCAAATCTTCGTGTTGAATTTGCGCGCTACTATCGCGGGCCGGGTCGTAATGTGGATCGGACGCGTGGGAATTTACGGCAACCATCGGCCCATGATCGGTCGTAAGATCCAGTTGCGCGAGGCGGCCCCGTATAAACTGCTGAACCTCGTACTCGGTTGGGCCAAGGCCGTTGCGAAGCCGTTCACCGATCAATTCGAAAGCCTCTTTGCGGACCCGATCTACCAATTCGCCCGCGCGCAAATGACTTTGGACTTGCGAATCGGTCCATGCGGCTTCAAATTCCTGGAGTAGATCGGCAGAGGTCACAACCTCGACGCCGGTACCGCGGACCAGTTCCACGGTTCCCGCATCCACAATGGATACTAATGGGATGGCGCATTGGGGCGAATACTGCATGGCCACTCGCTGAATACCCCGGAGCATACTCGCCAACTTCTCTTGTTGGTCGGGCCAACTGGAGTAGCTGGTCTTGACACCGGGCAAGCTATCCAGCGCTCGGCTCTCAATGCGATGAACAAGTTTTATGGGTTCGCCCTGAACTGGAATGAGGTAATACCAACGGCGCGATGCGCTCACCTCGTCCGGGATGCCGAGGATGCGATAGGCGGCGGGGTCCCGGCGATGATGATCAAAGAAAAGCCATCCATCCACACCGCTCCGCCGCAGCGCTACTTGAATATTTGCGAGCTTCATCCTTTCGCGATTGTACGCGGTCGGACAAAATTCTACGCGAGCCGGCGGCTTGATCGCATTTTAAGGAAGGGCGGCACTGGGTAGCCGATCAGACAGTACTGGTCGAGCGCAAACAATACAACCGAGTCCATACCTTGCGCCAATGCATAGCTGACCTCCTTCATCCATGGCGTCCAGGAGTCCGAAATGCCGACAAGATGGCTTCGCTGCTGGTTGAAAAACCCCTTCGCCGCACTTACTCCCATCGAGTAGACGCATTGATCCAAATTGCGGTTCAAGGTGAAGGTGAAACTCTCAGTCTTCAGACGAGTAAGATTCGCCGGCGTCCAGTCGCCATTGGGGTAATTGATGACTTGGTTCAGTGGCGTGTCGTTGGTGTCGGTTGGATAGAGCACCTCAAAGCGGCACCCTGGGTAATTGGCCTGCAACGCGCCTCGAATGGCAGCCGTGTACGCGCCAATGAGCGTGGGTAAAAAAGCGGTCTCATTCGGATACTGCGAGGGATCGGCTGTATTTTCCAGAATTACCTTCATCGCGGTCCCGTATTGCAATTGAAATTGTTGGGTGGTGTAGGCGTCGTAGAACGGCAACCCTACATTCGGCTTGGGGTCGTACCACCACTGCACCTCGCCAGATTGCAAATATGGAACCAAGCCCGCGTTACTTTGTAACTGCGCCATATCCAGATAAACTTGCGTCCAGTAAGCCAGGCTATTTGGAGAGAAATTTGTCTGAATGGATGGCGTATTCAGAACCACTGGTGTTCCATCGGGATAGCGCTGCGCGATACCGGCGGTTACAGAGCTATCGGCATTTAGAAGTTCCGTACTGAAGGAAGCGACTGCATCGATTCCATAACCCTTTAAGGCCGTGAAATACGCTTGGTGCCAATCGCGAGCAGCGCGGTTGATTCGCGGCTGCGCCGTGAGATCCGTCTGCCAGAAATCGGCGGTCGTCATCAAAGTCTGCTGGAGCGGATCGGTCGAGTCGAGATCATAAGGCGTCCCATCGACGCCACCCGACAGCACCGCATTGGAAGGTGTAATTGTAAAACCTTCGCTCCCCGCATACAACCATATTGCAGCTGTGTTCCCCTGTGTTCCCATTGCGCGCGCCGTAAGAGTCAGAACGTTTTTGGTAGCACCCGCCCAGAGCAGATTCGAACCCAGATTGATTAAACAGGCCATCGCCTGCGCAACCGTATCCGCGGTATCGTCCGGCAGAATCAGGTGTGAGATTGGCGTGGGCGTCGATCCCTCCGTCCCGATGTCCAAAATCATCGTGCCGCTTTGGCTAACTGTCTCCTCCGGAATCGTTACCGACGCCGTCGCATACTGCGTTCCGCCGCGCACTATCTCGTAAAACCAAAGCGCCCCCGTATAGTGATTCACGCGTCCGGTGAATCCCAATGTATTGATCAGCCACGCTGTGCGTTCGGCGGGTAGAGATTGGGAGTGATACGTATCCCAGTCGGTCGCCAGCGATAATTGCGGTTGGGGCGTAAACGTTGGCAGATTTGCAGACGGGTAAGCAATTTCCAGGAAATCGAAGTAAAAGCTCGATGTTGTGTAATTCGGGTTCGAAGTGCCCAGGTTTGTAGCAACGACCGTGTGCTGTCCGGCTCCGTACGTGCCCAGCGGTAACCTGCAGAGGACATCCTCGCCCGGCAGGTCCAGAAGGAATGACTGTGGCGCTCCTCCATCTACCGACACGCTGATACTGGAGCCTGGAGAAAGATATTGACTTGCCACGTAGAGAGAATGCTGGAGAGGCTCTTGGTAAGTGATCGAGACCGACGCCGACGTAATGGTTGTGCTGTGAATCCGGCTCCCAGAGTAGTTTCCGATGTCCGTCGTCCAACTACCGGAATACGTGACAGACGGGTCGGTATCTTCAATGCGCCGGCTGCCAGGACCGGCCACGAAATACTGTCGATTCGTTCCAGTTACAGCCCAATTCGAAATAGCTACCGAGAACTCCTGCGGGGCAAATATGCCTGGCTGCAAATCGGCCGACCAGGTCCATCGTAGTTTTCGAACGCTAGTCGTGGGCACTGATTGCGGCGTATCGTCCGCATCTGTCGTTCCCAGGAGACTGGCGAAGTTGAAAGAAACGTTGTAACTCTGCGGAAACTGGCCGCCGCTGAATGTTACTGAAGGAACCTTCCACGCCGTCGTGCCACCTCCCGCGAATCCATACATGCCGATACGATTGCCGTTTGCACCTTGCAGGTCGGTGTATAGCGCTTTACCAGCCTGAGGAGCGTAAGTTACCGTTACTGAAGGTCCATCACTAGCCGCTGTAAACGTTACGCTTCCCTGGTTAATATTGTTAATATTCGCCGCAATGCCAGCCGCAATAGTGGACAAGCTGTCCCCCGCTCCCACCGTGTAATAGTAGTGTTCCTCGAGGAACGCCAACCCGACGTGGTTACCTGTGCCCGGAGATGCAACTAACGTCATCGTGCCCGCTGCCGAAACGTATCCCGCTCCGACCGGTTTGGCGTGTGCGGCAATCGGGACATAATAAACAGTCTCTGTCCCATCCGCATTAACTGCCCAAATGCGAAGCTGGTCCCAGGACACAACCGGAAACAGATTCGATTCGATGGGGATGCAATTGGTCCGTTGTTCGGTATAACTTAACGTTAAGCCGCTCAAATTCCCGTCGGGAAGATAGCGCAATGCCGGATGCTCGAAAACATTATCGCGATTCCATTCGATTACGGCCCAATCGAACTGCTGCCGCCACTTACCCGAAACGGTGAAGCCGGTGGGGCTGGCCTGCGACATCGCCGCGATAGCCGACGGCGTCAGGAAGTAACATTGTAAGTCCCGATCGGGACTCAACTTGAAAAGTTGTTCCGCCATGGCTATAACCGAATCGTGACGGTCAAATCGCTTCCTGGGGTACTCGCTGCTGCCTGACCGACTCCAGTAATACTCAGCGTCAGCGTCGCTCCACTAACCAAAGGCGGGAGATCTACTCCTTGGACGACGTTCGATACCAGACTTCCTGGAGCGATTGACAGATCACAGTAATCCACTGCATTTTGCAGGATGCTCATAGTGATCGCAGTCTCGCCGGCCGCCTCGCTGACGGTTGCCCGGATGTCGCGTACTGCGTGGTTTGCTTCCACCAACAGGGGCGGCGCCGCATTCTGCTCTACTGCGAGGTAACCGCTAACCTGAAATGAGTACTGCCCTCCCGAGAGCGTACGGAGCCCTCCGTCCGTCCCGCTCGTATAGCATTGAGTCGTGGCCTCACTATTGCCGAACGCGTTCGTCACGAACAGTTCCGCCGCGACGACGCGCGCTTCGGGAAGGTCCATAGAGTGAAGATAGTTTTGCGATGCACGATTTTCGAAGAAGTTGTCGGCGAAGGGCAACACGAAGGTGGCGGCCTGCAAATGCAGGACGGGCACGTTCAGTTGGTGAATGGCGGCGGTCGAATTCAGCACGCCACGCGTCACACTGTAAGTGTTATTTGACGTGTTTACCGATTGAACCGTCATCAGTTCAGCGCCGATAAGCCCAGCCCCGGGGGCATCGGCCCCAACTAGAATCGTATCCCCTGGTTGCGGCTGAGGGGATGGAATTTGATTCAGCGATACAGTCGTACTTGTCGCGTCGAGCTGCGCGGCTAACGAGTATGTGCTCGGGGTGTTCAACTCATTCCAATAAACTGTTTGCAGAGTCCCCGATGTTACTGCATCCGTGTTTGTGAGACTCGCGAACCCGATCTGAGAAATCGTGAGATTACCTTGTCCGGGTGCAGTCAATGTGAAGGTCGGCGCGGGAGGTACGTCGCTATCGGTGGTCTGGGCCCCCAACACAACACTCGTGTTGGGACAAAGGTCGGCGGCGCATTCCTGATTGTTTACGTTGGCTGAACGTCCGCTGATTTCGAGTGCAGTTCCCAATCTGTATGGAACCTCAAACTGCGCCGGGCTGGTCGCGCTGACCGCGCCGAAACGCCACGACGCCTCTGTTACAACGAATTGGCTGGTCGCATCGGGTTGTGTTGACCAAGCTGGAGTGACGGTCAAAGTTGTCGCGTCATTTGCCGTGATCTGATTTTCCTGCCCGGCGCCTGTTCCTATGACGATTCGGGCGATCATCCCGATGTAGGCGGATGCCGTTGCACCCATGTCGGAATTACTGATCGTAGTAGGCGTGGAGGCGGTAACCCAATAGGGTCCAGCCAATTCGAATCGATAATAAAAATTGGCGTGATCGAAATTGGGGTCCGGCGGGCCAATAGCCTGCGGCGCGGCGCCTATGTCGGTATAAGAAGTCGCAATCGGCGCGGATGTCGCGATCCTGTAAAACAACTGAGGGGTCGCACCCCGATATACATTAAATCCAGCAGCATTGACCGGCAAACTAATGCCGGTCAGCATCACGGAATTGGTCGCTGGACCTTGTGGAATGGCCGCCAATACCGTGAACGACAGAGCTCCTTCGTCGCCGGCGCTATCCACCGCGCTGATTGCATAATACAGATTCTGTCCGCCTGCAATGGTCCCGCCGGTCGCGCCGATGGTGGGCGACAGCGACAAAAGCGGAACACTGGGAGAGTTGGTTGCCGGCTTGGCGGGTTGTACGAAGTTGACCGTAAGCGTGTCGGTTAGGCTGCCATCGCTTTGCTGTTGAATGGACTCGGTAACTGTGAAATCGGTATTCCCGGAACTGTTGAAGCGAGGGCCGAGCAGAGGTAGCGGTATCTGAACCTGCGATCCGGGCTGTCGGCCCGCGCCACCGAGAACGGCCGGGTTGTCACTGTACCAGTCGTCGTCGTGGATCTGTGCGTAAATGGTCACCATCTGATAGTTGGTGGATGGCAGTAACTTAGTAACCCGAAACGGCACACGCGCCATGCCTTCTTTCAGGTACGTTACGGCGATAATGTCTCCCGGACGTACCTTCATGGCTCGAAAGCTAGTCTGAAATTCGATGAAGCGGTTACCCTTGGTAGACTTATCCAACTGGCGAAGAAGGACGCGCGTCGCCTGACTCGCGTTGGCCACACCCAATGCCGTAGATTGACTGCTGATTTCATAGCCAATCAGCGCCAGGTCATCCGCATCGACCAGAGATAGAGAATCTTGCTGATATTCATTCGATGCATCCTGGTATTCCAGGCTGAGCCGGTTGGAGGTCTCCGCGAGGCTTCTCGATGTCAAGATTATGCTCGACGCCCCACTCGCGGTCCGCGCAATTCCTGAAAAAGGACCCGACCCATCGCTAAATTCGTAGGCTGGCCAGCCGCCGTTCAAAGTCGCCGTGCTGTTGCCCCCGTCGGGAAGCGTCTGTTGCTGCATGGCGATGGTTGTCTCCGGGAGTAATTCAAGCAGCCCATTGACGCCGAAACGAATCATAAGGCTGGACGCGACCCTGATCCCTCGAATAATCTCGGCCGCGCTCTGCCGCTTCATAAGAATCAGATTGCATTGAAATCGGGGTACCATCAACGGATTGCCGTTCAGGTCGGTGGTGCTGATGAGCGTGTCGCAGAAGGCCGCCGCCGCCACGAAAGTCGGCATGTTTACGTCGGTGGTCGTCCATCCACAGCGCCGCAGGATATCGAGAATGACCCATGCCGGATTCGCCGAGAAGCTGGTTGCTTGCAAACTGCCATCAGCATTGAACTGATCAAGCAACAAGCCCTGCAGCAGCACCTCAACGGTCGGCACGCTTCGTCCACTGCTAATCCGGTTGGGCACTACGATTTCAATGACGGCTATACTTCCGTAGGGATCGCCCAGCGGCTGATTGTTAGCATCGGTAAAGTCGAGATCGAAGGCGCCCTTTACGTCGCCGGTGGATACTATGCTGTACCAACCCGTGGCAGTCATGTCCTGCCCCCCCACGCCTTGAGGGATCTCGACGTCGTTCACAACAACCTTAAACGCGCCTTGAATTGTTCCGCCTAGCAGACTCTGAATAGAACCCAGACTCAACAGCACTTCCATGTGCGTCAAATTGCCGTCATTTCGACTGAAAATCACTGGCGCATGTATCCATCCGGTTCCATAGACCATCGGAACAGGATCGTTATAGTTTGCGGCCGGATCGAGAACGGACGACAAATGAAAGGTCTTGGCCCCACTCGTGCGAACCATGATTTGCGAAGGCACAAACTCGAAGCCGCCATAGCGTTGCGTTACATTTCCCGCATTGTCCGACGAGAACATTCCCCGCTGCTGGCACTGTGATCTGGACTTATCGCAAGTAGTAAACGCCTGGCCTCCATTGAAGTTTCCGCGGCCATTCATAACATCCGCGGAATAGCCGCAGGAGTAGTATGGCGAATACTTGCCGAGAGTTCCTCCGCTTACGGCTTCTGTGCGCTGATCTAGCGTCGACGGAAATGTCCATGGGCACAACCGCTGGATGCGGACGTTCGGTAAGGCAATACGTTGGAGGTTCAGCTTGCTCGTGAAACTTAACGTAAGCGTCGATTCAGTGATCTGATCCGGATCGCCGGCCGAACCCGTAAATAGAACAGTGCTCTCCGTCGTGACAGTAAGGCTAGGAAGATCGACAAACGCAAAGTAGACCGTAAGTTGCGACCCCTTGAAGCCGATCGCAGACTCGAGCTCTGACAGAGTTGAATTGGCATTGGCCAATGTCAACGACAATTGTGAAATTCCGTCCATTGCGTCGCCGCCGGACAACTGTAGCGAGAACAGATTGTGCTTCAATACAAGCGCCGCGTAGCTATTACCGTTAAACGGGACCGCGTGAGTGCTCCAATGCTGCATGTCTCCGGAGGGCATCGCGCACTGGAAGAACAGCAGCGGAGTATCGGCTTCCGCCAATTGCTTGACTTGGTTGATAGTGGACATTTTTATCCTAAGATTGCCGTCTCAATACTGAACGTCGACGAAAATTGATTTAGCCCTTGCGCGGTGATCATGAGTTGGTCCGAGACCCAATGCGCATTTGGGTACACGCCGCCGGTTTGCGCGGTGGGACGGTAGCGGGAGGGAGCGAGCTGTGCTTCTAACTGAATGCCGTATATCTGGACCTGTGCTCCTGTTGGGACGGTAAATCCTACGGTGAATCCGATACCGCTATCGTTCAGTTGCCCGCTGGAAACGAATCGGCTCCATGCCGGCCCGACAGAAACTGAGTCGGCCTGCGAAACGCTCGGCCCATTGCGGCTCAGCGTCAGAGTAGCCGGCGCAGCACATGCTGCATAAAACGACAAACAATATTGGTAACCGGCCGGGACATTTAGTGTTTGGGTTATGGATTGCGCTGTCTGGCTCGTGTTGGTTACGATGAATGCAGCGGAGCCTCCTGTGGGATCCGCTGCGCTGCCTGCGATTGTCATGCCTCCCTGGTTCAACCAGGCTGCATTCGTCAGGGCTTCGCTGGATAGCAGCATGTTCTCGGTCGGGTCGATAAATGTGAACGCGTGAAATGGCCCCAGGCAGTTGCTGAAGTGAGATTGGAGTAAGGCAATATCGGAACTGTTTAACTCGCTGTAAGTCAGCTCCCAATTCAACATCCATCCGTTTGGATCGGCAAATAGGATCATACTGCCGTCCAGAAGAACATTTTGAATATTTCGACTGGTAGTGGTCTTCTTGATCGGGTACTGGACAGTCGCGCCGGAAGACAACTGGGGAAAAAACAGATTAGCCATTGGTTTCGATGACCCAGAAAGCGGTTCCGGTTATGTCCGGAGATACATAATTGGTCTGCAGCAGCGGCGAACCAATTCGGCAATTAGGTACGTTGGTCGCAGTGAATGGATCAGGGAAAGAAAATACAGAATAGTTTCCCTGCTGGGCGACAAAAAACGCTTCGACCTGCTGTACCTCAGTCTCGTTCAATAGGTTTAGGTTAATCAGCCACTGCCGGAGTGCTCGCCCCTGCAGTAAACAGCGCTGGTCTGATCCGTCCAGGAACCTTACAACCATCACTCCCTGGCCGGAGGCAAGGGGCGTAGGATACTGTGTTACCGCTCCCGACGAAAGTTGTGGAAAGGTAGCCATTAGATCTCCGCGACAACATCATTCAGCGAACTGGAGTTCAACATGGCATTGCGTACCGCCGCGGCGATATCGCTGCTGCGCTCCATGAACCATTGGCTGTTCACGTCGGTGGGCGCCACACTGGCCGATGTGGACTGAGTAGAGATGCTTGCCGGCGGGTGTGAGTTCGCGCTCGCTGTAGACGCCGGCGCATTTGCGCGAGTCGCGGTATCTTTCAGAGAAGTAGACGCTGAGATGCTTGGCGGCGCGGCAACTGCCGTCCCACTTGAGGTATTGGAGTATATGGGCGTTTGCGATTTGGGAGTAACGGTTTGGTCCACGCTGCCCTGGTAAACGGTGGAACCGCTGCTCCCGGTATAAACCGTTACGTCTTGCGACTGGGGCAGCGTAAATAACGGCAAGGCCGGCAGGCTCTTGCTTCCGCCGCCAAACAATCCAACCAACCCCGACTCGATCGAACCCAATCCCAGCGATCCAGCGCCGCCGAGTAGGCTAGTCAAGCCTCCGGATGCAACGTTTGATGCCAACTGCACCCAATTCGTGGAACCATTTGAGACTGATTGAACGCTTTGCGATGGTTTACCGAAATTAATGCCAGTCGCAGTTACCTTTGCCCCAAATCCAGCTGCCTTCGCGCTTGCGTCCGCCGTAGGCTTGATGAGCGTTTCCGCCGGCATCTTAGTGACACTGCCGATTGCGCCATACCCGTCCACGCTGCCCGCCGTCAAAGCTCCGCTGCTGACCCTGGTCAGGTGACTCAGTAACTGGTTATACAAGCTTTCGTTCTTCGCCATTTAAACTATTTGTCCTGATTTCTGGAAGCGTTCTCTAAAATCAAGGCCGCCTCCGCCGTTCTCGCATCCAAATCCAACAAATTCGACCACCCGATCCGCTTCAGCACCTCGTAGCTCTCGATAAAGGACAAGCTTTCCGCCGTAATCAGAGACTTCGGACAGTGGTAAGTCACTAATCCATTACGAGCCCACACGGGCTTTGACGGAGTTGTCGAACTCGATGGAAGCCAAGCGCAATTTCTACTCTTCACCAAGCCGCTCTTTCGGCAACTCTCGCAATTCCACGCGGCCGGCGATGAAAACTGGAATTGGAATGCGATTAGAAGTTTTTTATTTCTGCATCCGATAGGCCCAACTCGCCCGAGATCGCCGTTATAATTTCGTTTGCAAATTCTTCCGGCGCTTTTTCAACGATCGTGTCAGCCGTAGCCGGTTCGCCGTCCAGGCTCAGTCGAGCGACGTTCGAGAGCCCCCAACCGATCAGAGCTTTACGGACCGCCAGCTCGTTTTCTGCTGCATTCAACTGCTCAGTGGGCGTACCAGCCTTCAGGAATTCGTCTCGAAGGCTTAGTTCGCGTATTCTTTTCGTTAGATCCATCCGCTGTTGAAGCGATATTCGCCGGATGGCAAAACTAACGCCAGGTATAGTGCTGCTCTCGTACCAGCGCACGCTGCTGTAATCGATTGCCTTAGGCGAATGCGAGATAAAACTCATCGTTCACCAGTCCCTGCGCTAAGTTGTTTTTGAATTCCCACTGCAGCCTGGTTTGGGTATCGTTGAAGTTCGGTATCTCCGGTGTCACGTTCGGGAGATAAATTCCCATTAGTTGTCCCTGCTGCTGTCCAAGCTGCAACATTGCTGCTACGGTGTTACGTGCTTTCGCCGCGGCATAAAGGGAATCAGTCTGGGCATCGTCCTGCGCGAACAATGTAAATTGCGAAGAGACCTGCCGCATTCCCGGCGCGATCGCGCGTGGATACGAAGACCCGAACTCACGGTTCCGAACGTCGATATTGTTTTTGACCTCAATTGTTGCGCTGGTTAACGTGAAGAATTGGTCTTCGGGCGCTCCGACCCACACCTGTCCAAGATGTCCGGGGACCACCGAGTAGTCAAAGGAACCTAAAGCCGGTTCGGCCGGGAAGCCTGTCAATCCTGCCGATCCCGATTCGAAGCTAGTAGTATCTAACAGGTCGGCAGCCGGACCGGTAAAGACGAACTCATGGAAATCGCCGTTCACGGCGAATTGAAACGTGTCGGCGGCAGCTCCCGTGACCAGACGATTCACGGCCGTCGAGGGATCCCAATAGTCGAACAGAGTCAAGCTGGGCAAAGCCGTGGACAGGCTGTACGTTACGGCCGGAGCAAGCGTGGCGTTAACTGACAAAGCGTTGGAGAACGGTGCGTTCAACACAACTGTCGAGGAGTCGGGCACACCGGTCACAAAGCGCAATTCGTTACTGAAGGACACGGCCGCGCCTATCGACAATCCATGTGGCGCGGTTGTCCGAATTTGACTTTGGCTGGCGGCGGAAGCAACCACCAGACCAGCCGAGGACTGCGGCGTCGCACCCAGTGCGGATTGGAACAGCGGTCCATAGCCCGGAGCTGCCGTCCCACTCCATGAGGTCAGATACGTCCGGACTTGAAAGGCAGTCTGACGCCGGCTGTCCGTGGGAGTGCCTAAAAACGTACGGGAACCTGTTTTATCATGACGGACAGTTTTTTCTAACGTTTGTTGCGCCACTAACTGTACCGCCGGGAAGCGGCTGCTTGCCGCCGCGGTTGCCGCCTGCCCATAACTTGCCTCTAGCGCTGCGTAGAAGCGGTTTGCATTCGAAGAAATGTAGTTTGCCATTTGTAACTCCTAATTTAGGCTTACGCCGAGACTGCAAGTGACCTTTGCGGACTGCACATACCCGAGTCCCCCAGCTTTTGGTGGTTGAAATTGAACGGTGTACATTCCAGAGAAAAAAAGCCCGTCCTGCCAGTCCCCTGTGTTCTGCCGCATAACGAGTGTCAACGCTTCCACGTAATAGTGAATCCATTGATCCGTTTGTTGCACGAGGTTGGCGCTGGCCCAGACCTCCAGCGTTACGCCGACGGTCCCGGACAACGAGCGGTACTTTTCCACCTTGGTATTTTTGATCGTGTCGCTGTAGATACATACCCTGGGATAGGTCATCTGAGCCTTTAGATCCCCGATATCCGGGGTCGCGGAGCTCAAGAAAACCTGAGTCGGCGCGATGACGGGAACATTTACGCTGTTATCCGTCGCAATCTGGCTTATCTGCGTTGTCAGCAGATTGGTATTGGTAAGTAGATTCGCCATCTTCTGGGCGGCGAGTAACGAAAGCGGCAGCATGGTTCCTATCCTCTCTGGATTCGCTTCGGGTCGATAACAAAGTAGTTCGGCACTTGGCCATCGATTGGCGCAGGACCGTCTATGAAGCCGGATACTGGCAGCGTCCAAGTCGAGCCTATCGGCAATGGTGAACTGTTTTGCCGGTATGTTGCGTCCTGGCTCGTGCTTACGTACACATTCCAACCGGCAGCGGCGGCCGGCGCTCCTAAATCGCCTTCGGCCATAGCCACCGTGATGCTTGAACTGTCTGGCAACGTTAGAGCATTCACCGGGCTCAGCGCCCCCTCGTTTCCGGGTGAGTCAACCCAAGCCGCTTGAACGAATATGGTTTGCTCCAAGGCGTTGCCCGTTCCTGTCGAGACCGATGGCAGAGCCGGCTTCGGCAGCGCATGATAGACGATTCCGACTCCCGACAGGCGCACCATTTCGCCGGCCTGCTGCGAGGCCGTCCGATACTCTGTCCACTTCCCCTGGAACCGTGTATTCAACTGCACGTTATACGCTTCCGAGTAAAACCGGGAGAGCGATTCAAAACACAGCCAGCGGTACAGCGTCGGTGTCACCACCACCGTCGAGAGTCCCAACACGCGCCGTGTGAGCCACTGCGGATCCGACATGAAGGATCTAAGCAGCCAGAGCAACAGCAGGTCCCCAATGGAACTAATGGCCAGACTTATCTTCGTCGAAACGTTGATGTCGTGCGTGGAGGCAACCTCTACCAACGCCGACTCGAACTGTTGCAAGTCGTTCAGGGTGACGGCATCCGCGTCTGTAAATAGCGCCATGGTTACTCTACTTTCCGCTGTTGGAAGGCCCGTTCGACTTACGGCTGGAGATCTGGCGCTCTAGGTCCGTATCCGAAACGATCGTTACTTGAACGCGCTTTGCCAACTCGGCTTTCTCAGCGGCTTGCTTGGCTGCGACTCGCTGGCTTCTGTACAGTTCCTTTTCCTCTTCGCTAGCGAGGACGGCCTGTGCCTCAACGATCATCCGCGCCGCGACAGCGCGCGGCACTTCCGTGGCAACTCCTGCTTTACCGCCATCAGCGGTCTCCAGGCTGATCACTACGGGATAAGGGTCGGTTAGGCAAGCCTCGGTTTCCCGTAGCTTTCTAAAGTATTGTTTTAAGTCCAAGACTGTCTCCTTCTATCCTTCACACTGGAGAGGGAACGTAAGTTCCCCCTCCGGCCTTGTTACTTGCTGACTAGCTATTCACCTGCACCGCAAAGCTGTTCCGCAGAACGCCCGTTCCATAGAGAACGTCGACTGTGAACTGCTGAGAGAGCAGATTGGGTTGATAGCTCATAACAACGCGGATACCGAAGTTACCCATTTCGGCGTACTCCGCGATTGCTCCGGTACCAGGCAGAGGCTGCGGCAAGCGCCGCACCACTAAGCCGAGCGCGTCGCGAGTGAAAGCCAGGTTGTGGTTGTTAGGTGTCAAGGTCCCAGTCGTGGGCACAAACTGCGAACGGAAGATGAAAAAGTCCTTCATCTTGCCGACGTTTCCATCGACCAGCGCCTTCAGACCTGCCTCACCGGAAGAGTAGTATTCGCTAAACCGGGGAATCTGGCGAATCTGCGAGTAAGTGCTCGAGTTGACGACCAGGTATTTCGGGGCGCTCGGCGGCACCATTGCGGAGAACAGCGCCGTTTCCGCGGCGTCGATTGTCGCTTCGGTTACCGGAGTAGCGGCCGTACCCACTGGCGTATTCGCGGTGAACGATCCGTAGAGGGAGAGCAGATCCGACTCGACACGCTCGGCGATCGCAACGACAGCCGGCTGCATGTAAGCCTTCAGCAGCTCCGGAAAGGCCAATGCCTTCGTGACATCCGGAATCTGGAACGTCGCTTCGGCATGTGTGTTCAAAACGATTTGCGCGTTACCCAGACTTGGATTCTGCGGCGTAACTGTTCCGCCCTCGGCGATGTTATTCGCCACGAGCGTGGGAGGGATCGGGATGTTCACTGTGTCACCGGCGTGCGCCAGCACCGGTTCATAGTCCCGGTTGACCAGATTGCCCATCACGAAGTTCCCCATTAAAGCCGGTAGCGCATCCGCCGCTACTAGCTTCACGATTGCATTCGCCAAATTGGTGGAAGTAATTGTTGACATAAGTCTCCTGAAATAGAAATGGCGGCAATCATTTGCCGCCTACCAACCATCCCGCCGGGCCCAACGAATAGTGGACGCCCCTTGCGGCCGTTGTGCACTGTTCGACAAACCGTGTGACGGGAATGGCTCTCCTCGTCGCGAAACCTTCTCCGGCCACTCGGCCGGAACCGTTCGCCTTTAGTCAGTTCTTTGCCGGATAGGAATCGAACCGATGCGCGAGCGTGGGCCGCGGCCCTTACGCGCCGCGCAATGCCTGCGCTGCCAGTCGCGAAATCTCCTGGCGAACTCTTTCAAGTTCCTCCGGCTTCATCCCTGGCTTAATCTTGTCGATCTCGATGCCGGGCGCGCCGCCGGTATGGCCGCTCCGTGAACCCGCCTGCACGCCGCTGCCACCGGCAATACGCGCCGGAAGTAACTCCGGATTCTCCTGGACAAAAGCCGTCAGAAACTCTTGGAGCGACTTACCATCGTTCCCCTTTGCCTGTAGCCGGCCATCTTCGCCGCGTGTGATGTCGTCTTTTACGGCGCGAAATGCCAAGTCGACTTTCGATACTCCCAGACGCTGTAGCTCTGTCCGAATCTGCGAGTTCCGATCCGCTTCCTCTGCGGCCGCGTGGGCTTTCCGGTTCTCTTCAACTAACTGGTTGAGCCGCGTTTCCAGGCTCTCTCGGCGCTTACGCTCTTCCTGCAATTCCGTCCTGTAAGCGGGCTCCGCCTTGCTTTGTTGAACGCGCACAAACTCATCAATGGCTTGGCGGACAAGGTCCCGGACGTGGGTTTCGTTTTCCGCTCCATTTGTAACTTTGTTTTCTTCTGACATAAGCCTCCTAAACTAGTTCTCCAATTGCGCTTCGATTTCTCGCGCAATCTCATCCTTGGTTTCCTGCCTCACGTCGTTCAGATATTTGAACGCCAGGCGCTGGTAAATCTGCTTCTTCAGCGTGGGAGACTGGATCCCCAAATTCAGCAGGTTCGTCGCTTGTTGCATTTCCGTCCCAAAGTCGCTGATGTCGAGCTGATCCAATCCCGAGACGGACGTGGTCACGCCGTCTTGTCTGGCCTCGCTGACCGCCTTGAATACTCTCCGGATCACGTCTTTCACCGCGTCCCCATAAGCCTGCAGGACCTCCTGGGTGATTGTGAAATCCAGTTGCTTGCTCAACGCGGACTGCGCCTGTCCGCCCGACATCTCGCCGGAGGCAGCCGAAAGATAACAGACGCGGTAAATTTCTTCCTTCAGTGTTTCAAGGTTATTGGCGGCGATCTGATAGACGTTTCCGACCGGCTCAGTCCAACCAAAACGGTCTTGCGGCCCAAGCTGGATGTAATAGCTTTCGCCTACGATTTGGTTCCACTCGCGATCGGAATAAATCACCGGCATCGCGAACAGCCCCATCGTGATAGACCAGCCAAGAGCGTTCGACTTATTAAAGTGCTCTAACTGGAGAAGAGCCGCTTTATTCATCAGCCACAGACCATCGCTAACCTCCAGGGTGAATAATGGAACGCGGCGCTGCCCGACCATCGAGTGCGTCCCTTGGGCTACAAGTATCACATCCGCCTGGCTATGTTCCTTCTCAATACGTTTATAGGCTCGGTAGTTCTCACGATCGAAATAGAGCCACTGCGTCTCGTTGACTATCTCTGGCGAATCCACACTCGGTTGGCGCGTAACGGATTGGCGCAAGACTACCCAGTCGTACTCGCCGCGCTCGTTCTTACTCCAGTTGATCAGCTCTTCCGCGGTGTAGTGGACCAGGTAGGCCCGCGAGATACCGGCCGCTTCTTCTTCAGCCCTATTTGTGGGCGGTTTTTCCGGCCGGGGGAAGTCAACGAGTATGTGACTCGTTCCAACAACCAGCGTGTCCGTCAGGCAATGGCGGAAGAAGTTTGTCAATGTCGTACCGCGTGAATCGCAGTCGCCGGCGAATTGCGCCAGAAAGTTTTGACTCGCTTCCGTTCCGCCTTCAAACTGCAGACTGGGTTCTAACCGAAACAGCGTTGCCGCGTACCAGTCAACAATCGACCCGATATAGTTCTCGTAGAACACTCGACACAACCGCTCCGCATAGACATCTAGCGGTTCTCGTTGCCTGCGCAGCAGGTATTCGGCGGCCCGATGCTTGAATTCGTGTCCTCCTGCGTACAGGTCGCGGTAGGTACGCAACAGGAACTTGTCGCGTTTGTATTCTGGATGTTCGCGGTCAATATCAATCATTCTGTCGTCCTATGCTCCCTAAAACAGCGGCTTGTTCATCTCTCCCGCTTGCGCCTTGTCTCCCCACAGTGCCCATATCAGATAGCCCAGCGCATCCGAAGCGTGCGTTCGCAGCGGATCGCGGCTTTTGTCTATGACTGCCGATCCGGGCTTATAAACAACTTCTTCGAAATCCTTGATTAAGTGCTTGCACTTCGGATCGATCTCCAGCTTTACTTCGCCCATAGCGTTCGTCAAGAGCCCGTTTACCTTCCGTATCCTGCTGAGCACCGGCGGATTACTAGCCGGCACACGCATCTTGATGTGCCGTATCCCCGCCCGAGTGAGCGTATTCTGTAAAACGTGATAGTCTGAGAATCCGGTTGTCTGCATGCTGCGCCCGCTTGCGTCGCCGAATATCTCCACAGCGCCCCGGTGTTCCCGATACCTGTTCTCAAATTCGGTCGCCGCTTCCTGCGTGGTCGCCCGATCCAGCACAATCTCGTCTAGAACCCGCAGCCGTTCGCCTTGCATTTGCACCAGCAACGAAGTCATCGGCGTCACGTTAAAATCAAGGGCCCAGAAGAGACTTCGCTGCGGATCGTACTCCTGCTTCTGAACGTGAGCCGATGGATTAAAGCAATCATAGACTAAGTCGGTCTTACTATTTACGTATTCGCCCAGCGCTTCTTGCTGGTAGAACTTAGGATCGTAGCTACTCTCTAACCGCTCGTAATAATCCGGCGTTTTCTCGAGTAGAAATCTATTCTCAAACGGCTTAGCCCGTATCGCCTCATACCCAGTAACCGGCTTATGGATGAAGCGGGTATAAACCCAGTCGCTTCCCTGTGGTGTCCACGCCGCAAAGCCACAGAGCCGTTTTGACTTCGGATCGCGTAAACGCGCTTCCAGCCGGAGCCAAGCCTCTTGTTTCGCATACGACAGCTCATCGACGCCAAACCACGACAGGTTTGTGCCCCGCAACCGTTCCGGGTCGTCCAGCGAACGGAGCAACACGGCGCTCCGGCATCCGTCGATCAATAAAACGCCGTCGGTCTTCCGATATACGAAATCCACCCGGAGCTCTTCCAACATCCGGAATAAGCCAACCAACGTCGCATCTCGTAACATCGAGTATGTAGGAGCCGCCAGCAAGCCATGGCGCCCGCGATTCAAGTAAGCCAATCGCACTAACTCGAAGCAAAGTGCCGCGCTTTTACCCGAGCCAACGGGTCCCGAAAAGCCCTTGAATCGGGAATCCGATGCGTGAAACGTACCTTGCGATGGAAGCGGCGAGTAAACCCACTCTACCTCGTCCACGCCGGGATCGAAGTGTTCGTTTTCGCATTCGGTAGCCGCATTCCAGTCCATCCGCAAACAAAGCTAACAGCCGCACTTACGCCCGAACGGTGAATCGATAACCTAAAGTATTGATTTATAAGCTAAATATTTTATTTACGATTTTTGTGATTCCATCACTACAACCCAAAGTACCGGTTGCCGGATGAAGAAATTGCGAATGATCTCTTCGACGTTCGATTCTGCCGGCAAGGTCTTCCAGATATCGAGGTAACTGGGTTTGTCGAATGCGATACTGCCAAACAACAGGCTGCTCTCGCGCATCGGCCAGTCCTTGAAATACATCACATCCGCCGGCTTTGGCCAGGAAGCCTTATCGCGGATATACGGTGCCATAAATTCCAATCCCCTGCGCATCCCGCGCCCGTCCGCAAGTTCAAAATTCCAAAGGTCCTTGGTGTCGCGCGACAGAATCTGACAAATAGCGGACATCGCTTCCAAATTGAACAAGGAATAACTGTATGGTTTCGTTCTGGCTAACTCCCGCGGGAAACTGCCATCCTCGGCCATCTGATTCGGTAGCAATGCGGTTCGATATCGCGTCCGGATCGCCTCCTGCCGTTCCCCATCGCTTGTCAAAGTTGCGAAGGACGCAATCTGCATCGCCCAGCAAGTCCCATGGTTGTTTTGGGCGTCGCGCTCAGCCTTTCCGTTGGCGCTGTTTTCCATCCAGTTCACGTAATCGGCGAACCAAGCCTTGATCGGCGCGAATTCGTTGGCGGATAAAACGCCGTGTGCATGCAACACCTGAGTCGCACGCGCAACCTCCACCAAATGAATTGTGTCGATGATCCCCGTTCCACGGCCCGTTGTGCGCCCGTGGATGGCCTGCGCGTACTGCAAATTGGGGTTCATGCGCGTCTGCGGATCAACAAACCAGGCATTCAAATGTTCGATGGCTTGATCCGAATATCGCCGATCCTTTGTCAGAACCCATGTCGATGCCAGCGCCGGCATTCGCACGCTGAACGCCAGCAGATACTTGCGGTGATCGTCGAAATTGCCGGGATTCGACATGCCATCGCGCCGTATGTAAGGCCCGTCGGGATTCTTGGGGTCGGGCCACCAATAATCGCCCTCCGAAAAGAAATCGTGCTTGCCTCCCGCACTGCGCGCCGAAATGGAAGCCGTGACAGTCCGCGGCTTCTCCGTCAAATAGCGGTTGGCGTCGCGTAATACCCTCGTCCGATCGAAAGATTTAACATCGAAGTGCTCCGGAGCTACATTTAGAACACTCGCAGCAAGACCCCCCGAAAGGCCGCCGAGAAACCATCTACGCGTAAGCATTCCGTTGCCAGTATATAGGGACGCCATACGGTCGCGGGGACCGGTAGGCGCATAGAAATCGAACCAATCGAGAAGAAATGCCACGGGAACATCCTTGGCCGGAGCACGTCCCAATACGTGTTGTGCGAAAAGACTTTTTACAATCGCAAAGGGCGCGGATACGCGACGCCAGGTAGCCAAAGGAACGTTTTACATTGAAATGCTTTCAAACTTTTTGCGATTATTTTTCTGCCTTACCGTATTCACTTCAGCCGCCCCTCTGCAGGCAGACATTTTATGCCAACTGAAACCCGCCACCTTGCAGAGTTTCAATGAGTATGCGGCCAACGTGGAGTCGCAACTGGAGCGGCGCTGGTCAGGCCACGCGCCTTTCCTTGAGGTCGATGGCAATCGATCGGAACGGGACGGAGTCATGCATGGGGATTTCGCAATCCGCTCTGTCACGGGTGACGATCCGCTGTCCGTTCCCGAGGGATTGATCCACGATTGGGTAGGAACAGTGTACATCCCGAAAGCGCGGCCCTCGGAAATCATAAGTGTTTTGCAGGATTTCAATCGGCACAAGCGGATCTACCCGGACGTGATCGATTCTCGCCTATTGAGCCGCAACGGTGACACCTTGGAAGGGTATTGGCGGCTGGAGCAGAAACACGTGCTCACCGTGGATTTCGACGTCTATCAGAAGGTTCGTTATGAGCAGGTCGCCCCGGACAAATGGGTATGCCGTGCTTACACGCGTCAAATCTCTGAGGTGGAGCATGCCGGAGAACGCGACGAACATCGGTTTCCGGATGGGGAAGGACACGGTTACCTCTGGCGCCTTTACGCCTACTGGAGCATAGAGTCGGAAGGGAACGGTGCGTTAGCCGAGTGCCGAACCATTTCTTTGTCGCGCGATGTACCCGCGATGCTGGGATTCGTAATCAAACCATTCCTTCACCAAATGCCTCGGGATTCTCTCGCCGCAACTCTCAGGGATACTAAGGCAGCCGTTGCTCGATAAGATATCGGAAGTCTTATCAAAAAAAGCCGCTCCAGCCCTTGTCAGGAGAGCCGGAGCGGCTGAGGGAAGATCATGCCGCGGAGAAACTTATCTGCGCCGTTCTATCGGCGGTGAGAGCCCCCGGAGTGCGAACCGCCACCCGAGTGTGACCCCCCGCCTCCACCGCCCCGCGGTGCGCTGTAGTGAGATGGCGCGCTATAATGTTGTTCCCGCGGAGCCTGATACCGCTGCTCCCGCGGGGCTTGGTAATGTTGTTGCGGCATACTGTAGCCGCCCCGATTCGCGCCTCCATAGGACCGGGGCGACTGGTTTAACGGTCTTGCTTGGTAATTGCCGCGATATCCGGAGCCGCCAAAATCGGATCTCCCGCCACGACTAGCGGGTTGGGATGGTCGTTGGGCGAATCCGTTACCGTAGTCACCCCGGTTGTATCGGTTCTCAGGCGCGCTGCGCTGTTGAGGCTGGCCGAATCGATGCCAGCCGCTCTCTTCGTTTGCCGAGCCGCCTCCGCGCGCGGACGAAGCGTTAGGTTCGCCAAATCGCTGCCAACCCCCAGCACTTTGGCGATCGGCAGACCCCCGATTCTGTTCGAATCCGCTGCCACGCACGTTCGGCGCTGAGCCGCGGTTGCCAGGATAGCCACCGGAAGTTCGCGTCGCGAACGAAGAACTGGCGCCACCCGGCCGGGAATGCTCAAAGAAGGATCGGTTACTCAATCCGTTGAATCGCGGATTCGCCATTGCCTGACGATTTGAGAACTGCAGGCTTGCGCGGCTCGCTGTGGCGGGCAGTCCGCCTCGAAACATCCCGGCGTTGGTCAGTTGCGCCCGGCTGGCAATGCCAAAACGCTGACCGGGTCCTCCAAAGCCATTTATCGAAGCCGTCCGAACTGCGCCGCGGATCCCGGCATTCCGGAAATTGTTATACACGTTGATATTCCGCTCGACACTTATGTTGTTGTAGAATCCGCCGCGGCCGCCGTAAAAGCCTCGGCCGTACCAGGGATGAAAGTGCTCGAAGGGCGCCAGGGCGACCCACCCCAATCCGCCAAATCCCCCGAACCCTATTCCAAAGCGGAACCCGCCGCCGCCCAAGCCGAAAAATCCCACCAATGCCGGTCGCCAGAATGATCCACCAGCGATACCGCCAGGGAACCAGCACCACCGGTTGACTCCCACATTCCAAAACCATGAGCCATAGTGGAATGGCGCCCAACCCCAGGGTTCATAATCCACCCAGGTCCAGCCATAATATGGCTCCGAAGCCCATTCGCCATCACTATAGGGCGTCCAGTCCGGAGTCGGCGGCTGCGGCGCCCAAACCTGACCGTATTGAGAGGGAACCCAACTCCCGTATTGGTCCAGATCTTCCGCGCCATAGATCTCCGGATTTACGTGCTGGTAGACGCGCGAAGCTAACATTTCGCTGTCCCTCTGATCGCTCCAACTGTCGAATTGATCCGGCGCCGGCGGAGCAATCATTTCGAACTCCGGACTCTGCTGCGAACCCCGCACACGCATCGCCTGTCCGGCTCGCATCGTCTGTGTGCCCTGTGGACTGTATACTTCCAGCGCCCCGGACCGCACCATGATCTCAGTCGTTCCATCTTCTCGTACTGAGATGCGGTATTCGCCAAGCTGCGCGGGATGGACCGCGACGCTCGGAGTATCGATTTCACATTGAGAATCGGCATTCCGCAGTACCCGATAAACGATCGTGCCCGCGGCCAATTGCACTTGATATTTGTGATACTCCAGGTCGGCAAACCCCAAGTCGGTATCGGGCGCCAAGCGCACAACATTGCCGTAATCGAATTCGACCTCGGCGCGCGATCCGTCTGACGTCTGCAAGTGATCCCTTGCCATCAAGGGAGCGTTCATGATGGCCGCCACCAAAGCGGCCGTATCGCCACGCTGGACATTCACGTCGCCTTGTACGATGCTGATGCGCGCAACTCCTTGTTGGGGATCATTCGTGTCGACATCGCCTTGGGGATAAGACTGCCCCTGTCCATATCCTCCCTGCTGCGGAGCGCCGTACGGTTGAGGGTAACCAGATTGGGGATATCCGCCTTGTGGATAACTGTTTGGCGGATATGCCTGCCCATAACCGGCTTGCGGATCCCCTGCCGGGCCTTGATATGTAGGCGGAGCATACGGTGGCTGCGTCTGAGGCGCACCATGTTGGGCGTAAACAATTGGCGCGATCGCACCAAGGGCGATCAAGCTTATTATTTTCGGTCCCATCAGTTTTTGCCTCACGGCGCTTATCCGCACTCGACCACCGTGTGTGCACGCCTCATGCCAGTTTTTATCTGATTGCAAAATCAAGACTTACTGAATTGCCGGGCCGGCTCCTATGGTTGAAAAGCACCACCTCTGAACATACGCCACCGCCTGTATGGGGAATACTGGTCCTATAACCGTGGTAACGCTTAACCCATAGACTCCAAAGGACTTCCGATGGTCCACTGAAAAAGAAGCACTCAGTTAAGGCGGAATCGGATGAAATTCATAGAACTTATTCTCGGGGCAACATTTATCGCAGCGGCCGCACCTTTATTTGCCGGTAGTCTGGTCGACGGCTATAACGTGCTCATTTTTAACAGCTTCAGTGCAAACAATTCCGACAGTAACGTTCCCATCGCCATCGCGGGGAATGCCACAACCGCCAATTACGCCTTCGACCAATCCTTGAACTCGGCTGTGCCCGGAAATTACGGGACGGTTATCGGCGGTAACCTCACAATGACCGGTGGATCGGGCCCTTCACCGGTCACCTATGTCGCGGGATCGGCCAACCTGACCAACACAAGCTGCAATACGGGTTGCATCCAGACTGGCGGGACCTCGCCCGTCAACTTCGGCCTCCTGCAGACGCAGATGCTCAATGAAAGCTGGTACCTTGCCGGACTGGCGGCAAACGGCACAGTGGCCTCACAGAACAGTGGTCTGGTCTTCAATGCCGCCACGCCGAATCAATCCCTCTACATTTTCTCGGTCGCGGCTAGCGAGTTGACTTCCGGTTACACATATCTCGATTTTGTGGGCACCGGCAACGCAACTGTTATTGTGAACGTCACCGGATCCATTCCTGACGGATCGTCCATCGTGAACGGAGGCTTTCAAGGCGCCAACGGCTCCAACGTGCTGTTTAATTTCTACAATGCATCGCAAATCACTGTTTCCAGTTTTGATGCCAGCGTTCTCGCTCCCTTTGCGACCGTTTATGGCAACCCGGGCCAATTTGATGGAACTCTTGTAGCAGAAAACTTTGTGGGCGGGATCTCCGCGGACGAATTCCATGCAGACGACACATTCACCGGTACGCTTCCTACCGATCCGAACCTGAACGCTCCGCCCCCAGGCAGCATACCGACCCCAGCGCCGGAACCAGGTGCCGTGTACCTATTGGCTGGAGGAATTCTGGTCGTGCTCGGCCTCATCCGCTTCCGCCGTGGGCGAGACGGATCTCCTAAATGACGGCTACCGGTAAATGACGGCTATCGGCCCCGCGACTCGCCCCCGCCGCACCTTCTGGCATCTTCACTTCTTTACTCCTGACCCTCCCTTAAAACGGCAACGTAAACTTGAATACCGAACCTTGCGCTCCGCCGCTCTCCACCCAAATCTTTCCCTCGTGTCCTTCGACAATCTTCCGGCAGATTGCTAAGCCGATCCCGGTACCCGGTATCTCGCGCCCGTGGAGCCGTTTGAAAACCCCGAAAACTTGTTCGTGAAATCGTGGTTCAATGCCGATGCCGTTATCTCGCACCGAAATCGTGTAAGCATCGTCCCCTTCTTCGGCCACAATCTCGATCTCGGGGGGCACGGCGCTGCGGTACTTCAAGGAGTTACTGAACAGGTTTTGCAATACCTGTACCATCTGGCTCTCATCCCCTTGCACCTCGGGAAGATTCTCGTAAATGATCCGCGCCTTCGCCTCACGGATTGGCGCATCCAGGCTCATCATCGCCCACTGCACCAGGCCCGTAAGGGAAACAGTTCTCTTCTGCGGTTTCGGAAGTCTCGAATAAGTCAGTAGATCGCGGATCAACACGGTCATGCGATTTACCGCATCCACAATGTAAGTGGTGAACTCGGCAGCTTCCGCATTGCCGGCATACTGCCGCTCGAGGAGCTGGGCATAACTGGAGATGGATCGCAGTGGCTCCTGAAGGTCATGGCTCGTCGCGTACGCGAAGAGTCGAAGCTCGTCTTGTGCGGACCGCGCTGCAGCTTCCGCCCGCTCAAGTTCGCGCCTTAAGACATCGTTATCCTGAAGCGCTTCGGCCAACCGTTGTTCTAAGATTCTTGTGGAGTCGTCCACTGACCGCGATGCCTCATGCCGCTGTAAGCAGGCCCGATCGTTCCAACAGCGCGCTCGCGTCGGGATCACGCCCCATGAAGTTCCGGTAAAGCTGCGCCGGATCGTCGCTGTCTCCGCGCTCCAGAATGTTCTTGCGATATGCGTATCCCGTCGCCTTATTGAAGATTCCCTCCTTGCGGAACCGCGTGAATGCGTCAGCATCCAGCACCTCCGCCCACTTATAGGAGTAGTATCCGGCGCCGTAGGCCACTGGACTTGAAAACAGGTGCGTAAACGCGGCGATCATTCCATAATTGGCCGGCAACGGCGTCGGGGCGAATTGTGCAAGTATGTTGCGGGCGTATGCCATAACGTCGCCATCTTCTTGCAGATCGTATTCCCGGTGTAGTTTTAGATCGACGAGACCGAACCCGATCTGTCGCATCTGCGCGTTCGCGCTACGGAATGTTCGGGCGCGTTTCATCTTTTGGAACAGTTCTTCCGGAATCGGCTCACCCGTCTGATAATGGCGCGCGCACAAATCCAACGCGTCTCGTTCCATACACCAGTTCTCCATGATCTGGGAGGGAAGCTCCACAAAATCCCACGGCACATTAGTGCCCGCGAGGCTTCGCACCGGAACGCGGCTTAAAACGTGATGCAGTAAATGGCCAAATTCATGGAAGATGGTTTCGACTTCACGGTGCGTAAGCAGCGACGGCTTCTGGCCTACCGGTGGCGTCAAATTTCCGCAGATCAGGCCTACGTGCGGCTCGCCGGTGTCCGGATAGCCAATGACCAAAGAATCCATCCATGCTCCGCCGCGTTTGTTTTCGCGCGGGAACCAGTCGGTGTAAAAGTGGCCCAGAAGCTCTCCGCTGGCCGCATCGCTGACTCGGTAGTACTTCACCGCCGGATCCCATCCCGCGACCCCAGGCTCTTCAACCACCTCGATACCGAATACACGGCCGAAGATCTCAAACATCCCCTCGACCACGCGCCCCATCGGGAAATAGGGCCGCAACTCTTCCTCGTCGAAATCGTACAACTTCAACCGCTGCTTTTCCGCTAAATAACCCACGTCCCACGGTTCCACGTCCGCATACCCCAGCGTCCCAGCCATCTCCTCCAAGCTGCGATTCTCGCGCTCGAAAGCCGCTTTGGTCTTCGTCCGCAAGTCTTCCAGAAAATGCACGGCGCGCGCGCCGTCGTGCGCCATTCGCTCTTCCAGGACTAGATTGGCGAAATCTGAATAACTCAGCAGCCGCGCCTTCTCGCGCCGTAATCGCAAGATTTCGAGCAGCAGTCCGCGGTTATCGAACTGACCAGAGATCCCGCGGACGTTTGAGGCGTCCCAAAGTTGCCGCCGAATCGACCGATCGTCCAGGTACGTCATCGCCGCGATATAGCTGGGAGCCTGCAAAGTAAACCGCCATCCTTCTTTGCCTTTCGATTTTGCACTCTCTCGCGCTGCCATCCGCGCCGATTCGGGCAGCCCCGCTAATCGCTCTTCGTCTTCAATGATCAATTCATACGCATTGGTCGCGTCCAAAACATTTTGTGCGAACTTGGTGGTCGCTTCGGTCAGCGCCACATCCAACGCTTCCAGTTTTCGCTTGCCCTCGGCATCTAAATCCGCGCCGGCGCGCCGAAAGCCGCGTACGGTCTTCTCCAGAAAACGCCGATGGACTGGCGCCAGCCGTTCCGCCGCCCCACTTTGCGCGACGGCCTTTACGGCCTCCCACAATGGCGCATTCAATGGAATTGAGCTGTAGAAGGCGCTCACTGGACCTTGTACGGCATTGTGCGCGGCGCGCAAGTCCGGAGTGGTCGTCACCGATTCCAGATGACGCACGACAGCCATTGCGAAATCCAATGGCTCCGTCATTCGGTCCAGTCCCACGAGAATATTCTCGTAATCGCGCTTCAATTCAGGGCTGCCAAGTTCCGTCAGCCGATTCTTCATTTGTTCCAGCAGCACCGCGATCGCAGGCTCCACATGCTCTGCCTTGATGGCCGTGAACTGGATCGGCAACTGCTGGCTCAGCAGGGGATTATTCGCGTTTTCAGTCATGGCCCTACCAAACCCGGCAAGCACGGTTCGGGGCGGCGTACATCGCGTCGCCCTCCTTGCATCCAAACGCTTGGCTGAATGCGGGGAAGTTCTCGACGGTTCCCAGCACGCGGAACTTGCCCGGCGAGTGCGGATTCGTTTTCGCCATCAAGCGCTCGAGCGGCTCACGCGCGTTCTCGCACCATAACTGTGCGAAACCCAGGAAAAATTGCTGCGGTTCCGTGTAACCATCGACCTCGTGAGAGGGCGATACACCCACTTTGGCTAATTGGTTCATCAACGCATAATAGGCCAAGTGCAAGCCGCCGTTGTCGGCCGTATTCTCACCCAATGTCAGTTTCCCGTTCAGCTCAACGCCCTTGATCGGACTGAACGAGCCGTACTCATTCACGAAACAATCGGCGAGCTTATCGAATCGGTCGGCATCCTGTTTCTGCCACCAGTCGCGCAGGTTACCGTCGGCGTCGAACTGTCGTCCTTCATCGTCGAAGCCGTGCGTCAATTCATGCCCGATAACTACGCCCACGCCGCCGAAGTTAACGGCATCGTCCGCGCTGTTGGAATAGAACGGGGGTTGCAGGATTCCCGCGGGGAAGTTAATATTGTTTTCCTGCGGGTCGTAATAAGCGTTCACCGTCGGCGGAGTCATTCCCCATTCCGACTTGTCTACAGGCTTGCCGATCTTATTCCGATCTCGCTTGCTCTCGAATTCGTTCGAACGATAGTAATTCCCAAGGTAATCCCCGTCGACCAGATTGAGAGACGAATAGTCGCGCCACTTATCCGGATAGCCGATCTTATTAGTCACGCCGTGCAGCTTAATCAGCGCCTGCTTCTTAGTTTCGGGTGACATCCAGGAGATGGTTTCGATGTCGTTCGCCATTTCATGTTCGATCTGGCCTACTAATTCCAGCGTGCGTTCCTTCCCCTGTTGTCCGAAGGTCTTCTCAACAAATTTTCGCCCCAGTGCCTCTCCGATCTCATCGTCGGTATCGGTGACACATCGCTTCCAACGGGGCTTCAGCTCTTTCGCCCCCGTGAGCGTCCTCCCATAAAAATCGAAATGGGCCCCGACAAATTGGTTCGTCAATAGATGCGAGCTCGCATCCACATAGTGAAATGTAAGATAATCGCGCAGATCGTTTATGCTGTCCGTCGAAAGCGTGGTGTTCAAGCCTCTGAAGAAATCCGGAACCGAAACGTTCAGCTTAGAGAGTTTGGGCGTGTCCAGCGCTGCGAAATACTTGTGGAAGTCGAAGGAGGGCGTTAACTGTGCCAGTTGCGCCTCCTGGTATTCATGCACCAGCAGTTGCGGATCGCGCCGCTGCACCGGAGTTAACGAGACTTTTGCAAGTGCCGTCTCGATTCGAAGTACCGTTGCAGCTTTTTTCTCAGCCTCTACTTGCGGAACGCCGATCAGCTCGAAAATCTTCTGCACGTAGGCAACATACTTCTGGCGGATTTCCTTACTGCGATCGTCGGCGTGCGTGTAGTAGTCCGGATCCGGAAGACCGAGTCCGCCCTGATCGATATCGGCTATGTCCATCGAAGCATTCTTCGGGTCCGGCTGCGCATAGAACAGGAAGAAAACCATGATTTGCCGTTCATGCAACCGCACCACCTCGTCTAGAATGTCTTCTCTAGTATTCAAGTGCGCAATCCGTTCCAACTCCGGTTTAATCGGGCTGATTCCTTTTGTCTCGATTCCCGCCTCGTCCATACACGAACCGTAATATGCGCCGATCTTCTGATCGAGGGGCGACCGGTCTTGATGCTTCGCCGAGTCTTCGGCAATCGCGCGCAAGGTGAGTTCATTGCGCTCCAGCAACTCGTTGAACCGGCCCCAGCGGCTTTCGTCCGCGGGGATGGGATTCTCCTTCATCCAATTGCCACAGGCGTATTGATAGAAATCTTGGCATGGATTGGCGGTCTTATCAATCGCCCCCAAGTCCAGGCCGCTCTTGGACTGCGGCACTGCATTCGCCGGGGCTGTCTGTCCGAATCCCCAACCCGCCATCAAAACACAAAACGAAAACGACGCAAAAAACTTACTCATATCTACCAATGCTCTAGTGTAATCAGTGCGCCGCGAGGGATCGGGCGTGGACGGATGGGAAAGCCGGTGAGCGGAGGGGCGCCCGGCAAAAGCGCCCCTTTTAAGAGTGAAGCCGATACCTAGAAATTCAACATAAATCCGGCTTCTCCCGAGAAGAACTGCGGAATGAGGACGCTCGATGGCGTAATGAAACCGACAGGCTGGCCGAAATCGGTAGTCCGGATATTGCCCTGGTAATTGCCGCCAAAGTTAGCGCGATTCGTCAAATCGAATGCCTGGAAGAGGAATTCGAGAGAAACCTTCTCGCCAATGCGAAAGGTCTTGCTAAAGCGCATGTCGAGTTGATAGAACGGGCTTCCGCGGAGAGCGTCAAAAGAAGACGTGTGGCACGTCTTCGCCGCCAGACAGGCCTGAATCTGCGGTATCGTGTAACTTGCAGTTGCTGTGTAGTTATTCGGTTCGCTATTCAGCAGTATCGCGAAGTCGGTGGTGGTGCTATTGCCCACGCCATAATAGTCGATCCCCTCTTTTGCGGAGTACGGGCGCGCGGAAGCAAGCTGCATGATGGGCGCCACGCTGATGCCCCAAGGCAGATTTATCACTCCGCTGGTCACCCAGCGATGTCTCTCATCGGCTGGCGAGGGACCAAAGTCATGGGGCGCGAAGATGTTCGAAGGGTCCGTAGAGGTTTGGCTGAAATTGGCGGCCGAGCCGTTATATGCGAGAGCTTGGGACAGGACGTAACTAGTATTGATGCTGAATCGCGAGGATAGCCGGCGCGTGTAACTGACGTTCAGGCCGTCATAGCGCGACCGCCCGATTGAGGCGAAGTCCGTAATGCTACCCAGAACTGGTTGACCTGCGGCCTCAAATTCGGAATCCAATAGCCGGCCGGAATAGTTAAGGCTCTTCGGATTGAGTTGCACGCTTTTCGATTCATCCAGACTCAACACGTGCGTGTAGTCGACCACAATCGCGTTGGCTTGATTGATTTCCCACGTATAACCGATGTTCTCTTGCTCAGTATACGGATTGTGATATTTCGGGTCGATCAGGCGTCCAGTGGAGGTGGCCGGCAGGCTGGTCGGCGCCGCGGGTGGAGTTGGTATGGGGTCGACTCCGTACCGGAATTGCGAAAGCAGCAGGTTCGTTCCGGGAACAGGGTCGGCGTTCATGTCTCCTGGGCCTGTGCTGGTCAGATTCAGAACCGTCGCGAAAATTGTGGGGTTCGCTTGTTGAATCATGAACAGAGTAATGTTCTCGAAGATCTGCCCGTAGTAAAGACCAAATCCGCCGCGAAGGATGTGATGTCCGGTGCCAGTCAGGTCATAGGCGAAGCCGACGCGAGGACTGAAGTCCTTATTATCGTCATGCGGCAATCCCCCGGCGTAAGGACTGCCGATCGCCTTCAATTCCTCATAGGTCCGGGACTTAGCCTGGATTTGCCCCGCGACCAAATTGAAGTCCCTATCCCATCGCACGCCGAGATTCAAAGTAAGTCTCTTCGTCGCCTTCCAATCGTCCTGAAAATAAGTGCCGAACATGTTGGCGCTGAGCATGAAGTAAGGATCTCCTGCGGACTCCGTGATCGCGGTGACCAAGCCGGGAGTTGAAAATCCTTCCGGGTAGAGTGAGGGATTCCCAAGAATCTGGCTGGGGTCGGCCGCGAATGTGATCGCTGGGGTGGGGTTGGCTTCGAAAAAACCGCCGAGCGTCGGCTCATGCACCCAATCGGCACCTACTTTGAAATTGTGTTTGCCGTGCGTAATGGACAAGTCGTCTTTGAACTGCCACTTCTTCTGGAACGACTCCTGCGGGACGTTTCCGTTTGTTCCAAAATACTCACCCGACGCGAACGTAATGGTAGGATCCCGTATCGTGGAATCGATAACGTTGTTCCAGTATTGATAGCCGACAGCCGCGGCGTTCACTACATTCGGGCTAATGACAGAGTTCAGGTTCAGGCTGGCAAGGATAAGTTGATTCGTAGTGAAGTTTCCGGCCGTGAGATCGTTTCCATTTCCCGATTGGTCATTCTGACCGATATTGTTCTGATTCGTATAACTAAAAAATGCGTTGTTCTTATCGTTGAAAGTGTGGTCCCATCGCCCGTTGTAGCGCCAATCGAAATAAGGCTGGGGAATGGTCGGGGCAGGCTTGGCGCCAAGCGGTTCCGCAAGCACCAATTCGTGGTACAGCGTGGGGTCGACACTCAGGCTGGTAGCTTCGCGCTCGCGCTCCAATGTAAAGAAGAAGAAGTCCTTATCCTTGCGCACCGGACCGCCTATGTCGCCGCCAAATTGCTGGCGGGAATAAGCGGGCTTCGGGTTGCCAGCCTCCTTATCAAAGTAACCATTTGCATTCATCGCTTCATTGCGGTCAAACAGATAGAGCGAGCCGTGAAAATCGTTGGTGCCGGATCTGGTAATCGCGGTAATCGCCGCGCCTTCGCTTCGGCCGTTCGCGGCCGAGAAACGCTGAGTGCTGATTTGAAATTCCTCTACCGCTTCCAGCGGCAATTGCATCACCGGTCCGCCAACCGTATTATCCTTGTCGTCGATTCCGTTAACGGTGACGTTAACGTTTCGACCGCTCGATCCGTCCACCGAGAATACGCCTACGCGGTTCTTCGTCGGATCGTACGAGTTAACCGGACGAGCGCCAGGTGCGAGATAAGCCAGATTAACAAAGTCCCGTCCATTTAACGGAAGTTCTTCGATCTGCTTACTTGAGATAGGTACGCTGACATCGGTCTTTTCAACATCCACCACCGCTGCGCCCGAGGCCTCGACCGTCACCACAGATGCCTGCGCGCTTGGGTTCAGCGTTATGTTCTCCTCGGTCGACTGACTTACCGAGACCATGACATTCTCATACTTGGGCGTGGCGAAACCCGGCTTAGTGACTGTTAACTCGTAAGTTCCAGCCGGCAGTAGATCGAAGCGAAACGTGCCACTATCGCCGGATTTCACTTCGCGCGTCAGCCCGGTATTCTTGTTGACGGTCCTAACCGCCGCATCCGGCACCACGGCGCCGCTCGAATCGGTGACCGTTCCGATCAGACTCCCTGTTGAGTTGACCTGTGCCAAGGCGCTCAACGCAAACAGTAAAGACAATAGTGCGTACTGTGCTTTTCTCAAAACTCCCCCCTGAATTGACACAGTAATAGAGTCTGTAACTCGACTTAGCTTTTTAGGGAGAACCGGACAGGGGCCCCCGCAGCCTATTCACTGCGTGTCAGCGCCTAGTATGATGCCATCAGCCGCGACATGTCAACACAAATTCCTAGGTTATTCCGCTATCAAACGCAAACATCGCACCGGCGAGTACTCTCTAAGGTATGACCAAGAATGTGTTAGGTACCGTGCTTCAGACTTGCTGTACAAATCCGCTCACCGGATTCTATCGCGATGGAAAGTGCAACACGAGTCCTGAGGACTTGGGCAAGCATACCGTTTGCGTGGTTTTGACGGACGAGTTCCTCAACCATCAGGCGTCCATCGGCAATGATCTAATCACGCCACAGCCAGAGTTCGGGTTTCCCGGTTTGAAAGCCGGCGACCGCTGGTGTGTCTGTGTTGAACTATGGAAGAAGTCGTACGAGGCTGGTGTAATCGGTTCCACTTGCCTGGAAGCTACTCACGAGAGGGCGCTCGAGGTCGTGTCGCTCGAAATGCTCTTGAGCAGTGCGCATTTCGGCGAAACACGGGCTAATTAGCAACCATCTCAATAACCGGGTTCGTTCACCAAACGTTTCATAAAGGAGCCATTATGCTGACCACCAAGCTTTTAGCCATCGCCGCCATCGCGTCCCTTGCGGCCGCGGCTGAAATCACTCCAGGCACTGAGGTTAAGGTTCGGACAACCTCCAAGATCTCGTCCGGCACGGCAAAGTCGGGCGACCACTGGACCGGTTCCCTGGAGTCCAATTTAAAAGATTCGAACGGTGCCGGAATTGCCCATAAAGGAGATAGGGTCGAAGGCATCATCAACCAGGTCCGCCCGTCGGGTAGCCTGTCCAATCCCGGGTTCTTGTCCCTCAGTATCGAATCCATCGCGGGCGAGAAGGTGTCGTCCGATATGTACACGATCGAAGGCGGGTCGCATACGAAGCGCAATGCTACCGCAATCGGCGGGGGCGCTGCCTTAGGTGCGCTGATCGGCGGCCTCGCGGGAGGTGGAAAAGGTGCTGCCATTGGAGCCGGAGCAGGCGCTGGTGCAGGAACTGCTGGTGCCGCCGCGACGGGCAAAAAGGAAGCCATCATCCCGCCCGAAACCACGTTGCGATTCAAAATTCATCAGAACTCGGACGCTCCCGAGCCTCCACCTCCGCCGCCTCCTCCCCCCGCGAATTCAAGCCCGAAATAACGCGATGTTAGAAGCGCAAAGGGCACGGCGTGCCGCCAATACAATGTTTGGAATTCGGGCGGCCGCGCCGTGCCCGTTTTGCGCGTGTTCGTGGGAGCCCCGCCAACCCCCTACCTCACCAGCGCTAGCGCGGCCCGGAAGAGCGGCTCAAATCCCTCATCCACGCCCGCAAGTTTCGCCTTGCGAATACCCTCTTCGGCCGCTGCGCGCGAACAGCCTAAATTCTGTAGCGCGGAGAGCACGTCCGATTCAAGAACGGAAAGAGCAGCCACCGGTTCCGTTGCCGCCGCCGTTTTGCCGCCGCCGTCCAGAACCTTTACTTTGTCCCTGAGCTCCAGTACAATGCGTTCCGCGGTCTTCTTCCCGACACCCGGAATGCGGACCAGTCGCGCAACGTCGCTCGTGCGAATCGCCACCACCAGATCGGGAGTGGCCAACCCCGACAACACCGTGATCGCCAACTTCGGTCCGATCCCACTCACCGAAATCAGTTGTTCGAAAACATGCTTCTCCTCCACGGTGGCGAATCCGTAAAGCATCAGTGCATCCTCGCGCACATGCGTATAGATCCGCAGCGACACCACTGCCCCGGTGTTGGGAAGTGAAGTATACGTGGAGATCGGAATCTGCACGTCGTACCCGACGCCCCCGGCCTCCACGATCACTTGGTTTGGATGCTTCTCGAGAATGGGGCCGCGCAATAAAGCAATCATCGGCTAGTTGGAAGTCTTCGGCTGCAGCCCGAAGCAATACACAGTGGAGTCGTGGTCCACGGCAAATACACGGCCGCCCGAAAGCGCGATGCCACTGAAGTGAACCCACCCGGTCATCGCCGTGCCGCTATTGAAAATTTCCTTGCCGGTCTTTGCATCCAGCGCTTTCAAGACCGCCGGATGAGTATTCTCGAGGCGCAATTTCTCCCCTCCATGTTGTACCGCGTTCTCGCCGTTCGACAGCGCGAAAACGATACCGTTGGCAATCACCACCGGGTCGGGATGATCGAAATCCCCGGAGATCCATGCTGGCTCAAGCGCCGGTTCTCGAGTCTTTGCGTCGGCAACCACGCGAAACGCCATCACGCTGCCGTGGGGATTGTCGCCGTTGGTGATAGGAAACGCCGGCCCGTTCACCGCGGGAGGGCCGGCCATCGGGACAAACAGCCACGTCTGCCCAGTCGCGTCACGGGCTGTTGAGAGACCACCCCAGATACCAAGCCCTTCGCAACATACGGCGCGATCGTTGCCAAGCCTTGGCGAAACATATAAAGGTGTCTGGTGATCGTTGCCACCCAACGAATCCGCATCCAGCAGATAAACGACACCCTCCTTGGCTCCATGCGCCACCAGGTTGCGGTTACGCCATCCGAAATAGACCGGGCTCGCCGAGCCAAGATCGAAGTCTTTCTTCCGGAGATAGTCCCAGTTCGGAGGCAGATAATAATCGAGCGCCCTCAAATCCTTCAGCGAAGCTGAAACGACGCTGTCGGAATAGTCGCCGGCCAAGGCATCGAACTTGCCATCCGCCGTGCCCCCGTAGACGCGCCCGTTCGCGCCGATAACCGGTCCGCCGCGCCCCCAGACTCCAGCGGTATTCGTGTTTGAGAGCAGTCCCTGTTGGATAACCGGATGATGGCGATCGCGAATGTCTATCGAATAGAATCCGGAAATACCGTTGCCGCAGCCCTGCGAGAGAGTTGTGTATATCCTCCCGTCGACTAAGTTCAAACTCCAGCTCTTCGAAAACGGTGCCACGAACTGCACCGGTCCATAACGCAGTGAACCATCGCCGAGGTCCACTCCGTAAAGCATTCCGTCCGGACCGATGAAGTAGAGCGTTCCCGTCGACTTATCGATGACCGGCGTAGCGGTAATGCCGTTCGGGCATAAGAAACCGCCCTGAAACATATAAACGTTCTTCCTCGAATCCACGAAGTTCTTGAAAGTATGCGTCCACAGTGTCTCGCCCGTTTCCGCGTCGAGGGCGAAGATCGCGCCCGAGATCCCCGCCACGTAGACGACTGTTCTGGGGCCCATCCGCGTCGATACATCACTGGCCACCACCGGAGCGGTTAACGCGAACAGACTATACGACTGAACATCCAGTTTCGATTTCCAAAGGAGACTCATGCCAGAGACATTCTCCGGCGTGAGATGCGTCTCCTCTGGAGCCCAGCCGGTTCGCTGAGCATCATGGGCGAAGGTCAGCCAGTCGGCATAGGACGATATCGAAACGAACACAGCCGCAAGGGCGGCGACGATGACACTGGTAAACCTCATAAGGATGAAGATGCTAGCTTATCGCGCCACAATGTGGTCGATTTCAACCACTGTCGCTTCCTTACAGCCATAACCGCCACGCTTCGCCAACCTGTATCTTCAACTATCTGGGAATAAAAGAGTTTGGCGAAACTCGTGCATAGCGATAATCGTCGAAAGTGTAGTTGCTTTTAAGGAAAGCAGTCAAATGCATACGCCAAAAATGATGCCGGTTCGTTCGGCAGTCTTATCTATAGCGCTGAGCTCGTTTGTCCTGTCGCCTTATTTGATGGCCCAGGAAACAACCTCTCCAAACAGTTCCAGCCCCGCGGCTCCCTCACAAACGGGGACTAATCCCACTGGAGGCTGGCGCCGCGTTGGAGACCCGCCACCGGCGCCCCCAGCTAACGATCAATCACAAAATTCGCAGTCGCAAAACGCGCCTTATTATGCGCCGGACGCATCCACCGCCGGAGCATCCCAATACCCGGGTTCCCAACCGCCGCCCCCAGATCAGAATCAGCCCGTAAACGATGGGAATCAGCCCCCGCCACCCCAAACTTACCCCGGACCGGAGACCGGAGGCCAGCCGCCATACGGCCGTCCGCCCATGGCAAATCAGCCTCCCTATGGTGGACCACAGGGCGCTGCACTGCAACCAAACGCTCCGGTTCCAGCGCAGGTGACGCTCAAGCCGGGAACGCTGGTTACGGTTCGTGTGAACCAGCCCCTCTCATCCGACCGGAATCAATCCGGTGACCCGTTCACGGCGACGCTTGAAAGTCCTCTAGTGGCCGACGGAGTCGTAGTAGCGGAGCCGGGCCAGACGTTGGCCGGCCGAGTCTCCATCGCGGAAAAAGCTAACCACGGAAAATCTGTGTCGCGCTTGGGATTGCAACTCACTGATCTGGCCCTTGTCGACGGCCAACAGATACCGATTCAATCTCAATTCGTTGCTCGAACTGGACCCAAACCAGTGGGCCGTGATGTCGCTGGCGCGACCGCGGCAACTGGGGCCGGCGCACTTATCGGCGCGGCAGCGGGCGGCGGTATCGGAGCGGGCATCGGAGCGGCCACTGGTCTTATTGCCGGAGTCGCTGGCGTAATGCTTACCCGAGGCCAGCCTACAATTATCGTTCCTGAACAGGAACTGACCTTCCGTATCCAGGCGCCCGTGCAGATCTCCACCGCGAATGCGCCACAGGCGTTCCATTATGTGCAGCCGAATGAATATGCCAGCGGCCCCGGACCAGGACCAGGACCAGGACCAGGACCAGGCTATGGCTATGGCTATGGCTACGGTCCCGGTTACGGACAGCCGTCTCCTTACGCGACCGCGCCGTATGGGTATCCAAACCCATATGCCTATTCGTATCCGTATCCCTATTCCTACGGCTATTATCCAGGCTTTTATCCCTACGGGTTTGGTATCGGGCTATTTTACGGAGGCGGCTTCTATCGCGGCTACTATGGCCATCCCTACTACGGAGGCGTCTACCGAGGCGGTTATGTAGGTGGCGGCTATCGAGGTGGCGGATTTGCTCACGGCGGAGTGCCATCCCGGTCCGGTGGTCATCGCTAACTTCTTCCTTCCCTATGCTCCTCTTGGGCCGGGTGCAAATTGCACCCGGCCTTTTATTTGGTGCTTCCCGATTTCGCTACGCTGGGACTAGGGAAAACAAAATTGAGCGAGCAAATTTTCAACGAGCCACGTTTGGCGCTGAATCGCATCTACACACGTCGAGGTGATTCCGGTGAGACCAGCCTGGTCGGTGGTCAACGCGTTCACAAAGACGACTTGCGGATCGAGAGCTACGGCACCATCGACGAGTTGAACGCCTTCATCGGAAATGCCCGTGTTACGGCTGAAGATATAGCCTCCAGGGTCGAGACGCTCAGGCCCTTCGCCGCCATCCTCAAACGAGTTCAGCATGAGCTGTTCAATCTGGGCTCAATCGTAGCCACGTTACCGGAAGATGTCCATCCGAAACAGCCGCGCATCACAACCGCCGACATCGTCCAACTCGAAACCGAGATTGACGAAGCTAACGAAACATTGCAGCCGCTGCGCTCCTTCGTTCTACCAGGCGGGAGCCGTCTCGACGCGGAATTGCACGTCGCGCGTACCGTCTGCAGACGCGCCGAAAGGCTGCTGGTCGCGCTCGGACGTGCCCAGAACGTGCCATCCGAGTCCGTTCAGTATCTCAACCGTCTCAGTGACGCGCTGTTTGTCTGGAGCCGCTGGGCAAATCACGCCCTGGGCTCGCAGGAGACGCTTTGGGAGCCCAACGCCGCCGCGGGAGCCGTGACGGGCTGAGATTTGCATCCTGCGGAAGCATCTTAGTCGCTCATGCGACCATAGTCCTTGCCGATGCCAGAAGTTTACGACACGACAGCGACACGAAATATCGCCATTATTGCGCACGTGGACCACGGAAAGACCACTCTTGTGGATGCCATGTTACGCCAGAGCGGTATCTTCCGCGCCAATGAAGCGGTTGCCGACCGCGTGATGGATTCCAACGACCTCGAACGCGAGCGCGGCATCACAATTCTTGCCAAAACAACGGGCGTCCGTTATCACGGAACCAAGATAAACATCGTCGATACCCCGGGACACAGCGACTTCGGCGGCGAAGTAGAACGCGCGTTGAAAATTGTCGATGGCGTGATGCTGCTGGTCGACGCGAGCGAGGGCCCTTTGCCCCAGACGCGTTACGTCTTGATGAAGGCGCTTGAGGCCCACCTTCCGCCAGTTTTGGTGATCAACAAGATTGACCGCCCGGACGCGCGTATCCAGGAAGTACTGAACGAAGTCTATGACCTCTTCATCGACCTCGACGCGACCGAAGACCAGTTGGATTTTCCCGTGGTCTATACCAATGCCAGAGCCGGAATCGCCAAGATGGACCCCAACGACGAGAGCGATAATCTACGCTCGTTATTCGAAACTATCTTGAAGCATATCCCCGCGCCGAAAGGTAATCCGGATGCCGTGCTGCAGCTTCTGGTTGCGAATCTGGATTACAGTGATTACCTCGGCCGCTTGGCCATAGGGCGCGTGTTCAATGGCACTCTCCGTCACGGAGACGAAGTGGCCATTGTCAAGCTCGATGGCTCGCTCCACAAAACGCGCATCACCAAGCTCTACTCGTTCGAAGGCCTGAAACGCGTTGACGAGACGCTTGGCAAGACTGGCGACGTGCTTGCGATCGCTGGCGTTGAAGGGATCACGATTGGCGAGACCGTGACCAGTGCTGAAACGCCCGAACCCCTGCCGCATATCCAGATCGATGAACCGACCATCGCGATGACGTTCACTATCAATAATTCTCCGTTCGCCGGGCGCGAGGGCGAATATGTAACGTCTCGCAATCTCCGCGATCGCTTGGATAGAGAGTTACTAACCAACGTTTCTATTCGCGTGGAGCAAGCTGGCGGTCCGGATTCCTTCAAAGTAATGGGCCGCGGCGAATTGCAGCTTGCCATTCTTATCGAGATGATGCGCCGTGAAGGCTATGAACTGCAGGTCGGCAAGCCTGAAATCCTCACGAAGACCATCAATGGTGCGCTGCACGAGCCTCTAGAGCTGCTGGTAATCGATTGCCCCGAAGAGTTCATCGGCGTTGTGATCGAGAAGATGGGCAGCCGCAAAGGCAAAATGACCAAAATGGTCAATCATGGATCCGGACGGGTGCGTCTCGATTTTCATGTGCCCTCGCGCGGGTTGATTGGTATCCGTAGCGAAATGCTCACGGACACCAAGGGTATGGCCATTATGAACTCGCTGTTTCACGGCTACATTGAATGGCAGGGCGAAATCGCCACCAGGCCTACCGGGTCGCTGGTTTCGGACCGCCCCGGCGTCGCCACCAGTTACGCGATCTTCAACTTGCAGGAGCGTGGAGTCATTTTCATTTCGCCAACCACCGAAGTCTACGAAGGCATGATCATCGGCGAGAACGCCCGCAATAGCGACCTGGACGTGAACATCGTCAAAGAAAAGAAGCTCACGAATATGCGCGCCTCCACCTCCGACGATGCCATTCGACTCGTACCGCCAAGAGTGCTGAATCTTGAGCAGGCAATTGAGTTCATCCGCGAAGATGAGTTCGTGGAAGTGACGCCAAAATCCATCCGCCTCCGCAAAAAAATCCTGAAATCCAATCAACGCTAATTCCCTTCTCCTCCTAACTCCTGTCTCCGCTCTCCCGCCATCCCGGGACGCCCTTACTTCTGCCCAATCCTTCGCGTCACTTCTCGCGAAAAATTCTCATTCAACTTCCACAAATTCGTAGCGACCTCTGTAATCTCGTGCGCCGCCCGTTCAAATGGCTCACTCAGCGCCCGGAGCCGATCCTCCATTTTCAGCACCGGAGCCAGCACTTCTTCAAATCGCTGCTGCAACTCTGCCAGGCTTTGCTTGTTTCCTGCTTCAAGCTTTGCCGCGAGGTCCGTAATCAAGGCAGAAACCGAATTCTGAAGTTCGGCCGTGCTCTGCGTCATGCGATCGGCGGACGCGCTAAACGCGGAAGGCAACTGGTCGGCCGCCGTCCCGACACTCGCAGCGGAATTCTCCAGCACGCCGGTCGCTTGCTTTACAAAATCCCGATAACTCGAAAGCATATATTCAAGGGTCTTCCGCTCCTCTACGAGTTGCTTCTGATGAGCCTCCACCGACCCATAAAATCTCCGGATTTCGTCTTCGAAAGCCGCCCAGCGGTGTAGAGAATCGGCAAACTTATCTACCTCCACGCCAAGCTTTGACTGCGCGCGCACCAGCGCCTGATCGGAGGCTTCAATTCCGACGGAGAACTGCTGCATTCCCTGCGCAAAGACTTCACTCGCCCGTTTGGCATTGGCGATCGCCCCGACGAAATCGACCGTATTCTTCTCGATAACCTCCGAGGCATCCGTCACGCGCGCGGCGTTCTTCAGCGTCTGCATCGCCCATCGGGCCGCCCGCTGCGCAACCGTGGGATACAGCCTCGGAATCCATTGCGTCACGGTCCTTCGCCGGATGCTGGAGAAGCAGCGGTCTTGAACCGTGCTCTTGAAACGCATAAATAAGAAGCTTGCCAACAGCGACAGCAACACGCCCCACACAACAGGAGGCATTGATCGATGCAACCCCGGAGCAATAGCGAATGAGCTGTTCCGAAGTATGCCAAGCAGAGTTCCGAGAACGCCGCTCAACAGCATCAAAAAGGTCTCTGTCCTCAGTTGTTCGGCAGGGCGTCCTAATTCCTGCAAAGTGGCCGCCGTCAATTCGGGTGCGTCCAGGAGGCTCTCGTCGCATCCCGCCACAAAGATCGCCTTGAAATGCGTCTGGATCGGCGGCGGCGGCAGGGCGGCGTGGCGGTCGTGAAACGCGCCAGCGATAACGTTCTCAAAAAACTGCGCTGGATCGGCTTTCGCTTCCCGTCCCTCCAGATTCTGGCGGTCGCGCCACAATTGCTGGTTGCGCAAATGCTCGACTGACGCGTCGAGAATGTCAAGCGATGGAGGTATGGCCCGAATGCGGTCGGCTTCCCTTGATAGCCGCACAGCCCAGGCAACAAACCACAAAATCAGTCCCAATACGAAGATTAGGGACAACAGATCGATCGGAAAGATCGTGCCGAAGCTCACTGGAACCCGCGCTCCCGCAGTTCGCCCTTCAGGCTTACCAACCAACGGTCGCCGGATTCCTCAACCACAGCCGGGCTGATCAGCCAAAGAGGAGCGCCTGTTCCACCGCATTCCGATTCCGCAACCTCAAACAGGTGCCCTATACCTTCGCTGCGAAAGTAACTCTCCTGCAGCTTTAGACCCGGTTCGGGTACCACGAAGTAGCGTCCGGAATCTTCGATGAGATGATAAATTCCGCCTTCTTTGCGTGCAAATTTCGGTTCGCCGCCGGACCGCCAGATCTCATCTACGTTTGCTGCGCCGAAGCTAACTGGCCGAAACTTACGCGCCCACTTGTCGGGCTCTTCATTGTAAGTGCGCACAACCTTCTGTTCGAATTCGTCCAGCGCGCGCAATGGTTTGAGAGGCAATTCGACCAAGGCTATTTCCGGGACACGCCGACGGCTCTTCTGCCTTTCTTCAGATTTCGCAACAGGCGGCTCATCGGTCTCACCAAGATATTCCAGAAGCTTCTCCGAAATTACTTCCCGGCCACTAAGTTGACTAAGTTGAGCGCAAACAGCACGGTAACCCGGTCCGGATTTCAGAATATGGGCGTAAGTGCTCAGCGCCTTCTTCAGTTTCTTATCCTGATCGATGGCGCTTTCAAGATATTGGCGCAAGTACCAACGTAATTCGGCGTCTTGCATGTCGTCGACTCCTATCGGCTGCCAGGCAAAGCGCTCATCGGCCTAACTTAGCCGGCCTGCTCCGGTCGGCTTCTCTCGCAATCCCGACGCATAATGCCTGAAGACCCGTAATGAACGGCGGCGCCAATTCAATTTCTTCCGCCGATTGCGTCCTTTGATTCGCCATGGACTGACGGACTCGCTCCAATGCGCGCGTGAAAAGAGGATCGGTGGTCAGGTTCAGCCGCGGGTAGCCAATGCTGTCAGCCGCCTTCGCGTAAGCGGCGAAAAACGCGCGCAACTCCGGCAGGTCCGACACCTCCGCCTTCAGCAGATCTTCTCTTCCGATTAGATCTGTCTCTGGTTTGGCGACGCCATCCACCGTGAACGGCTCGCCGGAAATGACATCGTCCCAGTGTTCTTCCGCGTCCACCAACGTGCTTTGCACGACCAGCCCGACGGCCACTTCCTGTTTGGGCCGGCCGCTGAGCTTGATTTGCACGTTCTTAGGTGCGCTGTCCCCCCACCTCGTCGCTGCAAACAGACACTCGGTCAGTACTTTTGCAAAGGGCCCGTGGGGATCGTATTCGCCGCCGTCGGCCCAATGCAGCAATTGCGCGCCGTTTCCGCCAACGAACACACCGCCCAAACTGCGCTTGTACAGTCCAGCCTGCTCCAGGTGGCGAAGCACGATGCCCAGATAATAGAACAATCCCGCCAAACCGATGCGAACCGGTAGGGCGGCCGCTTCCAGCTTGTCTTGCCGGTGAAGCTGTTGCGGCAGCGCCGTTCCTACGTCTCGCAGCATCGCTTCCGCGTGTGCAAAGAAATCGTCTTCGGTCTGGTCGGAAAGCAGCCGGGCCTCCGTTGCGCTGGGGATGCGATCGGGCATCGCCGTTGTGAAGTCCTTGATCAATCGGCCGCGAAGATGGAACAAAGGGCCGAGGAAAATGTCCCTGCCCGCAAAGCGAATCGAGATTCCACAGCGCTCAGCGTTGTCCTGCCAGATGGACATGTCCGTGGTCCCGCCGCCAACATCCATGAAGACCGCGCCCACCACTGGAGGAGCTTCTTCGCGATGCGTGAAATATCGCGCGTTGGCAAAGCTCTCCGTCATCTGCTGCGGTTCTTCTGTCGAACGGAGTCCGGTTGATTCACTGATGAATCGCGAGATCAGCCGCCACACCTTGCGATATTCCCCGCGCATGTAAGGAGAGAAAGCCGTCGGTAACGAATAAAACCAGTTGAGCCCTTCCGCTCCGCCCATCGCTGCTTCGGCGGCCGTCTGAACGCATATTTGCCGCAAGTACGGTTCGCTTCGGACCTTCGATTGACCCTCCCATTTCAGATTGGTCGCCAATCGCCCCGAACTAAGTTCCTGCACATTATGCGACCGGCTGTAAAAGAAAATGTGTGCTGCGGAGATTTCCCTGAATTCGTTATTTTCCGGATGCCGCATGCGGAGAAACGAGAGGAAGGGCGATGTTTCGGCCAATTCCGTGTTCTCCGGCGTAAACGGCAGGAAGTATTTGTAGAGCGCTTCCGCGCGGTCTGCATCGCGCCCCACAACCACCCGAAGCGGCCCCGACTGCGCCAAAGATAATGGCGTCTCCCGGTCACGTTCAGCGTGTGAAATAACGTTTGTACTACTGGTGCCGAAGTCTACACCGGCGACCCATACGCCAGTTGGCGGCGAAGTAATCTCGACATACTTGAGCAGGATAAAACCGGCGTTCTGCATGGTGGCGCGGCCGGACGGCCCTTGCGGATACTGCAGCAGAAAGCCGTCCGGAGTCTGGTTCATCTGCGTCACGCGAATTTGCTGCGCGCCCGGCAGACTTTCGGTCTCCGTCGCGACAGGCGCTCCGGGAAATGGATCGGCCGTGAACGTCATATCGGAATTCGACCACCAGAACGTGTTGTAGCGCTTCCATCCGTTACGCCTGAAGGGAGGCCATACCTCCAGGACTGGCATTTGCTGGATCGACGTCTGTTGATCGCTCGTATATGTGTGCGTCACTTCGACGGCGCGGCCGTTCTTCAGCGGCAGGCGAAGCTTCACAACCACCACCGTCCCAGTCGGGTGTTCTTCCACTGAAAAACGCACATTGCGCACGATATCCGTCGGCGTCAGCAGATCGTTCAGCTTCGGCACAAACGGAAGAATCGGATACTCCGAGAAATGATCCGCGACGTCGCGCTGTCCTCTTGCATGGAGAAGACCCGCGCGCTGTTGCGATCCCTTCAAAAAGAAAAGCCGGTCGAGAAAAAGGGTCTTCGGATCCAGCCATTCGGCGTCTCCCGGAAGCGGACGCCCAGCCAAACTCCGCCGATTATCCCCCCACACCGCGATGTTTATATCGAGAAGCGATGTTCCGGTCACCACGCACAATTTGCTGGGATCGGAAGGAGGTTCAATAATAGTATCCGTATCGCTGACCCGAATGGGCAATAAAATCGGGGCTTTCAGCGGGACTGTTGTGTCCAGAATCAGGTCGGAATTGTCCAGCCGCGCCTCTTCCGCCTTGACCGCGACCGCCAAAAATCGATAAGGCGAGGTGCCCAGTCGCAACGATCCTTCGTGCGAGCCAACGGCCTCCGCTCTTTTGGACCCTCCCAGATCTTCTTCAAACTTGCTGAGCAACCCGACTAACTCGCTGTGCCCCCTGTGCCACTTAACGACCGCCGGATCTTGCCCGTACTTCGCCAGATTCGTCTTCAGTTCACTGATCCAGGCAGCCAACAAACTTCGATCTTCATCGCCCAGAACGCCTTTGGCGGAAGGGTCCTGAAATTCGGCGCCGCTAAACCAGGAGTTCGGCAACTGCGTCAAACCCTTCAGCGTGGGCCCCTGCGCCGGACACACCAGCGTGAGCGGTGACGTAACGCCCAACAGCGATCCGCCGTCCCCCCTCAGCAGATAGATCTCGTTCCAGTTTGTATCCGCGTATAACTGGTGAACTCCATGACCGTGCCGGTGCTGGCGCGCCGCGGCGGAAAACGGCCAGTTGTCTTTCGCTCCCAGATGCAACGAGGTCGCCTTCAACAACACGTGCTTGCGAATGCGAAGCGCAAGCAAAGCCAGAAACCCGCGATATGCCGCCAGCGCCGGTTTGTGCAGCGGATGATGATCGTTAAACAGCGCGTTGGAAAAGAGAATAAGGCGCGCCCAAACATCAGGTATCAGGTCGACTTCGATTCGGTCCCGGGCGTCCGCGGTGCTGCGTGTTCGACTGGCGATATGCCGCAAGTCGCCCCAATGACGCTTGTCCCATTCGCCTGGCTTGCCCGATGCAAGCTCGTCCTGCGTGGTCTCGGCGACAGGCAACATTGGATACATGAGTCAAAATCTCCTGTGATTCGCGCGTTATGTGCTAGCGCTTGCAAGTGCCCGCACGAAATGCCCTAGGCCCGAAAGATTTGGGTCTCTCTCAAAAGGCATTCCCGCCACTTTCTTAATAACCTGTGCTGCGTTTTGCGCGTAGCGTTCCCCGGTGATCAAGACCGGGAAGGCTGCGTCGGTAAAAGGCCATTGCCGCAGCGCGCTTGTATGCACCAGGTCGACGTTCAATCCCGCGCCTTCATGCAGATCGGCCCACCATCGGAGAAACGCGCCGCAGAAATTCGCCAGGTCGCGTACCTGATTTTGGAACTCGGCGCTTTTGGGATTAACGCCCGCCGGTTGAATCTGCGTGCCGTACCATGTCGCCTTCAAGTGACCATTCGCGGCCTTCCTGAGTTCTGGTTCGTAGTCGTTTAGAAAGAGAAAGCAGAAGCGAGTGAAGGCAGCAAGTTTTGGTTTAATCCGATCATGCTCCGGAACATCGGTCCACGTGAAGACCGCTTCCTTCTCCCGGTGTAACACGAACAATTCCGGACCATGCCCGTTACTAGAAGCAGCCGGAGGATTCCATGTGACTAAGAAATTTGAGGCGGCCAACGCACCGAGAAATTCGACCAGATCCGCCGGGTTCTTCTGCTCCGCTTTGCCCACAGCGGCCTTCGGCACGTGCCGCCACTTGTCCGCTCCAATCGCGTAGACGCACTGGTAGCGGCTCGGGTTCAGCGCGTAATAGGGCAGGGCGTCCTTCATCATCATGATGAAGTCGTCGGGATTCGCGTGCGGCCCTTGCTGCTCCAGGCCTCCGGTGTTGAACTCGAAGTAAGGCAGCAGAAACGCCCCGCCGGAGAGAACATGATCCGCGCCCTGCCGCATGCCTGCGATTAAGCTGCTCGGAATCGTAGGTAGGCCCGCCGCGCCCGTTCCGCCGAAAACAGACCCTACGCTGAACAGACGCACGTGGCGCCCTTGCGCGGTGCCCGTTTCTAACTCTTCGCGAACTCGCTGCAGGGAATCCGCGCCCGCGCCGATCAAATCACCGCCTTGCGCCGCCGCGCGATAAACGGCCGCTCCAATGGACGGCCTACCGCGAAAACCCTCGGTAACGGGGAGATTCCGCTTCGCAGGCTCATACAGAAATTCGTATAGCGAAGCCAAGTCCGCGTCCGCCGCGCGCATGGAATCGTGGCGCAGAAAGCTGTCGAGCGTCGGAGCCGTATCCTGCGCCGTCAATGGCGACCAGGGGCGGTCGTCCAGCAACTGCAATTTCGGACGAAATAGAGCGGAATCGCCTAGCCACCTCTGCGGCCCGCGCACCCGGTTATATAGATGAAGGATCTCCAGGCTATCGGCAAGATTGCCGTTCGTCGAGTCGTTGTCCACGCACAGCAGCGCCAGGTCTGCATCGCCCAGTGCGCCCGCAGCAGCCAAAAACACCAGCGGCTTCAGAGTGCGATGTCCGGCCCCGCCGATGGAAAGAAGACAGTTACTCATGTATGGCTCTTACCCCACACCAGCCGCGCCAAAGGCGGCGTAAACCGATAGTGGTCCGGCGCGGTGAAGAACGTTGCCACCCAATAACCTATCAGCGCCAAGCCCGCATTGACCAGCATCGGTTTCAACGGCCCCTCTCGCTCCGAAGGCGGTAGCAGCCATCCCAATATTGCAGCAACCAGGATTGCCAGGCAGCACAGCGTATACCACTGGCCCGCTTTCGTATCTAATCCCCGCCCCGAATGCGCCACCAACAGCCACCACGCGGAACACACGGCTGCAGCTAAGGCTGACCAGCCGACCGAGCGCTGATACGCGGCCCGCCAGACATCCACCGTCAAATTCGGATCCTGCGGAGTCACCGAGTTCGAAACGTAGCTGACCACCGCCAGCCCGATCAGGCCTGTAATGGCGGCAGCGATCACACATGCGGCCAACACGGATGCGACTGGATGATTTCTCATGGGTATCAGCTCTTCACGAAATAGAAGTAGGCAGTGGCAATCACAGTTCCATTCACGGCAGAGTTCGCCAGACCGCGCACCAGTGGCGAAAGGTTCAATGTCTTGTCTCCCCATAATGGCTGGTGCTTTTGGAATGCCTCATTGAACTCCATAACGTTCGCGCTGCTACTCTGAATCCAGTTCGGAAGCACGATGTCCTCCGGCGTGCCCACGCGGCGAATTCTCAGTAAGCTGATGCTGGACGAACCAAGCGTGGCACATTGCATGCGCACGTTCAATAATGCCTCCCCCGCCGTCTTCGCCGGCTGCGCAGACTTTTCCGCCCCGCCGTTCACGGTGCGGGTGGTCCACTTGCCATTCGCGCTGGAAACCAAGAAGAGACCGGCGTCATAGCTGCCCTCGTGTGGCATGAAGGCGGGGACCAGCGAGTCTTCAAAGGGGATCAAGTGAGAAGTAGCGGTAAATCCGGCGATGCTGCACCCGCTGGATGTCCTATAGACGGCATAGGGCGGAGATTGATTGCTGCCAGCCACTCGCTGCCGCAATCCCACATCCTGAGTCTGTGTAACCGTCAACCAGTCCCGCGGATTGGAGGTAAGATTCCCGGTAATAAGCACGAATTGTGGTTGACCCACCGAAACCGTATTGACGATAGAACGGCGCAAAAGTTCCAATGACTTCTCCGGGCCAAGCGCCAGCAGATAGAGCGGACGTGGACCCGAATAGGTGTGACCCTCGCTGGTTCTGAAATCGAAGTCGAAAATCGCGCCGCTGAACGGCATCTCCCATTTCCAGATCGCCAGACTCGCTTCTTGGGGAAACGATGCGGACTTGAGCGCATCTTGAATCGCCGCGATGTTCAGATCCTTTTCGAAAAGATCGGTCATAACGATTGTCAACGCACCCGGCAAGCTCTTACGAAAAACAGTATCGATTCGTGTCGCGGCATAATCCTTGCCGCGTTGATAGAAGCTTTCCTGTGAGGCAGCCACATAAAACGGCTGTTGGCGGATGTCTTCGATAATGGATCCGAACCGATGGTAATGAATGTGGCTCGATTGCCAGGCGCTGGACAGCGCTCCGTCCAGATCCTGTAGCAACTGTGCAAACTTCTCGTCTTTGGGCCGGGAAAAGCCTTGCATCGATAGCGTGCCATCCAGGTTGAAATCGACTTCCTGGTTCGCCGCCGAAGGAGCCGCCGCGCGCGTCTCAACCGGTAGGACTTTGTCGACCGGAGGCGGTTCAATAGCTGTCGGTCCGCAGGTGATGAGAACTAGACAAGACCCGAGGATTGCCATCAAGAACCCGGGCCTCGCCTCTAACTTTAGATTCTTGAGCAAACTCATTCAGGTCAAAACCCTTTGAAGCTAAAAGGGATGTGCACCACATTATATCGCTCGATACCAGCGGCTACTCGGCAGCCATCGTCGCCGCGGCACCGTCGGAGAGATCGCGGAGGCCATTGACAAGATCCTACTCCATGAACTCGCACGCGTCGCACGAATGACGACTGGAGTATTGCGGCTCAGCGCCTAATTCGCCACTCCCAAGAGCGTGGCTTGGCACAGGAGTTGTGCTAGTCAGCGCACAGGGCGTTTGGCGCGCCTTGTGCGCGGTCCAAATTCGCAACCACGCCCGCGAAAACCGCTTACGTCAAAGGCTATGCGGGAATCTCCGCGATTCGTCTAAGTGGCGCCGGCAACCGGCCGTTCATCCAATTCAGAACACGGTTTATATCCACTGGATCAACAAATAGTACATAGGCCGAAAGAACGTCCCATTGAAACATCGGAATATTCAGCGAATACTCGAGACACAGGTGAAACAACAGTCCGCAAAGCAATAACGGATACCGCAATTCCTTGAACCAAATCAGAACTCCCAGCGAGAATTCAAGTGCAAGAGTCAGCCAACTTCCTAGCTTAAGCATCAGCGGCTGTTCGATCCACTGAGGTATCGGAAATCGGCGAATCTCGTCCAGGTGAAGCACATAATAGAGCGCCGTGCCATTCACCCAGGGAGCGCCCATCGACTTCCACAAAAACGATGTGAAGTACATCAGAGCCACTTCAAACTGAATCATGCGCTGCGCCCAAGGACTCTTCGGCTGGACCGGCGCATCTTCTTTCCCGCGCCAGATGCGGAGCAGCCGATCCATCGACAAAGCCACGCCGGCGGGAGCGAACATCAGAAAAAATCCGGCTACGCGCAGAAACGTATCTCCGCTATGGGTGATATACAGGTCGCGTTGATGAATGGAGGTGAGACACAGGAATACGCTGATCGAACTGAGCCGAGTCAAAAGTCCGATAGTGAGGAACACCGCCGACCCCAAAAACACCCAAAACAGCCCTTCGATCCAGGAATCGTTCTGCGGAATCAGAGCGAATAGATTGAGCCGGAGACCCGGCGCAACCTTCTGCATTGTCGCGAGACTTACCCACGCGTGCGTGCCATACCAAGTCAGCCATTCTGGCCTCAGCAGAATCAGGGTACCCATCACCGCGCATCCGTATAAAATGCGAAACAAACAAACGGGTAGCGGCGACTGGGGCTCAAAAAAGAATTGGTTCCACGCTTCCACCAGCGACCGGAGTCTCATCTCAAATCCTCCGGCTTGACGTTATATTCGTAGAAGATTTGCGCGTGCCAGGGTGCGGACCGATACGGGACCATCTCGGACCAGTGGCGGATGAGCACTACGATTTCCGGAGGATTAGAGATGTCGTTATTATTATTTAGACGGGCGATGCGGCGCCCAGCATCGGGCCATAGGGCCACATTTGCATCCTCTCTCAGGTTTTCTACAAATTTGCGATACCGCTCCTCCCAATAGCGGTCAGTGAGACTGAGCTTCTCCATTCTGGGGAATACCCAATTTCGTGTGTGCCCGTTTTTGTAAATGACGATCGCTTCTATGTAGCTGTTTACCAATTTAGGATTGGGAGCGAACGTGTCCCATGACTGAAACAGGCCAGACCAAAAGAAATAAGGCCGGATCACATTGTCGAACATGGCGATCAATGGCGAACTGAATGGAAGGCACCAGCAAGTTATGGCAACAATATGAAAAAGCAGGAACGCGCTGATCGCGATCCGTTTTATTCTGGTCTGGGTGTTGGGGGCCATGCATAAAGGGAGCGATGCCGCTCCTCCAAGTAATAAATAGTGACGAGTGGCCCAGCCGTAGCGCGTACTAACAATGCGTTAATTTGCCGCAAAGAGTTAGCCGGCTAGCGCGCTAAATATAAGCAATACAATCGATCTCAACCGTAGTCTCGCCCGGCAGGCCGCCCATGGGCGCAACGGTCGTGCGCACTGGCGGCTCAGCGCCGAATTTACCGAGGTAGACTTCGTTGAACGCTGCGAAGTCTTTGATGTCGTTCAGGTAGACGTTGACCTTCAAAACCTTCTCCATCGAGGAGCCTGCATTTTCGAGTTCTTTCCGAATCTCGTTCAACACATTTTCGGCGTGTGATCTGATGTCGCCTTTGAATTTTGCGGTCTTGCCTGACAGAAACAGTAGGTTTCCATAAGAAACGGCCGGCGAATAGAGCGGTGTTTTCTCCGGCTTCGGGCCCTGTTGGTAAACCTTCTTGCTTTGGGATGGCGCAGCTTCGGCAGAGGGGCCTTTTCGGCCGCCAACAATCCCGGCGGTAGAGGTCAGAGTAGTACGGATTAGCGTTCGGCGCTTTCGGTCCATGTGGCTCCTAGAAGACATCGGCATTAGTGAAATAGACACAGCAGCTTACGCGTAAAGGCGCAGCGGAGACTCTCATTGTGCCATGAGCTGATCTGCGAAAATAAAGGGAGAACGAATTCTGCATCTTCTGAATCGGATTGATAGAGAAGAGCAACTCGCGCGATGCCGATTCCCGCCAGAAAGGGAGTGGACACCGCTCATTTTAATTTGACCTACCGTGAATCAACTACGTAATGGGCGCGAAAGTGCCGTTGAATCCTCGCCATCCGAATTGCGCTTGGCATTCGGCTTCGAATTTCAAGATCTCTATTCGCGCGATGGCCTGAAGCGCCTGGACGATGCATTCCTGACCGGCCTTAGCGAAAGCGCGCCGGAACTCCACGCCCAACTTCTCGCCGCGCGCGAGAACCCGCCAGCGTTCGCGAGGAAATCGGGCTCGGACCTAATCGTAGGCGTCGCTCCGTACGTTGAGGATTTCATCGGACGTCTTTTCGGTGTCGAGTCCGAATTGCAGGCTCTCCAGGCGCGTCATTCGGCCCTGGCCCCGCTCTATTCGGTGAAGCGCCGGTTTATCCAGAAACGTGCGCTGACCGGCATGACTCCGGCGAAAGCGCTGGAAATCGACGGACCTGCCGTAGCGGCCGAGCTCGAAGCCTTCCTCAACGACGAACTGACCGAGCGCACATTCGCCAACCACGTTGCCCGCTGGGTGGAAGCCGAAGCGGACCATACCCAACACCTGCAGCTTGCCGCGCAATATGCTGCCTGGGCGGTGCTAACGCCAGAAGGCAAGGCTAAGCACGGCAAGGGAATTTTATTCAAGCTGCCGCACAAGCTGGACATGCATCATTTGGTTCCGGCCGAGCCGGTCGCAGTGGACGGCCTCGTGCGCATTGAGATGGGCGATAAACAGTGGCGGGATCGCGAAGGCTTCGAACTCACCGATGCCGGCACAAATCTCACCGGTGCGCTGGACCAGGCGCACTACTGCATCAAGTGCCATAACCAAGGTAAAGATAGCTGCTCGACGGGTCTGAAGGAGAAGGACGGAACCTTCAAATCCAGTGTCTTCGGAGTTCCACTAGCGGGCTGTCCACTCGACGAGAAGATCTCTGAGATGAACCTCGTCAAACAGAACGGCAATCCGATCGGTGCCCTCGCCATAGTGACCATCGATAACCCGATGGCCGCTGGAACCGGCCACCGAATCTGTAACGATTGCATGAAGTCCTGCATTTTCCAAAAGCAGGAGCCCGTCGACATCCCCCAAATCGAAACGCGATCGCTCAAAGATGTATTGGAGTTGCCCTGGGGTTTCGAGATCTATAGCCTTCTAACCCGATGGAACCCGTTGAACTTCACACGCCCCTACCCGTTGGCTGCCACGGGCAAGAAGGTATTGGTGGTGGGCCTGGGGCCGGCAGGTTTCACGCTGTCGCATCACTTGATGAACGACGGCCACGCCGTCGTGGCGGTCGATGGATTGAAGATTGAACCGCTGCCCGAGGAAGTTTCGGGTGTCGACGCGCAAGGACGGCATCAACCTTTTCGCCCGCTGCGCGACATCACCGAAATTTACGAACGCCTGGATGACCGCGTGATGGCCGGCTTCGGCGGCGTCGCCGAGTATGGCATCACTGTTCGCTGGAACAAGAATTTCCTCAAAGTCATTCGGCTGCTGCTCGAGCGCCGTACGGATTTCAGTATGTTTGGCGGTGTGCGATTTGGCGGCACCCTCACCGTGGATGACGCGTTTGAAATGGGCTTCGACCATGTCGCGCTATGTGCCGGTGCCGGCCGGCCGACTGTCATTCCCATGAAAAATGGCTTGGTGCGCGGCGTCCGTCAGGCTTCAGATTTCCTGATGGCCCTGCAATTGACGGGCGCGGCCAAGACCGAATCGCTCGCCAACTTACAAATTCGCATGCCCATCGTCGTGATTGGCGGTGGCCTCACGGCGATCGATACCGCGACCGAATCGCTCGCCTATTATGTGGTGCAAGTAGAAAAGTTCTTGCAGCGCTACGAGGCGCTTCTCACTGAAATCGGTGAACGCGAGCTACGCTCGAAGTGGACTCCGGAGGAGGCGGGCATTGCGGAAGAGTTTCTATCCCATGCGCTGGCCATTCGGGCCGAACGCGACCGTGCGGCGCGGGAAGGCCGGCGTCCGCGGCTCATTGAACTGCTGAACTCTTGGGGCGGAGTCACCATCGCCTACCGCCGCCGCCTGATCGATTCGCCGAGCTACACGCTGAACCATGAAGAAGTGGCAAAGGCCATGGAAGAAGGCGTGCGGTTTGCCGAATGCCTCGTACCTGAGCAGGTTGAGATCGATCAGTATGGCGCGGCGGCCGCTCTGCGCGTCGAGAAGCTTCGCTTCGATACGGAGAACAACGTGACCATTCCCACCGGCGAGCACGCCCTCCTCCCCGCGCACTCGATCCTCGTGGCTGCCGGCACGCAGCCCAACACGGTATTGGCTCGGGAAGACGAGCACAACTTCACGCTCGATGGCCGCTTCTTCCGGGCCGTTGACGAACAAGGCCATCCCGTGAAGCCGCAGCGCATCGCCAAACCCGCCGTGGCCGATATCTTGATTTCTCTACGGCCAGACGGGCGCGCCATCAGCTTTTTTGGCGATCTCCATCCGTCGTTCTCAGGCAACGTCGTTAAGGCCATGGGAAGCGCCAAGCAAGGCTATCCCGTAGTTTCCCGCGTCTTGTCGCGCATGGCTCCAACTGAACCCGCTCCCTCAGCGTTGCTCGACCGTCTGAATGATGAGTTGCGGCCGGTGGTCCAAGACGTGATTCGCCTGACTCCGAATATTGTCGAAATCGTGGTTCGCGCGCCCATCGCGGCCCGCGCGTTCCAGCCAGGACAATTCTATCGATTGCAAAATTACGAGACTCTGGCGGCACACGTCGACGGGACAACGCTGGGCATGGAAGGTCTGGCCCTGACTGGAGCTAAGGTCGACCCGGAGCACGGTACGCTTTCCACTATTGTTCTCGAAATGGGCGGCTCGTCCGACTTGTGCGCCCTGTTGAAGCCCGGTGAACCGGTCATCCTCATGGGCCCAACCGGCACGCCTACCGAAACTCCTTCCAAAGAAACGGTTTTGCTAGCCGGTGGCGGATTGGGAAACGCCGTCCTCTTCTCCATCGGACAGAAACTCCGCGAATCCGGGTCGCGCGTTCTCTATTTCGCGGGCTATAAGAAGATGATCGATCGCTACAAGGTCAATGAAATCGAACAGGCCGCCAATGTCGTCGTCTGGTGCTGCGATGAAGCCCCCGGCTTTACGCCGGGCCGCGTGCAGGACAGCGCCTTTGTCGGCAATATCGTGGAGGCCATGGCGGCGTATGGACGCGGCGAACTGGGCGAGCCCGAGATACCGCTCAGTTCCATCGACCGGCTCATCGTGATCGGCTCCGACGGCATGATGCGCGGCGTGCAGCAGGCGCGGCACGGCGTTCTCCGGCCTTTCTTAAAGCCCGACCATCAAGCCATCGGTAGTATCAACTCGCCAATGCAGTGCATGATGAAAGAGATCTGCGCCCAATGCCTCCAAATGCACAAAGATCCCGTGACAGGCAACGAGACCGTGGTGTTCTCGTGCTTCAATCAGGACCAACCGCTCGATCACGTCGAGTTCGGCAGCCTGCGTTCACGCCTGTCGCAAAACGGCACTCAGGAGAAGCTGACCAAGCTCTGGATCGATCACTGCTTGCGCGAATTGGGACTGCGGCCAGAACCGGTCGCTCAGTAGCCATTGTTCATAAGCTCCACAATGTGGCGCTCTCGAAATCAGTTCTGAGCGCCGGCTTTCGCCGTTCTCGCCTTGATGCCGGAACTGCGCTTTCTTGTAGAGATGCCCTTCCCGTATAACACCGGCGCATAATATCGTTTGTTACACATGAGGCATCGCAAAGGCCGCAGTAGAAAAATCAGCGCAAGGAGGTCCCAACACCGCCACCGCGACCGGTAAACCTCTTCAGATTCACCGCATCTCGGACACGCCAGGGAAGGCCAAAATTGAATGAACATATAGGCCCAGGATTTCCACTTTAGCAAATTATTTACCGAAAATAACTAGGACAAGTTATCTAACAGGTCTAGAGCAGATTGTCGCCGCAGACGCCTGTCATCGAACCGCAGTGCCCTTGAAACGAGGCATACATCGGGTACATCGGGGTAGCGGCCATATCGGACGGAGCCCGCCAAAGCGCCCCAATGAACTTCTGGGAACCCGATATGGCGCCCATGCCTGCGACGGTATCGGGTAACGCAGCTACGCAATAACTTGTAAATTAGGGTTTACAATTAACTCGGCTTCGGTCACGCGTCGCAGGTCGTCCACGCTGACGCCTGCGGCAATCTCATCCACCCGAAGGCCTTCTTCCGTCACTTTGAGGACGGCCAGCTCGGTGATAATTGTGTCCACTACTTTCAGACCTGTAATCGGCAGCACACATCGGCGCAGGATTTTGGGTTCGCCCGCCTTTGTCATGTGCTCCATCGTCACAATGACGCGTCGCGTGCCCGCGACCAGGTCCATGGCCCCGCCCATGCCCTTCACCATTTTGCCCGGGACCATCCAGTTCGCTAGATTGCCTTGTTGATCGACTTCCATTGCACCCAGAATGCTGAGATCCACATGGCCGCCCCGGATCATCGCGAATGAATCCGCGCTCGAAAAGTAGGAGGTGCCGGGAAGTTCCGTCACGGTCTCCTTGCCGGCATTGATCAGATCCGCGTCTTCTTCGCCTGCCGCCGGATAAGGCCCCACGCCCAGCATTCCGTTCTCCGACTGCAAGACCACTTCGATTCCTTGCGGCACCCAATTCGCGATCAGCGTTGGCATTCCGATCCCGAGGTTCACGTAGAAGCCGTCCCGCAATTCGCGTGCGGCACGGCCAATAATGCGTTCGCGCTTATTGATGCTCATCGGTTTACCCGCCGCTCGATTCGCCGCTCATAGTGTTCGCCTCGCAAAATGCGCTTTACGTAAATGCCCGGCGTCACGATATGGTCCGGGTCTAACTCTCCCGGCTCAACCAACTCTTCCACTTCGGCGATGCTCACGCGCGCGGCCGCCGCCATCATTGGATTGAAATTGCGTGCCGTTTTTCGGTACACCAGGTTCCCGAGCCGGTCGCCTCGCCACGCCTTCACAAATGCGAAATCGGCGGTAAGAGCACGTTCGAGCAAATAAGTTCGGCCATCGAACTGGCGTGTTTCCTTTCCTTCGGCGACGATTGTTCCAACCCCCGCAGGCGTATAAAATGCGGGGATTCCGGCACCTCCGGCCCGTATCTGTTCCGCCAGCGTTCCCTGTGGAACCAACGTTAGTCGCAGCGCGCCGGAGATCGCCATCGATTCAAGCAACCTGTTCTCGCCCACATAGCTCCCTACATGTGAAGCGATCATTCCGGCCTCCAGCATCAAGCCCATCCCGAACCCGTCCACGCCCATGTTGTTGCTGATGGTGTGAAGTCCCTTGGAGCCTCGCCGGACCAGTGCCGCAATCAGGTTTTCCGGGATGCCGCATAGCCCGAAACCGCCCAGCATGATAGTTGCGCCATCGGGAATGTCCGCTACGGCTTCATCGGCGCTGGCGATCCGTTTATCCATTTATCCGCGGGCGAAACGATGATATCAATCGTTTGTGCGGCTTGCCTTCCAAGCTAAGGCCGCTTTGGACGACGGCTGCCGGCCCAGCAGATTGGCGATCCTCCAACCCGTGGCGGCTACCTTCCCCAGATCGATGCCCGTTTCAATGTTCATACCCTGAAGCATATAGAGCAGATCTTCGGTGGCTAGATTACCTGACGCGCCTTTCGCATAAGGGCATCCACCGAGTCCGCCCGCCGCGCTATCCACCACCGCCAACCCCATCTCCAGGCACGCCAGCACATTGGCCAGCGCCTGTCCCCACGTATCGTGAAAATGCGCCGCCAGCCGGTCGATAGGCACATGCTCAGCTACCTCGGACAACATCGCCCGAGCCTTTCTGGGAGTTCCTACGCCAATCGTGTCGCCCAACGAAACCTCATAGCATCCCATTCCTGCTAGTGCTGCCGCCACGCGCGTCACGGCCTTCAAAGATATGTCACCTTCATAAGGGCAACCCAGCACACAGGAGACATAACCGCGAACCCTTATGCCGCGAGCCAGTGCCGCTTGCGCTACATCGCTCATGCGAGAAAGGCTTTCGTCAGTCGAACAATTAATGTTGTGTTGAGAGAACGACTCAGACGCGGAAGCAAAGACTGCGATCTCTTCGACCCCGCTCTCGATAGCTGCTTCTAGCCCCTTAAGATTAGGAACTAAGACTGTGTAGCGAACCCCAGGAGTTCGCTTCAGTTGGCGAAGTACGTCAGCCGTACCGGCCATCTGAGGAACCCACTTGGGAGAGACAAAGCTGCCGCATTCTATGGTCCACAGGCCGGCATCTGTTAACTCTTCGATAAATCGCACGCGTTCGGAGATGCCGATCGTAGTAGCCTCGTTTTGCAATCCATCGCGAGGAGCTACCTCGACTATCTTTACGCTTTTCGCATAGCTCATTAGCAATACGTACTGAGTACAGATACGATACCTAAAGTTTATTGCACCACGTCTTACTGAGTAGGAGGTTTGAAATTATGACACCACAGGAAGGAATGGATAACACTGTAACTCCTTCACCAGGATCGACACCCGGGGCGGCAGGGTCGAAAACCGTCAGCACTATCGTACTGCTCGCCGGCATATGGTACTTCTTTTCACCATGGATCTATGGAGCGAACGCTCACGGTAATGCTTGGAACGCATGGATCGTAGGCGCTCTACTTTTCATCTTCGGGGTAGTGCGCGTTTCACGTCCGCTGGGGACCGCTGGCCTGAGCTGGTTCAATGCGCTGTTGGGCGTCTGGGTCTTCTTTTCGCCCTGGATATTTGCCTACACTGCCAACACCGGGCGATTCATAAACAGCCTCTGTGTTGGCGTTATCGTGTTTGTCTTGGCGATCGTCAGCGCCCGCTCGTCGCGGATGATCACTTCCGGAATGAATCATCCGCTAACTCATTAGCGGTGGTTGACCAAGTGCCCGCGCCATTCGGCCCGGACAGTAAATAAGTGAGTTCGCAACCGTAGGGCTGAGCGCCGGGCTACCAAAGTTTGAGTGCCCGCCCTCCCGCTGCGAGGCGTTCCCAAAGTTTAATAATGTGAATCTCTCCGTACCTATCACGTCTTAGTAAAGAAAAGCATTCGATAATTTCCCGCATTTTTGGTTGACCGGATAGTAGCTGCTTCGGTACACTGGACCTCAGAAGGTAACTCTATGTTGACCACATGCCAAAAGTCGAGGTTCACAACTCCTCGCTGGTACGGCTTCTCTGAAGCACCGTATACCGGCATGCGGCCAAATACCCTCCACCCCGATATAGCTCAGTGGGTAGAGCAACAGACGCATAATCTGTCGGTCGCGGGTTCGAATCCCGCTATCAGCGGACCCTTGACACGGTCGCTTTCAGTCTGATCCGTTCCTAATTCGTAGCCCTGCAATGTCCCGAGCGACTGCTTTGCAGTCACGTGTAACTCGGCTAAGGCCGTAGTGCGCGTAAAAGCGAGGAACGGCGCAACAGGTTCAATTCCCTGCAGGAATCTGAAACTGCTAATCTCGCCTGGTCTTCCAGCGATGTTAGCTTTGGAATTCTTCCGAACTGTTCCCGTGGGCGGAATTAGGGCGGATTCTATTACAACTTACTAACCATCAATGAAGTTACTACTCTAAGAGGTGCTCTATGCTTTGGAAACGAATTATCGTAGGTGATCAAGAGCGAGTTCTGATCACAAAAAATGGCCGGTTGAGCGGGATTCTATCGCCCGGTGAATACCGCCTGTTTGTCCCACCCGGCGTCTCGCTAGACATGGAAAAGTACAACGTCCGCAACGCCATCTTCGAGAGCGCCTGGTCCGACTACCTCGTTAGAGAGCGTTCGGAGCTATCGGAGCAGCACTTCATCCGTATCGAAACCAATGACGTGCAAATAGCATTGGTGTATGTAGACGGCAAGCTGCTGACCGTACTGCCTCCGGCGAAGCGTGTGCTTTTTTGGCGGGGAGTGAGTGAGATTACGGCTGAGATAGTGGATGTAATCGAGAAGCCGGAAGTTCGCGCCGATAAGTTGCCGGCATTAGAGCGGCTTGGCCGTTCGTCTCTGGCCGTGTTCAGCCTGGTGGAGGAAGCAAAGGCAGGTCTGCTGTTTATCGATAACCGGCTGGTGCGAACTCTCTCGCCTGGGAAGTACGGTTTCTGGGCGGTAACTGGAGCGCCTCGCGTTGAGATACTAGACATGCGCCGTCAAACCATAGAAGTACCCGGGCAGGAGATCCTGTCGCAGGATAAGGTTTCGCTGCGTGTGAACATCCTTGCTGAATACCAGGTGAGGGACGCGGTCAAAGCAAAGCAGACGATCAAGGATTTCGAAAGCTACCTATATCGTCTGTTGCAGTTGACCATACGTCAGGCGCTTGGTAAGAAGACACTCGAGGAGATTCTTTCCGGGAAGACGGAAGTGGATACAAGCACGATTTCGGTGGTACGCACCGAGATGAATGCGCTTGGAGTAGAAGTAAGTACGATCGCACTAAAGGACATCATTCTGCCTGGAGAAATGCGCGAAATCATGAACCAGGTGGTGTCCGCGGAGAGGCAAGCACAGGCGAACCTGATTCGCCGGCGCGAGGAGACGGCCGCGACGCGGTCGCTGTTGAACACAGCGAAACTGTTGGAAGACAATCCCATCCTCGTGCGCTTGAAGGAACTCGAGACATTGGAGAAGCTGGTCGAGAAAGTCGACCGGGTGACAGTCACGGGTGGTTTCGAGGGCATGCTCGCGAACCTAATTGAACTGAATGCACCGTCTACCGGGAAACCCGGTTAGCGAGTGATAAAAGAGGCGTTCCGGATAGGGGCGCCTCGCTCAATTTTGGCAGCTTCGTCGTCGCTGCCTGGCGGCTACCGCAACACCGAAAACGGCGGCGCAGAAGGCAGCGCTGCCGAGCCAGAATTTGCAGAGGGACATGGACTTTCCGCGCTTTACGTGCTCTGGCCGGACACCGATGCCAACGGCTCTACCGAGGACGTGCTGCATCCCCGGGATTCGGACCGCGGCCTTCAGTTGCCAGGGAGCCTTGATGGGGCCGGCGTTTCGGAACTTGCGATCCATCAATCGATGTGCCTTCAATTGAAAGAATTGCGTCGCCCGGGCTGGAAACTCTCTACGCTCTTGAACGCGCGCGAGCAGCAACTCGGTCACACTGCTATCGCGTAGCGGTCGAGATAACAGGTTGGCCGCGGCTACCGCGTCTTGAATTGCAATATTGATGCCAACGCCCCCTACCGGCGACATCGCATGTGCGGCGTCGCCGATGCACAACACGCCGGGGCGATGCCATTGCTGGAGGCGGTTAATTTGCACGGAGAGAAGCTTAATTTGGTCCCAGTCGTTGAGTTCATTGACGCGCTCGCCCAAGGACGGCGCAATCCGGATTATCTTGTCGCGGAACGCACTCATTCCTTCGTGCTTTAACTGCTCGAACGAGTTCTTTCGAATAAGGAATCCAGCTTGAAAGTAGTCGCCTCGCGGGATAAGAATCAGCCCGGCGCCATAATTGAAGTTGCCGAGGAGTTGTTCTGGATCGGAGGACGTGCGCCCGATGCGAAACCAGAGCACATCGATGGGGACGCCGAACTCCTGTATCTCAAGCTCCGCTGCCTTTCGCACGGTGGAATGGCGGCCATCGCAACCTACAACAAGAGGCGCGCGAATCTGCGCAGCGCCCGCAGGCGTTCGGACTTCGACTCCGGCGATCCGGTTATTCTCACGAATCAGGCCCACAACCTCGTGCTCCATTCGGAGACTGAAGCTTGAGAATCGGCATGCGCGCGCGGAAAGGAAGTTTAGAAAATCCCACTGCGGCATAAGCGCGACGAATTTGCACCGCGTCGGGAGCCGCTTGAAATCTAAAGCCTGGAAAGCAAAATCACCGAACACCCCGCCGGCGGCCTGTAGTTCTTGATGCGGCAGCTTCAGGAAATCCTTCAGCAGCCCAAGCTCATACAACAACTCCAGCGTGGAAGGATGCACGGTATCCCCACGGAAATCGCGATTGAAGTCTTTGTGTTTCTCGAGTACGACAACATCCACCTTTGCGCGAGCCAGTAGATAACCCAGCATCATACCCGCAGGTCCGCCGCCTACAATGCAACAGGTTGTGTGTGAAGTATCGTTTGCCATGTCAGGTCAATAGCTTGCAACATTGTAGACCAGCCGCGGAAGATGCGCTCGATCGTTAGAGCACCGGTTCTCCCGGCCGCTCACGCACTTGGCATCGGCCGCTCGCAAACGATCATCCAGGATGTGCCGAACCTGTCTCGAAGCATCGCAAATCGCGAAGCGAAAAACGTTTCCGCCATTTGCATGAAGATCTCACCGCCTTCCGACAGCAAGCGGTAGATGCGCTCCGCCTCCTCGATGCTGTCTACAGTGAGCGATAGATAGGCGCTGCGCATCGGCTGGAACCGGTCTGGCGGTACATCGCTTGCCATGATTTCGCTCCCTCCAATCGTCATGCGGGCATGGAGAATTGCCTTCTGCCAATCCGGAGGAACATTGCTCTGACCCGGTTGTTCTGCGTGAGTCATCATAGCCGTAACTTTTCCACCGAGATGCTGTTCGTAGAATCGAAAGGCTTGCTCGCAATTACCGCCGTAATTTAGATAGGTGTGTAGTTTCATCAGGGCTGCTCTCTTCTCTATTAGAATACGTTGACTTCAACGTGATGGCCGATTCGCGCCACCGGATCGTCGGCGTTTGGACGACAACCGCGCTGAAGATGGGCATCCTCGACTACGCGAACCGAAATGCCCAAATGGCCGTCCGGGATTCTCCGCCAACCTTACATCTCGAAGTTCAGTTCAGAATGCGCAGCCAGGACTAAAAAACCCCTTTGACATATGGGAGACGACTGGCTACCATCATACAGTTGCTGTCAGACTTTGAGCCGTGTAATTTAGCTCTATTCCAAGCCGTGCCTGTATCCACGGGTAAGTAGATGCCCACGCCCCGGCATCCTAAACATCAATCTGGAGTTTGCGATGAAATTGGTGCGGGGCGGCGCATTGGCGGCGCTAACTCTTCTTTCCCTTTTGGCGCAGGGGCCCGAAGCTAGCATTACGGGAGACGTGCGCGATCCTTCCGGCGCATTCATAGTTGGCGCTAAAGTAGCGGCCCGAAACACCGCGACAAACGTAGTTCGCAGCACGGTGACGGATGGCGCAGGGCTTTTTGTCATATCCGCGCTGCAACCTGGACCGTATGAAATTCAGGTGGAGGCGCAGGGGTTCAGTAAGAACACCCGTAGTGGAATCGTCCTCGAAGTCGCTCAGGTGGCGCGTCTAGACTTCACTCTGCAATTGGGGAGTTCGGCCGAGTCGGTGAACGTGGTCGAAGCGGCAGGCGTGACCGAAACGGAAACGGCATCGACGGGCCAGGTGATTGAGAACAAGAAGGTCGTGGAACTGCCGTTGAACGGCCGGCAATTTTATAGCTTGGCGCTGTTAACGCCAGGCGCTTACCAGCCAGCCGAGAATTCGACCGTCGGTTATCGGGGCGGTTTCAATGTAGCCGGGGCGGCGGAAACTAACAATAATTTCAGCGTGAACGGCATCGATAACAATGACTCGGGCATTAATGGCCCCACCTTCCTCCCCTCCATCGATTCCATCCAGGAATTCAAGCTTCTTACCGGTATCTTTCCGGCCGAGTATGGTCACAGTTCAGGAAGCCAGGTAATTGTCGTTACCAAAGCTGGAACCAACGAGTTTCATGGCACCGCCTTTGAGTTTGTCCGGAATCAGATTTTCGACGCTAAGAATTACTTCACAGCCGCCGGAAGTCCGCCCGCTTACAAGCGCAACCAGTTCGGCGGGACGCTAGGCGGCCCGATTCGAAAGAACAAAACGTTTTTCTTTTATAGTTACGAGGGGTTGCGTCTACGGCAGCAATTGGCATCTCTCGCCACGGTACCAACCTCGGATATGCTGAGCGGGAATTTCGGCTCCCTGCTCACTCTGGCGAAACCCATCCAGTTGAAAGACCCTCTCAACGGAGCAAGCTTCACGAACGACATTATCCCGGCATCGAGAATTAGTCCGCTTGGCGCCGCGATCTTGAGCTTCTACCCGGCACCGGGCATCCCGACCCCATCGGGTCAACTGCCGTCGGCAAATTATTATTTCAATGAGACTCGCATCGAGACGATGAATGAGAACAGCCTGCGAATTGACCACTCAATCTCTCCCAAGGACTCCTTTTACGGTAATTACAATCGCTACAACGATCCTTCCTTCGAGCCGCAAAATACTCTTTGCGGCAGTTCAACGCTGCCTGGCTTTGGCTGCAACGCGGGACTAACTACCCAGCTTGGCGTACTTGATGAAATCCATATCTTTTCGCCCTCCGTAGTCAATGAGTTTCGTGCCGGCGTAAATCGGCTGGTGCAGCCTCGGGTGCAACAAGATAACACGGCGAATTTTCCAGGCTTGCCTGGCGCCTTCCTCGGCTACCTCGCTAACAATGGAGGTGTGCCGCGAACAACCATCACTGGTTACTCAACGCTGGGCGGCGCGACTAATCTCCCGTCCGAACGCGACGATACGACGTATCAGCTAATCGAAACCATTTCATGGACGAAGGGGAAAAACTCGTTCAAGTTCGGCGGAGATTGGCGGAAATTTTTCAGCACCAACTTGCAGACTTCAAACGGGCGGGGCTCCTTGAGCTTTACAGGCTCGGCTCCGGGACCGGCGAGCGGTTACCCTTTGGCCGACCTGCTGCTCGGGCTGCCCACCACATCGTCGCGAAATCCGTACTCACCCTGGTTCTATGAGCGCTTGAGCGGCATGTCCGCATTCGCGATGGATGACTACAAATTATCACCATCGCTGACGCTCAACATCGGACTGCGCTACGAATACAACGGCGTCATTAGTGAGAAGTATGGCCAGATGTCGTCCTTTGATCCGACTGTGCCCGGAGGTGGTCTTCGCGTGGAGGACGAGAACGGCTTGGGCAACACGCTGTACCAACCCAATTACAAGAACTTTGCACCGCGATTCGGGTTTGCCTGGCAGCCTTTTCATAACACCGCAACCGTGGTTCGCGGCGGCTACGGAATTTTCTATAACCAGACCACCACCCTAAACGGCTTCTACACTCTCGCAACCAACGCGCCGTTTCGAAATCCCCAGACGTTCACCGCCACAGCAGCGAATCCAATTCAATTGGACGTAAATCCATTCCCGCTTGCGCTTAGCGCCAACTCGAGCACGGCCTCCGGCATTAATCCACACTTCCCCACGGCTTATGCACAACAGTGGAGTCTGGATATCGAGCGGCAACTTAATCAGAATCTTCTGTTGGACGTGGGCTACCGCGGAAACAAGGGGACCGACCTCCCGCTTTCGTTCGATCCGAATCAACCGCTCCCGGGAAGCGGCAACGCCGGAAGACCATTCCAGAATTTCGGCAATATCACGTATTTTCAGGACAATGGAAATTCCAATTTCAATGCCCTGCTGGTGAAGCTGGATAAAAGGCTGACCCACGGTCTTTCGTTTCTCGCGTCTTATACCTATGGCAAATCCATAGACGAGGGCTCCGGGACGGCTTCCGGTTCCGATGCGTCGGGAGGCGTTCAAAACAGCCGGAACCAGTTCTCCGGCGAGCGCGGTCTGTCGGATTTCGACGTCCGGCATCGGTTTGTTCTAAGCCCGATCTGGAACCTGCCTTTCGGCGCGGCGGGCAAATCGTTCACGGATTGGATCATCGGTGGATGGCAGCTCTCGGGCATATTCCAGTTGCAGAGCGGCCGGCCCTTTACGCCCACCGAGAGCGGGAACATCAGCCTAACCGGCCAGAGCGCCGACCGGCCAAACGTCGTTGCGGGTTGCAACCCGAATGATGGACCGAAAACCATCAATGAATGGTTCAACGCCGCTTGCTTCAGCTTGCCCGCTTCAGGTACCTTCGGCGATGCGGGCCGTAACATACTTACGGGTCCAGGGCTGATAACCCTGGACTTCGCGATTGCGCGCGTGTTCGCGGTTACGGAAAGAATGCACCTGCAATTTCGCGGCGAAGCATTCAACCTCGCAAACCACCCGAACTTTGAGCAGCCGAACGCGACCCAAAACAGTCCGTCGTTCGGTAGGATTACGTCGACTCTGGTTGATAATCGCGAGATCCAGCTCGCCATGAAGTTAGTTTTTTAGGTTCCACGAAGACATGTCTAAATTATTCCGTATCGCCGCATTGGCTTGCATGATGATACCCGCCGCGTATGGGCAAGGAAGGAGCTACGGCCGTTCCAATGTGATTAGTCAGCAAGGAATTGTGGCTACCAGCCAGACACTCGCTTCTGAGGCGGGAGTGCAGATACTAGCAAAGGGCGGATCGGCGGTGGATGCTGCGATTGCAGCCAACGCGGTTCTTGGTGTAACCGAGCCTTTGATGACCGGTCTCGGCGGGGACCTCTTCGTGATGTACTGGGACGCCAAAACCGGAAAGCTAACCGGCCTTAATAGCTCTGGTCCTGCACCCAGGGCCTTAAATCCGGAGTTTCTGGCCAAGCAAGACATCAAACGCATGCCCCCTCAAGGCATTAACAGCGTTACTGTTCCTGGAGCGGTAAGAGGCTGGTGGGCGATGCATCAGCGATACGGAAAGCTTCCGTGGAAGGAGTTATTCCAGGCTGCCATAGCGTATGCCGAACAGGGCTTCCCGGTCCAGGAGGGCATGCACGAAATTTGGGCCTCTCCGAATATCGTTAAGGGGCTGAAGGGCAACGATGAGTCGGCTCGCGTCTTCCTGCCCGACGGCAAGCCTCCAGAGACTGGGCAGGTCTTCCGCAATCCTGATATGGCCCGCGCGTTTCGGCTCGTTGCGGAGCAAGGACCGGATGCATACTATAAAGGCGATATCGCAACAGCGATTCTCAAAACATCGCAGCACCTCGGCGGCACGATGACCGCCGGGGACCTCGCCACGTTCTCTCCTGAGTGGGTCAATCCTATTTCGATCGATTACCGGGGTTGGCGTGTCTATGAGCTGCCGCCAAACGGCCAGGGCGTGGCGGCGCTCGAGATGCTGAAGATTATGGAGACCCAGCCGCCTTCGATTGCGGGGCCGTTCAGCGCCGACGAATGGCATGAACGAATTGAAGCGATGAAGCTGGCCTATTCCGATGTCCACCGGTATGTTGCCGATCCAAGGACCTATGATGCGCCCATTGCGGGACTGCTTTCCAGCGATTACGCAAACAAGCGTGCGGAGCTGATTAATCCTAATCGCGCAAATTGCGATGTGCCTCCCGGAGAACCGGTCGGCAGCAACACTACTTACCTCACGGTTGTCGATAAGGATGGCAACATCGCTAGTTGGATACAGAGCGTTTTCGGTTATTTCGGGTCTCGAGTAACGGTCGAGGGTATGGGCTTCGAGTTACAAAATCGCGGAGCCGGCTTCACGCTTGATCCGAAGAGTCCCAACGTGTTGGCCGGCGGCAAGCGTCCCTTTCACACGATCATTCCGGCGTTTATGGAGAGAGGCGACGAACATATCGGCTTTGGAATCATGGGCGGCGCCGTTCAGCCCCTTGCCCACGCGCAGTTTGTTTCCAACTACGTCGATTACCACATGAACTTACAGGAAGCGCTGGAAGCGCCGCGCTTTTCAAAAAATGGTGCCAATGGTTGCGAAGTCTCGATTGAATCGCGGGTTCCGCTCGCGACGCTGCAAGAACTCTCCCAACGCGGGCATCTCATCCGAATTGAACGTGCGTACGTGGAAGGAATGGGCCGCGGTCAGGCCATTCTGCACAATTCGAAAACGAAAACGAACTATGCGGCCTCCAGTCCGCGCGCAGATGGGGAAGCAATCCCGGCGCCGATCGTTCCATAGCGGCCGCACCGGGTGGGCGAAGCTTGCGGGAAGCAGAATAGCGCGGGCTGAACGCAAGATTCGATAAGCCGCCGGCAAGACTGGCACAGGTGACTCCTTTACATCGCGAATGTCGCAGCACGGCGAGATGGTTTCGAGCCTATCTGCCCGCCGCTAACTAACCTCCGCGTGACCCGCGGAATGCTTGTAACAGTCCATGATTCGATTGCCCGCTCCCATATCTCGCCAAGGCTGGTCGCAGCCGCGGCCGGCTGACCAAGAAAGTTCAGCGCGGCGAGCAAGGTTGGTGCCGGGTCCTCAACTGCAATTGGTCGGGCCATGGTTTGCTTGCTCAGTTTTTGACCATTCGCGTGCACGGCCGCGGGGATATGCACGTACGACGGAGCGGGAAGATCGAGCAATCGTTGGAGCCAGATTTGGCGAGGCGTCGAGTCGAGAAGATCGGCTCCGCGCACGACTTCCGTAATCTGTTGGTCGGCATCGTCGACGACCACAGCCAACTGGTAGGCGAACAAACCGTCGGCGCGTTGCAGGACAAAATCGCCGCCCATGGTCATGGATTGGCGACCCTGCACCAGGTCTTCAAAACCGATGGCCTCTCCGGTGGTGCACAGCCGCCACACGCGCAGCCGCTTGCCGGGAGGCAGACCATCACGGCAAGTGCCGGGATATGGGGCGCCCGCAGTTTCTGCCCGGGAGCAGCCGCAGGGGTAGGCGAAGCCGCGCGCGATCATGCGCCTCAGGGCGTCGCGATAGCGATCCTTCCGAGCAGTCTGTACAACGATCGGGCCATCCCACGTAAAGCCGTATTGTTCAAGTGTCCGGAGGATGCCGTCCGCCGCTCCCGGTCTCGTTCGGGACTCATCGACATCCTCCATGCGGACCAGCCATTCCCCGCCTTGGGACCGGGCTTGCAAATAGCTCGCCGTGGCCGCGATCAGGGAACCGAAATGCAGCGGGCCCGTAGGCGAAGGGGCGAATCTTCCCCGATATGTCATTGCGCCGTCACGGGGTCCAGCGGAACGTCCGGGCAATGAACTGGTCATTATCAACTTGGACTGTCTCCTCGTGCTGGAGCCCGCCGTAAGTCACGACTATGTGGTGCTGGCCGGCGGGAACATGCAATGTTACCGGAGTGCGCCCGCGATCTTGACCATCGACAACCACGCGCGCACCGTTCGGAATAGAAGTCAAAATCAACACGCCCGTGCTCTTGTTCAAGGCTGCGTACACGCTGGTATCCTGCGGTACATTAAACACGCGCCGGGCGATTCCGAACCCATTTTCGTTCATGGTCAACGTGTGGCGTCCGCTGGGGAGCGAGAGGGTACAAGGAGCCGTGCAGGAGGTTGCCGGGTTGTCGTCGACGACCACCCTCGCTCCCGGCGGCTCGCTCAAAAGATCCACGTCCGAAGTACCGCCGGTTATCTCCGACGGACCGGGAGCAGGCTTTCTGAGCGGCGGTTTGATTTGCGCGACTTGCTGGTGTGGTTTGGGACGAGACGGGACTTCAGCAGGCTTCGATGGCGATTCAATGTGAGGGCCCGTCGAAGCTGCCGGCTTCTTTTCGACCTCCGGTTCCTGTTTTTGCGGATGGGGTTTCTCCGCATTGGCGGGCGGGGTCACGGCAGGCGGAGGAACCGCAACGTCCGCAGGCGGCGGTGTTTCCGGCGCATTCTTGGTGTCGGCGACTTGCACGGGCAAGTCTGGAGGAGGGGTCCAGTTCTTCAGGAAGACCGCGCCGGCCGCAACCAGCCCTACCAGCGCTAGCACTATCGCCCATTTTTTGCCGCTCCCAGTCTTGGCCGGTCGCGAACTCGACGATTCGTCGTCTTCTTCATCATCGTCCCACCGTCGCCGCCGGGCCGCCGGCAGTTCGTAAGCAATCACAGGCGCCGCCTCCGTCGCAACTGGCGCGGCCGCCGCTTTCGAACCTCCAACTGGCTTGGTCGGATTCCCCGATGGCTTGACCGGCAAGACCTTCGCCGCTCCTGACCCCGCTCCCGAGAAAGTCGGCGTCTGTTGAATATTTGCTGCGTGCCCAGGACTCCAATTTCGGCATTCACCCAGCGCCACTCCCAGCGCACCCATGAAATCGCTGCAGGTCGTAAAACGGTCGGCCGCGGCCTTCGAAAGCGCACGCTGGATTACTTTATCAACGGTGCCGTCTAAGGTCTCGTTCACCTGCTGGATGGGTTTGGCCGGCTCCCGGCAAATCAGGTAGAACAGCGCGGGCAGACTCTCGCCGGTGAATGGCTTCGCTCCGGTCAGGAGTTCGTACACCAAAACGGCTAGCGAGAATTGATCGCTCTGGGGCCCCACTGTCGTGCCTTGAATCTGTTCCGGCGACATGTAGTTCGGGGTCCCGATCATGTTTCCGCTGTGCGTCAGCTCTTGGGAAACGAACTTAGCGACGCCGAAATCGGTGATTTTGGCGATAGGACCCTCGCCCGAGCCGCCGTCGGCCACCAACAAATTCGCCGGCTTGATGTCGCGATGAACAATGCCCTTCTGATGCGCGTAATCGAGCGCGGCCGCGGTTTGCCGGAGCAGTTGAACCAATTGTTCCCGGGAAGGCAAGGCTCCGTCCCGCATCATCTTTTCGAGCGACGGCCCACTCACGTATTCCATGAATATGTAGGCAAGATCCTGCTGCTCGAGGATGTCATAGATGGTGACGATATTGGGGTGGGAGAGCACGCCCGCCGATTGGGCTTCGCGCAGCAGCCGGTCTCGTACCCGTTGCCGTTCACTCGTATCGGTAAGGTCGCTCAGGCGGATTGATTTTATGGCGACGGTGCGCCCAATCTTCGGATCGAGCGCTTTGCAAACCACGCCCATAGCGCCACGGCCGAGCTCTTCCAAGATCCGATAGCGGCCAATTTGCTCCACGTGCCTTCAGTATAGCGGCCACGCGCCAAGTGGAAAGCATTGGAAATGGCCGAAAATATGCCGCTTTCCGCAGGAAGGCGGCGCTCGATTGCTACGATGAGGGTATCCCGCGATGATCCCCGACGTTATTCAAGAGGGCCTTACTTTCGACGATGTCCTATTACAGCCGGCCCACAGTGAAATTAGCCCTGCGGAAGCGGACGCACGCACATTTCTAACACGCAAACTGGCGCTAAACATCCCCATCGTTAGCGCCGCAATGGACACCGTCACTGAATCGCACATGGCGATTGCGCTCTCCCAACAGGGGGGCATTGGCATTATTCACCGCAATATGCCCATTGAAAAACAGGCCGAGGAAGTGGATCGGGTGAAGCGCAGTGAAAGCGGGATGATTGTAGATCCAGTAACGATCGAGCCGGAACGGAAGATTTCTGAAGCGCTCGAATTGATGAAGCGCTACCGCATTTCCGGCGTTCCTGTAACCAAGAACAACCGCCTTGTGGGCATTCTCACCAATCGTGATTTGCGGTTTGAGACGCGGTACGATTTGCCCATTTCCGAAGTGATGACCAAAGACAATCTCATCACGGTTGCCGTCGGCACAACATTGGAAGAAGCGCGGCAAATTCTGCATCGGCACCGGGTGGAAAAGCTGCTGGTGGTGGATGAGAATTTCGCGCTCAAAGGCTTAATCACCGTCAAAGATATCCAGAAAAAGCTAAAATATCCGAACGCAGCCAAAGACGACCAGGGGCGTTTGCGGGTAGGCGCCGCCATCGGCTCAACCGGGGATTTCCTTGAGCGGGCGCAGGAATTGGTTCGCATGAAGGTTGATGTGATCGCAGTCGATTCGGCCCACGGCCACAGCCAACGCGTCATGGATGCTGTGAAGGCGCTAAAGCAACGATACCCTGAGGTGGAACTCCTGGCAGGCAATGTTGCCTCCTATGACGGCGCGCGTGATCTGATTCGTTTGGGTGCGGACGGAATCAAGGTGGGTATCGGACCTGGTTCTATCTGCACCACCCGCGTAGTCAGCGGGGCCGGCGTTCCTCAAATCACCGCGATCGCAGAGTGTTCCAAGGCAACGCGGGATGCGGGCGTGCCGTTGATTTCCGACGGCGGCGTCAAGTTTTCCGGCGACATCACCAAGGCGATTGCGGCTGGCGCGGAAGCCGTGATGATCGGGAGCCTGTTTGCCGGGACGGACGAAAGCCCGGGAGAAACCATTCTGTATCAGGGCCGAACGTTTAAGAGCTACCGCGGCATGGGTTCCATGGGTGCCATGTCGCAGGGAAGCTCCGATCGCTACGCACAGGATTCCAACGGCAAACTGGTACCCGAAGGTATTGAAGGTAGAGTGCCATACAAAGGCCCGTTGGCCGATCTGACCTATCAGCTTGTGGGCGGCTTGCGCGCCGGCATGGGGTATTGTGGCGCCTCCAGTATCGTTGAACTCCAGCAAAAGGCCAAATTCTTGCGTGTTACCGTCGCCGGCCTTCGTGAAAGTCACGTGCATGACGTGATAATTACCAAAGAAGCTCCGAATTACCGCCTAGAGTAGATTATTATCCGTTAATCTACGTACTGCCTTGGTGGAAACCGATCTCTCTCCACTCCATCCACACTAGTGATGCCTGAAATAGGAGCTGTCATGACAGATCAGCTTTGGCATTTATTGGTCCGAATTGAAGGCGAATGGGAAGAATGCCGCTTTGATCGCTGTTCGGAGGCCCAGACTGCTTTTTACGGTCTGCTGGAAGACTACCCAACCGAGCTGGAGATGGCGTTACTCATTGGCCCCGATGGTGAATTGGCGAATCTAACCAAGAAATCGAGAAGCGTCGTAAATTGAAAACTGTTCCATCTTACTAGTCAAAGCTCGTGTGAGTCCTGGTACTAAACGTACGCTTCAAAATCGGGAACTACTCAGACCAAACCTTCCTGCAGCGCATATCGTGTTAACTCGGCTGTGGTATGGAGCCCAAGGCGCTCGACTAAAGCGTTCTTGTGGAATTCGGCCGTACGCGGCGAAATCTTTAATTCCCCCGCGATTTGTTTCGCGCTCTTTCCTTCGGCCACCAGGCGCAATACAGTTCTTTGCCGCGCTGTCAACATCCGTCCATTCCGAGGTGTCCGTTGACCCACCTCCAAAGCCGGGGATCGATATGTTTGGCCGGTCAACACCGTCTCAATCGCTTTCACCAATTCCGATGTAGCGGATTTTTTGAGCACGTATCCTTGGGCGCCGATCTCAAATGCCTTACGGACATAAAAATGGTCCTCATGCATAGTGAGGAAGATGATCTTTGCATTCGGGTGTTCCGCAAGAACCTGCTGCGCCAGTTCCAGCCCGTTTACAAACGGCAGCGAAATATCCATCACCAATACATCTGGGCGGAATTGTTCTATCGCCTCCCTCATGTCGGTTGAGCCCTCGACACCACGTACTCGGAACCACGGGGATAAGATAACGCCGATCGCTTCCCGAACCAACACGTGATCATCGGCCAAAAGTACACGCGGTTTGCTCGTTGAGTCGGCGGCGGATGCTGATAAATTAGCTGCGTCAACTGTTCCAAACATCAGGGCACTCCTTTTGGGGAACGAAAGACTGTTCCCGCATAGCTCGTGTTCGTTATCTAATTCTGACAGATTTCCCGTACGGAAGGTACCGGCGCCTTCCAGGTAAGATTACAGATTCGATGGTCAAAGAGGTTAGATTCCCATATAGCCGGGTAGTACTGTTTTGGCCCATCCCGACGATTCTCCGGAGCAGATCGCATCCAGCCTACGTGAGCTCCCAGACGGAACGTCCTGCCAAAAGTCACGCAGCATTCCCATTTGCAGAGGCCGGACGCGGGAGGAGGGCCGGCCATCGACCGTCACCGTGCAACTTCCACCATCGGAAAAGAAGACGTAGCGAGAGGCCGGATCGCTACGAATTGCGAAATGTGCGGGTTGGACAGCACTGGTATTGAAATATATTTCAAAGTCTTTTCCACGAAACACTTTGCGAATATCGGTGAACAATTCCGCATCGGGCGACGGGTGATCGCTTTTGGAGATCCGCAATATCGGTTGACCGGTGTTCGCCCGTTGGGAAACAATGGTGACTTTTTGAGTAAGAAGTTTTCGCGCTTCGCGATTATCGCTCACCAGTTCCCGCGTTAGGGATCGCGAATCGATGAAGAGAATTCCACAAGGCGAATCGTGCAAATCGAAGACGATCTTCGGTGTCTTCTTCTGCAGCCGAACGGCTAGCTCCAGATAGTTCGTCATGGGAGTGAATTCGATTGGTACAGTCCCGTCGCTGCAGGTTTCATACGGAACCGACTCGGCGGCAAGCCAGATGCGCTGGTTGTGGTCGATGCGAAACTGATCCTGAAAGAGGACTTCGCGGTCAAAGCTCAGATATGCGCCCATCGGGAAGTGCCCGTCGCCGGTGGGAAATCGTGTCGGATTGGTGAAGGTGAACTCAGGGTGCCACAACCAACGAAGATTCACGCCGATGAACCACGGCGCGATGGCGACGACCGCGAGGCCCGCAGCGGCGACTCGCCACTTATAGTGGGCCATTTGGGCCCGATAAATCACTGTCGAACGACGGCTGGAGACAATGAAAAGCGCGCTCGCAATCGTCAGGAAAAAATAGCGGATGGTGTAGAGCTGCGGAGTATAAAACGCCAGCGGGATAAGCGGAGCAAGCGCCGTCGCTCCATAGAAAAAACGGAACCGGCGCTTTCGAACGGCCGCACTCCCATAGGAAGACAGAATCCAGGCAACCAGGAGCAGTGCCGCGGGCGTTAAACCGAACACCAACACTCCCACGTAGCCGCGCCAGTCGAAGCCCAGCGGATTGTGGTCGGCGCTGGGATGTATATCGATCAATTTGCCAACGAACACTGGCGTGATGGCGGCGGCGGCCATGATCCACACATACGGTCTCCGCAGCAAACGGACGAAGGATGCGCGCGATAGTTGCGACAGAACAAATGCTGGGATGGCGAGAACCACGTCGCCTCGGCAGGCGGCGGCGATGAAGATAAAGGCGGCTGCGAAACCGATGTTCCATGGCCGGTAGGAGCCTGCAAAATAGAACGCCAGCAGAAAGAATGCGAGCGAAAACCAACTGGTTCCGAGGAACGGCGCGTAAAGGATTAGGGCTGGCGACGCCAGCACGGGAAGCAGCAAAATGAGAGGTGCGCGGCGATTTCTCCCGGTTCGGAAAGCAAGCGTGATCCAGGCAGCGGAGATAACGATGACCTGCATCAGGTTCCCGACATATACAGGATCCCAGCCCGGCAGCAAACGATACATTCCGCCCAAGGCGAGGAATGTGCCCCACTGCTTGTCATAGTTATAGAACCATGCATGCCAGAACGGAACCTGGTGGTGCGCGATTTGCCACCCGCCGCTCAGTAAGGCTGCTTGGTCGTTGTCGCGAAACGTGCTGGATGTGAAGGGGTAAACAAGAACCAATAGCACAACGACGAGATATGCAAGCAAACCCCAGCGCACGGGCAGACGGCGGTGCAAGTTTTGGCTGCTCATGGTCAATTTTTAGGTTAATCCGAAGGGGGAACGAAAATAGATCGTGGAACTACCTTGAACGTTACCGCTCGTCGAGCGACTCGGGCTCGATTTGGATGTTGGTCTCGCCGGCAGCCTTCTTTTCCCAGTACTTGCGGACCCATGCTTCCCAACTCTTGCCGGCTGCGGGATCGCGGCGGTCGAAAATGATCCGGGCGATGTCGGAATAGGCGATGTTTTGTTTCTCTTTGGAACCGGCGGGCATGATTCGCACGAAGGAATCGGCCAGCGTCTGCCCGGTGCGGCGGTCGAACACATATCCGTTCACCACTGCGCCATCGCGTTTTGTAATGCTGACATCGCCGCGAAAGTCGAAGGCCTTCTCGAGTGCGTCACGGATAGCCGCCGGTTCGGCCAGTTCGGGAATCCACCCCTCCAGGTGCTCGCGCGCCTTAGCCGGAGTCACTTCAGAGCTGTCAACAGGTTGAGCGTTCATGCTCTAGCTCTGTTTAGCGTCCGTTGCCGGATTTGAGGCGATCTGAACGAAGGGGTTGTAGGAATGCACAGGCTTAACCGGCTCATTGAGCAGCTTCTGAGCATAGGTATCGCGATAGCGTGGCGATAACGTGGCCCGTACTGCACCCAGGAAACCTTTCCAGGTGCCGAACATTTCGTCCACTGAAGTGGCTTCAAAGCCGCTGTGGACCATGCAATTCTGGCACTTTGGATTGCCGGACTCCGGCCCATAATTCGCCCACGCGGTAGAGTTCATCAATTCTTTGAACGTGTCGGCATAGCCATCCTGCAACAAATAACAGGGCTTCTGCCAGCCGAAGATGCTATACGTCGGCATGCCCCAAGGGGTGCACGAGTAATCGCGGTGGCCCATGAGGAATTCGAGGAAGAGCGGCGATTGATTGAACCGCCATTTGCTCTTGCGGTTGGAAAGAATAGCGCGGAAAAGCCGGCGGGTCCGGTCCTTACCTAAAAAATGTTGCTGATCCGGGGCCTTTTCGTAAGCATAACCGGGCGAGAGCATCATCCCCTCGACGCCAAGCTCCATCATCTGGTCGAAGAACGCGCGCACGCTGCTCGGATCTGCGCCGTCGAAGAGCGTCGTATTTGTCGTGACGCGAAAACCTCGTTGCACGGCCTCCTTGAGGCCTTCAATGGCAAGATCAAAACCACCCTCCCGGCATACCGAGAAATCATGGTGTTCCCGTTCGCCATCCACGTGAATGCTGAAGGTTAGGTACTTACTCGGCGTGAAGAGATCCAGCTTTTCTTTGAGCAGCAGAGCGTTCGTGCACAGATAGATGTACTTCCGACGCGCCACCAGGCCCTTAACAATCTCGCCGATCTGCGGATGCATCAGCGGCTCGCCGCCCGGGATGGAAACCATGGGAGCGCCGCACTCGTCGACGGCCTTCATGCACTCTTCAACCGTAAGGTCGCGTTTCAGAATGTGTGCCGGATACTGGATTTTGCCGCAGCCGGCGCAGGCCAGGTTACAGCGGAACAACGGCTCCAGCATCATCACAAACGGATAGCGCTTGCGCCCGGCCATCTTCTGTTTGAGGACATAAGTGGCCACGGTCCACATCTGTGAAACCGGAACACTCATTCGCAGCCACTCCCGTCACATCGCATAAATGTTCGCTCCATCTATAGTTTAGGATACCGAGCCGCCCTAAAAGACGCGTTTTTCCGCGAGTGGCTCCAAATCACCTGCCCTCGTGCCACATCTCGGCTTCACCAGAGAATCGGATCTCCGCCAACCGCATCCTTTCAGAAGATCGCCGTGATAAGATCCTTTCCCGCTTCGGCCGCGCGCTTTTAGGATCATCCTCAGCATTGAAACGGCGACGACGCGCACACAACCGGAATTTCGAGAACCCTAGCGCGTTTCCGAGGACCAACATTGCTTCCTACGGGTGCTAAGATTAGCCGTTCAAGCAGCTACTATGACTCGGAACACAAGTGATTCAAGCCGAGATTGGATCAGGTTTACCCTTCTCACGATAGCGACCTACTTAGCCCTCCAGACAATCATCATCTTGGCCCATGAATATGCGCACAGCATCGCAGCTTGGCTTCTCGGCTACATACCTAGCCCGCTTACCGTGATTTGGGGCAATCCTGTGACGATCAGAGGCTGGGACGAAGGGGTTCCCTATGATCGACTGTTTCCTTCCGGCGGCAACCCATCTGAAGCGGTGATCGGCGGCATCCCTCTTCTCATGCATACGATCTTCGTGATTGTTGGCTTGCACTTTCTTGCACGTCCCAAGCCGACAGAGCGCAGGCCACTGTTTTACGCACTTTACTGGTTCGTCGTCATCAATTTGACAGAACTTATCGCCTATCTCGTGATGCGCCCGTTTACTGGCTCGGGAGACACCGGACGCTTCAATGAAGGATTTGGGATTTCTCCGTGGTTTCTCTTTGTGGCGGGTACTGTATTCATTCTGATTTCTTTGTGGGTTCTCATGGGCAGGGTCATGCCGAGACTTGACGTTGTCGTTGGCGGAAGCCGAACGAAGCATTGGATCGTCGTGTGGATGACGGCGTTCATCATGTTCCTGTGGGGGAGCGGACTAAGAATCATGTCCCTGTATCCAGACCGCCAGTGGAGATGGGGAGTCGTTGGCATATTGGCATTCTTTGGCTGGGTTCTGATAGATCATCGTAGAACGTCGAGTCAGCTTGCTTAAAACGGAACTCGTTCTTGAACGACCGCTTTTGCATTGATACCGCGAAGCCGGCATGGGATCTGGAATGCGCGTTTATAGGGCCAACATCGCGCTCGATGGCAATCACTCAGCCACTCTGAACCAGGCGTGTAATCAGGAAGTTAGCGGCCGCTTTGCAAACGTCGGGTCCCGTGCCTTGAAGGATGGCGATAGGTGGACCTATAATCCCGGATTCCCGCTCGTTTGTTTTCAATGCTTTTCTTGGATTCAAATACAAAAGCACTGCGCTCAAATCCCGGACTGCTGCACTTAAACCCCGGACAAACTTCCACGTGAACTTCGTCCCTGATTTAGATACAAAAGTGTGGCAACACAGTTCGCTAACTGCGCCTATACCGGCCGTTTTAAGGTTACACGGTTCGTCCGTGATTTAAGTGTGAACCTGCCGCAGTCCGCGATTTAAATACAGGAAAGAGGCCTTCAGGGAAGAAATCCTCGATTTAAGTGCAGCGCGACACCCACCATTGCCGACAGCATCCTCGACCGCTTGGTCCACAATGCCTACCGCATCGAACTCAACGGCGAGTCGATGCGCAAAAAGCGTAACCGGAAATCCGACGAGGGCGCTGCCTCAAACGGATCTCTACAGTGCTGAGCTGGGGCAAGGAACCTCAAACGCCGTTCCCTTGCCCCACACCCCCATCCCGGCTAAAACCTATTAGCCAGTTGACTGATGTGAATAACTTCAGGCATCATTGCAAATGCCAGCGTCGCTTCGCTCCGATTTATTCACATCACTCCAGAACACTCCATTCACATCGCCGGAATCCGCACTCTGCCCGATTACGACGAGTGTTGTTTACGAAGACACCCACTTCAACGGCATCGACCCAAGCCCCTTATGACCGACAATCGCCCTGGGCGCACAGCGATTGCCGGTGTGTGCTAGTTTTACAGCAGCTTGCTGAAATTACCGCATCTCGCTCCGAAAGCTGAAAAACTTGGAGGTTCGATCAAATCATGTTTTCTAATTCCTTCAAGAGCTTCTTGTGTTTCGCCATGTTCAGCTTTCCAATCTCTTGTCAGTCTCGGCAACCCGGCGAGATTAGATTGGGACCACGACACCTCCAGCAATATGTCTGGGTTCCTAGGGGCAGCTTCGAAATGGGTTGTTCTGTGGGTGACTCGCAATGCGATCCCGTCGAGAGGCCTGCTCGGGCGATCGTCGTCGTAAGGGGATTCTGGATTGGACAAACCGAAGTCACGGTGGGGGCTTATAAGCGTTTTGTACAGGCACGAAACGAAAAGATGCCACCTGAGCCTAAATGGCTAGATCACCTCTTAAATCCAGGATGGCAAGATCCACAACAACCGATCGTGAACGTGACATGGGACGAAGCGCAGGCGTTCTGTACCTGGACAGGAGGCCGACTGCCGACAGAATCTGAGTGGGAATATGCATCTCGTGCTGGAAGTACTTCAGCCAGATATGGCGATCTCGGCTCAATTGCGTGGTATTCCGACAATAGCGGCGACCATCCATTTAATGGCGAGGAGATCATGAAGGCAAGCCCGAACGACTACGGAGACCTGTTGTACAAGAGCGGAGCGCATCCTCATGCCGTAGGTCAAAAAATCCCGAATCGTTGGGGCTTATACGACACATTGGGAAATGCCTGGGAATGGACCGGTAGCTTGTTTCCGAACGCCGGGAAAAAACGAATTCGTGGGAACGGATCGGGCACTTCCGATCTACAGACGCAGGTATTGCGCGGAGGTGCATGGAGCTTCGATGCTCGTCTTAATCGTGTTTCTGCTAAGGGCAGTGCGCCGCGACTGCATCGCAGCACAAGCATCGGCTTTCGTTGCATACTAAACAATCCGTAATTGCAACACGCTGTTCCAGCAACGGAATGGGTTCAGAAGCGTCAAGCCTGTGCTACTCGGAAACTAGGAAGGCATGCGCTTGGCGTCGTAATGGATCGAAAGTTGTCTGCCGTTTGAGCATCGAAATTAACATCCGAAGAAGGGGTAGACCCAACAGTCGTGTCACCAGGGGCCATTTGGATTCATGCAAGCGACAGCCGATCATTCATATCGAGTTCGAAACGGCCATACGGGTTCACAGGTGGTCCTGAGATTGTCGCGTGCCGCCTTTTCAGCCGGCCATTCCAATTGAGCAAACGCCTGAGCAAACGCCGGCCACGCGCACACAACCGGGATTTCGAGAACCCTAGCGCGCTTGTCATTCTAATCCAGCAGGTTCTCCTGGAGGTTGCCAGTTCCGCGACTAGCGCGTTTTACGGCCGAGTGAATCTTCGAAAGGTGGAAAGGTTTGCGTCCGTTCCGATTCCGTTGATACGCCGACGTGCCGGTTCGTAAGTGTTTAGCTTGCCGGCGGCCGGCCGTTCGCCCACGGGCGCGCAAATTAGAGAGCATGGTCCCTTATCCAAGCATCATCTAATGGTGATGTACGGTCACTTTGTAGCTTGGCTCGCTAAAAGTAGATCGCGTCAAAAAAACTCATTCGTCACTCACCGCGAAGGGCGGCAGCGGGTCCTACGCCCATCGCGGCCCGCGCAGGAATTAGCGTCGCTGCGAGAGCAACAAGAACCAGTAGCAGCGTCACTGCAACGAAGCTGACGGGATCGTGTGGTTCCACCTGAAAGAGCAGACTCCGGAGCACACGTGTTAAGGCCAGGGCTGCTATCAGCCCCACGGCACCACCGAGTGCTGCTAGGCGCAGCCCCTCGCGCAGAACCAATCGCAGAATGTCGATGCGGGTTGCTCCGATCGCCATGCGCACTCCGATTTCTGTTGTACGCTGCGCAGTCGTGAACGCGACCACGCCGTAAAGCCCGATTGCAGCCAGCGTCACACCAGCAAACGCGAAGAAACCGAGCAGGGCGGTCTCGAAGCGCGGACGATCGGCAAGCCTGCTCACATAGTCGTTAAGAGTCTCGATTTTGATCGGAACTATGGGATCGAGTTGCGCAATTCGGGATCGCACCGAGGGCGCGACAATCTGCGGCGGCAGAACCGAATCAACGATCGCCACGGGAGCCCTTCCGTTTGTCCAGTCGTCTGGAATATTGCGGCGGAGAAAATAAATCTCCGGATCGTCCGGCTTGTTAAGCCCGTCGTTTTTTACATTTTCCGCTATGCCAACGACGGTGTACCACGGGCCGTCTTTCGCAGCGCCCACTTGTATACGCTGCCCGATCGGATTGGCGCTGGGAAACAGGCGTGTGGCCAGCAGACGATTTAGGATCGCGAAGTTTTGTTTGGAGTTGCGATCGGCATCACGGAAATTTCGGCCTCGAAAAATTGGAATATCGAGGGCGCGAAAAAAATCCGGCGTAACCCTACGACAAACCACCACCTCGCCAACTGCCGCTGTCGCACGCGGTCTTCCGGCAACAGCGAAATCGGAGAATCGACGGCCGTCGTGCCAGCCGCCGGGAGGTAGCGAATCCGTCCACGCTACTGCGCTCACGCCGGGCAATTGGAGTATGGCCACCTCGGCGTTTAGATAAAACTGCATCTTTTTCTGTCCAGTCGGAAAACGAGAATCTGGCAGCGCAACAGCTGCGGAAAGGACTCCACTTGTCTGGATTCCGAGCGGTTGATTCTCCATGCCCACGAAGCTACGGAGCAGCAGCGCCGCTCCGGAAAGCAGAACCGTGCTAATGGCAATCTGCGCGATGACAAGACCGCGCCGGACGACGGCACGTGTGCTGGAATGGATGCTTCGGACCGCCAGCATCATTGCGCGCGGCTTTTCAAGCGCGGGTAGCAGGCCGAAGGCTACTCCACAGGCCAGCGAAACCAGAATCGTAAAGGCCGCAATGCGCGAGTCAAGATGCGCTTTGCCCAGGAACGGAATTCCGGTGGGTGCGAGAGCAACAAAGATTCGCAACAACCCCACAGCGACCGCCATTCCCGCTCCAGCACCCGTAAGCGAGAGCAGAAGCGCTTCCGTGAGGCTTTGGCGGATGAGCCGTGCACGGCTCGCACCTAGCGCCGAACGCACCGCCAATTCGTGTTCGCGCGCCGCGCCTCGCGTCATCATGAGGCTAGCGACATTTGCGCAGGCGATGAGCATCACTGCAAACACAGCGCCCAGCAGTACCCAGGAGGCCAACTGTACCCCTTCCGTCTCGCGATCACGCAGCGAGCGGATGCTCAGATGGAAATCCTTACGGAAATCCTCACGGATCGATGTCGGAATCATTTGCTCCGTGCTCAGGAAGAGCGGCTCCATCTCGGCCCTCGCTTGCGCGATGCTCACGCCGGGCCTGAGCCGCGCAAAGGTTCTCATTGGAGTCCCTGGGAAGGCATTGCGCTGCTCCTCTTCCTCCAACTGAAAGGGAAGAAACACATCCGCTGGCTGCAGAGTGGGTAGTTCAAAGCGCTCGGGCAGCACGCCAACCACACGGACTGGCTTGCCCCCAAGATCGATCAAGTGGTTGAGGATATTGGGATCGCGGCCAAACCTGCTGCGCCAGAGCCCATACGAAATGAGCGCGACAGGCGGCCCGTGCGGCTGGTCTTCTTCCGGCAGGAAATTGCGCCCGAGCAGCGGACGAATCCCCAACATCGGCAGAAAGCCGGCCTGCATACGGATGCAGAAGAGTTGGACCGAGTTGGATCCGATCAGATCGCAAGCATGAGGACCGGCTTGCTGCGACGCGAAAGCAGCAAACGGCTTTTGATTGTCTCTCCAATCGAAGAAAAAGCCGCCCAAGGTGAACTCCTCAGTCTCCAGCGACTGGATAAGTCCAACGGAGACAATCCGGTCCGCATGCGGATAGGGCAATGCGCGGAAGAGAATGCGGTCCACCACGCTGAAGACCGCGGTAGTAGCTCCAATTCCTAATCCGAGAGTCATTACCACCACCAGGGTGAAAACCGGAGACTTACGCAGCATACGCACGCCGTAGCGGAGATCCTGGCGCAGTTCGTCGATCCACCTCCAGCCCCATGCCTGGTGAATCTCTTCGCGCAGCCGCAGCGTGTTCCCGAACCTTCTCTGCGCCGCATAGCGCGCCTCTTCCGCGCTTACACCGTCGGCCTGCATCTCCCGCGCGCGGAGTTCGCGATGCAGACGCATCTCTTCTTCCATCTCGCGATCAAGCCGCTCACGGCTCGCAAAAAGCCTGAGAGATCGTCTAATTAACTCGTCCAGCATCTTGCTCCTCATGTGGTTTGGATCACTCGCGTTACCGCTCCCATCACCCGCTCAAATCGCGAAATCTCCTGCTCCAACTGTTTCCGCCCCACTGCAGTCAGGCGGTAATAACGGGCGCGGCGGTTCTCTGCAGTTACTCCCCACTCAGCCTTGACCCAGCCTTTGATCAACATCCGCTGCAACGCCGGATAAAGCGACCCCTCTTCCACGGTGAGGATGTTCTGCGAAAGTACCTCGATGGACTTGGCAATCTCGAACCCGTGCAGTTCGCCGCTCCGAGCCAGCACGCGCAGGATCAGCATGTACAGAGTGCCCGGCGGAATCTCATCTCGCGCTATATCGGCCTCCTTGCATAGTCTAGCTATGTAAGCCCCAGATTACACCAAGCTTCCGAGGTTTGCAAACGGATATTTCCCTTGCTGCTGCATACCGGTGATCGCGGGTATTGGATCTAACGTGGTGAAGGGAGTCCGCCCGCTTTCGATTTTTCGGGAGAGCTCACGGCCTCACCGATGGCTTGGTTCTCAGATGTCTTGCCTGGCAAGTTCAAGATGACTCCATTCTGAGCCGGCTTCCGATTCTGCTGGGCTGGCTGGCGCTGTACAAGCCCTGATCTATCTGCAGGAGACGAAGGTGTAAAATTCGGATTTTCCGGCTGTGCTGATGGAGCAGTTTATTTTGTTGCAACTCGCGTATGAAATCGGCTTCCTCGTGAATACTGTGCAGTTGGTCGGCACGTCGGAGATTGAACGACTATCGTATTGTCCGCTGCGCGGAGGCATAAACGGCCTTTGAGGACCTTCCGAAGGCCGCGTTGCCCGGAATCGCCCCCCAAACCCCAGATGTGATCGCAAGTTGCTGATGTGATCGCATTTATTCACCGGAGGCGGATCAGCACCGAAAACGTCGTTGACTCCAGTAATCACTCGGATGAAAAGTCGGCATTGCTGATCTTGACCGACCAATCATACCCGAGGCTGCCGGTCAAATGGCGGGATGCGCGTTATACGGACAAGTGCAGCATTCCAGTCGACAAGCCAAATTCCCAGAACCAATCCCATAAGGCAGTCTGCGGATCGCCGCTCTCCGGCCCTAATTTCCGCCCCTAACTGCCACGCTGGGCTCACCGGTTGGAGGCCGCCCTCCGGAACTGCGAGAATCGAGACTTGGCGTTAATCGTGACATTGATGAGAGTTCCGGTGGGCCGGTTCCGATGTGACGCCGCCATCTCCCGGTGCGAGGCATCCGAAGCGACGGTGAACAACTATGCCGGTTGAACCCGTAGCCGGGCCTCTGTTTACGCCCGCAGAACTGGCTCAGAACGAAAAGCGCAAGACCGCGATGGTGAAGCTTTTCGTGTCGCAGGAGCCTGTCCTGATCATCGGCTCCGGTTGTAGTGTCCGGCTGAAGTACCCGACATGGCCGGGTTTGTTAGCGAACCTCACAAGCCTCGCGCAAAGGGTCGCGTCAGATCGCGGGAAAGAATTCCGTCCCGTTGAGCCGGACCCTCCCAAAAGCCTTTTGAGGTATGCGGACGAAATAAAACGCTTCATCAACGTCTGTGACGGCAAGCTGGATCGGTATTACGGTTTCCTCTCCGGGGAGTTTGGGGAACGGCCTGTTGATGACTTTCACCGGCTGCTTGTAAAAATTCCGAGTCGTGGCATTCTGACAACCAATTACGATCCTTCCCTTGATCTGGCGTTAATTCAGACGGATCGTTCCACAATGACCGCTGATCGATCTCTTGTTCTGGAAGATGATTCGACGCGCAGCGTTTCTGACTTCCTGGCCTCGCTGAACCGAGACAGTGGCGTTCCCAGGCGCATCGCGCACTTGCACGGGCGCTTTCACCGGCCGAAAAGCATCATCCTTACGGCCAGCGATTATGTGGATAAATACCATTCGCGCTTTAGCGTCGCGCAGCGCGAAACGATCCTCGACGTCCTTCGCAATGCCAGGGTCGGCCCGCAGGCGGTTTCGGTTGAAGGCCTGATCGAGCAACTCGAATCGGGAATACCGCCCTGGAGCCTGCATCGCAAGTTGCTCTGGAGCATTCTCGCCACGCGCCGGGTTGTCTTTATAGGCTTCAGCCTGAACGATCCTTATCTGGGGCAGATGCTGGAGCTTGTCACAAATGATCTCTGGCGGTGGCACGCCGGCTGGGTGATCGCACCACTGAACGCCTCGCACCCCACGGGACCTGGGAGTCGGTTATGAACGAAGCCACTTCTGGACTCACATCCGCGGCGAATGCGGCCGGGAACTTGGCCTTATCGAGAAACAGGTATCCATCCTGAGGTGGTAGGATCGGCGGAACGGGCGCGCCTTGCGGTGCATTCTTGATGAGCGCCGCCGCCGATGCGCCTTTGTCCGGTGCGAACGCCGTGACGTAGACGAGGCCAGCGACCTTTGGATCGCTGCCCGCTTCTGTGATCACTACTCCGCCATACGAGTGACCGACGAGGATCACGGGGCCGTTCTGCACGGCGATCGCGTCCACCAAACCGCCGTGGACGAGTACGATGTTCTTAACAGCTGCCGAAGTGTTGGTTCGTGCCATAAGCCCATTTGCAAGGATTGGCGGCCTGGTGGTCAGGCCCGGATCTGCAAGTCTTGAAGGAAAAAGCCGGGGCGGTCAGGGCTTAGAAGACCGCGCATCAAGAGCGGTTGTAGAGGCGGGTCGATGCGGACTCTCAACGCGCGCTTTCAAGGAGGTGTTTGGCCTTGGCGTCCAGATCGAGCGCGATTTTCAATGCCTCGGCATTTCCATACGAGGCCAAAAAGCCCACCATCTCGTCGTAGCTCAGATGCACACCGTCCGGACGCTGATCAATCAGCACCGTCACGGGCGCATAGGACCCCGCATCCGGGACAAGCCGGGCCATCGATTGCATGATGAGCGGATTGCCCATGATGAGGCGCACGCTCTTCGGGTTTCCGTCGACTCCGGCTTTCGCGAGCACCGCACCATGATCAAGCCGCATGAACTCCATGAGGCCGATCTCGCTGACGCTGTCATGCACCACTTTCTGCATTTCCTCGTAGTTCGCGGCGGCGGCCATCCGGGCAACGAATTCGGCCATATTCGGCCTGCCGATCTTCGCTTCCACGGCCGCCACAACGGCGTCGAAGGGCTTTTGGGAGATGATGCTCCACCGTCGACCATTGAATTCGTTCGTTTGCATTGCAGCTGTCCGCCCCCTTTATGCGGCACTCAAATCAGGCCGTGCTTAATAATTAAGCACATGCGGTTCTTGCGGACATCGGGACGTCCGTCCCGGCGGGAAGCGTAATACAAGGTCGCCCCCATCGAGTTCGCAGGTAACGCGCGTCGCGTCGACTGCGACAGGTAGCGAAACCACGCGCAACAAATCGCTGGCGCCAGGGCGCGACTCGTCCTCAAGACTCAATATCAGTACACTGCGAGCCGAAATGCTGACGAGGACGGTTGAGGCAGAAAAACCCTCCATGGGGAGCCGAAACGTCACTAGGTCATTCTCAATGGAGCAGGTCACGTCCTGAATGGTTAGCTCCTTCTCGGCTCGAAACCAGTGTTCCTGGCCGCTCCCATCCTTGAAACCGTCGAACTCGTATAGCTTGTAAGCCCTTCGTTCAATCGCTTTCCGGATCAAACCATCGTTTTCTTCCACGCTCGCGAACTCCGCTTTAACAATCATTGGTGTCCTCCTTGCCAATCGATGTCCGCCGGCCATTTCGGTCTGTACGTCTTCGGGGTGGCAGCCTTGCGCGACCGAACGTCACCGCAGGTGGCGATGGAGAAATTCGTTCGTGCGGCCGTTGGCGAGTGTCGCCGCCGCAGCATCGTAGTGTGCTCCGTTGTGACGGGCGAAGGCGTGATGCTGCCCCGGATAGCTGCAGACCGTCGCGTTTGGTTTCCCGGCAAGAGCCGCCTTGATCTGGGCTTGCGCCGCCTTGGAGATGAACTCGTCCTCCTCTCCCAGATGCATAAGCAGGGGCGCACGAAGATTGTCGACCTCGCCCAAGTACTTTTCGGTGTCTGCGCCATGATAAGCGACGGCGGCATCGACGTGGCAGCGCGCGGCCGTCAGAAACGTCATCAAGGCGCCGAGGCAGTAACCCTGGACGGCAATTTTGCCGGTGCACTCAGGCAGTTTGGCCATAGTGTCCAAGGTGTCGCCAATATCTCTGACGCCCGCATCACGATCATAGGCTTGATAAAGGCGAAGGCCGTGCTGCCAGTCGGGCTCGGAAGTGACGCCAAGGTCAACACCCGGCTCCTGCCGCCAGAAGAGGTCTGGCGCGATTGCAAGGAAGCCTTGCTCAGCCAGTTCGTCGCAGGTCTTGCGGATGTCGGCGTTCACACCGAACAGCTCCTGCAGAACGACGACGGAGGGGGCCGGCAAGGCCGTGGGCCGCGCGATATAGGCGCCAAAGGCGCCGTCCCGGCCTTCTATGGCGATGCGATCCTTCATTGTGTTTTCCTCGGAACGGTATCTTAGGCTCCTGCCGATTTAACGACGAGCGCGGACGTAGCAGCCTCTTTTATGAGATCGGCTGCTTCGCTCGGATGAGACATGTAGGCCACATGGCTCGAATTCACTTCGATCGTCTTGGCCTTGGCGCGCTTCGCCATCATGCGTTCCTGATCCGGATTGATCGATCGGTCCTCGCTGGCCACCATGTACCAGGTGGGCTTGTGCTTCCAGGCGGGGTTCGTAACCTGATGTGTGAACGAATCGGTAGAGATCGGCACCTGCGATATAGCCATGAACTCCGCCTCATCCCGTGGAATGTCCGCTGCGAAGTCAGCCGCGAAATGCGCCTTGTCAATCCACCAAAGCCCGTTGCTGTCCGATTGGAATGCCTTGGACGCCTGCGGCACGTCCTGTTCGATCGATGCGCAGCTCTCACCTTCATCGAGCGCAAAGGCGGCAATATAGACGAGCGCCGCAACGTTTGGATGATTGCCGGCTTCTGTGATGATAGACCCGCCGTAGCTGTGACCGACCAGAACCACTGGTCCGCCCATAGCGTCGATTGCGGCCTTCGTGTACTTTTGGTCGTCGGCGTACGAAGTCTCGGGGGGCTGCGCTACCGACACCTTGTAGCCATCCTTCTTCAGGATGTCAGCGACAGCTTTCCAGCCGGAGCCATCGGCGAACGCCCCGTGCACCAGAACCACGTTCTTGATATTCGTCATAGTTATTCTCCTCTTCAGTTTGAGCTTCAGCGAATCGTGTATAAAGCCTCGAACACGAAATGGATCGTATCAGGAACGGGCACGATACTATTGAAAACACGGACCACTTTTGTGGATTCCTGCTTCAAATGCGGAGCGACGAATCTATTCGTGTGAGGAAGAGGATGGCTGTTCGCGTATTTCGACAAACATCCGGCGGTGTGAGTGTTCACGCCTCCACTTTCCCGGAGTCGCGCCAACGACGTTTGCAAAAGTCCGGGTAAGAGCCGCTTGATCGGAAAATCCGGTCTGCGCCGCAATTTCCACCAGCGAGCTGTTCGTTTCGGACAGAAGGACCTTCGCGATCTCCACGCGCCGCAGAGTCAGGTAACGATGTGGGGAGGTCCCAAACGATCTCCTGAACGATCGCGCAAAATGGCTGGCCGAAAGCCGGCATTCCTCGGCAAGTGTTTCCAACTTTAACTCGCCGTCCAAATGCTCTTGGAGCAACTCCACAGCGCGCCGCATTTGCCACGGGGCCAGACCGCCTTTGAGTTGCAGGGTAGGTTCGCGAAGCTGACCATACCGCCCCACAAGATGCGAACAAACCGTCATGGTGAAAGAATCTATGAACAACTGAGAGAACATCTCCGGCCTGTTCAGACATGGCAGAATCGATTGCGTCAGGTGGTGGAGAACGGGGTCGGGAGTTCCATAAACACAATGGAGGCGTTTAACCTGACGCATTCCGGCATCGTCCGTAAGCGAATCGAGGGTTGCCCGGGGAACATGGAAATGGACCCAGTCGATGGGACCCGGGTTTCGAATACTCGAATTCGACTCGAGGTCGCACATGGCGACTCCGCCCACGGGCCACGCCCCCGTCTTTGTGTACTTTTCGTCCGTCCAGAGTTCCCATTCCCTGGAGTTCGCATGATTCAGATGAACCGAAACCACATAGGCTTTTTCCGCGGGGATGGACGCGGTTCGCTCCGGGATGCCGCTCCGTGCAATCAGCCGGGTAATCGCCAGTTGCGACCGGACCACGGAAACCGCGGAATCAATTGCAACATGGGGTGGTTGGTTCATGGTGAAATACTTCGCCATCTGGGTGCCATAGGCGCTTGCCGCGGCTTCAGGCGAGTGAGCGGAATCGTTCACAGAAACAACCTCCATACGTAAGACGACCGGTCGCCTTATTAGCGGGGAATATACCACCTTGGGGATCTCTCTGGAAGCGCCCCAAAAAAGAAGACCGAGATTCTGGTCAGGAATCGACAAATCCAGTCCTTTTCGACAAGCCACGGACGGGCAATCGCCTGCCAATATTCAAAGGATGCCTCCGATTCGGGGGGAGACCTCACATCGAGAGCACGACCCACGCGACACGCTTCTGCGCGCTGCCGGCAAACTGTTTCAGGACGTCGGCTATGTGCAGGCGAGCATTTACCGCATCGCTTCTGCAGCAAACGCGCCTAAGGGCACTTTCTATAACTACTTTCGGAGTAAAGAGGACCTGGCATGGAGGCTTGTTGATCGCCAGTTCGAGGTTCTTCATGAATCGCTCTCCCGAACGGGTCGTAGTGCGAGCCATCAACTGAAAGAGCACTGCAGCTTCCTCGCCCTGGAACCACCAGCGGTTGAAGTGGCCCCCCTTCAACTTCTGGCCACCCTTGCTGCGGAGGCGACAGCAATTCCCGTTGCCGTTACGCGACGCATTGTTAGCGGCACAGACATCTGGATCACCCATGTCAGCGACTTGATCTCACTCGCTCAGATAGAAGGTGGAACATCAACGGCACAAGATCCCCAAAAGCTGGCGTCATTGCTGGTCACTAGCTGGTACGGAGCGATCGTTCGAAGAAAATCGGACCCTTCTGTAAAACTCCTTGATGATTTTCTCCCGTTCTTCATTCGCAGCGGCATCGTCTGAAAAGAACTGCAACGGAACGTCACCGTCGTTCGACGCAACTCGCCGCCTTGAGTCTGGAAATCGCATCTGGGTGGGGAGCCTATTTCGCCGTCGCAGCGGCGCGCCTTCTCCAGGGAACTGCGGATTAGCCGCTATCAACGGTGTAGTGTTTTATCGTAAACCTCGGGCTCGGCAAGCCAGCGGCCTGAATGATAAACGAATACTTTTATCGATCGCTCCTTACTTGCACGGGAACGCCATAGGAAGGCTATACAAGCGCCTCGTTATGCCGCCCGATTCCGTGTACGAGTGCTGGTTTTTCTGGTCGAATGCGGCATTTTAAACCATTGCAAACCCTGTAACTTACAGATTCTGCGTCGGTTGTCCTCATCGAGCTTCGAATCCTTGCCGGGGAGCCATCCGAAAGTGGGGACGTGGTATATATGGCGGGGCCAAGAACTGACCGTTGAATGCGAGACTACTTGCTCTCGCGTTCGACTAGCGTTTGCAGCACGGATTTGAGGTCGACCTCTCCTTTTCTAGAGCCGGCGGCCCCGTTCTCGAAGTCGATCCACCCCTCGTTGAAGCCATCCAACATCCGAATTCGCGGTGTGGGATTCTTCATGCCCTGCGACCTGAATAACCGCTCCCAGGTCTCTCGCGGCACCGCGTCCATGCTCACGCGGCGGCCAAGCACTTCAGCAAAGGTATGCGCGACCTCATCCGGGGTCACGCGGCGCGGCCCCTCCAATTCGACCACTCTTCGGCCGGTCCATGATTCCTGGAGCAGTTTCGCCGCCTCGCGCCCGATGTCGGCAGTCGCCACCATCGGGACCGGCTTATCCAGCGGCTGCAGGAAGCTCATGATGCTACCGTTTTCTTGCGCCCCGGCGACATCCCAGCGAAAATTCTCGATGAACCACGCGGGTCGAAGGAAAGTCATCGGCATCGACAACTCTCCGAGCACCTGCTCGATGATGGTGTGCTGTGTAAGCAGGTTGGGTTCACGCGCTTGTGCGCCGATCGTCGACAAGTATACGACTCTGCCCGGATCTGCTTTTTCAAGCGCCGACTTCAGGGAAGCGGCCGTCGCTCGCGCCTCGGGAAAACCGGGGGCCGGATCGAAGTTCGGCGGAACCAGCACGAAGACTCCTTCTGCGCCCTTAAATGCCGAAGCAAGCGACGTGGCATCGGCGATATCCGCCTGTCCGACTTCGCAACCGCGCTCTGCCCAGACATTCCCTTTGCCGGCGTCGCGCATCACAGCCCGAACAGACCGCCCGGCGGCCAGAAGATTATGCGCGACGCTGCCGCCAACATTGCCCGTTATTCCGGTAATTGAGTACATGGTATTTTCTCTCTGCGATCTCACCTGTGAACCGGTATATCCCGGGCTCACTGATCACCACGGTATCGTTACGTTTTCCCAGCGCGTGAACGTACCTGTCGGGCCGTCCGCGCCGAGCAGCGCAACACGCACCACCTCGCGGGCGCCCTCCTCGACAGACTGCGTCCCAGCATACCCGTTGAGGTTAGTCCTGGTAAAACCTGGGGAAACTAAGTTAACCTTGATCCCGGTTGACTCCAGTTCGACCATCATGGCCAGCGTGATTGCGTTCAGAGCCGCCTTGGACGCAGGGTAGACGGGGCCGAACATCGGGTGATAGGGATAGGCTGGGTCCGCGTTCGACGTCAGGGAGCCGACGGCGCTCGACACACATTGATGATGCGGGCGTCCGGGGATTCACGGAGGAGCGGCAACATAGCTTGGTAAACCGCGAGGACGCCGAATACGTTGGTCTCCCACACGGTGCGTACTTCATCGAGGGATGCGTTGCTCGCACGGCTTATCTGGGCGTACTCCTGAAGGGACAAGCGGCCCTTTCTGGTATTCGAGATAGCCGCGTTTTGAACCAGCAGATCGAGGCGGCCGAACTCCTTGCGAACGCGCTCCGCCGCGTCGGCAATCGAAACTCGGTCCGTCACGTCGAGCTGGAGCGCGATGGCGCCCGCCCCGATCTCCCTGGCCGCGGCCTCGCCGCGTTCGAAATTGCGCGACCCGAACAGTACTGTGACGCCGTTCGCCACCAGTTCCTTAGCGACCTGAAGTCCGACTCCTTGGTTGGCCCCTGTTACCAGGGCGATGCGCTTGTCTGGCATGTTGTCCTCCTTTAAGTTGCGCGCCTGATCGCGCCCGCAATGCTGTCGAGTTCGGCGATGATTTCCGGTGGAATCTCCAATGTCGCTGCCGCGAGATTTTCGCGGAGATGGCTGATCGACGATGTGCCGGGAATGAGAAGAATGTTCGGGGCGCGCTGAAGCAGCCATGCCAGCGCGGCCTGCATTGGCGTCGCCCGGAGGGATGCCGCGGCCGCATTGAGCGCTGCCGACTGGAGCGGCGAGAATCCTCCGAGGGGGAAGTAAGGCACATAGGCAATGTCCTGGGCCGCCAGAGTATCGATGAACTGGTCATCGCCGCGCTGCGCGATGTTGTAGAGGTTTTGAATGCAGACAATTTCCGTGATTGCCTGCGCCTCGGCCAGCTGGCGCGGCGATATGGTGCTCAGCCCGATGTGTTGGATGAGGCCCTGCTGCTTGAGTTCAGCGAGCGCCGAGAGCGGCTCTTCAAATGGCTCGTCTTCCGGAGAGGCGAATCCGCCGAGCCGAAGATTCACGACCTGAAGCGCATCGAGGCCAAGGTTGCGCAGATTGTCATCTACGGCATCGATAATCTCCTGGCGAGAGCGTGCGTGAAGCCAGGAACCGTCGGCGCCGCGGCGTCCGCCGACTTTGGTGACGATCACCAGGTCATCGGGGTAAGGATGCAGCGCCTGCTTAATGATCTGATTGGTGACATGCGGACCGTAGAAAGCGCTGGTATCAATGTGATTCACGCCCGATGCGACAGCCTCGCGAAGAACCGCGATCGCACCGGGAATATCGCGTGGCGGGCCCCAAACCCTCTTGTCGCCATCCTGTCCGGCGAGTTGCATGGCCCCATAACCGATCCGGTTCACAGTCAGCGAAGTACCCGCGAACGTAAAGCGGCCACCGAGACTCGTCTGTTCTCTCATTTCGTTTCTCTCCCTGCTCTTCTGTTAGAAAAGTTCAAAAAGACTCTCCGACCAGTTCCTCGCTCTTCTTCCAGAGCGCCTCGGCGTTGTGCGGATCGAGCGCATACGCCCTGACGCCTTCACTGATTGCGCTGATAACCACATCTTCCGCTACGATCGTGCCGACATGGCAGTTCTCACCGTAGCGGCCTCCGACTTGATCGGCCGGGGCAACAAAGCCAGCCCAGACTGAAGTGGCCGCGCCCTGCGGGATCGTCTTCCACTCGTATGGAGCTTTGCCTTCCGCCGCCAGTTGCCGGTTCATGTGTTCGATCATATTCTCGAGTTGAGCCGCGTCCATATGACGGCCGAGCTCGGTTCGGATGCCTCCGGGGTGGACGGCTGCCGCACGGACGTCGCGCCCGCGATGCCGCTGGTCGAAGGCCACCGCGAAGAGAATGTTGGCTGTCTTGGACCGGCCGTACGCGACGAACGGATCGTAGGCCGTCCGCTGGAAATTGGGGTCGTTGAGGTCCACATTGGAGAAACGATGCCCGGCCGACGCGAGGTTGACCAGGCGTCCGCCAGCGCGGATCAGCGGCGCGATGCGATTTACCAACACAAAATGGCCGAGGTGGTTGGTGCCGAACTGCGTCTCAAAACCGTCCACGGTGTGCCCAAATGGAGTGGCCATGACTCCTGCATTGGCTATGACCACGTCGAAAGCCTCGCCGCCCGCCAGAAGTTCATCGGCGCAGGCGCGGACGCTCTTCAGACTGGCGAGATCGAGCGCGACCAGCTCGAAGCTGCCACCATTCGCCGCGGCGTCCTTTCGCACCTGCACGGTCGCGGCTGCGGCTTTCTCAAGGTCCCTCGCTGCTCCTGTCACATGCGCGCCGTGGGCCGCAAGAGCTCGCGCCGTCTCAACCCCGATGCCCGCGGACACGCCGGTGACGAGAACGCGTGTTCCGTGCAGATCGATCCCCGACAGAACCTCGTCCGTAGTTGAAGTTGCTCCCCATACCTGTGTCATTTGTTTCTCCTCATTAGTGCGTTACTGCTTCAGGCCAGCGCATTTGTTCGAGATCGGCAATCAGTCCGGGTCCGGTTGGGCGCCAACCAAGCCGCTGCCGAGTCTGTGCGCTTGAAGCTGGCATGTCGAAGCCCACGAACATCGCCAGCCAGCCAAAATGAGCCTGCGCTTCCTCCTGAGTGAGGCTGATCATGGGCACCTTCAAGCCTCGGCCAATGACTTCGGCGATCTCCCGCATCGATATTCCCTCTTCAGCGACCGCGTTGTACCTGCTGCCAGCCTCGTGCTTCTCCAGCGCAAGCCTGTAGAGACGAGCAACATCGAGGACATGCGCCGCCGGCCAGCGATTGAGTCCCTCGCCAATGTACGCCGAGGCCCCCTTTTCACGGGCCACGTGGACCGCGTAGGTAATGAGGCCCTGCTTGACCGTGTTGTGGACCTGAGGTAGACGCACCACCGACACGTTTACACCACGCTCCAACACGGCAGCACCGGCGACTTCCGACAGTCTGCGCGGATTCGGGTGGTCGGGATCGAAATGGTCTTCGGTTGCGGGATGACCAGGAACAGCGTTCCCCATTCCCGTTCCGGAGGTGACCACCAGGGGACGGTCCGATCCCCTGAGCGTGTCGCCGAGAGCTTCGATGGCGCGCTTGTCCTTTTCACAGACCTCCGCGAACTTCGAGAAGTCGCTTCCGAATGCGCTGTGATCGAAAGCACAGTGAATCACCCCATCCGATTGGGCTGCTCCGCTGCGCAGACTTTCCGGTTCTTCAAGACTTCCTCGATGCACCTCGGCTCCAGCGGCAATGAGAGACTGGGCACCGGCATCCGACCGCGTCAGTCCGAGCACCTGATGACCCGCGTTGATGAGCTCCGGAATGATGGCAGATCCAATAAAGCCCGTGGCCCCTGTAAGAAATACGCGCATGTTGTTTTCTCCTTCCGTTCCGTTCGCATGGCGAATTCGTAACGACAAATATTGACGAACGGTTACGCGCCTGCTAAAACGGAGTTAGTCTCCGTATCTGTAGATTAGCGGAGACTATCTCCGGGTGCAAGATTTTTTTTGAGATATGCCCACACGTAAACAGACTTCCGTTCGTAAGCCGCGCAGTGACGCGCAGCGGAATCGCGAACGAATTCTGGAAGTGGCGAAGGAGGCATTTACCCGCTCCGGCGCAAACACGAGCTTGGACGACATCGCCAGAGACGCCGGCGTCGGACCGGGAACGTTATACCGTCACTTTCCAACGCGCGAAGAACTCCTGGAGGCTGTTTATCGGACTGAGATGGAAAAGCTGGCCTCAGCGGAACAGAAGTTCGCTGAAGAATTACCCCCGATCGAAGCACTGCGGGCCTGGTTGCTGTTGTTTGTCGACTACATCGCCGCCAAGCAACTCATCGCCCCTGCACTTAACGCGCTGGTGGGTGATCCAAAGAAAGTATTCGAGGCTTCCTACGCCCGGATCCACGAAGCGCTTCGCGCACTGGTGAAGCGCGCGATAAAGAGCGGTGACATCCGTAAGGACCTCGATCCGATCGACCTGCTGCGGGCGCTGATCGGTGTCGCCAACGTGGCCACCAGCCCGGACTGGCAGCAGAGCGCCAGAAGACTTGTCGACATCCTCATCACCGGTTCACGTCCAGCCAAATAGTCGGCCTGGGGTGACGCACAATCCGGGAGTTCGGTCAGTCGCTGAAGAGATAGAGATGGAAACGTCCACATGTGCGTAGGACCATGTCGTCAGAGATTCCCCCGGGAAACGCTGCAGATGGCCGGCAACCAGAGCGGCCGCGCCGGCGCACTCGAGGATCTCCGCTACTGTTATCGCCATTTCTGCCAGTCGAAAAATGTCGTAAAGTGTCGAAGCTGTCGAATGCTGCTGAAAACTGTCGAAAACGGTCGGGAGACTTATTTGGCAGAGCAATATCGGCAGCCGAGCTTCTGACAGATGCCAGACCCGACCTCCCGGCTGCGAGAAAAAGGCGCCGAGCGGCAAAGGCGCGCAGATCGGACTCATGGTTGCAGCCTAAGTCATCGCTTCCATAAATACACACACGTATTATTGAGCTTGAATAATACCTGAACGTATGGCATCTTGAGGCGGGAGGTCTCTCGGTATGCCACGCTCAAGCCCATACACTGTGAGTCTGTCGGCGCAGGAAGAGATCGAACTGCGCCGCCGCGCCGTAAAATATACGTTGCCGTATTTTGAGGTTCTGCGCGCCAAAATAGTTCTTCTTGCTTCCCAGGGTCTGTCCAATGATCAAATCGCCGCGCGCCTTGACACCCGTCGTGAAGCCGTCAGCATGTGGCGAAAGCGCTTCTTCGAAGAGCGACTCGCCGGTCTGGAAGAGCGCTCCCGTCCGGGTCGTCCCCGGGTTTTTCCCCCCAGAACTGATAGTTCAGGTTAAGGCGCTGGCTTGCGAGTTGCCCGCCACTCATGGCGTTCCTCTCTCCCACTGGAACATTCCTGACATTGCCCGCCAGGTCTGCAATGCGGGCTTGGTCGCCACTATCTCGGGGAGCACCATTTGGCGGTGGCTTCATGAAGACGCCATTCGCCCGTGGTATCACCGCAGTTGGATCTTCCCCCGGGATCCCGGCTTCGCCGTCAAGGCCAACCGAATCCTCGATCTGTATGATCGCTGCTGGAGAGACAAACCCCTCAAAAGCGATGAATTTGTCATCTCCGCTGACGAGAAGACCAACATTCAAGCTCGGCGGCGCAAGCATCCCACGTTGCCCGCCGCGCCGAAACGCCCGATGCGCGTGGAACATGAATACGATCGTTGCGGAGCCTGGGCTTACATCGCGGCTCTTGCTGTTCATCATGCCCGTGTCTTTGGCCGCTGCGAGACAACCACTGGTATTGCGCCCTTCGATCGTCTTGTTCAGCAAGTCATGACTCGCCCTCCCTACAACGACGCCCGCCGTGTCTTTTGGATCGTCGACAATGGGAGCTCGCATCGCGGGAAGGCCTCCGTCGCACGACTCAAACAGCAGTTCCCACGCCTGACCCTTGTCCATGGGCCAGTCCACGCCAGCTGGCTCAATCAGATCGAAATCTACTTCTCCATCCTGCAGCGCAAAGTCCTCACCCCAAATGATTTCACCGACCTGGACCATCTCGCTGAACGTTTGCTCGACTTTCAGTACTATTGGGAATCATCAGCAAAACCCTTCGAGTGGAAATTCACCAAAGCCGATCTCGCCACGCTTTGAGCCAAAATCTCGGCCCACGAAAAGATGGCGGCCTGACGAAGCAAAATAATACGTGCGTCTACTTATGAAGCGGTGTACTAAGGCTCGGGATTTTTGGCGGACCGGTCTCCTGCGCTCGGAACGCCGTTATTGGGATGGAGTAGCGTCGGCAGGCAGAAAAGTGCTAACAAATTGCTAACAGGAGATCACGAAACATTCGATATCAATCAACACATGGAGAGCGTATGTGATTGATTCTTTGTAACAGCGGTATCCATCCAGAGTCAAGTATTGAACTCATAACCCAAAGCTCGAAGGTTCAAATCCTTCCCCGCAACCATTTCAGATCAATGAGTTACGGACGCCTAAATCACCCTCAGCGGAATTTGCTAATAAGACGAAGGAACCCAAAGATGGCGACCGTATTTTGCCGGGAATCTATCTCTACTATTTGATAGGATCGCATCGCGAATGCCCTTTCCTGGGACTCGAAAACGCTAACATTGGAGCGCTTACTTCGGCGCTCGGGACAATTGACCCGCTAGTGCTTCCCAAAAATGCCCCAGGGCGTCCACTTCAAGTTTCGTAGATGGTCTGCAGGCTGGGCAGCAATCTGCGAAACTCCTCGACGTAGGAAGCCTGTCCGTCCAACTTGA
>DATAXY010000065.1:0-218201 GCA_036272835.1 Bryobacteraceae bacterium
AGTTGAATCCACGCAATCGGGCGACTGCGCCACTGCTCCTTCCTCGCTCCTCCCATCCCGCGGGAAACAAACCTTGGAGAACTTGCCAATCCTCGCGCAGCGCCGCCATGCCTTGAGCTTATCCATTACTGCCCACCACAGGTCAATCCTTATCTTAGCGCTTATGGGAGCGGGATGCTGGACCTATTTATATAGAGCGGTGGACTCGACGGGCGCCACGATCGACTTCTATCTTTCGGCAACTCGCGATTTGTCTGGGGCTCGAGCGTTCTTTCGCCAAGCCCTTGCGCAGCCGAACTGTCGTCGCCCGCGCGTCATCAATGTGGACGGTAATCCCTCCTAGCCCACTGTGACTGACGAGCTGAAACGGGATCATAGACTCGGCCAGCGATGTCGCTACCGCGTGGTTCCCTATCTCAACAATATTGTGGAGCAGGATTACCGTGGGATCAAACAGCGGATCAATGCGAGCCTAGGCTTTCGCTCTTTCGCGGGTGCCGAACGGACGATCCAAGGCTATGAAGCGATGCATATGATCCGCAAAGGACAGGTTCGATGGTTGGCAAAGGGTGACATTGCGGGCCAAGTCCACTTCATCCATGGGCGTGTCAAGTTTTTTGTGTAAACGGCCAGAGTTTTTTTCTAGTTTTGCATCCCTGGTAGACTGAACGGACCTGAGCGGAGGGTAGGGCTCTGCGGAGACGCAACCCGCGCGCGGTCGGAAACCAAAGGCGTCTATCCGAAGTTCGAGTGCCACCCATTCCCGAATTGATTCCAGGGGCGGCTTAAACCATCTTCGATGCCATAGTTTTTCGGGGTCAGCTTCTTGATCGTCCCTGCACGAAAATCGCGAAGCTGTTGCTTTTCTATGCGACAGATCCCCCTCGTTGTGCTGAGCCACAAATATCCCGCGCCGTCATCATCAATATGGCCAACATTATTGCTGAGGAAACCATCCTTGGCAGTGTATGTATAATATTTGCCTCCGCTCATCTCGAGAAGGCCGCCACCCCGCATGCCGATAAAAAGGGCGCCGCTGTCGTCTGGAAGAAACGCGCGAATCGCATAGGCCCCCAATCCGTCCGCTAGCATCACTTGGCGGGGTTTATCCTGCATACGGGTTCCCTCCCGGATGCACCACAAACCTCCCAAGCCACCTGCGAAAAACACCTCCATCGCGTATCTCACTTAAAGCTACTATATATCCTCTATTTCCGCGTTCGGCCTCTGTGACCCGGCGCCACGTGTTGCCTCTCAGTTCGAATATGCCGTTCATGGTTCCCACCCAGAGCCGGTGCAGCGAGTCTTCCAGCGTGTCGTAGACGGCTCTCCGTGCGGGTGGAAATGGAGGAGTGTAGGTAACGAAATGACCATTCCGCATCCGACTGAGACCAGCTCGCGTACCGATCAGCAGGTCTCCATTGGCGCTTTCTCTGATCGAAAAAACCTCATTGCTTGCCAAGCCATCCACCTTCGAGTAGACGCGCGATTTTTGCGGGTTCTGTCGATCGAACTGGACCACGCCGCTGTTCTTATATCCGATCCAAATCCGGCCGGCGTGGTCTTGATGAACGGCAATGGGCTCGTCGCTCGGAAGGCCTTCAGGGCGGCCGTACACTGTCAAACGATCGTCGCGCAAACGATGCAGGGAACTGTTAGTGCCGACCCACAAATCTTCTGCGCGATCCTCGAACAGGCACCACACCAAGTTGTCCTCGCCTACTTTACCGCGGCTTCTCGACACGAAATGATTGTTTGCGAAACGCGCCAGTCCAGCGTCGGTACCAACCCATACGTTCCCGGAGCCATCTTCAAGAACGGCTCGCACCAACATCGTGGGAAGACCAACACGCGTGCCAAATCGTTTCGGCGGCTTGCCTTTCTGCAACAGGAGTAGGCCGTAATTTCCAGCAAGCCAGAGACCCTCGTGGGTGACCGTCCTGTGTTTGAGTAATCGCTCGGACAGTGTCCTGAGGCAGGCCCTGTCCCTGCGTCCAAATGGTCTCGGTGTATTGTGCCAAAGCGGTTTGGGGATTCAGCGCCAGCACCGGAGAACCTCCTGCCAGGACAAGGACTGCCCACAGACGGCCAAATTCGCCAAACGAGCAAATCCTATCATGAAGGTGACCCATATTGCCAAATCTAACTCACTGCGCGTCGCCACAGAACAAGGCACAGTGGGTATGTACACCGCGTCAGTCGCTGCATCGCCGTTAGCCCTGACCGCAAAAGATAAAGATATGGGAAAGAAGCCCTGGTGTTTGCGGCGGATGCGTTCGAGTAGTACCTGTCGTAGCCTATCATAGACAGCCGTTCTATGTAGTGTTGACAGGAGGATATAGAGGAGTATTGGATATAGAGGAACGTAGAATCAGTAACTTACTGATTCCGCGAGTTCCGGGCATCTCCGACTCCCATTAGCTTCCGCCGCCTATTTGATTGAAAACAAAAGCTCAATTTGCATCATGTTGAGTCGTGCACGCTAAGCTTAGCCCGGATCAAGACGTCGTGCTTACCGGTTTGCGCGTCTGTCGGACGCTTAGCTCGCAGCCCATATTGGTAGCCATCTTTCAACTTCTTTCTTGTTGTTTCGCGAATGAGGAGACAACAAGACTCTCTTATATAAATAAAGGAAAGTCCCGATGTCGCAGCCATCTCCGCTCGTTAAATTGAAGGCCGAGACATCCGATTGTTGACGAAATGGAAATCAGCGATTGCTATTGAAGAGGGGATGACTAGCATCGCGGCCGCAAAAAACATCGAGCACTGGCCGTTGGACAAGCTGATCCCTTATGCAAGAAATCCGCGCAGGCATTCCGACGCGCAGGTCGCGCAGATTGCCGGGAGCATCGCAGAGTTTGGGTTCGTGAACCCGATCTTGGTTGATTCGAATGCGGGCATGGTCGCCGGTCACGGTCGCTTGCTGGCGGCACGCAAACTTGGTCTCGCTGAAGTGCCGGTGATCGTACTCGATCATCTCAGCGAAACTCAGAAGCGCGCCTACATCATCGCGGACAATCGACTCACATTGAGCGCGGATTGGGATGAAGAGATGCTTTCTTTGGCATTGCTGGAACTGAAGGACTCCGACTTCGATCTGATCCGTGGTTCGGTAAGGCCCGCGAGAATTCAACGATTTGGGATTCGGCCTCGCCGAAATTCATCATGGGCGGATCGAACGGACGTTCGAGGCCGTCGTCGAAGAACGTTAAAAGTGGCGGCGTGAAGGTAGGAACCACTGAGAGAGAAGAGCCCGCCCCAGCACGGGCCGGGAGAGCCGACACTGCTTACGCTTCAATCTCTCCTCACATGGAAGGTCAAGCGAAATCTGCCGTCCTAAGTAGAAAACCGCCGACCACAATGGCCGGCGGGAGAAGATGGCAGCGCGGGGTTTCAAGCTACTGCGCAACCGAATAGACGCGCTCGCGATCGTCGCATTTCACCGAGACCAGGGTCAACCCCATCTTCTTGCCGACGGTCCCGGAGAGGAAGCCCCGCACCGAATGCTTCAGCCAACCGGTGGCGGTCATCAATTTGCTGAGAGTGATCCCGCCCTCGTGTTTGAGGATCGCCACAACCGCAGCCGTCTTGCTGTCCTCGGGGGTACGTTTGGGTTGGGCGCGGTTGTGGGCGTCGTTTCGGCACCGGTTGGCTGTTAGCTCGCCTCAGTCTCGACGGGTGTAACGTCGGCCGCCTGTGGCGCGTTTTGGGGCTCTTCGGCAGTGCGGGCAACCAAGGATTCGGACTCTTCGGCGGGCTCGGCCAGAGCCCGACCGGGATCGTCGGTCGGCGTCGTTTCCAGCGCGCTTTCCGCCTCGAAGGCGTTCGATTTTGTCGTAAACTGCACTTCGGCAATGCTTTCCCATTCATCACTCACGGCTGCGGCACAGGTAAGCGGATTGTGGGGCAAGATGACGAGAATCTTTGGAATCGAGAACGCCGATGACGCAGCAATACAAGCGACGGGTGGAACAAGTTAGAAGCGTTCGCGGCAGCCGTCAAAGAGCGCAAGCAGGGCTGGAGACTGATCATTCCCTGTCCAACGTACCCACTGGATTGGGAGCAGTCGACGTGCAGCCGGACCCAGGAGCCAGGATGGGCAGTTTACGAATACGTAATCGTGCACGGCAGGCTGGGCGCGGCGAGTGACGACGAGTTGGAAAAGTGGATCCAGACCTATCCGATTAGCTGACAACGGCGATCAGATCAGAACAGCAGATCCCAGATGACCGGCCACGGCGCAAAATTCGGCAGAAAGAAAGAAGAAGCGATCGCCGCCTTGCTTACACAGCGCAACGTCGAAGGGGCTGCTCGTGCTGCCGGGATCGCGACTCAAACGCTCGTTCGCTGGATGAGGGTGCCGGAGTTCCAAACGGCCTATCGCCAAGCCCGGCGGGAAGCCTTCGGACAATCGATTGCTCGCTTACAGCAGGCGTCAAGCGCCGCTCTTTCCACGCTGTTGAAGGTTATGATCGACCAGGGATCACCACCCTCCACCCGATTCGCGCCGCCAACAGCGTACTCAGCCATGGCGCAAAGGCGATGTAGATCGAAGATATTGCAACACGTGTTGCGGCGTTGAAGCTCGCAATGAAGAAGACCGAAGACCGCTGAAAGAAGATTGCACCGGCCATGAATCTGGGCTCTGTTGCAGCTGGGAAGATTAAGCGGCCTGGACATTACGCCAAATGTCACGAGAGAAGAGACCAAAGCGAGCAGGAACTCCGTACTGGTCCTTCTTTAGTTTGTGGATGAGCTCAATGCCGGCCAGCACCTTCTTCGCGTTCTGGAAGGACTGGAAGCCGAGCATAGCGGACGTTCTAGACTTGATCCGCCGATGATCTTGTTCGACCATGTTGTTTAGATACTTCGCGGAGCGGATCTTGACTGGGTTGTGGCCGAAGAAGTTGAATTCCACGCGCAGGCCCGTTCTGCGGAGAGCGCAGTGACTGGCTCAACGCCGTCGAGCGTGATGCTGCGCGGCTGCCCGTGCCGCTTCAGCGCCTGACGAAAGAAGACCTGAGCAGCCGTTCGGTCGCGGGCCGCGCCTATCGCATGTTCTGTAGGCTACGTGGCTGTTCCTGGACACCGGAGACGACCACGTCCAAACGCAATCCACTCTAAAACAACACATCTGAATTCTCATCGCAGTAACGTCGCCAACGAGATACGAAGCGATGTTTCTCGTGTCTGATCGAAGACTCGTCCATCCTTTGCTGAATGCTGGTGTCGAATACTGCCACTTACCAGTTCTTGTGGCCGCCACATCAGCATACCCGTCGTGATTGAAATCACCCACAACTAAGCCCTTTACAGATGACGTTCCGCTACTTCCGATGTTCGTCCAGGACGTGACGAGATCCGCGACCTGCCACTGGCCCTTCGAGAGCCGCCGCTCGAGCTCGGGACCAGAGCGCTGGACCCAACGCCATACCGTGGTGTAGTCGGCGGCGAGGCTGCGTTCCGCCAGGAGCTCCTCGACATCACGCAAGGAGAGTGAATAGCGAAGATACCAGCGGACAGCGCAAAGAATGAGCTTGGGCTCGTTCTACCGCCGCTTGAAGATCGCTGGTCGAGCCGTCATTTGGGCCCTTCAGGCTATCAGTCACGCTCATTTTCAAACTTGCAACACAACCGATAACCGCACCAGGTCTACATTGGTAGCATTTCTGCCATAGTGAGACACCGCGGGGCGCGACATTTGCTCACCCAAAACCAGTCGATCTCAAACCCTTAGGTGAGATTGAGGCTGCAAGAGGTCTTAGCTACGCACACGACTCTGCATTACTACTGCACGTGAAAGAAGAAGCCGTCGTCCCGCAACGTCTGTAACGCGCCAGGCTTGAACACCCATTGCGTCGCACTCGGCGAGACGCCTGGCGGCGGATTTGTAATCGGCTCCCGCGTTAACTGTTGCAGCCTACGAAGGTTGTCCGCAACTGCCTTCGGAAGCGCGACGCCGACCACCGCCGGTTGTCCACCAGTAACCTTGCCGGCCGTACGGGCGGCGAACACGTTGGCAACGTCGAGGTCCGGGACCGTATGGAACTTGCCCGCAAAGTTTCCGCCGCTAGGCGCTAAGTTGCCCCCTTGTTGGTTTACGAATTCGTCCGCCATTCTAGCGGTCGTACCGTGCAGGAAGACCTCTAACGGACCGTCTATTACTTCTCCAGCTCCTGCTGCGGCTGCTTGTTGGAGCAGCGACGGCCGCGCAGCGGTTGCGGCCGCAGATCCTCCGCTATCTCGGGCCGAACTCTTTCCTTTATTCTCGCGCTCGTGGACGGCCTTCCTAATTTCTGGGAACTTCTCCTTGAACCATTCACTAAAGGGCGTCCCGAATTTGGAGGCGACGTTTGCTTTGATATCGCCGAGCGCCCTCTCTAACGCCGTTCCTCCAAGGGCACGTCCCACGGCTTTGGCCGCAATCTCGCCGGCGCGCTTCAGCACTATGATGATCAGGGCGTTTAGGACGACCCACCACAGCTCGACGATCGCGAACGCGAACAATTTCGCCGCGTCGTTGATATCGTGTTGCTCAGACACGACGCCGTCTTCGCCGGCAAACCACGCCAATTCCGCAGCTTCTCCTATGAGTGTTGTAAATCTGTCGAGGTGCTTAGAGGCTTCAAGAAGGAGATCTTTTAAGGCCCAATAACCGCCGAGCACCATGGCGAGTTCGAACCCCCAATACATGCCTTCGGGGACATCGCCACCAAAAGCCCCGATTACGCCGCCCCCGACGGTGCCGACTGCGGCCCACTCAGCCAGGGTTTTCAACATCGAAACAATGCCGTAGATCAGATTTTTTCCGATATCGAGGGATTCGTCGATCATCATGCTGAAGGCCGAGTCGTAAGACTTATCTACAGCCGACAAGATGCGTGACAATCCGTCGCACGCCTCATCATCAGAGCCCGAGATTAAGTGGTAGGCCCACCATGCCGGCGAGGTGTGTTTGGCAATCGAACCCAGGTCTTCGGCGGTACTCCAAGTGCGCTTTGCCCAGCTTTGGGAGGCGTGCCGCCGCTTGATGGCTAGTGCGCGCAGGGTGGCGGGCAGTGGATCGAGCTCGCGAGCGCGGTCGAAAGCCGCTTTGACTAGATACGCTTTCCTCTCAATCGGTGACATCCGACGAAACGGCGCGTTTACGTCGAATGGGTCGTATTTGTCGTTTGGATTTCCCATGAAGGATCGATCCAGCTCCAGTTGAGGTTTAGAGGACGGCTCCGGCACGATGGACCGGCGCGCTCAAGTTGTCTTGGCCGAAGTGGTTATCGCTCTCGATCGAATTCGGCATGGGTTTGACACGGTCTCGAATCAGCTATTGATCAGAACCATCGGGGCAGTGATGGAGATGTCGGCCGGAGTCATGGTGATTGTACTTCTGCCGCATTGCAAAGTAATTTGTGTTTGGCCGTTGATCGTTATGGAGTTGCTGGAAGCGGTGATGGTGATGGAGCCAAGTTGGGCCGTGGTAGCGACGCTCCCCGACTGGGAGGTTGTCGTTATATCTTGTTTGACGGTGACGGTACGCGAGCCTTGCTGAACAGTGAGAGTATCATTGCCAGTCTCAACAGTGCGCGCATCGTCGACGCGAATGGTGGTCGTCCGATTGTTCTTCACCGTGCGCGTCTCGTTGTGTTTGATCAGCGCATTCTGATCTTTTTCAGCCTGGGTGTAGATCTCTTCACTGCCGGTTTTGTCTTCAAAGCGCAGCATATTGAAGTTCGAAGAACCACCACCTCTCGAGCTGTGCGTCAGGATACCGCTTTGTGTTTTGTTGTCCGGCAAAGAAAAAATCGGCATATTGGCGCTGTTGTAGAGGCCACCTATGACGACGGGACAATCGGGATCGCCCTCAAGGAATGTGACGGCCACTTCGTCGCCGACGCGCGGTATCCACTGGTGGCCCCATGACCGGCCGGCCCAGGGCTGGACGACGCGGAGCCAACAGCCGTACTTTGCGTCGCGGTCCCAGTGGAAGCGCACACGGACACGGCCGTATTTGTCAGGCCAAATTTCTTCGGTATTTCCCGATGGGCTTTCGTCAATCACAAATGCGGTTTGCAGGCCTTGAATGCCTGGATGGGGGCGCACGGCCGGAACGAAAACGCGAGAAGATGGGATTGCCCGAAAACTATTCTTGTAGGGATTGCGTCCACTCGATCTGGCGCCGTAGGCGGGCCACTGATTGGCATCATGACGCACCTCCGTGAGCAGGTAGGAGCCCTCGGCGAATCCGCCGGTGACCTGGCATCGATAGCCGCTCGTCATTACGCGGTATATGGAGGCGCCACTCATCACTGTGTGCCGGGTCTCTTCTTTTTCTATGCGGGCGCGGGTGATTTTCTCCCCCTCCAGGTAAACGCTACCGCTGGAATTGACTTTGTTGAACTTCTTGGCGTATTCGCCCGGGTAGTCGTATACTTCAAACTTCTCACCTTCCGCTGCGACGTCAGGAGAGGGATCGGAGACTTCGAACGACTTCGTAGGAGCTTCGTGGTGAAAGTCGCGATAGGTCCATTTACCTGAGTGCATCTCTTCTTCCACTCGCCAACTGCGGATCGTATCTTCGGTGGCTTCGTGGCCGGTGACGGGAGCGTACTTAAACTCGGACAGATTGGGCATGGGCGGGCATTGGGAGGGCGAGTCGGCTAAAACCATAACGTGCTTGCCCTTCGTGTGCTCAAAGTAGTAATAAATGCCTTCGCTTTCCATCAGGCGGCTAAGGAAGTCCAAATCAGTCTCACGATATTGGACACAATAGTCGCGCGTGGTGTAATTCTTGGCCAGCTCAAGACGCAAAAAGCTGCTATACCCATGTTCCGAGACCACTTCTTTAATGATCTGAGTCACATCTTTATCCTGAAAGATGCGGCAGTTGGCGCCATAGTTCAAGAACGCAAACCAGGGTACGATCACGGCGGTAAAGTAGCCGAATCTATCGTCCTGATCTTCTTTCACAAAGCGTTCACACATGCCCGACCAGTAACGAACACCCGAATCCGAACCTGTGCCCGGCTCGCTCAGCTTTATGCGTACGCTCATGGAGGTTCCAACAAGATCATGAGGCTTGACCTTGCCAGGGCTGCCGGCACTAACTTCAGACATTAAACTCAGCACAAAACGGAACGGCCGCGATATTCCTTCCTGTCCCGAAAAGCTATCCAGCAGAAGGACATCCGCGCCTGCATCCGTGGTCGCTTCAAGAAGGCGGTTCTCTTGCGTAAATGGCATAATGTTCATCAGTTGTGACCTGTCCTCATGAAATTGAAAGGTGCCGCCTCTTGTTTCCGGTTCTCGCGGCGTGAAGAAGAAAAGCCCGGGATGTAGAAGTGAAGTCTTCCAGATACCTTGATGACTGGACACCTCTTCTTTTCATCATTAGCAAGGGCACGAACTCTGCCCTCAGTGTCGGTTCATCAGCCACAACACCAAACCTATCCACGAGTGCTTCGATCTCGTATCGATAGCCGGTGAACTGGCGATCGATGCCGCTGTCATGCTGATCTTGCAATGCGAACCACGGCTGCCGGCAAACTTATTGCCTCCCGCAGGTTTCATCGAAACGCGGAGAGGGGCGCGGACCCACAATAGTCCTGCTCCGTCGTTTTGACGAGCCGCTGATCATTTCTGAACTGGTACCGGCGCAGATTGTGGACCTGGCGTCCATCACTGCAGATCTTTGACGGCGAAAAGTCGACAAACCAGACCGATGCTGCGGCCATCTTGTGAGGATCGCTCGTCCTCGCACCCCCCGGCAGCAGAATTTCCTGGTAGGTGAGGGCGACCCTGAGCTTATCGCTTGTCAGCTCCTTGCGATAGGGCTCCTCACTCGCCGCCGTTTTGGCGTTCGCTCTGCTCAACCCGGGCTCGCACCACTTGTTGCGCAACTCCTCGATGGACCCCGACCAGACCGTGCTCCCGATCACACGGTCGGGTACGCGCTCCGTGGGTGAGACGCCAGCCTTGACGATCTCGTCGTATGTCTGGATGCAGTTCTTGAAATACCCGGTTTCGTATCGGCCCGAATCGAGATTGGGTGTGTCCTGCATTGCCATGACCGCCCATTTCTCGAAATATTTGATCTTGCCGAGGCTCTCCACATGCTCGCACGACGCGCGGATCTCGGCCAGTGTATGAGAGCCCCGCGGAAACTCGGGCGCATCGTACTTGACGTCGATTGTCCTGATATCCGGAACCCCTGCAGTGCGGAGTTCGTCCAGCGTATGCATGCAACGTGCGCCCTTCAGCCCCATAGTTGCGTCATCCTTCACCGCCCACGCCTTCGTGGCCGTGAGCTGGTACCAGCCAATGTCGCTAGCGATCTCCGATAGTTGCTTGTAGTTCGGCTCGCCCCACTTAAGCCGCTGCGCGTGCGAGGTTGGTGCATTAGTCAGAATCAGCACGCATCCCAGAGTAAAAGTAGCTTTCGCGTGCGCTCGCCACCTTCGATTTCCAGTTTGAAACCGTGCCGAGTGTTTAACTAAGGTCGCCAACAAGCCATGGAAAGGGCCGACCTTGCCGGCAAGACAAAAACCCTTCTGATGTTGCGAATTCTTCATTAGTTCCTCCTGATCCTCTTGATCGGAACGCATATAATACTCATCTCGCTCTCTTGAAAGCCCAAATCAACTTTCTACTATTTACCTGCGCGAGAAATGACGGAGTTTATCTCGCTCAAGCAACTTTCTCAGTTAGAAAGTTCCTTCCCTACCTGGTCAAAGATCACATCTCGAATGGAGATTGGCGGTGGTATTTGTATTCTGGGCCTCCAGGTTAATTTGGCTGTGAGTCTCGCATCGAAAGCGAGAAGTGCGCTCGTGCCATGCGATCGGGAGCTACCGTTGTCGTATCGCCGCAACTACCTTGTCGATGTTCATGGCACCGTAGTCGAAAGCATGCTGACTACCGTCGGATAGGGTTAGTATGCATCGCTTACTCAGCAATTTCTTAGTAACATCCACGCGCCGGATGTCTGACTTGTCGATCTCTAGGAATTCTTCGCTGCCCCATTTAACAAAAAGCGCTTCCGTGACCATCCCTTTGAAGCTGGCGTCGAACATGGCGTCATAAAGAAGGCGTTGATTTGTCACGGTCAGTTTGCCGTTGTATTTGCCACCGTTAGGGGGCAAATACAACAGCGACCAGGTATCGATGCTGGCTTCGCCAGGTTGAAGATTAATTTTCAAGGCAGTCTACCGAGTAGGGTTTTACGAACATCAGTGGTATGCGAACGGGAAGCGATCGCAGAGTTAAGCAACTTGCGTGCCGCCTTGGGGACGTTCGCCGTCGTTGGGACGTGGGCCGTATCTATTATTATTCGCCTGACTGTTCAAACACAAAAGGATGAAGCTTACCAGCGGCACAAACATCCACCAGCCGCTTCGGCCTGAGTCGTGCATTCTCCGAACGGTGACGGCCAAAGCCGGAGTAAATACTGCGAGACTGTAAACAAAGGTGACCAAGCCGGCGGCGAGGGCGCCCGCTTGCATCACGCTGTCCCCTTCCATTTTTAAAGGTACAACGGCGATGAATATCCCAACAATTCCAGCCACCAGGGCCATTGCCAAAATGAACGACATATTCAGGAAGAGAAACATCCAATATTCCCTTCGTTGCGCTCTTCCTTTAAACGTTGCGTATTGTTTCCACACGCCCAAATACCATTTCATAGTTTCCTCCAGACGATTTGTTAATCCGGCCGGCATCAATGATTGGCCAGAGGCATTCTTGCTTCGTGCTTCTAGCTTGCTTGGAAACCAGTTTCGGCTTTCCACTGTCTACCTGCGCGATAAGAGATAGTTTTTGTCTCGCCAGGCCAAAGTTTTTTTGGGAAGCTGGCAGAATCGGCGAAATGTCCGAATTGGCGAAATATATGACAGGTGGGATAGAAATTACAGGCCTTTTTCTCGCGGGCTCACGAAGGGCGTCATTCCCCCGGTTTATGAGGAGCTCAAGCGACTGGCGGCCCGCCATCCCCGGCATGAGAACGCCAGAGCGACTATTCAGGCCCCTGTGTTAGTTCATGAAGCCCTTCTCTATAAAATGGAGGTGGTCATTCTCCAATCGGGCCTCCGGTAAGGAACCTTTCTCGGCAAGCGAATTAGCCCGTACCAGTTCATGATGCGCCTCCCGGCGCTCAGTCAATACGTGGCGCAATCGGTATTCGCCACTACGCCGACAGCACCTCGCTCGCGCACACACGTCCACGAATCCTTTGGAGTCAGATAGCTTTCAAAATCTCCGTACGCACGGCTTCCGACAACCGAGACATCGCCGGAACGCCAGCCGTTGTGAAGCTCTGTCAGCGCGCACAGCTCGTAATAGCAGCGGTCGATTCACCGCCGAGAACACACGCAGTGTCCAGCGTTGTCTGACAAAGCCTCGCGGGGCCGATAGCAAAAATAATTCGGCCTCGGCAGTGCAAAGAAATTGTTCTACATTCGCAATAGTCACGAGAAACAATCCGAGGCAAACGCCAAATGGATACTATAACTTACAATCGCAAAGCGGCCGCACAATACGCGCTTAGGTGGGCTTACCTTTACAATCCAGAGTGGCCCAATCACACAGGCAACTCACACCACCATGGCGACTGCACCAACTTCGTATCGCAATGCTTGCACGCAGGAGGCTGGCGAATGGATGGTTCCACCAGCTGGCTTGGAAAGCAGGGTTGGTACGTAGATGGTAACGGCGCCAGTCACGCCTGGGCTGGCGCCCAACCATTTGCGAATTACCTCAAAAGTTCGGGCCGGGCACGGCGATGTACACGAGCCGAATTGGACGTTGGTGACGTTATTTCGCTACTGGTAAAGGGATCAGTGTTCCACAATGTAATCGTTTCCAGAGTTGACTGGACAAAAGAAAGATTAAAACGTTCTTTAACCTCGCTATTTCAAGATTCCGGAATCAATGGGATCGCCGCGTGCCGGGCTGATATTGGGCTTGTTCCGACCAACAAGGTGATGTTTATTTCCGCGCACGACATCAACAGGTCAAATTATGAGCTTACGGACTGGGAAAATGCGCAGGTTACAAAACAAAAAGGAACGAGCCTCCTTTATTGGAAAATCTCGGACACTTCTGCTCCTCCAGCGGCACGCTCCTGTTCACTTTGGCCGTCTCGCTAATTTCCGGCCTACGGTCATGCAGTTTGATATAGGGTTTCGGGTCGTGATTCGCTGCTTTGTATCCTAAAGACGGCAACTTTTTGTGTGTGGCAGTCGCAGACTATGCGCGCGGCGCGCCCCGCGGCTCGATGAGGCCCAATTCCCGGAAAAACCCGGCCGAACGCGCGAGGCCAATTCCGGGGCACCATTCAGGACTTTGCGGAAGGGCTTATCGGGAATCCGTAACGTTCGCGGGTGTTCGCCGAGGTTGCCACAGCGAGAAAAGAACAATCAGTCTGAAGTCATCGATCTCGTCGAGTCCAATCTAAGCCAGCTAAACGTATCGGGTTTCCGCCTGCATCAGAATGATTTTCAGATTGGGAGCAGCTAAGGGTTGCACTCGCAAGCAATCCATTCGCGAGTTGAGAAAGAAATACGGACAGCGAATGACCAAACTGGAGTTTCCGGAAACTCCGTCACGGAGCGCGGAAGGCGCGCGAATCCTTGGAGAATTGCTGGCGCAGAAGGCGCAGAGGACGTTCGTATTGCTCGCCTAACCGTTTGTGCAGCTTTCGGATTGCCTGAGCTTCAAGAAATACCTTTTCGGCGTCGCTGCGGCGTCCCAACTTGAGATAAGAAGAGGCGAGAGATGCTTTTGCAACCATAAGGTCGGGAGATGTGGGATCGTACATTTCCGTTTCCGCATTGAGCGCAGCCGTCAACAGTAGAAGCGCCTTGGAAGGATTACCTTGCAATTGATCCGCTTTTCCCTGCTCCAGAGAATAGCGAGCTTCCCAGAGCCTGAGATATTTGCGCAAGTCACTGGCTTGGACCAGTTTCAAGCCGCGGCTTGATAAGATCTGCGCCGTGACGGCGTCATTATTTACTAACGCTAGCTCGGCGCGCCAATAAAGGGAGTTCAACAGTTTTTCGGAAAGTTGTACGCCGTCATTAAGCGGGCCGTAGGCTTTATCGATAAGAGCAGGAAGCGCAGCGCGGCTGCGGCTGTTGGAGTTGAGCGCCACGATGAATTCAGCCAGAATGGCATTTGCATTACTTGGGAAGCCCACTTTGCGGTTGATTGCGGCGGCCTCATCTAGAGATTGCCGAACTTGTTGGTCGTCTCCCAGATAAGCGAAAAGAATCGCCTGATTCTCTAGCATCTGAGCTAAATAGCGAGTGCCAGGCCGATTCTTACGACGATTTTCAATTGCGCGAGAAATGTTGGATAAACCGTCTTCGAACCGCCCGGCCATACCTAATACCTGCCCGTATTGAAAGAGCATTTGCGGGGTATAAAAGGGATCGTCGGGACCTTTGATTCGCAAGCAAACATCTTTGGTGTGCTCGAGATGCTGAAGCGATTCGCGATAACGCGAAGTGACTCCAAAAAACATTCCGAAACGGCTCTCGGCCTCGATTGTGTTTGTGTGTTCTTCTCCGTCCAAATGCCGTGCCACGTCCCACGCAAGTTGGAAATTCTGTTCCGCTGCAGGATAATGCATCAAGTTTTCGTTCGCCTCGCCGAGCATGGCGGCATAGATAGGTAGATTGGGATTTACGTTACTAACCTTCTGTGAGACAGCGACAGCTTCAGTGAGAAGGGATTCGGCCTTACTATCTTGGTTTTCGTCGCTATAGATAAACGCTAGATAGCTGAGCGCACCTGCGAGTTCGTCCGAAGGCGGCAACCTCCGGTAAATAGTCACGGCCTGTTCCCCAAATTCAATACCCTTTTGACGATTTGTACTTTGGTAATGCTCTGCCAAGGCACTGTCGAGCGCCGCACGTCTGCTTGACGACGACTCGCGATTGTCATCAAGTATTTTCTTTGCCTGAAGCAGGACGGCTTCACGTTCATTCACCGAAGAAGAAGCATGTAGAATCTGCCCAAGCGACACCAAAACTGCGGCAAGTCTCGGATCGTTCGGTCGAAAGATCGCCTTGGCGACAGCCGCTCTCTTTTTGGCGAGGATGACGGCCTGATCATCGAGGCCAAGATCGAGGTAAAGATTGGAGAGAATCGACAGCATCTTCTCTTTGGCCGCAGGAGCGCTATTAAGACTATTGCCGATCTTGTTCGCGCCGATATCCAACAGTTGGCGCGCGGTTGTTCTTTGAGCTTTTAGGGGATCAGGTTGATTACTGCTGTTGGTCTCGAAGATACTTTGAATAAATTCCTGAACCGCGGCCGAGGTCTGCGCCTCTTGCTTTGCCACGTGAGCTTCCCATAATGCAACACTGAATCCGACGGTTATCGCAAGGACGACGCTCGCCGCTGCGGCCACACCCACCTTATGTCTAGCAATGAATTTCTTAGCGCGGTACCACGTGCTTTCCGGTCGAGCCAGCACGGGTTCGCCGGTCAAATAGCGGTTGATGTCCGACTTAAAGGCATCAACTGTGGCGTAGCGCTTTTCTGGATTCTCGTTGATCGCTCTGGCGACAATGTTATCGAGATCACCCTTTAGGGCAGCGGTCAATCGCTTGGGCGTAGCATTGCGTGCGCGGGCTTTGGTTTCGTCTATGGCTGCTTGACTTGGCCGCGCGGTGATGACTTGTTGCTCTAGGATTCCAGCCGCGTTCCTCTTTATCGAATACGGACGCGATCCGGAGAGGAGATCGAACAGGATGACGCCCAACGAATATACATCACATGCGGTGGTGACACGCCGACCGGCCATCTGCTCAGGAGCCGCATATCCCGGTGTCATCGCAGCAGCCGCGGGCAGAGTTAGATCCGCTCCCGCCGCGGGGTCGCTTCTGATGAGGCTGGCAATCCCAAAATCCAGCAGTTTAACCTCGCCTTCGCTGCTGACCAGAATGTTTGACGGCTTCAGATCGCTATGAATGACTAAATGAGAATGGGCATACTGAACTGCTTCCAGCACCTGAATAAATAAGGGGAGCCGGGCACGAATCGGCAATTGCCGCTCGTCGCAGTATTGATCGATTGCGACTCCTCCAATAAATTCCAATACCAGGAAGGGCCGGCCGGTCTCGGTCAAACCGGCATCGTATAAGCGGGCGATTCCACGATGAGCGAGGCTGGCCAGAATGTCGCGCTCCCGATGCGACCGCCGGGCGAACTCGGTCGCCTGCATGCCCGAATAGGGAAGCTTCAACGCGACCTGCCGCGTTATCAGACCGTCGACACGTTCGGCCAGCCACACTTCGGCCATTCCACCGCGTCCAATTTCTTTCAGAAGCCGGTAGGGTCCGAAGAGATCGCCGGTGGTTGCTTCCCCGGTCAGTGTGAGTGTGGCGCCCACTTGATGACGAATTAATCCGCTCAGTAAGTTGTCGGAAGGCGCGTCGGATTCTAGCAACGATTGCACCTCACGGCGCAGGCCTGCGGAGACCGCATGTTCTTCGAAATACTTCTCACGTTTTTGCGGATCAAGATCTGCAACCTCGTGGAAAATGTGCTCGACTTCCGGACTTAAGTTCATGGTGCAGGCTCCTCCGCGACCAACTCGCGGCGCAACCACGCTTGCGCTAAGCGGATTTCGCGACGGACAGTGTGCACCGGCATTTCCAGCAAGTTGGCGGATTCTTCCGCAGTCAGTCCAGAGAAGAACCGGAGCTCAATGAGGCGGCTCTTCAGCGGACTTGCGGCAGCCAGGTCATCTAGCGCGTCGTTCAGTTTCAGAAACGCGCGGTCATTGGGTGCAATGAACTTGAGAGAGTCGGTCATCGGTGTGACCTGCCCGTCTCGCTTAGCGGCGCGGCGGGCGCGGGCCATGTCGACCAGGACTTGCCGCATGGCGCGAGAGGCTATGCCGTAGAAATGGGCACGGTTCTCGCATTCGGGCAGCGTTGAGCCGGAGAGGCGAAGAAATGCCTCATGGACGAGAACGGTGGTCTGGAGAGTATTGTCCGCGCGCTCGCGGCGAAGGTGGCTGGCCGCCAGACGTTTCAATTCGTCGTAGACCAGCGGCACAACCTGCTTGAGCGCTTCGGAATCCCCTTCATGGACCCGAGACAAAAGCCTCGTAATTTCCATTTGGAGATATGATAGTTCACCGGTTCTCCCTCCAAAATATCCGCCACTCGCGATTTGGAAGAGACTGGGCAGTACGGTGGGCGCTTGGCGCGAACCCGAAGAACAATGCCCTCGGTCGTTTCCTCGGCAGCTAACAGAATCAATTGCCCCTGTGCTGGCTGTTAATTCCTAACAAGATCAATACGTTGGCTCACCTCTTCACCTCTTCAACTTATCGAACATGTCAAGTTTCCGTCCTCCACGCCTGCACCGAAACTGCGGAAGGTCAAAAAAATTAAGGACGCCGGCTAAACCGTTTTTGAATCTGACGGGGAATTTGATTGGATAGCTAACAGGGATCCTACCAACTGGAGAGTATTACAAGCTTGCAAAAAGGGGCTGGTACAAATTCCAGTCAGTCTAGGACAAGTTCAGCGCAGTCTAGCCAGCCGCAGAGTTTCATCCCAACGAGTGCGGATCTGTTTGACGTTAATCGTACCCCGATCAGCGCCGCGAGCGCCGGATAGTCGGTTTGTTCCCCTGAAACGAAAAGTCGCTTGTCGGCCAGGTCGCGGATGCGCGGCGCGAACCGGAAGCCCAGCAGGTGCATCATGGCGAATCCGTGATCTGTAAAGCCAGCCGTATCGGTGTAATGCACCTCGATGCGAAGATCGGATTCGTGGTACAGAAGGCCGTCGAGCACATAGGTTGCATCGCGTACGCCGACATTGACGACTTTCGTATCGAACGGTGCGTACTGATCAGAAACGTGCGTGTAGAACAGGGCGCTGGGTTCGTCGCTGCCCATACTTCGGATTGACATTACCCGCGGCTTCGGCCCGGCCGCCGGCCTTGAACCGCTGTCCATCTGAATACGAGGTTGTTCCATCGCCCCAGTTTTCGGCAAAAGGATGCCGGAACTAGCGTTGACCAGGTCGGCCAGGGCTGCCGAGTAGGTTTCATCGCGGATGTGCATGCCTGCAAACAGGACAGCTTGGCGTAGGTCGTGGCGGATAGGATTCCGCCATCTTGGTAGGGCTGAGATTGATAGCATCGGCCAGGATCGTGGCCAGCAACAGCGTTTTGTCGCTGGCCACGTCACCGCTTTTGATGTGGGTAAAGCGACCCGTGAAGCCCATCCATTTGCCCACCTCCATCAACAGTTCCGTGATTTTGAGGTGTGGCAGCAAACCGTAGGCTTTATGCATCAGAGCGTCCGCGGCCTTAGTCAGGCACGGAATTAGTCATTGGGGTGATTTTTAGGCCGGACTGGTGATGATCGCGTCCCGGCAATGCATCGGCCTTGGCCAGCCAGTTGACGGTTTCCATCTGCTGGTCCAGCAACAGTAGCGGATCGCAAAGGTACGGTTCGCAATCCGTGACTACCACCAACGGCAATGCGCCGGATTGCCGGAACGAAGCAAACTTCTGGACAGGCAGCAGGCATTCGTCGAAATCGCCGCTCCGGCGCGGCCATCGGGCGCCGGGATCTGACGCCGCACGATTTGCGAAGAACCTGCGCGAAATTGTGCAGAAAGGCCGGCGGCGAACTCGAGCAGATACAATTGCTGCTCGGGCATGCCAGCATCCAAACCACGGAACGTTACCTCGGCACCAAGCAGGATTTGGTACAGGCCGTCAACGACAGAGTCAAGATTCGCGCCGAGTAGGAGTAAAACGGGCTGCATTGGAGTTCTGCGCAGGACGGCTCATAATAGAACTATGGCCACTGTCACCACTCCCCGCCTCATGACGGTCGAGGAGTACGAACAACTCGACGAGGTGCTTGGGTTTCGCGACGAACTGATCGAAGGAGAGCGTGTCTTGTCCCCAAACGCGGTTTTTCCGCACGCGGCCATCATTAAACAGTTGGAGCGAATCTTAGAAAATCAGCTGGCTGAGTTGAGCGCTGACCCGTTACAGGTAGTGCGGGAAACGGGTTGGAAATCTCACAACGCGGCGTGTGGAGCCGATAGCGTGCCCAGCCCCGATCTTATGGTGATTCGAGAGGAGGACGCACGCCGCGCGATCCAGCAACGCCGCTGGTTTGAAGGTATACCGCTGTTGGTAATCGAGGTAATCTCGCCCTCTGAGCGCAGATCGCGCCGTCTCCAGAAGATCGGCTTGTATCTCGAAATGGGCGTGCCCCATGTGGTCGAGGTCGACTATACGCGCCGGGTGGTCAAGGTGCATACGCCGGAGGCGGATGCGGTAAGCATATATCGCCAAGGCGACCAGATGACCGCGCCGTTCCGCAGTGTCGTGGCTGATATTTTCGCAATTCTCGACTAAGTCTGCGCACCTGCATCGATGGTGCGATTGGGTCTCCTTGAGACCTGACCGTGAGCAGCAGCATCCGGGGGTTACGCAGCTCCGCCTGGAACCCAGAACTGCTCCAGACATCTGGGCGGCTGTGCTCGCCGCCTGACGCCACCGAGGATTCTTCGCACGGCTGATCGTGCGTCTTCGTAGAGTTTGCACCAGATCCTACGCCACGACTGGAGCTCTTGACCCTTGCGCCGAGCCAAACGTTCACATGCGTGGCGGACCCGAAAGCGGCCAACAGTATAGGAGTTCCCAAATTCTGGGTAACATTAGGTAACACAGACGGGCAAGAGGAGCAATCATAGCAACGACAACAACGGTTTGTCTTCAATAGCTTGCGGCAGTGACAGTTCCTGCCCGCTTCCGACTCCCATTAGCTTCCGCCAATGGTTTCAAATGTTATGATTCGTTGCCGTTATTCCCACCTGGGGAGCTGCACGGCGGCAACCTGCTCTTCGGCACCTATAATTAATCAAGGATTTCCACTTGCCATCTGCTGTCCGTAATTATGTAGAGTCGAACGAAGCGCGCCTGCTCGACGAACTTCTCGAGTTGTTGCGCATCCCCAGCGTGAGCACGCTTCCTGAGCACCGCCAGGACGTGGTGCGAGCGGCGCGTTATGTTGCCGAGGCGCTGAAGCGCGCAGGTCTCGAGAATGTCGAGATCATTCCCACCCGCAATCATCCTCTGGTCTATGCCGACTGGCTGCATGCGCCTGGCAAGCCGACCGTGCTCTGTTACGGTCATTACGACGTCCAACCGCCCGATCCGATTGAACTATGGAAGACGCCGCCCTTTGAGCCGAATATTCGCAACGGCAATATCTACGCCCGCGGCGCATGCGACGACAAAGGCCAGATGTACATGCACATCAAAGCCGTGGAAGCGCTCCGCGCCGTGAACGGAACGCTACCGGTCAATTTGAAGTTCCTGATCGAAGGCGAAGAAGAGATCGGCGGGGAATCGATTGCGAAATACGTCGTTGAACATCCGGAAAAGTTGAAGGCCGACGTCGCGTTGGTCTCCGATACGGAGCTATTCGCGGACGGCGTTCCGACCCTGTGTATCGGCTTGCGTGGGCTGCTTTACGCCGAAATTGAAGCGCGTGGTCCGGCGCGGGATCTGCATTCCGGAATGTACGGCGGAGCGGCACCGAATGCGGTCTACGGATTAATTGAACTTCTGGCCAAAGCAAAAGACGCAGACGGGCACATCCAAATCCCCGGGATTTATGACGATGTAATAGCACCGGATCCAGCGGAAATCGAGAGTTGGAGTCGCCTTCCGTTTTCTGAGGACCAGTTTCTGAAAGAAGAAGTCGGATCGACGGATCTGACTGGCGAGCCAGAACAATCGGTGTTGCAGCGAGTCTGGGCGCGGCCTACGTTTGAAGTGCACGGGATTGCCGGCGGCTTCACGGGCGCAGGTTCAAAGACTGTGATTCCGGCAAAGGCGACAGCGAAAGTGAGCCTACGCTTGGTGCCGAAGCAGGACCCGGAAAAGGTGGTGGCGGCGCTGAAACAGTGGGTGAAGGATTCGACTCCCAAGGGGATTGTAACCTCGGTGCGCGTGTTAAATGTAGGGCCGGCGATTTCAGTGAATCCGCATCATCCTGCAATCGATGTGGCAGCGAAGGCGTTTAGCGATATGTTGGGGCGGCCCACCGTATTCATTCGCGGCGGCGGCTCCATCCCAATAGTGGGCGAGTTTGGAACGTGTCTCGGCATCCCGACGGTGCTCATGGGCTTTGGGCTCCCGGACGACGGGCTGCATTCTCCCAATGAGAAGTATCGGATCTCAAACTACTACACCGGTATCATGACCATCGCTCATTTTTTGGATGAGTATGGCAAAGCACAGTGAGGCCGGCTGACCTCGCTGTTTACCAATGCCCCCAAGCACCATAAACTTCGAGCGGACCACCCAATCGGAGAAAGTAGCCCGTTCCGCAGGAGTAGTATCGATCGCGATCGCTATGAGCCGCGTGACCGGATTGTTGCGCGAGATGGTCATGGCGCAGAAATTCGGGGCCGGACTGGCCTATGATGCGTTCCTGCTTGGTTTCCGCATCCCGAATCTGACGCGCGACCTGTTTGCCGAAGGCGCATTGTCGGCCGCGTTCGTACCCGCATTTACGGAAACGCTGGCTACCCGAGGGCATGAAGAAGCGGAACGCCTATCGAACTTGGTCGCGTCGGCCATTGTCGCGATTGTCGGCTTGGTCTGCCTGCTGGGAATGATTTTCAGCCCACAACTGGTCTGGCTGCTCGCTCCCGGATATGCCGCCGTCCCGGGCAAGTTCGCATTGGCCGTTCACCTGACGCGAATTATGTTCCCGTTTCTCCTGGTGGTGGCCTTAGCCGCTCAGGCAATGGGCGTCCTGAACACACACGACAAGTTCGCCGTTCCGGCATTGGCATCCACGTTTTTTAATATTGGATCGCTGGTCTTCGGGCTGTCCATCGGCTTCTGGCTAGGCCCCCATCTTGGCATCTCGCCGATTGAGGGGATGGGTTACGGTGTGGTGCTCGGCGGCGTCCTGCAGTTGGTGTGGCAGATTCCCAGCCTACGCTCGCTGGGATTTCATTTCCATTGGGATCTCGACTGGTCGCATCCCGGGCTGCGCCAGATTTCCCGCATGATGATCCCGGCGATTTTGGGAAACGCGGCGGTCCAGATCAACACGATGGTGAACACGAATCTAGCGTCTCGAATGTACGACCCCTTACGCGGCGCCGATGGGCCTGTTAGCTGGCTCGCCTATTCGTTCCGCTTCATGCAGTTTCCCTTGGGACTGTTCGGCGTCGCATTCGCGTCGGCGATGCTGCCATCCGTCGCCCGAAGCGCGGCTTCAAGTAACTTCGATGAATTCCGCAAGACTCTATCGCGTTCGCTGACCATGATGTTTGTGCTGACGGTGCCCTCGTCTATTGGCCTGATTATCCTGGGACGGCCCATCATTGGGGCAATCTTTCAAGGCGGCCGTTTTGAACTCTACGATACCCAGCGAACGGCACTGGCGCTTTCGCTCTATTCGATTGGACTGCTGGGCTATTCCGCGACCAAGATTCTGAATCCGGCGTTTTATGCGCTCTCCGACGCACGGACGCCGATGTACATCAGCTTGTTTTCGGTGGCGGTGAACTTCGTTGCGGCGATCACACTAACGAGTTACCTGCACATGGGCTATTCAGCGCTGGCGCTATCCACTTCGGTGGTGGCAATCGTGGCCTCGCTCTGCCTCTTTGAACTGCTGCGGCGGAAGCTGGGCGGGATTGAGGGTCGCTATCTGCTGCATCGCTTTGTGCGAATTGCCGCGGCATCCTTGGTCATGGCGATCCCGCTAGCCGTGCTGTACGAACAGATGAGTCATCGCTGGGCAGCGAACCGCTGGGGTTATCTGGGCATTCTAGCGATTTGCCTTCCGCTGGGCTTGATTCTGTTCGCAATTGCCGCACACATCTTTGGAGTTAACGAATTGGGACTTGCGGCATCGTCATTCCTGCGACCGTTCAGAGAGCGGTTCGCCTCGGCGCGTGCTAAAATTCGGAATTAATGCTGCAGGACCTTGCTCTTGCGTTGCGTCTTCAATCGCTGGACCGGAAGATTTCAGCTATTGAACACGAAATTTCAACCCTCCCCAAACACATCGCCGAGATTGAGAAGAAGCTGGAGACGCATACCCGGCGACTGGAAGCCGAGAGGGCGTCCCAGGCGTCGAACCAGCGCGAACGCCGAAAGCTGGAAGGCGACATTCAGGTTCAGGAGCAGAAAATCTCCAAGCTGAAGGGCCAGACGCTGGAGGCGAAGACTAATGAGCAGTACCGGGCCTTCCAGCATGAAATCGCCTATTGCGAGGCGGAGATCCGGAAAGCGGAAGACAAGATCCTGGAGCTGATGGAACAGGCCGAGCCGCTGGATAAAAATATCCGTGCGGCCGAGGCCGAGCTGAAGAGCCAGCAGCAGCACGTGGAGTCTGAGAAGAAACGGGCTGTGGAGCGGACTGCGGCGGACAAGCGGGAGCTGGCCGAGCGGAAGAGCGAGCGCAGTGCCGCGGTGGCCGAAATCAACCCGAAGCTATATGCCGATTATGAGCGCATCCGCAAAAAGACTAAGGGGACGGCGATAGCCGACGCCACTGAAGGCCGTTGCGGCGCCTGCCAGATTATGCTGCGCCCGCAGTTTTTTCAAGATCTCCGCCGAGGCGACCAGATTATGTTTTGCGAAAGTTGTGGTCGCATTTTGACCTACAACCCCGCAGTCGAACTCGATCCCAGTCTCGCAGCAGCTCAACCGCATAAGGGCTGACGTGCTTTAGAACCAGCCTCCTAAATAAAAGAGGATAGAATCTCCTTCGGAGTGATTTAATCATGAATACCGGAATACGGCGCCGCGGATTTCTCGCCTTGGCGGCAACGCCGTTGCTACGCGGGATGCCAGTGCCAAAGATCAAGGACGTATCAGTCATTGCCACCGAGCCGGCCGGAGTACGTCTTGTCGTTGTTAAGGTGCAGACGGATCAGGATGGGCTCTACGGCTACGGATGTGCAACATTTACGCAGCGCGCTGATTTGGTAGTCGATGCGGTGAACCAATATCTGAAGCCATTCGTAATGGGCAGGCCAACCGACGCTATCGAAGATCTCTGGAACGCGATGTATAACTCGTCGTACTGGCGCAACGGACCGGTGTTGAACAATGCCATCAGCGGGGTCGATCAGGCGTTGTGGGACATCAAAGGCCGGCAAGCGGGCATGCCGGTCTATGAGTTGCTCGGCGGCAAATGCCGGCGTGGCGCCATGATCTATTCGCACGCGGCCGGCCGCGAGATTTCGGAAACGATCGATCAGGCGCGCAAGATTATGGCGACTGGCATTAAGGCCGTGCGGCTGCAGGTGGGGATTCCGGGCATGGCTGCGTATGGGGCTCCTGGTCAGCAGCGGAGCACGGATACGACGATGGGAGACCCAGTCTTCGATCCTGAAGTTTATGTCCGGCGTACGTTGGCCCTCTTCCAAGCTGGGCGGGAACAACTCGGCCCGGAGATTCAGTTACTGCACGACGTGCATGAACGCGTTTCGCCGCGGCTGGCGGTGCAATTCGCTAAAGACCTGGAGCAGTTCAAGCTGTTTTACATGGAAGATGCGTTGTCTCCCGAAAATATCGACTACTTCCGCCAAATACGGGCGAACTGCACCACGCCGCTGGCGATGGGCGAGCTGTTCAACAATCCGCATGAGTGGAATAACCTGATTCGGGAGAGCCTGATCGACTATATTCGCGTGCATGTGTCGCAGGCAGGCGGTTTGACGCCGGCCTGGAGGATGGCCACGATGGCGGCCGCGTTCCAAGTGAGAACAGCGTGGCACGGGCCAGGCGATGTTTCGCCGATCGGGCATTGCGCCAACGTCACACTGGATGTAGTTTGCCCGAATTTCGGCATTCAAGAGTGGACCAACCCGAATGATCGGATACAAGAAGTGTTCGACGGCTATCCGGTGATGAAGGACGGCTACGCTTACCCGAACGACAAGCCGGGCTGGGGCGTGGAGATCAACATGGCGGCAGCCGCTAAGTATCCGTTTGGTTCTTTCGAACGTGGAGAGAGAAAGACGCTAAACGGAGGCTGGGGTGTTGTGCGCCGGCCGGACGGAACCGTGATCAACCAATAGATAGTCGCAGTCGATCGTGGTCCAGGATGCCTTGTCCTAAGTCGCAACTTGCGAGGAGTTCGATGCAATGCACTTTCTCGGAATATTCACGATCATTTGCTCGGGACTCATGATCGGTAACGAGTTTGCCGTCTCAGCCTTTGTCAATCCGGCGATCTGGCAACTGGACGGTGCCGCAGAAGCAAAGGCAGCCATCCTTCTGGCGCGCTCCCTCGGCAAAGTCATGCCCTTCTGGTACACGCTCTGCCTGATTCTGATGGGCATCGAGGCCTATTTGCATCGTTATGACGCAAGCCTGCGCCCACTATTGTTCGCCGTTGTGGTCTGGAGCGCAACCATTATCTACACCGTGGCGCTCCTGGTGCCGATCAATAATCGCATTGCCGCTCTGACCCTTGCGTCTCCACGGGCAACTTGGAAGCAGGATCACAAAAAGTGGGATACGCTTCACCGTTGGCGGATCGTGCTGCTCATTATCGCGATGGCCGGTCTTACCTACGCGCTTGTGAGGCCAGATTAGAACGCGTTTGTAATGTTCGGTTTCCGGCGCCCTTCTTCTCCTTCTCCGCAAGGCCGCTGTTTAAAAGTTCTGGCGCCGCGAACCGTTTTTGCGGTTTGGACGGCGGAGTCCTCTGGAGTTGATGAGAAATCGTAGCGAGAACGATTGGACCAGCGCGCAAGTTGCGCAATACCCTGATCGATTGCTTGAGTTCTGCAGTGTCAATCCGCTCAGGTCCCATGCAGTCGAAGAGATCGCACGCTGCGCACAAGATCCGAACCTGCGCACCGGACTCAACTCAAGCTGCACTTTGGCAACTCGGATGTCGATGTCGACAGTCCTGAACAGCTCGCTCAACTGCGCCGGGTGTTCCGAGGTGCGAATCAGCATCGGATGGCAATCACGGTACACGTGCACGCGAATATTGATCATCATCGGCCGTGGGGCAAAGGAGCGCGCATTCTTTTGGAGCAACTTCTGCCTGAGGCTCCGGATATAACTGTACAGATCGCGCATCTGGCCGGTGGCGGAGGTTATTGATGATCCGGCAGTCGATGAAGCGCGATCCGTTTTCGTGGAAGCAAGCGAACGAAAAGATCCGAGGATTAATAATGTTTACTTCAATGCTTGTGGTATCGCGATACCTGGCATGTGGGAGGACAAAGCCGACCTGATCGTCAAGCGGATTCGCCAGATTCGTGTAAACCGAGTTCTGTACTGAAGTGATGCAGCTACTCCAGACAACCTCCCGAAAGATGTGCCGAAGAGATGGCGCAGATTGCCATTAACGCAAGAGGAGTTTCGCACCATCGAAAATAATGTTGCGCCCTATCTTGCGGATTGGCTCAGGCGAGTGCGGGCGAATTAGTGCACCCCGATGAGCTTCAATGAGGCCGCGATCAGTTGATCGCGGAAATGACGAGCATGGCGCCAATCACATCGTTGGATGCACCCTGCTTCAATGAGGCCGCGATCAGTTGATCGCGGAAATCCAGCAGGAAACTGGTGGTGGATTCAGGAAAGCGGTGCTTCAATGAGGCCGCGATCAGTTGATCGCGGAAATTTTCCGGCCTCAATACCGGACTCATGAAGAATACTACCGGGCTTCAATGAGGCCGCGATCAGTTGATCGCGGAAATCATCCCGAAAGCCGTAGACGCGGTGATTAATGGCGAGCTTCAATGAGGCCGCGATCAGTTGATCGCGGAAATGACGAGAAGTGTCCGTTTCGGCATCACAAAGGCCGTGATGCTTCAATGAGGCCGCGATCAGTTGATCGCGGAAATTTGAGGGCCGCCTAGCCCAATGGGACGACTAAGGAAGGCTTCAATGAGGCCGCGATCAGTTGATCGCGGAAATGTTGTGCTGGATCAATCCCAGCCCAGGGCCTCCTAGCTTCAATGAGGCCGCGATCAGTTGATCGCGGAAATTTACATATCCGACGCCAGAAGTGGACCCGCTCAGTGTGGCTTCAATGAGGCCGCGATCAGTTGATCGCGGAAATGTTCCCGGTTTTGCAGTGTCATCTCATCTCTCCCTGCTTCAATGAGGCCGCGATCAGTTGATCGCGGAAATGCTACATAAGCAAGGCATCAAAGCCGAAGATCTTCAGCTTCAATGAGGCCGCGATCAGTTGATCGCGGAAATCAGAGCGATGCGGAACAGATGCTGGTGGTGAATGTGGCTTCAATGAGGCCGCGATCAGTTGATCGCGGAAATCGGCGGAACCGTGACCGCGCTGCAGCGGCCGCGCCCGCTTCAATGAGGCCGCGATCAGTTGATCGCGGAAATAGACTAACCACGCAACCTTCCCGTAACTAAGCCCGGGCTTCAATGAGGCCGCGATCAGTTGATCGCGGAAATAGCAAGAAGCCCGGATCTGCGGGTCCGAGCTGCTTGCTTCAATGAGGCCGCGATCAGTTGATCGCGGAAATCACGCGCTATCAGCACACCGTCGGCGCTAACTGGGAAGCTTCAATGAGGCCGCGATCAGTTGATCGCGGAAATCACGGCGCAACCATCAGGGATTCGGGTGATAGGGCGGCTTCAATGAGGCCGCGATCAGTTGATCGCGGAAATGTATTCGCGTTCGAGCGCATATCGACGGCGGCATCTCTGCTTCAATGAGGCCGCGATCAGTTGATCGCGGAAATTCTGCCCTTGGCCGGTACCGCGCACGATGCGCCATGCTTCAATGAGGCCGCGATCAGTTGATCGCGGAAATGCTTGTGAGTATGCCGGCGTCCCGTCTGAACTGATAGCTTCAATGAGGCCGCGATCAGTTGATCGCGGAAATGCTTTGTACCGGCAACACCCGGTGAGCCCCACTGCTCGCTTCAATGAGGCCGCGATCGGTAAACGATTTGACCTCGCTGAATATCCTTACCGAAACGCCAAATGATCTGTCCGTCCAAAACAGCTCCCCGTTTGCCGCTGGACCGGCGACTCCGGCGTTTCAGCCCACGATCATCGGACAGAACACCTGGTTTCAGCGGTCGAATACCCAAACCCTGACGAATGGCGGTGCGCTATCCGGTTCATCCAATCCCGGTACACTCGATTTCGTAACCGCTAACTACGCGCTCGTTCAGGGATTCAGCACAGGCACGCAGCTCGAAATCGACTTGAATAATGCGGCATCGGTGCTCTACGGGACGCAGTCACAATATAACCCGTTTGCCACGCCGAATACCTCAATTACCGTAACCCAGCCGTTGCTGCAAGGATTTGGCCGCGACATCAACTTGCGATTCATCAAGATCGCGAAGATCAACGAGAAGATCTCGCGCCTGCTCTTTTATCAGCAGCTGATCAGCACGGTGATGGTGTCGCGCGGCTCTACTATGACCTTGTCTCGTTGAACGAGAACGTGCAAGTGAAAAAAGAAACGCTAGCGGCGGCGCAGAAACTGTACGAAGACGATAAGGCGCAGGTGGAGCAGGGTACGCTAGCGCCCATCGGTCTGACGCAAGTGCAATCGCTCGTCACGTCCAGTGAACTCGACCTGATTCAGGCTCAGGGACTGGTCCGGCAACAGGAAGTGATTCTGAAGTCGCAGCTGTCGCGCCGCGGAACCGCCGATCCTTTATTTGCGGAACTGCCCATCATTCCAACTAGCCGCATCTCGATTCCAGAGCAGGATGACCTGCCGTCAGTGAATTCTCTCGTTACCAAAGCACTTATTCAGCGGCCGGACCTGATCCAGGCTTCCTTGCAGGTTCAGACCAACGAAGTAGCTCTAAAAGCCTCCCAGAATGCAACACGCCCACAGCTGGACATTATCGGCAATTTTCAAACGCGAGGCAGCTCGGAGTCGTCGTTTACAACACTTGGCACGCCGGGGACCGGATTAATCACCGCGCCAACCGATCTCGGCGTCGCCGGCCTGCGCACGTCGCGTATTTACCAGGCCGGCATTCAGTTCAACCTGCCTTTCGTCAATCACGTTGCCCAGGCTGACGCCGCGCGGGATTTGCTGCAGCTTCGGCAGGCGCAGGCACGCACGCAACTGCTCGCGAACCAAGTGAGAGAAGACGTGGAGAACTCAATGATTGCCCTCGAGACAGCGCGGTCGGCATTGAACGCTGCAATCCAGAGCCGGATTACACAGGAGCAACTTGTAGACGCGGAGAAGGACAAGCTCAGCGTCGGCGCTTCGACGACTTTCCTCGTTATCCAACAGGAAGGGTACCTTGCGCAGGCGCGATCGACGGAAGTCGCCGCCCGGAGTGTGTGGATCAAGGCTCGGGTTGCCCTGGATCGTTCGGTTGGCGATCTGCTAGAGAAATACGGCATCACTTACGACGCTTCAGTTCTCGAACAGCTCCCATCTACGCCGCGGGTTGAGCCTGCGGCGCGTTGAGTGACAGGCAGCTACCTTCAGAATTGCGCATTGACAACTCACCACGCCAGATATCGCTGGTTACACGTGGTCAGAGGCGGATGAAGCGCCAGCCCAGGTTCGGGATCATACCGCTTCTCGAAACGCTTTGAAGCTTCGGTCAGAATCACTTCGACGGCCGTACGTGTGTTTCCCGCAGATGTCCGCCATGCCTTGTGCCCGCTTTCTTAGCAAGCTATCGCGGCCTTTATGTGGCAAGCCATCTCGCGCAGTGGCCGGTACCGCACCATCCCTATGTGCTATGCCGGCCTGGGCATCGCGGGCATCCTGACAGGCTTCATCGGAATGGATAAAGTCGTTCGTCCCGAACGACTAGCGGCAGCCGATTTCATGTGCTTCCATGTCCTTGCCCTCCTGTTATTCTTCATCGGTACCCGCCATCTGTTCCCGCTTCCCACCGAGTTGAAGGCGAACTGGATCTCTCAAATCACCGCGGAACGAAGGTCGCGCCGCGTGGTTAAGAGCGACGGAAGACTGGTTGATTACTGGCGAGGTAGGGAGCTTCGCTGTATCAAGGCGACAGGGACAAAGCAGAATGTTTTCTTTCACCGGCTTGTCGTTCTAGCGTCTCGTATTCGCGCGCACCCACTCCGACCCTTCGGTAGCTGATGACCAGACGAGAACATCCGATTGGCTTCGCTCGAGCCTTCTTCAAGAACACGAATGAGGTGATCGCCCTTGCCGTGGACGCCGTCACATTGTAGCGTTAGAGGGCAGTCGCGAGCTCCAGCTTTTGGAGCGGGCTCTGCACGAGGATCAGCTAGACTGTCCCGCTGTCTTCCAATCCGCCAAAACCCGCGGCTATTCTGGCTTCACCGCGCATCCGTGTCCATCAGTAGTGTTCGAGAGCAATCACGCCCCATGGGCTCGACCCCACCGGGATTCTCCGTGTTACAGCGTTGGTCGCCAGATCGATGACCGAAATATCATTCGACGGACCATTCGCCGAATAGAGCGTCTTAGCGTCCGGCGAAAGCCCAATTCCCCAGGGGCGCTTGCCAGCATCGACGGATGCAACAACTTTGTTCGTAGCTGTGTCAATCGTGAATATTTTGCGCCCGCGCCCTGTGCTCACATAGAGCTTTGCCGCATCGGGTGAAAGCAGCACCATCATTGGCTTAATGATGCCGGGCTTGCCGAGAGGAATCGCCCGGATCATCTTTTCCTTTACGGCGTCGACGACCACGACGGTCCCATCGTTCTCAGCGTTCACATAAGCGCGCGATCCGTCCGGCGTGAACGCTACGGAACGCGGTCTGTGGCCCACTTTGAAGATCTTCAGTATCTTCTCCGTCGCCGGATCGAGTACTGATATGGTTCCCGTCTCTTCCGACGTAACATAGACCAGTTTTCCATCCGGCGTTACCTTAACGCCTTCAGGTTGCGCACCCAGCTTTAGAGATTTGGCGACCTTGCCGGAGGCGATGTCAACGATGCTAACAGCCGAGTCGTCCTCGTTAGAAATGTACAATTGACTGCCGTCGTTGCTCACGTCGAAGTTCTCCGGATCGGAGCCGGCCTTGAGCATACGAACCACTTTGTTCTGCGCCACGTCGAAGACGCCGATGCCATCCGCGCTCTTATCGGGCGGCGGGAGCGTGCTCTCATCCACATTCGGACCTCCGATGGGCGACCCGCTCAATGCGACGTAGATGCTCTTGCGATCCGGACTGGGATGAATGCCGCGCGGACGCTTCCCCAACGGAACGGTAGCGACTACCTTGTACGTTTCCGGATCGATAATTGATAAATCTCCCGAGACTTCATTCGTCACATAGATCCGGTACTTCCAAGAATCGGGCGCTGCCTCTTGCTTGGCCTGGTGGCTAGGCGCCGGACGCGAACAACTGATACAACCTGTGGCAATACAAGCCAAAAGCAGAAAATACTTTAGATTAATCAATGCGCTACTCTCCTTGGAAGGTGAAGGCCGTCTCGACCTTACCGGACGGCGGTACCGTTATCTTTTGCTGCTGGGTCCCCAGTTTCTCGTGCCAGGCCGCAATTACGTAATCCCCGGGAGGCAGATTCCGAATCTCGAAGGCCCCATCTTTTCCCGAGACAGCGAAATACGGATGATCGAGAACGCCGATATACGCATGCATCCAGCTATGGATGTTGCATTTGACCGGGATCATAATCTCGGGCCTCAGAAATCTTCGTAAGATCGGAGGATCGCCTGCGCCCTGGCTGTGATTCCATTCGCGATTTATTTGGGCGAGCGGGTGTATGTTGTGGGTGACAGGATCGGAATTGATAACTCTCAAGGGCTGCCCGGTCTGTATGCCGATAACCCGCGGGTGAAACCAGCAGCCCTGCTGATCGATCGTAACGGGCTGAACGGGCGTTGGAAACTTCTTCCCTTCAAGCCCGTTCTTAATGTAGATGAAGGCGTTGGCGAGATTGTCTCTGCGATCTACCACAACTGATTCGTCATACGCTTTGCCATGATGCGCCTCGACGCACGCCGGATCATCGCTCATATCGATCGGTTTCGGGTGCGGTCTTCTGCCCTTAAATTTGACAATTCCGGTAACAATTCCGGAAGTGGCAGGATCGACCTTGTAATACACCGGCGGCGGGCTGGGTTTTGGCGTCACCTTCGCTTCTTTGCCTGTCGGCGACGAGCAGCCGCCCAGTACGACGTAGCAGAGCAGAATAGAAACGGCGTATGGCTTCATTCGGCCGCCTCCAGAATCCCCAATAAGGTTCGAAAAGCAGGAAGGGAATAGGAAGCGGTGTTCACTTGAGTCGCTTCTGCGTGGAGGCTTTCCATCTCGTGGCAAGACTCTGGGCTTCGGAAATCTGCCGCGGCGTCAGAGTCCCGGCCAAAGCATCCCGCATCTCAACAACCGTGTCCCTGTCGCCGCGGGTCAAGTCTGCAATGGCTATTTCGTACCACATGTAAGCCTGAACGTAATCGCGTTTGACTCCCTTTCCAAAGTTGAACAGAATGCCGAGACTGGCAGCCGCAAAAGGGTCCCCGCCGTCCGCGGCTTGACGATACCAGTACTGCGCTTGTGCGAAATCCTTGGTGAGACCGATTCTCCCAGTCTCGTAATCCTTTCCCAGTTCAAACTGCGCATCCGTGTCGCCCTTGAGTGCCTTTTCCCGCAATCGTTGCCGTAACGGTTTCGGCTGGGCTGTTGCCACCGGAGCATCCTGGCAGAGGCCAATCCCAACTGCACAAGCACACATGATCGTCACCCTCATAGCTAACGCTCGCACACGAACCTCTCCTTCCACCAGACGAGTTGCTGGAGTCTGGCCGGATCGGAGGCTAATGCTTCGGCAGGCGTCAAAGCAGCCTGATATCCTTCTCGGGTCATGGTGAACCCGCCGCGACAATCCACACTGCGTTGCTGACTTTCGCGACCCATCTATTTACTAATCCCTCTAGATAGCATTTTGTTCAGTAATTTTTAGCCCTGATCGGAGTTTATTCGAGCCGGGATACTAGACTCTCTCTAGCGCACCTCTCCAGACCGGAATTCTCAATAGCCAAGACTACCTCAAAAAGACTGTTTTCGGAAACGATTAGTTACCGGAGCTGGGGAGCACAAAGATCTGGCGCACGCAGCTCTTTCCCTTAATACTCAATCGGCGCGGTGTGGCTAGCAAGTGATTCGTCATGGGATATCCGGCCGCAAACGCAGATAATTGATAGTTCCCCGCGGGCAAACCGTCGAAGATAAATCGTCCCTTGCGGTCCGATTCCGAGTGGCGTGCCAATCGATCGGATTGGAGCTGAAGAACGGCTCTGCTCACCGGTGCCCTTATCGCTGCGGGCTCGTGCATGGGATCCATTGCCAGTTGGCTCTTCTAGTCGCTCGTGGCGAATCCCTCGATCCTCGACGATTCCTCCGGCTGGTTCTTGTAAAAATAGAGATACGCTAAGTCTTCGCCAGCTTCCGGCAGGCGCTTCGTCCGCATACAACTGCTTGTCAAGAAATAATTCTCTCCCTCTTCATCATCGGCATAAACAAGATACGTCTCACCGAGTTGGAAGTCGTAACCGCAATCGCCAGACGTCGAGAGCATCCGGCGCGCTTTTGTCGTCATCATCGTCCTTTTGTCGATTGCCAGCGGCCTTCTGAGAGCCATCCGTCTGAGCGTCGGAGTCGGCGTCGTCATCTTCCTGTTTGTAGATCGCTTTCACTTTGAAGTGAATCCTTGATCCGCGATCAAGCGAGGAATCGAACAAGAAGTGACCTCCTGAATGGTGACGGCCATTTGAGCCTGCTTCTTGTCACGATCATCTAGCTGCGGGAATGCCCCAAGATACGCATCTTTGACTCGTCGCAAAGAATCGGCCGACGGATGCTCCTGGGCATTCTTGAAGGCATCGTTCAACGATTGCATGGCCGGCTGCTTCGTGCCGTACCAGCGATTCAGAAACATCGGTTGAATCGATTGAACGGTACCGATGAAGACCAGATCGCTAATTCCAACCTCTTTACATGCACCGAACGATGCCTGGCACTCGCATGCGCTCCCGGACCAACAGACTGCCGACACAAGACCAATGAGCAGAACATCTCGAAGCATCGGCGCCCCCTAGAACCTCACTCCCAACTCGACCCAGGCGCGTCGAGGCGGTCCAGGCGAGAAAAAAGTGGCACTTTGGGCCGCCGTGTTTCCGGCGTAAGGCCCCGTGGCATAAGGCTCGAAAGGCAGTGACTGAATGGCGCCCTGTGCCGTTAGTTCCGTATTGGAGAGCCACGCCGCTGTGTAGTATTGGTGATTGAACAGGTTGTCGATCTGAAGGGCCAATTGGAAGTGGCGGGTCAGGTCGTAATGGGCGCGGAAGTTGGTGATTGCATAGCCGGGCGATACACCCGGTCCCAAGTAATACACACCGTCGGCCGTGTAGGCATTGTTCTCGTTCCCACGTGCGTAGGCGCTTGATGTAACCACTTCGTTCATTTCGAGCATCAGTTTGTGTGTCGCCTGCCAGATCGCATAAGCCTTTCCGGACTGTTTGGGAATCAGAGGGATTCGATCCCCTGGATGAACCGTGATAGTGCCGTCAAGCCCGGGATAACCTTGGAGCGCAAAGCTGTTGGTGTTGTTGGCTGAGCCATCGAGCGTCTCGACGCTTTGATAGGTGGCTGAGAGAAACGTCCAATCTAAACCCCAGCTGACTTGCCCAACGCGTCCGTCCAAATCTGCGTCAAAGCCTTCCCGAAGCGTTTTCGCGAAGTTCTGGAAGTAACCAGTGCCGGTCTGAGGCGCCGCAATGAAGAGAATATCGTTGTGATTCTCATCTCGAAATACGCCTATATTCCAGCTCAGATTGTGAATCATTGAGATTTCCCGTTTGCCGCGCAATCCGACTTCCCAAGTATCGGTGACTACTTGCTGAAGAGGCGGATCGGATGACAGCGAATTGGGCAGGCTGCAGGGCGCGCTTGCGTCGGCGCACCCAAGTTCGATCGAGGTAGGAGCACGGCTTCCCTGCGAAAAGCTCACATACGCATTTACGCTTGAGATCGGGCTCCAAGTAATTCCGACGGCGGGATTGAACCGCTGGAATGTATAGTCGCCCGTCAGCGAACCAGGGCCTGCAACTGGATTGAGCAAATCGAGATTGTTCACCGTATCGTGGTTGTAGCGTCCGGAAACAGTGACGTTCACATTTTTCCATAGCGTGAGGGTATCGGCGAAGTATAGGCCCCAGTTGGGAGAATGGCCTCTCAAACCCACTTGTGTATCCACCGGGTCGCCGTCGGCGTCCACGGTTGATCCGTCCTGCCAAGCCGGCACGCTGGTGAGCGTGAAATTGGGATTCACATACGCGTAATCTGTGGTTTGGGTGTAGGTAACGGTATTGCGGTCGAGCTGTGCTCCCGCGGCAAGCTGATTGCGCCCAATACTTGGGTTGGTGATCCAAGTGAATTGTCCCGAGAATCCGTAATCGTTCTGCGCCTCTTTCGAGTAAATGTTGACGCCATCGCAGGTGCTGTCCGGAGATCCTAACTGCAGAGCATCGGCGATGCAAGGCCATTTCGGAAAGGGTGTGTTTGTGATGTTGGCGCCGCTAGTTGGAAAGTCCGTGTATCCCGCGGCGGCGAGGGCTTGCTGTTCGTCCGGTGTGGGCTGATAGATCAAACTCCCTTGTGCATCGTCGTTGTAGTTAGCATCGATCGCCTCTGTACGGATATTGCGATACCATGCATTGCCGGTGAATGTCAGATTGTCGTTAAAGGAATGTCGCGCAATGAAATTGAAGGATGGGGAGCGATTTGCAGTGCTGTCGGGAATCGAATAGACACTCGAGTAAGCGTACTGGAGGATTCGATAATCCTGGAGCCCGTTTCCGATCAGAGTATTGTATGCGTATGACGTAGTGAGCGCAAGATCGGTCTTGGCTGTGCGCCAGCCCAGCCGCACGAAGCCCTGGCGGACATCGGAAGGCGAATCGAATCGCCAGCCAGATTCATGGAATCCCAGGCCGGACAGGAACCAATTGAAGCCGGTGGCTTTGCCGCCGCCCCACTCTCCCTCTACTTCCTTCCGTCCGCTGCTCCCGTATAGGACGTGGCCCGCCCAGCCCGGATTGGTGAGGCCACTCTTCGTTGTTACGGATAGTGAGCCCCCCAGCGTGTTCAACCCGAAGAGCGGGTCGGAGCCCGGTATCAGCGCAACTTCTGAGATCGCGTCCTTCGGAATCAAATCCCAGCTCACCACGTCTCCGAAAGGCTGATTCTGGCGAACGCCGTCCACATAAACCGAAATCCCTTCGGGCGTGCCCAGAAGCGGCGACGCTGTGTAGCCACGATAGTTTACATCGGGCTGGAACGGGTTCTCTTGCATTTCATTGAGATAAACGCCATTGAGCTGCCGGTTCATGAAGTCGCTCAAGTCGAGCGCGCCGCTATTATCAATATCGGTCGCTGTTGCAGTTTGAACTGGCGCCGCGATCTGGTTAATCTGCAAATCGGTACCAGCTAGGGGCGTCTCGGAAACAACATCCACGGTCGCCGCTTGAGCGCCTATCTGCATGGTCACCACGCGAGTGATCGCCGTGGCAGTTTGCAGGTCGATCGTTATCGATTGTGTCGTAAAGCCGGATTTAGAAACCTGGAATTGGTAGCGGCCGAAAGGAAGATTTCTGAAGGTAACCGTCCCTTGCGGGTCCGTTCGAAAATCGCGAGCCACGCCTCCCGCGAGATTTTCCAATTTTCCCGATACTTCCATGCGAGCACCGGACGGATCTTGCACTTGCAGACGGATTTCCCCTCGAGGCGTTTGCGCATAGAGCGCCGCGAAGACAAAGAAAAAAGGGACTACCTGGCAGAGACGCTGTTGTAGGTTCCGCCAACGACACAATTTCAAAGCGTACATATAAGGACGGTCCGCTCGCCTCCGTTTTGTTCAATCTTTTTAATGTGAATCTGACTGTTGCGCACTGGCCTGCGATAGCTAATGCGAGCTTGTCAAGGGCCGATCTGTGTGGAAGTACTTCTTGTAGGCCTCGATCCAGTTTCCGGCAATCTCCCGCTGTGCGGTGGGTAAGTCCAGTTGCCCGTCGCAAACCAAATCTCGAAGATGATCTTCCAGAGCATCCTTCACGTGAGCGTTCCAGATTGTCGCCCGGTTGGATTGAGGCCAAAGATTGTGAATGTCGTCCGCACCTCCGAGAGCCGGCGTAATCAGATAATCCACTTCATACGCGCTAGGTTTAGCAGATCGGATTCCGTATTCGTCAAATACTCTTCTTTGAAGATCTACGGAGACTGCCTTATTCTTGACTCTAGCTTGGGTGCAGACCTCTCGCTGACTAAAGAGTACTGTCGCCCCGGGTGTGTAATTCGGATTAGGTATCGTCACCACCACCGTGCGCGTGGCATATCGCGCTAACAATATGTGGGAACCGATAGCAGCACCGCCGGCCAACAACAATCCTGCTACCACGGCCGTCCACGCGAATCGTCGGCTGATGAATCGCAGCCATCCTGGCCCTGACAATCGTTCTGATTCAGCTATCCGTCCCAGCTGCGCTCTAAGCAGTGCGCGCGGCCCCTCCGAAGGAGGAACCAGTTTGTCGAAACTATCCCTCTGGAAACGGATGAATTCGCCGATTGCGCTCTCGATCTGTTGTTTTCGCGTCCGGCACGCCCAGCATGCTGCCAGATGGGAGTCAACGCGCTCCGCCTCACGCGTGGAGAGTTCGCCATCGGCCGACATAAGCAATTCTCGATCCGACAGATGAAATTCTTGAGACATGACCATCACCGTTGCACGGCCCGTGCGATGAGCGCCAAGGACCGCTCCAGGGAGAGCGCAACGGCTCCTAACGACATACCAACCATTTCGGCAATTTCACGATAGCGAAGCCCTTCGGCTCGCAGGTTGAGACACCATCGGTGCGGCTCCGGCAGAGCTCGCACCACCGCCATCAGACGCCGCTGCGTCTGATTGAACGCAAGCTGATCCTCAGGGTTGAGCCCCGGATCGATCATCAATGCCTCTGCTTCTGTGAACGACCCAGTGTTCTCCGGATCTTTTCGGTACCGTATTCGCCTCTTCAATGCCAGATTATGTGCTGCCCGAAACAACCAGCCTCGAAGATTTTGAGGCGTCTTGCCCCGCTGTAACTGCTGAAATAGGGAAAGGAATGCTTCTTGGACAATGTCTTCCGAGTCGCTCATGGTTAGCGGGAACGCTGACAAGTAGCGCAACAATGGAACCCGGACTTCATCGAAGAGTTCAACCAGCTGCTCCTCGACCGCCGATGGCGAAACGCTTTTGACCTCCGTCAAGCGGGGTACCGGGACTGCATTCGATTCTGGCGGGCACTCTAACATGGTGAGCGAAGCTCGTTATCAGGGCAGCTCCCACACCCACAACATCGCCGATGACGAACCTCGCACGGCGCCGTACTCAGGCGCGGTGTACAACGCGCTGTTGCCCTGTAGCCCGGGCGGCGCGTCACGCCGGGCGGCGGTGGTTCAGGGAGCAGCGTCTTGACCCCCGTCACCGGATCGATCGCGGTAGCGACGTTCTGCGCGCCCGGATCGACCGCGAACAGGAACTGACCGGTCGCGGCATCTATCGCCTCGAAAATTCCTGGTTTGCCGACGGTGATCACGGCCTTGCGGCGCTGGCCCCGGATGGTCACCGGCGCCACGATCCGCTCGAAGGCATAGTCTTGGTCATAGGGATCGGCCCCGATGTGCTGGTAGTACCAGACGAGCTTGCCGGTGCCGGGATTAAGCGCCAGTGTGGAGTTCATGTAGAGCCCCTTCGCACCGAAGGTCCCGCGGGTCACCGTCGACCACGGCGAAGGCGACCCGGTGCCCCAATACGTCAGATTCAGCTCCGGGTCGTACTGCCCAGCCTTCCAGATGGCGCCGCCGGCGCGCTTGTCGTCCGGCAGATTGTTCCAAGTGTCGCCGCCCGGCTCGTCAGCGTGTGCGATCGTGTGGAATCGCCACAGTTCCTTTCCGGTCTCGAGATCGTGGGCAGTGATGAAGCATCCGCCCGGGGGGGAATAGCCGGCCACTTTACCCCCTTCCTGATTGGCGCTCCCCGGCCCGCAGTTGCCGGCGCCGACGAGCACTTTGTCCCTGATGACCAGAGGGCCGCCGTTGTACGTGCGCTCGCTCTTGTAGTCATCGGTAGTGACATCCCACAACTTCTTCCCGGTCTTGACGTCCAACGCAATGACGTGCATGTCGATCGTCGGCACGATGAGCTTGTTGCCGCCGATCGCGAGGCTTCGCTTTGTCCGGTAGAAGCCCGGCAGCGACGGGTAGTCTTTTGGCAATTGGTGTTCGTATTGCCAGAGCAGGGTGCCGGTCTTCGCGTCGAGCGCCTGAATGGTCTCACCGAAGTTCCACATGAACATGATGCCGTCATGCTCGAGCGGCGTGAACTCGTAGACAGCGTCGCTGGGCGAAGCCAGGCTGAACGTCCACGCGACCTTCAGGTCCTTCACGGTGTTGCGATTGATCAGCGTCAGCGGGCTGTACGCCCAGCCATCGTACGTGCGGCGCCAGTTGAGCCAGTCGCCAGGCGGAGGATTGCGCAGCCTCTCGTCGGTCGCCGGCGTCAGACGATCAAGCGGCGCGCGCATGGCCGCAAGCGCGGACTGGGCATACGGCGAAAGCACCGGCCGCGGTCGCCGCCGCGGCGCGGTCGCTCCGGCTGCCGGGGGCGCCTGGGCAGCCGCCGGCGTCAAGACGACGCGGTCCAGGAACGCCCACGCGGCCAACACGGCCAGAAACGCGCCAACGGAACGCGCCAGTTTCAATGCGAACGATCTCGACAAACGCATAGTGTCGCCTCGGAACTTCCCGCAAATCCAGGGTACAGTAAACCCCGTCGTCCCACAGGCGAGATCAGGCGGCAAGATCCAAGATCTTGAAGGGGAGGGTCTAACCACCTGCTCCTCGACCGCCGATGGCGAAGCGCTTTTGACTCCGTCAAGCGGGTACCGGGACCGCATTCGATTCTGGCGGACATAGATTGCAGAACATCCGTCAGCCCGACCACGTGCCCTCGTGCGCGGTGGCATTGCTATATTCGTCCAACCTTGAAAGGCACTTTGCCCAGCCACAAGAGCGTCCTAATACCGTTCTCCCCTGGAACTCACATCGATCGAAGGCCGCATCAGCGATGTTTCCTGGCTCCTGCTCTGAACGTTCGAACCCGACACCGTCGAAAACCGCTTGCGGCTCATAGCGCTGCCCGTCGCGCCAGCGACGCCCTTCAAGTCGCCCCTATCGAAGCTGCCTCGGCCCGGACAGTTCGTCCCTCCCCGCGTCTCCATCCCCGAGGCAGTCCCGATAGGGTGCTATTGACTTACCCGGACTGAAATCATTTGTTAGCCAATCAATAGGCGCGACGTGCGCACCTGCCTACCGGGCAGGTGCGTTCCCCGCAAGCGGGGAAGGTGATCGCTGAAGTAGTCACGGATGGCGGCGCCGAGCAGGTTGGGAAGGGCGGCCTTCATCGGTGCCTCGTTTGCGGCGCTGGGGAGACCAGTTCACCGTAGTGATTGGCGAACCGTTCACTGGTCACTGTGCGGAGCGGCTCGATAAAGTGCAGGTAGTGATGCGTCGATACTGCCGAACCATGTCCCAGGTAGGTAGCCAGCAAAGGCAACTTCGCCTCGACGACATCTGCGTCGGCCCGGTACCATCGCAGCAAGGCATTGACAGCGAAGCTGTGCCGAAGATCGTGATTCCGCGGCAGCTTGCCTTTTGGTGTGAGGATGCCGCACTTCCGAAGCAAAGGTTGAAGACAGCATCGTAAGCTCGTGCCGCTGTACGCTCGTCCGCCATGGGAAGCATGCCAGATCAGTGCTGTGTCCGAGAAAACGGGAAGTTTGTACCGCGCTCGCGCGCGCAAGTATCGATCGATTTCATCCGCAATGCCCTCGTTGAGAGGAAGCAAGCGCGATTTATAGACCTTTGTCTCTCGAATCAACAGGGTCAATTCCCGGCGGTCGCAATCACCAAGCGTCACCCCGAGAAGTTCGCCGCGCCGGATTCCCGTGGTGAACAACAGCACGATGGCGAGGCGAATCACCTCGGGGCGAAGCGGTGATACCGGTTTGCGTTCTAAACCGTTTGCCGCGCGAATGAGTTTGGCGACATCGGCCGGGGGAAAAATGTACGGTTTCAGCGGCTGATGATAGGGCGGAAATGAACTGAGGTCCGGAACGAAGCACTGCAATTAGGCAGCGTTGAGGTCGGCAGCGGGTGCGGGACATGAATGTGGAGGCAAGTGTGGGGTTCTTTTTTGCGGCCTATATCCTTACGTAGTGATACGGTAGGACGAGAGATGCTCCTTGACCCACTCCGTCATCACGCTGGAACAACAGCGATCGGCCACTCTGGCCCGTATTGTCGATCTCGGCGATTTCCGGAGTGGATCGATTACTGCCGTCACTGGTCCATGCGGAAAGCCGAACTGTCGATGCCATCCATCTGCCCGGCCAAACCGGCCATGGACCTACCTATCGCTTTACCCGGAAGGTGAATGGCAAGACCGTCAGTGAAACGTTCTCTTCCGCCGCCCTCTTAGGTAAGGCGCAACGCGAGGTGGAGGCCTTCCACCGTTTCCGCGAACTTAGCCGCGAGTGGGGGGTGCCGAGCGAGTTCTCCTATATCGAGGCCACGATTCTCATTGCGACCAAGAGTGCAAGAGGCGCTAAACGAATTGGGGCCGTGATACTTAAAGCCAAACTCAAAAAGAGTAAAACCAATGTATTAACGGTACCCGTGAACCCTCGTAATTTCCTTCATTGCTCCGGAAAACTCCAGCTTAAATCGGCTCAGTTTCGGCGTGTCAGGTCACTGAGACCCCAGGGAGTAGGCTCAGGATGGCGGGCGGATGCGTACGGAATCTGAGTGAGCGTGTAGAAAAGAGAGGGCAAGGCAAAAAATCGCCTTTCAAACCTCAAGCGCCACGTCTAGAGCCTCCACGACTCGGGTAAAGCTTTGTTCGTCGAGTTCGTGGAGAGTTTGGCGCATACTGTCTTTCTCCGTGCGTTGGCTATGATGTCTCTGGGCAACGAAGCTTCGATAGGCTGGATAATAGCCTGGTGCTTGAATCTCCATTTTGTGCCGTTAAGAGTATCTGCACGAAATGGCCCGGTGACTCTCGCAAAACCGTATATGTAAACATCTGTCCTCTGATTTGGAGCGTAGCCACCGCAGACGAGAATCGTCGCGCCTTCTTCCAAATTGATAAATTTCCTTATCCTGGATGCTGGTAGGAGGGACCGCTCAAAGTGAATCCGCATTGCGCTCGCGCTGTGGGTGTCCGAAAACAACAGCCTTGATGCCGGTTGCGCGGAACGTGTGGCAGCAGGTGGAGGAGGGGAGCCCCACTTCAAGCGCCCGGCGTTTGATCATCCGGAGAACGTCCGTGCGCGTCATCGGATTAGCGGTCAGCTTCCGCCGCTTGTCAACACTCCGAAAAAGCGGCAGCTTCTTTTCGTCCCACATGCGCAAAGACGGATCGGCCGTGACGACACAGGGCGTAGAAATCCAGATCTACCATAAGGAAGTTGGCACGTGGCGGTTAATCCACGTCCATTATTCCGAAGATCGCCAGTCGGCCCATCAAGGTTGAGCTCCTACCTTGAAAGTGCCCAGCGGGCGATTTGCCGATTTCAGTCGGTCGCTTTCGCGTCTTCGGGTCCAGTGTACGGGTTGCCGACGATCCTGGGCAAACCTTCGGATCTCGAAGTCGATCCCTGCCAGCGATATGATTCAGAAGGGCAGGATAAGTGAGGACCAATTTGAGACGTCCGCCACAACAGGTCCGCAGATGAACTGGTGGGTCACTGGTACGGACCGGCGCAAAGACGGCGGCGTTCGCCCTGACCGAGCACATGGAGCACACGAACATGAAGCCAAAGAACACGATCTGCCTCTGGTTCGACAAAGACGCGCATGAGGCGGCGCGCTTCTACGCTGCCACCTTTCCGGACAGTGAAGTAACCGCTGTTCATGAGGCCCCCGCTGACTATCCGGGTGGCAAGAAAAGCGATGTGCTGACGGTGGAGTTCACCGTCCTGGGAATTCCCTGTCTCGGCCTCAACGGCGGCCCGGCGTTCAGGCACAGCGAGGCGTTTTCCTTCCAGGTCGCGACGGACAATCAGGAGGAGACGGACCGTTACTGGAACGCGATCGTCGGCAATGGCGGCACGGAAAGCCAGTGCGGCTGGTGCAAGGACCGCTGGGGACTCTCCTGGCAGATTACCCCGCGCGCGCTAACCGATGCGCTGGCGGCTGGTGGCGGTGATGCCAAGCGTGCCTTCGAGGCGATGATGACGATGAAGAAGATCGACATCGCGGCCATCGAGGCAGCGCGCCGAGGCTGACGTAAACACGCCGACACGTCCCTGATGGTGCTGGATCACGCGCCACCCTTCCGTTACCCGAAAGGCTAGAGACCGTTCGTCAGTGCGGCGAATCTACTGCCGGCCATTGCGATCTCCGGCGAACGCCGTATCTCGGGTGCCCGATACGAGATGCCGCCAAACTAAATTAACCGGCTTTGCGGTGCTTTCTCCCGGCTTGGTGCTCTTCCTTTTTTGGATGCTTCGCGGCGGCGGCGAATCACCCAGCGCGACGGGATGGCTGCTGGCCCCGCTGGGCTTGGGCATGCTGATTGTCTAGCCATCGATGGGCATGTTGACGCGGCGATTTGGGATTCGGAAGGTGTCTGCCGGGGGCGCATTTGTGGCGTTGCTCGGCACCCTGCCAGATCGGCATCGAGCATGACCCAAGTGGCCGAGTATCAGGAAAATGCGAGGTTGTTCCCCAAGCCCATTTCTGGACCTTGCCGCGCTGAAATCGAGCTGCGACCTAATACATAACGAACGCCCACAGCGTATCGCCCGTAGCAGCGATGACGTATTGGTGGCCGTCCAGCATGAACGTTTGTGGCGGATTGGTGACTCGGCCAATGCGCGTGTTCCACAGAGGTTTGCCTGTGGCCGCATCATAAGCAACCAGACTTCCTGAGCCATCGCCGCCAAAGATTAGTCCACCGGCTGTCGCCAATAGACCTCCTCCGCCCCCACCGTCGCCGTAATAAGGACGCCTCCACACGATCTTTCCCGTTTTGTAATCAATCGCGGTCAGATAGGTTCCGCCCGATCCGATCTCATCCTCTTCCTTACCGCCAAGGCCCATGGAGCCACGCGGGTCGAGGTCGGTGAGATAGAACTCGGAGAAGGTGTTGTGCTCGGCGACATACAGAAAGCCGGTTCCCGGCGAGTAGGCGGGGGGTTCCCAGTTGATGGTGCCATCCGAACCGGGTGAAACCAGCGAGCCGCCCACTGTAGCAGCTTTTTCCGGATTCACCTTCGGCCCGCCGAACTGGTTCAGGCCGGTGGCCCAGTTGGTCAGCCTGCCCCACCTGCTGGTCACAAGGTGTTCCCCTGTTGTGCGATCGAGCGTGAAGAAGTATCCATTGCGGGATGCGGTCAGTACAAGCTTCCGCATCTTGCCGTTGAACATCGCATTCACCAACACGGGAGTCTGCGCCGAGTCGTAGTCATGCATATCGTGCGGCGACGTTTGAAAATACCAGGCCATCTTGCCTGTGTCGACGTTCAGAGCGATAAGAGAACTGGTGAAGAGGTTATCGCCCGGGCCGCGCGTGCCGTTCGTGAAGGCCGGAGTCGGATTGCCCGTACCAAACATGTAGAGTTTGGTTTGTGGATCGTATGCGCCCGCCATCCATGTTTGGGCGCCACCGTGCCTCGCGGCATCGAGACTCGCCCAGGTGTCAAGGCCCGGATCGCCCTTTTCCATGGGCACCGTATAGTGCTTCCATTGCAACTCGCCCGTTTCCGGATCGAACGAATCGAGGAAACCGGGAGCATCGATATCGTCGCCCGTTCCGACCAGAACATGATTGCCAATAACAAGGGGAGCAGGCGTCGAAAAGTACCCGTCGTCGACGTTGGCGAACATTTTATGCCAGCGCTCCTTGCCGGTTTTGGCATCAAGGGAAACAAGATAATCGTCCGGCGTCTCCATGAACAAATAGTTGTTCCACATGCCAACGCCGCGATTCCCGATGTGCGTGCCGCCCTTGGTCTTCCAGAAGTAATGCCAGAGCTCATGGCCGTCTCGGGCATCTACCGCCCAGGCATTATCAGGCGTAGTGAAGTAGAGAGTGCCGTCCACTTCGAGCGCCGACGCCTTGATTGTTCCCCCACGGATGTTGATGTCGCCAGGGCCTTCGCCACCGGCAATAACCGGCGCAGCGTGTTGATAACGCGGCCTGCCGCGTTCGTTGTCTTCACCCTTTCCGGGCGTGACCTCTGTCATCCAAGCAAGCGTCAGGTGCTGGACATTCGAACGATTCACCTGCTTCAGCGCGCTGTAGCGTTTGCCGGAGTAGTCGCCACTGTATGTCGGCCAGGAATCCGAAAGCGGTTTGAGAATATCAGCGGGATTTAAACCATTGCCTTGTGCCGGAATGCGGATCGGCGCAACCAGCAGAGCGGCGGCGAGTGCGATTTGGTTAAGTTTCATTTCAAGGTCACCAGATATGCGGTTACGTCGTGAATATTTTGGTCGCTGTATTGCGAGAGCATATCGCGATGGACTTTCAAGGGATCATGGATGACAACACGGGGTGTATCTCCGGTTCTGCGAAACGTTTTCTGTGATCCGTCAGCCAGCGCAATGGTGATGAGAAAATCATCGATTCGAATCAATTTCCCTCCGAATTTTTCTCCGGAAGATAGGGTGACCGTGGCGGTCACAGTGCGTGGGCCTGACGCGGTGTCTTCTGCGTCCTCTTCTTCTTCCTGGCGGGTGACGCCCGCCAGCCAAGCGTTCTGCAAGCGTTTGGGATCCGGAATTCGGGTCGCAATGCCGCCAAAGTCTGTGGCGGAATGGCAGCTACTGCATTTCGCGGCGAAGTAAGCCTTTCCTTCGCTTGTATTGCCGACGAGAATACTTGGCGCTGGACTGCCAGCGGAAGGCGGGGCGCCCTGGCCCTTAATGGTTTCAATTACGCTGCGCACATAGGCAGCCACGGCGTTCGCGTCCGCCTCATCTAATGGAATCGCCGGCATGCCCATTTTCTGGCGGCTCCCGTGGATGACGGGGACGATCAACTCACCATTGAGATCGCTCAAAGCGACTTGCGAGCGTAGCAGATTGGGTCCTCCCATGTCGCCCCCACGCAGGTCGGCGCCATGACAGCCGCGGCAGTTGATGTCAAACAGAGTCTTGCCGCGTGCGATCTGCGCTGGGTCACCTGGCGGGCGTCTCTGTCCGGGAACAAATCCACCTCTGTGCCCGGATGGAGGAGCCGTTTGCGGATTGGGTGGCTGTGTGTTCGGCGGCGGCGGGGCAGGGGGAGATTGCGCAATCTGGGTTGGCGCTCCTGCGGCGGACGAAAGCATAAATGCGAATGAATAGGCGGTTGCGATAACGAGTCGGGTCAGAATGTTTAACCTCCGAGCCTGGGACGCAAGCTCAAACAGGTATTGTACGCGCCGGGACAAAATAACTTGGTTGGAAGACAGTCTACCCTGGCAGAGCCATTGCAGGGTAAAATGTCTTTTGACGCTATGCCAAAGGAAACTCCCGGGCGCGTTTCAATAGGTAGCTATTGTCATTCGACGACACGCGTGGGGTCCAGGCGGCAAATACGGCGCAGTAGAGCGTTTGAGCGTTCGGCCGCTTCGGGCGATGGGGAAACAAGTAAGTAGCAGCGACGTAGCAAGTCCCAAACTCCCGTAACGAAGTGAGATGATTCCCATTCCGCAAGATGATACCGGTCGATCTGTTCGCTCAAATCTTCCAGGATCATTACGGCTACGTCGAGCTTGCGACCGGCGAGGCAGATCTCCGCCATCAGCATGCGGCGGATGAATTGGTCACGGCCGGAGATGCTATCGTTCGCTGACTCAACGGGCGCGATGGGCAGTAGGGCAGTCTGGGGCCGGAGAGTTGTTTCAGGTTGAGGAGATGTTTCTTGCGTGAGTGGCCAAGGCAAGGCGACACTAACCGCGATATTGATCGGATGTGCCAACGGCGCGCCAGCGCGTCTGGGCAAAACCGAGAGTTCCAATTTCGACTTACCCCGCCAATCCGGAGCGCCGGAAACGTGAACGTGAGCCTCAACCAGCGGGAATACGGCTTCAAGGCTTGTGCCTCGAGCGTATTCGGGTACAACATACGGCGCGATCCGCTGGCGGAGGTGCGCCTCGCATGCGACTACGCTTGAGAAGGTCGCACCCGCTTCGTGCACCGCCGCGTGCAGGTGGTGAGCAATACGGCTTACGTCGATAATGCAATCGATCTGCGCCGATTCGTAGGTCGTCGGGGGATCTGCATCAGGATCGATCCTCGGCTTATGGCAGGACCATGTTTCGAAGAACCTGGCCGAACCGGAGTCCCCGATTTGACATAGAGCCATCAGTCCGAGCGTACGCAGGTCGAGGTATAGCCCTTCGGCGATGCCTATTTCTGCAGGTCCTTTAAAATCGATATCACCATCATCGGTTCGGAATCGCAAAAGCGGAAGGCTTGGAATTTCGCCACCATCACTAGGTTCGCGAGAAACGCCACACCAGCGTAGCGGTCGACGTCCAAAGCAAATCTTGCGGCAAGAGCCCATGCCCCGCTGCCCCAAAGGAATTTGCGGTGCCCTGTACCGTCAACACCTTCCTCGAAATCGAAGGCGTCAATCGGATGCGAAGCGCGTCCAAAAGGAAGACGCATCAGCATCCCCGGCAAGACGATGCCTATGTATCTCGACTCCGTTCGCGCGCGGAAGGAGTTCCACATCGAATATTCCGGAGATTCAAATGCCCCCCTGAGTTGCTCGGCGTCCAAACATTGAGTGAAGCTGTCGAAACCGAGCAGGCCTGGCGAAGCCGCGGCGAGGAAGGGAGCATGCACATAGGAACAGAGCCGCGCTAGCTTGTCCATCAACTCAGCGTCCTCCGGCGAGCGGCCCACTTCGAAATCGCCTATCAGCAGGCTGAAGGGCATCACGCCCGCCATGCAGGCGGAATTGTCAAGCAGTTTGCGGGCGACCGGCGACGTATGGCGTTCGCGCTCGCGCTGGAACTGGCACAACAGTTCTTTCTTGCTGATGTTGAGTATTCGGACCTTTACTTTGGGGGCTTTGCGTACATGACGAAGCAGGAAGTGGAGACCCCGCCAGCAGGCTTCGAGGCGCTGGAAGTCCCGGTGATGAAGCACTTCATTCAACTGCTCGGAGACGAGGTGGTCGATTTGGGCGATGCGCCCATTGATCATCACTTCCGTATCTTCAGAAGCCGTCATATTCCCACGAGCTAAGTCCGTGATGAAGTATTTGAGATTGTCGCGAGTTCTCTCTTTGTCAGCTTGCGTTATAGAGCGGCGAACCTCCACCAGCTGGTCGAGAATAGAGGTACTTTCAGCCTCCCTGGCTTTTGACCATACCCCGGGCTCGGGCGCCGAATCTTCTTTCCAGTTCTTCCGCGAAAGGGCAGCGGTTTGAACCGGCGAGGGTTCAAATTGGGGGGCCGGTGTGGCGACCGAGTCTTTCCAATTCCGGCGTGCGGGACCGGCAGATTGAAGAACACGTTGAGATTCCACGTCGGGTTGACGTCCTAAAGGGGACGGTTCAGATTCTCCGGTGACTTCTCTGCGGAGCTGCTTCAGCTTCTCTTCATCATTGAGGGTCTTTTGCAGGAATTCGTCGAGTCCGTCCTTTTTCACAACGCTTTCTCTCAGAGATGCGAGCTTCTCGCGTAACTCCAGCAGCGCTCCTAACGGCTTGATCTGGCGTGCGACAACGTCGGGTGACAAGTCCGCGAAGTTTCGAAACCGAAGTTCCACGTTGAGAATCGAAGCGTCCGGGTCGTCGCTGAGTTTGTTTTGAACCGCCAGGGTCAGCCGGGGAGCACATGCCTGCAAGACGTCGTCGAGATTGTTCAGGTCGACATCGACGAATCTCCGGTAACGGAGATTGGGCAGAGGTTTTTCCGGCGTACCGCTGAAATCGCCCAGAACACCAATAACGAAGGGAAGTGGGAGGGACGGGCTGTTCGGTCCTGTGCCACTCGCGATGCTGATACGATGTTGCGATGCTGGATCCTGGACGGCCATGGCGTGGGCGGCGGTGAACGCTCGACCCACGGTAGCTCGCAGGAACAATGCTTGTCAATTTAAGAACCATCGTCGGAAAGCTGAACCCCACCGCGCGAAAGGTGCTCGAGGGCGCGGCCGGGCTGTGTCTTTCGCGGACGCACTACGACGTCGAACTAGAGCATCTTCTTGTCAAGATGTTAGAAGACGCCGACGGCGACTTTGCCGCGATCGGAAACCACTTTGGACTAGACAGAGCGCGGCTCTCAGCGGAACTGATGCGTTCTCTCGACCGGCTGAAAGCAGGTAATCCGCGCACCCCGGCAGTCAACTCCCTGCTCCTGGATGCGCTCACGAAGGCATGGATCTATGGCTCGCTCGAGCTGCAGGCAAGTCAGATTCGCACGGGTTTCATCGTGTTCGCGTTAGTTGCCGATGACGACTTGTCGAGAGTGGTTTTCGAGTTCAGCAACGAGATGCGAAAAATCGAGCCCGGCGCCTTCCGGCAACATTTCGCAGAAATTGTGGCCGGTTCGGTCGAGGTTGATGAGCGGGTCGCAAAACCGGCGGCACCCGCTGTCCCTAGAATCTCCGGTGGTCCGCATATTTTCCTGTCGTACCGGCGGGAGGACAGCGACTTATATGCTGATTTTTTGTTTGTGTGTCTCCGTGCGGAAGTGCCAGACGCGCGCGTCTTTCGCGATTCCGATACGCTGCAACCGGGTATGGTCTTCTCGCAGAAGATTGAAGAGACCGTGTCAGCGTGCGATATTCTTTTGGCGCTGATTGGAAAAAAGTGGTCTGGCCCGAAAGACGACGGCACATCGCGGATCCACCACGAGAACGACTGGGTGCGGCTGGAGGTCGCGGCGGCGCTGCATCTGAACAAGTGGGTGATTCCGTGTCTCGTGGGTGGGGCCAAAATGCCCTCCAAGCAAGACTTGCCGCCAGAGCTCGCGGCACTGCCGGAACGACACGCGGTGCTTCTTTCGCAGAAAGGCCTGAGGCGGGATGTAGAGGATTTGCTCGAGAGTCTGAGGAATTGGCGCAGAGGCACATGAATGCGTACTGGTTTGCGCGGCGATATGTTGGCTGTATCCTGATTAGGGAATTACACCCAATCATCTGCCGCTATGTGGATTGTACGGCTAGCGCTTAGCCGCCCCTATACATTCGTCGTGATGGCTGTGCTCATCGCCATCTTAGGCACCGCTTGCATCGTAACGATGCCGGTCGACATATTTCCCTACATCGACATTCCCATCGTAAGCGTCTTATGGAGCTACTCGGGCCTGTCGCCGGAGGAAATGGAAAAGCGTGTTGTTACCGGCTTCGAGCGCGGACTCACTAGCAATGTTAACGATATCGAGCATATCGAATCGCAGTGCTACAACGGCTACGCGGTCAATCGAATTTATTTCCACCCGAATGTGAAAATCGACATGGCCGTGGCTCAGGTGACTGCCTCGATGGAAGTTGCGCTGCGGCAGATGCCTCCGGGCATGTTTCCCGCAAACGTTTTAAGGTATGACGCTGCGAGCGTTCCAATCCTTCAGCTTGGCCTCTCCAGCAAAACGCTCAGCGAGCAGGAGATCTTCGATCTCGGCAACAACTTCATTCGCACGCCACTCGGCACCGTGCAGGGCGCTACCGTCTCCTATCCCTTCGGTGGAAAACAGCGGGAGGTGATGGTGGATTTGAACCTGGATGAGCTCTACGCCCGGCAGCTCTCTCCACTCGACGTCTCAAACGCGCTCACGCTGCAGAACTTGATCCTCCCAACGGGAACCGTGAAATTGGCGAAAACCGAGTATTTGGTCCGCTTAAATAGCAGCCCGATCTCGCTTTCCGATTTGAACGACCTGCCGATTAAAACGGTCAATGGCGCCACCGTTTATATCAAGGATGTGGCGCAGGTTCACGATGGTTTTTCGGTTCAAAAGAACATTGTTCGCACCAACGGGTCGCGCGGTGTTCTGATGACCATTACCAGGAACGGCAACGCTTCCACGCTGGCCATTGTCGACGCTGTCAAGGCGGCTCTTCCCAAAATCCTTGCCAACGTACCGCGGGAATTGAAGGTTGTGACGTTAGGCGATCAATCCATCTTCGTCCGCGCCTCGATCCAGGGTGTTGTTCGGGAGGCTCTCATCGCGGCCGGCCTCACCGGCGCAATGATCCTGCTGTTTCTGGGAAGTTGGCGAAGCACACTTATTGTATGTATATCGATTCCGCTTTCTATTCTCACTTCCATCTCGATTCTTGCCCTGTTGGGGCAAACCATAAATGTGATGACGTTGGGAGGTTTGGCTTTGGCCGTGGGTATCCTGGTCGACGATGCGACGGTTGAGATTGAAAACACTCACCGGAATCTCGCAATGAAGAAGCCGCTGCTGCGCGCCGTCCTCGATGGCGCGCAGCAGATTGCGGTTCCCACGCTGGTCGCCACTCTGTCTATTTGCATCGTCTTCGTGCCGGTTCTATTGCTGACTGGAACTGCAAGGTATCTATTTACGCCGTTGGCAATGGCGGTTGTGTTCGCGATGCTCGCGTCCTACCTGCTCTCTCGCACGCTCGTGCCGACGATGGTGGCTCATCTTTTGAAGCCTGAAGTTCACTTGTACCAGCAGGGTGCTCACGGGGAAACGGCCGCGGGAAAGGGGATTTTCTGGCGGATTCATTATTGGTTTAATCTCTTTTTCGAAGCCTTGCGCTTCCGCTACGTGGGGCTGTTGGAATGGTCTCTGCGCCATCGCGGCCGAGTGCTGGCCGGGTTTATGACCGTTTCGATCGCATCGCTAGGCTTGCTTTGGCTCGTGGGAGAAGATTTTTTTCCTGATGCCGATTCGGGACAAATGCGGCTTCACGCACGCTGTCCGCCAGGCACACGCATTGAAGAAACCGAGCTCAGGTTTGCTGCGGTTGAACGGGAAATCCGCCGCGTGATCCCGCCAGACGAGATGGATTCTCTGATCGATAACATCGGAATTCCAAACAGCTGGACGAGCATCGCGCAGGGCGATATTCCTACCATCTCCAGCGCTGGCGGTGAAATCCTGATTTCGTTTCAGAAGAAGCACGGTTCGACGCGTGACTACGAGGTCGTGCTGCGAAAGCACCTTCGAGATGCGTTTCGCGATATGAGTTTCTTTTTCCAACCGGCCAACATCACGAGCCAGATCTTGAACTTCGGCCTTCCGGCGCCGATCGATCTACAGATCGTCGGAAGAGATGCGCCAGCCAACTATAAGATCGCCCAGAAGCTCGCGGCCAGGATTGCGGGCATCCCAGGCGCCGCCGATGTTCACGTTCACCAGGTGATTGACCAACCTGAGATTCGTTTGAACGTGGATCGTACAAAAGCCTCGGAGCTGGGTCTGACGCAACGTGACGTTACCGGTAGCATGCTGATTTCTCTAAGCGGCAACGGAGCATTGGCTCCCAACTTTTGGGTCAATTGGGCCAACGGCGTGAATTACAGCGTCGGAGTGCAGACACCTGAGTACCGGGTGAATTCGCTCGATGCCTTGCTCCGTACTCCTATATCCGTTGCTAGCCCCGAAGCCAATTTGAATGCGGATTCCTTCGCCAACAATTTCATTGGCGCTTCGCCAAGTGGCTCATCGCAGGCCTATGGGAATCCCGGCGCCGTGGCCGGTAATACCCAACTTCTTTCGAATCTTGTCGGCGTCAAACGAGACCTTGCCCCGGTTATCATCAATCACTACAACGTGTGGCCCGTTTTCGACGTTTACGCCAACGTGGACCGGCGCGACCTGGGAAGTCTGGGCGCTGCCGTTGAAAAGATTATGCGGGATGAAGAACCCCACTTGCCACGTGGAACCTCGTTTGCGCTTCGCGGACAAATTGAGACTATGCAGTCTTCCTTTTTCCGGCTGGGGTTAGGTATGGCGTTCGCGGTTGTCCTGGTCTACCTTCTGATGACTGTGAATTTCCAGTCCTGGCTTGACCCGTTTATCATCCTTACGGCTCTGCCCGGTGCTATGGCCGGAATTCTGTGGATGCTGTTCGTTACCGGCACGTCACTAAGCGTTCCCTCGCTGATGGGCGCCATCATGTGCGTGGGAGTGGCGACCGCAAACAGCATATTGATAGTCACCTTTGCTAATGACGAACGCGCCTATATGCTGACCGCGCGTGAGGCGATGCTTTCGGCGGGTTATGCCCGTATCCGCCCAGTGCTGATGACGGCTACGGCCATGATCCTCGGAATGCTTCCGATGTCGCTCGGGCTGGGTGAGGGCGGCGAGCAGAACGCTCCCCTTGGCCGGGCTGTAATCGGAGGTTTGATGTTCGCCACGGTCACAACCTTATTCGTCGTACCGATCATTTATAGTTATATGCGGACGAAACCTCCGCTAGATTACAAGCGCCAAGTCGAAGAGTCACTGAATATCGATGCGACCGAGTAATCCGTATGAACCGGACACGGAAGAACGTTTACGTGAGGAAAACAGAGCCCTACGGCAGCAATTGGAGGCCCTGAAGGGTTCGGTTCACGGTCCGTCGCATACCAGAGTTCCTCGCGATCTTTGGCGTCCTTCCAGTGTGACGCTCTGGTCGATTGCACTGGGAGCGGCAGTTCTCACTGGAATCGCATTCTTGGCCGGCTACATTCCGCTTCAGAAGCGAAGGACGCTGATCAGCAGCGAGGCCATCGAAGAACAAGTATCTCTCCCACGAGTAGACGTAATTGAAGTGGGACGATCGCCGCAAAGCAGCGAATTGGAATTGCCGGGCAACATACAGCCGATCACCGAAGCGCCCATCCTCGCCCGCGCATCCGGTTACATCCAAAAGCGGCTAGTGGACATTGGCGACCGCGTCAAAACCGGACAAGAAGTGGCCGAAATCGACGCGCCTGAACTGGGTCAACAGGTGTTGGAAGAGAAGGCGACGCTGGAGCAAGACCAGGCGACGCTCGATGAAGCTTTAGCAAATTACGAACAAGGCAAAACGAGCCTGGAACTTGCACGCGTAACTGCTCAGCGATGGAGCCGCCTAGTCAGCCGCGGGGTTGTGTCGCTGCAGGAGAACGACCAATATCAATCCCAATACAGAGCCCAAATGGCGACCGTTCACTCGCTTGAGAAGGCCATTGCAGCGCAACGGAGCGGTGTCGCCGCGGCCACTGCCAATTTGTCTCGCCTTGAAGAGATGCAGAGCTATCTGGTGGTAAGGGCGCCCTTCGATGGAGTGATCACATTGCGCAATTTGGACGTGGGTGCTCTGGTAACTGCCGGTGAGACGCTCATCTATCGAATCGCGCAGACCGATAAGCTTCGCACCTACGTCAATGTGCCGCAGACTAACGCCAATTCCATACACGCTGGCCAGACTGCGCGTCTGACAGTGTCCAATCTGCCTGGGCGAGTGTTCGATGGCGTAGTCGCACGCACTTCAAATTCGCTCGATATGAACAGCCGCACGATGTTGGTTGAGATTCATGTGCCGAATAGAGACGGCATCCTGTTTCCCGGCATGTACGCCCAAGTAGATCTGAACAGCACCAGAGCCAACCCGCCGCTCTTGATCCCGAGCGATGCGTTGGTCGTTCGGCCCGAGGGAACGGTAGTCGCTCTGCTACAGCGGGACCACACGGTCCACCTCCAGAAGGTACAAGTTGGCCGCGATTACGGCGACAAGTTAGAGATACTGAGCGGCCTTCAGCAAGGGGATAACATCATCCCGGATCCTGGCGACCTTGCACGCGAAGACCTCAAGGTGAACCCGGTTTTTCCTTCCGAAAGGACTAGCGGTTCACCGGTTGGTGCAGAGCCGAGGTAAGGCGCGGTCGAGCTGACAGGAAGCTTCAGGTTCCCCCCTGTTTTTCTCTCTCAAAATTTTGTTCATCTGTAACATTCCCCACCTACACTGGTCAGGTACTGAAGGTACCGCCTCAATGAACCGCAGAACCTTTTTGAAACAAACCGGAGCAGCCGCGGCTGTCACCCCGCTGGTAGCCGCGAACTTAGATGCAGCCGTGGCTCAGATCAAACACATCGTCGTCGTTATGATGGAAAATCGAAGCTTCGACCACTTGCTCGGCTGGCTGCCGGGTGCAGACGGCATACAAGCCGGCCAAACCTATCTGGATAAAGACGGTCATGCGCAGGCAACCCATGAGCTCGCCCCAGATTTCACCGGATGTGCGTTTCCCGATCCCGACCACAGCTATTCTGGCGGTCGAGTCGAGTACGGCAATGGTCAGATGAACGGGTTCTTGCTCACCGCGAGCCCGGGCTTGAACGCGATCGGCTACTATAAAGAAACTGACCTGCCTTTTCGTTCCGCTCTCGCTCGAAATTACGTTACCTGCGACCGGTATTTCTGCTCAACGCTTGCCCCCACGTTCCCCAACCGGATTTTCCAGCATTCCGGGCAGACCGATCGACTCGGCGACGATCTTAGCATCTGTAGTCTTCCCACAATTTGGGATAACCTCCGAGCGGCAGACGTGAGTCACAAATACTACTTCAGCAACATCCCCTATCTCGCGCTCTGGGGTTTGAAGTACCTTGACATCTGCGCCCTCTATGCGGATTTTCTATCTGACTCCGCGGCGGGAACGCTACCGGCCGTCTCCTTTGTCGAGCCTTCCTTCACCACTCTGACAAACTTGGACGAAGACGACCATCCATTCTCCGATGTGCGGAATGGTGATGCCTTTCTCTCCAGAACCTTCCATGCCCTTTCTAAGAGCCCCAACTGGTCGAACACGGTCTTCATTATTAACTTCGATGAATGGGGTGGATTTTACGATCATGTCGCCCCGCCCCGCGCCGTTGCTCCCAACAACGCGGATACCGATCTGGTGAACGGAAAAGCGTTGCTCGGTTTTCGGGTCCCTTGCATCATTGCTTCGCCTTGGACCACAGGGAACCCAGCCAACCCGACGGTGAACCACAGCGTGTTCGATCACACGTCCGTATTGAAGCTGATCGAGACCGTCTTTGATGTCGCGCCGCTCGCAGCTCGCGAGGAGTCGGACGATGTGGGAAACCTTCTCACCGCCCTGAATCTGGCCAATCCGCAGACTGCCGTTCCGGCTTTGCCACAGCCTGGCTCGGTGATCCCCTCAAGCTTATGCCTAAGCAGCATAAATCCGGCCGAAATCCCTGCGAGAGTTAGCCCTGAATTGACAAATCGTACCCTGACCGTCCGGGACGATGAGGAATCTACCGTCTTCTTGCAGATGATCAACAGCGGGATGTTGAAAGGGTTTCCAGGCTACTGAAACCTGGAACGTCCGCCGCATTTTCATTGAAGCAGAATCAATCAGTAAAAAGTAAGCTCCGCCGGCGATCGCTCATATGGAAAAAACGTATACGGTAGGTAGAGCGTTGTTCATCTACATGCTTCGAATTTCGATCTGAGCCGGGCGTAGAGGGCAGGAGCGATTGGTCGTTCGTAAGCCTTTGTTGAGGACGCCGGGACGGATCGTGCTCTATCGGCCTGTTTCCGGACGGTCCTTCTCCTGTATTACTCCGTGTTAAAATCCGTCGCTATGAACCCTGCGACGGGGTCGTCTGTTCCATCCGATGAGGTGACACTACGCGGGACCGTGCTGGAAGTCTCGCTGTTTCGCCTGTACACATTGCGCGCCGCGTACTTTGTCATGGCTGCTGGGCTCGGCGTGTATATCTGGCCTGCCGTCATCCACCACACAAATGAGTTTGCTGCGATGCAAGGAATCCGATTCTCTTTGCTCGCTGGCCTTGGCGCGATCGCCGCATTGGGACTTCGATATCCTCTCCAAATGTTGCCCATATTGCTGTTTGAACTGCTCTGGAAGGCGATATATCTGATCGCCTTTGCGCTGCCACTATGGTCCGCCCACCAGATCAATGAGGCGACGGCAGAAGATATCAAAGCCGTCCTGATGGCCGTCATTTTCATCCCCCTTATCCCATGGCGTTATGCATTCGCGCATTACGTCCTGAAGCAGGGCGATCGCTGGAAATAAGCCGTGGCGATAAGCGCCGCCCTCGCCCCCTCGATGACGACTTCTTCAACGCACTCAAAAGCTAAAACTACTAAGCATTCGGCGATCTGCTCTAACGAGGCAGTGTGCGCTGACAAGGAAGACAGAGAAGGAGAGATTATGAGCAACACAACGCAGGAAAAGAATAAAGCACTGGTACTTGACGCCTTCGACACGTTGTTCAACAAGCGCGACTATCAAGCTGCAGAACGTTATTGGTCGCCCCATTACATCCAGCACAGCGCGCATATAGAACCCGGGCGCGAGGGCCTGTTCAATCTCATCAAGAGCATCCCTCCCACTCTCAAATACGAACCGGGCACGATTATCGCCGATGGCGACTACGTCATCGTGCATGGCCGGTTTTCAGGGTTTGGCGCACCCGTAAACTGGATCGCGGCCGACATTCTGCGCATCGAGAACGGCATCCTCGTCGAGCACTGGGATGTTATCCAGGACGAAGCCACCGAGGAGCAATCCAAAACCAAGGCCCCGATGTTTGGGAACTCGTTCCCCGTATACAGCTAGCCGGATAAACAGGGTACCGTGCAGGAATCAGTAGTAATCCAAGGGTGCAAATACGCTGAGAGACCTCGGGCCTTTTGAGCAGTTGTATTGGTTTTACGGCAGGGCAACACCATTCCATTTTGCGACCGCCGCGCCTGAATTTGTGCTCGCGAAGTGGAATCTCTGGCGAAGGACGCGAGGGCCGATGCCTTTCATGCGTTTGAATTGGCGGTTGAAGTTGGAGTAGTTTCCGAAGCCGACGCTGAAGCCGATTTCGAGAACGCTCAAATCCGTGTCGCGGAGGAGTTGGGCAGCGGCGGCGACGCGGAGTTCGTTGACATAGCTTGTCATGGTTCGCCCGGTAGCGCGTTTGAAGAAGCGGCAAAGGGAGGCGAGGTCGACGTGAATCTGGTTAGCAAGCGCCGGGTAGTCGATTTCTTCTTTGAAATGGCGGTTGAGGTGGGAACAGATCGCGTCGATACGTTGCTGGTCTTCGGTGCGGCACATGGGGCGGATGTTACCTGTGGATAGGCGCTCGGCCTCGGGTTCTTCGGAGAGTTCCACGAGAACCGAGAGAAGAGTCGTGAGGCGGGAAGTGGGAGCAAGGGACGGAATTTTTACGAGGTTTTGGGCCACGTTCCTCCCGGCGGAGGTAGAGCCGAAGGCAAGGCCGCAGGAAGCGCCGGAGAGAAGACGGACGACAGAAACCATTTCCTGCAAGCGAAAGAATTCCTTGCCGAGGAAGTCGGGGAGAAATTGGACGACGACGGCGCGGTGGAGTTCGGATTTGCCGGCGTAGACGGGACCGGAGCGCCAGGTGTGGGGGAGATTAGGCCCGAGCAAGACGACGTCTCCGGGACCGTAGTCAGCGATGCCGTCTCCGACGAGGCGCTGGCCATAGCTATCGACAATCAAGGTCAACTCATACTCGGGGTGGTAATGCCAGAGGAAGGGGAAGCTCCGATCATTGCGTTCGAAGGCGACGAATGAGGTACCGTTCGATCGAACTCTTTCGAATTGAGCCCGCATGGCAGCATCTTATATCAATTGGCGGAATTTGGATCTGCAAATCAGCCACTTTGCCAATGGAATATAACTTCCTGCCACTTTGAGCCATTTGGCGCAAAGGGAAACGGATCCGGAGGGCTGGAGTGCAGCCTGTACAGCAGCTCAAAGTGGGGTGCGGCCGCGAGAGGGCGTGGCGCTGTCCCTTACTTAAAGGTTGAGGGAATCCGGTTCACGTTCCGGGACAAACAGGGACACTACTCATCACTTTGCCGCAAGCAAAATCAATCGCCAAGTGACTTGCCAATAGAGTATATAAAGTTGACAACTTGAATGAAGACAGGTCGTATCCCGCGAGTTATTCTTGCTCAAGCTGCGTATTGCTTTTGGTAGATCCATGTGCCTTGTCTCCGATTCATTGGGGCTTACGCCTCTCGATCTTTTTCGTTCCCACTTACGTCTGATGCTTTACACGGCCGGCGTGTGGAGCTTGGTTGGGTCTTAGTCAAACCGGAGCCGATTTACACGTGCAATAAGGATTGAGCAACAACGCACAGAGTGAGGGAGTGTAGATGATGCAGAGACGAGCTTTTATTGCGCTAGGAGCCGCGACAGCGGCCGCCGCAGGGCCGAGTAGCGCGGCGGCTTTTTCCCGGATTGTTGGCGCGAACGAGAGGATCCGGGTGGGCCTGATTGGCGCAGGACTGCGTGGGAGGGCTGATGCGGGATCGGTTGGAAAGACGAACAATGCGGAAGTGGCAGCCGTTTCCGATGTGTATGTTCCACGGCGTGAGAAAGGGGCGGCTAAGTTCGGGCCACCAGCCAAGCCGGTCAAGGATTACCGGCAGATACTCGACAGCAAGGATATAGACGCAGTTATTGTGGCGGCCCCGGATCATTGGCATGTCCAAATGACGTTAGAGGCGGTGTCGGCCGGGAAAGACGTCTATGTGGAAAAGCCGGTAACGCACACGATAGAAGAAGGCAGCAAGCTGATCAGCGGTGTTGAGCAATCAAAACAGGTGGTGGCAACAGGCACCCAGCAGCGGAGCTGGCCGCATTATCTGGCGGCGCAGAAGATCGTTGCCGGCGGTGAACTGGGGCATGTTGGGTTTGCGGAAAGCTATTGGTATCAGAACTACAGTCATTTGCCAGAGGCGGTTCAGCGGGGACTGGACGAGACGTCGATTGACCCTGCGCAACTGGATTGGGCGCAGTGGCTGGGATCGGCTCCGAAACAACCTTTTGACAAAGTGAAATATCTGTACTGGCGCTTCTTTCCGGATTTCGGGGGCGGAATATTTACGGACCTTATGACGCATTGGATTGACGTGATCCAGTGGTATCTGGACACACCGGAGCCAAGCGTGACGCAAGCGATAGGGGCTACCTATAAATATACGCAATTCGCACTGCCGGATACGGTAACGGCGGGATTTCAATTCGGCAATCATTACACGTCTGCTTTTTCCGGATCACTTACCTGTGGGCTGGAGGATGGCGGCATCATCTTCCGCGGCGAGAAGGCGATGTTGAAGCTAACGCGGGGCGGGTTCTGGATGTACGAGGAGCCCGAGCGGTTTGGAGCGGCCAAACTGCCGCCGCCCGAGAAGGTGGGGCAAAGAATCGAAGATGGAACAGTCGCGAATGTAGCGAACTGGCTTGACTGTATACGCACCAGGCAGACGCCGAATGCGAATATTCATGCCGGGGTGCAGGCAGCGCGAACCTCGCACATGGCCAATGTAGCCATGCGTGAGCGCAGGATACTCTTGAAGGAAATATAGGCTAGCTGTCGTCTGTATGTAACTAAGCCAAGTTAAGCGAACTAACCATGTATAGGAAAGGTGAAGCGATGCGTAGAGTGTGGAGCTTCATTATTGTGATTTCACTGTATTTTGTTTTTTCCGGGATCTCGTGGGGACAAGGAGTCTACGGCAGTATTGCCGGGACCGTGCAGGATTCTTCGGGCGGGGCGATACCGGACGCGAAGGTGACGATTACCAATATTGGCCAGGGTGTATCGGTGACGGCCACGACTAACCGCTCCGGCAATTATGAGCAGACCCACTTAATAAATGGCACTTACCGGGTGCAGATTGAACATAGCGGGTTCAAGATGCACGTGCAGGATGTAGAGGTCACCTTAAACTCAGTTGCGCAGGTAAACGCATCGCTGGAAGTGGGATCGATAAATCAGACCGTGACTGTTACGACGAACACGGTTCCGGTTCTTGAGACACAGCGGACGGATATATCGCATAACTTGGATGAAACAGCCGTGACGAATCTGCCGGTCTATGGCAGAAACTGGTCGTCCTTGCTATTTCTGTCGCCGGGAACACAATCGACGGGTATTCCGGCGCCGCAGGAGAATGCCATGCAATCGTTTCGGTTTAGCGTAAACGGACAATTTTTTAGCGGTACCACTTACCAGCTAGATGGCGTGGATAACAAGGATTGGGTGATCGGCTTACTGATCATCGTGCCGAACCTGGATGGTATTTCGGAGACCAAGGTTATCACCGAGAGCTACGACGCGGAGTACGGGACCGCGGCTGCTGGCGTGATGACGGCGCTGACGAAGTCGGGAACGAATGCGTTTCACGGGAGCGCTTTCTGGTACCGGCGTAACAGCGACCTTACAGCCCGCGACCCATTCGCGCAATCGCAGTTGCTTCCGGGAACGAACAGAATTATTCCGCCGACGTTGTGGAACCAGTTTGGCGGGTCTCTGGGCGGACCCATTCGAAAGGACAAGACATTCTTCTTTGGCGACTACCAGGCGACTCGGCAGAAGAACGGTGGCTCGGCAACGACGCGAGTGCCGACGTTGGCGGAGAGAAACGGGGACATGAGTGATTTGGGCGTTGCGGTTTACAATCCATTCGGGCCGGGCGGCGGAATCATATCGCCGAACCAGCGAAATCAATTCCCGAACAACACGATTCCCACGTCGATGCTGTCGCCACAAGCGCTGAACTTAATAAACCTGATGCCGCTGCCGAATTTGCCGGTGTCCGGGGCAGCGCCGAATTACGCGGCGTCCGGGGAGCAGATTATTAATTCGAATGCGTTTGACGTGAGGATTGATCAGTACCAGACAGAAAAGCTTCATATGTTTGGCCGCTATAGCTGGCAGAAGTACTTTACGGAGCAGCCGGGCCTGTTCGGGTTGGAGGCTGGGGGGCCGTCGTTCGGCAATTTCAATGCGGCAGGGATGTCGAACATGTTCAACCAGCAGGTGGTATACGGCTTCGATTATGCGGTGACGCCGACGTTGCTGGATGACTTCCGGTTTGGATTTACACGGATGAATTACAACGTGAACCCGATTGGACTGGGAACGACGCCGGCGACGGATGCGGGAATCCCAGGCCTGAATATATCAGATCTGTCTTCCGGGATGCCGAATTTCAGAGTAAACGGGACGGGCGGATTCCAGCTCGGATATTCGTTGACTACGAATGGCTGTAACTGCCCGTTAAATGAACGGGAGAACATCTTCGAATTTGTGGACGACGTGAATAAGATGAGCGGAAACCATAACTGGAAGTTCGGAACCGATATTCACTATCTGCAGAACCTGCGTGTACCGAGCGATTCGCATCGTGCCGGCGAGTTGCAGTTTGACCCGACGGTTACAGAGGGGCCGTCGGGATCGGGACTTGGATTAGCGACCTTCTTACTGGGCCAGACTGACGCCTTTACGAGATATGTGAGCAGTGTGAATAACGCCGCGGAGCGGCAGAACCGGTGGGCATTTTATGGACAGGATAGCTGGCGCGTTACTCCCAAGTTCACTTTGAATTATGGATTGCGCTGGGAGATTTATGATCCCCAAAGCGTCAATGGCGCCGGAAAAGGAGCGTGGGTCAGCCTGAATACCGGTGAGGTTTTGGTAGCCGGGCAGAACGGAATTGGATTAAACGGAAACATCAAAAATAACTTAAGTTACTTCGGTCCGAGGCTTGGTATAGCATATCAAGTTACACCGAAAACGGTTGTACGCGCCGGATATGGATGGAATTACGATTCCGGGGTGTTTGGTTCGGACTTTGGACATGCGGTGACGCAGAATCTACCAGTGCTAGGGCAACAGACCTTGACTCCGAGCCAGCCGTGGCAGGATGTGTTCACCCTCACGCAAGGGCCGCCTTCCCTCAATCCAAGCACGATTCTGGAGGGGCAGCCGAAGGGAGCGACCGGCAATCCATTGTTGCCGAATGGAATTACGGCCAATGTACTGCCGCCTACCGTGAGGCTTCCGGCAATTCAATCCTGGAATGCGACGGTACAGCGGCAGTTCGGATCGAGCGCGTCCGTGCAAGTGGCGTATGTCGGAAATAAGGCGACGCACACTTACAATGACACCTCGCCTAACTATAACGTGAATTCGCCTTCTCTTGTGGGATTTGGGACGCTAAGTACGTTCCAGCGCGATCCGTTCTATCAATCTTACGGCTGGACTCAATCGCTAAAATACTTTGGGGATGACAGCACGAATCACTATAACGCGATCCAGGTGGAATTCCAAAAGAACTTTTCGGCGGGCGCCACGATTCAGGCAACTTACACGCACGCCGCAGCGTACGACTATAACACTGACTACTACCTGTATGACCCGAGTGTCTCGTACGGGCCGAGCAGCACGGTAAGGAACGACTCTTTCACACTGTCGCACGTGTATAACTTGCCATTCGGCAAAGGGCAGAAATGGTTTGCCAACGCATCGAGGGCCGAGAATTACCTGGTCGGTGGTTGGATGGTGAGCGGGAGTTGGATTGCAGAGAGCGGATTACCCTTCACACCGAGTTATCAGAACTGTGGCGCGGATGAAGATGTAGGTGTGTGCAGGCCGAACATTGTCGGAAACGCCACACTTTCGAATCCGTCGGCGAACGGTTGGTTTGTTACTACTGGGAATCAACAATTGAATACGAACGGCCAGTCGGTTGGTCCATGGCAGCGGCCACAAAGCGGAACACTAGGCAACGCCGGGCGGGATTCTTTAATCGGCCCGGGCTTCTTCAACGCCGATGTTTCGGCGGGGAAGGGCTTTGCTCTGACAGAGCGCGTCAATGTCCAGTTCAGGGCCGACATATTTAACATCTTTAATCACGTAAACCTGGCGCAACCGAACGCGTGTGTGGATTGCCCCACGGGGGGCCAGATCTTTTCTCTGCTGAATAATGGCCTTATCCGAATGAGGCAAGCGCAATTCGCGCTGCACGTTACCTTTTAGCCGGTTGGATTGAAGCCGCCGGCAGCAACTCGGAACCGCTCCCACTCTGTCTGGAGTTTACAGAATACAATGAAGTTCTTGTACTGGGTCTGTCTGGCCACGCTTATGATTGGCGTCCTTTCTAGTCTTGAAAGTTTCCAGGAACGAAAGAAGGAGCGCGGAAACGGGCCGCACAATGAGCCGCAAAATACATACTTCTCGCACCGTCTTGGAAGTGACCACGCTGAAGGCATCACAACAATTGATATGAATGGCGACGGCCGGCCGGATCTTTTGAGTGGCGCCTTCTGGTACGAGAATCCGGGCAAGCAAGGAGGACCATGGAAGATCCATCAGTACCGCAAGGTAGGAACGATGGATGAGTTTGTCTCCGATTGCGGCGAGTGGGCAGTTGATGTGAATCATGATGGAGCGCCGGATGTGGTCACGGTGGGATGGATTCTGGACGGACTCTGGTGGTATGAGAATCCGAAGCAACCGGGCCGGCCGTGGCGGCAGCATCTGATCACGCATAGCGTGCAAACGGAGGGCGGATGGATGGCAGATTTAAACGGCGATGGCAAGCCGGATCTGGCGTTGGCCCACTTTGGCCGTTCGGGAATGATCTGGGTGGATTTTGCTGGGCCCGAACCGAAGGTACACCACGCCGGTGGGCACGACCAAGATGGTCACGGTGTTGGTATGGCCGATATCAACGGTGATGGCAAGGTGGATCTTCTGACCCCGCATGGGTGGTTCCAAAATGTAGATGCCGACCGGGATAAATGGGAGTGGCACGGCGAGTGGGACTTAGGCGAGGCCGGTTTCCCGATTATCGGTTATGACGTCAATAACGATGGCAAGACCGATATCATTTACGGTCGCGGACATAGTTACGGGCTGTATTGGCTGGAGCAGCAAGGAGAAGGAGCCAATCGTCGCTGGGTCCAAAAGACGATCGATGAATCGTTTTCACAGGTGCACGCACTGAAGTTGGTGGACCTTGACGGCGATGGGCAAATGGAGTTACTCGCCGGTAAGCGATACCGTGGACATAGCGGCAGAGACCCGGGATCTTATGATCCGTTGGTGATTTACTATTACAAAATCAACCGGCAGACAGGTGAGTTTACCCGCTACCCAATTTCAATAAACGGTACGGCTGGCGCCGGGACTCAGTTTGTTGTGCAAGACCTGGATGGTGACGGTGACTTGGATATCGCTGTGGCGGGAAAGACAGGCGTGCATCTTCTCGAGAACTTACGAATCAATCTGACGCCTCCAAGCGAACGTGAGAAGGAGCTATTGCTTGATACTCATTGGCCCTTCCCTGACGAAGGGACGCCAGTTACTTGGCAACGCTAGAGTGAGTGCATCGGATGTCGCCAAATAGGGCTTGGACCCGGTTTCCAGCACCTCGTCGAACTATCCATATCTTGAACGTGAAGACATTTTCGCGGCAATCGAGTATGCCCTCTTCAAATGGATCACGCGGTTCTGCGGCCGGCGTAAACTTCCTCTCGGCGTTCACAGCGACTGATTGAGGAGTTTGGCCAATCGGAGGCCGCCTTTGACTAGCTGCATCCGGATGATGGGCTTCATGTCGTTTACATAGACGTTGCCGATCGCCGGGTGGAAATTAACGATCTCGGGCGGGGCTTGCTCGCAGCTCTGCGGGAAAATGGGCGGTTCGGTGGGGATGCGGAGGCGGGTGTAGACGACCTGCTCGGCGAGCAGATGGGATTCCCAGACCCAGTCGTCCTGGTTGCCGCGCAGGATCTCAGCCAGTTCCGAGGAGGGCATGGCGGCGATTTCGTGGGCTTCGAGGTCGGCTGCAAGCGACCGGTCGTTCGGATTCATCTCATTGATAATGCCGCCGTCCCAGAGCGCGTGAAGATTTCTAGCGTTATCGATGGGCGGATCAATGCGCTCGCAGTTGCCACCCAGGTCGGCATCCGAAATCGTGTGTAGCGGCTGGTGGATATCCCCCACGAAATGAACCAGATAGCGAAGAGCGTCCAGCTCGCTCCATTGCAGATTGTGAGCACCGCTGGAGGTCAGGCGCACGGCGAAAAGAGCGATCCGGGCGGGGGCGCAGTTGTCACTGGGGCAGCGCTTTGGGGTGTCGGAGCGGGTGTCTTCCAGTGTTAAATCGATGTAGTGCCACTCGCCGGTCTTGGTCTCGGCTTTGGTTTCGTCCGCCCAGGTGGACGCTTTGGCGAGGGCGTCGGAAAGAGCTTCTAGCGTATCGGCGACGCCCAAGATGCGTGCGAGGTGGGTGCGGGCGGCTGGGGTGAGCTGGGTCACAGCGATGCGGGCAACGACCTGGTGGCCGGCCTCCCACCAGGGGTAGGCGGGAGAAGCGCAAAAGATGCAATAGGTTAGGAGGAAAGCGACGGCGCGGTTCATGGGAGGTTAGTACGCGTTACGGGTGACTCTAATACTGTAGCGGATCTGCTATAGGGGGCTGGGTTCGGGCAGGGCTATTAGTGATACGCACTCAGATAATTGCATTCCTCTACACTCATGTGCTACATTTGGGATCGAGGCATTCCTCCCATGGATTTCAATCGGCTGACCGAAAAATCGCAAGAAGCAATCCGGCAGGCGCAATCAACGGCACAACGTTTTGGCAATCAACAGGTTGACATCGAACATCTGCTTCTGGCGATGCTGGAACAGGAGGGCGGCCTTGCGCCTTCGATTCTGTTGAAGGCCGGCGTGCCATTGGAGCCGCTGCACAAGAGGCTGCTGCAAGAGCTGGAGAAACTGCCGAAAGTGAGCGGCGGGGCCACGGGAGCGGATCAGATTTATGTGACCAACCGGCTGTCGCGGCTGCTGACGACAGCGGAAGATCAGGCGAAGCGGCTGAAAGACGATTACGTCTCTATTGAGCATCTGTTGCTAGCCGCGGCAGACGATCAAGGCACCGCGGGAAAACTGCTGCGGGAATTCGGCCTGACGAAAGACCGGCTGATGAAGGCGCTGGTTGAGGTGCGCGGGAACCAACGGGTAACGAATCAGAATCCGGAGGGCACATATGAAGCGCTGCAGAAATATGGGCGCGACCTGACCGATGCGGCGAGCAAAGGCAAACTGGACCCGGTGATCGGTCGGGATGAAGAGATACGGCGGGTGATCCAGGTGCTTTCGCGCCGGACGAAGAACAATCCAGTGCTGATCGGCGAGCCGGGCGTCGGCAAGACGGCTATTGTCGAGGGACTGGCGCAACGGATTGTCCGGGGCGACGTTCCGGAGGGGTTGAAGGATAAAAAGGTAGTTGCTCTAGATATGGGCGCGCTGATAGCGGGCGCGAAGTTCCGGGGCGAATTCGAAGAGCGGTTGAAGGCGGTCCTCAAAGAAGTGGAATCGTCGGAGGGCCGCATCATCCTGTTCATCGATGAGCTACATACGGTGGTCGGCGCCGGGAAAACGGAAGGATCGATGGATGCCGGCAATCTGCTGAAGCCAATGCTGGCGCGTGGGGAACTGCATTGCATCGGGGCGACCACGCTTGATGAATATCGGAAGTATATAGAAAAAGATGCGGCGCTGGAGCGGCGGTTCCAGACCGTATTTGTCGATCAGCCGAGCGTAGAAGACACAATATCCATTCTCCGCGGGCTGCGCGAGCGGTACGAATTGCACCATGGCGTGCGGATTAAGGATACGGCGCTGGTGGGAGCGGCCGTGTTATCGAACCGCTACATCACGGATCGTTTTTTGCCGGATAAGGCCATCGATCTGGTGGACGAAGCGGCGGCGAAATTACGCACGGAGATTGACTCGATGCCGGGCGAACTGGATGAGTTGCTGCGGCGAACGATGCAGTTGGAGATTGAACGCGAGGCCCTGAAGAAAGAGAACGATGCGGTTTCGAAGGAACGGCTAAAGGGCATTGAAAAAGAACTCGCGGAGCTGAAAACCTCTTCCGCCGCGTTACAGGCACAGTGGCAGAGCGAGAAAGATGCGGTGAATCGGGTGCGGGCGCTGCGGGAACAGATCGACCAGGTAAAGATTGAAATCGCGCAGGCCGAGCGCGCCTATGACCTGAATAAGGCGGCCGAGCTGAAGTATGGGCAGTTAACCGCACTGGAACGGCAACTGCGTGCGGAGGAAGAGCGCGTGGCGGCGCGGCAGGGTGGCGTGCGGCTGCTTAAGGAAGAAGTTGACGAGGAAGACATCGCGGCGGTAGTGAGCCGGTGGACCGGCGTTCCGGTTTCGAAGCTGCTGGAAGGCGAGATGAAGAAGCTGCTGGCGCTCGAAGACGAGCTGCACAAGCGAGTGATTGGCCAGGACGAGGCGGTTTTGGCGGTGGCTGAAGCAGTGATGCGGGCGCGGTCCGGATTAAAGGATCCGAAACGGCCGATTGGCAGTTTCCTTTTCCTGGGGCCGACTGGCGTGGGCAAGACGGAATTGGCGCGAGCATTGGCGGAATTTCTGTTCGACGATGAGCGGGCGATGATCCGCATCGACATGTCGGAATACCAGGAGAAGCACACTGTGTCGCGTCTGGTGGGTGCGCCTCCGGGCTATGTCGGCTATGACGAAGGCGGTCAACTGACGGAGGCGGTGCGGCGGCGGCCCTATTCCGTGATCCTTTTCGATGAGATCGAAAAAGCGCATCACGATGTGTTCAATATTCTGCTCCAGGTGCTGGACGACGGGCGATTGACGGATGGGCAGGGGCACACGGTTGACTTCAAAAATACGATCGTGATTCTGACGTCGAACATTGGCAGCCATCGGATCCTGGAGTATAAGGGTGCGTTCGAGGGCGAAGCATACCGGCGGATGAAGGACGCCGTACTGGGAGAACTGCGGAACGCGTTCCGGCCAGAGTTTTTGAACCGCCTGGATGAGATCATCGTTTTTCACGCATTGAGTGAAGACCATCTGAAGCAGATTGTGGAGATTCAGCTTGCGGGGCTGCGGGCGCGGCTCGCCGAACGGCACATACACCTGGAGCTGAGCGATGCGGCGCGGACGCGGCTAGTACAAAGCGGGTATGACCCAAACTACGGAGCGAGGCCGCTGAAGCGGGCGATCCAGCGGGAAATCGAGACCCGCCTGGCAAAATTGATTCTCGCCGGCGAGGTCAAGGACGGGCAGACTATCTACATTGACACGGATTCGACTGGCTCTGGTCTCATTTTTAGGATGGAAACTACGCCGGCGGTCGAGGCGGCGGTGGTTTGAAATTGAATTCGTTAATAGAAGCACAATATGGAGTACGAGGTAAATCGAAATTTCATCTAGTGCGTCAAATGAATTGAATGCGGCTAGGCCTTAGCGCGCCGCCACAAGAAAGGATCTCGTAGGAATGTCAAATACGATGCAGTTTCGCCGCTCGACAGCAATACTAACGCTGCTGGCGGCTTCGATAGGAGGCGGCTTGGTGGCGGCGATCGCAGTGGCGACGCACTCCGGCACGCCAGTATATGTTACGGCTAAGGCGGACACGTCCCCCGCCAACAACCGGGTCATGTCGCTATCGAACTCATTTGCCGATGTAATTGAGAAGGTGACGCCTTCCATCGTGCATATCGAATCGACGCAAATCATCAAGGCGTCGCAACAGCAGGGCGAGAACCCATTTATGTCCGATCCGTTCTTCCGCCAGTTTTTCGGCGGCAATGGGCAGTCGATACGGCCTCGCGACCAGAGGGAATCGGGAATCGGTTCGGGCGTGATCGTGAGCCCGGACGGCTATATCCTGACCAATAATCACGTGGTGGCCAAGGCGACGACCGTGATGGTCACGCTGCTTGACAAACGCGAATTCAAAGCGAAGGTAATCGGAGCGGACCCGCAAACCGATGTCGCGGTCATTAAGATCAATGCCGGCAATCTGCATCCGTTACCGCTGGGTAACTCCGATGCGGCTCGGGTTGGCGACATCGTGTTTGCCATTGGCAATCCGTTTAATTTCAACGACACCGTGACCATGGGCATTGTCAGTGCGAAGGGCCGTAGCTTAGAAGCGGGCGAGCATCTGCAGGACTTTATCCAAACGGACGCGGCCATCAATCCTGGCAATTCCGGCGGCGCTTTGATCAATGCGCAAGGAAACATGATCGCCATGAATACGGCGATTATTGCCGGCAATTCTGGCTTCGGCGGCGAGGGCGGCAATGTTGGTATTGGCTTCGCAGTACCGGTGAACATGGCGCGCCAGGTAATGGATCAGCTCATCAAGAATGGCAAAGTGTCGCGTGGATTTATCGGCGTAACGCTTGAGCCGGTTAACGCGGATTTGGCGCAACAGTTTGGGCTTTCCAACACCAATGGAGCCATCGTGACCGACGTTACGCCGGGCCAGCCGGGCGCGAAGGCAGGCCTCAAATCCGGTGATGTGATTACAGCGATTGACGGCCAGAAGGTGACCGATTCGACAGACCTGACCATGAAGGTGACCGAGCATGCTCCCGGGCAGACCGTAGCGCTAGATGTCATCCGCGATGGGAAGCCGATGAAGGTCAACGTTACGCTGGGCCTGCGTCCGACGACTATCAATTTCGCCGAAAACAAGAACGGAGGCGAGTCCCCGAACGGCTCCGGCAATGAAGAGAACGGCAAGGCCAGCTCTTACGGTATTCACGTACAGGCGATTACGCCGGATATCGCTCAGCAGATCGGCATTCCGGCCAGCACGCGCGGTGTAGTGGTGACATCGATTGATCCCGACAGCCCCGCAGCCGATCCGTCAAAGGGTGTCGGTCAGGGTTCGGTGATCACGGCCGTGAACCGGCAGCCAGTGAATAATGTGCAGGACTTTCAACGCCTGATGAGCGCGGCGAATGGAAAGCCCGTCCTGTTGACAGTCAACAACGGCGGTAGCATCGCTTTCGCGGTTGTTGAATCTAAGTAAGTAGTAGTTAGAGAAAGCTCACAGATGGGGCCTGGGGCACTCTGCTCCAGGCCCCTTTTATTGTGGGTGGACAAACGGCTCAACAAAGAAAGACAGAGAAATGGGAAAAAACGAATTTCAAATACTACCGGCGCTACCCCTGAAGAACACCATCCTATTCCCGGGTTTGTTGTTGCCTTTATCGGTAGGCCGTGAGAGTTCACTGAAGGCCGTGGAAGCGGCTCTCAAAACCGAAGAGAAAGAAATCATCCTGGTTGGCCAGCGAGATCCGCAATCGGAGACACCGGGCCAGGACGATCTATACACCATCGGCGCCAAGGCAGTCATCCGCAAATCGTCAAGGCAGGGCGATGAAGTGATGGAGATCCTGGTGCTCGGGATGGAGCGGGTGGTGCTGGTGAAGCTCGACACCGATGAGGGGTATTTACGAGCCCGGTATCGTGTGCTGCCGCTGCCGGAAGACACGGGCTCTGAAGTGGAAGCGTTGTCGGGCGCATTGCTGGAATTAGCGGCGAAGGCCACGGCATTGGCGCAACCACAATCGGCCGCCGAGTTGACGCGTATGTTGGCCGGCAATAGCGATCCGCTGCGCCTGGCTTACTTGCTGGCGAGCATCTTCAGCCTGGACATGGAGCGCGAACAGAAGCTGCTCGAAGCCGAGACGCGTGTGGATGCATTGCGCTTAATGCACTCGTACCTAGCGCACGAACTGCAGGTGCTCGAACTGCGGCAGAAGATCGCGAGCACGGCCCGCGATGAAATGTCCAAGGAGCAGCGGGAATATTTGCTGCGCCAGCAATTGCGGGCGATTCAGCAAGAACTGGGAGAGAAGGACGCCGAAAAAGCCGAGCTCGATATCCTGCACGAACAGGCAGCCGAGGTGAAGCTGCCGGAGGAAGCGCAGAAAGAGTTCGATCGTGAGATGGCGCGGCTGGAACGGCTGCCTGCGGGAGCTCCGGATTATCATGTGACTCGCACGTACTTGGAGTTCATGCTGGAACTGCCGTGGCAGAAGTACACGGAAGACACTTTAGATATTGCGCATGCGCGCACGGTTCTGGATGAGGATCACTTCGGATTGAAGGAAGTGAAGGAGAGGATTCTCGAACAGCTCAGCGTGATGAAGCGCAATCCAAGCGCGAAGGCGCCAATTCTATGCCTGGTTGGACCTCCGGGAGTTGGCAAGACCTCGCTGGGCCAGTCGATTGCACGGGCTTTGGGGCGGAAGTTCGAGCGATTTAGCTTGGGCGGCATGCATGACGAAGCGGAACTACGCGGCCATCGGCGAACGTATATCGGCGCGATGGCGGGCCGGTTGCTGCAAGCGATGCGGCGAGCGGGCGCTTCGAATCCGGTGATCCTGTTGGATGAGATCGACAAATTGGGCCGGGATTTTCGCGGCGATCCGGCGGCGGCGCTTCTAGAAGTGCTGGATCCGGAGCAGAACAAGACGTTCCGCGACAATTATCTGGACCTGGCGTTCGATCTATCGAAGGTGCTGTTCATTACAACGGCGAACGGGCTGGATACGGTGCCGCAACCGTTGATAGACCGTATGGAAGTGCTGCGGTTGTCCGGCTACAGCACCGAAGAGAAGCAGCAGATTGCGCGGCGATACCTGATTCCGCGGCAGTTGAAGACGACCGGATTAACTGAAGAAGAGATCGAGTTTACCGACGACGGCCTCAAGACCATTATTAGGGGGTACACGCGCGAAGCGGGCCTGCGGCAGTTTGAGCGGGCGATTGCGCGAGTGGCGCGCAAGGTGACTCTGCAGATCGTCGAGGGGCAGACTGGAAAAGCTGTGGTTACGCCAGATCTGCTAAGTGATTTGTTGGGCGCGGAGATCTTCTCGCAGGAGCAGATGCGCAAGACTCTGCCGGCAGGCGTGGCTACAGGCTTGGCCTGGACGGAAGCGGGCGGCGACGTTTTATATATCGAAGGCGCGCTATTGCCGAGCGGCAAGGGCTTGACCCTCACGGGGCAACTGGGTGAGGTGATGCAGGAATCGGCGAAGATCGCACAGAGCTATCTGTGGGCGCACGCGGCGCAATTCGGGATTGAACCGGACATCATCAAAGAGAACGGCGTGCACATCCACGTTCCGGCTGGAGCAATTCCGAAAGATGGACCTTCAGCCGGCGTGACGATGACTACCGCGATGGCATCGCTTTACACCAAGTTGCCGGCGCGGAGCGATACGGCGATGACGGGCGAGGTGACACTGACCGGCTTGGTGTTGCCGATCGGCGGAGTGAAGGAGAAAGTGCTGGCGGCGCGACGGGCGGGTATCACTCGCGTGATCCTGCCGCAGGGCAATAAGAAGGACCTGCGCGATATTCCGGATCACGTCCGGCGCGAGATGCAATTCTACTTTGCAGAACGCGTGGAAGAAGTTCTGAAAGTGATGATCCCGGACCTGAAGATGCAGGGATTGGCGCTGGCGAGCTAAAGGCGTCGCGGGCGTTAGAAGGTAATGAAGGCCGCAGCTTCCGTTTGGAGGTTGCGGCCTTTTTTTTGTGTTGAACCGTTCTAATCTAGGTATTTCAGGAGATTCATGTCCGCGATCACCAGGAGAGAGTTACTTGTATCAGCGGTTGGCGGAATTGCCGTTGCGCGCACGCGGAATTCGCCGGCGTTCGAGAGACGGCTGATACAACTGGAGGAAAAGAGCGGTGGCCGGCTCGGCGTTGCGGTTCTTGATACAGCGACCGGCGTCCAGGCTGGGTATCGCAGGGACGAACGATTCCCGATGTGCAGCACGGTTAAGCTGCTAGCCGTTGCCGCCGTTCTCTTGCGAACGGATCGGGGCGAAGAACAGCTCGATAGGATCGTCCATTTTGCGAAGAGCGACATCGTTCCTTACTCACCGGTCACTGAGACGCGAGCCGGCGATCGGGGCATCTCGATTAAAGAACTATGCGTGGCTGCCATGACCTTGAGCGACAACACAGCCAACAATCTCGTGCTGGCGACGATCGGTGGACCTAAGGGATTGACAGCCTTTGCGCGCACGATTGGGGACGATAAGACCCGTCTGGATCGAATCGAGCCAGAGCTAAATCAATCATTGCCGGGCGATCCCCGCGACACCACGACTCCGTTAGCGATGCTCTCGGACCTACGCACCCTTGCGCTTGGAAACGTATTGTCCGAATCGTCGAAAGCGCAACTTGCGGAATGGCTGATCGCGAACACAACCGGCGATACGCGGTTGCGGGCAGGACTGCCGTCGGGATGGAAGGTGGGAGATAAAACGGGTACCGGGAAAAGAGGTACGGCGAACGATGTCGCGATCGCGTGGCCGCCCGGGGGCGCTCCGATTCTCGTCTCGGTCTATCTCACGGGTGCACGAGTGGACGGCAATGGCCAGAATCGTGCGGTCGCTGCGGTAGGCGCAGAGATTCCGTCCCTAATAGAGAGTTGAGCTGCCGGTACTACGCATTAGCACCAGTTCCTAGTGCTTTCCGTGCCCGCCCCCTTCAACATGACCGCGACCGTCTCGCATTTCATTTCCATGGAAGTGGGACATCTGATCGACGCGATTTTTCGGGGCTCGCCGTTCGCCGCGGGCAGGCAGGTGACCTCTGTAACCGTGGTGAACATCGAAGTGATTGTCTACGTGACCGTGGAAATCGGGACGGCCATGATACCAAGGCCCGACGCCGATGAACCCTCCGTTGATAAACCATTCCGGGCCGTAATAGCCGTAGGGCGCACAACTATAGGGTGCGTAGTCATAATAGCCGTACGGACACACCGGTTGAGGTCCGATTTGGACACTGATTTGAGCGTGTAATTTGGGAGCGCTCACCACAAGTAGCATTCCGGCAAATGCTGTCAATCCAAGCCATCTTAATCTGTTCATAAATATCCTCAGTAGGTAAGGCGCTGGATCGCGCGAGCAACCAGCTCTGCGTGAGGCGTCGCTCGCGCGGTCCTCTCATAGTTTTGACAACGCCACGAGGCAAAGTGGAACTCCGTATTAGTGCGGAAATCGCGGGTTGCTTGACGTGAGCATTCCCCGCACGATAGATTTGACAGTGAAGAGCACTTCAGGGTGCCGCCATCTCGCGGAAAGGGCTAAGCCCCTCCTGAATCTTAAGTAAGTAGTTCGGACAATACGACTGTCCTTTCAAGCCTGACGATGCGAGTGATCGGGCGCAACGGGCCAAGAACCCACGAAAGGAGGTCGTTATGACCACAACTCTACCCTCGAATCCGTCTGTCGAAAATCTAAAGAAACAAGCGAAGAGCCTTCTGAAGGCATGGCAGGCAGGGAACCCACAGGCAATCGCACGCCTACGCGCAGCTCACCCGCGATATGGCGGACTGGCCGAACAGGAGTTTCGCGCGGTCAGGCCGAAACTGAGCGATTGCCAGCTCGTCTTAGCGCGTGAAACCGGTTTTGCCAGTTGGCCGCAATTGAAGGTCGCGGTGCAGGCGGCGGCCCGGGAACTGCAGGACGAATTTGTAGAGATCGCGTGCCTCTGTTACGACGATCCGCATTACGACCATCGCACCTTTCACGCCCGCGCACATCAGATGCTGCTCGATAGGCCATGGCTGGCGCAGGCTGATATCTGGTGCGCCGCCGCCGCGGGGAACGCCGAGGCCGCCACAATGTTTCTGGATGAGCAGCCGGAGTTGGTCAATCAACCCGGTCCGCACGGTTGGACACCGCTGATTTGCGCCTGCTATTCGCGCGTCAAACCGGTGAATCCAGGCCACTCGACGTTCGATGCCGCCAAACTCCTGCTGGATCGCGGCGCGGACCCGAACGCCTACACGATGAAAGGCAATGCTGACGAAAGACTCGACCAGAAGCCGCGCCGATTTACTCCGTTGACCGGCCTGTTTGGAGGCGGCTCAACTGGTTTGGCAAATCAACCGTCGCATTCGCGTTGGCGCGAGCTGGCGGAGTTGTTACTTTCACGTGGAGCCAATCCCGCCGACGAGGAAGCGCTTCGGATTAATCAAAACGCCTGCCTGGAAATATTGCTGCGCTACGGGCTGAAGCCGGATGCTTTGGGACTGGACGGCATCAGTCTTCTAGGGAGGGCACTTTCCCAAGCGGCTCGGCGCGATCAGGTGGATCAGGTTCAATTGTTGCTGACCCATCATGCGTGGACCGGCGAAAAATTCCAAGGCAAGACGCCGTGGGAACACGCCATGAGCTTTGGCCGGCTGGAAGCGGCGCGGCTGCTGGAAGAGGCCGGTGCGCCGGTTTCCGGACTCAGCGACGTGGAACGCTTCGTGTCGCTCTGCTTGGCGGGTCATGAGCGCGGCGCGCGCGAAATGCTGGCGCGTACGCCAGATCTTCTAAAGCGGGCTCCGCCATCGCTGGTCCTCAAAGCCACCGGAACGGGGCGCATCGCAGCAGTCCGGCTGGTTCTCGACTTGGGTTTCGATCCCGATTTCCTCGACGAAGTGACAGCACTCCACAACGCGGCAGGCAGGGACAACGAGAAGATGGTCCGGCTTCTGTTGGAGCGTGGAGCGTCTCCCCGCATCCGCGAGCCCTTTTACGATGGCACGCCGGTGGGTTGGGCGGACTTCTTCGACCAAACCCGGGTGCGTGACCTCTTGCTGAGCGAAAGCGCGATCTGCCTTTTCGATGCGCTCGATTATGACCGGCTCGATCGTGTTCCCGACGTTTTGGCGCGCGACCCCGCGGCGCTGAACCGGCCCTTTGCCGAATGTCTTTCCCGGACTCCCAAGCCGGCGGACTGGCAAACGCCGCTGGCCCGCATGGTGCTTCGCGGAAAGGCTCAGGCTGTGCGAGCGTTGCTCGATCACGGCGCAGATATCAGCGCTTGCTATGCCGCCGGCCGATCCTTGTTAGAAGTTGCTCGCGATGAAGGTTATTTTGAGATCGTAAATATGCTCGGCGGACAATACCGCATTTAGCGTAAAATGCGTTAAAACATTATGGCCACCGCCGTCCCGTTTCCAGCCGCGGTCGAATTATTCTATTCTTACGCCCACGCGGACGAATCGTTGTGCAAGGAATTGCAGAAACACCTAACTGCACTGAAGCGCTCCGGGTTGATTCGCGATTGGTATGACCGGAAGATCGAACCGGGAGATGAATGGGCCGCTCAAATTCATGAGGCAATGGAGCGGGCCGGGATCATATTGCTTCTGATCAGCGCCGATTTTTTGGCATCGAAGTACATCTTCGAAGTTGAGCTTCCATTCGCTCTCGAGCGTCATGACTCCGGCCGGGCCAGAGTGATTCCCATTCTGCTGCGCCCAGTCGAGTGGCACGATTCGCCCTTTGCAAAGCTGCAGGTGCTGCCGTCGGAGGCCCGAGCGGTGACGTTATGGACCAATCAGGATGAGGCGTTCTCAGATATCGCGGGCAGGCTTCGCGAACTTATTTACTCCGAGCGCATACACATACTCGCACCCGTGAAAGCGGTGGATCGCGGGCCCGGAGTAACGCAAGAACGTGTGCTCGACGCGGCGATCGCTTCATCGGTTGTTATGAACGAACCGACAGATCTTGTGACGATGGTTCGAACATCCGAATCGGGCGGTCTCAAGGCGATTCTGCGGATGGACCGAACCTACTCGCCGGCCAGCGAAGATGTTCAGTCGGAACCTTTTGAGATCGATTTCCCTTCGGATGCATCCGGCACGATTCTGCCGGCAATCCTCGAACTCGCCCTCGCCTCACCGGGGTTTGATCCTCCCAGGCAGCGAAAGAGAATCCGGATTCCGCCGACGGGCGATTCCAGCGTATCGGTGTTTATGATTACGCCTCAACACACCGGCACATTGAGGCTTAACCTGCAGGCCCTTTCGGGAGACATTGAGATTGGCTCGCGCTCGCTGGTGACAAGATCGATGTCCGCCGCGGACGCCCAGCCAGTCCTGTCATACGGTGTGACCACGCTTCCCTTGAAGTCTTCTGTCGGGGAGCGGGTGCGATCAGCAGCGGCAAAGCCGGGCCGATCGGTCACCATGTTTGAACAAGGAGTTAGCTCGCCGCCTCCGCCTGCGCCCGGCGCTCCTCCGCAAATGACAGCGCCAGGGCCAGTGCCTATGCCGACAGCTCCTGCGCCGAAGCACCGGCCCATTGCTTCGCCATCACGTCGTGGCACATGGATCGGCATCGGTTCCGCCGCGGCAGCGATTGCGTTGGTCTGCACGGCCGTCACGTGGAACGGAACGAACACATCGCGTCCCCCAATTCCGCTCGCAAGTCCCCAACCCGAGTCATCCTCACAAGTTGCGATGCTCAGTGAGGCAATCAAGCGTCAACCGAATGCGCTCGAACTTTATTTGCAGCGCGCCGAAGAATTTCAGCGCGCAGGACAAACGGAACAAGCCTTAGCGGATGCGAAACATGCGACCGAACTTGCGCCGAATAACGTCCAGGCCCACTTACTGTATGCTCAGTTGCTTGAAAAAGCTAATCTGACGGACCAGGCTCTTCAGCAGTACAAGAGAGTCCAGGCTTTGAAGCCCACGCCCGAGGTTCATAAGATCGCAACCCAGCGTGTCGCCGAATTGGAGCGCCGGCATCCAGCGTCAAAGCGTTGAGCGCCAGTTCGTGCCGCCCGGGATTAGTAATGGCTGGCTAAAATCTCCGCATTTCTGGACAGGAGCGTGAACCAATCCTGACACCCTGCGTTCAGCTTGCCCACCATCTCGTACATCGTTGCGCCCCATAGTTGCGTACACGCCGAATCCATGTAGTAGTCGCACGGAATCGCCTTTTGGAGGTCTACCGGCACAGTTGACGAACCCACCCACACCGTATTCTGCACATAGGAAATCAAGTCTTTAAAATAACCTATGAAATTCTCGTTGCCGTTCGCCAGATTTAAGTGATTCGTCAATATCTCCCGTAATCCGTCGTGCCAAGGCCCCATGTTTTTGATCCGTGGCGAGGGATCGTTCTTGTGGTACAGCGCACCGACATGGCCATTCAAATCCAGAAACTCCGATAAGGGATGGCCCATCACATAACTCGGGTTGTTCGCGCCAGGCGTGTACACAATGTATTGAGTTGGCGAACGAAGCAGGTCCATAGCCGCTCGCCACTGCGCAGCCTTGTTCTTCACGTTCGACACCATATAGGGAATCATGTTCGTGGGTATCCACTCATGTTTGCCCGCCACCTTATCGCTCGCTTGATCGCGCCACTGGGCATCTAATTTCTTCTGAACGTCCTTGAAATTATCCCGGACATACACAAAATCATCGAACGTGAAGTCGCCGGAAGCCGTCGTCACCTTCCCGTGCTCCATCAGTCTCCAGCTCAGTCCTTGTATGCCCATCAAAACCTTGTGCGGCGCGGGCGACAAAACCGTGTTGATCGCCTCCAGAAAGTGTTCTCTTGTCGGGGCCATGCTAAATCTCCTTTGACGTAGCGGTTTGTTTTGTCCAGATGTGTTTCTGTATCTTTTTAAGAGAGTACAAGACGTCCTGTCAAGATCGTAATGCAGTCGAGGTGAGTGATGACTTTTCTACTCCAGGACATCCGATATGGCCTTCGGATGCTGGCAAAGAATCCTGGTTTCACAGTGGTGGTGGTGCTTACGCTGGCCTTGGGCGTCGGTGTCAACTCGGCGATCTTCAGCCTGTTGGATGCGGTGATTTTGCGCCCGCTCCCCTACCCGAATCCGGAGCAGCTCGTAGGACTTGGCCAGTGGCGTAACCAGAAGGGCGAAGGCTACATCCAAACCGGCGTATCCGCCCCGAATATCGTTGACATAGAGAAGATGGACATCTTCCAGCAGGTTGCCTACTACCGCTGGTCGCCCTTTAACATCACGGAGGGCTCGCGGCCCGAAAGCGTTCATGGCATTCAGGCGTCGGCAGGGCTCTTGCCGATGTTTGGGATTGCGCCGCATTTAGGACGTTTTCTAGCGCCTGGTGAAATGCAGGCTGGTCACGATCAAGTGGCGATCATAGGGCATAGTCTTTGGCAGATCCGGTACGGTGCCGACCCCAACATTCTGGGAAAGACGATCGACTTGAACCAGCGGCGCTACACCATCGTGGGCGTCATGCCGAGTACGTTCCGATTTACCTGGGATCAGGAAATCGATGTTTTTGTACCCTTGGTGCTTTCCGGCGAAGAGCGTAGTGAAGCCGGGCGCGCCACTTCGCGCGATCTACAAACGCAGGCAAGGTTAAAGCCAGGTGTCAGCATGGCCCAGGCCCAGGCTGCACTCGACGAGTTAGCGGCAAACCTGGCGCGGGCATATCCTAGCGCCGACAAAGGATGGGGCTTTAAATTGGAACCTCTACACGCCGCCTATCATCGCCATATGCGGACGCCCCTCTTGATCATGTTGGGCGCGGTCCTGTTTGTGCTGCTTATCGCTTGCGCCAACGTGGCGAATCTTCTTCTGGCCCGCGCCACAGGACGGAGGCGGGAGGTCGCGATCCGGGCCTCCATCGGCGCTACCCGACGCCGGCTCATGACGCAGCTATTGACGGAGAGCTTGTTGCTGTCTGCGATTGGCGGAGCGCTGGGGCTGTTGCTTGCATACGCGGGAGACCGGCTGCTGACGCTGGCAATGACACGCTATGGCTTAAGTCTCCCGAATGCCCGAGTCATCGAGATCGATTGGCGCGTACTGCTCTTCAGTCTCGCAATCACGATTGCCACAGGAGTAATCTTCGGTCTGGCGCCTTCCTGGACAACCACGAAGACCGGCCTGAATGACTCGCTGAAAGAAAGCGGGTTGAGCACCACTACGGAATCGGGGCGGCGACGCCTGCGCAATGCCTTGGTAATTTCAGAGATCGCGTTGGCGCTGGTTTTGCTTGTCGGCGCAGGTCTGTTGGTTCGCACGTTTCTCCGATTGATGAATGTCGATTTAGGTATCGATCCGGCCAACGTTGTGACAATGGGCCTGAGGCTGCCGCAGTACAAATATTCGTCTCTCGAGCAACAAGCACTCTTTTACAAGGAACTGATGCAGCGCGTCGCCGTGCAGCCGGGTGTGAAGAGCGCCGGCGCGGAAGGCGGTGGCGGCAACGTGTTTTTCCAGCCCCAAGGTCAGCCTCCCGCCGAGCCGGGGCAGGAGCCCACTGCGTCATACAACATCATCACGCCTGGATTTCTCAGGGCTATGGGAACCGCACTGGTCGCAGGCCGCGAATTTACGGAGCGGGATGCGAATGCCGCCACGCCGGTCGCGATTATCAGCCAAACGGTGGCTCACCGTTACTGGCCCCGCTCTAATCCGTTGGGCAGTCATCTCACGCTGTTGGCTCGCGTCTACTCGGGCCAGAGTTCGGGCGCCGCTCAGCCTTTGGAGATCGTTGGAGTCGTGAAAGATGTTAGGAACGACGACCTCTGGAACCCCGAACCTGCCGTGTATGTGCCGTTTCAACAACACCCTGTACCGGCGGTTTTTCTGGTGGTTCGAACGTCCGTCGCGCCTATGAGCGTTGTTCCAGCCGTGCGCGATACGGTCATGTCTCTCGACAAGGAACAGCCCGTGAACGACATCAAGACCATGCGCGAGATCGTTTCGCAGACTTATGGCGCGCTTCGTTTCCCGATGATGCTGCTGTGGATTTTCGCGGCTTTGGCGCTAGCGCTCTCAGCGGTGGGAATTTTCGGAGTGATGTCGTATGCGGTCAGCCGGCGCACACAGGAGATGGCCATCCGGATGGCGCTCGGAGCGAGCCGTTCCGAGGTGTTGGCTCTTGTCTTGCGCGAAGGGCTTGGGGTGACCGTGTTCGGAGTGGCGGTTGGTTTAGTGGCAGCGGTAGCTCTCAGCGGCGTGATGGCCGGCTATGTCTATGGAGTTACGTCGACCGATCCGCTTACGCTGGTGGGAGCCTCGCTGTTATTAATGGCTGTTGCCCTCTTGGCCACTTATCTTCCGGCGCGCAGGGCAACCAGTGTCAATCCCATGACCGCGTTGCGGTACGAGTAAGATTGGTTTTCACGCCAGAGTAGTTACAGACCTGGACGAAGTTGCGGCTTTCTTGCATTTGGGACAGAATGCTGTGGATGGTCAGTGTCAGAGATAACTTGAAGCTCGCGGTCGAATCCGTCACGGCCTACAAGCTACGGGCGGTACTAACAGTCCTTGGCTTGACGATGGGCGTCGCTACGCTGATGACCGTAATGACGCTGGTACAGGGTGCAAATCTGTACGTTGAGCAGAAGATCGCGAATCTCGGGACCAACGTGTTTCGGCTTGCCAAGACACCCTTCGCAGTTGTCGATTTCACTGTCATTGTGAAATCCCTGAAGAACAAGAATATAGGGATACAGGATTACAGGGCGGTCGCGGAGCTATGCCAAGCGTGCGAAGAAGTGGGCGCCTCAGCAAGCGGTACTCTGTCGCTGCAGTATAAGAACAAACAGACGGACGACACATCCATCATCGGGTATACGCCCAACATGGTTGACATTGACACGCGTACGTTGGACCAGGGGCGCTATTTCACTCCGGGCGAAGATCGCCATGCCGCGTACGTTTGCGTGATTGGGGCGTCGCTGGTCGACCAGTTCTTCCCCAATGAGAATCCGATTGGCCGCAATATACGCACGGGAAGCTTGGAATTTACGGTTATCGGAACATTCAAGAGATTGGGTTCCGTATTGGGTCAGGACCAAGACAATTTCGTGATCATTCCGCTGATTACCTACTTGAAAGTGCGGGGCTCACGGTCCAGCCTGACACTTGAAATCAAAGCGTCGGGCGGCGATAAGACATTCAATGCCGCACAGGACGAGTCGCGAGTGATTATGCGATCGCGCCGCCACGACCCGCCCGGCAAAGAGGATAGTTTCTTCATTGGCACGTCACAGAGTTACATCGCTCTTTGGCAGAGCATCAGCGGTTCGTTCTTTGCAGTGTTCGTGATCGTCAGCTCAATCTCAGCCGTAGTGGGCGGCATTGTCATTATGAACGTCATGCTGGTCAGCGTTACTCAACGGACCCGTGAAATTGGCTTGCGGCGTGCAGTGGGCGCGACGAAGACCGATATTCTGCGTCAGTTTCTCGCCGAAAGCCTGCTGCAGTGTGTGATTGGAGGAGCTGTTGGCATCGCCATCGGTTTCGGATGCGCCCTTGCGCTGCGCAATCTGACTTCGTTTCCAGCATCGGTGAAGCTCTGGGTGGCGCTTCTTGGGCTCTTCCTCAGCTCGGCGATCGGGCTCTTTTTCGGAATCTATCCGGCGCGAAAAGCGGCCGGTCTGGATCCCGTTACAGCATTGCGTACGGAGATGTGATGACGCGGCACGAGATTCTTGAAAATCTGTCGGTAGCGCTCGATACGCTGCGAGCGAGCAAGGTGCGTTCAGGCTTGACCATCCTTGGAATCGTAATCGGAGTGACCACGGTGATCTCCGTGGCATCGATCATTGATGGCCTGAACGGCGAGATCAAAGAACGCGTGCAGAAGTTAGGGTCGAATACGCTGTTTATTACGCGCATCCCGCCGATGCAGAACACGGCTCGGTTACCGGAGAAGATTCGAGTGCGGAAATATCTGGAAGAAACGGATGCGGATTTCATTGAGGAGACCAGCCCGGCCGTTTCGTACGCCACGGTCTTCGCCAATCGGATCAACTTCAACGATCAGACCGATGAGATTCGATACGGAGACCTGCACGTTGAGCGTTTTTTCTTGCGCGGCGTGCAGCCGCAGTACATCAATGCGTTCCCGCTGTTCGGCATTGCTGAAGGGCGATTCATTGCGGCCTTCGACGAAGAGCACGCGCGCAGTGTTGTCGTCATCGGGCGAGCAATTGCCGATTCGTTATTCCCCTCGGTCGACCCCGTCGGCAAGACGGTGCGGCTGGACGGCCGTCCCTATGAAGTGGTGGGCATTTTCGAACCGGATCAAGGGCTCTTTTCGAGCTTCGGCGTGGATCAGTTCGCTTGCATCCCAATGAGCAATTTCCGGAAGAGCTTTCCGGACATCCGCGAGCGGTTCATCGCGGTGGCTGGCAGGGACGGGTTCTCGATGGATACGTTGAAGGGACAAGTCGAAGAGGCACTGCGACGAAAACGCCACGTACCGTATAACGCTGACGACGATTTCGAGATCACGTCGCCGGACTTTTTAAGCTCATTATGGAACCAACTCACGGGCGCCATGGTTCTGCTTACCGGCATCATAAGTGGCGTCGGCTTGCTCGTGGGCGGCATCGGCGTAATGAATATCATGTTGATCTCGGTGACAGAACGTACGGCCGAAATCGGAGTCCGGAAGGCCATGGGTGCTCGCAAGTCGGATATTCGGATTCAATTCCTTCTCGAAGCCATTACGCTCTCCTGCATTGGCGGAGTGATTGGAATCCTGATGGGCGCCTTGATCGCATATGCCGTGAGGACGGCGCTCCCCGCGATTCCAGCGTTTGTGTCGCCTGTGTGGGTCATGCTTGGGTTTACGATTTCGGTTGGCGTGGGCTTGTTTTTTGGATACTATCCGGCGAACCGGGCGGCGAATCTGGATCCGATCGTTTGCCTGCGGTATGAGTGAGGCGTCTGGCGGGTCACCGCGTTGCAGTGATTGTCATCCTGGATTTTCCGGAGATTCGAATTTGAGGTGATCGACGCCCAACCGAAGCTGTCCAAATGCTGAGGAGGGCACGGCGGGGCGTGAACACGCTTATGCGATACGGCGCACCAGGCGTGCTGGTAGAAGCACCAGCGATGCCACGAGAGATAAGGCACCCCCAACTGCGATTCCCAAAAGGCGGAATGGCAAAGTGAGCAGCCAGACGAGCGGGTAGAGGACCAGCGCCATAAGCGCCAGCGGCCAAGAGAATACGAAGAGTAGACACCACAGCAGGAACGTGAACATGTCGCTTCCGTTCACTAATACGTCAGAAGTGACCCGGCTGTTCCGTTCACTTATTCAATCCGCAAGGCCTGTTGTGGTGCAATGGCAAGCGCGCGTTTGATAGGCGCAATCGACGCGAGAATGGTGGTGACTACTATGCAAAAGACGCAGGCGGCCAGCATCCTGGGGTCGTGCGGCTCGATTCCGAAGAGTTGAGACTGGAGCAACGTTACGGCAGCCAGTGCGCACGGCACACCAATAAGCGTACCGAGCCCGATCGTTAGCGCCGCTTCCGATACAAACAAGCTGGCAATATCTTTCCGCGATGCTCCGAGTGCCATTCGGATTCCCATTTCGCGTGTGCGCCGCGTTAGCGTGTAAGAAAGAACTCCATAAATTCCCGCCGCGACCAGCAGCATAGCAAGCACCGCAAACAACGTCGACAAAAAGCCGAGCACCTCCTGGGAGGAGAATGAGCCTTCAATTTCAGTCTGCATCGTACGTACTGAGAGCAGCGGAGTGTTGGGATCGATATTTCTAATGGCCGTTCTCAGGGTAGACAGCAACGGCGCGCATGGGCCATCGCAGCGGACGAAGACCGTTAAGCTGGATGCCAGCAGTTGCCCGGCATCCTGATAGACAGTGTCCACGCTTGTTTCGCGAGGACCTTGGTCACGAATGCCGGAGACAACCCCGATCACAGGCATTTCCCGGCCGTTCCAGCGCAGATAGCGGCCAACCGGATTTTCTCCGTGAAAATATGTTTTAGCCAGATGCTGGCTGATGATGTAGACCTGCTGCTTGCCGGGAGCGTCGCGGCCATCAAAATCCCGGCCAGCGAGAATATGCGCGCCGAACGTATCGAAATACCCGGGGTTGACGCCGAAGATATTCACCTGGTAGGGCGCATCACTTTGCACTCGCGGGTCGAGCTTCATCTTGAAACCGCCTATGAGATTGATCCCGAATGCTGTCGCCGCCGCTTTCACGCCGGGGAGGGCGCGAACACGATCAACAACCCGTGCATAGAACCGATTAGCCTGCGCTCCGGTGTAGCCGCCGGCAGCGGGCCGGATGTCAATGGCTGCTATTTCGTCAGCATGGAAACCAAGATCTACTGTTTTCAGGTTGCGGAGCGTTCCCGCGAGCAGTCCGGCTGAGAGGACAACGATGAACGACAGCGCGATCTGGACCACGACGAACGCTTTACGTATGGCCACGCCTGCGCGGGTATTTCCAGCAGACGAGCCGAGCGCCGCAGTGCGGGCGGCTTGGAGGGCGGGCGCTGTTCCAAACAGCAGTACGCAAATCGCGGACGTCACGGTGACGAACACCAGAACAGTCCCGTCAAGGGCGATGTGCAATTGATGGATTTGAGGAGTCGTACGATTCAGGAACGAAAGCAAGATTCGCTTGACCGCATAGGCAACCGCGATCCCGGATGCCGTGCCGAATATGGCAAGCAACGCACTCTCCACCAGGACCTGCGCCAGTATCCGTCTTCGCGAGCCCCCGATCGCGAGCCGCAAAGCGAACTCAGAAGACCGCGCCGATGTGCGCGCGAGAAGCAGCGTTGCGAGATTTGCACACGCGATGAGCAGGACCAGCAGCGATACCGCCAGCAAGATTGATGCCGGTCTAGCCAGCCTTGAAGAAGATTGAAGTCCCGCGTTGCCATCCGCCAATTGAACATTTGTTGCATAATTGGTTAGCTTCGCGGACTCAAGATACGCGCGGTTGAGGCGAGTCAATTGCGCCGCCGCAGCGGCCCGTGTTGCTTTTGGCTTCAGCCGCGCGATTGCGGAAAAAAGGGAAAGCCGCGATTTCCAGTCGAAATGTGGAATGCCTACGAAAGCCGGCATGTAGTCGATGAGGCGCGTGGCGGGAATCTGCAAATCCGCCGGGCGCTGCAAGTCCGGGCCCGTAAACCCGCTTTGGCTGATTCCTACTATCTTGTACGGCCGTGTATTCAAAAGGACCGTGTGGCCGACCGCGTCCTCAGCACCGTGGAACTGCCTCCTCCATAACCGGGAGCTGATCACGCAGACCGGATTGTCTTCTGCATCGTCAAGATCGCGCTGCGTGAGTAATCTACCGCGCTCCGGCTTGATCTGTAGAGTGTGGAAGTATTCTCCCGTCACGAGTTCGGCGGAGACCCATTGCGGATGATCTCCAAAGATGACGCTAACGTCGAGTGGGTGCGTTCCCAACAACCCGTCGGTCTCCATCGCCTCGCGATTCAGATCGTTCAGTTGGCGATAGCTAAGAGTTAGCGATTCGCCCGCATTCTTGAGAACCACCAGCCGCTCCGGCCGCGGCACCGGTAACTCTTTCAACAAAACAGCGTTGACAAATGAGAATAGGGCGGCGTTTGCTCCGATGCCGAGCGCGAGCGAGAGTACTGCCGCCGCGGTAAAGCCCGGATTCTTATAGCATTGCCGAAGCGCGAATCGGAGGTCGCGACCAATGTCTTCAACAATCCGAAAGCGGGCCTGGTCGCGGTACTGCTCTTTTGCCAATTCCAGCGGTCCGAACTCGCGGCGGGCCGCCAGCAGCGCTTCGCCTGGCCTGAGGCCACGTTCCGACTGCTGTGCCGCTAACGCATGCAGATGCTGTTCGAATTCTTCATTCAAGCGGCGCTCGGTTTTCTGGGGCCAGAGCGTCGCTAATAGACGCAGCAAGAATGAGTGAAACATTGTTTACTCCGCGGGCGCGACGGACATACGGCCTCTGTTGGCTGTCAACAAGTATGCCACGGCTCTTGTTGATGGTCAACAGGTGCTGGCTTAGGCGCTGGTTGGGCGCCCGCGGAAACGGATTTGCCCGGCCGGCAACTGCTCGCCAACCCTCTCATCGCAGCCATGATAGCCGGGAACAAAAGCAGATGTGAGGCGGTGCAAGTAGACTAACGATATCGCTTCATGAGCTTGCCGGCTCGGCGAACACGATTCTCTCGCTCTATTTCTCGCTCGGGCTATCGTCCGCCTTGAGATCGCCAAGTGCATACTGAATCCCCGCAAGCATATGCGCCACAAATGGCCGCAAAAAATAAACACTCTCATCGTGGCCGTGCGCTTCGTAAAATACGCGGCCATTGCCGACGTGCTGAATATAGCTCAATGCGTAGTCGCCGTCAGTACGGCGCGTTGCGGCGGGTTCCTTGGCCTTATCGTCCTCGCTCATCTTCTTGTAGTTGATGCTGGTCAGCACGTGAACACGCTTCCGGCTGAACGAGTCTTGCGCGAAGGTGTACGTTTCATCCACAATCACATAGCCACGGGCCGGGAACATGGAAGTCAGCGGGCTGTTGGGATCGTCGATCTTGACGGGAATCATAACCGGGTAGGGCCAATGAAATTTGAAAAAGCCGCCGATCATTTCGTTAAATTCCGGCCAAGTGCCCGTCGGGGCGGCTGCTGCCTCACCGGATGAAGACCGGTGTGGACTCGTGTGATAAGAATCGGTCGCAGCGTGAATGCCCGCGAGCCCCTTGCCACCTTTGACGAAGTCAAGAAGCGCCTGCCTGCGAGCCTGAGTTGTCGCTTCATCGTTGGGATCATCCAAAAACTGGCCTGTGGTGCTGTCTAAGAAAATCGCATCGTACTGCTTCAGATTTTCAGCATTGATCTCGGCGGGGTCGTACGTGATGGTCGTCATCCACGCACCGGTTTTGTCTCCCAGATACTCCACCATTTTCGCTGCGAGGGGAATAGAAGTATGTACCCAGCCAGTGGCCTTGCACAATACGAGCACATGACGAAGACTCTGGGGCGTTGCCATCGGCTTATCCGGCAATGCCGCCATCATCCCCGCGATATCGGACGGGTTCGCAAACTGCTTTTGCGGGCAGCCGTGACTGAAACCTCCGCTAAATCCTTCCGGCGGGCAAGGCTTCGACGGCCGCGTCTGCTGCGCGGGCAGAAGACTGCACAACAAGGCAACGCTACTGAAGGCGGCAACGCTGAACTTCTTCATCATGGTAGAACTCCGTTTCTGATAATTGCCTCGAATTCCGCTGTCGAGTGCAACTGTTAGTGTAGGGTATCAAGCGGGAAACGGGCACGCATGAAGGACGGCCTCGTCAAGGGCGCATTTCGGCGCTGCGAACTGGGCGGTCCCAATTTTCTCTTGGAACAAAGCGCCTCTCGCGGGCGTTGATGTTTGTGGCCCTTATATAATGGACACAAACATATGCCACCTACATCACCCGAGCAAGAGTGGAAAAAAGGAAGCGCGGAGCTGCTGGTTTTGTCGTTGCTGGAGGGCCAGCCGCGACATGGCTATGACATCTCGAAATTGATACAGGTGCGATCGGGTGGCGCCTTGCGCTTTCATGTCACCTCGTTATATCCGCTTTTGTACCGGTTAGAGGAGCGAGGCTGGATTACGGGGAAATGGGTGGAGAAGCCTGAACAAAGGAGGCGGAGGTATTACAGCCTGACTGCAGAAGGCAAGAAGATGCTCCGCTTGCAGCGTAAGAGCTGGGGGGAATTTGTGGCCGCTATCGGTCGTGTGACAGGAATGGAGCATGCTTGACTCTTGGCGCGTCTCGCGGACAGATACGAGGAACTACGCTGAGCGCCGGCTTGCCGCTGGACGGGTGGGATAGGGCGTCGCCGTAAAATGAGAGCGAGAAGGATGAATGCATATGGCCGAACGATTAAATTATGCGAAAGCATTTCCCGAAGGGGTCCATGCGGTGTTGAATTTGGAGAAGGTGATCCGGGCAAGCGGGTTGGAGCCGGCGCTTCTGGAACTGGTGAAGATTTGCGCGTCGCAGATCAACGGCTGCGCCTATTGCATCGATATGCATACGAAGGACGCCCGTGCGGGAGGAGAAACCGAGCAGCGGATTTACGCGCTCTCCGCGTGGCGAGAGACGCCGTTTTTTACGCCGCGCGAGCGCGCCGCACTCGCCTGGACCGAAGCGCTTACCAACATCCAACAGGGGCATGCGCCCGACGAGGTGTACGAGGAGGTTCGCCAGCAGTTTGATGAAGCCGAACTGGTGAAGCTCACTTTGGCGATCACGCAGATCAATAGTTGGAATCGCATCGCGATTGGATTCCGCGCCGAGCCTGGGACGTATCAGCCAAAAGCGCACGCGGCTGCGTCCCGCTGACCGCCTCAATCGTCGACTCGTAGCGCTCTTCCTCCGCGGACATGCCCTGCCGCTTGAATCGGTCCGCGAGCAGTTAGATATGCTGCTCGAATTCCTGTGCCATTTCGCTTTCAAACGAACGGCGGCAGAGCGAACCATGCAGACGCGAGAGTTGCTACCGAACGAAGCGCCACAGGCGGCTTTACTTCTCTTTTACGGCTTGCAGGACCCTTCCGATGACGCCCGAGATCAATTCCCAGCTCTCCGTCTCTTCGACGAGTTGCTTACGGCCTGACTTCGTAATCGAATAAAACTTAGCCTTGCGATTGTTTTCTGAGGCTCCCCATTGAGAGGAGATCCAACCTTGCTGTTGAAGACGGAGCAAGGACGTGTAGACCGTGCCTTCATTCAATCGAAGAACATCCTCGCTCAATTGCTCGATTCTGCGGGCGATGCCGTAGCCATGGAGCGGCCCCATCACATCGAGGGTCTTGAGAATCATCAGGTCGAGAGTGCCCTGAAGCACTTCGGACTTTTTCGCGCCGGCATCTTTCCCTCTGGGCATTGCAATGGGATAATATCATACTCATTTGTGCTGTGCAAAGGAGTAACAGCCGATTCCTATTGTTTTCCCATATCGAATTTGACAGGATATATATGAGAAGCCAAAAGAAGTGGAAAATGCCGGATAAAGCAGATGTGTGGCAAGGCACTCTGGCCTTGATGGTGCTGAAGACCATTGAGACGATGGGGCCGCTCCACGGCTACGGGATTGCACGCCGTATTGAGCAGACCAGCGGCAACATACTGTCACTGAACTATGGGACGCTTTATCCGGCGCTCCTAAGACTGGAGCAGGAAGGCGCGATTACCTCGGAATGGGGCGTTTCCGAGAACAACCGGAAGGCCAAGTTCTACAAGCTGACGCGCGCCGGACGCAAGCAAATCGAAAGCGCGACGCGCGAATGGGAGCAGACGACAGAAATCGTTGCTCGATTCCTTTCTCCGATAAAGGAGCCAGTCTGAAGCGGTTCCGCGCCGTGGTTGTTGAGATTTGCCAGCCTTTTCAGAAAACGGCGCGAGAGTGAACTTGCGGACGAACTCGATTCCCACCTTCAAACGCATAGCACGGAGAACCGCGTGGGGTCGAGATCTTAGAGCGCGAGTTTACCCTGGTACAGCATGTCTTTCGGGTGGAATTTCTGCTGCAGCATCATGGGTCCGAATTGGGTTTGAAAGACTACCTCGCGATCCTCGAGCGTCAGGAGCGGCTTCTTGGGGAAGTAAATGGTGATCTTCCCGGTGGCGGGATCTAAATCCACATATTCCGGCGTCAGGGGATCCTTGCCTGGAACCACGATGTGCGCCGCGCCCATCAGAGCTTGGCGCATGTGTCCCAGGTCGGGCGGGACATTGGGCTTGGGGGCGGTTGGATCTTCTACCTTCGGCAGGACGGCACTATCGGGCACTTGCTTCACTGGCGGCTTGGCACCCGGCCAGATGCCGATCAGGGCGATGGCGTAGTCGTTCTCGTAACGGGCCGGGGGCGCACTGCCCGTGGATTGCTCGCGTTCGAGGGCCTCGCGCACGGGCTGGGCGCTCTCCCAGCGGATGGTCAGCGGGAGTGTGGGCAGGCCGCCCCGCGGGCGTCCCACCCCGCCGTCCCAGGTCTGACCGCTCCCTGGCAGCCCCGCGTTCTGGCCGCCAATCGGGATATCCGGCTGTTTGGTATCGAGTTCATCCGCGATCCGTTCCAGAATGCCGAAGTCCGCGGTGCTCACATGCGCCCAGGGAGAATCGTGGAGGATGCGCTGCACGTCCTTCGCGTTCCAGCGCGAGGGGGCATGATTCCACGGATCGGCCCCATAGAGAAGCGATCCAACTAAGGCCAGCGCAGCAAGGAGGGGGGTGAAACGGTGCTTCATGGGCGGCATGCCCATTTTATCGATTACGGGCATCAATCCGCGTAGAAAAGGTATTTGCGCCACTGGTCATCACTGCGGCCGAGCAGCCGCATTAAATGACGGCTGGTGTGGAGACTGAAGGGGCGCGGGGGACGGAGCAACTTCATGCCGGCTTCGTCCGGAGTTCGATTGCCCTTCCTGTTGTTGCATGGATGGCAGCAGGCGACCAGATTCTCCCACGTAGTTTCGCCGGCGCGCGACCGGGGAATCACATGATCCAGAGTCATTTCGCCCGAGGGCAGGGTTTTGTGGCAGTACTGGCAGGTATAGCGGTCCCGCATGAGGATGTTCTTGCGCGATAGCGCGCGGGTCTGATGCGGAATGCGGCGATACTCGAGCAGCCGAATGACGGAAGGAACGCCCATCGTGCGCCGGGCGGAGTGAATGTGCGATGGGGCCAGTTCCTCGGCGGCGGCGACGCCTTTTAGAATCAGGACCAGGGCGCGGCGAGCCGCACATATATTGATGGGTTCGTAACTGGCGTTCAACACCAGAACCGGTCTATGAAGTCGATCCGCAATGGCCATTTTCACACGCTCCACGGTCATGAAGAATTTCGCCGCACAACAGCATCGAAAGTTCCGGCGGACGCGGCGCGGGCAGCCCGCGCAACGGACTTGGAACCGGATTTAGAGTGATCTTCAAAACGCCGCTGGTCGGCGCGCGCCAGGGTCAGGGCGGAAACGTGACTTACGCCAGCGGCCTTAAGGGCGGCAGTGGCGGCACGCAGCGTCGCGCCTGTGGTGAAAACGTCATCGACTAGAAGAATCCGCTTACCGGCAAGGGCGGCAGGGTTGCGGACGGCAAAACTGTTGGCCAAATTCTCGAGCCGTTCCCGCTGTGCCAAACTGGCCTGCGCCTTGGTGTAACGACTGCGGCGCAGGCAGCGGGAGAGCTTGATACCATACATACGCGCCAGTGGCGCTGCGAGCAACTCGGCTTGATTGAAGCCGCGCTCCCATCGCTTGCGCCAATGCATGGGCATGGGAACGACCCAATCGAAATTTCCCATCGGGGGAGCGGCGGAAAGCATCATGCGGCCGAGAGGCCCGGCGAGGCTTTCCACTTTGGCGTATTTGAGGAGATGAATGAGATCGCGGAGGGTGCCTTCATAACTGCCGAAAGAGTAGGCTGCATCGAAGTTCACCTGACTCTCGCGGCAGACCGTACAGAGGTCTCGCTCATCCAGGGGAAAGGCTTCGACAAAGGGCGTTCCGCAGCCGCGACAAGAGTAGGCGGCCTGCAGAGGCTTGGGCAGACTGAGACAGGCGGGACAGACCGGGATGCGCGAAATACCGCGGAGGGGCAGCTCACAGAGCCTGCATTCATCGGGGAGAAGAAGATTGAAAAGACCAGAGGTCAGCGCCTCGATACCGGGCAGCAGTGACCGGCGGCACCAAGCAATCGGCGAAAGGAGATGTGTAGTCGCGGGACTAGGGAAGACTCACCCCCACTAAAGCACGAGTATACAACAAAGCTCTTTAGTCGCGGCTCCAAATGGCGCCTCGCAACCGGGAAAACACTAGTGCGAAACTGGTAAGGGCTACGTGAGGCGTTTTGAAAGACGATGTTGCGGTTATTGATAGTCGATGGGGAAAATACCGGTGCCGGACCGGGCGGTTTCGGACCGATGGGAACGATAGCGGTGGTTACCGCATCGTTGGTCGAAGCGGAAGAGGCGCTCACTTTGCAGCGCTTCGATGCGGTTTGGTTGCGCGGGCCGGAGCCGCCCGACGGTGTGGCCGAATTTATCGGCCGCCTGCGTGAACGGGAAAAAGGCGGAGTTGCGCGGACTCCAGTCTTGCGGACCGTTGCCGACTTGGGTGAACGGCATCCGGGCGTCGACGCGCTGTTGCTTGAACATTTTGATTTGGAAGCTTTGCGAGAGACCATAGACCGGCTGAATGGCGCTTCTCATGGATTAGGGAGTGATTCGTTCTGCGCATCGGCATTACCGCCATTCGATGGCGAGGCATTTGCAGCCCATCTGGGACATGATGCGGGACTGATCGTGGAGATCATTGACTTGTTCTTTGTCGAGTCCGGGCAACAGCTCCCCGACCTTCACGAGCGTTTAGACGCCGCCGATTATGACCGTATGTCACGGATTGCCCACACCTTGAAGGGATCGCTGAGCAGTTTGCAAGCGCCCGGGCCGAGAGGGCTCGCTCAACAGTTGGAAGAGGCGGCCAAACGCCATGACAATAAGGGATGTACCGCGGCGCTAACGGCCTTGGAAGCATCGATCGAGGCCATGCGTCCGGAGCTCCTCGCGTTACGAGCAAAAAGTGAAGGACTGCTGTAAACGGATTGACCGTTCCGATCGGCGGGAATGGGTCATCGCTTTGATACACTCTGGTTGACCCGCTGCCGCTCTGCGTACCTGTATGAGTCTTCCTCCCGTTCCGGAAATTGTCTGCGCCCATAGCCCGGATTCAGACGATGCGTTCATGTTTTATGGCATGGCTACTAAGAAGGTCCGATCGAAAATCGTTTCGTTCCGCCATGTCCTTGAAGACATTGAGTCGCTGAATCGGAAGGCAACGGAAGGGATTTACGAGCTGACTGCGATTTCCTATCACGCCTATCCTTATGTAGCCGACAAATACGTTCTCATGGCGAGCGGCTCGAGCGTTGGCGACGGATACGGGCCGATGGTGGTGAGCGCTCGGCGCATGACTCCAGAAGACTTAAAAGGCAAACGCATCGCCATTCCTGGGACGATGACGACGGCGTACCTTGCGCTGAAGCTCTTTGAACCGGACTTTCAACATGTAGTCATCCCGTTCGACAAAATTCTGGACGCAGTGAAGGAGCACAAAGTCGATTGCGGCCTGGTGATCCACGAAGGGCAGTTGACCTACGGAAATGGAGGCCTCCATAACGTGGTGGATCTCGGGAAGTGGTTCAAGGCTAAATATCAGTTGCCTTTGCCGTTAGGGGGAAACGCTATGCGCCGAAATTTGACGCCTGAAGTGCAGGCGGAATGTTCGAGATGCTTGCGCGAGAGCATTCGCTATTCGCTCGACCACCGCGAAGAGGCGCTGAATTACGCGATGCAGTTTGCGCGCGATCTGGACACGGGTCTGGCGGACCAGTTTGTCGGGATGTATGTCAACGACCATACGGTAGACGGCGGCGATATCGTACCGCGAGCGGCGCAGAAGCTGCTGGATTTGGGCTTTGAAGCGGGCCTAATCCCGCACCGGACGACAGTCGAAGTCGTTTAGCGCTGCCGGCGTAAAGACGGCCGGAGGCGGCAGTAAACTTGTGGCGGAGACCACGATCCAACTACGGACCGCGGCCCTCTCCACTGCCGGACTTCCATCTTCTGCCGGACGATGAAGGCGTGCGCCCGGTGTCACAGCTGCTCTGCGTTTCCGCCCCACTGTTCTGGATGCACATCAGCCACCGACTGGGAAAACGTCCACGAGTGTCCCGCGAAGTCATCCGCGTTGTATTGCCGCTCGCCGTACGGGTGAGTCACCGGTTCTTGTGTGATTCATACCCCGTGAGCCTTGGCTCGGTTGCAGTGGGCATCGGCGTCCTCGACGCGAATAGTGACCGAATGTCCCACGCCTGGCGCCGCGTTGACCTCATTCGGCCGCATCTCCCTCACGATCACCGCTCCATCGCCCACATTCAATTGCACGCGATGGTTACCGATGCGCAAACGCACGCTAAACCCGAACGCATCACACAGCCAGGCGGCAGCCTGATTCACATCCGGGTACGCTAGCACTGGAATTACGGTGGCGCGAGGTATCGATCGGTTCGAGAGCATCCTGTTCCTCCTCCAACATTATGCAAATCAAATCGGACCGATAGCATTCTCCAATCCACAAATGAGCCTGACGGGCCAGCAGGTGAACGCACGGATCGCGCGTTTCGCCAGCGCCGCGGTGGAACCGGAAATCTGGCAGGCCTCCCAAGACAGGCTTGCATCGGAGCGCCCAGGCAGCCCTGTTTGTATTACGGCATTGTTCGCCTACTTCTTTCGAGTCGATCCAAGCGCGGCCTCTCAACGTCTCGCCGCATTACGTCAATCGCCGAATCATTGCTCTGGCCTGCAGTTCCCCGGTTTCGAGTGTTCGCTTATGAGCCCTGGCTCGGAACATCAACTATTGCTCGACGCAAAGTCCAGCGATAGCACCTTGTGGAGGCCAGCGCTACAAGCTCTGAGCAAGGCGGGCTCGAATGATTCGCTTGCGCCGCTAATGGACACCCTGAAAACAGCGCCGGCGGCCCCAGCCCTGATTGAGCTTGTCACCGGCTCGCCCACCCTTTCAAATATTCACCCCAATCCTCCACAGTGCGAACCCAACGGCCTGCCGGAAGTACAGCCAATCAAGTTCCGGCGGGCTGGGCGATCCCATCGGCGGCCGGGGGGAGCCATACACCGTGATGCCCTGGAATTCAAGCATGCGCTTCACGCGGAAAATATGATAGCCATCGCTGACGACGATGCAGGAATGCATGTTGCGGCTGCGCATAATCTCGGCGACCGCAGCCAGGCTTTGTCCCGTCGTCGAGCCTTCGGGCTCGACCAGAATCGCTTCCGACGGAACGCCGCGTTCCGTCAGATACCCTCGGCCGACCTCGCCTTCGGTGTAGACCGGATCGCCGCCGGCTCCGCCCGTGGTCAATATATAAGGCGCTTCGCGTCGCAAGTATAGGAGGAGCGCATGATTCAGCCTGGCTTGCAACACCGGAGAGGGATGCCCGCGATACTCAGCCGCGCCGAGCACGACGATGACATCGGCCTTGTGGGCTTCGTCAATAGTCGATTCACGCGCTATTTTGCGCGCAATATAAAACAGGTAGGCTAAAACAAGAAGGACAACGAGCGCGCAAAGGCCCGCAAGTATACGCTTCATGGAAGCTAATGATCGCTGCATCTTAAGTCTACTTCGTGGCGGGTTGGCTAGAAGAATGGTGAGGGCGTACACATGCCGCTAACGAGCACCCACAATCCGCTGCTCCAGAGCATACGGCGTGCCGTTAGAGACGGCCGCCCGGCCGAAGACGGGCTGATCGCGATCGAGGGTCCGCATTTGATTGAAGAAGCCGCGGCGAGTCCCTGGCGAATCGAACAGGTGTTCGTCACGGCCGATAGCCGGGAGCGGCATCGCGCTCTGCTGAGCCGGTTGCGCTTGGACCCAATCGAAGTTGGGGCCCGAGCATTTGCGTCCATGGCGGGAACGGAGACCAGCCAGGAGATTTTGGCTCTGGTGCGGCCGAAACACTGGCGCACGGCGGAACTGTTCCGCGACCCGGCGCTAGTCGTGGTTCTGGACGGTATACAGGACCCCGGTAATGCGGGCACTGTGGTGCGCTCCGCCGAAGCGTTCGGCGCGACCGGAGTGGCCATGGCCAACGGGGGCGTTCACTTGGCCAATGGAAAATTTCTCCGCGCGACGGCCGGCTCCCTGTTCCACTTGCCCTACAGCGAGCGGATCGAAATCGCCGATCTGCGCCGCGTGCGCATGTTCGCGCTGGTATCGCAAGCCGCGCGCTCAATTCAAGAAACGGATTTGCGAAATTCCTGTGCGTTGGTTGTGGGAAGCGAAGGCGCCGGCGTTTCGCGTGAGCTGCTGCAAATGGCTGAGCCGGTGTCGATTCCGACGCGGCGCGTGGAGTCGCTCAATGCGGCGGTGGCTTGTTCCATTGTGTTGTTTGAGGCGCAACGGCAGAGGAGCGCACAATGAGTCTGTTCGATACGGCGCCCCTACCGGGCGAGCGCGAGCGGGCAGCCGCGGGACGGCCCATGGCGGAACGGATGCGGCCGCGAACACTCGATGAATACGTCGGGCAACAACATATATTAGGGCCGGGCAAGCCCCTGCGGGCGCAGATCGAAAGTGGAAATTTGAGTTCGGCTATTCTGTGGGGGCCGCCCGGCTCGGGCAAGACAACGCTCGCCTCCGTCATCGCCCATCAAAGCAAAGCGGACTTCGTGCCGTTCAGCGCCGTATTGAGCGGAATCAAAGAAATCAAGGCGGTCATGGCCGACGCCGGGAAGGCCGCGCGCATAGGGCGCCGCACGCTCCTGTTCATTGATGAAATTCATCGCTTCAACAAGGCGCAACAGGATGCCTTCCTGCCTTATGTGGAGCGGGGCGACGTGATTCTGATTGGCGCGACCACGGAGAATCCGTCGTTCGAAGTGGTTTCGGCGCTGCTGTCACGAACGAAGGTCTATGTTTTAAATGCGCTCGAAACCAGCGATGTTGTGACCCTGCTAAGGCGGGCCCTGGAGACGCCGGTGCGCGGCTTGGGCGATTTGAATTTGACCGTCCCCGAGGACTTGCTCGAGGAGATCGCGACGGCATCAAACGGCGATGCGCGCGCTGCGCTGAACACGTTGGAAATCGCCGCCGGAATGGCGCGTGAGGGCGTGATCGGCAAGCAGACGATAGCCGATGCGCTGCAGCGCAAGGTGCTGCTCTACGACAAGGCGGGCGAGGAGCACTACAACCTGATCTCGGCGCTACATAAATCCGTGCGGTCCAGCGATGCGGACGCGGCGTTGTATTGGCTGGCGCGAATGATGAAGGCCGGTGAAGACCGTTTGTATTTGGCTCGCCGGCTGGTGCGAATGGCTATTGAAGACATTGGCCTGGCGGACCCCAGAGCCGTGGAACAAGCGCTTGCCTGCATGCAAACCGTTCATTTCCTCGGCGTGCCTGAAGGCGATCTGGCCCTGGGGCAATTGGCAATTTACTTAGCCTTGGCGCCAAAGTCCGACGCTTCTTACCAGGCGCTCAATAAGGTCGATGCGGTGATCGAAAGCACCGCGGCAGCCCCGGTTCCACTGCAGCTTCGCAATGCTCCGACGGGATTGATGAAGGGTCTTGGGTATGGTAAGGGTTATCGGCATGCACACAACGAACCGGATGCGGTGACGGACATGCAGTGTCTACCGGATGCGCTGGCAGGTACCCGATTTTACGAGCCCACCGGCCGCGGATTCGAACAGAAATTGAGGGAGCGGTTGGATTGGCTACGGAATCGAGCGGCGAGAGACGGCGAAAGGTGAGCAAAAACTAAGCACCGTACGGGTTGCGCCGCTTGGCCGCGCTCTTTGAAGAAGAGCGAAACGTCCACCGAAGCCGTTCATTGGCATCCTCAAGCGAGAACGACGTCCGGATCGAAGCTTCCGCCGACCCGCTCCTGAATTCCAGCCACTGGCTTCTTCCGCTCATGGCATTCGCGAATTTCATTCAGATTGTGTAAGCTAAGAGTGATCGGGACCGCATACAAGTGTCAGACACGGTAGAGAGCAACGGGAGCAGCCAGGAACGGCGGAAGTCGAGCCGCTTTCCCATTGAGCGGGAAGTCCGCTACAAGACCTTGAACCAACGGTCGGAAATGCTCTCTGGAACCGGCAAGACGCTGAACATCAGCAGTTCTGGCGTCCTCTTTACGTCTGACCATGAATTGCCAGCCGGGACGCGGTTGGAAGTTTCGATCAGTTGGCCGGCGCAATTGAACGAGAAATGCCTTCTAAACCTGGTGGCGCGCGGACGTGTGGCACGTCAATCGGGCACGAAAATAGCGCTCCAAATACAGCAGTATGAGTTCCGTACGCAGAGTATGGCATCCTGGCCTTCTCCCTTGTCCGCCAAAGATTCCCCGGCAAAATAGCGCTCGCGGAGCCAGAATCGCATTGACTCCGCTTTGCGTGGGCTAGGATGGCAGTATCGTGAAAGGCCGTCTCGCGTTCGCCGCCGCCGCGGTCAGTTTTCTGGTTCTGCTAACCCTCGTCATCTGGCAGGGCTCATTCCATTTCCCGCATACACCGGCCGACATACGCGAGACTGTGGTGTTGTGGGCTGTCTCCACGCTGATCTTCCTCCTGATGGTGACGCTGGCGTTTATGTTGTTCCGGGCGCTGGTGAAGTTGTATATCGACCGCCAGAGCAATCGGGAAGGCGCGCGGATACGCTCGCGGCTCATCATGGGAGCGCTTGCTTTGGCGCTGACCCCCGTGCTGCTGTTCGTTTTTTATGCGTTTTACGTTTTAAACCGTACGCTGGATAAGTGGTTCAGCCAGCCGGCGCGCACGGAAATGGTTAGCCTGCAGGAATTGGATCGCGCCTATTGGGAGGGTGCCAGGGACCGTGCGCAGGCGGAAGCCAACTGGATTGCGGCCTTGCCCGAGACGGCGCTAGCCACGCGCGGAGGTACAGTCGATACGGCCTTCTTTCGAAAGGTCTGCGCCAAGCCGCACATCGACGAACTGACCCTCCTGTCTCCGGGGCTGCCGCCGGTCCAACTCTGCCCCGGACCGCTGCAATGGAAGACCCGTTATGCTCAAGCGTCTGCCGAAGTAACGGATGGGACTGGAATCGCCAGCCGGGTGGTGGTGCGAGCGGCATTGAACGTCGAGTTGGCGAAGCAGGAACGCGCGATCGCCACCTCGCTCGACGAGCAGCAGCGGTTAGCCGGACAGAACCGGACGTTTCGGTGGACATATGTGTTGTTGGACTGCGTAATCACGCTATTCGTGCTGTACTTTGCCTGGTGGCTTGCGCAGATCATGTCGCGGCAGATTATCGATCCGATCACGGCTCTGCTCGAAGCCGCCCGGGAGGTGCGGCAAGGGAACCTCTCGTATCGCGTACGCGTAAACGCCATAGACGACTTGGCTACTCTGGTGCGCGCGTTCAATGATATGACGAATGACCTGGAAACGAATGCGCACGAGTTAGAAGCGCGCCGGCGCTTTACTGAGGCGATTCTCGAAAGCATTCCAACCGGCGTGATTTCGGTATCGGCGGACGAGCAAATTGAGCGCGTGAACCGAGCGATGTTCGGCATTTTCCCGCGCGCTCAACTGGCAAACGCAAAGCGCCTCGGCGAACTGTTCGCCCCCGAGGATCTTGCCGAGATCCGCTACCTGATGAAGCGCGCGCGACGGGCCGGAGCTTCGGCGTGTCAATTGGAGATACCCGGGCCTTCAGCAGTCTTGCATCTCGCGTTGACGGTGGCGTCCGTCGAAGAGCGCCGCGGCTTTGTGATCGTGGTGGAGGATACCAGCGATCTGTTGCGGGCCCAGAAGGCGGCAGCTTGGCAAGAAGTTGCACGGCGAATCGCGCATGAGATCAAGAATCCCTTGACCCCGATTTCGCTTTGCGCCGACCGTATCGCCCGGCTGCTCGGCCGTCTGGAAGTGCCGATGGAAACCCGAGAGATCCTGGCTGAGTGCACGCAAATGATCCAGCGCGAAGTCCAGACCGTAAAGTCTTTGGTGGATGAATTCTCCCAATTTTCCCGCTTTCCCGCGGCGCGGCCCTCCCCTGCCGACCTGAACGAAATTGTCGAGAGCGCTATGGCGGTGTTCGCCGGCAGGCTGGACGGCATCACGGTTACGTTAGATCTGGATCGGTCCCTCCCCGTTGTGATGGCTGATCGGGAGCAGATCAAACGCGTAATCGTGAACCTGGTGGATAATGCGGCGGAGGCTATGAGCGAATCGCCGGTCCGGCGCATTGAGATCGCTACAGCGCAGGGTGCTCCCGACGCAGTGGAACTTTCGGTTACCGATACAGGCTGCGGCGTGTCCGCAACCGACAAAGAAAAACTGTTCCTGCCGTACTTTTCGACCAAGGACCGAGGCACCGGCTTGGGACTGGCGATTGTGAGCCATGTCGTGCGGGAACACCGGGGCCGCGTGCGTGTCGAAGACAACCTACCCGTGGGTGCGCGATTCGTCGTGGAATTGAGTATTCTGGCCGCGGCAGAGCAGAATGGGAACGCTGTTGCCGAACATTCTATTGGGTTCGTAGGTTAACGGGTCACAGATTTAAAAAATATTGTTTCTGCCTTATTCTGAAACGATTTACAAGGAATTCGTTGGGTTAAAAGTTCGTTTTCGCGTTTCTATGTGCTAGCGTTTAGCCGAAAGCGAGAGACTTTTCACCCATGTCCACCGCCGCGCAAATCGCCGCCAATCAGGCCAACTCCAAACTATCTACGGGTCCTCGTACCGAAGAGGGTCGCGCTAAATCCTCCCACAATGCCGTCCGTACGGCGCTCACCGGTCGCACCGTTCTGCTGCCTACCGATGATGTCGAGGAATACAAAAACCACGTCGCTCGTTTCGAAGCCGAGTTCCGCCCGGTCACCGGCCGTGAAAAAGAATTGACTCAGAATATCGCCGATACCCAATGGCGTATTGATCGGATTTTCTCCCTCGAACAAGGTATTTATGCCGTCGGCCGCGTCGAATTCGCCGAACTCTTCCAAAACGAGGATGAGTCTGTCCGCGCCGCCATGATCGACGTGAAGACCCTCACCACGTACCAGCGCCAGATCAACAACCTCTCGCTCCAGGAAGAACGTCTTCGCCGTCACTTCGCCAAAGACAGCGCCGAACTCAAAGAACTGGTCCGTATCCGGGAAGCCCGCCGCAAAGCCGAAATGGAATGTGCTCTCAACAACATGCGCAATGCCAAAGCCGAAGGCCTACCGTTCGATGCGCACGAAATTGGGTTCGATTTTTCAACTGCCGAGCTCCTCGCCTTCTACGCCGCGGCCGACCGTCGCCAGCACGTCAGCCAAGGCACTTATTACTCCCAAAAGAAGCAAAAGGCGGCCTAAAACACGTCTGGCTCCTTACTCCTGTCAAGCTCGCTATTTTCAACAGCGTCGATCGTGGCGTGGGCCCTTACTGAGCCGCGAGCGTTAGCGAGTCGGTCCCACCAGTCACAGCCTGTTCCATCCGGCATCGCCGGAGGCAGAGCTAGCTCCTGGCTTCTCCCGTCTCCCCAGTTCGCTCAATATCCCTTTCGATATACTGGCGCTGTTCGCAGCCAGAGAATCCAGATGGCCTATGGCCTCCTCACTTAGCTCGCATTCCGCCAAGTCAGGCGTCGGCGCTTCCCCAATCGAAGCCGAGCCATCGCCGCCAACCCCGGAATGCTGGCAGCTCGTCGATCGTGTCACGTCATCGCCGCTGCTGTGCCGGTCCGCAAGGCTATGCGAGATGCTCCGGTATATGTCCCGCCGAGTGCTGGACGAATCCGCATTCGAGATTCACGAAGAGGAAATCGGCACGCGGCTCTTCGGTCGAATGGCGGACTACGACAAAGGCATTGACCCAATTGTTCGCGTGCAGGCATCGCACCTTCGGAAGCGGCTGGCGCAGTATTTCGAATCGGAAGGCGCCCACCAGCCCATAGTGCTGGAGGTGCCCAAGGGCAGCTATCTGCCGATATTCCGATATCGTTCGCAGCCGGCGCCAATCGATCGTGTTGAACCGGAGCCCGCCCTTCTAGCGCCTTTGCCCCGCACATCCCAAACCCCGCTAGTAATTGGCGTTCTCGCCGGGTTATGCGGGCTTCTGGCAGTCACCTGTGCGTGGCTCGCCTTCCAACGGAGGCCGCAAATGGCCGCTCAGGAGTTTGTGAATCAGCCCTCGCTTTACGCGCTCTACGCACACTTATTCAGTCCAAACGCGCGCACCAGCTTGATTGTGGCCGATTCCAGCTTTACATTTTTACAGGATGCTCTAAAGCATCAGATACCTCTCGATGCTTACCTTTCCCGCGATCCCGATTTGTGGATGAAAGAAGCCAGGCGCACGGAGAAATTGGATTCCCGGTTCGATTCGGCTTTGACTATGCTGGCGTTTCGCCAGTACACAAGTCTGGCCGACTTGAATATCGCCAGCAAGGTTGAGCTTCTATTAACTCCGGTCCAACGGAGCCACTTCTCGATTTCGTATGCTCGCAACTATTCGGTGCGGGCCGCCAATTCCGAGAATCTGATTCTGCTCGGCAGCGACCGCTCCGACCCCTGGGTGCAACTGTTCAGCCGCTCTCTCGATTTCCGATTTGTGACCGAACCCGATCACGTAACCGTGTATGATCGCAAGCCAGGACCCGGACAACCAGCCACTTATGCGCTACCTCCTTTGGCCCCATCCGGACACGAGGGATACAGCATCTTCGCGCTTCTTCCGGGCGCATCCCCCGATACAGGGGTTCTGATCGTAGCGGGGACCGACATGGAGGCTACGGAATCCGCCGGTATTCTCGCCACGTCCGAATCGGAACTGGCGCCCGTACTTAAACGCGTTTGGCCCGATCCTTCCAAGCCTCTTCCCTACTTCGAGATGCTGTTAAAGACACGGCGGCTCGCTGGGGCTCCAGAATCCTGGTCGCTCGTTGTATCGCGTGTTGTAACTCCTTGAAGTTTATTCTTGTCCATAACTTACAGGCCCGTTGTTTGCAGTTAATTTGCTGTAAATTTACTTGTTTTTCACGTTACCAGACAGGATAGTAAGCCAAAGGATTCTTTTCTATGAGACGTCTGTTAGTGTCTTTGTCGACTTTTTGCCTGCTCGCCGCTGTACCCATGGCCGCTCAACGGATTACCGCCTCCCTGGGCGGGACTGTTCACGATCCCACCGGCGCGGTAGTTCCCAACGCTACCATTCGCATTACGAATGAAGCGACCAGCAATGTCGTAACTGAGAAATCGGACGGGGCAGGGCATTTTCTTGCCCCGGCTCTGCCGCCGGCAACGTACGACATGACCGTCGATGCTCCAGGCTTTAAGCAACTCGTTCGGAAGGGAGTTGTTCTGGACGTGGACCAGTCCGCCAACCTGACATTTGCCCTCGAAATTGGAACTGCCACGGAAACCGTCCAGATCACGGGTGAAGAGCCGATGCTGGACACGGGGGACGCGCAAGTCGGCCAGGTGATCAGCGGGCGGAATATCGTCAATCTCCCGCTAAACCAGCGAAATCCGTTCAGCTTGATTCTCTTATCTCCCGGTGTAACGGGTTCGATCGGGAATTCATTTACAGGGCTTCAAATCAATGTCAATGGCGGCCGCTCCGGCACCACCGACGTGCTCCTCGACGGCGTGCCATCCGCGCCGCCGACCGACGATTACAAGGCGTTGACTATCTTCCCGTCGGTCGATGCCGTGCAAGAGTTCAAAGTCCAGACCAGCAACTACTCCGCCGAATTCGGCCTCAGCGGCGGCGGCATCATAAACGTCATCTACCGTTCCGGCAGCAACGATTTCCACGGTAGCCTGTATGAATTTCTACGCAACTCAGTGATGGATGCCAATAACTTCTTCTCGAATCGTCAAGCCGTGCCGCTCGCAAGTTTCAAGAGAAGCCAGTTCGGCGTAACGGTCGGCGGCCCGGTGATAATACCGAAGCTCTACAACGGCCGCAACAAGACCTTTTTCTTCGCCGATTACGAGGGGCTGCGTCAACGCTCGGCCGCAACCGCATCGGGGACCGTCCCAACCGCGGCAGAACTCGGCGGCGATTTCTCCCAGGACACCACATCGTCACGAGCGCCCATCACGATCTACAATCCGTACACAACCAAGCTGGTCGGCAGCACATATGAACGGTCTCCCTTCGCCGGCAACGTGATTCCCTCCAGCATGATCAATCCTGTCGCCGCGAACGTTGCCAAATTTTATCCTTCGCCAAACACAGCGGGCATTAGCGGAACGCAGGTGAATAATTGGTTCGCCGCTTCCGTTTCGCCTTATAACATCGATCAAGGCGACATCAAACTCGATCAGATCCTGTCCGACCGGCAGCGCTTCTCCATCCGGTTCTCCAAGCGGAACCCAACCAGCGATCCGGCTATTTACTTCCCAAGCTCCATCCAGATCGCGCAGAACGCAGCCACCAACATTCAGAATGCCATCGGTGGCGCCTTCGACTATACGTTCACCGCCACTCCCACTTATCTGGTTGAATTCCGCTGGGGTGTCAGCCGCACCATCTATGAAATCTCGACTATTTCGGATGGCTATGATCCTACGCAGTTGGGTTTTCCGTCGTATATCAGGCAAACGGCCAATGCCTTAACCTTCCCGGGATTCGAAGTCTCGAATTACGTCGGCATCGGCACGGGTTCGCAACTGGCGCTTGGTGTGCTGGGAATGATGACACAATCCTGGTCGCTCGAGAACACCAAGGTCTTCTCCCGCCACACGCTGAAATTCGGCGCCGAAGTCCGGGCGTTGTCGAATAATGTCGATCAAGAAGGGCGGTCAACGGGTGATTATAGCTTCACTGCTGCGCTGACCCAGGGACCCAACGCCCAGACTTCCTCTTCAACGTCCGGCGATCCGTTCGCGTCGTTTCTGTTGGGACTCGGCGGCGGAACAGTAACTCACAATTTCAAAATCATCGATACGGTCAGCCAATACGTAGCCGGCTACTTTCAGGACGACTGGAAGGCAACCAGTAAACTAACATTGAACCTCGGGCTCCGTTACGATTTCTTCAATCCGCGGACGGAGCGGCACGATCGCATGACCTTTCTGGACTTGACCGCGCCGTCGCCACTCGCTACGCCAAGCGGCCTGACGAATCTGATGGGCGGACTCGGCTACGTGGGGGCAACTGGTAACTCTCGCCAGCAAAACCTCGGTTACTACAAAAACTTTGCGCCGCGCATCGGGCTTGCCTATCAGGCTGCGAAGCAGTTGGTCGTTCGTAGCGGCTTTGGGCTCTTCTATCAGGATTCGCCCAACGAAGCCGCCGCAACAGTCAACCAGACCGGCTATCGCTCCGACAGCACATTCTATGGCACCATCGATGGAGTAACGCCCGCCTATACTCTCTCAAATCCCTTCCCGAACGGGTTCGTGCCCGTCACGGGTAGTTCACTCGGACTGCTAACTGGTGCCGGCACCGGCATTGCCGCTCCGTACCGGTCATCGCCCACGCCCTATTCGGAAAATTGGAACTTGGACGTGCAGTATCAACTGCCCCACAACTGGTTGATTGATGCCGCATACGTTGGAAACCACAGTGTTGACCTGACTTACACAGGCCAGATTAACCAGCTCCAGGATCAAGACCTGGCGTTGGGATCGAACTTATTGACGACCGTACCCAATCCCTTCTACGGGCTGATCACGGCTACTGGTCCGTTGTCGGGAAAAACGGTGCAAGAGCGCTATTTGTTAGCGCCCTATCCGCAATTCACCAGTGTCCAAGTGGTCAACGCCGAAGGCGCCACTTCCAGTTACAACGCTCTGCAACTGCGGCTGGACAAGCGATTCAGTGACAATTTGACCATGTTGCTATCGTTTACCGGCGGCAAGATGCTGGACGATTGGTCGTCGAATAACACGAGTAACTTTAATGGTGACGCCACCAATCAGGACGCTAACAATCTAAGGAACGATTGGTCGAACTCGACTGCCGACGTCTCCAAGCGCTTTGTTGGCAGCTTCGTTTACAGCCTTCCGTTCGGCAAGAAGCAAAGATTCGGGTCCCATTGGAATCGCTTGACCGACACCGTTCTAGGTGGATGGCAGGCGAATGGAATCTTCACCGCGCAGACTGGAATGCCGCTTGGTCTATCGGCCTCGAATAATGCCAATATCTTCAATCCGGGGGAGCGTCCCAACACCAACGGCCAGAACGCCGGTCTCAATGGCAGCGTGGAGAGCCGTTTGAACGAATACTTCAATGTCGCCGATTTTAGCCAACCCGCCACCTATACCCTCGGCAATGTCGCACGAACATTACCGAACATCCGCGGTCCCGGTCTCCGGAACCTCGATTTCTCCCTGTTCAAAAACTTCAACATAACCGAGCGCTGGCAAATCGAATTTCGCGCGGAGTCTTTCAACGTGTTCAACACTCCGCAATTCGGCAACCCCAACACGACCGTTACGTCTTCGTCTTTCGGCGTGATCACAACGCAGGCCAATTCGCCGCGGCAGACACAACTCGCTTTGAAGATTCTGTTTTAACGATGAAACGCGAGGCATCATGAAACGGCGCGAATTCGTTATCAGCCCCCTGATCGTTGGAGCGGCGCTGGCCGCTCCATCCGGGCAATCGTCTTTTGTATCGGAACGGCCGCGGCTTTATTACAATCGAGCGCGCATCGACCAACTGCGAGCCCAGTTGAAGGCTGATACTGAATTAGCCGCACGCTGGAACAAATTGATTGAGCACGCCGATCGGCTCTTGGCCGTCGAACTGGTTGCGGAAGCCGCTGCGAATCGGGGCAGAGGTGACGATGCGGGCTTCGGAAGGCCTTCCCAGCAAATCGTCGACCTCGCGTTTACCCTCGGCCTTGTCTATCACGTGACGAATCGCGAGCAGTATGCGGCCAAGCTTAGGGAAGGGCTGCTTCACTTCGCAGCATACAGCGTATGGCATGGGCCGGGCTTCACCAAACGCGTACCTCCCTGGCATTCGGAACTCAATACAGCGCGCTTCTGTGTTGGGATGGGCGCCGGATACGATGCCATATACACTCTGCTCTCCGCCTCCGACCGACAAACCATCACGGAAGCCATCACGCGGATGGGCATCACGGCGACACTAGAAGACTGGCTCTCCCCGGACACACGGATTCACGCGCTCGATTCCATGGGCCACAACTGGTGGTCCGTGTGCGTGTCGAGCGCGGGCATTGCGGTGCTGTCGCTATACGGAGACGACGCCCGGGCGCCACAATGGCTTCGTCGCGTGAACGAGGGGATCACGGAATGGTTCAGCTTTGGCGGAAATGTGCTTCAGAACAAGAGCATCACTTTCGATTCCGGCGGCGGGTTCTATGAAAGCGTCAATTATGCGAACTATGCGCTCTTTGAATATCTGCGCTTTCGCCTGGCGCAGTCGAACGTCTTCGCGCGCGTTAAACAACCGGACTACGCCCCGTTATCGAAGGTCAGCGAATTTTTCTTCCAGACGTTTTATTCCAGCTCCATCGCGCCGGCCTGCGTGAATTTCGGCGATAGCCCCACTCATCTGCAGGTTGTACCAACCATTCGTTTGCTGAACGAAATGGGCTACTCGCACCCCGCGGATTCGTGGTATCTCGCCGCCTGTTCCCGTACCAGTGCGGAGCCGGCTCGGCAGTCGCAGCCCCAAGCTCTCGATTTCTTATATTCGAAGCCCATGCATGCGAGCTTACGCCCCCCTGCCGCGGACTCCATCCTCTATTCCGACATCGGCTGGGCCGTCATGCGCGACTCGTGGAAAGAAGACTCGACCATGCTCGCAATGAAATCGGGCTTCACCTGGAATCATGCCCACGCCGATGCCGGATCGTTCATTCTCTTCCATGCGGGCGTGCCGTTGCTGATCGATTCCGGAACCTGCAGTTACGGAGATCCCGCGTACCCCAGCTATTACGTTCAAAGTCCGGCCCACAATGTGATTCTCTTCAACGGTCAGGGCGAACCGCCGGAGGATCATCTGCACGGCGTCAAATTTCCCGGCCAGCTTCATCGTTTGATCGATAGCCTCGGCGTCAAGTATGTCTTTGCCGACGCGACAGGACCAATGGCCGAGTATCTCTCGCGAAATTATCGCCATTGGCTTTGGCTCGACAACGTCATCCTGATTTTTGACGACGTTGAGTCTCACCAAGCGGGAACCCTCGATTGGCTGCTCCACTATGCCGGAACGGCTGCGCGCGACGGAAACCAAGTGCGCGTGACGAATGGCCCGGCGACAGCCGATGTGCGGTTTGTTTTTCCCGATGCTCTGGACACGCTTGAGGAACAAGGGCTGGCCGAGCATGATCCACAAACGAAGATCCCTTATTTCGTATTTCGTACGCGTGAGGCTACCCGCGTGCAGAAGTTCATTACTGCGATCACACCACATCCGCCTCAAGGCGCGGGAGCCCTTCCGGCCATTCAGCCGCTCTCGGGAACCGATGCAATTGGCGTACGCATACAAAATGGTAATCAGGTCACCGATGTCTACTTGAACCTGCAGGCCGACGGCCGCCGCATGCATCTGAATTCCAATAATACGATCGCCGGTTGGGAGACCGACGCCTATCTGCTGGCCTGGACCAGACCGTCCGATCGGCTCGACGACCCGTCTGCTGTAACGCGTTTCTTCGTGTCCTGTGGTAGTTACGTGCGCCGCGAAGGCAAAGTGTATCTCGATTCCCTGTCGAAGGTATTCGCCGTCTGGGAACCGGGAACAAAGCAACAATCGCAGGTACTGGGGCAGAAGCAAAGATCGGTTACGCTGCTGTAAGTTTCCCCCCAGCGCGTTACGATAACCGGGACGGCACTTATGGACAGCGCGCAGCAGCTTACGGCCACACTACGGGCCTTGTTGCTTTTCGACATCGCTGAAGAAATCGATCTGACCTGTTTGCACGGCATCATGGGAACTAGTCCAAGCAAACGCGAACCGGCATTCCGTCACCCGGCGCCAGAATACGTCCGTTACGAGAGACCGCCCGTGGTCGAGCAACTCGACCCCGTCGAGACCAACGCCCATCATCTGCTTTCGGGTCGCATTCGCTACTTCGAATATGGCGTGGCGAGCGTCGAGTTGCGGCTTGAATTCGCAGGAACCTGGGAGTCACTTATTCAATTTGCGCATCGCTGGATCTCCTCCGCAGAACTCGAAGGGCGAATTCATGACCTCTTGCGGCAGCGCATGGACCGTATCGCGCCGGCGCTCCGGAAGTCCTATGAAGGTTGGATCACCGAAGATTACTATGTCATTCAAGTCAACCCCGTCGAACGCGACGGCGTAACTGTCACGGCCGAAGAACTGATACGTCATCGCGGCGTCGAGATCGCTCAAATTGTGCGAGGAGACGAGTTGCCGCTCTCGACCGGTGAGCGGCAGGACGTCCTGCAATCCAGCATGTCCTACTATCCGTCGGACTTGCTGGTCGTCGGGTGGGTCGCAGCCTTTGTCTATGATCGTCCGGATGCCGCTTGGCCAACTATCGACCTGTTGGAATACGCCAATACTCAGCTACTCGAGTTTCGGTATTACGATGAAGTGCTGACGCGAGTGTTGACGGAAGTGTACAAACAACTGGAGCAGAAGCGGGGATTCTGGTCGCGTTGGCGGCTGGCGCGCGAGGCTCAGAACTTGAATACCATCCGTCTTGATTGCCGCGAGTTGTCTGAACGCACGGACAACGCGATCAAGTTTCTCAGCGACATGTTTTATGCCCGGGCATACCGGCTTGCCGCAAGCCGAATTGGGGTGACCGATTACCGGAACCTAGTCAATGAGAAACTGACGACGGCGGAAGACCTTTACGATTCCATGGTCAACGAGTTCCACCAGGGACGCGCGTTCGTCCTGGAATTGCTGGTGGTGATCATCCTCATTATCGAGATCGCATTGGTTTTTCGGGGAAAGAGTTGACCGTCCGTCATCGAAAATGAGCTTGGCCCATGGCGGTGACAGACCGCTATCGCGCTTCTTGTTCTCTTCGGAGCGTGGATCACCCTATTGTTCCATCACAACCATTGCGGATCGCGCCGGAATGCGTAGCGTGGCCGGCGCCAGTTGCGCATCGGGCTGTTCGGGTGTAGCGATTAAGAGGTTGCCTGCATTCGGCAGATCCAGTGCCGCCTCGATGGTCTTCGCGGACTCCTGGTTAATCACCACCACTGCTCGCTTTCCGGCAGCGGTGCGAAAAACGGAATATCGATGAGAACCATTCGCGCGAACGCCGGCTCCCTGTGTATCGCGAAACTCGGCATCCCACAGCCACGGCTTGTACTTGCGGCGCAACGCATCTATCTTCTTGCCGTAAGCCAGAGTCAGCGGGAAATCGGTCAGATGCCCTTTGAAATTGTAAGGTTCGTAGCTGATGATGTAGCGATTCAGCAGAATCAGGTTCAGCATCTCGCGATCATCAAAACCGGTGACGGCGACCATGAGCGGAGCTTGCGAGTCGATATACCGGCAGACCGGCCTCGATTGCGCGTTGATGCGAAAGTAGGAAATCGGATAGTACTGCATCAGCCAATCCTGCGGCCCCTCCCCCGCGAAAACAAAATCTGGATTTACTTTGTCGGCGGCCGCGCGTAACTGTTTGGACATGGGAATGTCACCGGCGTAGATGTATCCGGGCGGGCTATACCCGTGGCTTGAACTGAACGAATAGTCAACCGGTCCGTGGTGGCAGACCTCATCGAAGAGCCACCCGGCGGCACCAAGGTCGAGGACTTTTTGGAATTCGTGGACGGCGATGGCGCGATACGCGGGGCAGAGAAAATCCATTACGGCGCGGCGCCGGTTGTTGATGCCTGCCAATTGAGTCGGCGTGAAATAACTATAGCCTCCCTGTTGATAGGGGATGCCATAAGGATCGGTGGCTGCGTATTTGTATAACTCTTTTGCGTACCAGGCGGTGGTCAAATCGGCCCAATTCAACTTGGCGAACAGGATGATCTTCACAGCTCTGGCCTGGATCTGAGCGATCGCGTCGTGCAGTTCCTGCCAGGTGCCCAGCCCCGGATCGGTATCCTGCGAGGGGTCGCCTCGATCCTGGCCTCCTCGATTCCAACCAACCAGTTGAATTGCGGCAACCCCGTTCTTAGAACACTCATCGGCACAGGCCGCCAGTTCGCGATAAGGGATGGTGTAATCCTCTTCCGGCGCATTGATCTGCAACTGTTGCCAGGAGTGTACATCCACGACCCACTGAGAAAGCCGCGGCGCCTGGAACCAACTGGCCCGCCATTGCTTGTAAAGGTCGACCCCGGCATGCCAATCGCCGCTATACGAACGCATGACGACCGGGACCAGCTTTACTGTTGAATGCGCTTGCGCGAAGACAAAATGGCACGTCCGGAATTCTAAGTGCACCTCGGCGGCGGAGATCGCATCCGGCCTGGGCACTTCATGGTTGATGGAGTCGACTACGCCGGGATGCTGTTCGAATGTGTACTCGAGAAGGTAGGGCGCAGTCGGATTATGCATGTCCCAATAGAGACCTTGTTCCAGGGATTGCATAAGACAGAAAAGGCTCTGCTTGGATTCGACGGTCTTCGTTGGGAAATCGACGCCCCAATAGCCTTTCTCATTTACGAAATGAGGATGAATTTCATCCTGAACGAGATTGCCATACCACATGTGCTCAGTCTGCATCGGTTCGCCGGGCGCCGGTGGATTCAAATCTCCTAAGTAGGGGTAGTCGATCGTCTCAATCACGAGCGGCGAATCGTTGATTAAGGTGGAGTCAAATGTCAGAGCGCCATTCTCTAGCGTGACAGTGGCTTTGACCGTTATGGGCAACGTTCCGCCGTGTTCGCTAATCAGTTGACCCCATTGAAGGCCCACTCGATTCTCCGACAGCTTTTCAACTTTGACCGCACGTTGTTTGCTGCCGAGGACAAAATTGTCGCGTCGATGAGGTAAAGGGGCATGCAATCGAAAAGAAACCCCAAGCTCCGGCCTCCTTTGAATGGGCCAGTGAGTCGAAAGCCGTTCCATACGAATGAGCGCTCCCGACTTGGCGTCAAACGCAACTAGAAGCTCGTTATCCTGCAGGACAACTTCTTCTGCTGAGGTCGCTGTTTGCGCAGCATTGGCCGTTAAGGCGCCGGCCACGGCACAACTAGCCAGCTTATTGAAAGTTCTCCGATTCACAGTCGTCCCTTCGTAATCTTCCCACGCCGAGAAGGGCTCAGCGCGTTGTAGCTCGTTGCCGCGAAGATTGTAATTATCGATTGACGCTGACGTACACTGACTATACGCAACATGTGTGGCATTGCCGGGTACGTTTCTGTCGCCGCATCCACTGAATCGGAATCCGTGCTGAGACGGATGACCGATGCGATCGCTCATCGCGGGCCGGACGATTGCGGTTATTACCATGACGATTTTGCGCACCTGGGCCATCGCCGGCTGAGCATCATCGATGTCGCCGCCGGGCACCAGCCCATGACCAACGAGTCCGGCACCCTCTGGATTATTTATAACGGCGAAATCTACAACCACGCCTCCTTACGGCCCGCGCTCGAAGCCGCCGGCCATCGCTACCAGACTCGCTGCGATACCGAAACCATTCTCCATGCGTACGAACAGTACGGGCCGGATTCGGTCAATCGATTCCGTGGCATGTTCGCGTATGTCATTTGGGATCGAACGCAGCGGAAGCTGATCGCAGTTCGCGACCGCCTCGGGATCAAGCCGTTTTATTACTTCTGGAATGGGCGCGTCTTTGTGTTTGGTTCGGAGATCAAAGCGCTTCTGGCGCATCCTTCGGTGAGCGCAGAACTGGAAGAGGAGGTATTGCCGGAATATCTCGGTTTCGGATACGTCAGCGAAGCCAGAACGCTATTCCGCGGAGTTCGCAAATTGATGCCCGGCCATCATTTGACCCTCGATCTCGCAGTAGACCGGCCCGAACCGCGCATCGAACAGTATTGGGACGTTCCCTCGGCGAAGCCTGAGCAAGGACTGTCCGAGCAGGAATTCATCGCCGAGACGCGCCGCCGTCTGGAAGAAACGGTCGAGATGCGTTTGATGAGCGATGTGCCGCTGGGCATGTTTTTGAGCGGTGGTGTGGATTCGAGCGCTATCGCCGCCATGACTCGCCGGCTCACTAGTGGTCCGGTGAAGACGTATTCGGTCGGTTATGCGGAGCGGCAATACAGCGAACTTACTTACGCCGCGCAGGTGGCGCAGGCTATCGGTACAGACCACCACACAATCGAAATCGGTATTGACGATTTCTTCAATACGTTGCCGAAACTCATCTGGCATGAAGACGAACCGATCACCTGGCCGTCCAGCGTCTCGCTCTATTTCGTATCGCGGCTTGCGGCATCGCAGGTGAAGGTAGTTCTGACGGGCGAAGGCAGTGACGAACTCTTCGGTGGGTATGAACGCTATCGCTGGAATCTGCTCAACTCCCGCGCGGCTTCGCACTACGGTGTGGTTCCCGGCTTTCTGCGGCGCGCCGTACGCAATCAACTGGACAGCAACAGCCTGCTGGGCGCTTCGGTCAGACGCAAACTACGGCATACGTTTCTTGGGCGTGACGCTTCCGTCGAGTCGCTGTTCCTCGATAACTTTTACTGTGCGTTTTCGCGCCAGGAGCAACGGGCCTTGCTCGATGCGCCGCCGGCGGAGGTGTACCGCAACTATTTGGCGTATTGGCAGCGCCGGGCGGGAAGCGGCACACTGACCCGCATGCTCTATGCCGACCAGAAGACCTATTTGGTGGAGTTGCTGATGAAGCAGGACCAGATGAGCATGGCCTGTTCCATTGAGAGCCGCGTTCCGCTACTAGACCACACGCTAGTGGAATTTACCACGAGGATTCCCGATCACCTGAAAATTCACGGCAAGACCCAGAAATACATTTTCAAGCGCGCCGTGGAGGATCTGCTGCCGCGCGACATCGTCTACCGTAAGAAAATGGGTTTTCCCACGCCGGTGCGCCAATGGCTGCTGGACGACCGCGCCGCTCCCCTCTATGCGGCCCTGCGCGATAGCAAAGGATTTTTGGCGTCGATTGTGAATCGGGCGGCGTTGGAAGATCTTATTGCCCGGCATCAGGGCGGCAGGGAAGATGCCACGGATCGGCTTTGGCGTCTGCTCAACCTGCAGCTTTGGGGCGATCTGTTTCTCATGGGCCGCCGTGACCGCTGGTGGAGCGGAATCTTATCCTCGCCTTCCGCTGAGCCCCTGTTCTCCCAGCCATGAAAATTCTTTGGGTGAAGTCGGACTTTCTGCATCCGACCAATCGCGGCGGCCAAATCAGGACGCTGGAAATGCTAAGGTGTCTGAATCGCAGGCACGAAGTGCACTTCATCGCTTTCGACGATGGTAAGAACCCCGAGGGTCTCCGCCGATCTTCAGAATACTGTTCACGCGCCTATGCCGTCCCTCATCGCGTGCCGTCCAGGCGCTCCCTGCGCTTCGCAGGCCAATTGGTGGAAGGCCTCGTATCGCGTTTGCCGGTTTCCGTTCGGCGCTACACTTCCGGCCGCATGAAACGCCAGATTCAATGGCTGCTGGAACAGAATCAGTTCGACAGTCTCGTCTGCGATTTCCTTTTCCCGGCGATGAATATCCCCGACCTCAGCCGGTCCGTGCTGTTCCAACATAATGTGGAGTCGGTCATCTGGCGGCGCCACGTGCAGCAGGCCAGCGGTCCGGCGAAACGCGCTTACTTTCGACTGCAGGCGCGCCGCATGGAGATCGTGGAGCGCGCTGTTTGCAGGAAAGCCGGGCAGATCGTGGCTGTATCGGAAGTCGACCGGGACACCATGCGGAAAATGTTCAGTGTGGAGCGTGTAACCGCGATCCCGACCGGGGTGGATGTCGAGTTCTTCACCCCGCCCCCGCTAGCGCAAGTCAAAGCGGATCTAGTGTTTGTCGGTTCTATGGATTGGATGCCGAACATCGACGCAATGCGGTACTTCACGCATGCTGTTCTTCCCCTGATTCGCAAAGAACGGCCCAACTGCCGTCTCGCAATTGCGGGCCGCAAGCCGGGGACGGCAATACAGGAGATGGCCCGCCGCGACCCAAACATCAGCGTCACCGGAACGGTGGCCGACATTCGCCCCTATCTATGGGGCAGCACCGTGTGTGTGGTTCCGCTCCGTGTTGGCGGAGGTACCAGGCTCAAAATCTTCGAAGCCATGGCGGCCAGGGTGCCGGTTGTTTCTACTTCCATCGGCGCCGAAGGTCTGCCTGTCGAAGACGGCGTCCACATCTGTCTCGCCGACTCGGCTGAACCGTTTGCCCAACGCTGCCTGGAACTTCTCAATGCTGAGGACAAGCGGAAACAGCTTGCGAATCAAGCTTGGGAACTGGTCTCCAGCCGATTCTCCTGGGAAGCGGTTGCGCGGGAATTTGAAACGATTCTGGCCAATGGCCCGCGCCCAATGGAAGCGGACCATTGACCGTTTAGGTTCCTTCTTAAAATGTGATTCGCCCGCTGATTTGCAGTCTCCGCGCCTGCGTGCCGTCCGGGAATCCGCCATCGGCCGATCCCTGCCCATAGGCCGTTGGAGTCGGCGTCAGGATGCCCTTGGCTTCCGTATATTGCTGCGTGGTCAAGGACGTCGGCGACCAGGTATTCGAAATGTTAAAAGCTTCGAACATCAGCGCCAGATTCACACGCTCATTCAGCAGCGGAATTATTTTGGTCAGTCGCATGTCATCGCGATAAGTAGGCGGCGTGTACAGGCTGTCCACCGGATCGAACGGAACCCGGGTGTTCCCGCCAAGGCCGTCCAGCGTGCTGTTCGAAAGCATTCCTGGCACCGGCGTGTCGGTCATCCGTACTGTCAAGCTGCCCGTGGGACGGCCGGAAGCCAGGGTCGTTATACTGGCAAGCTGCCAATTATTCACAACGTACTTAACGAACGGGTTCTTCTGATGAAGTTGCGGTAAATTCCAGACAAACGAATATACGAAACGATGGCGCTGATCGAGTAGTCCGCTACCTTTTTCAAAAGCGTAGTTACCGTTATAAGTAAATGGGCTGAGACTGTTGAAGTAAAGCGCGTTCGTTGCGGCGCCTTGGCCGTCGTCGATCTCGTGCGACCAGGTGTAACTTGCCAGCGACTGAAAGCCGTGAGAGAATCGCTTCTCAAAGGTCAGAGTAAGTCCGTCATAGTAACTGCTGACGCCATTCGTAACTTCATAAACTCCGCCGTATTTCGTATTGGGTCGGGCTCCTACATAAACTGGAGTGGTGTAAGTTCCTACTGGCGATCCGGCAAGGTTGTCAATGGTGTAAGTAAAGTTTGGACCAAGCGCGGGGGCGTTGACGTCCGTGACTCCGTATAGGTTCACGCCGCGGCTCCAAATCCCAGACGCCGATACGATCATGCTGTTGTTGATTTGCCGTTCAGCCGTGATGGTCGCCTGCTCAGAATACGGCGTCTTCAGCCCAGGCGACGCGAATTGAATGGTAGACGCGCTCACCGTGGCGCCCGCCGGCGGCGTGGCAAAGGCGTTCGGAAAGACCGGACCCGCCGCAAGCTGAGTGTTGTTCGTGCCGCTGAGGGAATCGGCAATTTGATAAAGCCCGTTCGTCGTCCAGAAATTGTCCACCAGGCTGCCTAGGAAGCGGGCGAAGAAAGTGCCATATCCGCCGCGCAACACGGTCTTGTTATCCAGGCGATAGGAAACGCCAAATCGCGGAGAAAGGTCCAGGGTTCCGGTGTGGATGTGGCCCGTTTCCGGCCAGTCAGGATTAGTGATTGGGGGTTGCGGTGCATAGGAATGGTCATACCGGCCGCCCAATGTCACAGTCAGACGATTGTTCACCTTCCACTGGTCCTCGGCGTACACGCCGATTTCCTTGATCGTCGCATCCACAACTGGTTGGCCAAAGGTCTGCGAATAAGCGGACCAGTTCTTCGCGCCCGTCGTATTGCCCGAATAATCCTCGGCGAATTGCGTGGGCGTCTGGTAGGTGTAAGAACCAAAGGCATTGCTGATGTAATACGTGTAGTCTTCGGTGTTGGCGTAATCGGCGCCGAATTTGAATGTGTGCGTTCCCTTGGTCCAGGTGGCGTCGTCGGCGAATTCAAAACGTTGTTCAGACGGCTCTACACGTGGAAGGTACGTCGCTGGTCCAAGTTGAACTCCTCCGACCGAAACGTCCAAAAAGCCCAAGCCGCTGCCGAGTTCAGCCTGGTCGAACGAGTCGGCTTGGCGGTCGGTATCCCATCCAAAGCGAAATGCACTGACGAAGTTACTCGAAGGGACAGACGTCCAAGTGAACTTCCCATCCCGCACACGGACGGAATCGTCGCCGTTCCCGTTGATGGCCGCCCCGGTGGTGGAAGACAATCCGGTTTGAATGCCGTTCGGCGAGAGCCAGCGAAGAAAGTTGAAGCTGGCGCTGAACGTATTCACGTCCGAAAGATGGTAATCGAGTCGTCCGAAATAAAGATCGTTATCGTCGGTCCGTGGAATTTGGCCATAGAACCTGGGTAAAAGCGCGTTGATCGCGGAGCACTGCGCCGCCGTCGCAGTGCAGCCCACCCACGTTTGCGTAGTCGGATTCAGCACGCCCGCCTTGATTTGGCTGTCCACCATGGGGAAGTTACGCCGCGTAATGTCGGTGCTCAAGAAATAGAAAAGCTTGTTTTTGATGATCGGGCCGCCGACTGTGCCGCCGCCTTGGATGCGGTGCTCGCTGGGATTGAACGAGGCAAAAGCGTCGCGCGCGTCGAAACCAGTGCTGCGGAAGTAATAGAACGCCGATCCATGCACGTCGTTAGACCCGCTCTTGGTCACGGTGTTGACCACGCCACCCATCGCGCGGCCGTATTCCGCGGAGAAGTTCGCGCTGACAACCTGAAACTCCTGCACCGCGTCTTGCGAGATCTGCGATTGAATGCGCGTCCGCCCAGCGTTCTCGTCGTAAAACTGTTCGGTGTTATCGTTCCCGTCGAGCAGAAACGAATTATTCCCCGCTACGCCGCGAAACGTGAGCAAACCAAACGTGGCATCGTTACTCACGCCGGGCGTTAATAACACAAATGAGTCAACCCGGCGCCCATTGATGGGAAGATTCGAAATCTCCTGCGAATTGATCACTTGCGAGACATCGTTCTTCGTATCGTCAATTAGTGGTGCGGCTGCCGAAACCTCCACTTGCGTCGCGCCCTGCGCAACTACGAGCCGCACTTCCAGAGCCACGTTTTGGCCAACCTGCAGATCGACGTTTTGTAATTCGTACTTAGAAAATCCAGCGGCCGTAACTGCGACGTCATAGCCCGAGCCCGGCAATAATGCGGGCGCCGAGAAGACGCCGGATTCGTTCGTGGTAACCGCCCGGAGTTGTCCCTTGCTGTTAGTCGAAATGACTACTTGCGCATTCGGAACCACTGCTCCCGACGGATCGTAGACCGTTCCTGAAATGCCGGCCACGCCGCCCGATTGAGCGAACGCAATAGAACTGAAAAAAACCGCTGCCGATGCAGCCAGAAGAAAAGTAACTGCGATTTTTAGCCTCAAGATAACTGTGAGAATAACAATCAAATAGTTTCAAAATGATGACGCGACGACTTCGGCTCGATTGCCGCACGGTGCCGCGTACTACGGCGTCAGCACGATTTTCCCCGCAACTCCGTTCTCAGCCAATTCTTGCGCCTGCCGAGCATCGCGTAACGGCAGGACTTTCGTGACGGGCATAGTGAACGCTCCACTCGCGACCTCTTCCGCTAGTTGGTGTAGTCGAGCCGCATCGGGGTGCGACGATACCGGTACCACTCGAACACCCGACTTCTCGGCCGCTGCCGGCTTTCCCAAAACGCTCGCCAAGACTCCCGACTTCTTTAGCTTGGGAAGTAACTTGCGTATCAGCTCGCCATTCACAGTGTCCGCAATGGCATCAACGGCTTCGAGCGCCGCGATTTCGCCATCGTCGTCCAGCGCCACCACTTTGTCGGCACCCAGAGTGGCGGCGGCCGATTTCTGGCGCTTCCGAACACCGGCAATCACTGTGGCACCATGTTCCTTGGCAACATGCACGGCCGTACGACCCACGCTTCCGGCAGCGCCGGTTACTAAAATGGTTTGGCCATTCTTCGGCGCGACCCCTTCTTCAATCAATTGTGCTCCGGTGGTTGTAACCAGGGGAAGCGCGCCCGCCTGCTCTACTGTCAATCCGTCCGGTATTCGCGTTAGATCGTTAGCTTTGGCGGCCAGAAATTCGGCATAACTTTCATTCACTAGCCCCATTACGCGATCTCCGGGCTTGAAGTCCTTCACCTGAGAGCCAACTTCGACGACCTCGCCGGCTACATCCCGCCCCAGAATCACCGGGAAGTTCAAGTGCATCCGCTCCTTCAAAGCGCCTTCGCGGATCTTCCAGTCAATGGGATTGACGCTGGTCGCAAGAACTCGTACCAGAACCTCGTTGGGCTTAATTTGAGGCTTCGGTGCATCCTCGTAAACGAGCTGATCCACACCGCCGTAGCCGTGCAACAAGATAGCATGCATTTTGTCGTACCTCCGCCATTGAAGACGAGTTTGGGTGGCAGGACGAACGCTGGTATTATCGCGAGTTAACTGGCTTGCAAGACTTCGCCTGCCGCGACGATTTCGGGTGCGCTGGCATCGCCGAAGTGCCGGCTGAGCAGGGTGCCTCTCCGGAAAAGCTCGGCGGGCGGCCCGCTCTCGACAATACGGCCCTCATCCAATACCAGCACCATCTGCGCGGCTTCCACTAGCGAGCGCCGGTGCGTAATCACGATAGACGTATGCCCGCGCAATAACCGTGGCAGAGTATCGGCGATCTCTCGTTCGGCGGTCGGGTCCAACGCCGCAGTCGGTTCGTCCAGCACCAGAACTCTGGGACGGCGCAGCAAAGCGCGTGCGATGGCGATTCGCTGGCGCTGGCCCGCGGACAACGTGGCCCCGCGCTCGGCTATCTTGGTCTCATAGCCGTCGGGTAAGGAAGCGATGAAATCGTGAATCGCGGCCGCTCGCGCTACCTGTTCCATCTCGGCTTGCGTCGCGTCAGGGCGGCCATAGCGCAGGTTCTCGGCGATACTCGCGGCGAATAGAAAAGGCGATTGATCCACCAGCGCAACGGTATTCCGTAAGCTCGAAAGTTGTATATTGCGCAACTCTCGCCCATCGAGCAGCAATTCTCCCGATTGTGGATCGATGAAACGCAGAATCAGGTCGGCAATCGTCGATTTGCCGCCGCCGCTTGCGCCGACGATAGCGCACGAAGTCCCAGGCTCAATACGAAATGAAAGCTTTTCAAGCAACGGCCGCTCCGCTTCATGCCGAAATGTCACATCCCGAAACTCGATATTTCCGGCGATATCGGATACCGCGACTGCGTCTGGCCGATCGACAATCGCCGGAGGCGTGTCTACAATTTGGAATACCCGCTCCAGCGAAACCGCGCCCATCAAGATGGATGACCAAGTCCCCATCATGCTTTGGACTGGCGCGAGCAATCTTGTGTGATACGCCATGAAGGCGACCAGCGAGCCCACAGTCAACTTGTGCTCGATCACTAATTCGCCGCCATACAGAAAAACGGCCGCGCTGGCCAGCGCAAGAATCGTACCGGGCAAAGCGCCGGCAAGGAACGAAGTCAATTGCATGTCGAGCAGCGCCTTGACAAAACGATCGTTGAGGCTGCGAAAGCGGCGAACCTCCTGCCCCTCGGTGCCAGACGAGACCACCAGCCGCATCCCTAGAATCGTTTCGATGAGGAAGCTGCCGATATCCGAACTGCGCTCGCGCATCACCTTGACATGCGCCGCCATACGCTTCTGAAACCATTTCAGCGCTAATATGCTGAACGGAACCAATACCACGCTGACGATGAACAGGCGCAGATTCAAGAACATCATCATGGCAACGCTACCCACCAGAAACAGCACGTTAGAGGCGATGGAAAGCAGCGTGTCCGTCAGAATGCGCTGCACTTCGCCGATATCGCCGTTAACTCGCGAGACGATATCGCCCAATTTGTTGCGTGCGAAAAATCGGGGAGATAGCTTTTGTAAGTGCGTATACAGCGATAGACGCATATCGAACAGCGCCTGCGCCGACACGCGAACGTACCAGAAACTGGACACGATGTTCAGCAGAAAGCCGATGACCGTTGCGCCCACCATGAACCCGGCGGCGAGCCATAGTTTCGATACATTGTGCTGCAACAACGCGCCGTCGATCAGAAATTTTGAGAGATACGGTTGGGCCAGTCCAAAAAGAGTGGCGAGAAGATTGATCCCGATAATCATGCCCATGCGGGCGCGATACGGACGCAGGAACGGCAGTGCGCGCCGATATTGACGAAGGACGGCGGCGCCAGTCATTCAGACCTCAGCCAGCACATTTAAGGCGATTCGCGCGCACAGGTATCCGCTGACATTCGCCACGGCAAAGCTGATCCCGGAGAGATTACGCTCCGGTGGCAAACCAGGGATGGGACGAGGATAGGGCGAAGCGATCGCGCGGTCTCCCACAATTCGAACGTCTTCACGCGGTACCGATGCGTCCGCCTCGACGCCCAGTACGCCCGGAAGTGAACCGGGGAAGCATGGCATACCATTGAGATGAAGTGCGCTCACCACGCGCACGCCCGCCTGGATCGCTCTCTCGATTACCGGCGTCAGCTTCTCCCGGTGCTTCGGATTAGCGGTCCCCAAACTAAGATTAATGACCTGAGCGTCATGGAGCAGCGCCCACTCAATCCCCGCCACCAGTTGATCGATGGTGGCAGTCAGCCGTTTGTCAAAAATTTTGACGGCAAGAATCTGAGCCTCAGGAGCTTTTTCATGGATCGCTCCGGCCACGGCCGTTCCGTGTCCTAAGCAATCTAGAAAGTCGTCGGATTGCCCGAGCGCCGAGATTTCCACGCCGCCCGCCACATTGCCAATGTGTGGGTGGTTTGGATTGATTCCACTATCGAGTATGGCGATACGGCAAGCCTGCACTGTTTCCGTAGTAGTAACACACCTGCTCAAACGAACTAGCGGGAGGCTCGGGTATCCGTGTCCGAAGTCACCGCCACCATCTGGGTTGTGATGTCCGCATTCATGTCCACTGTCTTTTGCAGCTTCATTGTGGCCGCGTCATAAACTTCCAGTTCGAAGCCCGCGGCGTAGATGTAGAGATCCTTGCCGTTTGACGACGTACCGAATGAAAACCGGGGCCGGCATGCAAACTCCTCCCTACGCTCCAGCTTCCCATTCGGCACGTCAATGCCCCAGAACTCGCAATGCCGGTCGCCGTGTGTGCCCGTGATGGCCACCGCATAGGCCTTCTTACGGTCTGGTGTGAAGCGGATGTTCGATACACCCTGCTCGGCAGGACCGATCGGCGTGAAATCGAACTTCTTTTCGTTCAGGTGGAATGTCGCGATGCCATAGATCTCCCGATGCACCACCGGATCGTTGCTCGTGAAGATGCCGGACAAAATATTTGGCGGATCGTCCGGATTCACTTCCGGCTGGAACGTGATATCACCCATCCCTGGGAACGTGGGCTTGGCCAAGTCGATCGTCTCCACCTTCTTCAGCGTGGACGTATCGTAGATATTTACCGCGCGTCCGAATTGATATAGCGACTTCCCATCCGGCGAAACACGGTAGTTACCGCCCCGGTATCCACCTTCCGCTTGCGCGCGGTCGGCTTGAGGGATAACAACCTGTTTGACAATTTTATGCTGCTTCAGATCGATAACGGAGAGCTCGGGACTACCGATCTCCCATCGATCGATCAACTTCTTGTTGATCGTAATGTTCGTGTATAGCAAATTACCGGTAGGGTCCACGGCCAGGCCTGCCATCGCAACACGCGTATTCGCATCGCCCAGGGTAAACGAATCGATGACCTGGCCTTTGGCGAGATCGACTACTTCGATGCCGGTGTCTTTGATCGTGCCCACGATCAACTTGGTTTTATCTTGAGTCAAAACCAGATTTCGCGGCACATCGGTTTTCAACTCAATGCGATTGACAATCTGGTACGTGCTTTCGTCGATGACAAGGATCTGGTTCGGCCATGTACCGAGATACAGCAGCGTCTTCGCTTGTCCGAATGACGCGGCCAGCAGCAAAATTGGAAGCAATTTCTTCATGTCGGCGAGTGTCCTTACGGCGTTGTCAGATTATGGGAAGACCAGTTCGATATTGCGCCAATCCTTGGTCGCGGAGGCGCATTTCTTCGTCCAGTCCGGGTAATTGTTGAGATGATCCGGAACCTGCGCCGGCCAGAAGCATGTCGCGTAGCAATCGTACAAATCGCGCTCCGCGGGTTGGCACAGACCGGCGGTTCCGCCCGATGAATCCACTTCCCATCCCGGCGAAAAAACGATCGTGCAGCCGACCGGATAGTGCGGTGTTGCCTGCCGCCGGTTCCCGCCGCCCTGCTGCAGCCCAAATACATCGCCGCGCGCGGCGGCCACATGCTCTTCTACTCGAACGGCTTTCTTGTTGAGGGCGCGAATGTGCTTCATGACGCCTTTCTCCTATCGAAGTGGTTCAAAAATGATGGGTTCTTCACCGAGATTGCACCATAGACGCGAAGACACGTGTTGGTCCACTCGCGAATCCAGTCGCAGTAATGCAGATTCGGGTGCCCCGTATCGCCATAACGCACATAGGCCTCATGATGGCATCCGCCGGCGCACAGCGGTCGAGCCCAGCAAGTATGGCAATCGTATTTTGCGTTGATGTGACCGCGCGCTAAGAAGTCCGACTGTACGGCCTTGTCGATGCCAGTCGAAACATGCCCCAATTTGTGCGTATCCGAATCGACAAAGCGATGGCACGGCGAGATGTCGCCCGAAGGTCCGACTCCCACCAATCCCAACGCGGCGCCACAGGGATGCGATTTATTCACGCCTTCATGGAGCTCGGAAATGGTATCGCTAACGTTCGAAAACGCGTGCTGGCGATTTTCCAGCGCCTCCGCCAGATACTCATCCGCCAATTGGCAGAACTGTTGCAGGATATGGTCCATCTTGCTGTTGCCGATGGCGTGCAAGCGGTTCGGCGCGCTGGTGACGGGCGCGAACCCAACCTCATGAAAGCCAAGATCCTGAGTCAGGTGCCGGAAGATCTTGATGCAATCGGTCACCTCCGCCGTCAGCGTGACGCGCGCGGCAATCGGCCGCGTCTTGTGCGAAGCCAGCAACTGCTTGATTTTCGGCGCGATGATGTCGTAGCTGGGACGGCCATTCGCGAACACGCGCAATTTGTTCATCTCTGGCGGGCCGTCGATAGAGACCGTCACACCAATACGGTGCTCCGCGAGAAATTCAATAATCGCAGGAGTCAGAAGCGTGGCGTTGGTCGTCAGGCTGAAATCGACGAAGCGCCCTTCGCTCTCTGCCTTTTCCGTTGCATATTCCACTACCTTCTTGAGTAACGGAAAGTTCATCAGCGTTTCGCCGCCGAAGAACGTGATGTGCACCGATCGCCGTTCCGCCGAATCCTTAAGGAAGAAATCGACGCTGGTCTTGGCAATCTCCCAATCCATGAACTTGGGCTTGCCCTCGGGTGTGGCGACCTTATCCTCGCCATACTCATAACAGTATTTGCAGGACAGGTTGCATTGGTTCGTCAGGTTCAACACCATCGATTGCAGAGGGAAATGCGCCGGCAGCGGCTCTGGAGCATTGTGAACGCCTTCTGGCGGAACCAGCATCTGCGAATCCACCAGGTCTTCCAGCACTTCCTCGACCATCAACTGCGGGAATCCGGCGGCAAACAACTCCTTCGCCAGTTCTTCCTTGCTACGCGAACGATCCTGCACGTGGCGAAGAGCAAGCGCCGCGGGTGCGCTCAATTCAAAGATTCCGCCGCTGGGCACCAGGTAGAGAAACTCATGATCTTCCACCGAGAATGGATGGAATTCGCCGGGACGATATTGAATAGCGGCGCTCATTACTGGGCCACCTCCGGCTCATCCCACTTCATGTAAACCGGGACGGTCACCACCAGATAGCTTTTGGCTTCGAGCGGACTTCCGCCGCCGGCCTTATCCTGATACTTGGCGACGATCCAAACGTCCCCTGTATTGTTGGTCATAAATCTCCGCTGCGGATTTGGTCCCTCGCCGGCCGGCGTAAACAAGCCGTCCGCGCTGATGGATCCGACGAACTCTTTGTCGTCGTCGTTATAGTGCGAGATGAATTCTTCCATGGACCACTTCACCGGAATGGGTCCTAGATCGATATCATCCGCGGTGTTGGCTACGCCATCAAGGCCCCGGTTATAAGCGACAGCTTCAAATTGAACGTAACCCTTCGGATGAGGGCCGCCGCCTAGATGAGCCAGCGCCGAATCGTTCGACACTTTGATGTAGTCGATCTTGTCGTAGACCGCGAAGGCGTTCGGCGCGAGCCCGGTCTTGACGGAAACGCCCCGGAATCCGGAAACGATTTGTGGGTCCACATCCACCAGGACTGAAAGCTCGGTTGGCGATTCCGCTACAATTTTCGAGACGTGAACTCCAGCGCCCAACGAGATGTCAGCCGGCATGATCTTGCGAGGGAATTTCTCGCCGAAGATCTTCACAGCGACGCTCTTCGATCCGGCGCGAATCGAGGACACGTCGGTTCCTAGCACGGTGACATCGCTGGATTCTCGCCTAGCCACCATGTTGAAGCCAAATTCCTGATAGTCGCCCCAGAACCAGCGGCCTTCCATTTTCGATTGATCCGGCGAAAGCGCCATCACCTGGCGCACAGTCCCAATCGATTGCGCTTTTGATCGTCCGCGCCATTCATAGCCGGTGTAGACGATGCTTTGCCCCGTCAAGGTTACTTTCGATCCGTCGGCAACGCGCGTCAGAGTCGCTTCCGTTGTGAAGCTGTCGGGCTCCGGCCCGGGATTAATCGTCATGAAGCCAAAGTATCGGCCCTTGCCCGGCGAGGTCGCCGAAAGCGCCCAGCGGCCCTTCAAATCCGGGTCGCGCAGCGACGCCCGCCAATTCGACCATGCAGCCGAATGTAACGGTTGAGTCTTGTCAAGGTAAGCGAGGGCGACATCCACCGGGTCCTTCTCGGGACCTCCGCCCGGGGCGGACGTTGTGCTCCATTGCACGCCTTCCGCTCGGGGCCGGGCATGAAAGCTATTTCTCTCCGAGACCGGAAAGTACCCGACATGCATGTTCTCCAGCAGCTTCCACTCGGACTTACTGCGGAACCAGGTTTCGGGGCGCGCAAAAGCATGGCACGAAGCGCAAGCCACGCGTACTTCGTTATTGGGAATGGGTTCCGTTTCCGGCTGCCGCATTTCCAGGTACCAACGCCGGTCGGCGATCTCCTCGGGCGCGACGCCATGGTCGGACGCCAGATAGCTCAGGATGTGGCGCGCTTCAGGTGGCGTTATCGTCAAACCGTTCAGCCGCACCATTCGCTTGATGGCTTCCTCCCAACCTTCCGGCGTTGTCCGAATCCACGAGATTCGCGTCAAATCGCCTTTGTCATCCGCCTTATGGCAGGAAGAGCATTTTTCGACAGTCAGCTTGTCCGTTACGGGAATGCCCGGTTCGGTTTCAGGCGGCACTGCGTTGGGGTTGTCCCCCCCGCCGCCCCGTTGGTGCTGTCCAAAGGCCATCGGCACAATGGCGAGAGTTAGTAATGCTGTGAGAATACGAAAGAGGTTCATAGGATCGTAAGCCGGTCTGCCTGGAAGTGGAAACGGTCATCCGGCGATGCATTGATGTGGGGCGATAGCCCGGTCACTCCGCCTGTAATCAAACTCGCCGACGCTCGTCTGGAGTCGAAAGCGCCGTCGGATACACGTTCGATGCGCCTCGACTGGGAGGGTAGATGTCAAAAACCGCCCGCAAACGCTACGCCGCGGCGGACTACTCTCTGAAACATTTCTGAAAGTTGACGCCCTTGAGTGTGCCTTAGCATTCACCCTAATGTCAAGGTAAATCGGGTTGATAAAGAAAATTTGTAACTGGGTTCCCCAGGTCTAAACTATCGCCATCGCCAAGATAAACAAGATCTATTGACAAATTCCGCTGCGCCGACTAACCTTGGTTCACTCGTCAAAGTCTCGAAGTGTCTCACAAAGACGTGAAAGCTTTGTGACGATGTTCCCTAAGCTAGCTGGCCCTCCCCAATGTCCTCCAGACTAGCCAAGTTATAAGAGCACCAAGGGCGTAGTGCTCTATTCGCCGCACGTCTCTTCAGAGCGCGCGGCCCTCTTAACTCTGGCCGTAAGCAGAAATAACCGAATTCTCCTCAGGGGTGAGGTGTATCTTGTTCCATCTCAATTTGAAAAGGCCGGGATCGACCGGCACAAAGAGAAACTGCCCAGTCGCTTGGTCTCGCGAGTTGCTCGTTCTTGTCTCCATTTTAGGAATGTGTCCCGTGATGTCCGCCCAATCAACCTTCGGTACCATTCTCGGAACCATCAAAGATCCAGCCGGTGGCGTCGTCCCCAACGCGATCGTCGAATTGACGAACGTCGATACGTCCGCCACGCGAAGTACTGTATCGAAAACATCCGGCGATTACCAGTTCGTCAACGTAGATGTCGGGCATTACCGCGTCACTATCCAAGCTCCTGGCTTTCAAAAGCAGGAGTTTTCCAGCTTCGATCTCGGCGCTCGCGAAACGAAGCGCTTAGACGCGAGCCTGAAAGTTGCCACGCAAACGCAGACCGTAAACGTAGAGGCCACCGCGGAATCGGTCCTTCAAACTGACACCTCCAACATCGCGGTGACCAAGACGGGCCGCGAATTGGTCGATCTGCCCGTAGCGATCGCGACACGCGGTTCCGGGTCCACCAGTCCGATGTCCACGCTAACAACTCAACCAGGCGTGCAAACGGATCCCAGCGGCGGCATTTCTGTCGCGGGGGCTCTGCCTACGATGCTCTCGATCACCATCGATGGGATCAGCGCAGTCGGCCCAAGAACGGACGGTCCGCTCACGGAATTAATGCCCTCGTTCAATGCGATCGAGGAGATTCGCGTCGGCGAGGTAATCAACCCCGCGGAGTTCAGCGGCGTCGCCGATATCACCACCATTTCCAAGAGCGGAACTAACTCCTATCATGGCGGAGTGTTTGAAAATCTTCAGAACAGCTACATGAACGCCTCCAATACGTTCAGCCATACGGTCCCCACGCTGAAGATGAACGATTTCGGAGCATTTCTGGGCGGACCGATCAGCATTCCGAAAATCTATAACGGCCGTGATAAGACGTTCTTCTTCGGGAGCTATGAAGCTCTGCGTTTGCCGCGCAGCGTAGTTACGGTCGATAGCATGCCGACAACGGCTCTCCGCAACGGCAACCTTTCCGGATATTCAGGAGCGCTCACGGGCTTCCCTGGCAACATCATTCCGGCGAGCCAAATTTCTCCGCTGTCCTTGAAAGCGCTCGGTCTTCTGTATCCGAACACGAATTATGGCGCCGCAGGAGCGGTGGCCAATAACTATTTGACGCTGTTTCCCGAGCCCATCAATAGCAGCCAGGGTGACGTGCGAGTCGACCAGACTTTGACGCCTAAGCAACAGGTCTATTTCCGCTTTACGTACAAGAACCGCCGCGTTACGAATATACCGACTGGGTCGCCGTTGCTCGGAGGGCTTTCGCAGCCCGAAATTGACGATGCTTTGACAGGCGCTTATAACTACACCATTTCCCCGAACATCATCAACGAGCTGCGTGGCGGCTTTAGTGGGAATCACACGGCAAATAGCTTTGGCATCACAGCCGCTCAAGCGGCGAGCGAGTTGGGTCTCACGAACTTGCCTGGTGGTATCCCGGCAGGCGATGCGGTGCCGAACTTCAAGATCACCGGCTTTCAAGCGTCTGGCGGCTCTACTTCCAGCACTTCCAAAAACGGCACAAAGCAATTGCTCGACACTCTTACCTGGACGAGGGGCAAACACACCCTCAAATTCGGCGCCGATTATCGCTACCTCACCGGCCTTTATACGAATGTGTTCCTGAGCAGTCGCCTGGGCTCCTACACATTTAATGCCTCGGTAATGAAGCAACTGCTAGGTTCAGGCACAGCCACTCCCTTTGCCTCGTTCCTGCTCGGCTATCCCGACTCGACTAACATCTCGACAGTCATCCAGCCCAACACGGAGTCGTACGCTTCGCATTACGGGTTCTTCGCGCAAGACGATTGGAAGGTCAGCCAGCGCTTCACGCTGAACTATGGATTGCGGTATGAGTATCATCCGATGTTCCGGGATCACCTCAACAACCTCGCCAACTTCTTGCCCGACTACACGTCCACAGTGGACGGACAAACCGTGAAGGGCGCGGTTGTCATTCCGACTCAATCGGCGGAAGCGATCGTCAATCCAGGCTTTGCCAATTCGATTTTGCCGACGCCGATTCTGACTGCCGCGCAGGCCGGTATTCCCGCAAGCCTTCGCTATTCGCAGAAGACTGACTTTGCGCCGCGCATCGGCTTCGCCTGGCGCCCCTTCGGCAACGACAAAACTGTCATTCGCGGTGGTTACGGACGCTTCATTGAGGCTCTGTTGGGCTCGGCCATCGATGATGCCTGGGCAGTCGAATCCAGCGATGTTGCGGTCTTTAAGAACTCCATCCCGACGGGAGCGACCGCGCCGCTATATACGTTTCCGAATCCGTACCCTTCCAACATTGCCCAACCCGGCACGCAGGACTTTGACTTAGCGAATGCCATTCATTACAAAGATCCTACCGTCCAGGAATGGGATATCACCGTGGAGCGGGAGTTGGGCGCGGGTATCGGACTAAGAGTCTCTTACGACGGCAATCACGGGTCCAACCTCGGTGTAATCGAAAACCTCGATCAGGTGCAACCCAACACAGTTGGGTTTAACCCAGCCTCAGCCCCCTATCCGATCTTCGATTACATCTACTACCAGACCAACAAAGGCTGGAGTAATTACAATGCGCTCAGTGTGACGGCGCAAAAGCGCTTTTCATATGGCCTGCAGTTTCAAAGCAGCTATATTTTCGCCCGCAACCTGTCCAACGTTGCCGGCTACACGAGCGGTACGAGTTTCTCGGGTGAGGCCGGAGGAACCATCACGGACCCCAATAATCCGGGTCTCGATTACGGCAACGTCAACTTCACACGCCGCCATCGCTTCCAAACCACCTTCCTCTACGAATTACCTTTCGGTAAGGGTAAGCCGTTCCTGAATGGCGGGAACCCGATTGTCGATCGCATCGTCGGCGGCTGGCAACTGGGAGGCGTCCTGCTCTTCCAAACCGGGCCGTTTATGAGTGTCGGTATGAATAACGATCCTTCGGGAACAGGATTCAACCAGTTGGTCGGCAGCGGACGTGCTGATACAGTCGCGGGCGCTAATCCGTACTTGAATCAATCCATTGGCCAGTGGATCAATCCCGCCGCCTTCTCGATTCCGGCCAATAACATCGGCCGTTTCGGCGATGCCAGCAACGGAGACATCGTTGGACCAGGAACGAGCGCCGTCTCAATGTCTTTGATTAAGACGGTTCGCTTTACTGAGCAGATGCACCTTCAAATCGGCGCGGAAATCGCCAATCTGTTCAATCATCCCAACTATGCCGCGCCCGGTAACCTGACTCTCGGTACCGCCGGCTTCGGTCAGGTCACCAGCCTGCAGACCGTGGAGGGCGCTGGGCCACGATCTATCCAATTAACAGGCCGGTTCAACTTCTAATTCAACACGTAATGGCGCGGGCTCGGAGTACAACTTCCGGGCCTGTCCCCATCACAACGCAAGCCGCGGATCGTCCACAACACTTGCCACATCGGCAATCACCGAACGCCGCCCCACCACATAACCTTCATTGAGATGGGCGTGAGCGCGATAGTCGTCGGCGGCAAGTAGTCGACGATGTAACTCCGGCAAACGATACCAGGGCACATAGGGGAAGAGGTGATGATCCAAATGCATGCCAACGTGATGCGGCGCGAGCAGGAAAGCTTCCCACCAACGCGGCTGGTAAGACCGCGACTCATTCAGAACGTGATCCTTGGGCAACGCAAAATGTTCTGCCACGCTTCGCAGACGCAAGATCGCCGGCAAAATCAGTAAGAGCGGAACCAACCACGCATACAGAATGAACCAAGCATGTCCGCTTACTGCCAGCAATCCGGCTATAACCGCAAAATATCCAAATTGGACAGCTCGTGGCCAAGCATACTCGACACGCGCCCGCGGCGCCGCTTTCGCCTTCCGGGACAGCGTGCGAAGGTTTTTGAAAATGAAGACTAAGCCTTGGCCCAAGACATCCTTGGACAGCAGCGCCACCATACGATAAACGGGCAAAGGAAACAGCCATTCTTCCGGCTCACCCGCCGGCCCGACCTTGCGCACCAGATCCGGGTCTTGCGCCGTATTCAGATGCTCATGATGCGCCAGGTGATTCGCGCGATAAGACCGAGTAGTCAGGCCGAACGGAAACGCGCAGAAGCAGTCGCTCAGAAGATCATTGAGAGGCTTACTCTTGCATAGTAGGAAGTGACTAGCATCGTGCATCAGGACGAGTAGCGCGTGTTGCCGCGCCGCCACAACCAAAAGCAATACCGGATGTGTCCACCAGGGCGCCACTCGCATGGTCGCAATGGCGAGGACAATGATGGCCCAATCGAAAACGATGGCCGTCAAAGCAGGCCACGGCGGTCGAGCCGCGAGGTCTATCGGCCGCGCTGTTACGCGCAGCATGTTCATCAGCTCTGTCGGGCGTTTAACCGAAGGATCGAAAGAGGTTTTGCTTCTCGTTTCCGATGTGATTTCCAAGACGCGACCAGTCCTGCCGGAGATTGTAAATCGAACTTATCGGCAAGAACCCCATGGAAACCCGAGTTTTGTACTGTTTTAATTAAAACTAGTAGTAATTCTTAGACGCTTAACCCAGAAAACGTAATGCCAGTTACTATTCGCTTTTCCTTTTCGACGGCACAGGATTTCCTTCTCTTCAGCCGTGTGCTTTAACCTATCCTTTGTCCGGTAATAAGACTGTCACCTATGAAAGTTCTGACTCTCGGCGTTTCCGCTGTCTGTGTCCTTACTCTTTCCCCGCGCTGTGCGCCTGCACAGTCTGTTGAGTGGGGACCCCGGGCTGGCGCAAAGCCCAATTACTCGGTGATCTACACCGGGCGCCTGTTCGGCTATTTTCGGTATCCCAGCCAGCAGACTTCCGATGAAAAGGGATGCCCCGATCCGTCGACGAACCCGCTTCCCGCGGAAGCCGCCCAGTTTCAAGCGGCGATGCGCGATCTGAGCAGCTCGTCCGAACCTCTGCCCGTTGCCATGGGCGATAATTTCGCGCCCGAACTTCTGGCCCGCTCCATGCGAAACAGCCAGGCGGGCACCCCCCATTTCGGCGAACTCATGAGTAAGGATCTCTTCACTCCCGATCCCTCGGGAACGGTTTGGCGCCGGGATTTCGATCTTTCGAGCGCGTCCCTTCGGAAGTTGTCCAGCACCCAGGGAGCGGTTCCCTCTGACAACGTTGGCTGTTTCCTTAGACTCATTGGATTCAAGGCGACCGTTCCCGGCCAGGAAGACTTCTACTTCGGAGCGGAGCGCTTACGAGAGCTTGCTCGCTTTCTCGCCGAACCGGCCAACGGGCAATATCGGCCAGTGCAAATGCTGGCTGCGAATCTTCTGATTGAAACAAAACGTCACCATGCACCGCCCGCCTTGCCCTTGAGCGCTTTGCCCACCCCAATCCAAGCCGCCCTTAAGCCCGGCGGCGATGTACAAATTCTTCTTCCCTCCGCCGTGATGCCCTGGCTCCCCGCCGTCACGGTAAAAAGCAAGCTCACGGGATTCAAAGTTTTCGACTGTCCGGCCAGTCGCGACGATCCGCGCCAGTTTGATTTACCCGGAACGAGTCAAAGCAACTGCGTTCAGCTTCACGCAACTTCCGTCGAGTCTGCCGAGTTCAAATTTGAAAAGCCCCGTCACCCTTCTGCCAATTATCTGCCCGAGTATTACCATCTGGACCCGGGTGACAATCATGCTATCTGCGTGGAACTGCCCGCTCCGGCCAAGAGCCAGATGCATTGCGAGTTATTCAGCGTTCAATATCCGTTCTTCCAATACCGGCCGGATCCAGCGGGTTTCGCGCCCGCCCCATATTACGTGGATTCGCAATCAGTCGCGATCTTCGGCGTTCTGGACCCCAGCCTCGCCGGCTACGTAGGCCAACTGAATAGCGCCTGGAAGAACGAGGATCCGAATTTCGATACCACCATCGCGATCAGCGATCCGGTTGAGGCGGTGCGGCAACAGATGGCCGCCTGTCACATGGACGATCGTTGTTGCCATGCGCACAAGGTTTTGCTGGCCCAAATGCCGTATTACAAGGCCATGCAGTTGGCGGCCAAACTCAACGGTATCGATCTCGTGGTCGCGGAAGCAGACCCGGGGCATGCCACGGGTAATGAAGCGATGACTCGCACAATCGATGGCGCTCGCGGTTCGCGAGACTCGAACCGATCGGCTTTCGTGCTATCTCCGGGCTTCGTTTATCACAGCTCCGGAGATCCGCTCAGCATCAATCTGCGTCGAGTTGACTTTTACTCCCATCCGGGCGCCGGGGGCGTTGTGACCGAAGGTTTCGCCAACACCGTCCGGGATCCAGTGGTCCCGCAGCCCCCACCGTTCGAGGCCCTGCATCCGCGCGGTCTCGCAGTGCGGGCCGCGGTTGCAAGCGGCACTTCGGTATCGGTTGGATCGGCGCAGAGCTATGAAAATCTAGCTCTTCTAGCCATGGAAAAGTTCTGTGGGTCCGATGTCGCTCTTCTGCAACATCGCGATATCTTCACCGGCTTTGAGAAGGCTATCGCATTCTGGCCCCGTGACCACACCTATACAACGCAGCAACTGCTCGATGAAGTCTTATGGAAGCACGACTTCGTCTTTTGTCTTCCCGTCCAGGGTTCGACGTTAAAAAAGGTGATGCAGGAATCCGATATCTTCGACCAGCAGGATAGAGACAATCTGTCGTTTGAAATCGAGAAAGACCGCGGTCTCAGCACGCTAGGCATTACCAGAGACCCGGAGTCTCAAGATCTGCTGATCCGTGGCGAACCGGTTCAGGACCAGAAGCTTTACGGCGTCGCGATGACCGGCTACCTCGCGTTCGGCGATACCGGATATCCGGAATTCGCTTCGGAAGCCGTTCGGCCGCCTGTGCGCCTGACCTCCTTGACCGGTTTGAATCGCCTCACCGGATTGGCTTGCCTTCGTCTTCCTCCAAACCCCGCCGCCAACGCCTGTCAAGCCGAAGAGATTCAATCGGCCCAATACTTCGATGCGATCCGCCTCATACCGTTTGACACCAGCCCCGGTCTCACAGCGCTGGGCCAACTCCGCCAATGGGCCAGTCACCCTTTGAACGAACAAAACATTCCCACAATGTTCGAAAAACCCACTGACACGCCCGAGAATGTCGTCGAACGCCGCGGCCTCTGGTGGCTGACGCTCGAAAACATGTCGCTCGCATATAATTTGACCTTCGTCCGAGGCGCCGATCAATCTGTCCCGGCGAATTTCTCCGGCATCAATTCGTTCTCGCAATTGGCGACGCCGGAGTCCTCGCAACTCGGCTTGTGGACGCGGTTGCGAGGCGGCTATTCCTTCCCCCGATTCGTCGATTTCTTTGCCTCGGGCGAGGAACGGTATACGCGGGCGGCCGTGCGCCTGGCCACTACCTCCGGCGGTTTCGGCCCATACCAGCTCACCTTGAACAACAACATTGTGCGCGGCGAGTTCGGCTTACTCTCAAAGCCGCTGTTTCGCGCCCTGCCCATTCACGCGCTGCTTTCGGAGAACCTATCCACCCAGGTAGCCAATCCCTTTCAGCAACTTTCCGTTCCCGTGGCTTGTTCCGGCAGTTCTTGTGTCCCCGGCGCGACCACGCTGGCCACGTTCGAACTCGGGAAGAACTTTCTCGTAATGACGCGTGCCGGCGCGCGGCTCCAAAACAAAGTAAGCTGGCTCGAAGGCGGCCGTGAATTTGGCGAGAATTTTGGCATTCCGTTCGGATACACGCTTTTGGACCCCGGCCGCGCGCAGCCCTACTCCTGCGCGGCATCCGGCAACACTTCGCTCGGCCAATGTGCCGCTTCAGATCCGCTGTTCACGGGTGCCAGCAAAGTTCTGCCAAACCTCGAAAACCAGCGCATTGCCGGTTGGTTCCTGGACTTTCACACCGCCGCCCCGCTCTATCGATCTAAGCTGCAACTGGCGGTAGATAGTTATGGCGAAGTCTTCGATCGCAGGCCCAACGATAGCGGCTTCAATACCCGCTATTATGAAGACCTCACTGTGGGATTGAAGATTCCGCTGTTCGGCAATCTCACCTTTGCCCCGCAAGTCGAGTTATTTCTATTCCAGAACAAAGTCGTTCCCGGTCAGCAGGCGATGACGAACCACTACACCTTCGTCACCAGTTCGCTAAGCCTCGAATATGGCTTCGATTGGCGGCGTGGCGTCGGTTGGTTACGAGCGCTGCGCTACCCCAACGGCGTCTCCACTGCGCCCAGCCCCGCTCCGCCAGCGCCGTGATGGTTTTTGGGTGCCGATTCTTTTGTCATACAAATTTGGACCTTACGCTACGCGCCGGTGCCCTCGACGCATTGCTTCATATAGGCCATGCATTTTTTAACTTCTTCGACGGGGGTTCCCGTGCCCTTGTACTCGTATTCGATAAAGGCCGGGATGGGATAATGCTTGTCCCTGAGCAGTACCAGCACAGCTTTAATCGGCGTGTCGCCTTCACCCAACGGCATGTTGGGCCCGTTGCCCTTTTTTCGGTCCTTGATGTGCAAGTGGGTGATGTGTTGATGGTTCTCTTCAATAAACGTGACCGGATCGAAGCCGCCAGCCCAGAAGTGCCCAATGTCGAGATTGACTCGAAAATAGGGCGACATGGCCAAGCCCTTTTTGAATGTTTCGGGCGAGGAGAACTCGTTAGGATCTTTAGTATTCGAATGGCCATGCAAAGCTAGCAGCATTTTGTGCTTGTCTGCGAAGGGCGCCAAGCGCTGGGCCATCTCGAGCGTGGTGGAAGAGGCGATGGTATGCGCGCCCAGTCCTTTGGCCTGCATAAACGTGGCGTCGATCTCCGGGTCCGTGAAGTCGGTCCGGTAGTTCATGGTATAGGCGTAAATATCGATGCCCGCGTTCGAAAACTTCTTATGGATCGCGCGGAAATGATCGATCGGGGTGGAGAGGCGCCACTGACGGAGATCCTCACGCGCCTTTTGCGCTTCCGGGCCTCTCATGCGAAAACCGCCCGCGGGTGCCGGTTCCACATTGGGAGAGAAGAGCTCCGTTATTCCGGCATCGCATTCGGTTAAAGCCTGAATTACAGCGTCGACGTTATCCTGGCCGGGCGTGCGCGGAAACGATCGAAAGCTGTAAGTGCAAGCGCCGAGTCGAACGCCGTCCACGGTGGAATTGATCTTGCTGAACGCCAGCGAAAGAGGAATACCCGCCAGCGTCATTCGTCCAAATTGTCGCCTTGAAAGCATACAATGCTCCTTTGATTTATCGCGAACCGGCGTCCTGAAGAGAGAATGCGTACAGCGAATCTCCCGCGCCCACGACCACATACTGTTGCCCATCCAGCATATACGTTTCGGGTCCATTGCTCAGGTTGCCGGCCAGTCCCGCATGCCACAGAATCTTACCGTTAGCCGGGTCGAAAGCGATGAAATGATCGGAACTATCGCCCGTGAACAAAAGCTTACCCGCCGTGGTCAGCATCCCAATCGCGCCGCCGCCGCTGGGGTAATGGTGAGACCAGACCGTCTTACCGGTCTTATAATCGACGGCGCGGAGGGTGCCTCCGTATGAGTCGATACCCCGTTCTGCTGCCGCCCAACCCTCGGGACGCGGACCTACATCAGTCAGATAGAATTCGCTGAAATCCTCCACGCTTCCGAAGTAGAGGAGGCCGGTCTGGGGATCGAAACTGGGCGGCGGCCAGTTGGTGGCTCCTCCGGTGGCTGGCGAAACAAGCACGCCCGCCACTTTCGCCTCCTTCTCAAAATTCGGAATCGGCTGGCCCTTGGCATTGATGCCTTTGGACCAGTTGAGCGTATCGATATAGGGGCGGGTGACCAGATGCTCCCCGGTCACGCGGTCCAGGAGAAAGTAATAACCGTTACGGCTGGCCTGGGCCAGCAATTTGCGGGGCTTCCCGTCAAATTCGCCATCAATCAAGACGGGTGTCTGCGTGGCATCCCAATCGTGCGTATCGTGAGGCGAGACCTGGTAATACCAAGCCATCTTCCCCGTGTCGACGTTGAGCGCGACGATAGAACAAGTGTAGAGGTCGTCGCCGATGCGGCTGGCGCCGGAGAGAACCGGGTTGGGATTGCCCGTGCCTAAGTAATAGAGATGCAACGTCGGATCGTAGGTGCCGGGCATCCAGGTCATCCCGCCACCATGGCGCATGGAGTATTCGTCGGGCCACGTATCGGATCCGGGATCGCCCTTCTTCAACGGCTCCGTCCACCACTGCCACTGCAGGTTTCCCGTCTCCGGATCGCGCGCTTGGAGAAAACCAGGAACGTCGAGTGAGTCGCCGCCGATTCCAATAAGAATGTGATTGTCGATGACCATGGGAGCAGGGGTGGAGAAGTACTCCTGCTTCACGTCGGCAATATGTATATGCCATCGTTCCTTCCCCGTGGCCGCTTCAAGCGAAACCAGGTAGTCGTCTGGTGTCTCAAAGTAGATCCAATTGCCATACATGCCGACGCCGCGGTTTCCGATGTGAATGCCTCCGGTGGTTTTCCAGAAATAATGCCAGAGTTCACGGCCGGAATGGGCATCGACAGCCCAAGCGTCATCGGGCGTTGCGAAGTAGAGAATGCCATTCACCATCAACGGTGTCGCTTTGATGGTGAGGCCGCCGAATCCTCCCCCCGCGGCCGGTGCGCCCGGCTCCGGCATGGCACCCTCGCCCCCGATGATCGACCGAAAGCCGGGGCCGCTGACTGCACGGAAGATCCAGGCCAGCGACAATTCGCGGATGTTGGATTGGTTGACCTGGTGAAGGACGCTGAATCGCTTTCCCGAGTAATCACCGTTATACGTGGGCCATGCATTTGTAGCCGGCTTCGTCAGCAAGGCCGGGTCCAACATTTGGCCGAAGAGGCTCGCGCCCACTAGCGCAAGGGGCAAAATCAGGAAGCAGGCAGAAGAAAAATGTCGCTTCAAATTCATTTCAGTGTCACCAGGTAAGCGGTCAGATTGTGGATATTGGCGTCGGTATAGTGTGTCAGCATCTCTGAGTGAGCGCGAAGCGGATCGTGTATTTCGACTTTGGGAATGTCGCCAGTCCGGGTGAAGGAGCGGTAGTCGCCATTGGCATCGGTTAGGGCGACCAGGAAGTCGTCAATGTGGTCGAGCGCGCCTTCCACTTTTTGGCCCGAAGGCAGGGTTACGGTGACCGTAATTTCGGCAGCCTTATCAATGGGACCGGCCGATCCAAATCGCCGCTCTTCACGCGGCATCAGTAACTTGTCCTGCAACGTCGCCGGATCGTACTTTGCACCGATGCCTTTAAGGTCTCCCGTTACCGAGTGGCAGGATGCGCAGTTGGCCTCAAAGTAGGCTTGGCCGGCCTGCGGGTTGCCCACTACAATGTTCAGGATCTGATAACTGCCCCGCTGCGACGCCGCCTTGATGGAGTTGTGAAGAAAGTTGGCGATGTCAGTGATTTGGGTCTCCGTCAACGCAAATTTGGGCATTCCCTTATCCGGGCGGCCGTTGCGAACGACTTCACCGATCTTTTCTCCATGATCATCATCCAAGACGACGACGGAGCGTAGCAAATCGGGGCCGGTTTCGCCGCCTTTTGCGTTGCTTCCATGACAGAACCCACAGGTGGAGACAAACTGCTTCTGGCCTCGCTCCACGGACGCGGGATCGTAATCGGGATAGGTACTCCTCCCTCTGCGGCGACGCGCAGGCGGCGACGTTGGAGTTGTCGCAGTATTCGGCGCAGCCTGGGTAACCGGATTGGTGGAGGAAGCCGGGATGGCGGCGGGCGGCTGGGCCGACAGAATGAACGGGCCAAAAACCAGGATCGCCGCACCTCCGGCCAAACCTAAACTTCGAAATCTCATGAATTCTCCGAAACCTGATTTGTATCACGATCGGTTGCGCGGACCTGTATTCGCCCCCCCGCGTTCGCCCCCGCGCTCTCGCGAATGATACTGTAAAAGACACGTATCTTTAGAAAGTCCGCGCACAACGGGCACCAACCGCCCTGTGCGCTAAGGTGACTAAACCGCGCATAGTCGGCGCCAACCCGCCCTGTGCGCCAAGGAGGAGGCGTGAGAGAACCGTTCCGTCTGCAAGTGAAGTTTTGGGGAGTTCGGGGCTCGACGCCAACGCCTAACCAGGCCAACCTCGGCTATGGGGGGAACACGGCTTGCATTGAGGTTCGCCTTCCGAATAACGAGCTGATCATCGTCGATGGGGGCCTCGGCGTGCGCAATCTGGGTCTATCGCTGCTGGAGGAGTTCCCGTCGCAGAGCATGGCCCTGAAGGTTTTTCTGACTCATTTTCACTGGGATCATATTCAAGGGTTGCCGTTTTTTCCGCCGCTTTACAATCCGGCCAATAGCATTTCGTTCCACTCGTTTCCTGAGAAGGAGCAGATTCGGGAGACGTTGACCGGTCAGATGACCACGCCATACTTTCCGGTGAGTTTCGCGCTGCTGGCGGCGGCACGCGATTTCGTGCAGATCGCGAACGAACCGATCTATTACGGAGCCCTTTGCGTGCGGGCCTTTCCGCTGAATCATCCGCAGGGCGCATGCGGATATCGCATCGAATCGGCGGGCGCGGTGGTGGTGGTGGCGAGCGACCTGGAGCACGGTGATCCGAAGTTTGACACAATCCTGCGGCAAAATGCGGCCGGCGCCGACATTTTGATTTATGATGCGCAGTTTACGCCGGAAGAATACGCGCTGCGCAAAGGATGGGGACACAGCACCTACGCCGAGGGCGCGCGACTGGCTCGGGAGGTGGGCGTCAAGCAGTTGGTCCTGTTTCATCACGACCCGGCGCACACGGACAGCGTGCTCGACGGAATTGTGGACGACGCGCGCGGAGAATTCCAGAACACCTGCGCGGCGCGCGAGGGATCGTCGATTTATATTTAAGCGGTCACGCGGCGGACGGGACGATTCTGCCGGTGCCGCTGCACGCTCTCCCTGGCGTTCATCGCCTTTGACGCTATACTCATTCAGATCCCGACCTCGAATAGGTGGCATACATGCTTATCGCTTGGCGCAGCCGCTCCACGGCATTCGCTTTATTGACGGTGGCGGTCTTATCGGCCGCGGCATCCACGGCCATGGCGCAGAATAAGCCTGAGGAGAAGGTCGTCGTCTCCGGGCCGCCGGCGTCCAATCCACAGACCACAGTTGTTCCTGATTCGACCACGGAGGGAACCGTCACGGTCAACGGACGGGCGATCGCCTATAGAGCCGTCGCCGGCACGCTCACCGTTGGCGCGACCGACAGCCAGGACGCGACCCTCGGCTTCGATGGCAAACCGCTGCCGGACTCTGGCGTCAAACTTCCCACCGACCCCGCCGATGCTCCGGCCACCGCGCGTATGTTCTACGCCGCCTACTTCAGGAAGGATGCGGTAGCCGAGCATCGTCCGATCACCTTCATTTACAACGGCGGCCCCGGCTCTTCCACCATGTGGCTGCACCTCGGCACGTTCGGTCCCCGCCGCGTCATCGTTCCCGACGCCTCCCATCAGGAAGGCGCACCCTACGCCGTTGTCGAGAACCAATACTGCCTACTCGACGCCAGCGACGTGGTCTTCATCGATGCCCCGGGCACCGGGCTCAGCCGCACCTTCGGCAAGGATAAAGCCAAGGCCTTCTATGGGGTCGATGGCGATGGCCACGCTTTCGACCGGTTCATCCGTCGATTCCTTTCGAAGTACGACCGTTGGAATTCGCCCAAGTATCTGTTCGGCGAGAGCTACGGCACCCCCCGGTCCGCAGTCCTCGCCGCCGATCTTCACGGCGTCGACCTCAATGGCATCATCCTGCTCTCGCAGATCCTCAGCTTCGACAACTCAGTCGATGACCCAAGGTGGAACCCCGGCGTAGAGCAGTCCTACGCGCTGGCCCTGCCCAGCTACGCTGCGACCGCCTTCTACTTTCACAAGCTGCCGGTCCAACCGCCCGCCCTCAAACCTTTCCTCGCCGAAGTTGAGAAATACGCGCTCGGAGGGTACATGGCGGCTCTGTTGCAGGGCAGCGAGCTCTCAGATGACGAGCGTCAGAAAGTCGCTGAGAAGCTTCATGGCTACACCGGCCTTCCGGTCGATTATCTTCTCCGCGCCAATCTCCGCGTGGAAGGCGGCAACTTTTCGAAAGCTCTTAAGCTCGACTCAAGCATGACCATCGGCCGCCTGGACACGCGCTATCAAGGCCCCGATATCGATCCGCTCAGCGAAGGCGCGGAGTACGATCCGCAGAGCGACGCCATTTCCTCCGCTTGGACCGCCGCCATCAACAGCTACCTGCGCAAGGACCTCAAATATGGTTTCGAGAGCACCTATTGGCCCAACGCCTACAGCAACACCGACTTCCGTTGGGACCTCCGCCACCACGCCCCGGGTGGTCCGCCAGCCGACGATCAGGAGACCGGCACCAACGTCATGCCCGATCTCGCTTACCGGATGAAGTTAAATCCAAAGATGAGAATCATGCTCGCAGGCGGCTACTATGACCTCGCCACGCCTTACTTCGAAGGCATGTACGAGATGCATCACCTCCAGATCCCGCGCGCCCTCCAATCCAACATCAGCTACCACTACTACGAAGCCGGGCACATGATCTACGTGAAGGAAGAAATCCTCAAGCAGTTCCACGCCGACGTTGCGGCTTTTATCCAGTCCACCGAAAATGCTAACTGAGGTGTCTCCAACTCGTCACATTTAGGGCTCTTTCGCGCGAATGCGATCTCGTGGTTCGAAGTGAAAGGTCCAGGACACCGGAACGGTCTGGGGCAGGAAACACTTTTCGTCGTCGCAGGCTTGATAGCGCAGGGTGCCTTGCAGTTTCAGGTGGCCATCTTTGCCGGCTAGAGGGCCTAACGCTTCATCGGCTCCAAAAACAATTTCGCGGATCAGACGAAAGTGGCCCTCGAATACCGGGACCTTCTCTTTTATGGCTTCGAGAAAGAGAGTCTGAGGGACTGGAAAAACGACATCGCTGGCTTTGGCGGCCGGCGTATCCGCTTGCTTCCAGTCGATCGGAATATAGCCCTCCACTCCGGGTGCGTAAACGTGGACGCGCGGGGGAAGATCCACGTCGATGATCAGAAGAATATGGCGGCCCATGCGGGCTTCCGCGCTGGATGCGCTGGTACTCAGGGATAAATGCTTGGCCGAAATCGAATCATGTGGGGTGGCCGGCTCTATCCCGAATTCGCGCAGCAAGATGGCTGCGGCAGTTTGCCGTTCGCGGTAATCTTCTTCAAAATACTTGGCCTTTACTTTACCGTCCGGGTCGAGAACGTAAATACCGGGGTAGGGTATGCCGTATGATGTGGAATCTTTGGCAACGGAAGTATTGAGGATGCCGTACGAGCGGATGATTTTGGATTCGGAGTCGGAGAGCAAGGGAAATGTGATGCCGCGCCGGGCCGCAAAGGCCTTTAGAACAGCGGGACTGTCATAGCTGATAGCCGCAAGGCCTAAGCCCGCTGACTGAATCTTGCTGTAGTTCTTCTGCAACTCGACCAGTTGCGCTTTGCAATACGGTCACCAATCTGCCGAACGGAAGAAGACGAGGAAAGCGCCCTTAGGGCCCATAATCGACTTCAAAGTTTGAATATGACCTTGGGCATCAACCGCCTGGAAGTCAGGAACACGAGTGCCGGCCTCCGGACCCGTGGCAATCGTCGCCGACGCCAAGGCGGCAGCAGCGGCTAGAGCAAGGTAATTCATAAACTCACGTTCGTCGCCGGTCATCAAGAAGTTACGGTGGAACGCGATGAGCGAAAAAATAAGGGCTTGCGAGGGGATAAGCGTTTAGTACTCTATTCTGGACCGTATAGACTACGAAATGACAATTTCGGGAAGCCACAGGTCCCGTTAGGAGAGAATCCCATGAAGGTAATGCAGCTAGGTCTGCTTTCGGCGATCATCGCAACATCATTGTCTACGGCGTTGGTTGCTCAGGCACCCGCCACGCACCAAAGGCCCGCGCCGCGCCTGGTCCTTTGGGTTACCACGACCGCCTGGCCAGACGGCGGCGAGATTCCTATGACGTATGCGGCCCACGGCGAGAACAAATCGCCCGCATTCGAATTCCACTGGAACCGGGGCACGGAGCCGGGGACCGCGCCAGAAACGCTGCAGAGCTACGCTGTGATCCTTCATGACGTTGAAAATTCCGCGAACAAAACCACAACCGACACATTGCACTGGACGGCCTTCAACATTCCCGGGACAGCCAAAGGCTTGCCGGAAGGCCTGGGATCGGGAGATCTGGCCGATGGGACGCGGAACGGGCCGGGCATTATGGCGCGCACCGGAAAGACTCCGGGCTACTTCGGCCCCGGCGCTGGTCCGGGACCGATACATCACTACGTGTTCGAGTTCTATGCCTTGGATACTAAGTTGGATTTACCGGCCAATACGACGCGCGAAGACTTGCTGAAAGCGATGGACGGGCACGTCGTGGGCAAGGCCGCATGGTTCGGCCGCTTCCACGCGTCGAGCCGGTAGTGGATTATTCCCAGTCATGGCGTTGCAGTGTTCTTGATCTGATTGCGACTAACTCAGACACAAAACTGAGCTACCTGTTGTGACGGCAAATTTGCTTGGCTACCCTGGTTTACACTTCCACTGTGGACCGGCGCGAATTTCTCCTGCGATGTGGCTGCGGCGCGGCAGCCACATGGCGGCCCGGCACTCTCCGCGGTTCCGCGCCAGCGCTTCCAAACGGTTTTCACCTACACCCGCACTATCGCGAACAGACGCCGCTCGATCCTCTTTTGAATATTAATGCGGATCTTGATCGCTTCCCGGCCGAAAAGCTTCACGACCGGATCGCTCCCATCCTCGCCGGCTGGAATGCGGGCCTTCTACGGTCGCCTCGCGACATGCGGCCTATTGAACAGGCCCTCACGTCCAATTTCCAAGGCGTGTCTCCGAGTCCTGTCGAAGTCAAGGTTCTTCGCACAGGGGCCGCGCTCACGGTTCATCGTCTTCGCTTCGCATCGGAGTCGACGATCGGTCGGGACGCCTTCCTCCAGCAATTCGGCTCGGCGCTGGCCGGCTTTTCGAGTATCCTCACCGCTGAATTCCAGATCACCGGCATCACCGGGCTCACATCCGGAGGCGTCCAGACTGAGGTTCGTTATGAACTGGTCGGCGCTGGGCGCGGTTTCCATCGCGAACAACGTTCCGGTATGTGGGATCTCGTCTGGGATGCCGCATCCGATGGCACATACCGCGTTCGCACCTGGCACGCTTCGGACGAAACGCGCAGCCGGTCCGCCGCGCCCTGGTTTGAAGACATCACGCAGCACGCGTTTGGAGCAAATCGTTCTTATGCCGAACAGATGCTTCACGGCGTCGATTACTGGCGAACGGTTCTCGACGGCGCGTGCGGCATCGACATTTATGGGCACAACGGCGTTTCTGTCGGAGACATCGACAACGACGGGTTCGACGACATATATGTTTGCCAACCTGCCGGTCTGCCCAATCGGCTCTATCGAAATCGCGGCGACGGCACGTTCGACGATGTCACGGAGCAGTCGGGACTCGGCCTGCTCGATAACACCGCCTGCGCGCTTATCGCCGATTTCGACAACGACGCCCGCCAGGATGTAGTGGTCGTGCGTGCCGCAGGTCCGTTGCTTTTCTTGAATCAGGGCAACGGCAAATTTCGTCTCAGCCCCAACGCCTTTCAATTCGCCAACCCGCCGCAGGGCACGTTCACGGGAGCGGCAGCGGCAGATTACAACCGCGACGGCCTCCTCGATATCTACTTTTGTCTCTACGTCTACTACCAAGGCGCCGATCAATACCGCTATCCCGTCCCGTATGAGGATGCCGAAAATGGCCCTCCGAACTTTCTAATGCGCAATAACGGAGACGGCACATTTCGCGATGTAACTGCCGAATCGGGTCTCAATCGCAACAACACACGTTACAGCTTCTGTTGCGGATGGGGCGATGTGACTGGCAACGGCGGACCCGATTTATATGTGGTGAATGACTTCGGCCGCAAGAACCTCTACCGCAACAATGGCGATGGCGCCTTCACCGACATCGCGCCGCAAGCCGGCGTAGAAGACGTAGGCGCCGGCATGAGCGTTAGTTGGCTCGACTACAACAACGACGGTGCGCAGGACCTCTATGTCGCCGACATGTGGACCGCGGCCGGCCAACGCATCTCTCAACAAGAGACCTTCCAGAGGGGCGCACCGCAACAGATTCGCGCGCTGTATCGAAAGCATGCGATGGGCAATTCGTTGTTTCGAAATAAGGACGAAAGCACTTTTGACGACACGACGATCGCTGCTGGTGTAGGCATGGGCCGCTGGTCCTGGTCGAGCGATTCCTGGGATTTCGACCACGACGGCTTCCAAGATCTGTATGTCGTCAATGGGATGGTTTCCGGCCCTGCGCGCGAAGACTTGAATAGCTTCTTCTGGCGCCAGGTCGTCTCCAAATCGCCCAATCAGGTCAAAAATTCACCCGATTACGAACAAGGATGGAATGCCGTAAACGAGCTGCTCAGAAGCGATTATACGTGGAGTGGCTATGAGCGCAACAACTTCTTCGTCAATCATCGGGACGGCACATTCTCCGATGTCTCCGGAGCAGTCGGCCTCGATTTTGTGGAAGATGGCCGCTCTTTTGTGCTCGCGGACTTCAACGGCGATGGCCGCCAGGAGGTTCTGGTCAAGAATCGCAATGGTCCACAACTGCGCCTGCTCCGGAACATCCAGGAGGACTTACCCTCATCCATCGCTCTCCGGCTTCGTGGGACGAAAAGCAATCGCGATGCCATCGGCGCGATGGTAACTCTTGAAACCGAAGCGGGCCGTCAAACGCGCCTGCTGCAGGCCGGATCTGGTTTCCTCTCGCAGCACAGCAAGGAGCTATTCTTTGGTCTGGGCGCGAGCAAAGGATCGGTAAACGTGACCGTTCGCTGGCCAAGCGGGCTCGTGCAGGAATGGCGAGGATTGCCAGCAGGTCACAGGATCTCGCTCGAAGAGGGCGTTGATGCTTATCGCTCCGAACCCTTCAAAACAGTAGCGCCGGCGATCAATTCAACACCGCCGGCCGCTGAACCCTTGCCCGAAATCGTCGAGACCTGGCTTGTTTCGCCGGTCGCGGCGCCTCAATTTGCATCACAGGCCGGTCCTGCACTGATGCATTTCTGGACCTCGACATCGCCTGCATGCCTCGAACAGATGAGCGCCTTCAAGCAGCTTCGATCCGAATGGGCCGCGCAGGGCTGGCGCCTAACCACCGTAGACTGCGACAAGTCTTCAGACGATGTAGCCAGCGTCTACAACCTTCTCTATCGCTATCTCTTCGACCGGCATCGCGATTTACCCCTTCCCGCCTCATTTCTTGTCGATGCTAAGGGAGATATCGTCAAGGTCTATCAAGGAAAAGTTGCTCCGGCCCGCATTCAACAGGATTTCCACCTTCTATCGCAACCGGCAAACCGCCGCAACACGCTCGCCAGGGCGCTGCCGTTTTCTGGTGTCGATACCACCTACGAATACGGCCGCAATTATCTTTCGGTAGGCTCCGTCTTCTTCGGCCGCGGCTATTACGACCAGGCTGAATCGTCTTTCGTTCGGGCGCTGCGCGACAATCCGTCCAGCGCGGAAGCGCTCTACGGCTTGGGCAGCGTATACCTGAAACAGAACAAGACTGCTGAGGCGCGCGAGCGCTTTGATCAGGCCGTAAAGTCTGAGAGCAGCTACCCCGATACGCTCCCGAATGCCTGGAACAACCTCGGTTTGATTGCGGCTCGGGCAAACCGGACGGACGAAGCTATCGGCTATTTCCAACACGCGCTGGCTCTGATTCCCGATCACTTTGTGTCGCTTGAAAATTTGGGCAACGCGTATCGCCAGGAGAAGCGATGGGATGATGCGCGACAAACCTTTGAACGTGCATTAACCGTGAGGCCTCAGGACGCGGAAGCAAACTACGGGTTGGCCATGGTCTGCGCCCAAACTGGAGACACTCAACGCGCTTACGATTTGTTTCAGCGCGCCCTGCAATATCGTCCCGTCTATCCCGAGGCGCTGAACAACTTGGGGGTGCTCTATCTGCGGACGCAGCGCCGCGACCAAGCCGTCCAAACATTCGAAAGGTGCATACAGCTTGCACCTGACTTTGATCGCTCGTACCTGAACCTGGCGCAAGTGTATGCCATTGAAGGCGATGCCGGCAAGGCGCGCGGAGTTCTGCGGCGGCTACTGGAGCGCCTACCCGGTGACCCACAGGCGCGGCAAGCCTTGGAGGACTTGAAGTGAGCGCCCCGCGCAACATCATCATCGATACCGATCCATCGCCTGACGATGCGGTAGCTATTCTCACCGCTCTGGCCTCGCCTGAAGAGCTAAAGGTGCTCGCCGTCACCGTTGTGGCGGGCAATGTTCCCTTAGAGCTGACCGCAAAGAACGCTCGTAAGGCGCTCGAACTCGCAAAAAGGACAGAGACGCCGGTCTATGCTGGTGCCGCCGCGCCATTGGTCCGCCCACTAATTACAGCGGAGCACGTTCACGGCCGGACAGGGTTCGACGGCTACGATCTTCCCGACCCGGTCATGCCCTTGTCCAAGGGTTTTGCGCCGGAGGTCATCGTGGATCTCGTGATGTGCCGGCCACCCGGCGATGTAACGTTATGCTGTCTCGCGCCACTTACCAACATCGCGCTCGCTTTGGCTAAGGAACCGAGTCTCGCAGGACACTTGCGCGAGATCGTACTGATGGGCGGTGCGTTTTCCGAAGGCGGCAATGTCACGCCGGCAGCCGAATTTAACATTTATGTCGACCCCGAGGCGGCCGCGCGTGTCTTTGCGTGCGGCGCTCCGATCACGATGATCCCGCTGGACTGCACGCACCAGGCGCTCACGACCCTGAGCCGGCTCAATCGCCTGCGAAACATCGGCACACCCTTGGCTGAAGCGTTCTATCACCTGCTCAAATTCAACAAAATCTTCGATGAGCGCAAGTACGGCTGGGAGGGTGGTCCATTGCACGATCCGACGGTGATTGCCTATCTCTTGGCTCCGGAACTCTTTGATGGCCGCAACGTGAATGTTGCTATCGAATGCGCCAGCCCGCTTACCCTGGGGATGACGGTTGTCGATTGGTGGGCGGTAACCGGCAAGCCGCCCAACGCCAAGGTGTTGCGTGAAGTGAACGCGGACGGCTATTTCGATCTGGTGATTGACCGGCTCGGGCGTCTATAGAGCCAAGCGGATGCAGGGTCTGGACGACGTGTCGCAATCGCCCATCGCTGACGATGCCCTGGACCCACGGTCACCAAAGATCGAAATTTTTTATCTCCCGCTGCTTTCATGCACCTACAGCCAATTTTTCCCGCTCATAGTTCGTTTTCGCCCTTGTGTGTGGTACGTTCTAGCAGGCTCGATGCCCGGAGATCCCCTCCGCGCATCGGGCCATTTTCATTTCTGGAGAACTAAATGTCCACCTCTGCTCAAATCGCCGCCAATCAGGCAAACACTCAACACTCGGTCGGCCCTGTAACAGAAGCCGGAAAGGCCGCCAGCTCTCAAAATCGCAGAATCCACGGGTTCACCGGCCGTTTCGGCATCATGAAAGGCGAAGATGGCGCAGAATACACAGCTCTCGTCAAAGCCTTATACGACGAGCATCAGCCCGCCACCGTCACCGAAAGCATCCTGGTCGAGAAGATGGCCCAGCATTTTTGGACCGGCCAACGTGCCACGCGGCTGCAAGCCGAGTCCTTTGGAAACGAACAGCACCCCAGAGAACTCGCCCTCTACCTGCGCTACCAAACCACGCATGATCGCGCCTTCCACAAATGCTTGTCCGATCTGCTCAAACTGCGCGCCGAGGGCCGCAAAGCTCTGGAAGCAGAGAAGAAAGCGGAAATTGGGTTCGAATCGCAAAAACGCAAACAAGAGCTACATGAAGCTCGCGTCCGCCTCTTGACTGCTCAAGCCGAGAACAAAGAATTGGACACCGACATCCGTGGCGGCATCGAAGCACCCATGCCCGGCAACGTTCGTATCCCCTACGACGCCCTAAAACACACCCTAAAGGAAGCTTTCCGCGAAGCCGCAGCTCTCACCAAAGCTGCATAGGGGTAGCGATATCTGCGCTGAATCGACTCTACGCTAGTCGCCTGAGTTCGTCTATACTGGCTTCCCTGTCTGATGATCGGCATGTCGTGCACCCGCGACCTCCTCGCGGGATAATCGAACATAAAGGACGTTATGTTGTAAGTTGAATGCATCTGACCGAAAACGAAAAGGCAGAGATGTTGGACTATGAGGACACCCTGATCGTCTTCGTTATAAGGCTCCTTCAATTGAAGGGCATGAAATATCGGCGCAAAAGCGCACTGAGTGAACTTCGTATCGAAGATGTCTCAATAACAAGTATCGATTTCGGTGCTGCTTCCGATCCTGATCAACTGGTACGTTTTTTGTCCGTAGTGCGGCAATTCTGGATGCCAAAAGAGGCGATCCACGTAGCTAAGATAGCCCACATTTTAATAGGCATCGCTCAAAAGCTTCCAGACACAGAAATGGAAGAACGAGTCAAGAAGCTTGGCCGTTTGTTCCGAGATCAGAATAAGTCCTCATATAGCTTGGCTTTTCCCGAACACACAGTGAATTTTTCCATCGATCGACTAGTCGATTTTTGGCTAAACACGTACTACTTCCATACAGACCTAAAGCAGCTCGAAACTGCCGCCTCCATCATGAACAATGATTTCATCAGGCAATTTACCCTGAGGCACGTTGAAAGTTATTTAGAGGATTTCATTGGGTATGTTGGACGATTAGGCAACGAGGCTTTAAGTATCATGTGGAAGAACGTTTTGCCTGAGGGAAAACTCCACTATCTGTTAATAAGCCACACCTACGAAGAAATCGCGCCTCTGCTTGCAATCTAAGACTTGCAATCATTCCAAAACATTTCCCCTCGCTCCTGTTCCGAGGGTATGATAAAGGACATTATCACACGGTTCTGAAAACGATTCCTCCTACGGGCGACACCCTAAATGGACGTGTTTGTGTACGACAACACAACCGTCGAGTTCAGCTTCAACGGCGCCCTTGTTTGTGGCACCGGCCTATGACTTACCAGGAAGCCGATGGCGCGTTGGCCTATGGTTACCTCAGGCTCGTGACCTGTCATTCCGAGGGCAGGTACGACGAACTGCCTTTAAACATGGGCGTCAGAAATACTCGCGCGTCCGCTCCCTCAGGCGACAAGAGGGGCATGACCCTGGGCATGTCCCTTATTCCTCCACGTCGGCGGCGGTGATGGTATCGCGGGAAGCGTGCCAGACGCGCAATACTCGCACATGCCGCTCCTCCTCCCGTATATGAAAAATGATTCGGTAAATACCGTTCCTCTTGCCGTAAAGCAACTGGCGGGCGGGATAGCCAAGCTCCTCCGCCTCGGGAATGACCGGGCAACGGGCAGGCATTTCCTCAAGGCTGAATATGGCTTTGAATAATCCTGTGAGCCACTTTCCCGCATGCATTGGAGCCGCTTCGCGGATACGGTCAAACGCGGCATAGGCGTCCGCTTCGGCAGGGGCGGCAAGACTAACGCGGTAGGCCATACTTGGCCCGCATCTCGTCAAACACCTGAGCGGCGGGTTTCAGTTCGCCGCGTTCCGCGCTCGCCATTCCTTCCTGAATGGCCGCAAGGGTTTCCATATGGTGCAGGCGGTCAACCATGAGTTGATAGCTTGCCGCGTCCTGTACGACCACCTCCGCCTTGCCGTTCACCGTCAGCACCTCCGGAGCTTGCGTCTCTTTCAGCCGCGCGACGTGGGCTTTGTGATTGCGCAGAAAGTCGGTCAGGGAGTGGATTTCACGAGTATCGAGCATATACCATCCTAATCAATCAATTATCTGATAATTATATGCCTCTGGCTCGTGACCTGTCATTCCCGAGGGCAGGGCACCGGCGAACTGCCTTTAAACATGGGCGTCAGAAATACTCGCGTGTCCGCTCCCTAACAATCGCGGCTCTGTTACGGAACCGCGCCAGCGATGGTCATGCGCAAGTGATCATGACGCTGTTTTCAGTGGATGCTATGAAAGTAGCTCGGCGACGGGCCGTAAAATCGCTTCCGCCGCCGTGGTAAGACCCATGTGGCCCTGTTGCATATGTGTTAACCTATAGAGGATAAAAAGATCGAGATTAAGGTAAGACGAGGAGTATCGTTTCTAGCATGTCCCTGGCGGTTGAGCAGAAGTCACAAGTGATCGGAAAGTACCGGATCCACAAGTCGGATTCGGGGTCGCCAGAGGTACAGGTTGCCCTCCTAAGTCAGCGTATCCTACAGCTTACGGAGCATTTCAAAACGCATCAGAAAGATCATCACTCGCGGCGCGGTTTGCTGACGATGGTGGCCCGTCGGCGCAAAATGCTCAAGTATTTGAAAGATCGCAGTCCGGAGCGGTACAAGACCCTGATTCAAAGTCTTGGTATTCGGCGCTAGAGGCGATTCTCAGGCAAGGCGCGCTTCAAGCTTGGTCAGGCCTTTCCGGCACCCCGGCTGCTTTCGAGTATCGCGTAACGCCGTTCCGGTGAACGGTTCCTTCCTCCGCATCCGCTCTAAGTCCCCACTTAATCCTGAAGGTGGTTCAGTCGCCGGTGTTTCCCGCGCGACTCGGCCAGCGATGAAGGACGTACATGCGCGAAGCGCACTTGGATTAATTAGATGCATACAGTTGAAATCGACCTGAACGGGTCAAAGATCACGCTGGAGACCGGCAAGGTAGCCAAGCAAGCGAATGGATCGGTAGTGGTCCGATCCGGGGATTCGGTGGTTCTGGTAACCGCCTGTTCCAATGAAAAGCCGAAGGCCGGCGCGACGTTTTTTCCGCTCACGGTGGATTACCGCGAGTACACGTACGCCGCGGGCAAGTTTCCCGGCGGATTTATAAAGCGTGAGGGCCGTCCTTCGGAAAAGGAGATTCTGACCAGCCGATTGATAGACCGCCCCATCCGGCCGCTGTTTCCGGAAGGCTTCAGTTGTGAGACGCAGATCATCGCCATGGTGCTTTCGGCCGATCCGGAGTTCGATCCGGGCGTCCTGGCGATTGTCGGAGCGGGCGCCGCGCTGGCGATTTCCGACATTCCGTTTCATCACATCCTGGGTGGCGTGCGCGTGGCGTTAATGGATGGCGTGTTCCGCGCCAATGTGGCCTACGATGCGACCAAAAACGCCAAGCTCAGCATCGTCGTGGCCGGCACCGAAGAGGGCATCGTGATGGTGGAGGCCGGCGCGAACGAAGCGCTGGAATCCGAAGTAGTCGAGGCGATCGAATTCGGCCACGACTGCTGCCGCAAGATCGCCGCCGGCATCCGCGAACTGATGAAAGCTTGCGGTAAGTCCAAGCGAGTCTACACGCCTCCGGTTTCGAATGAAGCGGTCGCTGCGAAGATCGCCGAAGCCGTGCGCGCCGAATTGGCAGATGCTTTGGATACGCAGAAGTACACGAAACTCGAAAGCTACAGTCGCGTGGATCAGGCCAAGCAAAAGGCGCTGGCGCTCTTCACGGAAGACACCGAACTTGCCGAGGCCCCGAAGGTTTTCGATGCGCTCAAGGAGCGTATCTTCCGCGACCAGATGTTGAAGGATCATCGCCGGCCCGATGGCCGCGCGTTCGATCAAATCCGCCAGATTAGCTGTGAGGTAGGCGTTCTTCCCCGGACGCATGGTTCGGCCATTTTCACGCGGGGCGAAACGCAGGCGCTGGTGACCACTACGCTGGGCACCAAGGATGACGAGCAGCGCATTGAACTGTTCGATCCAAGCGAGACATCGAAGCGCTTCATGCTGCACTACAACTTCCCACCGTTCAGTGTTGGCGAAGTAGGCTTCATGCGTGGCCCTGGCCGCCGTGAGATCGGACATGGCGCGCTCGCCGAGCGCTCGCTTTCGCCGATGATTCCCGACGATGAGAAGTTCCCTTACACGCTTCGCGTTGTAAGCGACATTTTGGAATCGAACGGGTCCAGTTCTATGGCCAGCGTCTGTGGCGGCTCCTTGTCGCTCATGGACGCCGGTGTTCCGCTGACTTCGGCCGTGGCCGGCATTGCTATGGGCTTGGTGCTCGAAGGCGATAGCTACGCGATTCTCACCGATATCGCCGGCGCCGAAGATCATTACGGCGATATGGACTTCAAGGTCGCGGGTACCAAGGCTGGCATCACCGGTCTGCAGATGGACATTAAGGTTCCCAACGTCACCACCAAGATCATGCGGGAAGCGCTGACACAAGCTCGCAAGGCGCGGCTCGAAATCCTGGAGAAGATGATCGCAACCATTGCGCAGCCTCGGACGGAACTTTCGAAATATGCGCCCCGAATCTACACAACCAAGATCCCGACTGACAAGATCCGTGAACTGATCGGTCCCGGCGGCAAGGTGATCAAGGGCATCATTGACCAGACCGGCGTCAAGATCGATGTTTCGGACGACGGCACGGTGAATATCTTCGCCTCTGACGGGGTATCGGCCAGCAAGGCGCTCCAGATGGTCAGCGATATTGCCGCCGTAGCCGAAGTCGGGAAGACCTACCTCGGCAAAGTTGTCCGGATCGCCGATTTCGGCGCTTTTGTCGAAATCTTTCCAGGCACCGATGGGTTGCTGCACATCAGCGAGATTTCGGAGAGCCGGATCAAGAATGTCCGCGACGAACTGAAGGAAGGCGACCAGATTCTGGTGAAGGTTCTGGCGCTGGAAGGTAATAAGATCAAGCTGAGCCGCAAAGCGATTCTCAAAGAGCAGCGCGAGAAGCTGAAGGCCGGCGCCGACAAGGACTAAACTGTACACTGCTTGCTACGACCGTTTCTGCTCGCCGCTCTTATCGGGGTCAACGCCTTGGCTCAGACTGCGGATGTGGAGGGTATCGTTCGCGATGCCACGAGGCAACCGGTCGTAGGAGCAACAGTCTCTCTAAAAAGCGCTGCGGGTGAGCCCGCAGCCACAGCCCTAACTGCCAAGGATGGCAGCTATCATTTCGGCGGCCTTCGCGATGGGCTGTACACCATCACCGCTAAAAAAATCGGTTATCGGGAAGCTTCTGCTTCCGTAACCCTCAAACTACAGAGCACGGCAAAGCTTGATCTGGCCCTATCGTCGGAACAGGCGCCCGATTTCTTCGACCAGCCGACCTTTACCGTCGCCGGCGTAAGCGATCCGGGGCAGGCAGGCGGTCATGGATCGGATTCCATTCTGCGCTCAACGGAAAAGCTGGCGGAGGCCACCGCCGCGTTGAGTTCAACACCAACCGCAAGCGTCAAAGCCGAAGAGAGTCCGGAGCGCACTTTGGAAGCCGCGCGGGCATTGCAGCGTGAGGCGGAATCCGCTCCCACCGAACCAAATCTATTTAATTGGGGCGCCGATCTTCTGAAGCACCGCGCCCCGTTACAGGCTACGCAAGTCTTCACGAACGGCCACCGTCTGTTTCCTGAGTCGGTGCGCATGCTGCTGGGATTGGGCGCCGGTTACTATGCGCTTGGCTCATTCGACAAAGCGGCCCGGAGCTTCTTTCAAGCCGCCGATCTGAATCCTGCCGATCCTGATTCTTATCTGTTCCTCGGCCGCGTGCAGGACATGAACACCACAGAGGAGCAGGGAATCGTGGATCGCCTGGCAAGATTCGCGCGTCTGCAACCTGAAAATGCCCTCGCCAACTACTACTACGCTCTATGCCTCTGGAGACAAAAGCCTGATGCCAAGACTGCGACCGCGGTTCAGCCATTGCTCGAAAAGGCCATCCGACTCGATCCGACGCTGGGCGTTGCATCTCTGGAATTAGGTATCGTTCTTGCCGGCGCGAACGATTTGCCCGATGCAATCGCTAGCTATCGTAAGGCCATAAAAGCCGATCCGGACTTGGCCCAGGCGCACTACCGCTTGGGACAGGCCTATAAACGAGCCGGACAAGCTGAGGAGGCGCGTCAACAGTTCGCTCTGTACAGCGAAGCTTCGAAGAAATCGGCCGAGCAAGCGGAACGCGAACGGGCTGAGATATTGGAGTTCGTTTTTAACCTGGGGTCGAGGGATTCAGGGAGCGGAGGGCGTCCGCGCACTCACTAACTTCACGAACATCTCATAGAACTTCTCTTTGTCCAGGTCCATCTGGACTTCAACCGGTCGCGACGTGACCTTAACGTCGTCTCTCGACGTCCACGTCAGCGTGTTGCCGTATCCTGCGCCGTGGTCGACGTCGACGCTCATGTAACGGGTTTCGCTCTTAGTGATAATCGAAGGGTCCAGCCATGCGGCCGCCGCCAATTCATCCCACATATAATCGTTGCCGTCTCCGGGCTTGAAGTAGCGCTGAATGTACTGCCCCAAAGGCGTACCGCTCGCTCCAATGCGATCGGCCATCGCCCGTGTCTCGCGTGTCTTGATGGAGATATCCGTCGGCGTACAGGTGATCTTCTTCCAGGGCGAGCGCAGGACAATCGCAGCCGCTTCGGGGTCGAACCAGAAGTTGAATTCATGCCGGGGGTTGTTGGCAAACTCAGGATCTCGAGTTTGAGGATTGAGACTGCCACCCATGAAAACCAGTTCCTGAGCCAGTTCCGGGAAGTGTTGATCGATGGAGATCGCGAGCGCCAGATTGGTCATCGGGCCGCCCTCGTAAATGGTTACCTGATTGGGATAGGTATGCACCATGCGCAAGAGAAAGTGCACCGCGTCTTCGTCCGCTGCCTTTATCTTCGGTTCGCCTTCGGGCAGCGGAGGGACAACACTTGCTTCATGCCACCACCGGTCGTCCCACGCGCCTTCATAGGCCACCTTGCCGTAGCGTTGCTCCCACAACTTGGTCTCCTGTCGAGTGCGCACTAAAGGGAACTCTGCGCCCTTCATCACAGGAATATCGGTGCGGCCCATGATTTCAAGCAAGCGCAGGGTGTGCGCTACTTCTTCATTGCGCCACTGGTCTCCCGTGACAACGGTAATACCCAGCACTTGGACCTGTGGCGACTGAATCAACATCATCAGGGTCTGCAAGTTGCTGCCGCCCGGCCCCGAGCAATCTTCGTTGATTACTATCTTGCGCCGTTGTTGAGCCCAGCTCGTGCCGGCCACCAGCAACAAGGCTAATGCCAGAATTGTCCCGTGATGTCGAGTCATGAATTTCTTAGCGTAGCAACCGGTTGGGCTTTCTCCGGAATCTCCTCGCTACTCGTCAGGCGCCTGAAACATGCGAATGCCCGCAATGCCTTCCGCGCCTGCCTGCATGCAAACCCGTGCATTCTCCCAATTCACCCCGCCCAACGCAAATACCGGCTTCCCCAGCGCGCACGCTTGGCATAGCATCTCCAAACCCAACGGCTCACCTTTGCCGGGGGTGGCGAAGACCGGCCCGAACGTCACAAAGTCAGCCTGCGCGAGTTTGATTTCTTCGAGTGTATGGCACGATCGGCCGACCAGCAGTCCTGGAAGAATTTCACGCGCTGCATCGGAGGGTAGGTGAACTCCGTCGGCCCGCACCGCCATGGCTACATCAGATCGTCCATTCACCAGAACTTTCGGCGGCGCGGTTTCGCGCTTCTCTCCATCGCGCACTTCCAGCACCGCGAGAGTGAATTCGAACAATTGCCGGGCGGTTAGATCCTTCTCGCGAATCTGGATCATATCTACGCCCAAATACATCTGGTCGCGAATGATATCGAGCAGTTGGCGGAAACCGCCAACGGCCTTGCGATCGGTGATGTAGTACTGTTTCATTTCCCGAGGAAGTATACAGCAGTGGGTGGGATTTCAAGATAAACGCGCTGGCTCCCGTCGAGCTCTTTGTATTCGCTTTCGCTCACCGTTACCCAAGTATCGTTCTCAAACTCGAGCCGCATACCGAGCGTGGACCGGTTGCTCGCGAGTAGTGGCAATGCCAAGCGATTGCTCCCCTTCGATCTGCTTGCCGCGAGACGGGTCTCAGACCGGCGGACGCACAGAACGCCCCGGTCGCCAATCAAGCGTCCTGGTAAATAGGGACCTTCCAGATCTTGATCCAAGACGCGAATACGGCTAGTGTTGCGGCTTGGATCGAGCGCTGCGATCTCCGCAGACCAAATGTTATGGATACCCAGCAGCCGCGCCACGTCCACGCTGGAAGGCCGAAGAAACACCTGGTCTTTTGTTCCCGATTGCAGCAAACGTCCCTTGTCCATGATGCACAGCGAGTCGGCAAGTTCGAAGCACTCTTCCAGATCGTGGGTGACCATCAAAACCGGAATGTCTAAGCGGTCTCTGCTCTTGCGCAACACCTCATGGAACGATAGGCGTAGACGTGCATCCAGCCCGCGCGCGGGTTCGTCCAGCAAGAGCAGCCTAGGTTCGCCCATCAGGATTCGCGCCAATGCCGCCCGCTGCTTCTGACCGCCGGACAGGCGTGCTGGCCGCCGGTCCGCCAATCCCGTTAGTTCGAATGCCTCCAGCAACTCCTGCATCTTTCGGTGTCCGTTCAGTCGCCCAGTGTGCGAGGCGCGGGCTGCAAATTGCAAATTGCCGCGTACCGTCATATGTGGAAACAGCGAGTGTTCCTGGAAGATGTAGCCGCAACGCCGGCGCTGCGGAGGGACGTGGACGCCTGTGGCGCCATCGAACAGGAGATTGTCGGCAACCAGGATGCGGCCTTCGTCCGGGCGCACGAATCCTGCAATGCAGTTGAGCGTCAGACTCTTCCCCGCGCCGCTCGGACCGAAGAGTACAGTGATCCCGCCGGCGGTTCGTAAGTGGATATCGAGATGGAACGGATTGGTGTCGGTGTGCGACACAAGCCGCTTTACGACGCGGGCGTCAATCATTCTTATCCGGCGATCTCAGTTCGGGAAGTTCGAGACAGCGTGCTGGCCGGCCACAGCAGGGCGAGCGCGGTCGCCGAGATTACCAGTACTAACACACGCGCAAGCCGCCCGTTTCCCGACTCCACGGCATCGTAGATTGCCACCGAGAGTGTTTGAGTGCGATGCGGAATATTCCCCGCAACCATGATCGTAACTCCGAAATCTCCAAGGGAGCGCGCGAATACGAGGCTGGTCAATGAACTCAACCCGCGCCAGGCCAACGGTAGAGTGACGCGCCAGAATGTGCGCCATTCGGAGGCTCCTAAGCTTAGGGCGGCCCATTCATACCGGTAATTTACGGATTCCAGGGTCGCCCGCGCGGCTTTGATATACAGCGGAGCCGAGTGCAAACAAGCTGCGATGACGGCCGCTTGCCAGGTAAATACCAGGGGTTGTCCAAAGATCCACTCATAGAGCCGGCCGAGGCCCGATTCCCGCCCGATGAGAACAAGTAGGTAATAGCCCAATACCGTCGGGGGCAGAACCAGCGGCAGCGTAAGGACCGCATCCAGGGCATCCTTGCCGCGGAACTGCTTGTGAGACAACAAATAGGCGAGCCACGTGCCACCCACTACGACGGCGAGACTGGCCAGCGCCGCCACCCGCAGGCTTAGCCAAAGCGGAAACAAATCCAGATTGGTTGTCGCGGTCATCGGTTCGATGGAAGCTCAATTATATCGGCTGCGCTCAATTGCCCAAATACATCCAGTTGAAATGCGGCTGAAAGAGGCGTATGATTCCTTCGAACGGAAAATTTATCCAGCCAAGTGGCTGGATACCTACTTGAAGGAGGCAATCCTGATGAGCATCACACTCAACGTTGTGCTGTGCGTCGTCCTCGCCGTGCTTGCTGTTGGCGTTTCCCTGTACAAGAAATGGTTGGAAGATCACGACGATCACTACATCCACCTGCATAACGACTCGTTGGATTCGCGCACCATCAGCACGCAAACTATGATGGACAAGCGGATCGCAGGCTTGGAAAGGTTGACGCGATATTTGATTATCGCAGTTATCGTCTACGCGCTGGCGATTTGCGGTATGGCGCTCTATTCGGCCTGGAACGCGCCCGGCATTTAGAATGGCGGTGGGTTTCGAGGCGTCGCTTTAGATCGTCTTTCTCTCTTCGGCACAGGTTCGCTCGCGCGTGATGCTGTCAGCGCGAAGCGTAAAGGGGTAACTTGTCCCGGCGCTGTCCCTTCATTTGCCCAACATGGCTATCGTATTGTTGTCCTGAGTTAGGTTCTGAGGAACTCCGGAATCACAATTAGAAACAGGCTGTCAATGATGTCGTGCATGAGCATACAGGCGGGGAAGTTTCGTCTGAACATGTACAACAGCGTGATGATCAGTCCCCCCGCTCGCCGGTATCAGCCGCTAAAAACGTGTCCCCGGCCGTATTCACGCTCGGGCTCTTAGGTGTCAAGGCAAGACCGGTCTTCCATCGCTGGGCGGCTCTCAGGACTCTCCCATCTCGCGCTCTTTTTCATCCCGGCCAGTGCGTGCCCGAAGGGCGCCGGAATCTTGTTCACGCGATTTACGATTTTAAGATTATTCAATGTTTACAATAGGTTAGCGGAGTAAGATGGCTTGTGCCCCGAGGAAGTCGCGGTAACTTGCGATCGATGAGGCGCTTACTCTCTCTTCTAATTCTCGCGGCAGCGCTCGTTTGTTCCGCCGCCGCGCAAATAGTCAACATCAACGTTCCGGTTTTGGACGGCAAAGGATATCCGGTAACCACCGGCTACGCATATTTTACTTGGTCTCAGTTTTTCTCAAACTCCGATGTACTTGTGCAGGCCGGTCAGAAGACGGTGGCAATTACGGGTGGCATGCTTTCGGTAAGTCTGACTGCTTCCGACAAGGCGGGATACGTCTACAATGTCCTGATCACCGGCGGTAACGTGGTCAGTTCTTCGCAATGGAAAGTGCCGGCGTTTGGCGGCATCACATCGATTACACAACTAACTCAGGCTGGGGAGGTATCCTCGGTGACCGGCACCGTCGGCTCGAGGGTGACGATCAGCAATCTATCGCTCTCGCCGGACGACACTACGATTGTTGGCACATGGTACACAAACACGTCGAGCGATACGCATCTGAACTGCGGAGGAAAGGTCGCGGTCGACGATGGGGTTCAAATCAATGCCACCTTTCACCAGGCGGTTGTTACAGGGCTGAATCCGGCAACGCCTTACGGATGCATGGCTACGTCGGGCTTAACATCCAGTCCGGCAACCAATGTAACCACACTGCCGGCGCCCACACGGTCGGCGATTACATCGGTATCGATCAGTAGCGCCACCAAGATTAACTCGACCTACAATGGAGACACGCTTTATAATTGCGTCTCAAATGATGGGTATGTTTATAACACGATGGACGATGGATACGGTTGGGTTGGCGGCTCCGGTACTGGAGCCAACATGCAGATTGATAAGGTGACCAATCAAAGCACTTTTGCGGGTGTTACGGTGAACATATTTGCCAATTATGGGGGCTTTTACACAAAAAATGGTACAGATGGTCCGAATGGGACGGCACTCTCGAATAAGCTGTCCGGGCTGTTCTGCATGGCAGGAAAGCTTTTCGCGTACCATAACAGGGCGCAGTATGCGACGACTTATCTAATTCAGCCGGAGTTCTCCGGTGACGTTATCATGAGCGCCGATCACGGTGCGACCTGGAATAGCTGGCAAGATCCAACTGCAAACAACCCGAATGGCAATCCGCCAAACCCTCTGGGCTCTTATCAGTTTGCTAGCCCAGCATACGCTTGGGGCGTCCCGGTCCGTTACGCTGCCGACGACGGAACGCTTGGCTACCTCACCAAGGGCAATAGGCAAGACGGCGGAAATGCTTTCGTGTACACCGTCTGGACGGATGGATATTGGAACAACGGATCAAATCTATACTTGACGCGCGTCCCGCGCGCGATATTTGCTCAACTCAATCCCGGCACCACTCAGTACTGGATTGGGCCTACATCGCCAACTGAATCCGACTTTGTTAACGACTCTAATTGGTCTTACTCGGCAGCAAATGCCACAGCTATCTATTCATCTCCTTATCAGGTGAGTTCACCGGACGAGGTGTATGTCCCGTCGCTCAATACCTACCTCCTGCTGGAGTGGTACAACCCAGGCGGCGCGACGCCCGCCAAAACGAACAGTTCCAATTCGGTGTGGGTGATTCTATCGGGAACGACTCCCGCTGGACCGTGGACACAAGTGGCGACACAGACCAACAATCCCAGTGGCTACTATAATCCTGTGGTATTCCATCCTTCGCTAGGAGCCATCACGAGTGCGAGCGGGACCACGAACTTACCTTTGGAAGTGCTGTTTTCAGGAGATTACGGGGCCGGTTCCGCGACGTATTATTTCCCGACCTCCGCAACCATCACACTCAACCCGACGGCCTCAACGCTGCCACTTGACTCAGTAACCGGTATTCCGGCGCTGTTCGCCGGTTCTGTGGCCCGAGCGCTGAGCTTGAATTATGTTGGTCCACTGGTTAATATCCAACGCGCTAGCGATAACACGACGATTGATATCGGGCAAACAGGCGGGCTCCTGAATCGGAACGCGGTTACGACGTTCTGTGCTGGCACTAGTTGCAACGTGAAAATCCTTTACGATCAGTCCGGCGGCGGTCACAATGCCACTCAATCGACCTTTGCTAATATGCCCATCCTCTACAATAACGGCGCAATTATCGTGAAGAATGGGGAGCCTACGATGCAGTGGGACAACACGTCCCGATGGCTGGCCTGCCCGCAAACTATTAACGGTACAGCCTTTGAAACCGCCGGCGTTGCAACACTGAATAGTTCGGGTGCGCCCTCCTACGCAGGCCTGGTTATTCTTTCGAACGGCTCGGCGGGCGGCGGGTCTAGCGCAGCGACGGTGAATTTACTGGATAGACCGGCGAGCACCGCAACGCTCATGACCAGCTACAACAACGGAGCCAACCCTCCCGTAAGCGCCATTACCTATGGGACAGCTTTTACCTTCGACACAGGCGTCAACATTGGCGGCGCGATCTACCAGAAAGTAGGTGGCACAGTCAACGGCGGCACAGCGGCAAGTGGCACTGTCGCCTCGACTTCGATCTTGATTGGCAGTGATTACCCCCAGTCTACCTACTACTGGTACGGCAACATCGCCGAAGTTCTCGTCTACGGCGGAGCACTGAACAGCACGCAGCGGTCCAGTGTGTACAACTCCCTTTCGAGCTTCTATAGCGCGCTGTAATTGGTTAGGCTGCAGGCCGTCTTTCGAGCGGTCTACCCGGCCGTAAAAGGCCTGTACGCGAAAGTGCTTCCCGCGATCAGAGAGGATTCGGCCCCGCCGGGCGTTTTAGTTAGCGCGTGGCCGAACCCTATGCTTCACCTGGAAGCGGAGGGGCTCAGCTATAACTCCTTAGTCGCGCTACACTAGCCTTGCGCTATGGCTTCACGGCTGAATATACGATTTGTCTCCGCTCCGAAGCAGTTCCTGGAGCGTACAGTACTGTTTAGCGACGGATTGCTGTCGCCGGAATCGACGGCTCTCACCCGCAATCGGCTCACGCAATTCTTTGACTTCGAACCGATCAAAGAGCGGGCCGCTGTGCGGGTTCTCGCGGGCCAGCACCTCTATAGCAACGATACTCATGTTACCGGCTACTTTGTGAGGCCCGGGTCGTCCACGATAGTACCCAAAAGCGACACACCGCACCCGTTCGTGTTTCTATCCGAATTCACTTGCTGCCGGCTGCTGGTGCGGAAGGATGGAGACGACTGGTTGCGGCTGGAAATGGAAGAGAACCTCGTTGGGCGTATCCCGCCGGCAGAAAGCGGCGGCGATTCGCGTTTCATCGACTCATTTGCATATTGGGACTATACTGGCGGCGACCTGGTAGGCCGCATAAGGGGAACGGCTGTTCTAGTCAAAGAGCCCGGCGAGCCCTGGACCATATACATGCAGCAAATCGTCGGCTCGACTGGTTTTGAACAGGTACGCCTGTTATTCTCACGGCAACTCCGCTATTGAGTTGCTGTGGTCCGGCCTTGGTCGAAACGCTTGCCGCGATGGAAGATCATATCTATCTTTTCCGTATTCCGAATATCTTCCATGGGATCGGCATCTAAGACGATGAAATCCGCGTCCTTGCCGGGCACCAACGTGCCTGTCGTTTTGTCGATGCCTAATAGTCGCGCATTCACGCCCGTTGCGCTTTGAATCGCCTGGAGCGGTGTCATCCCGGCCTGCACCATCAATTCCAATTCACGATGCTCGGCGAATCCCTGTATGCGGAACGGATTGGCGCCAGAATCGGTTCCGAAACCAATGTTCGCACCGGCATCGAGCAACGTGCTTAGGTTCTTCATGGCGATTTCGAGCGCCTTCCGATGCACCTTGATTTCCGGGCTGTTCTTCACGCTGTCAATATAGCTTTGTGAATCGAGCAAAGCGGCCAGTGCTGGACTCAGTGCATTTTTGAAGAATGGAGTATCCATCCATTTGGGGTGCTCTGCATAGATATAGAAAGCCTCCTCCATCTGCAAACTCGGAATGTAGAACACGCCCTGCTTAGTGATGAGATCCACTGTGCGGTCGTCCAGCAATTTATTGCGGATGCTATGCGCCAGGATATCGATGTGGTCCTCTAACAGACGATCCGCACTCTCCAACGTGTAAACATGCGCCGCTACGCGCAAATTGAGTTCATGTGCCTGTTCGATTGCCGCGCCATACACGGCGGGGTCGGGCCGTGGCAGCTTGCCAAGATTATCGTCTACCCAGATCTTTATCAGATCGGGATGATGCCTGGCCATTTCTCGAACGTCCTTCCGGGCTTCGCCGGGAGTTTTTGGGCGATAGACCGGATTCTCGTGCAGACCCGGAGCAGGAACACCATCAGGCGCGCCGATGCCTCGACCGGCAGTTAGAATTGTTGCGCCATCTAATTTGCCTTTGCTTTGCTCCGCACGAAGCTTGTATAAAAGGTCGAGATTCATACCAAGCGACATAACGGTCGTCACGCCGTAACGCTGATATTGAGTGAGCTGCCGCTCTACATTTTCTTCCGTGTAATTTGCGATCGAGACGGTAGCGCCCTGTGTCAATCCCAAATGGCCATGAGCGTTGATGATGCCCGGGATGACTGTTTTGCCAGGGAGTTTGAGAAACTGCGCACCTTTCGGCCAATGCCCATTGGCATTATCAACCACGACATTCGCAATTTTGCCGTTGACGATGAGAATCGACGCGTGGTCGAACTCCGGCCCATTCGTGCCATCGATCAGCTTGACGTCTTGCAGAACAAGCGCATTCTCTTTGTGCGAAAACGGATGGGGAAGTGGAACGAGAACAAGCGCAAGGGCTATCAGCGAACTGAAGATCACGCTTTCAGCTTACTGTGCGCACGGCTATACGTGAAATAAATGCCCAGGCCGATAACTAGCCATACGATTAGCCGCAACCAATTGTCCACTCCGAGCCCTGCGATCATCAGCAAGTTGGAAAGAATTCCAAGGATCGGCACCAGCGGGACCAGAGGCGTTTTGAATGGACGAGGCAGGTCGGGACGTGTGCGCCGCATGATGATGACGGCGGCACAGACGATTACAAACGCGAAAAGCGTGCCGATGCTGGTCATGGTACCGAGGACACCGATGGGAAAGAAAGCTGAAAAGATAGACACAAAACAAAACAGGACGATGTTGGATTTCCAAGGAGTGCGGAATTTGGGATGGATGTCCGAGAAGATGCGCGGCAGCAGGCCATCGCGAGACATCGAGTAGAACACTCGGCTCTGTCCAAGCAACATCACCAACATGACGGATGTCAATCCAGCAAGAATGGCCATGTCCATGGCGACACTGAGCCAAGGGTAAGGCATTTTGGCCAAGGCGAGCGTGATGGGCGCCGCACTGCCCAATTCGGTGTACTTCACGATGCCAGTCAATACGAACGAATAGAGGATAAACAGGATGGTACAAACGATCAAGGACCCGATGATCCCGATCGGCATATCGCGCTGGGGCTTCTTGGCTTCCTGCGCGGCCGTGGATACGGCGTCGAAACCGATATATGCGAAGAAAATAACCCCGGCCCCGCGCAAGACGCCGCTCCAGCCGAAGTGCCCGAACTCGCCGGTCGTGTTTGGCGGAACGAAGGGCACGTGATTGGCCCCATTTATGTAACCCCATCCAATCGCGATAAAGATGATGACGACCGAGACCTTAAGGATTACGATGATGGTGTTCACGCCCGCGGATTCCTGAATTCCGATGATGAGAATCACCGAGATAAGGCCGATGATGAAGATGGCCGGCAGGTTCACGATACCGTGCATTGTGCCCATGCCGCCACCGGGCATTCTGACCAATTCAAATGGCGAAGCGGCAAGCTGGGGTGGGAGGGCCAACCCGAAGCGGCTTAGCAGGTCCGCGAGGTGACTGGACCAACTGACCGACACGGTTGCAGCTCCCAGTGCGTACTCAAGAATCAAATCCCATCCGATGATCCAGGCGAGCAGTTCGCCCATAGTGGCGTAGGCGTATGTGTATGCACTGCCCGCAATCGGAATCATCGACGCGAATTCGCTATAGCAGACGCCCGCGAAGCCGCAGCCAATGGCGGCGACGATAAACGACAGGACAATGGCGGGTCCGGCGTTTTCCGCGGCGGCGGTGCCGGTCAGCGAGAAAATGCCCGCGCCGATAATGGCTCCGATTCCTAGAGCGACGAGCGAAACCGGCCCCAGCGTTCGCTTGAGCGCGTGTTCCCGTTCGCCACTTTCTTCGAGCAGCCGTTCCAACGGCTTGGTTGCCAAAAGGCTCACGCAATCACCTCAAAAAGGGTCTTCAGAGTAAGAGAGAAGATAGCATAATTCGGATCGGGTTACCCGTTCTACCGGCGTTGTTTAGGAATTCGTGAGTTCGATCCACGCCTTTACACGTTCCTGGAGGCGGTCTAAACCGCCGTTCTCTGGCACGAATCCGGATATAACAGCGACCGAATCCGCGCCGTGCCGGAGCACGTCCGTGGCGCGCTCTAGCGTGATCCCGCCGATGGCCACCACGGGCTTTTCGGTTAGCGGCCGCCACTTCTCCAAGCCTTCGACGCCGACCACGGCATCGGGATTGTCTTTCGAGAAGGTGGAAAAAATTGGGCCCAGCGCGAGATACTGCACCGCTTCTTCCGAAGCGCGTTTCAATTGAAAGCCATTGTGGGTCGAGAAGCCGATCACGGGAGCGGGGCCGAGAATACGGCGGGCGGCGAAGGGAGAAAGATCGTCGCTGCCGATGTGGACGGCCGCTCCAAGCAATTTGGCGAAGTCTACCCGGTCGTTCACGACGAAAAGCGCTCCGGCTTCTGCCGACAGGCGCGCGATTTCGGCCGCTTGGTCGAATGCCGACTGTACCCAACTGCCTTTGTGGCGATATTGAAGGATCTTTGCTCCCTCGTCGAGAACAGCGCGTGCGGCGTCCACCGGCTGGATGCCCTTGGACGACAGCACGCGCGTGTCGAGTATGGGGTAGAACCGTGGCAGCCGGAAAATGGTCACTTCGTAGGAATTATGTTGGACGCTTCGTCCAGAGTCTCCTCGCCGGCAGGAACCTCGAGTGGCTCAGAAGGCTGGTTTTCTTTGACGGTCCGCGTGTTCTTCGGATCGCGATGAGTATCGCGCCAGCGCGCCCGCAGTTTAACGATCTGCTTTTCTATTTTCTCAAAGGCGCTGTGCAAGGCGATTGCGAGATCGGCGTCTTCGCCCTCGCCTATTAGGGCATGATCGTAGAAATTCACCTGAATTTCGAGCTTATGCAGGTGCCGCTCCGTCTGATGTACGATGTGGGCTTCCCGCTCGCCGCGCCTCTCAATCATCTTGCTGAGTTTGGCGAGTTTGAGAGAAATTTTTTCCTCAAGCTCGGGTGTGAAGTCCTTGGTTTTACCGGAATAGATGATCTTCATCGGATTCTCCGTTTGCGGGAAAAGAATTGCACCGCGGTCCCGCGCCACGGGTGGTAAACGCGAACCCTGTTAGACGCGAACGCGCCGCTGATGGGTTGATGGAATTTTCATGTCTTCGCGATACTTGGCAACGGTCCGGCGCGTGACCTGAATTCCTTCACCTTGCAATCGCGCGGTGATCTGCTCGTCGGTCAGAGGGTGAGAGGAGTTTTCTTCTTCAATCATCTTCTTGACGCGGCGCTTTACGATCAACAAGGGTGTAGCGCTTCCCGAAGGACCTTGCACGGCTTCGGAGAAGAAGTAACGCAATTCAAAAACGCCTTGTGGTGTATGCGCATATTTATTGGCAACGGCCCGGCTCACCGTGGATGGGTGAACGCCGATCTCCTCTGCCACCTCTTTGATCATCATCGGCTTGAGATGATCGATTCCATACTCGAGAAAATCCGTTTGACGGCGGATAATGGTCTGGCAGACGCGAAGGATCGTCTGCTTCCGCTGCTCGATATTTTTGATGAGCTGCAACGCTGACGCGTATCGTTCCTTCACGTAGTTGCGAACATCCTTGTTCGGTTCCTGCTCGCGGTCGATCATCCGTTTGTAGTCGCCGTTAAGCCGAAGTTGTGGGATATCGTCCTCATTCAGCGAGATCAGATAATCGTCGCCGTCCTTCGAGATGTGGACATCCGGCTCGACTTGCCTTGCGCCCGCGCTCGAATAACGGAGACCCGGCGCCGGGTCGAGATGTCGAATCACGCTCAGGGCGATATGGATGTGCTCCAATGGGCGGCCCAGGGCCTTTGCGATCTGCGAAGCCTGGCGGGTTTCGAGCAATTTCAGATGGTCGTGTACGATTTTCCATGCCACGCCGTCCCGGCAGCCACGCGCTTCGAGCTGGATCAAAAGGCACTCTCGCAGATTGGATGCGCCCACACCGGTCGGGTCGAGCGACTGCACGGCTTTCACTCCGGCTCGCACGTCATCCAGCCCCAAGCCTTCAGCGACCGCGATCTCCTCAATGGGAGTCGTCAGATAGCCGCTCTCTTCGAGATTGCCGATGATGCTATTGGCGGCTTGGCGGACGCGCTCCGGAAGCACGAGAACACTCAATTGCGATTGCAGATAATCGCTTAGCGTGACGGGCGACGATAGAAAGGTCTCGAATGTTGGTTTGTCGACAGATTCTGAAGCCGGAGTCTTAAAACCGGGATCGAGGTAGTCGTCGAAGAAACTACCGAAATCGATTTCTTCGAAGGGATCGGTCTCTGATTTGACCGGGTCGTCGGAGCCGGCGGCGGCGAGAACCACTTCACTCGATACGTCTGGCGCTGAACCGTCATATGAGCCGTCGTTATCGGCGGCGGATTCGAACGACTGCGAGTCTGGTTTTACGACATTGTCGAGGATCGACTGATCCGCCGGATCAGGTTGGCGTTCCCTTTCGAGCAGAGATTGCACCTCTGCCGGTGTCAACTCATCGCCCGCTTCGGCGGCCTCTTCGAGAACCGGATTCTCGGCGATCTCATTGACGATCATGTCCTTTAACTCCAACCGGTTGAGTTGGAGGACCGTGACCATTTGGACCAGGCCAGGGGTGAGTACTTGCTTTTGTTGGACTCCGAGATGTAGCCGTTGTGAAAGCGAGCTCATCAGGCTTCAGTGTATCACCGGAGGGAGGGGCTTCCGGATAGCGTAAAAAGGGCATTTGGCACGTAAATCGATCTCCATAACGGCCGCCAACGCTCCGTCGCGCTCATGTTTTCAAAAATCACCCTACCAGCATGGGCGGGAAATAGAAATTGTCGCCCAGGTAGATCCGTCGTACCTCGGGATCGCTTCCCAGGGACTCTGGTGAACCGGCACGGAAGATGCGCCCATTGCTGATAATGTAAGCGCGGTCCGTGACGGCAAGTGTCTCGCGAACGTTGTGGTCGGTAATTAAGATGCCGATACCGCGGCGCTTCAGATCGCCGATAATGCGTTGCAATTCGAGCACCTGAATCGGATCGATTCCGGAAAAAGGCTCGTCCAGCAGGATGAAATCGGGCTGCAGCACTAGTGAACGGGCGATTTCGACGCGACGGCGCTCGCCACCGGAAAGCATGTAGCCTTTGCTGTGCCGCACAGTCTCCAGCCCCATGTCGGAAATCAGGTTGCGCATGCGCTCCCGGCGCTCGCGGCGGCTGATATTCAGTGTCTGAAGAATGGCCATCAGGTTATCTTCGACGCTCAGCTTGCGAAAGACCGAGGGTTCCTGGGGGAGATAGCTAATTCCGCGCCGCGCGCGCAAGTACATGGCGAGCCGCGTGACAGGTTCATCATCCAGCAGCACATTGCCGGAATCCGGGCTCACCAGCCCGACAATAATGTAAAAGGAAGTTGTTTTACCCGCGCCATTCGGGCCCAGCAGCCCCACTACTTCGCCTTGTTCTACACGGACGGAAACGTTGTCGACAACCCTGCGGCCATTGTACGTTTTGCAAATCTCAACTGTCTGCAGGGTCCTCCCGCCGTTAACGAGTTCTGGTACCTTTTCGTGCACTCTTTCCCATAATACGCGGCTGCCTCACTTCCTGTTTCCGATAATGAACGTTTGCACTCGCTCGCGTATGATGAAGCGAGTTGACCCCCAAGCAACTTGTCCGTACTTCCTGGCTGGTTCCCACTCTCGTCCTGTTTTTAGCCTGCCTGCGATTGTGCCACTCCGGGATACTTTGGGCGGATGAAGATTACCATTTGGCGGCTGCTGTTCACATTTTGAATGGCAAGGAGCCCTATCGCGATTTCTGGTATGACAAGCCGCCTTTATCCGCCCTCTACTATGTCCTGGTTGGAGGCCAAGGGGGATGGCCACTGCGGGTTCTGGATGCAAGCTACATCGTGCTGGCCTGCTATCTGGCTTATTGCGTGGCTCGCGATTGGTGGGGCGAGATCGAAGGCCGTATCGCGGCCCTTCTACTGGCATTCTTCACCACCTTCTATCTTCCTTCGGCTGTGATTCCGTTTGCGCCGGACGCATTGATGATCGCTCCACATCTGGCGGCCGTGTATTTCGCAAGACGGGTGCGGCCGGTCGAAGCGGGCCTACTCGCGGGTCTCGCGTTTCTAGTAAATGCGAAAGCGGTGTTCGTTCTGGCCGTCTGTGGGATTTTTCTGTGGCCTGCTGAGCTACCGCTGGCGTTTGGCTTTGTGTTGCCGCTATTGGGTGCGCTCGCATGGCTGCTGGGAACAGGGGCTTGGGCGGGCTATCGCGAGCAGGTATGGGAGTGGGGCGCCCTGTATGCGAAGTACTCGCCGGTAACTAACCCTTGGTTGACTGGCATTTCGCGAACGCTCGACTGGCTCGGATTCCATGCTGCGCTGGCCGCGGGCTCCGTAGTCGCTTTTATAAAGATAGGCCGGATGGATCGTTGGCAAATGGCGGCATGGATCGCGCTGTCGTTTGCGGCGGTCTGTCTGGGGACGCGGTTCGCGCCGCATTACTATCTCCAATTGCTCCCACCGATGGTCATCGCGGCCTCCCGGGGCATCGTGCTGGCGACGGAACGCTGGCGGCGCACGTCGTTCGCGGCTTTGGCGGTGCTGCTTTTGGTCCCATTTATCCGGTTCGGGCCGCGGTACGTGACGTTAGCGGTCGATCTGGTGACGGACCGAACGCCGCATTGGCTGGATATTGCGATGGATCAGGACAGCCGGGACGCAGCACGGATCGTCAGTCATTTTGCGCGCCCGGGCGACACGCTTCTGGTGTGGGGCTACCGGCCCAACCTGTACGTTTATACGCGGATGAGTTCCGACAGCCTGTTCTGGGATTCGCAGCCGCTGACGGGGGTTCCAGCGGACCGGCATTTGCATTCGAGCGAACCGATCTATGCAGGAGCGGCGCGCAATCGGGAGGAACTCTCGCAATCGCGCCCGACGTTCATTATTGATGGGCTGACCCAGTTTAATCCAGGCCTCAATCCGAATAAATATCCGGAACTACAGAATTGGCTGTCACATTACGAGCTGATCGGGCGAACGCCGTTGTCGCTGATTTATCGGCGCAAGGATTGAGTCCGCCCTTGGCCTGCTTTGCGAGGGCAACTCCTCAGGCTTGCGGCCGTTCCGGCGCACCCGGTAAGGTGAAGAAGAACGTCGAGCCGCTGCCTTGCGCGCTTTCGACCCATACCCTTCCGTGATGCAACTCGATGATCCGTTTGACACTCGCCAAGCCGAGGCCGGAACCAGCATACTCATTTTTCGGATGAAGACGCCGAAATGCCTCGAAAATTGACTGCGCGTATGCCATTGGCATCCCAATGCCGTTATCTGAGACGGACACGATGCACATGCCGCCTTCTTTTTTCGAAGATATTCGAACCACCGGCCGGTCTTGGCCACGGAACTTTATCGCGTTGCCGATGAGATTCTGGAAGACTCGGGAGATCATCCGCGAATCTGCCAGCACCTCGGGCAAAGGACCGTGATCGATTTCCACCCCAGACTCCTGAATCGCGGCCTGCAAACTCCATAAGGCATCTGCCAGTGGCGCCTCCAGATCGACTATTTTTTGCGTTTCCGCTTTTCCGGTCGTGATCCGCGCATATTCCAGTGCGGAGTCTATGAGAGCCTGCATCCGCTGTACGCCGGTCTTGATTTGATCGGCGAAATAATCAGAGTCGGTGCCCGATGGCAGATTTCGCAGGAGCAGGTCGCTATAAACGCCGATCATCCTGAGCGGTTCCTGTAAATCATGGCTGGCCGCGGATGCGAAACGCTGGAGATCCTCATTGGAGCGAGTGAGCGCCTGGGTTCGTTCGGCTAAAGTTTCTTCCAGGCGCTTTCTATCGTCGATATCCGCGCAGACGCCGAACCATCGAACTACCCGGCGTTGCCTATCCAGCATGGGAACCGCACGACACTGAAACCAGCGATAGATATCGTCTTTGTCTGCTAGCCGGCAGGTTGACCGGAATTCGGTCTGGTCTGCTATTGAGGTTCTCCAAGCGCTGAGGGTAAGATCCCTGTCCCCGGGATGAAGCAAATCCATCCATCCGAGGGAGCTGAGCGCCGAAAGATCTTTGCCCGCATATTCGCGAAATCGGTCGGAAAGTGTTTCAATGCGACCTGCGGAGTCGGTCGTAAAGAGAATTTCAGGCATCGCCGCAGCCATAAACTCCAACTGCGCCTCCCGGTCGCGGATGGCGTCGTTTGCCATTCGGAGCGATCCGCTAAGGAGAGCGACGACGGAAGCGGCGAACACAAATACGACAAGCTGATAGAGACCCAATGGCTGTATTCCGCCAAAGGTCATGCTCGCGGGTAGAACAAAGAACCAAGTTGACAGAGCTCCCAGCAGTACGGAGAGTAGGCCGGGGCCTCTTCCGCCAAACCAAGCGGCCGCGGCCACGACGCAAAATGGCAGCATAAAAGGGAATTGGCTGCCCAGAAAGCCGTTTAGCGCCCATCTGATAATAACGGCTAGTACTACAGCGACGACCGCGAATCCGTAGCGTATCGGCGTGCTTCTTTTTACGATCACCAGATTTCAAGAGTACTCCCTCGAATAGCGACGTTAATTACGGGTGAGCACGCCATTTGAAGGCTGCCGAACCGGGAGAAAGACGCCGGCCGCCACAATTGCCGGGTGCCGCAACACATCGGGCGTAGACATTTCAGGAACTAACTATGACAGCTAGGATGACCCACGCCTTCGGGATCGCAATCGGCGGTACTGCTGCCAGCCAAACAATGCAGCACCCGTTAGAACCACGGTGTCTGATGGTTCCCAAGGAGCATTCGATGCGATCATCGTGAGGTTCGAATTCACTTCGGTGAAGGACCCAGAACCAAACGGTTGATTGTAGGTTCCGCTTGATCCATTTACGACCAGTGTGCCGTTGCCAGCGAACAGATATAACTGTGGCGGAATGGATGTCGATGCACCCGGAGGATAGTCCAAGTAACTGCCGCCCGCATAGCTGTCCAACTGGAAATACAAGGCTCCATCGGGTGTGCCGGACCAGATTCCATTAGCTTGGGTGATGTCGAAACGGTCACCCACGGTAACGTTTCCGTCGTAGCCGGTCAGAAGGCCGTTAAACGTGTAGATAGCGCCGCCAGAGTCCTGCGCTGTAAATGTCCAATCGAAAACGGCCAAGGTTTGCGCGGGCGCGACGGCTGCTACGAAAATGAAAGCCACAGATGAGATGAAGACTTGTTTCATTGTGTAGCTTTTCACTCCTTGCCCGTTTGCCAAGTATTGCCACCTCTACGGTGTTCGGTAAAGGAGTGCCCTCCAGCGCGTTTTTTCTCACGGTAATGATTTTTCGGAGGTCTCGCGAGATAAGGGCCTCGGAGGATTGCTGCTCAATGGCGGCTGATCCCCGCGAAATTCCAGCCCGCGAACGCAATCCACCTTATACGCGAGGCGGCGGCAATCTGCTCGCCACGGAAAAAAAGACGTAAGAAACCAACGGCGTGCCACGATTCGGAGATGTATGGGCTCGCCGGTGAGATCAGAGGGGATAGCGATTTCCAGCTTGAACTTGCCGGCGGCAAAGTCATATTTGCCCAGGCGCCGGGCATTGCACTCCACCTGGAGCGACTGTCCGTGAAGCCAATCCGGAACGGAGCCCTCCATTAGCACCGAACGGCAACCGCTTGGAAACATATATTGCAGCCTGACGCCGGCCCATCCATCGGGGTACAAACCCTGCGCATGCTGAAGCGTGTGATGTATCACGTGCCCGGCGACAAAGCGGACTGCCTGCTCCAGGAGGTTGCCTAGGGACCTTGCGCGTGGCGGTGTGCGGAGCCGTATCTCCCTACAGGCGAGATCGGCGTAAGTATCGAGCCCATACACGGTGGACCCGGGCGGAAGGGACAATCCCGTATGCTTCCGGAGAATCGCATGTAGCTCGCGTATCCGCTTGATCCCTCCGGAAGATGACTTCGTTTCAGGATATTCGCGTAAACAGCCGAGATACTTGGGCAGGTAGACCAACCGGTACTTCAAGCCAATCCGAATGAAAAGATCCCAGTCTAAACCGTAGTGAAGTGCCTCATCCAGATATCCGACATCGTCGAGGACCTCCCGGCGGAAGAAGACGCTTTGCTGAAGAATATAGTCCGAGAGATAGACGAGTCGCCATAAGTCGGGCTCTCTCGTGTGCGGGAACGGGCCGGTGATGTCGCCGAGCGCGTCGATAACGTATCCGTCGCCATAGACCAAACCGGCTTCGGGGTCGCAGTTCAGGGCGCGAACGGCGGCGCTGACTGCTCCCGGAAGAAAAACATCGTCAGAGTTGATCCACGCGAGCACACTCCCTTTCGCCAGGCGGAAGCCCTCATTAATCGCGTGGGACTGGCCGCGGTCCGGTTTACTAATGAAGACCAGACGGCTGGCATATTCGCGGACAATCGTGCTGGTTTCGTCCGTCGACCCCCCGTCCATAACGATGTACTCAAGTTCAGGGTAGTTTTGGCTCAGTACGCTCTCGATTGTCGCTCGTATGAAGCGGCCTTGGTTATAGGAAGGAGTCACCACGCTGACAAGTGGGGTGCCTACTGTCCTGCCAGAGCCTACTATTGCGGCAACCATATCAGGTTAAGTCCGGTTGGATTCAGTATTGGGTCGTCTCCGTTGGTTCATTTTACACGTTGATCGAGTCGAATAGCCGTCGCTGAAAGCAAGCCAGAATCCGTAACCGGCAGCAGGATTCGTGCGGTATTATCAGGCATAGTACCTCGGAGATATTCTAGGGTACGTCTTTGTCCCAAATGAGTCGACGTTGTTTTATCCGCAAGGTTCTTCCGGCGGAAAAGAGATCGCTACCGGCTGCCACACCGAATATCCTAAACGCCGCCCAGCGCTACTGGGTGACGGAGGCGAATGGTAAAAGGCATGATTCGTGATAGCCGGGTTCTTGTCGCCGGGCATCGCGGCTTGGTTGGCTCCGCAATCGTCCGCGCATTGCGAGCACGTAGCTATTCCAACCTGATTTTGAGGTCCCGATCCGAGGTCGATCTGCGGGATGCGAGTGCCGTCGACCGGTTCTTTGCCCAAGAGGAGGTCGATTACGTTTTTCTGGCCGCCGCGACCGTGGGCGGTGTACTGGCGAACGCCAAGAGCCCGGTCGATTTCTTGCAGGACAACCTTGCGATCGAAATGAACGTGATTCAGGCATGCCACCGTTATGGCGTGAAGAAAGTGCAGATGCTCGGCTCGTCGTGTATCTACCCCAAGTTTGCTCCGCAGCCGATTAAAGAAGAGTATTTGCTCAGTGGGCCGCTGGAGCCGACAAATGAGTGGTATGCCATTGCAAAAATCACGGGCATTAAGTTGGCCCAGGCCTATCGCAAACAATATGGCCTGTCGGCGATAAGCCTTATGCCGACCAACGTGTATGGTCCGGGCGATAATTTCGATTTATTCTCTTCGCATGTATTGCCGGCCCTGGTCCGCAAATTCCACGAAGCGAAGGCTGCGGGAGCTTCCGAGACTCTTGTGTGGGGTTCGGGCACTCCACGCAGGGAGTTTCTTCATGCGGACGATCTGGCTGAAGCCTGCATTCTGCTGATGGAAATCTACGACGATTCGGAGATTATCAATGTCGGAACGCAGGAAGACCTGACAATAGCAGAACTTGCCGAATTGACTTCTTCCGTCGTCGGCTTCCGCGGAACCATTCGCTACGATGCCACTAAACCGGATGGAACGCCGCGCAAACTGCTGGACACTTCGAAAATACGATCATTAGGCTGGGTCCCCACCATAGGGCTGCGAGACGGAATCGAGCAGACTTATCGTTGGTATCTGGCCAATTCCGCGAAAACCAATGGCAAACAATGATCCCTTGATGGACTCAACTCAAGACGATTTTGATTTGCGGCCGGCGAGCGGACTATCTCCCTGGTGAAACTCTAATGGCTTCCTGTCCCCAACCCAAGCAGTCCGACCATAGCGTCGCGAAGAATGCTTCGTTTTTTGGCGATCAACGCAACGGCTATAAGTCGAAGATAAGCACCCTCGATACGTATCGAAACATCAGCGCATCGATCAATGCGGAACTGAATGGCGTACATCATCTTCTCGACGTCGGTAATGGAGGAACGTTTGATTATGACGTTTCCCTCCTCCCGGAATTGGCTGCCGTCGACCTGTTTCTGGAGGACCTGCCGCCGGGCAGCTTTCCCACAAACGTAGTGCCGAAGAACGGAAGCGCGCTTGCTCTCCCCTTCGCCGGCGCGTCGTTTGACGGCGTGATTATGGTGATGCTAATTCACCACCTCATCGGAAATTCGGTTTCCGAATGCTGGGAAAACGTCACCCGAGCGGTCGATGAAGCCTTCCGGGTACTCAAGCCCGGCGGAAAGTTGATCGTCATGGAGTCGTGCGTGCCGCAGTGGTTCTATGGTTTCGAAAAGCTGGTATTCCCGTTGGCCGCCAAACTCATCGGCCGATTGTCAAGTCATCCGGCAACACTTCAATTCCCGCCCGCGATGATTGCAGACCTCCTCAGAAAGCATGCGGCCAACGTTGACGTGCTCCGAATTCCGAAGGGTCGCTGGGTATTGCAATACGGTATTCAGTACCCGTCCGCGTTGACGCCCGTTGCTCCCTATCGTTTTGTCACTTACAAGGGCTGAACGGGGGCGCGTTATTGCGAGTTGGTTGTCTTACGGTAAATTTCCTCGACGATATGAAGAGCCGCAACCGCTTCCCGAAGCCCGGGGCTGGGAATTTCGTGCCGCTGAATGAAGTGTCGAAATGCCTCGAGCTCGAGACTCCAGGAGAGATCCTCGCCGGGAAACTCCCAAATCGTCGTTTCCGGAGGTCCCATGCGCGGCAGCATCTTATACCAGTACAGCCGCTCTACTCCGTAACTGCCCCCCAATCCCTCGACATGAAGCTTTCCGTTGCGGCCGTAGATCTCAAACGAGAAAAGATTCTTCCATTCCGTGCAACTCGCATGCAATTGTGCGATCTGATCGTGATCGGTGCGAAGAAGAAGAAATCCGTTATCCTCGACCGGCATATCCCAAAAATATGTATGCGCGTAACCGTCAACGTGAGCGAACGGCCCCAGGAACCAGCCTGCAAGGTCGATCAAATGGACTCCCTGGTCGAGCAACTCACCGCCTCCGGCAATTTCCGGGATTGCCCGCCATTCCTTTTCGTACCCTAAACGGCCGCCATGGCCGTAGCGGCCGCGAATAAACATCAGCGGTCCCAGGGCGCCCGAATCGACGATTTCGCGGGCCTTTCGAAATCCGGGATGATAGCGATGGTTGAATCCCACCTGCACACAGACGTTCCGGGACTCCGAAGCGTCGATGAGCGGGTGAAGTTCCGCCGAGTTTCGGGCTGCGGGCTTCTCAACCAGGACATGCTTCCCAGCTTCGATGGCAACCAGCGACATCGGCGCAAGATGTTCATTGGTCGTTGCCACGATCACCGCGTCGACGTCGGTACGATTCACGGCTTCTCCTACGTCCGTTGTAGCGATGGCGCCGGCGAATGAGCCCGCAAGCGACTGTGCCCGCTCCAACACCGCATCCACTGCTGCAATCAGTTGATGTTCGTTTCCAAGAGTGCGCGCCCGTTTCCGGCCGATGAGGCCGCAACCAACGATGACTACCCGCATCGCGCTACTCCCACTTCAGTCCCCGATCTTCCGGTACCACGCGCCGAAGTGTATAGATATCCGTCCGGTTCAACTCGGTGACGTGACTTTGAAGGTCGGACCACGGATCCCACACCGCGCTGATCAGTTTGCCGGTAATTCCATCGCTATCCGCTGAGAGAAGGAAAACGCAGAGGTCCGCACCTCGCTCCAGCGGGGTGCCACCTTGTTCCTTCTGCCGCCTGGCGCGGTCGTAAAAGATGCCACCGACTTTGTCGGGGCCTCCTGCAAGAACTTCATCAAGGAGGCGAGTGTTCAAGGCTCCGGGCGCAATTGCATTCACGTCGATTCCGGCGCCCCGGGTTTCTTCCGCAAGCGTCTCGGTGAGCCGGACAACTGCCGCCTTGCTCGCCGCATACGCGCTGATTCGAGGTAGAGGGGCGGTTGCGCCGCCTCCAGATAGAATTACGATCTTCCCGCTGCCCTGACGGCGGAAAATGGGCAGTACTTCCCGGCAGCCGAGGACAACGCCGAGGAGATTGGTTTCAATTGCACGCCACCAGTCTTCAATAGAAACTTCTTCGAGGAGCCCCATCGGGCCGTAGATGCCGGCGTTATTGACCAGCCCGTCTATGTGGGGGAGCCTGCTGGCGGTTTCAAAGAGACTGCGCACGTCGTCGCGTTTTCTGACGTCGGCGGGTTGGGCGATGACCTGTTGCCCAGGCGAGGCGTGTGACGCGACCTCAAGACGCGTTTGTTCGAGGAGGTTTGCGTCACGGGCGCACAACAGGACATGGGCGCCTTCGCTGACACAAGCATTGGCAATCGCCTTTCCCAAACCTTGACTGGCGCCGGTTATCACAATTCCGCGTCCACTTAGCTTCATGAGGACTCCTTGGGCATACCGACGGCAATATAGACAATCGCGGCGCTCCCGCCGAGCGTTTTCTCGAGAAACCGATTTGCGTCTAAGACCACTGGAGTTTTCATTTGGTTAATCAAGTCCTGTGCGGGAAGTTCCCGAAACTCAGGCCACTCGGTGGCGATGATGGCGGCATCGCATTCCTTTAAAGCCTCGCCCGCCGAATGACAAAGCGTTACAGACATGTTCAGGTCTTCCGGTAAGTGTTGCACCGCCGGATCAAAAGCGTTCACTCTCACGTTGCGTTCCACCAGCCAATGGCAGAGCTCAACAGCGGACGAGCGGCGAAGCGTGTCGGTACCCGGTTTGTATGTCAATCCGAGAACTCCGACTGTTTTACCGGCGAGCGTTCCAAGAACAGATTCCAACTTACGTCGCGACCAATCCTTGTGAAGATCGTTGCTGCGCCGGATGGACTCGAGCAAGGGGACCGGCGTTCCCGACTGGCCGGCCTTCGCGATCAGAAACAATACATCGCGAGCCAAGGTGCCCCCAGCGTAGGGTGCTCCCGCTTTCAAGTATGCGCGAGGGCCAATTCGTTCGTCGGTTTTTAATCCTCTTTCAACTTCTTTCGCATCGGCCCCTGTCTCCTCACAGAGAGCGCCGATTTCGTTGGCGAAGGCAATCGAATTCGCCAGGAATGAATTGAGCGCGTGCTTTGTCATCTCGGCGGATTCATTCGACATCCACACAAGATTGCGACAGAAAGGCTCAAGCAACTGGCGCAATCCTTCGCGATCTCCAGGATCTTCCGTTCCCACAACGATCCGTTCGGGTTGGCGAAACACATCCAGCGCCTTGCCCAAGCGGAGATTTTCAGGGGAATAGGCGAAGCGAACGCCGCGGCCGGGATATCGCTCGCGATACAAGGTCGCAAGGCCGCTTGTGGAACCAACCGGCATCTGCGAAGAAATCAGGACCGATGCACCGTTCCGTATATGGGGAAAGATGCTCTCAATCCGTGTTTTCACATAGGCAACATCGGCACGGTCGTCGTCGTCCACCGGCGTATCGAAGGTTACCCAAACGATGCCGGCTTCACTTATGGCTTCCGCCGCGTCGCTTGTAAACCGGAGCATACCGCTGGACAAGCCGTTCTGAATCAGTTCAGCAAGTCCGGGCTCCCCTATTGGGGGCTGGCCTGCTCGCAAGCCTTCGATAGTCGCGGCGTCGAAGTCCAATCCGATCGTCGAAAAATGTTCCGCCACGCACGCCGCGGTTACACAGCCAAGGTGCCAAAGACCGAAGACGCAGATTGTCATTTTTGAAGTGGCGCGCCAGGATTAGCGGCAACCTGAAAAATGAAATCGCATCCTTCAATGGACCGTCGCGAGAGACGGGCTAAGACGCTGCCGCCGACGAACTTCCCCGCACCGGTGACAAATGTACGCAAGATGCCTCACCCAACATTAAAGCATCTTGAGTCTCCAGCATCGCCATTTGAAAAGCCACGGCTCGATTGTCCAAGCGTGAGAGCGCATAGCGGACTTTGAAGATGTCAATCGCATTGCGAGCGTTGCCGCTCAGCAAACGAAGCCGGCTATCGCCGTCGTCGCGCCAACGAACCGGGACTTCCTTGATAGCAAACTCGAACCGGCGGGCGAGGGCCAGAATTTCGACATCAAACATATAGCCATCGATCTTCTGGAAACGAAACAATTGGAGGGCGGCTTTCCGTTCGAAAAACTTAAACCCGCATTGTGTGTCGCTGATTCCGGGTAGACCCACCACGGTCTGCATGTAGTAGTAGAAGCCTTTGGCTCCGATCCGGCGATACCAGGGTTGACGACGCAGGATTTTGGACTCCGCCAATCCGCGTGATCCGGTGACGACACGGTAGCCTTCTCGAAGCGCCGGCTCAATGCGCTCATAATCCTCGATGGGCACCTTGCCATCGGCATCCGCGTAACCGATAATCTGCCCACGAGCGAGAGCCACGGCCTCTCGAATGGCTCGGCCTTTTCCCCCACGGGATGGCCGGCCGATCACTTTTAGATCGGTTTTTCCAACCGCCTTTTGAGCGACCAATTCACGTGTTCCGTCGTCGCCATCCGCTGCCACAATAATTTCGGCTTGGATTCCGCGGCTTAGGAAATATGCTATTGAAGCATCAAGCGTTTCGCCGATGGTCGCCCGCTCATTGTATGCCGGTAATATTAGCGTTAGATCTATGGATACGGACATTTTCTAGGCCCGACCGCGCTAGTATAACACCTAGTTTCCAATATGAGAATAAATCTCCGTAGATTAACGCTGGTATTCGGAACATTTCAAGAAAACATTAAATGAAGCGCAAAGGGAGCGGCGTTCCGGCGATGCCAGAATCCGAAATTTGGGCGGCCCGCCGCGGACGTTTTGCGCGACTTATTTAGAAGAGGGGCATTTGGAAGTGCTGGCATTTGGCCTGGTATTAGCTATTTTTTGCTTTTGGAGTTTTGTCGGGTTCGCCATCATATCGGCCTTGTTCACGCGGCGTAACCTATTGCAGAGCGCCTTGTTGGCGCCCGTCGCGGGTCTCGGTGCAACCGTGTTGCTGGTGACGGCTCTGAATTGGGTTGCGCCGGTCCGTATTGCCGGTCCGATCGCAACCGTGCTGATGCTGGCGCTTTCGGCTTGGCTTTTGCGGCGAAGGCGAACTCCTGTTCCGTTCCGCCGGTTAGCACCGTTTGTGGCCGTCGTGCTGCTGGCCGCATTAGCGGTTGGATATCCGATGTTCCGGTTCGGATTCAATTGGGTTAGCTACTGCAATGAGGACATGGCGAATTATTGCCTTTCGACGAAATTTCTCCTGAACCACAACCAATTCATGCCGCCACTAGCCCAAGACATACTGGCGCACCGGGATGCCAGCTTGCTGTACTGGTACTTCGACGTCCTGACCCCCATACGCCACGGCACGGACGAAGCGTTGGCTTGGGTGCTTAGTCTGACGGGGTTGGCATCTCATCAGGCCTTCATGCCTATGATTCTTGCCTTTCAACTTGTTTTAATCACCGCAACCGGAGCTCTGGTTTTGCAGAGTAAGAAGTATCGCAGCGCCGCGCTACTGGTTTGTTTTTGGCTCGCCGTTTCGGCTTTGATAACGCTCGGTAGCGTCTATCAACTCTTTGGACAGGTGAGCGGCCTTGCTGCCCTAGCCGGCGCTGCCACCGTCCTTCTTCGGCCGCCCGCGGCCCAATCCAAGTCTGAACTGGTCCTGGGCGGCTTTCTGTTAGCCTCTCTCAGCATGATCTACCCGGAGGTTCTGCCCTTCCTGGTCATCGGCTACGGGCTTTATCACGCCATTTCCATCGTGAAAGGTTACGAGCGAGTCCGAGAAATCGCTGGAACAATCTGGCCGATAGCGGGTTGTTGGCTTCTCTTTGTAAATGTGTCGCTGCCCGTCCCGTTACTCACTTTGCTTCGTCAGAGCCAGGCGGTCATGCCCACCACCGGCGCCTCTGGCCTGTTCCCGTTCTACATGACTCCAGCGGCATTTGCTTATTTGTGGGGTTTTCGCGCAATCAGCGAAGCACCGCAGGGGATTTTTCTTGACATCGGCATTGTCGCGGGAGCGCTGATATTCGGTATCGCAGTATTCGGCGCCGCTTGGCACGCATGGAAACGCATGCCGGCTGCGATCGTATGTCTGATCATGATGGCCTTGAGCGTGATCCTCTTTCGAAATCGTTCGGAGTTCGGCCTGTACAAAATCGCCATGTACCTTCAGCCGTTCTTGCTCGGTGTGATGGTTCTTACCTGGTATGAGGTGCGTGACCGGGTCAGTGGATCGAAGATAGCTCGCGTGCTACTGGTGGCTGGGCTCGCGTTGGCGATCGGGTTTGGAGCTCGAGGGCAGCTCTTTTACACCATCCGGAGCATGGGCCTGGCCGGAGGTGGATTAACCGAAATACCAAACGCCTCCGGGGGAGGGCTGATCTCGGAACTGAAGTCGATGCCGCCCTCGGATGGCATAACGATGTCCGACACTTCTAACCTGGTGCTTGCTAAATTCGAGGCTGCCTATCGGGGCCAACTCTATTTCGTCAGCCAGGATTTCTTTGACGGCTTCCTCGCCGTCCCGGGAGACCGCGCCGCCTGGTTGAATCCGATCTACGGGCTTGATCGCGCCGGCGCTCTAAAGGTTCTGAAAGCCGCGGAGAAGAGTAAGGCCTCCGAAATTTTCGATATGCACGGCGCTCTGCCTACGGCCGATCGATTCACGGTGCGCCTGCCAATTTCGGGGAACCGAGAGTTCCCAATCCTCGAAGACAGTACGGCGATATCTGTCCTGAACAGGCGCTCCGCGGGAAACGGCCGCGCCAGCCCGGTTCGATTGACCTCGACTCAGGCGGAACCAAACCGCTTGGCCTTTGTGGTCTCCGACTTCGGCCGGTCCTATTACGGCACCGGCGGCGCCGACCGGTCGCTGATCTCTATGTATCAAGTGGAGGGGGACTTCTTTTTTCGCGGTGGCACTATGGCGTCGCTGGGGAGGGTTGCGCTATTCCGGGTGTTGCATCCTTCGACGCCGGTCCACTTGGTGGTAGAGTACACCGCATCATTGAATCATGATGGAAAAAATCTAATCCCCGCAGCGAGTGCAATCGGCGGCACTCGGGAGATGTTCCCTGCCGTTGGCCGCGGCTCAGCTCGCTTGATATCGGGCGCGCTTCAACCCCAGCGCATTGCCGGCGGCGAATATGTTGCTCTCGACATGGGCGCCTGGGGGCGTGCATTCCCGGATCAACGCAGCTTCATCATGGGCTTATGGGGCCGCGAGTATTTAGCCGACAGCCGCCGCATTGTTGGGTTCTGCCGCGACATTTCGCTCATCTCGGACGATCAATATCATGCGATTCAGGCGCCCAGCGCGGTCCGATCGTTTCCAGGCGATTTGGAGAACAAGAGTCTGGAGTACAGCGGAATTTACGAAGACGGATGGGTGGCCGAATCCAGTTACATGGTCTTGCAACAAAACGACGGAGCCAATCATTTGGTCGTATCGCTTCTTGTTCCAACCTTGAAGGGCCGGAGGCCCGCTGCCTGGGCGGCATTGTTAGTGGATGGCCGCGAGGTGGCGCGAAAGCATGTCGACTCAGGCAGTGTCATCGGATTTAACGCCTTGATTCCAGGGGAAGGGCGCCGCCGGATTGGCCTTCGCTTCGATAATGCAGTCGGTCTGCCGAGTCCGGATACACGCCCGGTATCGGCCCTTATTCGCTACGCAGGCTTCCAGCATTAGATTGAGCCCGTCGTTGTCTCGGCCTTCGGAGTCAGATTCATGGCGATGCATAAGTTATAGGACACGCCGGCAAAAGGAAACGGAAAAAACGACCGCCGTTGCTGCGAGAAATATGGCCGGATTTCTTCAGCGATTTCATGCGGGAGATTAATATGCTCCCTTTCAATGAACCATTTGTATGACTGCCGGTATCGCTTTTCAAAAATCCGTTGGGCCGAGATGCGGCGGCATAGCGAATAGAGTGCGCCGCCTTCACACGGAATCACGACCTGGAAAACGCCGCGCTTCTTATCGCACAAGCGGTGCATTTCGCGGATGGCCGCAGGCAAGTCCGGCAGGTGCTCCAACACATGGACTGCGAGAATCCGATCAAAGTAACCGTCTGGAAAGGGGAGCGCCTTTTGACAATCGCCGAGCATGGTTTGAACGGCTGGGAAACGTTTCCGAATCTCGACCGCCATGTTCTCGCGCAACTCAAGACTTACATAGCCGGCTTCCTGTTCCGGGGTCAGGGTCTCGTACCCGAGTTGTGTGCCAAGGCCGGCGCCAATCTCAAGAGTGTGTCCGAAGCCTTTGGGTGCGTGACTGGCCATCCAGCCATGATTGAAGCGCTCGATCCTTTTGTACCGCGGCATCACCTGATGCCACAGTTTTACAAAGTCGTCACTAACCTGTTTCTGACCCTCTGTCAGTGGAGGAAGCACTTTGGGCCATTTCGGCTTCAGCGCACCAGTTCCCACAGAATTGCTTGCCGTCAAGATTTGCCTTCCGGGCGCTTACAAGTCAACAGGCAGCGGATGCCAAAGGGACAATAAATCCAGTTCCGCAGTTTGGCCTCAAAATCCATGACTCGATAAAGCAACGGGTTTGCCCGGCCATTCGTAATCTGGCGGGCAACAATCGCTCGTTGGATTTCGTCGTTCGCCGCTAAGAATCGCCTCCCGTGCTTCTTCACCATCCAAAACGCGGGATACAAGAAGAACCCGAGATGCGATCGGGCCAGGACCTGGAGTCCTTGGCCTGACACCTTTGCAATCAACTCGCCGATGCGGTAGCGCCGGTAATGTAAAAGCTGTTTATCGTAAATATCATACAGATTCGGACCAGCCGGGACTTCGATGATCGCAATCCCGCCAGGCTTGAGGACCCGGGCTACTTGCGCCAAGGCCGCGATGTCGTTTTCGATGTGTTCCAGCACGTTGAGCAAAACGATTCCGTCGAGACTATTGTCCGGCAACGGGCAAGCGGTCAAATCGAACTGGAATAGCGGTACGCCCGGCAGCGTACCGGTTAAAACTTCCAAAGAGCGCCGAACATAGTCGGCACCCAAAATGTTAGCGCTCCGAAATTCCCGCAGAAGGAGTTTCAGCATGGAGCCTGAAGAGCAGCCGATATCCATGATTACCGGTTCCGCGATCACCGGTCCCGTGGGCAGCCATCGCCGCAATTGGGCCAAGGTATGTTGCCGCGAGGCCCGGTCCATGTAGTGATCATCGGCTGCGGTGGCTTCGTGAAAAGCCGTCAATTCGTCGGTCCAGCCCGATCGTCCCGTTTCGTAAGAGAGGATCGCCGTTTCGCGGTCGCCGACGCGGAATGCTCGACCAGTCCAGACCGGTGCTTCGCTCTGTCCAGCGTGCGGCGGCAAAACGAGTGGGCAGGTGTTGGGTTTTTCCGCAAATGGCCGTGTCAATACGAGTCCTACGAGTCCCTTACTGCCCGCATGAGATTCAGAATTAACGGGGCTCTCTACTTGGCTGACCGTGCACTTTCGTGCCGGTCATCGGGCTGCCGGGGGATCCTCCCATTGCCCGACTGCTGTGCATGTTTAAGAGACTATGCAGGTAAAGCGCGATGTTTTCCATTTTGATTTTCGAGCAAAACTCCAGAAAGTATTTCAGAGGGTGCCGTCGATTGTGGCACATCCCGACCGGTAGAGAGGCTAGAAATGATAGTAAGGATGCCTGCAGCGGCTGAAAAAACTGGTCCCGCCGGTCATGAGAATATTGAATCGACCCATAAATCCATTGCAATGGAACATAACCGTAGTGCCGTTTCAGTAATTGTATCGCCTCTTGAAATACCAAATCACGCCTCCCAAGCGATAAATTTTCGACGTGCATTCGGGAGGCCGCCGCGCAGCTTGGAATCGAAATGAAGCGATAGGATTGCGACATGCGGATCCAAAGATCGTAATCGAACACGGTCTTTAGCGATATGTCAAGCCCTCCAACGGCTTCATAGGCGCTCCGGCGGAAGAAACAAGCCGGTTGGCAAACAGAGCATTCCCGAGACCACATCGCCGGATCATATGGGCGAACAGTAGGATATGGCTTGAGACCATTTCCGGCCCCGTCTACCCAATGAGCTTCGGCATAAACGGCCCCGGCATCCGGGTCCGCCTGGAGGGACTCCACCGCCGCCGCAACAGCGCCCGGCAGATAATAATCGTCGGCGTTAAGCCACGCCAGGATACTTCCTTCCGTCATCGCGAATCCGCGATTGATGGCATCGGCAATTCCCGAATCATTTTCAGAAATAAAGCGGATGTTTCTCTTTTTACGCTCGAGGATCGAGAGGGTTTCATCCGTGGAACCGCCATCAACCACTAAATATTCAATGCGGGGATAATCCTGTTGGAGAACGCTATGAATCGCCTGCTCTATAAAGCGGCCGGAATTGAGAGATGGGGTGACAATCGTGACCAGCGGTTCCGGACGCATTCTTATGATGGTGACACAGCCGTTCCCCTCGTGCTACCCCTAGGTCTGCGGGAAGGCTGCCGAGCGCTCCCTTTCAAAGACCCCCGGGCATCTGGTCTGGATCGCAAATGAGACCAAAGAAGAAGGCAATCTGTCGCGGGCGATCGTACAGGTGGGGCGAATACTCGATCTGCGCGGCTGGTTACCTGCCAGCGCCAAGAGCATCTCGAATCGATCCCCATGATCGCCTTGCGCATTACTTATCCGGATCGCAACTCAGTTGGTCGTTGACGCATTCTTTGCTATTGGAGCGGGCTGGTAGTCCAGGGCCCACAGTCGCCCGAGTTCAGCATCGACCGCCTTGGGCTTGAAACCGATTCGTCCGGCGTTGGGATAGAACGTAAGTTCGCCAAACAGCGGCCGAGCGTCGATTTCATATAAATCGACCCGCACGAAAGGAAAAGGCTTCCCCAGGCGCTCTGCCGCCCAGAGCATCTTATCGAGCGATGCAGGTGGCGACAAATCCACCGGACCTGCCGGACAGGCGTATTCAAACAGTTGGCGCTTCCAATCGAGATCATAGAACCACTGCTTATGGTCCACGCCCCGGCCTTCGTCCACCTGGATCAGATGGGCGCGCCCGGCAAAGACGAAAACCTTGTAGTCGGGCGGCGGCGACAAGGTGGATCCAAGATTCGGCTCGACCAGCAGACCCGGCTGAAGCTGTGAATACAACCATTCGCGGCTAGGGCCGCCATATCGTGCGCGGAGCCATTTACTCGTGATGCACTCGATAGACGCCCAATCCTCGTCCTGCCGGCAATGGATGAACAGATTCATTGAACTCCCGTGGCGTCCTTTCAGCACATAAGGAATTGGCCAGTGCCGTTCGGATCGCGGCGGAAGCGCCTGACCACACCACAGGGTCGGAATGATCCATTCGCTTCCTAAAACCCGGGCGACATGCTCTTTGGCCAGTACTTTATCCGCCAACGGCGGCAGCCTGGGGTCGCGATCGAATAATTTGCGGTGTTCCACTTTTTCGTTAAATGTTACAGGGCGATCCAGATTCGGAAAGCGCCTGTGGTATAGCAAAAATTCAACCATTAGCGCGGCACGAAGCGGAAGATTTTCGAGGACTATATCCCGGCACTTCTTTTGTAACGATGTCATAATCGCTTTTCTCAACGCGGAGCGAACGGAATTCCAGCTTACGTTGTAAGGTAGGAGATATTTGCGATGAAATTTGCAGACCGTCTTGCAAGCCTCCAGATCGACCCGATTGCAGTAGCCTCCAACGAGATTCCCGGTGCAAATGGTGGAAGCGAATTGTCGCTCGACCCGCTGAATTGGGGTCAGTTTCGCCAAATGGCGCATGCGGCTTTGGACGATGCTCTGGACTTTGTTCAATCAGTACGCGAGCGGCCGGTCTGGAAGCCCCTGCCCGAGGACGTTCGAAACAACCTGGCTACAGAGGTTCCCGTCACCGGCCAATCGCTTGATGAAGTCTACGCAGAGTTTTCCAAAAACGTCCTCCCCTATGCCACCGGCAACATCCATCCACGATTCTTTGGTTGGGTACACGGCAGTGGTTTAGCAAGCAACATTGTCGCTGAAATACTCGCCGGCGCTATGAATGCCAATTGCGGCGGGCGCGACCACGCTGCCATCTATGTCGAACGGGCAGTACTGGGGTGGTGTAAAGAGTGGTTTCAATTCCCGGCCGAGTCCACAGGGCTCCTGGTAAGCGGCACTTCCATGGCGAACCTGATCGCACTTACCGTGGCCAGGAATGCCTGTCTTGAAAATGTGCGGAAAACCGGCCTTCGCGGCCAGGAGAGAGAGCTCGTCGCCTACGCCTCCTGCGAGGTGCATGAGTCGGTTGGCAAGGCTTTTGAAGTGCTGGGGTTCGGCGCCTGCGCGCTGCGAAAAATCGGAGTCGACGACAATTTCCGCATCAACGTTACAGAATTGCAAGGGCAAATTGCACTGGATCGAGCTGCCGGTCTATATCCGTTTTGCGTCATCGGCTGCGCGGGGACGGTCAACAACGGCGCCATTGACGATCTGGATCGACTGGCATCGATCTGCCGCGAAGAGGATCTTTGGTTCCATGTCGATGGCGCATTCGGGGCGCTGTGCATTTTGAATGAAGAATTGCGCGACCGTTTGAAAGGTGTTGAGCGATCCGATTCTATTGCATTTGATTTCCACAAATGGGCGCACGTTCAATACGACTGCGGGTGTGTCCTGGTACGCCGGGGAGATCTTCATCGGGCGGCATTTTCCATGCGGCCGGCCTATCTAGAAAACATGCACAGGGGTTTGGCCGGCGGGGTCGATTGGCCATGCGAGTTCGGAATCGAACTCTCGCGCGGCTTCCGAGCGCTCAAAGTATGGTTCGCGCTGAAGGAGCATGGGACCCTTAAGCTTGGGCGGTTGATCAAACAGAATTGCGACCAGGCCCAGTACTTACGAAGCCTCGTGTTGAATGAGCCGCGCCTGGAACTAATGGCGCCCGCGCCGCTCAATATCGTGTGTTTTCGATTTCGCAAAGATGGCGCCGATCCTGAGGCGCTGGACTGTTTGAACGAGGCCATCGTGACTGAGCTTCAGTTGAGCGGCGTAGCGGCTCCATCGACGACGCGGATCTGCGGCCGCCTTGCGATTCGAGTGAACATCACCAATCATCGGACGCGCTATGCCGACCTGGACCTTTTGATTGGAGCTATCTTAGCCATCGGCGACGCGCATTCAGGACAATGAAAAACCGGCGCCGGGCCCAAGAAACAGATGCTTCAGAAGCAATTTGATCTGGCAATTGCCGGGGCGGGCATTATGGGTCTTGCCCATGCCTATCTCGCCGCCAAGTCCGGGCTGAAGGTAGGGATTTTTGAACGAAACCCGGCCGCTATCGGAGCCTCCATTCGAAACTTCGGAATGATCTGGCCCATCGGGCAACCGGCGGGAGCGCTGCACGAAACGGCTTTACGGAGCCGCGAGATATGGCTCGATATTTTGCGCGAAGCGGGGCTGCCCTACCAACCTACTGGTTCCTTGCACGCGGCGTATCGGGCCGATGAAGCCGCCGTAGGAAGCGAGTTTGCGGACAAAGCGCCGGGTCTCGGATACGATTGCGCGTGGCTGAGCGCCAAAGAGACCGCGGAACGAAGTTTCGTGCTCAATCCTGATGGCCTGCTGGGAGCGCTGTGGAGTCCCGTTGAACTTACCGTCGATCCTCGTCTCGTTATAAGCCGATTGCCGGCATTCCTGAATCAACGATATGGGGTTGAGTTCCACTTCAACACCGCCGTTCAGGATGTGACGATGCCCGTGCTGACGGCGGGACAGAAGACATGGAGAGCGGACACCGTCTTGCTCGCCGGGGGCGACGATTATCAAACGCTGTTTCCCGAAATGCTCGCGCTGTTTGATCTCAAGCGTTGCAAACTGCAGATGATGCGCACCGCGCCCCAACCGCAGAATTGGCAACTTGGCCCGTGCCTAGCCTTCGGCTTGACGTTCCGCCATTACCCGGCGTTCGAAATCTGTGAGAGCCTTCCGGCCTTAGCGGCGCGGATCGCGGAGGAGACGCCTGAGTTCGACCGCTGGGGCATTCATGTGATGGTTTCCGCAACCGCGGATGGCGCACTCACGCTCGGCGATAGTCACCAATATGCCTTGAGCATTGATATCTTCGATCGTCCCGAGATCGACCAATTAATTCTCGACTATGCACGCCGCTATGTGCAGGCGCCCACGCTTGAGATCGCCGAAACGTGGCACGGCATTTATGCCAAACACCCCGGCTCGCCTTACATCCGCTATTCGCCGGCGCCAAACGTTCACGGCATCATTGTCACCAGCGGCATTGGCATGACGCTCTCATTTGGTCTAGCCGAGCAGACTCTCGCACAGATTGGAGTCGCCGTATGACGTTGCCGGCCAGCAACGTTCCTCGAAGCCCGATAGCGAGTAAGATTCAAGCCGTGATCTTCGATTGGGCCGGGACCACAGTCGATTTTGGCAGCCTGGCGCCGGTCCGCACAATTCAAAGAGTCTTCGAAGAGTTCGACTTACCGGTCTACGAATCGGAAGCCAGGCAGGACATGGGGCTGCCCAAGCGCGACCATATTGCCCGTATCCTTTCCATCCCACGCATTCAAACAGCTTGGGACCTGTTATATGGCGCTCTGCCAGTTCAAGCAGATATTGATCGCTTGTACGCGCGATTCGTGCCTTTACAGTTCGATTGCCTTTGTGCTTACTCCTCGGTGATTGAAGGCGTTTCTGAAATGGTCGAGAAGTTACGCCGGCGAGGTCTGAGGATCGGGTCCACTACTGGTTACACGCGAGCCATGCTCGATTTGCTTGTAGAGCAAAGTGCACGGGAAGGATTTACTCCAGACTGTAGTTTGTCCCCAGAAGATGTAGGAGCAGGCAGGCCGCACCCGTTCATGATCTTTGAAACGGCGGTGCGTTTAAAGATCTACCCGTTGGCGGCCATCGTCAAAGTCGGAGATACCGTTGCCGATGTTCAGGAAGGCCTCAACGCTGGGGTGTGGTCGGTTGGCGTTGTAAAAACGGGCAACATGATCGGCCTGCGCAAAGCTGATCTAGACGTGTTGCCCGCAAATGATCTTGGCCGCCGCCTCAGCTTGGCGCGCGCGGAATTTGAAAAAGCCGGCGCACACTACGTCATCGATACATTAGATGAACTCGAAAGCGTGATCGACGAAATCGATGTGCGATTGGACGCGGCGGTGATTCGCTGGTGACGTCAAGCGAAAGTCTGGCGCCGCCGCGCGGCCTTGTGACGCGACAGATAATCATGGTCGCGCTGTTATTCGCCGGATACGCGAGTTACTATTTCTGCCGCTCCGATTTTTCCGTCGCTTTGCCGATGTTGGTCGACGAACTGCATCGAAGCGGCCTGTCCACCAATATCGCCACAGTTCGACTCGGCGCCATCGCCTCAGTTGGCGTGCTGGCTTATGCCACGGGGAAATTCTTGCTTGGCGGACTGGGCGATTTCTGGGGCGGCCGGCGCAACTTTATCGCCGGTCTCGGCGGCGCTGTGGTCTTTACGATCCTCTTCGGGTTGGGTGGAGGCCTGCCGATCTTCACTCTCGCATGGATTGGCAATCGCCTGGTCCAGTCCATGGGTTGGGCAGGACTGGTCAAAATCTGCTCGAAGTGGTTCTCCTACACCTCGTACGGAACCATTGTTGGTGTTCTGAGCTTGAGCTTCTTGATCGGAGATGCTATTGCGCGGCAATCGATGGGCATGCTGATTCAAGCGGGATTCGGTTGGCGCGCGCTCTTCTACTTCGCCGCCGCTGTTGCTGGTGTTGTACTGCTCGGCAACCTGCTGCTCTTGCGAGAGTCGCGAACCACCTTCGGCTATGCCGAGCCCGAAGTTAACCCGCTAAATGTTTTTGAAAGCCGGACCGGCGGCGCCGCTTGCGGGCTGCGCGCGTTTCTGCGCCGATTCGTGACGAACCGCGCTTTTTGGATCGTCTGCTTTCTCTCGCTCGGAACGACTATTATTCGTGAAGCCTTCAACACGTGGACGCCCACTTACCTGCACCAACTCTTTGGCTTCAGCGAAGCCAAGGCGGCTGGCATGAGCGCCATCTTTCCCGCTATCGGCGCGGTCTCCGTGATTGTAGCCGGGTGGGCCGGCGATCGCCTGGGCGTCAACGGCCGTTCGATCGTTATGTTCTTCGGTCTGGTCACAACAGCCGTTGGGTTGTTAGCGCTGGCGTCAATCGCGGGGCAAGGCGCGTCGCCGCTCATCACGATCGGCGTAGTCGCCTTCGGCCTGCTGGGTCCATACTCCTATTTGGCCGGTGCCATGGCCCTCGATTTCGGCGGCAGCCAAGGCGGAGCTACTTCTTCCGGCATCATCGATGGCGTTGGCTACCTGGGCGGTGTGCTTGCAGGCGACAGCGTCGCGCGCCTTTCCGTTGCATTTGGCTGGCGTGGCGTTTTCGTCGCCCTCGCTGTCGTCAGTGCCGTTTCTGCTTTCGCTGCCTGTCTATTATTCCTGCATCAGCGAAGCGAGATCGCTAAAAGAAAGGGCATGGCTGGTGCATAATGACAAGGGCCAATGACCGTCGCTCAAGAAGTCTCCGCAATATTCTCAGAGAAAGGCCAGTCCAGCTATTTTGGCGAGCCTGTCTCGCAGTTGGAACATGCTCTGCAGGCCGCGCATTTTGCCCGTGAGGAGGACGCGCCGGATCGTCTGGTGGTCGCGGCGTTGCTTCACGATATTGGCCACCTCGTAGAAGACATCCCCGAAGATACAGCGGATCTCGGCATCGATGCGAAGCATGAACAGATCGGCGAATGGTGGTTGTCGCAGCGCTTCGGGCCCGAAGTTTACGAGCCGGTGTACCTCCATGTGGCAGCCAAACGTTATCTTTGCGCAACGGACTCGACCTACTTTTCACGGCTGAGCCCGGCATCGGTTCAAAGCCTGCATTTACAGGGTGGACCACTGTCTGTCCAGGAAGTTGCGGCGTTCGAGGAGCATAGACACTTCAGAGATGCTGTGCGCCTTCGGCTTTGGGATGACCGAGCCAAGGTGGCGGGCTTGGCTACGGAGGACCTGTCGCGATACGCCGGCTTAATTCAGCAAGCGGCGCTCTCAACTAAAACAATTCCCGGCCGACCGCAAGAAAATCGATGATCTCTTCCCGGGTGATGACGCCCTTAATCGCGCTCGCCGTGAGGGCGCCGCCGGTGGAGGATACTAGCGCCATGGAAGCTTTAGCGGCCTTCATGTTTCGAACGATCTCAAAAAAAACAGTCTCCGGCCTGACCACGATGTAGTCCGTGGAAGCGAAGTCACCTAAGACAACCGTTGGACGCCATTGCTCCAAAGACGTTAGCCGATCCCGCGTGACCACGCCCTTCACGATTCCGTTATCGTCTGTGACAAGAAATGCATAGGGCGAAGATCCCTGCGTCAATGAATGCATGAATTCGCGGAGCGGAGTATGCGCCGCTATTGTGGCGAAATCCGTCTCCATGATCTCACCAGCCCGGCGGAAAATCTGGATATCCGCCTCCAACGCTTCCGGCACTCTATCGCCGCGCAGCGTTAGTTTTAGCGTGTAAATGCTATCGCGCGTGAGCGCCTTGCGGATGGCGTAGCTGATGGCGACGACAATGGTGAGCGGCACCACCACGCTATAGTCGAGCGTCATCTCGAAGATCATTACAATGGATGCCATTGCCGCACCGGTAGCGCCTCCCACTGCTCCGGCCATGCCGACCACCGCGAACGCGGGCGGACTAACGCTGAGTTGTGGGAACCATGATTTCAGCACCATGCCGTATGCTCCGCCAGCCGTCGCACCAAGAAATAGAGCAGGGGAGAAGACGCCGCCCGAAGCGCCTGAGCCCAGCGTGAGCGACGTCGCCAGCAGTTTCAGGAAGAACAGGAGCACGAGAACATAGAACGCCGGCGCGCGGCCGGAAAGCACGTCCTGAATGGTGGCGTAACCGACGCCTTCGATGTAGTAGTGGCCGAAGAATGACATCAGGCCATACATTAGTGCACCGACGATCAACATTGCGGACATGTGCTGAACGTAGTAGTTGGTCTTGATGCGCCGCTCGAAAATGTCTTCGAATCGGTAAATCGATTTGATGAACAGCGTGGACACGCCACCCATGACGATTCCGAGCCCCACGTAAGACAGTAAAAGCAGCGGAGCCTCCCTTTTGAACTGGAAGGTTTCAATGGCCGGAATGACAAAGGAAGAGTGCGGTCCGAAGAAGAATCGTCCAACGTAGGTCGCCGTGGCAGTCGCGATGGCCACAGGCACCAGCGTCCGCGCACTGACCTCGTGCATCATGATTTCGGCAGCGAACAGAACGCCGCCGATGGGCGTGTTAAAGGTCGCGGCAATTCCGCCGCCAGCGCCCGCCGCGATTAAGGTGATTCGCTGCCAAGTCGGGAGGTTAAGAATCTGACCCACTGTCGATCCGAACGACGAACCAATTTGAATGATTGGACCTTCCCGACCGATGGAACCCCCACTCCCAATTGAGAGCGCCGACGCCAGTGCTTTGACCAGCGCGACCACCGGTCGAATAATTCCCTTGTGGTAGTAAATCGCATCCATCACCTCCGGCACGCCGTGGCCCTTTGCTTCAGGAGCGAAATTCTTGACAAGAAACGCAACCCCGGCAGCTCCGATAACGGGAACAAAAATGACCAACGGCCCCCAAGGACTGTGTGGGGTATGCGCATTGGCGTCATATATCCCCGAAACTTTTCCGAGAAAAAGAAGATTATGGAAAAACGCGATCAGTGCGCGGAAAGCAACTGCTCCCAAGCCTGCAACGATTCCAATGACGACCGAGACCAACGATAAACCAAGCCGCGGCAGGGTTCGGGTCTCTTTTGGCTTCGAGGGCACGTCGCTTTAATTATCGAAGGGGCAATCGGCTTCTGAATACTGCATATATCGCAATCTAACATTCCGGCGGCCTAGTTTGTCTATTGTTCTCGTCTAAGTGTCGTAGGAGGAATGCAATTGCCCAACAGCCCGAATACTCCGCCTCCGCGGCGAGGGCTTCCCGGTATTTCGATCCTGATTTACCTTCTGGGTTTGGCCTTTTTTTTAGCTTTGCCGTACTTCGTACCGGGCGCTTCCACTGCCCGCACCGTGGCATACAGCGATTTTTTGTCTGAGATCGATGCCAACCACCTCAGCCAGGTTCAGATCACGCCCACGGAACTGATTGGCATGATCAAGCCGGCGAAAGGCAAAGAGAAAGCGCCGCCCCAATCTGTCATGGCAACGCGCCTGCCGGACATCAATCAAACCCAACTGCTCAACGATCTTGAAGCTCATCACGTAAAGATCGTCGGGAAGATGGAATCGTCCCACCCGTTCTTGAGCCTGTTTATCGCTTGGCTGCCGTTCCTGTTTTTGCTCGGATTGATGGGTTACATGTTCTGGCGGGGCAGACAAACCATGGGCCAGCTTCAGTTCGGTAAAAATCGGGCAAAGATCTACGATCAAACGACCAGGACGAAGGTAACATTCGACGACGTCGCGGGTATTGACGAGTCCAAAGCTGAGTTGGAAGAGGTTGTCGATTTCCTCAAGCATCCGGACAAATACCGGCGCCTTGGCGGCCGGATACCACGCGGCGTCTTGCTGATCGGGCCGCCAGGCACTGGAAAGACGCTTCTTGCACGGGCGGTCGCCGGCGAAGCTCAGGTCCCATTCTTCTCCATCTCCGGATCGGAATTTGTCGAGATGTTCGTGGGAGTAGGAGCAGCTCGTGTGCGCGAACTGTTCGACCAAGCCAAGAAGAAGTCGCCGTGCATCGTGTTCATCGACGAACTCGATGCTATCGGTAAATCTCGTTCATCCGGGCGCGGCATGATCGTTAGCCACGATGAGCGCGAGCAGACCCTGAATCAATTATTGGTGGAAATGGATGGCTTCGATCAGAACAGCGACGTCATCATCATGGCGGCGACCAATACGCCGGAAGTGCTCGATCCCGCGCTGCTGCGGCCCGGCCGTTTTGACCGCCAAGTGGTAGTGGATAGTCCCGATCTAGAAGGGCGCTTCGCAATTCTACGCGTGCATGCCAAGAAAGTGAAGCTCGATCCGAAGGTAGATCTACACGTGATCGCCAGCCGCACGCCCGGCATGTCCGGCGCCGATCTCGCAAATCTGATAAATGAAGCGGCACTCCTGGCGGCTCGCCGCGGTGCCGAGCAAGTGCAGGAGATCGACCTCGACGAAGCCACGGATCGGGTCACGCTCGGCTTAGAAAAGAAAAGCCGTGTCATGACGCCGGAGGAGAAGCAGCGCGTCGCCTACCATGAAGCCGGTCACGCGCTGACGGCCATTTCGTTGAAGCATACCGATCCCGTCCACCGCGTGTCCATTATTCCGCGGACGCAGGGCGCTCTCGGCCATATGCTTCAACTGCCCACCCAGGAGCGATACCTGATGACCCGGCCCCAATTGGAGGATCAACTGTGCGTGATGCTCGGAGGCCGCGGCGCCGAATATTTGGTTTACGATGGCGTCATTTCCACTGGAGCTTCCGATGATCTTCAACGGGCCACAGAACTTGCCCGCCAGATGATTACACGCTTCGGTATGAGCGACCGTCTCGGCAACATGACCTATGGCTTACCCCCGAACCAGCGCTTCTTGAGATCCGTCGTCGGCATGGAGGAACGCGATTACAGCGACCGGACCGCACAGGTGATCGATGAAGAAGTCCGAAAGTTAATAGACACTTCGTACGATCACATGAAGAACGTGCTGGAGGAGAATCGCCCTGCTCTCGAGCGGATCGTCCATCGGCTCATTGAAAAAGAAACGCTGGATGAGGAGGACCTAAAAGCCTTACTGGGACCTCAAGCTACGGCCAAGGACAGCCTGGTTGAAGTCCCTCAGTGAGCCGCGGGCATGCCTTCGCCCATCGGCTATTGTCTTACGCGGATGTCAGCCTGGTCTTTCACAACATAATCGGCCGGCGGCTGGAACAATGTGGGCGAGGGCTCGGACCGCTGGATGTTCGTAAGCGTGTAACTCGTGTCTCCGATGCGCGGATCGCTGCTTTTACTCATGACCAGCACCTTCAAATCCGGCGAGTACCAAGTCTCAGTAGTGATCGTGATCGGCTCCGCGTTCCCTATCTGTCCAACGGGAATAGTTCTGGTCAACCTGGTTCCCCGTGCCGGTACACCTTCAATTGTCTGGGTACCAAGGTCGGTCTTGACTTCGTTTGAGTCCCCGGGGCCGCCCGTTGCGATTTGAGTTCTGGACGCCATTCCGAATCCGCCGTCCGCCACTACCATCCCTGGACCTCCCGAAGCAAAGTAGAAGGACTTTTCAGCATTCGGTACGCTTGAAGGTGGCGCCAGTTTCGGGGCGGGAGGGAATGACATTTTCATCGCTACCTTTCTCTGGGCGTCCAACGTCCAGTGAACCTGGCTCACCGGATCGTCGATCATTATGATGTGCGGGGCTTCCCCGCCGTTGGGTTCCACAAGCGGGAGCGATTCGTCACGCCGCATCCGGCCCTGGGTATCGCGCGCTACACTGCCGGTGGTATCCTGCTCGATTCGATTACCATCCGCCAGAATTTGTACTCTTTGGGTTGTTGTGTCCGCGGAATAGGGCGCGCCCGTTACCGGCGCCATCCTGCCCGCTATGGCCGTTGTGATGGCCACCTGACCAAAGCCTGGTCCATCCGCCATCTGAAGCATGAGTGGTCTTGGCTCAACGACGGCGGTGTTCTGAGCGAGGGCACACGACCCCAAAAATATTGATGAAATTATCAAATGCCTAAACATAGACCTTCTCCTTATTTGACGAAACTAACGAGAACCCTTCACTGAAGAATCCGTACGGCACGCGCTACGCCATCCTGACCGACCAATAATTCGGCGTCCACGTTTTCTTGTGGAGGCAGCGGTAGCGATATACCCATTGAGGCCAGCGTGTCGGCCGGAACACTCATTCGCACAATCACGGGTTGCTCCAGGGGTACGCCGCTCTGCGAGTACGGCAGCGCGATGAATTCGGCAGTTTCGGAAAAATGCGCAGGAACGGGTGGCTTATTTACCTTCCAATGCGACCAGGCAAAGAATAGGCCCGCGCCCACAGCGACCGATGCGGCCATTTGTCTCCAATAGCGCCATACCGGAACTTTCTTTGGATGATGTTCGCGAAAGGCCGCGACAAGCTGGGCCTCAACTGAGGGACCAGGCTCCTTGGGCAAGACTTCCTTCAGGCTGCGGATCAGATCCGTCAGTTCGTGTTCGCTCATGCCGGACACGTCTCCTTCTTCCGAAGTCGAGCGCCCAAAATGGCCCGTGCGCGATGCAGACGGGAGCGCACAGTTCCCAGTGCGCAACCCAACTGGCGGGCAACTTCAGCGTATTCCATCTCTTCCAGGTCGCAAAGGACCACCACCTCACGATAATTCGGTGGCAGGCTTAGAATAGCCCTTCGTAGCGCGACCAAATCCCGCTCTTTGCACAACCCTTCGAATATCGATATTTCGGAAGGCCCTTCTGAAAGGAAATCCACGAACCGGCTTTGCGACAGCGCGCGACGTACTTTGTTGCGAGCGACTCCGATAAGATAACCCTGCAGCGCGCCGCGTTCCTCCACATACAACTCCGGTTCGGACAACAGCGCCAAGAATACCTCTTGTGTGACTTCCTCGGCTGTTTCCCGCTGGCCTGACATGTGTAGCGCGAATCGAAAGATACTTCCCTGATGACGCCGGTACAAAGTCATGAAGGCCTTTTCGTCGCCCGTTCCGGACAGACGTAATAGCTCACCGTCTCCGAGTTCGTCATGGATCTTTGGGTTCACGCCTTGTCGCGATACCTTACATCGTATTGCGGAATGAATAGGGAAAGTTCCCGCATTCATTGCGTTTATTTTGTACTAATGGCGTCGGTGGAATTGGCAGCGCGTATTATCAGCTTGCCGCCCGCGAAATGACACCCACAAGGTGAAGATTCAAATCCACCTTTTCATCGACCCGCAGGACAAAGTTGCTTGGATTCTTCATGCCCCATTCGACGTACGGCAGCACGAACCTGGCATCGGCTTTCAACACGCCGTTTTCGACGTGCACGTTGGCCGGGAGCGTCACCTCGTGCTTTCCGCCGTGAATTGTTAGCGTGCCATGCACCTGCAGCTCCGAACTCCCTTGTGGGGAAAACGTTCCAGTGACATGATCGGGCGCGAACACCGCCTCGGGATAAGTCTGGCTCTGCAGAATCTCCTTGTGCATCCGGTGGTCCCGGGATGGGTTGCCACTGTTTCCGCTGGGCACGTCCACCACGACCTGGCCGGCAGCCGCTCCCGTCGCGGGATCGAAGCGAATGGTTCCGCTTTGTACCTTGAACATGCCGTGCACCGTGTGCAGCACATCGGCAATTGTAAATTGGACGGTACTTAGAGCGGGATCGGCCGTAATGACATATTCCGTTGCGAAAGCGGCATGCACGCCAAGAAGGCTCAGCGCGCAAAACAACCAAGCCCGCGTGGATGCAGGACGATGCCTCATCGGGATTGCAACAACTTCCAGCCGAGCGGCAGTAGCGCGTCCATAGCAAACGCGGCATGTGACGATTCGCTCACATGCATCGCCAGCATACTCTGGAAGATCGTTGGATTTTTCTCGAGCGTCGCCAGCACACGACGGCGTAACCAAGGATGGCGGTCCAACAGTTGGAGCATACCCGACATCAGCGCGGGTCGTTCAAAAAGCTGGTCATGGCTCTTTTGATAGCTGGCCAAACGACCGGCTGATAGCGCCGTGGCCAAGGCGTCCGCTTGCCGGAAGGCGAGATAAAGTCCATCCCCCGTGATCGCATCCACCGACCCGGAAGCGTCTCCGACTAACGCCACCGACCGGCGCGTTACGCGGCGAAGAGAACGGGACGCTGAAAGCGCGCCGCGCTCCTGGCTGGTGTACTCCGCTCCGCGAAGATGCCGCTGCACCTTCGGGAAACCATCCAGAACACTATCGATCCTGTAATGCGAATCGCGGCAAATGAGCACGACGCAGACTTCCTGCGAACTGATGGGCGTGATGTAAAGCTGGCAGCCGGAGCCCCAATGGATCTCCATGAATTCGCTCCAAGGCGCCACCCGGTAGTGCCGCCGGAAGCTAAAACGAAGACTTTCTCCGCGCACGTTGTTCAGACCGGCCCACTGGCGAATCCGTGAATTCTGACCGTCGGCGCCGATGAGCCAGCGCGCTCGAATAGTCCCGTTATCTAGCTTGACCGACTGACCTTCAAGTCCTGTAATGCGTCGTCCCCAGAGGAGAATGGCACCCTGTTCCCGAGCTCGGTTAGCGAGCAACTCATGCAAGGCAGTGCGCCGGATCCCCCGGCCGATGCTCGACGGGAAGCGCGCTTCAACGGATGCCTCAGGGCTGACAAACCGAATCCCTAGAAGCGGGGCGCTTAAATCCGGATCGACCACCACGCCTAGGAGGCGCAACGCTTCCAGGGAGTCGGGCATCAATCCTTCGCCACACGCTTTATCTATAGGAGGTTGCGCAGCTTCGGCGACAATTACCCGTAGCCCTTTCTCTCTCGCGGCAATGGCGGTAGCCAGTCCGGCGGGTCCTCCCCCTACGATGAATACATCGGTGTCGTTCACTTTAAGTAGTCGTCCGGCAATGCTTAGCAGCCTGCCGGGCTAGTAGGGAACCGCGCGCCCGGTCTTCACCGACTCCTTCGCTAAATCTATGATGCGGATTACCTTCACATTGATGTCAATTGCTGTCAAACCGGTCACCGGTAGATTTGACTGAATGCGGGAAGCCATGTAAGCAACAGGTTCGCTATTTTCGGGCGCCAACGTCTGCGCCGGTAACGTGCTGGTCTGCCTTCCACGCTGCACTTCCACCTTCGCCCTCGACATATGAAGGCTGCCCGGCGCATCTTTCCCCGGCCGGCCGAACACTTCCAGGTCCTGGTAGCTGCGCGGCAAATCCCAACTTCCTTCAAAGATCCCGATAGCGTTCGGGTAGTGCAGCACGATCGTCGCGTTATCCTCCACTTTGGGAAAACGCTCCGGACGGAGATGGTTCACCGTTGCATAAACCGTGTCCGGTTCGCCCAGATACCAGAGGCTCCAAAGCGCGTTGTAGCAGCCGAAGTCCATCAGCGCGCCGCCTCCGTTCTTCACCGGATCGGTTAGCCAGTCGAAGAAATATTTGTTGCGCGGTCCATCCGATCCCGGCCCTCCATGACCCACGATCCCGTGGAGCCTATAAACTGTTCCGATCTCGCCCGCGTCCACCGCTGCTTTGGCGGAGTAGTTCGTTGGCCACCAGGCCATCTGATAGTTAGTCATTACACGTATGTTGTATTTCGCCGCTAACGCTTCGATCTGCTTTGCATCCGCAAACGTGCTGGCGAGCGGCTTCTCAAAAATCAGATTGATGTGCCGGGGCGCGCACGCGTTTGCAATTTCCAGATGCCGGTTGTTTTCAACGAATGCCCACACGATGTCGGGCTTTGTCTGATCGAGCATCTTTTCATAATCGGTAAAGAAAAGGCCGTCTCTGACGCCGGCCTTGCGAGCTTCGGCAACGAGTTCGACATTGGGTTCGGCTACTCCAACCAGCCTGGCATTTTTACCCTCCACCATCGTGGCTAGATGGCCCCAAACATGAGAATGCACTAGTCCGATAACCGCAATTTTCAAAATGCTCGAATTCTGGGCGCTAAGTGAGGGCGCGAGTAAAAGCATCAATAGAATAGTTTTCATCTCTCGGGACAAAATATAGCAACAGGGCAGATCTGAGACTAACGGTGTTGTAACGGTGGGCGACTCTCTCAGGCTGTCGATAACAAATGGTAGAGTAGAGAACCTAAGTTGGGGGATTCACCGTGACTCTGATTCGCTGGGAAACGGATTCAAGCAGAAGAGTCATCTTCTGTTGGCGAAGAGGGCTGAAAATCGCGGCGGTGCTGGCCGCTTGCTTCGGAATGGCCGCTTACGGCGCCACCCTGGACCAAGAGGTCACTCAAAGGGAAGCTTCGGGTGACTTGGCAGGCGCGCGTGCCCTGCTGGAAGAGCAGGCGAAAGAGGCGGGCAATGCTCAGGCCGCCGCCGAATTAGCGGAATTTCTTAGCCGGCACGACCTGCCGGATCGCCGCGAGGCCTTTCTCAAATGGGCTTTAGCGGAGAGCGATGCCGGGCGAAAGAGGATGGCGCTCCGCGAAGCCGTCCTCATCGACTACATGGCTGGCAAGGACGACGATTTGACTGCCGATTTGGCCGCCTATAAATCGGCGGGCGGCACGGATTTAAGTCAACCTGAAAAACGAGCAGCGACGCCGGGCATCTACGCTTCTGTCACCATTCCGGGGCCTCTTTCTTCGTTTGCGCGGATGGCTGCGCTCTCGCCCGATCTCCCGGCTCAAGATCTGCTTCCGGCGCTGGCCCGCAACGTCGTCACTAACGGCTTCCAGGCTGTGACCGCGAATGAATCTTTGGAGCCAACCGAATACTTGAGGTTGCTCGTGCGGTACATAGGCCAAGCGCGCGAGCTCGAAGCGATGGCGGGAAAAGACCACAAGATCGTCATCCCAAGTTGCGATAGCGAGCCGACTGGCGATCTGCTGAAGATCATCGGTTATCGCATGCGGGGGGCCTGCGGTACCGATATCGTGCTCGAAACGGTCAACGCCACACGGGCCTTCCTGACGGTGGATTCCGGTTTCCCCCTCACCCAGTTAGAGCAGGATTTGCGCGCCAACCGCAAGTTCGAACTCCCGTTTGCCCCAACCGTCGTTCCCGTGCTCTATAACGCCGGCTACTGGATGAGCGCTCTCAGCAAAGACACCAAGGCGAACTTCATCGACGCCTTTCTTTCCGATCCGTCGCTCTGCCGCCTATACCTGGGTTTGTCGCGTCTGGATCGCCCAACTGCGGACGCGCTGCGCAAGCAGGCCAGTGCCGCGAAGCTCAAAATTTATGCCCATGTCCTCGACTTTTTTGGCAGTATGTTCCAGGTTAAGAACGGCGTGGCTGTGGTGCCGGGTTCTCCAAAGGTCTGGGCCTCCCTGGTAGGCGTCTCGCCCAATAATAGCGGCGCTTTTTACGAAAAGATATTGACCATCGATGATGGATGGCTTGCCAGTTACTATGACGCGTTGGCCCGGCTCGACGGTCCCACAGCCGTATACCTGACGCAACCGGAGCGCATGAAACGCTTCTATGAGGCGCTCCGCGGTAGGATTACCACGCCGGGGCCGGCACGACCGGTTTTTCGGTCCAGTACGGATCTGCTCCTCCTCACCACGTCGCTGCGGATTGAAGCAAACGGGCACCCCCACATCCCAGGTGATATCGACGTATGGCGGACGCTCTTCATGAAGCATCCGCATGGCAAATACGATGGCAAGTTGACCCGTTCTGCCGCCAATTGGCGAGACAACGACGACGTTTTGGAAGCGCTCTTCGCACTCTGTCGCAAGTCGGTCGAGAATGAACCGCTCAAGATGTTTCTTGCCTTGAACGACGTGGACCGCTCCCGCGCCAAGCCAATGTCCGCACAACTGGCTTCCCGTCTGATTTCAATGTACCGAGTTTACGGAGCGCAATACGCGCTATTCGCCGATTCTCCTGGTTTAAGTGAGGGCGCCATCAACCATTACCTGGACCTGTTTGTCTCGACGAGTAATATTCGCGACACCCTGCTCCGAGCAGATACGGTAGGGACGTTGCAGGCCTTAACCGGCTTGTGGCAGATCCTTTGCCGCGAGAATTCCATTCCGCCGTCGGGCCAAGATGCCTCATTCGCCAAGCTCATCGAGTCGTTTTCGAAGGTGAAGTCGGAGGCGGAACTATTCGACGCAGGCCGCTCCGGCGTGGACACATTGATTACGGCCGCTGGTGTTCAGGACCTCACTGGCCGGCAGGATGCGCTCCAGGATTTATTGGTAGGGAAGGTGCAAAATAATCCGGATCGGCGATCGCCCGACATTTCGCCGGCCGAGCAATTTCTGCGTGTCTTTGATGCGCAGAGGCTAATCCCTATAGACGACCTATTTAAGGTCGCAGACCACTCTTCCGGCGCTTCTGCCGATGCAAAGGCTATCGCCGGTATTCAGTCACAGCTCTCGCGGTTCCAGGAGAGCGAAAACCTACGCAGCGGTCTTAGTAGCGAGGAAAGGAGCATGCTTTCGCTCGGTTACTGGAGTGAACGCCACGTCGACCAGGAGCGCAAGCTTAATCTGGAAGCGCTACAGAAGAATGCAGATAAGAAGGATGCCCGTGCCGTATTGGCGCCGTTCTTGCGCGATTCGCTGGTCGGTATACTGTATAGCTACTATGCTCCTCCAGGAGCGCAACTGCTGCTCACAAATCCGCTCTTCGTACGGACCCACGACTTTATCGGTACCCAAGGGCTGCCTATGGAGTGGCGGACGACTGAGATCACAGGCAGCGGTTGGCCGGCAAGCGCAGGCGGACGCCTAATGGGCTCTCTCTGCTCCTTGCCTTATGCGTTGGCCGAGGCAGAGCAGAATTTCTTGACCCCGAAAAGGGAGCAAGCTCTGATCTGGGGCGACTTGGTTCCGCAAATCCTGGTTGATGTGACCATATCCCGGTGGCGAAACGTAAATCCTGTTCAATTACGCTGGGTCTCGCTTCATTTGCAACGCGGACAAAATCTCCTCGCCTCCGCCGCGCTCGATAGAAAGCTGGAACCACAGGTGTTGGCGGCGTTGGCGCGCCGCGAGGTCCCGGCGCGCGTGGAGTGGGTGGACGACCGTTTGCGGTCCGATCGATTTGCCGAGGCGATTTCGCAGGTCTCTCCGGCTGTACTCTATGCACTCGCCACCGATCCAACACTAAAGGAGTCAGATACCGGCCTTGCATCTCGCGAAATAGCGGACATGGCCGGCAGAGATGGAGCAGAAGTCGCTCCGGCGGTCATCGCCGCCCGCTTTGGCACGCCCAAGCCCACTTTGCTGCATTCGTATCGTCCCGGCTTTCTGGAACTGCGTATGTTTCCCGCCTTAATGGGATATTCAAGCCGCATTCTGGCGGAAAGCTGGGAGTCGGATAACCTCTACTTCGCCGCCCTCGCCGATGAAGCCGGCATTCCGGTGTCCGATCTCGATTCCCTTGTTCCGCAGTGGACCCGCGCCACCGTAGAAAACATCTTCGCAACTCATTTGGAAGATTGGCCGGCCCTGCTGCGCTCCTTATATATGGTGGGCGACACCGTTCGGCAAAAGGGCGTGTTGCGCGCCTCGATAACGAGTTCCATGGAGAATTAGGACCTACCTGTGAAGAAGACCTTGAAGATTGTCGTTCCTGTAACCGTTGCCGTCCTGGGCGCGACTTGTTGGCTGCGTGCGCAAAACCAGGAAGAGCACCCAACTTTCCGAGTGAAAGTGGACATGGTGGTGTTAAGCTTCACCGTTCTTGATGGAAAGGGCAAATACGTGAACGGTTTGAAACCAAAGGATTTCAAGGTCTACGAAGATCAGATTCCGCAGAAATTGGCCACGTTTACCGAGGGCAACCGGCAGCCAATGGTGGTGCTCCCCGATGGGGGAACGAAGGCGCTCCAAACTGCGGATAGCATCGCCGCGCCCGTACCGGCGACGGTCGATCTGCGTTCAGAGGGTCTGGGTACCAACGTGTTCGTTCTCTTCGATACCAGTAATTACATGTATCGAGGCTTCGTCTATGCCTCCGACGCCATCGCCGACTTCATCCGGGGTCTTGACCGTGCCGATTCGGTCGCGGTCTATACATACAGCCGCAATTTGAACCGCGCGGTTCCGCTGAATCGCGACCGGATGCTGGCCATCGCTGGACTGCGCAAGGCCGTCGCGGGCGACGATTCGGCACTCTACAATTGTCTGCTGCTGACACTGCGCGATGCCGCGGCTATCCCTGGCCGCAAGGTGGTCATCGTGTTTTCAAATGGTCCCGACAATGCGAGCATGGTCGCGCCGGATGATGTCCGCGCTGTCGCCGAAGACGAAGGCATTCCGATCTACGTAATCTCGACCAGCGAGGTGAGCAAGGACCCGATTTCAAGTAGTATTTTCAAGCGCATTTCCACACAGACCGGCGGCAAGAGCTATTTCGCCAAGACCTGGCAGAAGCAGGTGGAGGCGTTTGAAGCCATCCGCGAAGACTTAGGCAACAGCTATACCGTAACCTATTATCCGCAGCCCAATCCGAACGAAGGCTTCCGCAAAATCAGTATCGAACTCACCGGCGAGCAAATGAAGAAGTACAAGATCCGCGCGCGTCCCGGTTATCGGCCGCAGCGAGGATTTTAGGTACGCAAGATTGGGAATTACGTCTAACAGTTTGTGATAATCTACTAGTGACCTGGTAAAAGGGCTTTTAAAGAAAGCTCCCGCAAGAAAGGCTGTCGTTCGTTTTGACCCGTCATGAACTTAAGGAGCAGTTAGAACACGACCGTTTTAAGGACGCTGTTCAAACTGCCGTCACCTACACTGTTTCGCATCGACAGAATGTCATCAGGCTAGGTGTAATTGCCGCCGTCGTGTTGGTGATTGCCAGTGGTCTCATTTGGTACATGCATCTGCGCAAATTACAGCGGCAGCATGATTTGCAAAATGCAATGGAGTTGGTGGAGGCGCAGGTAGGCGCCCCGGCCACCGATATTGGAAAAGTGTTTCCCACGCAGGCGGTCAAGGACGCGGCGGTTCTTAAGGCGCTCAAGGATGTCGCCCGCAAGGATGCCGGCAGCACCGAAGGGATGATCGCCGAATATTACGCGGGTAGCCTTGAAGCGGAAACCACCGGTGATGTGAAGGATGCCGAAGCACGCCTGAAGAAAGTGGCGGACGATGGCGGCGCTTTCGCTGGATTGGCCAGGATCGCTCTGGCGCGGATCGAGTACTTCAACGGCGACCAGAGCGGAGCTATCACTCTGTTGCATAGCTTGATCGATAAACCTTCCGATCTGGTGTCGAAAGCGGAGGCCCAAATCGTGCTGGCGCAACTGCTGTCCACGAACGAACCCAAGCAGGCGAAAGCGCTGCTAACCACCATTCAGAATTCGACGCAAAGTCCGGACGTCGCGCGCGCCATTCAGCAGTTGGAAACACAACTGAACGTGCACTAGCGGCAGTTGCGCATGCTGGGCCGACTACGCCTTGGTCCGCACTGCTTGCGCGGCAGGCGGTTTCCCGAACCCGTTCACCCCTTTCGCAACGACTTTGAGAGGGACCGCGATCGCATCACCCACGCGCGCGCATTCCGGCGTCTGGAAGGAAAAACACAGGTGTTTGCCGCCGGTTTGAGCGATCATTTCCGGAATCGTCTGACGCATACTATTGAAGTGGCGCAGGTCGCCCGCACCGTAGCAGTGAATTTGGAATTGAACGAACACTACACGGAGACGCTGGCCTTGGCCCACGACTTGGGACATCCGCCGTTCGGACATGTTGGTGAGCGGGAACTGGATCGGCAAATGGCCCGCTTCGGCGAGTCCTTCGAGCATAATCGGCACGCGCTGCGGATCGTCGATCATCTGGAAGAGAGATATGCGCGCTTTTCCGGCCTGAATCTTACCTTCGAGGTACGGGAGGGAATCGTAAAGCACTCGCGGGAGGTGGCTGCCGATACCGCCGATCCCGAACTTCGGGAGTTGTTGCCCGGTCTGCGCCCGCCGCTCGAGGCGCAACTGCTGGACCTCGCCGACGAAATCGCCTACAACACGGCCGATATCGACGATGCCTTTTCGGTGGGGCTGGTGCGTTTGGATGAGATCGGGGAGGCCGTATCCGTGTTCGGCGAACTGGACAGGCAGGTTGATTCGCAATTTCAGGGACTGCCGCCGCGGGTTCGTTTCTGGGAAATTCAGAGGCAGTTGCTCTGCATGTTGATCGGCGGACTGATTGAAGCCACCGCGGAGGCGGCCAATGACGCGGGAGTGGAGTCGGTTGACGACGTGCGCGCGCTCGGGCGGCGATTGGCGTGCTACACCCCTGCGGCCGCTGAAGCTAATCGCCAAATGAAGCGGTTGTTGATTCAACGCGTTTATTCATCCCTCCCGCTTGCCGAAGACCGGCGCATTGCCGTAGGAAAGATGGGCGAAATGTTTGAATATCTTCTGGCAAATCCGGCGCAGGTTTCGGAGCGCTATCGCGAGCGCCTGGAATTTGACCCGGTGCACCGGGTGGTCTGCGACTATATCGCCGGCATGACGGATACCTTTTTCATGAAAACTTACAACGCGCTGCTGGGCGGCGGAATGCTACTCGCGTGAGCGAAAACGAGCCTTTGCCGGTGCTGGTGATCGTTGGCCGGCCGAACGTTGGAAAATCGACTCTGTTCAACGCCATTATCGGCGAGCGGCGCTCCATTGTGGGTGATGAACCAGGGATCACGCGCGACCGCATCTATGGCGAGGCCGAATATGCAGGCCGGCGCTTCGGCGTGATCGATACCGGCGGCATTATTCCCCACGACGATGCTCTGATTCCGAGCGAAATTCTAAAGCAGGCGCGCGTCGCCTTGGATATGGCGGCGCATATCTTGTTCGTCATTGACGGGCGCACGGAGATTACTTCAGCGGACCGGGACCTGGCACAGCTTCTGCGCCCACTCGGCAAGCCCATCACGTTGGTGGTCAACAAAATTGACGCGCCCTCCCGCGCCGACTTGGTGTACGGTTTCTATTCTCTTGGCCTGGGCGATCCTATCTCCGTATCCGCCGAGCATCGCCTTGGTTTGGGCGACCTGCTGGATCATGTCACGGCCCCGTTGCCCAAGGAAAGCCTCCCAGAAGAGGAACCGGCTGAAGCCGAGCCAGGCGGGCGGCGGATCAAGGTTGCCATTATCGGCCGTCCCAACGTGGGCAAATCGACCATGTTGAATGCCCTGGTGGGTTCGCAACGCGCTATTGTTTCACCTGTGGCAGGCACCACTCGCGATGCCGTTGATGAGACGGTTCGCGAAGGCAACACCACCTATCGATTTGTCGATACCGCCGGCATCCGGCGCAAAGGCAAGACGACGGAAATGACGGAGAAGTTGAGTGTCGTCATGGCTCGCCGCAATATCCGCATGGCAAACGTGGTGCTGCTGCTGATCGACGCCACTCAAGGCGTGGTCGGCGGCGACGCGACCATCGCCGGGTATGCGCACGAAGAAGGCCGCGCGGTCATCCTGGTGGTCAACAAGTGGGATGCCGCCAAAGAGAAGAGCAAACGGGCGTTCACCGAAACGATTCGCGATGAACTGAAATTTCTCGAGTACGCGCCGATTATCTTCGCCTCGGCGCTGAACGCCGAAGGGATACGGCGTATTTTCTCCACCGTGCGGCACTCCTTTGATTCAGCATCGAAGCGCGTGACGACGGGCGAACTGAACCGCTTCGTTGAAACGCTCGATTTCGAAAGCGACATCAAGATCTACTACATTACCCAGGCGTCCATCCGGCCGCCGACGTTCATCGTTTTCACCGATAAGGCTGACAAACTGCATTTTTCGCTGGAGCGATTTCTGATTAACCGGCTCCGCGAGAAATTCGGATTCGATGGCACGCCGATCGTGATCAAGACCAAGCGCCGCTAGCGGGTTTCTACCGGAACGGTCAACCTCGATTGACTTTTCAGCGGAACCTCGACCGATTGGCCCTGCGCCAAATACTTCGCCATAACAGCAGGGTCCTGATAGGCTAGATCCCTGCCGTTATCGATGGCGACTAGCGTATAACGCCCAGGAAGCACCTCGGGGAGAGTGAACGTGCCATCGCTATCGCTCTGGTCGCGCCGGATGGCCTCGGGGTTGCCGTTCGCAGGCAACAGCAGAATCAAAGCGGCGGGGCATGGCGCGTTGCCGCGCAAGGCGAGGCCATCGATCTTGGCCAGGTTAGATGTCGCGGTAATTGAAAGATTGACGGGTTCGTCACCAGCGATCTTCAAAATTCCATTTGCATATCGTGCGCCCTGCGCTTGTACCGAACGAATTACGAATCCATGTGAGTTTTGCAACAGGATTCGGTATCGCCCTGGCGCGAGGCTGCTATTTTCGTCGATATGAAAGGACCCATCCGTCGCGACTACGCCGCCGGCGAAGTTCATTCGATGCTCACCCTTGAGGTAAACGAAAGCCGGATGTGCGTCCTGGGTTGGGGGTCCTTCCCATGTCAAATGACCGGTTAAGACGATAGGCGCCACGTCGCTGAAGTCGATGGTTTGATCTCCGGTAACATCGACGATCTTGGAGGGGCTAACCTTCCCCATGAGTCGAATGGTGTAAAGGCCGCTCGGAACCCCCAACACTTCCGATTGCTTCCCGTTGGAGGTGACCTGTGCTGGGAAAGATACTGGCACTCCGTCCGGTCCCGAGATCTCAATCCCTACCCCATGACCAGCGCCGTCCGGTATCGTAAGCCGCCAGGCCGGCTCGGCTCGCAGATTGATTCGAATGCGCGCTTCCTCGCCCTCCTGGACCGATACTGGTTCGGCCGCCGCGCTGTCCGTGCTATCGCCATAATATGTGACCGGATACGCGACGTCGCGATCGTCGTGCTGCACCGCTTCGGTTGAGGGTTGTCCAGCTGAAAAAGCACGCCTGTTTATTTCAAAGTTGCCGAAAAAATTCCTGGCATACCAGGGACGCGCGACGGCGGCAACATAGTATTTGCCGGGCCGTAGAGATCCAAACGAGAATTCGCCGGCCAAATCGGTTTGCTGACCACCTGCATTTTCGGTGGTGAGTTGACCCAATGTCACGCCCTTACGGAAGAGCAATACCTGCGCCTGCCGCACAGGATCGCCCTGATCGTCCGTCACCGTTCCCGATAGAATTCCGGGCGGTGATAGCGGGAAGACGATATGGGCAGTATCCACGCCCGGGCCGACGGCAATGGCCGTTGAATAGCCCTCATCGCCCTGGTACACCTCGGCTGGACTGCCACTCTTTTCCGCGCTAAGATTCCACTTCCCAGGGCGCAGATTTTGAAACACGAAGCGGCCGTCCGTATCTGTTATGTACGAAAGATGCCATTCGCGCCGCTGCGCATAAGCGATGGTTACCAGAGCATGATTCAGCGGCCGGTTGCTCCCGGCGCGGACTACTACGCCCGACAATACGAAACCAATGGGAGTTTGACCCAGCGCTCCGGCCGAGAGCGTGATGAGAGCTGCGAGGCCGAACATCCATGCGCGCTTTCGCATCTCAGGGCTGCTCCCGCCGATAGAGTTCGAGACTCACGTGAGTGGTCTGGTTGGCATCCAGATGAATCTCTTCGCTGGGAATATTCTGCATGGCCTGAGGGTTGGCATATTCGAGCCCCGCGAGATCCGAAACCGCAAAGATACGGTAATCGCCAGGTGAGAGTCCTTGTAGCGCGAACGACCGGTCGGGCAAGATGTTGAGCAGGATCGGTGAGGTAGGCGCCGATACGGGAACCAGCACTGCCATGCCCGTCCAATTTGCATCGGTGGTCGAAATGTCCCCGGTCAATTTAGCGCAGTCCGTCCCGAATACAACATGAATGGGTTGCGGCGCGATGTCCTCCGGAACAACGAAGACGCCGCCCGCCAGGTCCCTGCTACCAGAGGAAATGGATTGGACGCACATACCTGCCATAGGCTGCACCGATACATGATAGGAACCGGGTGGGATGCCGGCAAAGAACCGGGAAGGCTCCTGCTTGGAGTTGTCCGTTTGCGACCAAAACATCTGCTGCGACTCGCTATGGTCCATTGCAATCAACTGAACTTGCGGCGTCCCGATATTGTTGCCGGCCGGCGGCCCGGACGTGGGCATATCAATCTGCAGGGGTACGTTCGGGACAGGATGCATGTCGATCCGCACGCCACTCACATTCGAATCGGTGACGTGAACGTACTGCTCCCCATATGCCGATGAGGATCGCGGTCCTTGCGTCCGGGAGGCCAGCTTCCAATTTCCTGGGAACACCATGAATAGCTTGAACGTGCCGGTCTTCGGATCGATCCCGTTTTCAGCAACCTGTCCGGCCTCATTCGTCAGCTCAATGTAGGCTCCTTGACCGGAGAACCCGGTCACCGCGCCATCGATCTGATAGAAGCGCGCGGGCGGCAACTCCATATTGGCTTGCACCGTTTCGCCAGCCTTTACCTCCATCGCCTGAGACCAGTTGGCATCCGGAGCCACCGGGTAATATTGCGGAGCGTATCCAATGTTGACGCCCGAATTGAGCGGCGCAGACGGGAACATTCGGCGCTCCGCGGTACGGAGATAATATTGGCCCGGCCGGAGTCCATCCAGGCGAAATCGCCCAGCCGCGTTCGTAGTTGCACTGCCGATGGGCATTTGCCGTTTCCAGCCCGCTACGATCTGTTCGCCCATCGCCGATATCGTTAATCCCGCGACGGGCTCTTTGTCGCTATTCGTGATGCGGCCTTCTATGTGTCCTTCGGGAATCAACTTCACTTGTACGTCTCCGGTCGACTCCGAAAGCATCACGAACCCTCCCCGGCCCTGGGAGAGGTCGCGTGGAGAAAAATAACCGGGCTTCTCGGCTTGCACCAAGGTCAGACCCGGGCGAACCTGTGGTATCTCGAAGCGTCCGTCCCCATCTGTAAAAGCGGCTGGATAGGGTTGGCCTGGGATCTGCACCAACGCGTGAGCGATGGGCGCATTCGTCACCGAATCGTAAACAGTCCCCTTCAAGTCAAACGGGCGTGACGGATCCCCGGGATTCTGGGCGCGCCCGCCGAATCCCATCAGCGCAGTGGCCAAGAGAAGCCGGACGTACCAACGGTCGGTCATAAGGTCCCTGAACCCGATACTTTCCAGTATCGAGTATTTAGAAGTCCGGAAGGGCTCTCTGGTTCCCAGGAACGATCCGATACATTGCCTTACGCCTGTTATCGGCCGTTCACGAAGCCGCAACAGCAGCGCCCCTATTCTAAACGCAGAAGTGGCAATTTGTTTCGGAGCTGCGAATTACAAAAACAGGGGGAACAGAGTGACCGTAACCGAAGCATTCGCAAAGATGGTGTCGAACCCGGCCGACAGCCTTGTCCGGCGCTGGAATTGGAAGTCGGCGATCTTCAGCTCGGTGATTCGGGCGCTGATTTTTTTCTTCTGCAATTTGACGGCGGGTTGGAGCGCCGCCATCGGAGCGATGCTGGCCGAGCTCGCGTATCGGGGAATCACGGCAGGCTTTTATGGGGCGTTGACCCAACTGTTTCGCGATGTCGAGCCGGAATGGGCGGCGACTTTAGCGGTTGTAGTTCTGCTGCCGTTCTTTTCGCACTCAGTAGAAATTTTGGTTCACGTGCTGCGCGGAACGCCGAAGCTGTTTACGAGCATCGTGACCTCCGTCATCTTCACCATGATCTCGACCGCATTCAACCAATACGCGATGCGCCGAGGCTTACTCATCGTCGGACAGGGCGCGGGGCCGGTATCATCCGACATGCGCCGCATCTTCCCGATGATCGGATCGTTTCTGGCCTGCGGACCGCTAGCGCTTTACCGCTGGGCCAGTCGTGGCATGACGGGGACGGAAATAGAGAATGCCTAAACGGAAGGAGAGCCGAAGTTCCGGCGCTCCTTCAAAACTTCCTTACAATCGCTTAGAACGTAAGCCGGCCCGTGCTTAAAATCTGCTTGTCTCTATTTCTCTTCGCCGCCGGTTTCGCGGATCTGCTTCAAACGTTCTTCGCGCCGCGCGGCACGTTCGGAAGCGCGTTTGACCAGCTCCGAACCCACCAGCTCCAACTTTGCGGTTTCAGCCCCATCGCCTTTGCGCCAACCTAGCTTCACAATACGCGTATAGCCGCCGTTGCGCTGGTTGAATCGCGGGCCCAGCTTATCGAACAGCTTCTCGACGGACTCTTTGGTCATCAAAAAACGTGCCGCCATTTCCCGGCTGTGCCGACTGTCTTTCTTCGCCAAAGTAATCATCTTCTCGACTAGCGGCCTCGCAGCCTTAGCCTTTGGAACGGTCGTCGTGATGCGTTCCTCTTCGATAACGTTCGTAACAAGACCGCGTAGCAGAGCGCGGCGCGCACTGACGTCCCGCTTAAGTTTGACTCCGGCTTTGCCATGTCTCATGGTTATTCCTCTGCTTGCGAGTAGTTGTCTTCCGGACCGTAGTCGGAAGGCGAAGCCGATGGCGCAGGTCCGCCAATCAGCCGTCCTTGTGCATCGAACTTCATGCCGAATGAAAGGCCCAGACCCGACAGAATCTCTTTAATCTCGTTAAGAGACTTACGCCCGAAATTCTTCGTGCGCAGCATCTCCGACTCCGTCTTCTGCACCAGATCGCCGATAGTCTGAATGTTCGCGTTTTTGAGGCAGTTGTACGATCGGACGCTGAGTTCCAATTCCTCGACGGAGCGGTTCAGCACTTCGTTCATCTGGTTGAGCGCGCGCTCCGCGGGCTCTTCCGCCAATTCCGGCGTCTCCTCGAAGTTGATGAAGATCGTCATGTGATCTTTCAGCAGCTTTGCCGCCTGCCCGATTGCATCCTGCGGCGAGATTGCGCCGTTGGTCCAGACCTCCACCGTCAGTTTGTCGTAATCGGTGTTCTGGCCGAGACGCGCGGCCTCCACAGTGTAGTTCACCTTTCGCACTGGCGAATGGACGGAATCGATCGGAATATATCCGATAGGCAGGTCTTCGTCGTAATTGCGATCGGCCGAAACATAGCCGCGGCCGCTCTTGATCCGCATCTCGATCGCCAGCTTCCCGCCTTCGCCCACCGTAGCGATGTGCAGATTACGATCCAGCACCTCGACGTCCGAATCGGTTTCGATCTGGTTGCTCATTACTTCACCCGGCGTTTCTACGTTCAAACGCGCGATGCGCATCCCTTCGCCCATCATCTTGAACGGAACCTGCTTGAGATTCAGGATGATGTCGGTGGCATCTTCCACCACACCGGGTATCGGGCTGAATTCATGGGAAACGCCCTCGATTCGCACGCCCGTAATGGCCGCGCCCTCGATCGAGCTCAGTAGCACCCGGCGCAAGCCAGTGCCGATGGTTGGGCCGAACCCGCGCTCAAAAGGCTGAGCCGTGAACTGGCCGAAGCGCTCCGTCAGCGACTCGGTATTGGCGACCAAGCGCTTGGGCTTCTGGAATCCTTTAAACATATTTCGTAATCCTTGTCTGTTTGCCTAATTTTGTTTAGCCGATTCTTCCAGGCGCCGTAGCCGGGCATCGAGGACTTCCTCGACTCTATGAAGTTGCGCGCGCCAAATCGCTTCATTTGCATCGAAGCGCTTGTTCACGTGATCTCTAAGGCCGTCGATGCGCCGATCGGGTCCCTCAATCCATTATTTCGAATACAACTCGACGATCAACTGCTCATTCAATTGAATTTGCACCAATTCATCGCGTTTCGGGCTCTGAATCACGCGCGCTCGCAGAGCGTCCCGATCCACTTCAAGCCAAGCCGGACTCGGCGCATGTGCCGTAGCATCGCGGGCGCCTAAAATCGATGTATTGTTCTTGCTACTTTCGCGGACTTCGATCACATCGCCCGTTTTCACGATGTAAGAAGGAATGTTGACCTTTTTGCCATTGACTGTGATGTGCCCATGGCGCACGATCTGGCGCCCTTGGGCGCGGCTGGTGGCAATGCCCATGCGATAGACCAGATTGTCCAAACGGCGTTCCAGCATCGACAGCATGAGTTCGCCGGTGATACCTTTCTGATTCACCGCCTTCTCATAAAGATTCCGGAACTGCCCTTCGAGGACCTGGTAGTACCGGCGCGCCTTCTGCTTCTCGCGAAGCTGCAGGCCATAGCCCACCAGCTTGGGTTTCTTGTCTTTCCCGTGCTGGCCTGGCGCGAAATTGCGCTTCTCGATCGCGCATTTCTCCGTGTGACAGCGCTCACCCTTCAGAAACAACTTCATGCCCTCGCGGCGGCAAAGCCGGCACACGGGACCACTATAACGTGCCAAATAGACCTCCTATATTAGGTTCGGTGCGGTTTACAGCCAAAAGCCTTCGTCCCGCTTAATTCAAAACTCAGACGCGGCGCGTCAAACCCGGCGTTTCTTCGGCGGCCGGCAGCCGTTGTGCGGGATCGGCGTCACATCCTTGATGGCCCGCACCTCAATCCCGGCAGTCGATAAAGCGCGCACCGCCGATTCACGGCCCGACCCGGGACCACTTACGCGCACTTCCACTGTTCGCAGGCCCGATTCCTTCGCTCGATTCGCCGCCGTCAGCGAAGCCTGCTGCGCAGCAAACGGCGTCCCTTTACGAGAGCCCCGAAATCCTAAAGATCCCGAACTAGACCATGCCAACACGTTGCCGAGCGGATCGGTAAACGTAACGATCGTGTTGTTAAATGAGGCCTGTATGTGAACCGTCCCATAGGGAACGTTCTTCTTTTCCTTCTTCTTGAAGGACTTTTTCTTAGTATTCTTAGCCGGAGCCTTTGCCATTTTCTTTAGAGTCCCTGCCGGTTACGTTTTGGCTGAAGCCTTCTTCTTGTTGGCGACGGTGCCCTTACGCGGCCCCTTGCGCGTGCGGGCATTGGTGTGTGTCCGCTGGCCGCGTGCCGGCAATCCGCGGCGGTGACGAAGCCCGCGATAGGATCCCATCTCCATCAGCCGCTTGATGTTCATCGAGACTTCCTTGCGGAGGTCGCCTTCGACAGCACCTTCGGATTCGATCAGGTTGCGGAGATGGTTCACTTCCTCTTCGCTCAAATCGGCGACCTTCTTGTCCGGATCGACCTTTGCACGATAGAGGAGCGATAAGGCCCGAGTCCGCCCGATGCCATAAATATAGGTCAGCCCGATGGCCGCCCTTTTTTTTGCTGGTAAATCAACGCCTGCAATACGCGCCATAAAAAAACCCTCTAACCCTGCCGCTGCTTATGCTTGGGATTCGTGCAGATTACCCTCACCACGCCATGCCGGTGAATCACCTTGCACTTATCGCACAGCTTTTTAACCGATGCTCGAACCTTCATAAACCCGCCTTCTTAACGCTCACTCAAACGTGCAAAGGGCGCGGATGCGCGCCGCCGAACACGTATACGAACTCGCCCGCTCTTAGGGCGGCGCACTCGATCCCGCGACCGTCTTGCGTGAGTTTCACAGTAACTCCAGAACTCTGCCTCTGGTCCGGTCAGTCTCCGATAGCGCCACGCGCACCCGGTCGCCCACCCGCAGACGCACAAAATTCGCCTGCTGCGTGCTGGGCATATGGGCGATCAACTGATGTTCACCCTCTAGCTTTACCCGCACAAGCGCACTCGGGAGCAGTTCCGTCACAACCGCTTCCGCCGTCCGTTCGGACGCCGCTTCCATAAATTCCATTGCCCTAGGGTCGAGATAATACCCAGGGGCCATTCTCCGTCACAGCGACCATATGCTCGAAATGAGCCGAATAAGACCCATCTTTCGCCACCGCCG
>DATAXY010000066.1:0-15438 GCA_036272835.1 Bryobacteraceae bacterium
CCGCAGGAAACAAATCCGGACTACGGCTGCTTGATTCTCTTCCGGCGGCGAATCTGGAGGTGTGCCTCGGCAACTCCGGTCGTCCAACTGGTACCCGCTTAATGCGCCGAAGGCGGTTCCCTTTTATCCCGCCGCTAACAAAAACACAATGAACACCCAAAACACCTCTTCGGAAATCGCTTCAAAGGCACTCGTTACGCTCGCCGCAGCCCTCGAAGCCGGAAACAGCGCAGCATTGACCGCATATCTCAGCGTTACCGCACGGTTCCATAGATATTCCTGGACCAACTGCCTGCTGATCGCCATGCAACGCCCTAACGCTACTTACGTGGCGGGATTTCGAGCATGGCTTGGGTTGGGCCGACATGTTCGCAAAGGAGAGAAAGGCATTGCCATACTTGCGCCAATCATTTGCAAGCGCAAACGTCACGCCCAGGAGCAGCAGAGCGACGACAGCAGCAGCACGGCGGAAGCAGTCGGCCAAACTGGTCGGGTTTCGCAGTACGCGCGTTTTCGATATTTCTCAGACTGACGGCCAGGACCTGCCTGAGTTCGCCACGGTTAAAGGTGATCCACAGCAGCATTTAGACCGGCTGAAGACGCTTGTAGCGTCGCACGCAATTACGCTCGATTACGACGATGCGATTGCCCCAGCGAAAGGCATTTCCCGAGGCGGAAGAATCACCCTCCTGCCGAACCAGCCCGCCGCGGAGGAGTTCTCGACCCTTGTTCACGAACTGTCGCATGAGAAACTGCATAGAACGGACCGCCGCTCCAAGACCACAAAGACGATCCGCGAAACCGAAGCGGAAGCCGTTGCTTTTATCGTTTGCCACGCTATCGGACTCGACACCAACACCGCAGCAGCCGATTACATAACGCTGTATAACGGCGACCGCGCCACTCTCTCCGCTTCATTGCACTTGATCCAATCCACCGCTGCCGGGATCCTCGCCGCTCTAGGAGTCAACGGCGAGTCCGTCCAGTAAACCGCAAACCGTAGACAATCACTCTCAAATCCAAAGGAACAAAACACATGCAAACCGAAGAACTGCAAACACTGGAAATCCCGCTGAACAAACTGCTGGCCTGGAATGACAACGCCCGAATCACCGGAGTTGAGGAAGGAATCGGCGAACTCGCCGATTCCATCGCTTCCGTTGGCTTGCTGCAGGGACTGGTAGTAAAGAAAGAACCACGCGGGAAGTATGCCGTTATCGCGGGACGAAGACGGCTGATGGCGCTCTCGCAGCTCGTCGCCGATGGCAAGACAAAGGCCACGATGCCGGTTCCCTGCCGCGTAGCTCCGAAGGACGCGGACCTGCCGGAGATCAGTCTTACCGAGAACGTCGTGCGCGTGCCGATGCACCCGGCGGATGAGTTCGAAGCGTTTCAACGTCTGATTACTGCTGGCAAATCGGTTGCCGATGTTGCGGCCCGGTTTGGAGTGACGGAAGCAGTAGTGCTTCGCCGCATAGCACTTGCTCGCGTGAGCCCGAGACTCTTGTCCAAGTACCGCAATGGCGAACTGAATCTCGAATTGTTGCAAGCCTTCACCCTGACCGATGACCACAGCGCACAGGAGCAGGTTTGGGATCAGTTGCAACCATGGGACCGAAAGCCACAAACTGTGCGCCAGATGCTGGCGGGTGAAGACATTCCCGCGAGTGACAAGCGAGTACGGTTCGTGGGTCTCGAGAATTACGAATCGGCGACCGGGATTGTTCGCCGCGACCTGTTTGCTGAAGGCGAGGCCGGTACTTACATCACCGACGCCGCCAAACTGAATCGCTTGGTAAGCGAGAAGCTGCAGATGCTCGCGGAGGACGCCAAGGCAGAGGGCTGGAAGTGGGTTGAGATCCAACCAGAAATCGATCACCAGGCGCTCAGCCGGTATCGCCGCGTGTATGCCCCCGAACTCCCGTTATCGCGGGAGGCGCAAGCCGAGATAGATGAGCTCCAGCACAAACGGGGGCTCCTGACCAGTCAGCTTGAGCAAGAGGGCGATGCGGACGAGAGCGGAGTCGAAGAGGTTTACGAGCAGATCGACGATATCGATCACCGCATTCAGTCAATTCGCCGTAACCGGCGAGCAGCGTACTCGGATGAAGTTAAGGCGACGTGTGGCGTGGTGGTCAGCGTCGGGCAAAACGGAGAGCCGGCCCTCGTCTACGGCCTCTTAAAGAAAGAGGATGAGAAGGCAGTCACAAGGACCGAACAACCGGAAGAAGAGACGCGGCCCGCCGAATCTGGTGAAGAGCCAGAAAGTCAATCCCCGGCTTATTCGGCCGCGCTAATCGAGTCGCTCACGCAGCACAAGACCGCCGCTATTGCGGTCGAGCTCTCACAACAACCTGCGATTGCGCTGGCAGCGATAGTCCATGCCTTGGTGTTGAGCGAGTTCGGTCTTGACCTGCAGTTATACCGGTCCAGCACGTGCGTGCAGATATCGGCCCACGAAGCCTATCTCGGCCGCGCCACCGATTCACCAGCACTCGCGACTCTTGAGAACCAGAAGAGGGAATGGTTACAGAAACTGGCCGCGGCAAAGGACGATCTTTGGCTCTGGTGCCTACGGCAGGATCAGAAGAGGTTGCTGGAACTGCTGGCGCATTGCGTGGCACGCAGCGTTAACGGTGCCAAATCAAAGTCAGACAGCGACAGCAACGGTAATCGTTTCCCGCAAGCCGATGCGCTCGCGTCTGCTCTGCAATTCGACATGACCGAATGGTTCACACCGACGGCGGGTAATTATTTCTCTCGAGTTCCGAAATCCCGTATTGCTCACGCGCTCGCCGAGGCTGGCAAACGCGCCAGCGCCGAGGCGCTGAAACTCAAGAAGACAGAACTGGCGGCGCTCGCCGAAAACGAAGTGCGAGGGACCGGTTGGCTGCCGAAACCCGTGCGCATTCCCCGAGCGATGAGTCAACTCCAGGCCGCGTCTGAGCAGTTACTCGCCAACGACTAGGACCACCTTCGACTGCACGCAGGGCGAGGCACTCTCGCCCTTTCATGCATAGCCGTCCGTAATTGGCGGTCAGAAATATCTTTCGGTCGCTGTGGATTTCATGTTTTTCAAGGCTTCTGTCAGGTAGGGGCGGAAAGCCCGGATCAGAACGAGTGAGGATCTTTTCACCATGCAAGAAGTTTCCATTTTCGTGGCCGAGTTCCTTTGTGGCCGGAGATTTGAAACTCCTAACCGGGAATACATGTGTCCGGCTTGTGGCCGGCATATCTATCTGGATTGGGGGCGTGACCCAGAACCCGAACAAGACACGAAGACGCGCGCGAACGAGGCCGCCGCATGATGCGCGTTCCGTCTGAATTGCTCGAATACAAGCAATGGGTTCTGTGGCGCAGAGCCGAAGCGAATGGCCGGACAACCAAGATCCCGATTTCGCCGTGGAGCGGGAAAGCGGCTGCTTGCGACAAACCGCAGACCTGGAGCACCTACAAACATGTGCGCTTTGCGCTGCGCCGGTTTCCTTGCGACGGCATTGGGTTCGTTTTCACGGATGCCGATCCCTTCTGCGGAATTGATCTGGATCGATGCCGGGCTATCAACGGAACCATTGAGCCAAACGCCCTTGATGTCATTAGACGCCTCGGGAGCTACACGGAGCTTTCTCTATCCGGGACAGGCGCGCATGTGTTAATTAAAGGCAAACTATCGGGCTCGGGGAGGCGGAAGGGCAAGGTCGAGATGTACGATTCCGGTCGTTACTTCACGATCACCGGAAAGCATCTCACTGGCACACCTGTGGAGATCCAGCATCGTCAGGATGTATTGGCAGACTTGGAGGCACAGCTTTTCACGGCAGGCGCTCCAGCGCCAGTACCGACGCTTTCGAGATCTCTGGGCCTTTCCGATGAAGACCTCATCGAACGCGCCATGAATGCCCGCAACGGCGATCGCTTCCGACGCTTATGGAATGGAGACACATCCGATTACGGCAACGACCACAGTCGCGCCGACCTGGCTCTGTGCCGAACACTCGCGTTCTGGTGTGGCGGCGATATCGCCCGAGTTGACCGGTTATTCCGGTGTTCGGGCCTTATGCGGGACAAATGGGACCGCCGTTCCGGGGACACACCTTATGGGGTGCGCACGATTGAAACGGTGGTGCGGAGAGCTTGAATCGAACGGGAGTCTGCCAGGAAGGTGTAGCTGTGACAGGGGTAGCCGTCGTAGGCGCAGTGTTGCCCGCGATGTGCATTGTCTCTGGGATCGACCAACAAGAAAGCAATTCGTAAACGCTGCGCCGTCAGGGCGGATCTACCTCGGCCGTAGCTCATACATTTCCCGTGTAGTCGCTTTAAACCGGCCAGCTTTCGGAAGCGTGGTTTCACCGGCCGCAACTTCTGGGTAGTCGATCCACCCAGGAAAATAGCGATATGGCGTAGGAGAGCGTCTCAGATGTTACTCATCTCTGAGCACGACGTTCGGGTCTAGCCGCGATGCGCGCCACGCCGGCACCCAACTGGCGACCACCGCCACGGCCGTAATCGTCGCGATGACAAAGGCGATCGTCACGGTATCGGTCGGCTGCACACCAAACAGCAGGGACGCAATCAGCCGATTTACGGCCAGTGCGCCTGCAAGGCCAATGGTGACACCCAGCGCCGTCACCTGAAGTCCTTGCTTCATGATCTGTGTGAGCACGTGGGAGCGAGTTGCACCGAGCGCGACCCGAATGCCGATCTCGCGCCGGCGCTCCGTAACCATGTAGGAGAGCACACCGTAAGTGCCGATGGCTCCCAATAGCAGTGCCAGTCCGGCAAAAGCGCCCAATAGCTGCGCCAGGAGTCTCGGCCGGCGAATCGATTCGGCGAACACCGAATCCATGTCGCGAAGCCGCACGACGGGAACCGCAGGGGCCACTTCCCGCACCACTCGTTCGATCGTCCCTGACAGCGCGGCCGGTGGCAGCGTCGTCCGCATCACCACGTTCATACTCGGCGGAGCGACGCCGTGCTGGTCAAGGGATACGTAAAGTTCAGTTCCTGCCGGGCGCTCCACCCCGCGCTGCCTGACGTCCTTGGCTACTCCGATCACCCGATGCCAGACATCATCGGTAGCGCCAAACGACCAACCCGGAGGCTGCAGCCGCTGGCCAATCGGGTTCTGCCCTTTCCAGATCCTTTTCGCCAAAGTCTGATTGACGATCACTACCTTGCCCTGCGACGCGTTATCGGTTCGCTCGAAGCCGCGGCCGGCGACGATCGGGATGCCCATCGTTCCGAAATAGTCGCCCATGACGAATTGGTAGTAGTCGATGATCGCAGAGGGCTTTCCATCGTCGGAGGTGTAGTTCTCGATGGGAGTAACGATCGCATCGGGAGTTCGATTCGGCGGCAGACCCGACATGGCAGCCGTTCCCAGTACGCCCGGTATGGAGCGAAGCCTGTCAAGGACGCGTTGATATGCCTGCCAGCGTGTGACGGGTTCTGAATTCGCCATTGGCAATGTCATCGAGAACGTCACCAGCCGCGACCGGTCAAATCCTGCATCGATCCTCGTGAGGTTGTAGACTGTCTGAACTAGCAAACCCGCTCCGATAACCAGCATCACCGCGAGAGCGACTTGGGCTATTACAAGTCCACGACGGGCGTAATGACGACAGGCGCCGCTGGCAGCTCTTGCGCCCTCCTTGAGTGCAGTCATCATGCTACTCGTTTTCCGTCGCCCGAGCGACACGAATCCGAAAAGCAGGGTAGTCCCTGTCGAGAGGCCGAGCGCAACCAGCAGAACGGGCAAATCAATGCTAAGGTCACTCGTCCGTGGGATGCTAGCCGAGTAAGCACGGATCAGCGCCCGCACGCCAGCGCTGGCTAGCCACAGACCCAGAATGCCACCGGCTCCGGACATCACCGCACCTTCGGTTAACGACTGCCGGAGCAGCCGGCCGCGGCTAGCGCCGAGAGCAGTACGCAGTACAAACTCACGTCTGCGTGAACCGGCGCGAGCCATTACCAGGTTCGCAAGATTCGCGCAGACGATGAGCAGCACGAATCCCACGGCGGCCTGCAAAACCCAGATCGGGCGGCTGGCATTCCCAACGATCGCATCCTGTAACGACCGCAATTGGAGGGTGTGGTCTACTGAGCGCAGGGGATGGTTCGTGGGCACATGGTCTGTCGTGCCGACACGATCGCCCCAGTTTTCGAGAAATGCGCTCAGCTCTGTCTGTGCCATCTTAGCGGTGACGCCGTCTTTCAGTCGCGCAATGACGTAGAGGACATGGGCCTCGCGTTGCCGCGCCATATTCGGGGGTAGCCAGAGGGGCAACCAAACCTGCGTGTGGTGATCCATGACATCGGCCCCGGGTGGCATAATGCCAACGATTTCGTGAGGACGGCCGTCGATTTCCACCTTTTGCCCAACGAGCGGTCGTCCTCCAAATGTTGTTCTCCATAATTCGTGGGAGAGAATTGCGATCGGTGGCGGTAGCGTTCCGGTCCAACGCGCAGTTTCTTCGTCAGTAAAGAAGCGTCCCTCCTCCGGCTGAATACCGAGCCCCTTGAGCAAATGTGCATCGACGGAGATCGAGCGCACCCGCAGAGGTCGATCTCCGGGTGTGAGGTTGACCTCGCCGGTTGTGTACGCGGTGCCACCGGTCGAATAAGCGCCAACCTCCGCGAACGACCCGTTCATCTGGCGAAACTCGATGTACTCTGGCGCAGAGAGCGCGCTTCGGGTGACCCCAATGGCCGGGGCTTCTGCCGTCAGATACATCAGCTGATCGGGTTTTGGATAGTCGAGTGGCCGCAGCAGCACTCCGTGCACGATCGTAAAGATGGCAGTGTTTGCTCCAATCCCAAGCGCCAGCGTGGCGACGACAACTCCTGTGAACCCTGGACTCTTCGCTAAAGATCGAATCGTGTAACGTACGTCTTGGATAAGATCCTCGACAAAGTTTACGCGGCGCATATCCCGGCACTCCTCCTTGTACTGCGCGATGCCTCCGATCATGCGCTCCGCGGCCCGGCGGGCCTCCTCGGGCGGCATACCGGATGAAATCTTCTCATCAATGAGCTGATCCAGGTGGAAACGAAGTTCGGCTTCGAGCTCGAAGTCGACATTCCGACGGCGGCACAGCGATCGAAGCCGCAAACAAGCTTTGTCTAGAATTCGCATTGCTAAGCCTCCTGGACCACTATGTTGATGGCCGTCGACAGACGAACCCAATTCGCCAATTCCCTTTCCAGTTGCTTCTGTCCCGAACGCGTAAGGGAGTAGAACTTTGCCATTCGCCCAGTCTCGGTCGGGCGCCACCCGGCCTTGATCCAGGCCTGCTGTTCCAGACGGTGTAGCGCCGGGTACAGGGACCCCTGCTGGATCTGGAGAGCTTCTTGTGAAACCTGCTGGATGCGCTTGGCGATGGCCCAGCCGTGTCTAGGTTCGAGCGAGATGGTTTTGAGGATCAAGAGATCGAGAGTGCCTTGGACAAGATCGGTTGGCTTTGCCATACGCCTAGATTACCAACAATTGTAGACAGTCATAGCATCATTTCACAAGCCGGCCTCTTGACTGGCCAACTGACCGGAATCAGCGAAGATGATCTTGGGTCGATCCTGATTGTTCGCGCGGCCTCCACTACTGCGAACTGGTAACGCGCTTTACCGGACTTCAGCCTGTGCCAAGGCGTTCCGGCCTGGGAGTCTCATTTTCGGAAAGTGGAACCGGAACCGCAGACTCACTTGCGCCGGCTACGGTTTCTGTCTTGAAATGAGATGCGACGACTTCAGCTTTGACTGCTGGTCTCTGGAAACAACAACTCATTTCCGTCGGGATCCACGATTTTGATCACGTCGTACCCCCACCAGGATTTCTCGCGGAACCGAGCGCTCGACGATTTCACGGCCAAGTGAAGTGAATCCGTCGACGGTCAGTTCCACGAACAAGCGTGCCTTGTCTCTTCGCGTAGCATCCTCGCAAAGGATGATTTCGCATTCCGCGCGATTGACTTGGCAGACCTTGCCCGCTCCGTCGCCCTCATGCCAACGCTTCTCGAAGCCGAGCATGTCGATGTAGAACCGAAGAGCACGGGACGCGTGTACCAGCGGTGAATGATTTGTTCTCGGACGGCTGTCTTGGCCATGTTGAGTTTCTAATTCGCCAAACTAGTATAGACCGCGCAGGCGAAGGACGTCTGCAACTCATATGGTCCCGGCTTGTCGCCAAGGCTAGATCTACGCTACGCCATATTTCGCGGTTTATGCGGCCGGTGTGCGCTCATTTCCGGTTAGCCAGTCGTTCAGGAGTTACTCCGAGGAAACAACAACGTACTAAAGCGATGAAGTAGCAGGCATTAGCCAGAAGCGTTCGTCAGGGCTAGCAAAACGTCCGGCCGTCTGTTGTTGCCGGGAACTGAAATGCCCGGAACGGTGTCACATAAGGCTATGAAGCCGAGTGCCATCTTCAGCTTGCTGAATGCCCTGATGTTGCGGCCGTTGGCTGTGCCCGAGAGCGCCGGGCTTTTCGAAGTATTTCGCAGCAACAACCGACCGTGTTCCTACCCAGATTTTCTCGACTTCCAGCAGCGAACGCATACGCTTGCGCGGCTTGCCGCGGACACCACCACGGAGAGCGCGCTCGATGTCGGCGACACCAGTAAGGTCATCCTATTGGAGGCCGTTTCTTTCAACTACGCCGCCGTATTAGGTATTAGGCCGGAACTCGGACGATGGTTCAGTGCTGGCGACGAGCATATAGGCCAGTTTTCGGCCGTAATCAGTTACGAAACATGGCAGAGCCGATTTGGCGGCGACCCTCACGTTCTCGGAAGGCAGGTACGTGTTGAATCAGAGTGGTACAAGGTCATTGGTGTGGCCCCCCAGAGTTTTCAAGGCATGGCCATGCCTGTCACGACTGCGGTGTGGGTTCCGCTTGTCACCTATGCTCAACACAATGAATTCGGCGCAAGTACGTTACACGACCGCTTCGCGCATCGCGTGATGATGTTTGCGCTCAAACAAGGCGTCACACCGGCAGCGGCTCGGGCCGACTTAAACGCCGTGTCGGTGCAATTGCGTCGGGAATATCCAGACCGGAAACGCGAGAGTCGCCTCTTCGCTTGGAAATTGCGCGCGGAACATCTGATCCCGGTTACCGCCGCATGCTCGTGCCGGTGTTAATCTGCTTTGCACGGTGGTTGGACTCGTGCTGCTTATCAGTTGCGGCAATGTCGCGAACTTGTTGCTTAGCTGTGGCGTATCACGCCGCCGGGAGATTGCCACCCGGTTGGCCTTGGGCGCTAGCCGGGCAAGAATTTGCCGTCAGTTGCTGCTTGAGAGCTTTCTCCTTAGCTTGATGGGAGCAGGGGCTGGATTAGCAGGGGCACTGTGGACCAACCGAATTCTAGAACGCGGGCTCGCCTCTGCTCCTTCTGAGATTGTGCTCGGAATGCATCTGTCCCTCGATGGACGGGTTATCGGCTTTGTCCTGGGCGCCGCGATCGTGATCACGTTTTTGTTCGGCTGTTTCCTGCCTTGCAGGCCTCGAAGGCGGATGTGATCCCGGCAATCAAAGGAAACGAGATGCTTTCCAATAACCGTAGATTCTCCCCGCGGAACGTGAGCGTAGTGGCGCAAGTGGCCTTGTCCCTGACGCTGTTGATTTTGGCTGGGCTTTTCTTAAGAGCACTCGAAACCGCGAGCGGCATAATTCCTGGCTTTGAGGCCCGGAGATTGCTTTCGGCCGGGCTCTATCTTGCGAAGCCGGAGTTCAACGCCGACGCTGGTCTCGTGCTGTACCGAAGAATTCTTGAGCACACCCGCAGCCCGCCGGGCGTAGCAAACGACACTTTATCCTACGCCTCGCCAGTGCTGACAATGTCCGATTGCGTTGCCCCGGATCAGCCGGGTGCAACGCCACAGTCGACAATTGCGGGAGCGAACATCGTCGGAACAGAGTACTTTTCTACATTCGGTATCCCGCTGGTCCGAGGCCGGGAATTCACGATTAGCGATAATTCATCGGCGCCTCGCGTGGTAGTCGTGAACGAGAGCCTCGCGCGCCGATACTGGCCAGGAAAGGACCCAACGGGCAAGCGCATTCGCTTCGGCACCGGCTGTGAAAGTGGACACGGTATAGTGGCCGAGATTGTTGGAGTCACCAAAGATGCGCAATACGCTTCGCTCGATATGCGGACCAAGCCTTATATCTTTTATCATTTTGCGCAGCACTACGTGGGATACGTCGCCCTAATAATCAGGACGAAACCCAATCCGAGCACATTAGCGCCAGTGCTGCGAAAAGAATTGGATTCTGTCGATAGCAGGTTGCGAATCTATGAGATTGATCCTTTGGCGAATGAGATGGACAGGTCTCTTTGGCAGACACGATGGGAGGTATCGCTGTTGGGGGCGTTCGGCACGATTGCCCAATTAATCGCATCTGTCGGGTTATATGGCGTCATTGCTTTCGTAGTCAATCGGCGGACCAGAGAATTTGGGATTCGCCTAGCGCTAGGCGCACACAGACTTGACGTCGTTCGACTGGTGACCGGCGACGCTCTCACGCTTACCTTGGTGGGCATCGGCTTGGGCCTTCTGCTCTCGCTTGTGTCTACAAATCTATTGCGCGGTTTCCTGTATGGATTGAGCCCAACTGACCCAACGACCTACGCGGGTGTCGCGTTGTTGTGGATAGCTGTTTCCTTGATTGCAAGCTGCGTACCCGCTTACCGCGCAACCACGGTGGACCTGCCATCGCTCTAAGGGAAGAATAATGGCGTTGCAGCAAAATTCGTCGACACGGGACATAGGCTTTTTAGGATAATGAGTGGGGTACAGCGCTTGCCAAGCCGCGGAAAGCACGAATGAGCCCTCAAACCACAGCCGCAGTCCTTTTCGAAACGGTAGCGGTAGTTCGCTCCGGCCAGAGGAGAAAACGGAGGACGACCTCATCCTTGGTCCCGATCAAGCCAAAGAGCGCAGTCGGCCGATCAATACCGTAATCGCTCATTCTAAGTTGCGCTGTACCGTCGATCTCGAGCCGATCCTTACCGTTTTGAATCACTACCACCTCGAATAGCACCGGCTTAGTACGGCCACGAAGATTCAAGGTACCTTCCAGTTGAAATCGAGTAGAGCTGATACGGTTAATCCGATTGGAAGAGGAGGTGATCTTTTCGTGGTCATCAACGGCCAAAATCTCCTTCTGAACGAAGGTCAAGAAGGATTGACGTTTTTCAGACTTCAGCCACGGATCGCGGCAGACGACGCTAGTTGCGTCAAAAACCAGTTGAACGCGCGAGTTCTCCGGGTTCTCGCAGTCATAGTCGACTTCGCCACGGTATTGCTGGAGGAACAGAACATGTTTCCGCCTTGCAATCAATCCAGATTTGACCTGGGCGGCCACACTGCTCTCGCTGGTAGGGCGGATGATGTAACGAGTGTCGTTTCTGACCATAGGTTCCGTTAGCGATTTAGACGAAGCGTTTCAATGGAATGTTCTCGACGATGCAAATTTTCTTGGCCCGTGGCTCGCCAAAGCCCGAAACCATATCAGGAATGGTTTTGTCCATCTGACCTCTCCTCATCAATACTGATCGAGATCACTTTGGTTACGACGGATCCACAGAAAATTTACTTCGCGAAAGGAATTATATTCAAGCTGCTCGGCCGCCCTTGTGCCCCCTTACATTTAAAACGGTCCGGGAGGCGTCGTAGGTGCCTGATGTCAAATAGCTTTAGCTGCGTCGATTAGGATCGATAAACGCGCCTCGGCTCATCGGCGCCCGGACACTTCCGCGGAAACTGGCGGACTTCCGAGGACTAATCCGTGATGCTGAGAGCTAGCGTCCGCCGCCCGGTTTTGTGTTGATCCAAATGCCATTGGGAGCATCAGAACGCGCCGCCACGATGTCCGGCCAACCGTCTCCATCGAAGTCGGCGAAGGCCAGACCGTACACGGTGCCCTTGCCGTCGTTCCAAAGCACGATGCTCTGGCCGCCGTCGCGATGAGGCACGAACAGGTCGAGCGCGCCATCGCCGTCGAAATCCGCCGCTACGATCGAGGTGGCTGATTCGGTTGGCAATGGCTGGCAAGCCGGGAAATGCCCTTTGCCATCGTTGAGGCAGATGTAACTCGGAGTGGGGACTTGGGGGGCCTTTACCGGGTTTTCCGTCCACCAAGTCCGGATAGTCGCCGCGGTTGGCGGCCACGATGTCCGGATAGCCGTCACCGTTGAGGTCTGCCAGGGTCACGTACCGTGTGGTCCACTTGGGATACCCGAACGTGCCGAATTCAGTGAAGTGGCCCTTGCCGTCATTCAGGTAGACAAGTTTGCGATCGGGCGCATCGTTGCTGACCACGATGTCCAGGTGGCCGTCGCCATCGACGTCGGCCAGCGCCGCCGAATAGGTGCGGTCGGCCGCCGTCCCCAGGTTACTGGCGATGAAGCCGCCATGGCCATCGTTCAAAAGCACGCGATTGAAGAGGGGCCAATGCCGCCCTTTGCCGAGAACAATGTCCGGGAGGCCGTCTCCGTTGACGTCGCCCCACGCTTACGCCGGCCGAAGTTTCGCCTTTCTCTTCAAGCAGCAGAACGCGATCGAAAGAACGCAAGACCGGGGTCGATGCCGGTTGTGCCTGAGCCAACAGAACAGCTGCAAACAGCGCCCATGCTAGCAAGCCTACCTTCTTATCTTTGAACGGCAGGTCAAGAACAGCCTTGGACATGATCGCCTCCATAGAGCGATTGTAGTGAGACCAGTAGATACAATCATTTGGTCTCTCGCAAGACTTGGGCCTTCGCAACTCCTCGGATGGAGGGCAAGCGGTGGAGATGCCCCGAAAGTCGGCTTTTCGACGGATTAGTATCGAGAAAACGCGCTGAGCTCCGGTAACCATTGACGCAGACGCGATGCCGACTTGTCGGTCCGAATCCGACGTGATTTTCCAAGCGGCTTAGCGAACCATATATCCCAGTAACACTCTTAGGACGGCCGCAGACGGTTCACACGAATCTGCGCATTAGCAGAGCTGGCCCGAAATAGGCCTCAGCACAGCAGTGCGCCGATAAATGCGCTTTCGCGTCTTCTCACGCCGACGAACAATTTTATCCAAGCCCAAATCTATCCCACAAAAACGCGTGGACCAATGAGAAGGTTGCATCGGCCAAATGTGTATATGCCGCGTTCATCACGCCTAGAAATCGAGGAAGTTCCACGCTAGACACCTCAACGCCGCCAGGCAGATTGCTGGCTATCGCGGCCTGAAGAATATAAGGAACAAAATCTAGCGTGAGCGCGAAATCCGTCGTGATCGTAGAGTCCCAACCGATGCTGAACATGGCACCCGGGCCCATATAACGAATCGCCGACTGGGGCGCGGGCCGGACCCTCGTTGGCCTCCGCGACGTGCCTGGAAAAAGTAAAACTGCCCGCCGAGCGTGTTCTTCATATCGACCACCTGTTTGCGCGCATGCAGCGTCTTAATACATACGAAGCAAAGACGAACGCCATGACGAGAATCGGATCAAATTTATCCCAAGTACTGCCACCGCCATTCAGTTGTGAATAGAACGCGAGTAAAAGATTGATCGCGAGACCAGCATAAACCCACTCAGTCAATCGAGGCACATTGGGAATCAGAAGGCCCACGCCACCAAGGATGTGGGTCACGCCAATCAGAGGGATGATATAGAGCGGGTATCCGAGCTGCTGATTGGCGATCCTCCATTCGTTGGGATCGTGAATTAGATATAACCTTCCGAAGTACACCCAGATGAAGGCGACAAGGCCGGTTATTACCATCGCGGCTATTTGAGTTGCTCGACCTGCCCGCGCGGGTTTATCTATTGTGTGTTCAGCTTTCATATTAAAAGCGATCCTCTTCTTGCGGCTTAAATGGTTTAAATCGTTCTGCAATAAGTCGGCTCTTGTACGCGACTGAAATCAACGCGCTGCATGGGCGGGACGGTCTCGGGTCGTGCATTAAACGAGGGCTTCTGCACCCTTCACCACAAGAGAACAGGTGTTCGCCTCAACCAAGTGTTCAGTTGCTCCACCACGAACCGAGCGACATCGGCGCGTGCAATCTTGCCGCCATTGACGCCTGCGAGGTCGGTGACCGCCCTGACGCTCCCAGGAGCTGGGTCATTGGTAAGCATGGGGGGCCGAACGATGACCCAATCGAGTGAGCTGGCGCGGATCGCGGCTTCCTGACCGTCCTTGTCCTTGTAAGCATGGCTGAGCAGCAAAGGCAGGAACAGCGGGTCGAACACGAAGCCGCCGTGGCCACGGCTGGGCTGTCCCGACCCCCAGGGCGCTGATGCAGACCAGACGGCGCACGCCGTTGCGCGTCATCGCCGTGACCAGGGTGCCTGTTGCGACGGTGAGCACGCTGACCTCGCGGAACGGGCTCAGGTCGGTGCCCAACGAGCTGACGACGCCATCGCAGCCGTTCAAGGCGCGGATGAGGGTGCCCTCGTCACGAGCATCGCCCTCGATCATGTCTACTCCCGGCAGATCGGCGCTCGCCTTCGAGCGAACCAGGGCCACGACGGAATGGCCTTTCGCCAGGGCGTCGCGGACGATCAGCCCAGTTCCCAAGGAACCGGGCTGATTCAGCTTGCCCCGGACTTACGCCTTGACGGCGTTCTGTGCGGCCGCAAACACATCGCGTGCGGACGTCGTACCTGCTACGTGCTCCGTACCCGTGATTCCGAGGTCCATCCATCCCGCGTTAACGCTCTCATACATTTCTTCGGCAGGTCCAGTGTGGCCCTTCGGGATGCCGAACCGCTCGAACGCTTCCGCCCACCCTGCACGCGGGACTGCAAAGGCTTTTACGTCGAGTGTCAGGACTTCACCCAATTGTCCGGCTACTTCATCCGTGCTTACCATCGAACCCAGCTCGATAACGCGATGCCCCGACCACGCCGGCCCGGTCAGAAGCGTTGCCACCTCTGCGCCGATGTCGTCTGACGCGACCATTGTCGATTTCCGGTTTGTAGGATTGTAGAAGACTGGTAGTGTTCCGCCTTGGGCGGCCTGTAAGCCAAAAAGAAAATTTTCGAAAAAGCCGCCTGCGCGCACAAATGCGACCGGAGATGGCAGGCTGCGAAAACCTTGCTCCAAAAGTGATAAGGCCGTGATCATCCCCAGCCCGCTTGTTCTATTCGCGCCCATCGACGAGAGCGCTAGCACCCGCGGGGGCACTACCTTGGTCAGCGCCTCGACATAGTTCGCAATCACGCCCTTTGCTTCTTTGTAATCAGCCGAGGGTGCCCATACAGCCGGCAACATAACAAACGCGCCGTCAACACCTTTGAGCGCCGCCGCGATGGCTGTCGCATCGTTCCAGTCTCCATCCACCAACTCCACGCCTTGGTCTGCCCACTTCGCCGCTTTCTCGCGATTGCGCACAAGCGCTCGCACCTGTTTGCCTTGCTTCAGCAGATGCCGCGCGGTGGCGCCCCCAACTTT
>DATAXY010000067.1:0-3204 GCA_036272835.1 Bryobacteraceae bacterium
ACCATATCGAGCGCATGTTCAACAAGCTCAAGAATTGGCGCCGCGTCGCCACACGGTACGACAAGACTGCCAGCTCTTTCCTCGCCTTCGTCTCAATCGCATCCTTCAAAATCTGGATACCTTTTGTCCACGAAACCTAGCGTGCGTTCGTTACACCGCCCGGGCAGCACCGAAGCGTTCCGCTGCGCGGGCCTTGGCCTTGGCAGCCTCGACGGCGCGGTCGTGCGGCGGCGCGTTGCTCACCAACGCGTCGAGAAGATGATGTGCCGCATGCGTCACGTCGTCTACGGCCCGGTTGAACGCCGCCTCGTTGGCCTTGGACGGCCGGGCAAAGCCGGACAGCTTACGGACAAATTGCAGCGCGCTGGCGCGGATTTCGTCGTCCGTCGCCGGCGGCTTGAAATTGTGCAGTGTTCTGATGTTCCGGCACATGGCGAGTTCTCCCAAGAATCACGCGGAATGAAAAAGGCCGGGCGCCTCTCTCGACGAGATGGGTTTTATGGCCTCGGCTCAGGATGAGCGAAGTGACCGGTACAATCAACGCACGACCTAAAGCAGATCGCCGTCGTGCTGAGTTTCGGGAGCAGTGAGCCTGTAGTTCGATATTATTGGCAGTCCCCAAGGTCCGGTTTTGCGTCGAAAGCAGCCGACCATCGTCCATCGCCGAAGGACCGGGAAGTGCCAATGCCGGTCATTCGCACATGCGATCGGGAGTAACCGAGTTTGGAAGACCGAAAGCGGACTGCCCGCTTTTGGGCGTCAACGAACGCAAGGAGGCATTGGAATTTCCTTCATTTCGCCGGCCAATGGCTCGGCGTGGGGCGATACAAGCGACGTGGATTTATGAATCTTTGATAGTTCACGGAGCGCCGTTCCGAGTCGCATGATTTGGTTCCAAGTGGATGATTGGAGGCCACTTGGCCGCCCAGGCGTGATGGCATAGCCTAAACCTTAGGGACTTGGGCGGATTATGGGGGCGGCCGAGATGTTGACCATTGACGACGTGCGGACAATCCCACTGTTCGGGACCCTTGCGGAATCGGAACTTGAGCGTCTTGCCGCAACTTCAGAGGACATTCGTCTCAGTGCCGGGGAGTTCGCTGTCCCGGAAGGCGGCGAAGCTGCGCTCTACGCGGTGCTTTCTGGAAAGATGGAAGTAATCAAGACAATCGACGGTGTTGAACGGAGACTGGGGTGGCGTCTGACCGGCACGATTTTCGGCGAGGTGCCGATTGCCTTGGGTACGCCGTTTCCTGGTGGTTATCGGGCGGCAGAACCTTCGCGCGTCATGCGGGTCGATCTTCCGCACTATTACGCCATCGCCGCGGCGTCGCATGAGTTCTCAGCAAAGATGGGCGCACTAGCGCGCGAGCGCATCGGGGGACTTCAGGGTATCGCCGCGGAGCCGAAAAAAGCCCGGCTTGTCATCGTCGGGAACCAGTGGGATGCAGGGTGCAGCGAGTTGCGACACTTCCTGGCACGCAATCAGATAGCCTTCGACTGGATTACGCCTGATGCAGCGGAATCTCGGACCATTTGGCCGCAAGCTCAGCCGACAGAAAGCGACTTTCCGGCCCTGCGCTTGGCTGATGGAATGGTGGTCACCAAACCGACCCCGCGTGATCTAGCGCGGCTCCTGGGCTTGCAGATAAATCCGCGATTTGCGGAATACGATACGGTCATCGTCGGTGGTGGCCCGGCCGGCCTCGCGGCGGCGGTATACGGCGCCTCTGAGGGCTTGCGCACCATCGTGATCGAACGGGAGGCACCCGGCGGTCAGGCTGGTACATCCTCGCGCATTGAAAACTATCTGGGCTTTCCAAGCGGGGTATCCGGTGACGAACTAGCAAATCGCGCGCTTCAACAGGCGCGGCGTCTCGGTGCGGAAATACTCATCACCCGGTCGATCGAGCGGATTGCCCCGGTAACGCACGAAGTCTTCCTCGACGGTGATCAAATCCTCCGCGCCCGAACAATCATTCTGGCAAACGGCGTGACCTGGCGTCGTCTTCGAATCGACGGATTTGACCGGCTGATTGGCAAGGGAATTTACTATGGGGCCGCGCGGAGTGAGGCTGGTTCGACTCATGGTCTCGATGTTCATTTGATTGGCGCAGGGAATTCCGCTGGTCAGGCGGCCCTGTTCTTTTCCAATCATGCCCTCACGGTAACAATGATCTGTCGGGGCAATGCTCTAGAGAAAAGCATGTCTCACTATTTGATCGAGCAGATTCATACCAAATCGAACATCGCTTTCGAGTTCCAATCCGAGGTCCAGGCAGTCCGTGGCGACACTCACCTGATGGAGATCGAGATTCTGAATCGGGCCAGCAACGAGAAGCGCAGCTGCAAGAGCGGTGGGCTTTTCGTTTTCATTGGTGCTGATGCCGAAACCGACTGGTTACCTGCCGAAATTGCCCGCGATGTCCGCGGATATGTTCTTACCGGAACGGATGTGGTCAAGGCTGGTCAATGGACAAATCCCCGCGATCCCTATCTCCTTGAAACAAGCGTTCCCGGAATTTACGCGTGTGGGGACGTTCGGCTGAGTCCCGTCAAACGCGTTGCTTCCGCAGTGGGGGAAGGAAGTATGGCGATTGCCTTTGTCCATCAATATCTACAGCATTTGGCAGAAGGCGAACGACACTCCCAGTAATCCTCGCCACATCTGCTTCCAAAAGACGTCAATGGCCTATCTCGTCGGGCGATCGGTCTGATCACAGAGTTGAAGCACCGGGCTCAATGGGAAATCTGGCGTCGCGCCAGGCCTTGACCCCGCCGTCGAGCGCGACCGTGCGCATGAAGCGAATCCTCCCGATCGTTAACCGCTAATCACAATTTCGCTTTATGCCTTTAGCGGCCAACTTTCCCCGCGATTCGTTCTATCTGTGAGATTCAATGGCTTGTGGAAATTTGATCGCACGCTCCACAGGGAGCGCGGGGGATTCGAACCCCCGACCCTCCGCTTAGCAGGCGGGCGCTCTATCCACTGAGCTAGCGCTGCAACGTGAGCCGACCCGTGTAGCTCGGCTCACTGGTGCTCTGTATCTAAATTCAGGGGGCGCATTTTTCACACGGCTTCATATCGTGGCGATTAAGTTGCACTGCGCGGGCGAACGCCTGTTCCCGCGTATCAAACCCTAACCAACAAATCGAACATCGCGCGGTCACGTAGCCGGCCCTCTCTATCCAACCAGAACCTGA
>DATAXY010000068.1:0-132055 GCA_036272835.1 Bryobacteraceae bacterium
GGAGATGGTGATGCCGGGCGATAACGTGCAGTTGGAAATCGACCTGATCACGCCGATCGCCATGGATAAGGGGCTGCGGTTTGCGATTCGCGAAGGCGGACGCACCGTCGGGGCCGGCACCGTTTCGGAGATTTTGGCGTAGCGCCGGGTGGAAAGTGAAGGAAGCGATCGATGCCACGAGAAATCATTCAGTTTCAATGTTCCGAGTGCAAGAATCGGAACTATAGTAAGACCAAAAACAAGCGGACGACGACGGAACGCATCGAGCTTAAGAAGTTCTGCCCGTTCTGCCGGAAGCATCAGCCGCATCGCGAGACAAAGTAGCATTTCTGATAGTCTGGAGAAGTGAAGTCGTAGAGGGGCATAGGCTAACGGTAAACCAGCGGTCTCCAAAACCGCCTTTGGGGGTTCGAATCCCTCTGCCCCTGCCAATCATCGAGAGTCGAGTGCCTGGTCCCAGCGAGCGGTCGCTGAGAACCGGCCGTCTATCACCGGGAATTTAAATTTGTATGGCAGAAATAACGAATGCGGTCGGTTGGCCTCAGCAGGCGCGAGATTATATCGACGAAGTGAAATCGGAGATGCGGCGTGTCACTTGGCCTAACTGGACGCAGGTGCGCGCAACGACCGCAGTTGTCATCGCCGCGGTCTTTCTATTTGCCGGGTATTTTTTTGTGGTGGATTTCGTTGTGAGATCGATCATTGACAGGATAATCAACTACTTCGTCTCCAAGTAGGGAACGGAGAGGCCGCTGGCCATGCCGAAAGAAGATTTGCAACACGAACATGAAGTAGGGTCCGAGGAAGAACTGCCGTTATTCCCCGAAGATGCCGGCCACGAACACGCCGGCCCCGACGACGCTGACCATGATGCCCTCGAAACCGAACAGGGCGTCCCGGAAGGCGATATTCACCCGGAACCAGAGCAACTGGACCACGAGGCACAGGCTGCCGAACCAGTTGTCGAGATGGTCGAAGACGGTCCGCCCGAAACGACCAAGCATTGGTATATAGTGCATGCCTATTCGGGATTTGAGACCAAGGTTGCTGAATCGCTGCGTACGCGGGCCGAAGCATTTGGATTTGGGCATCGGCTGGGACAAATCCTGATTCCAACCGAAGAAGTAGTTGAACTTCGTAATGGTAAGAAGGTGACCAGCAAGAGGTTACTCTATCCCGGATACGTCCTGGTTGAGATGGAAATGGACGATGAGCTGTGGCACGCCGTAAAAGCGACGCCGCGGGTCACGGGGTTTGTGGGCGGTGGGACAAAGCCCGTGCCGCTGACAGCGGACGAGGTAAATGCGGTTCTATACAGGCAGGCGTCAAGCGCCGAGCGCCCGCGTCCGAAACTAACGTTTGAAAAGAATGAGACCGTTAAAATCGTCGACGGGCCGTTCACGAATTTTTCGGGTAAGGTGGACGAGGTCAACACCGAGCGCAATACGCTGCGTGTAATGGTGACGATTTTCGGCCGTTCAACCCCGGTGGAACTGGATTTCCTACAGGTCGAGAAGATCTAAAGGGCTATTTTTTCAGGATATTAGGACATGGCAAAGAAAGTAACAGCACAGGTGAAGCTCCAGATCCCGGCCGGCAAGGCAACGCCGGCGCCGCCGGTTGGTACGGCGCTGGGTCCGCAGGGCGTCAACATCATGGAGTTCTGCAAGGCCTTCAACGCTAAGACCTCCGCCAAAGACCAGGAAGGTTTGATTATTCCGGTCGTCATCACGATCTTTTCGGACCGCTCGTTCACGTTCATTACGAAAACCCCGCCGGTTGCCATCCTGGTGAAACGGGCCGTCAGCCTGGCCAAAGGATCGGCTGAACCGAACAAGAACAAAGTGGGCAAGATTACCCAGGCGCAGATCGAAGAGATCGCCAAAATCAAGATGCCCGACCTCAACTGCTTCACGTTAGAAGCCGCGGTGGAGCAGGTCAAGGGCGCCTGCCGCAGCATGGGCGTCGACATTCCGGTCGCGTAAATTCTTTCGCATGCCGGTTCTGGCCGGTCCTGTTGACAAACTACAGGGCTTTCTGTCATTCTGTTGATCGTCAACAGGAGAATCGTTGTGCCGCCATCCAAACCCGAAGTGCTTCAAGGCACGCTTGACCTCATGGTCTTGAAAACGCTGGATACCCTGGGCAAAGTGCATGGCTATGGCATCGCCCAGCGCATCGAGCAGATTTCAGACGATCTGCTGCACCTGAACCAAGGCACTCTTTATCCGGCCCTTTTGCGGCTGGAACAGAACGGATTCATCCAGTCCGAATGGGGCTCCTCAGAGAATAACCGGAAGGCTCGGTTTTACTCGTTAACCAGGGCGGGGAAGAAGCGGCTTGTGCAGGAGACGCAGGACTGGGAACGCTTTACGGGCATTATGAGCCGGCTGCTGAACGCAACCGAATGAGGGTAAATCCATGCGGTTACTTCGAGTCGCCCTCAGCCGTTTCATTGGCAATTTCGCGCGCAGACGGCGCGACGATTACCTAAATCATGAGATTCAGTTTCATCTGGAACTACTGACAGACAAGTACTTACGCGGCGGGATGACGCCCGATGATGCAGCGCGCGCGGCGCGCCTCGAATTTGGTTCGACGGAGCCAATGAAAGAGACGTATCGGGATCGGCGCGGAATTCCCTTCATCGAGAATCTATTGCAGGACGTCCGGCTCTCGGGACGCGGCCTCCGCAGATCGCGCGTATTCACGATCGTCGCGGTGGCGTCGCTGGCACTCGGCATCGGCGCGAATACGGCGATTTTTTCGTTTGTCAATTCGATTCTCCTTACGCATCTGCCGGTGCCGGACTCAACTCGTTTGGTGCGGCTGGTGAGAGTGGAAAAGGGGGTCCAGAGCGTGGCGCCGGTGTCAAGTGCGTTTGTTCAGGAACTGGCCCGGCATGTGAAGGCGTTCGACGGCTTCTTCGGGCAGTTTCCGGTCTTGATCGGTTTCGAGACCGACGGGGCATCCGCGCCGGTCTCCGCAGAGATGGTGACCGGGCAATACTTTCCCACACTTCAGGTGCATGCAGCCGTGGGACGCGTGATGACGGAAGACGATGTGGAGCACGCGCCGGGCGATCCAATCTGTGTCATCAGCTACCGCATGTGGCAATCGCGATTCGGCGGCGATCCCCAAATATTGCGGCGCAAGGTCTTCCTCAACGCGCATCCGTACCGGATTCTGGGAGTAACCGAGCCGGGATTTAGAGGCTCGGCGCTCCACGGCGATTACGAACTGCAGGTTCCGGTATCGCGTTTAACCGACTTCATGCCCGACATGTTGATCCCTTGGAAGTCGCCAAACCTCAGTTGGCTGTCGACCCTCGGGAGGTTGAAGCCTGGTGTCACGATGGCGCAAGCGGACGGAGAAGTATTGGCAGCGGCCATTGAAACGGGTGCCGTCGACGCAAAACGGCCGAACGGACGGACTTATCGGCTGACTGACGGGAGCCGCGGAATCGACAGCATGCAGTCGCGCTTTGGTCAGCCGGTGCTGGTGCTTATGGGCGTAGTGAGCTTGGTGTTGCTGGTGGCCTGCACGAATCTTGCGAATCTGCTGCTGGCGCGCGCATCGGCCAGACGGCAGGAGTTCGCCGTACGGCTCTCGCTAGGCGCTTCACGGGCGCGCCTGGTGCGCCAACTTTTGGTGGAAGCATTGATGTTGGCCGGCCTCGGCGGGATGTTTGGCGTCGTGCTTTCGTTCTGGATGACGACAGCTCTGCTCCGTTTTCTGAACGCGGGCGAGTCCTCTCATAACAGTTTGAGAATTGGTCTCGACCCGGCCGTCTTTGCGTTTGCAGCCGGCTTGTCGTTGGTTACGGCGCTTCTCTTTGGCCTCGTCCCGGCCTGGCAATCAACGCGTTTATCGCTGACGCCGGGATTGAAGAAGCAGAAACCCGGAGAAGTGACGCATCTGAAGCTGAGGAACCTTTTAGTCGTCATTCAGATTTCGCTGTCGGTGGTGGTGCTGGTAGTCGCCGGGTTGTTGACCAAGACACTTCGCACCTTGCGTACGATCGATCTTGGCTTCCAACCGGACCAAGTGATCGTCCTGAGCGTGGACCCTTCAATGAACGGCTATTCGGCGTTCGCAGCTCACGCGTTTTATAGAGAATTGTTGGATCGCGTGAGGCGGATTCCTCTGGTGACATCCGCCTCGCTCGCAGTTTGCACTCCTTTGACCGGACCGACCATCACGATGCCTGTTCAGGTTCCCGGTTATGTCCCAAAGCTTGGCGAGAACCCGACCCCGATGTTCAACACGATCACACCCGGGTACTTCGCTACGTTGAACGAGGCGATTCTGGAGGGACGGGACTTCACAGAGCGGGATACGCAGAATGCCCAGAGAGTTGCGATTGTCAATCAAGAGTTCGTGAAGCATTATTTTGCCGGGCGGGATGCAATTGGCCGCATATTCCAGCAGGGCGGCTCGAATGTGGAGATCGCCGGCGTGGTCCGGAATGCGCGCGAGGACGGACTGCGGAACGCGAGTCAACCAACGGTCTATCTGTCTTCGCAGCAGTCGATGTCGAGCTTTCTGACTCTGCTGGTGCGGTCACGAACGGATCCGGCCAGTCTGGTCCCGCAATTAAAGGCCGTTGTCCGGTCGCTCGATCCGCGCTTGCCAATATTCAACCTTCGGACGCTACAGGCGCAAATCGATGGTGGTCTATCGAATGAAGAAGTGCTGAGTTTTCTATCAACACTGTTCAGCGTTCTGGCAACAACGCTCGCAGCGATTGGTTTGTACGGAATCGTCGCGTATGCGGTCTCTCGCCGCACGCGTGAGATCGGCGTTCGCCTTGCCGTTGGCGCGCAACAGTCGGATATACGAGGCCTATTTTTGCGCGAGACTCTTCTGGTCGTCGCGGCCGGCCTCGTATTGGGATTGCCGCTCGCATTTCTGGCTACCCGAAGTCTGAACGCTATGCTTTACGGCGTACAACCCGGCGACGTGACAACTCTTGCGGTTGCCGCCGCCACGATTGTCATTGTCGGTTTGTTGGCCACGCTGCTGCCGATGCGTAAGGCTTCGCGCATCGATCCGATGCAAGCGCTGCGTTACGAATAGCGGCCCGTCGACGCTCCTTAAGTTTTGCCGGGAAACGGACGGGCGTATTGGCGGGTTGTTGCCAATAAGACTTTTTCGCTATCCTTGCTTATACATCCAGATCGGCGGATCGTGCCATGAAATCGCCCGAAATAGGTATTGCAGCGCTCCGTTCGGCCCGGCCTGTTGTTGAGGTTCGACCGAACCGCTGTTACTCATTTGGGCCGTTCCGCCTTGACCCGCAGTCGCGCGTTTTCACCAAAGATGGCGTGCCGATTCCACTCACCGCCAAAGCGATGGAAGTCCTTCTCCTGCTTTTGGATCGAAGTGGCGAAACGGTCACTAAATCTGAATTGCGGACGGGTGTCTGGGGCAGCGCGGTGGTCGACGATAACAATCTGAATCAGTGCGTGTCGGCCATCCGGAAAGCGCTTGGAGAACGGCCAGGGGAGCATCGCTATATTCTGACCGTGACCGGAGTGGGATACCGGTTCATCGCGCCGGTGACTGTAGGGTTGAAAGCGGAACCGGAAGAAAAAAGCGTAAAACCTTCCTTCTCGCCGCGGCTGAGTTCCGTTGCAGCCACGTCCCGAGCTGTCCATGGAGTAATGGCGGCCTTGCTTCTCGCGGTAGTGGCCTCGGCGTGGATTGCGCAGCACCGCCCCGCCCCGCTTGTGATGCCGGCAACGCTTGGGCCTCTTCCTCACGACTCGCAGGCGCTGGAGTTTTATCTGGAAGGCCGCCGGGTGGCGCGCGAGCGCTTTTTGCCGAATCTCAATCGGGCCATCAATCTCTTTCAGCGGGCAGTCGATAAGGACCCGAATTTCGCTCTTGCCTATGCGGGTCTGGCGGACATATACGCGGTTAGAGCCGCCGACGGGCAGGCGGAGCCGGAGACGATTCAATTGGCGGAGGCTGCCGCGCGAAAGGCGCTGGCGCTGGATCCGGCATTGGCCGAAGCGCATGTATCGCTCGGACTGGTCAACTATGCGCGCTGGGATTGGAAAGAGGCTGAGCGCGAATACGCCGACGCTCTACGCATCGACCCATCCAACGCCCGCGCGCTTATGCGCTCTGCCATGGTGTCTTTCGTGATGGGAAGATTTCCGGAGGGAGAATCGCGTTTGCATGAAGCGCAACTCCTCAATCCATCGGATGGCGCGATTGCCGGAATGCTGTGCGAGCTTTACTATTATTGGCGCCGCTATGACGATTGCATCCGTATGGCCGACCGCATCCTGCAATTCGATCCGGCTAATGCTGGTTTCGCCTATTTGCGCAAGGCGGAAGTTCTCGTTCGGGAAGGCCGTTATGCGGAAGCTGAGGTCGCCGCGCAACATTACGCGAAGTCCTCTCCGCCGAATGATGTCACGGCTCAGGTTCTGACGGCTTCGGTGGAGGCGCGCGGCGATAAAGCCAGGTTTGAGAAACGCTTCCAAGAGATCCTGAAAGCTCACCCGTCGCAGTATTTCTCGCCGTACAATCTGGCGTGTATGTACGCGGCCGCCGGTGACAAAGAGAACGCATTTCGCCAGCTCGAAATTGCCTATCGCGAGCACATCACCGATCTGGTGTCGCTGAAGTGGGAGCCGGGATTCGATTCTATCCGCAGCGACTCGCGATACGCGAATTTGCTCGCGCGAATGGGGCTGTAGGCTGCACACTCCGGATTGATCATTTGTCCCGATGACCCGGGACAGCCAAGCCGAGTCGTCTGCCCACCCGCAAATCCTCACTTCGTACCGGAACTCACAAACGAAAAAGCATCTGAGAGGCCCTCAACTGCATAGTCGAACATCACCCGCAGTTCTTCTTACGGCCGCGATTCTGGCGGTTACGGCGGCGGCGCAAGCAGACACCATAACCCTCGTGTTCCAGGCGAAAGGAGAGGCCGTAATGGAACCGCGCGGCAGGGACAGTACTTATTTCAGAAGATTTCAGACTGTTTCATAGTATGAACGGCCGGATTGCTGTTACAAAAATTTCCGTAGGTCGATTTTTTCGCGTAGGTCGATTTACTAAGGAAGGATAATGAAATTCAATCGTAACTATTTAACAGCAGTAACTCTATCAGGAGTTATAACCCTGGCTGGCTTGGCTATATCCGGCGATGCCAGGGCTGACGTGCTTACGGACAGCGTGAATGCCTCTTATGCGGCCGACAACGGCGCTTATTGGGGCGATTACGATGTGGGTTGGGTCTACAGTCCATCCACGAGCTATCAGCTCAGTGGGATCGATACTGAATTCTCCATTCCCAACCTGACTAGCGTTCAGAATCGAACCGTCACGGTCGTGGTTTACAACGGTCTGCCATCCAGCGGCGGGACGTTTCTGGGCTCGTTTCAGTTTGATTCCGCGACCGCCGAAGGTGTGTTGGCGGGCGGATCTTTTTCGATGCCGATTTCACTCACGGCGGGGCAGCAATATTTTGTCGGATTCATGAATGTGGGCCCCATGAGCACGACGCCTAATGTCGATGACCTCGGCGTGAACTTCACGGCAGATCCTAGCGGAGTGGTTCTTTCAAATTTATACTTCGATTCCAGTATCTACGGAAACTCCGGTTTCGGTAGCTGCTCGAATACGACGGATTTCGCTTGCGTAGAAGCGGCGACCGGCGGCAATAGTGTTCTGGGAGAGCCGATCCTGGAGTTCTTCGCGCCGAACCCTGTCACGCCGCCGAGTGCGCCGGAGCCCACAAGTGTTGCGCTGCTGGGCAGCGGATTAGTTGGACTCGGTGTTTGGGCAAGGCTTCGACACCGTTCTTAAGGCCCTCCATACTCTGGGCGGCTTCCTAAGAAAGCCGCCCGCTTTTGGCATGCCTCGCCATACCAATACGAAATACCGGGCTAATCCAATTACTTCCGTGCCTTCCGAATAACTCAGAGCACGGGCCAAACCATACCGGCGCCGGGTCCGTTCTCGCGCTGCCGACGGGACCCGGTACTAATTTATACAAAAAGACGCTAAACCAGCTTTGTCCTCTTTACCGGCAACTCGCGGATGCGTTTCCCGGTCGCGGCGAAAATCGCGTTGCAGATCGCCGGTGCAATCGGCGGAACGCCCGGTTCGCCCACGCCCGTCGGCAGCGCATCGCTCTCGACCAAGTGCACATACGTCTTGAACGGCGCATCATTTATGCGGGCAACGGGATAGTCGTTAAAGTTCGATTGTTGTATGCGCCCATCCGCGGCCGTAATCTCTCCCATCATCGCGATACTGGTACCAAACACGGCTGCGCCTTCGAATTGCGCATGCACGCGATCGGGATGGATTACCTGCCCGCAATCGACCGCCACATCAACGCGCGGGATGGTCAGCTTTCCATTCGCATCGACGTTTACTTCCACCACCGCGGCTACGTAACTGAGAAAGCTTCGATGGGCGGCGAACCCGAGCGCGCGCCCTTTCGATGGCTTCTTGTTCGCCCAATCGGACTTCTCGGCCACCAGATTCACTACGTTGCGGAGACGGCCTGTATCGAACGGATGCAGCTTCGCCATTCGGCCGCGGCCTTCAATCGTCCGCGGACTGCCCAGAACATCCAGCCAATATTCGATGGGGTCACGACCCGCTGCGTTCGCGCACTCATCCACAAACGATTGCAGCGCGAACGCGTGGTACACGTTGGCGACCGACCGCAGCCAACCGATGCGCACATGCGCCGGCGCGGGCCCGTTCTCGGCCCGGAAATTGGGCAGATCGAAGGGCAGGTCGGTGAATCCCATCCCGAGTTCACCGGCGCCGCCATATACATCGCCATCTTTCGATGTGGACGAGATGGGCGGAAAGACGGACCGTTGGAGCCACGCCGTAGGCCGTCCGGTTGAATCGAGCGTGGCCTTGGCATAAATGCCGGACGTGCTGTGATAGTAGTCGAAATGAATGTCTTCTTCGCGCGTCCAGGAGACCTTCACCGGCTTGCCCAACTTCTTCGAAAGGATTGCCGCTTCGGCACAGTAATCGGGCATCGACTTGCGCCCGAACCCGCCGCCGAGCAGCGTTACGTGGCAGATGACATCCTCCTTGGGAATCCCCAGTGCTTTGGCAATCGTTCGCTGAGCTTCCTGCGGATCTTGCGTCGCCGTCCAGATCTCCAGCTTGCCGTCGTCGCGGGCATGTGCGAGCGCAGCGGGCGGCTCCATCGGAACGTGCGAGAGCAGCGGCGTGTAATACGTGGCTTCTACGACTTTTCCGCCCTTTGCAAACTCGGCATCGACATCGCCAGATTGGCGTACGACTTTACCAGGCTTTTTGGCCGTCTCGAGCAGATACTGCTTGTAGGCGCCGGAATCGAAAACGGCGTGGGGGCCGGACTCCCACTCGATCTTCAGCTTTTTGCGCCCTTGGACGGCGGCCCATGTATTGGTTGCGATGACGGCCACGCCGCCCAGCGCCTGCATCCCAAACGGAGCCTGCGCTTCGTCCAGGCGCACGGTTTCCAGCACGCCGCGCACGCTTTTGACTTTGCTATCGTCCACGCTCTTCAGCTTGCCGCCGAGCACAGGCGGCCGCTCGATGGACGCGTAGACCATGCCCGGCAGGTGTGCATCGAAACCGAATGTTCCTTTGCCCACCACAATGTCGTTCAAATCCACCGAAGGCACGCCCTTGCCGATATAGCGGAATTCATCCTTCGGTTTGAGAACAAGCTCTTCCTTTTTGGGCGCCGGCAACTGGGACGCGGCCGCCACCAGATCGCCAAACGCCAGCTTGCGTCCACTCGCGGTATGAATGACGGAGTGGTCCTTCGCACTGCACTCGGTTGCGGGAACATTCCATTGCGCTGCGGCAGCCCGTTCCAACATCAGGCGTCCGGTTGCTCCGGCCGCGCGCATGATGGCGTAAAAATCCCGAATAGAGCAGGACCCATCTGTGTCCTGCGATCCATATTTTTCATCGGCGAGTCCTTGTTCAACGCGTACGCGCGACCAGTCCGCGCCCAGTTCGTCGGCCACCACCATTGGCAGCGCCGTGCGAATGCCGGTGCCCATTTCGGAACGATGAGCGATGATGATCACCGATCCATCGGTTTCAAGGCCAAGGAAAACATTGGGCTTCCAAGCGGCGTTTGAATAGTCCGCCACGTCCTTGGCAAAGATGCGGGACGGAATGACCTGCGCTGCAAGCACTAGCGCCCCGGCCGAAAACAGGTGGCCAAAGAAATCGCGACGGCTCGATAGTTCAATGCGTTCAGGAGTCCGGCTCATGCGTCCACCCCCGCCGCTTGCTTAATCGCTTGCCGAATACGCTGATACGTCCCGCAGCGGCAGATATTGCCTTCCATTAAGGAGTCGATGTCGCGATCGGTTGGTTTCGGTTTCGTCTTCAGGAGAGCCGCGGCTTGCATGATCTGGCCTGCTTGGCAATATCCACATTGCGGCACGTTGAGTTCTCTCCAGGCTTGCTGCAACGGGTGGTCTCCCTTCGAACTGAGCCCTTCAATCGTCACCACCGACTTGCCTGCCAGACCGTTCATGGGATACGAGCAACTCCGCTGCGCTTCGCCGTTCACGTGGACGGTACATGCGCCGCAGAGGCCGGCGCCGCACCCAAACTTCGAACCGGTCAACTGCAATTCATCCCGCAGGTACCACAAAAGCGGCATCTCCGGGTCGCCGTCGTACTGCTGTGCGGCGCCATTCACCTTCAAATGGATCACGTGATCTCCTTGGAATGTTGTAGAGGGACCGTACTAGTTTAGCGCCTTCGCTGAAAGGTCGCGGTTCCGTGACAGAACCGCGACTATTCGCAACTATTACGCTCGCTGCACCTAAAAGTTAATTCGAGCCGTCAACTGAATTGTTCTCGGCCCTGCACCTTCCGCTGTCTGCAATCCAGTCAAGGATCCAAACCCGGATGTCCCCGCCGTTAAATTGCTGGGCACCGCATAATTCGGATGGTTGAACAAGTTGGCCACCGATGCGCCCACCTGCATCCGGGCCTTCTCGGTGAAAGGAATGGATTTAATCAGCGACATCGAAACCGCGGCCGTTCCCGGTCCTTCGACGGCGCCGACTGCCGAATCTGCAAAGCGGCCGATATTGTTCTGCGGAATTGCAAACGCCGCCGGATTGATCCACTGCGGGGTGGTTTGGTTCGCCGTTGGCGAGATGCCAGCCACAGTATCAGCGCGTCCATTGCCAACTAACTGGTTGAAGCCAGTGCCCGAGGGATCGCCGGTCGCCAACACAGTCATGTAAGGACCGGTCTGGGCCAGAACAACACCCGCCATCTCCCAACCGCCGGCAACGCTATTGACCAATCCTCCGCGATTGAGCAACATCTTCCCTTTGCCGAAGGGTAATTCATACAGATACGTCACCAGGACGCGATTCCGGTGTGTAAACGCGACGTTGCCATAATCGAGGCTTGGGGCAAATTGGTCCGTTATCGTGCCGCCGGCCTCACCGGCAAATGCAGTCGGATCATATCCCGCATTGTCCGCTAGATTTTTTGCCCAGACGTAACTTCCGTCAAACTGCAGTCCGTTCGAGAACCGTTTGGTGAAATCTGCCGTCATCGAATTGTAGTTACTGATTCCAATACTATTCTGGTATGCAATATAGTTCCAGATCGGGAAGGGGGCCGATTTATTGGCGGTTGCGAAGCCGACTGTGTTGGCAGGAACTTCATTCAAGTTTTCCAGCAAGCCCAAGTTAGAGCCGTGGTTCCCGTCGTACGCGACTCGCACGGTAACTCCCCGGCCCAAACTTTGCTCAATTGTCAGATCCCACTCCTCTACGGACGGATCCTGGTAATGGGCGTTGAACGCCTGATAAAAGCTTTGGCTGCCCGGCACGGCAATATCTGCCGGATAAGGATTCGGGAACGTGTACTTCGGCAATCCATTTGAGCTTATCGAATTGTTAAAACTGGCGACGTCGCTGGCGGACACGCCCCAGGATGAGGAGATGGCCGATCCCAATAGCGCTTCGATAAATCTGCCATAACCGCCGCGAATTACTGTCTTATCGCTGTTGAACGGACGCCACGCGAAGCCGATGCGCGGAGCGAAATCCGTTTTGCTCGAATAACGCAAGCTTTCCGGAATTCCCGCTTGGGCGGCCGTCAATACCGGAGTCGGATAAATCGATTCCGCAAATCCGGGGTTTAGAATGCTGAACGCGTATTGGTTTGGAATCACCGCCGCCCCGTTGACCGTCGCACCATTGACAACCGTGCTTGTGGTTGGAAGAAAATTTGTCGTGTTACTCAGATGATCCAGGAACATCGGATGATACTCATAGCGCATTCCGAAGTTAATCGTCAGACGCTGGCTTACTTTCCAGTCGTCCTGAGCGAAGAATCCATAATGGCTGGCGTAACCATGCGTGTCGGGCGCGACGACGGTCGCGATGTTGCTGGTATCCGGATAGCCCAATAAGAAAGACGCGAACGGCGTGCCCGCGCCGCTCCCCAGCAAAGCGCTCATCACCGAGCTGTTGAAAGTATACTGTCCCAACCGGCGGCTAGAGAAAACGTTTGTGTATAAGCCGGTCAAATATCGGTAATCCGCGCCGAACTTGAGCGTATGTTTTTCCTTGGTCCACGTAAGAGTATCCAGTAACTGCATCGTCTTATTCCCAGACAGGCTCGATCCCGTTCCGCCCGTAGCCTGGAAACCGACAATGCTGAAGTTCGGCACGGCATCGCCAGAAGGAATGGGACCGGGTAGATTTGTCAGTCCCAATTCGCTTGCGGCCTGGTTCGCTGTGATGGCGTATGTTGTTGCAGAATGATTTCCGCTTACGCCGCCGCGCAACTCATTGATCACAGTCGGAGAAATCACGTAGTTATGAGCCGCCGCAATCGCGTAATCAATCTCCGGCTGTGAAAACGGACCCAATAATGGCGAGCCGGTCGGTGTATTCTCCACTCGCCGATTTTTATAAGTCAGCCGTACATAAGTCTGCTGCTTGGAAGTAAGCTGTTGGTCGACGCGTAAATCCACTTGATTACTCTTGATTGGCTCGGGAAAGTAAGCTGTGTAATTGTTTGAAATCGCTCCCGCCGCGCCGCTGTTGGGTGTTGGAAACAAGTATTGCAGCGCCTTCTCCGATAAGGGTGAAATCTGGCTGGCTGGAATAATGTTTCCCGGGTAACCTGTAAGTTGTCCTGTATAGCTGGATAAATTGCCGCCGCGAAGCGCCAGCGAGGGAACGCTTTCAATCTGCACTACCTGGCGCGGTAACTGCAATCCTTCATAACTTCCAAAGAAAAACGTCTTATCGTGGCCGTTGTACAACTTCGGAATCACGATAGGCCCGCCGAAGAATGCTCCGAAATCATTCATCTTCAGAGAGGGCGTTGTGTGGGTAAAAGTATTACCGGCGTTCATGTAGCTGTTCTGCAGGTTCTCGAATACGCCGCCGTGCACAGAATTAGTTCCCGATTTAGAAATCGTCGAAATATCCGCCACCCCTCCGAACTCGGCTGGATTGATCACTTCGCTTACCCGAATCTCTTCGATGGCATTGAACGACGGGAACAATTCAACCAGCGGCCCATCGGTGCGAGGCCCAACGACGCTGAGCCCATCAATCGTAATTGAAAGCTGCGTAGGCAACGCCCCGGCGACCGAAATACCGCCGCTAGCGTCCGTCTGAACGCTTGATTGAGTAGTCAACGTCGACATCGCGCTGGTTGAACCCGTTCCGCGCGTCGCGATCGCCACGGGAAGGTCCACCAGTTCGCGGCCACTTTTCGTCTCCGCGACATTCGATGTGTCGGTCTGGACCAGTGCCCCCGCCGAAGATTCCACGTTCACGGTCGTCGCCTGCGATGCGACCTTCAAATCGGCATCCAACCTTTTGGTCTCCCGCGCGCCGAGATCGAACGAGGTAAACTCCAGTTTTTGAAATCCGGGCGCCTGCACGGTCAATTGATACGCGCCGATTTCCACGTTTGTGAACTCGTATGTGCCCGTGTCATTGGTAATGGTCGTCCTGAGTGCGTTCGTGCCCTGGTTCGTCAACTGCACCTTCGCGGCGGATACCAGGTTCCCGGACGGGTCCTTGACGGATCCCAGAATCGTACCCGATGTCGATTGGCCTTGAGCGACGATGGCGCTGGCTGCCAGCAATACTCCCATTACGGCAACCGCCCCAACGCCAGCCCTGCCCGATTGGCACAACACGGTAAATTTGTTGTATATAAACACGCAATACTCCCCTGTGGTTTGGAATCGAAAGTCTTCGATCAGCCGCTCGACCCCGGTCGCGGCCAAAAGACAATCGGTTAATGGTTATCGTCCGTTCGGCGTGAGCGCGCGCCTAAGACAAGCAAGCCAAAGGAATTCGACAGAGTTTTCAATCGCGCGGATGCCACGCAGAAATGCCTTCGTGACGACGATGTAGACGCTCCAACTCGCGCCGCAATAGCTGACGACAGACGGAGCCTATGCTGGGTATTCACTGGTCAGTTGTGGCATCACAACTGTAGCGTGACGGGTACAGACAAGGTTCGCTTCCAATGAATACTGGAGATGATAGCTGCATGGCGAAAGATCTGTCAAGCTCATTCTGTAGATCCAACCTATTAGGCTGTGGTACTGCGGCCGTAGTCCATAATGTAGTAATCCGCCCAGGGTCTTCGAGTGAGTCGGTGGTGTCCTTTATTTGGCGGATAGAGGTCTTTTGAGCACAGCAACCGTCGATCGGAGTGAAGCATTAGAGCGGCAACGTGCGGCTGAGCACGCGCACGCTGCCTGGCGGCCCAAACATAATCCGTGGCTGATTGCCCTTACAGTCACGATGGCAACGTTTATGGAGGTCCTGGATACCTCGATCGCCAACGTTGCGCTGCCCCACATCGGAGGGAATCTATCAGCGAGCCAGGATGAATCCACCTGGATTCTCACCAGTTACCTGGTTTCAAACGCCATCATCCTGCCCGTCAGCGCATGGTTGGCCACTACGTTCGGCCGCAAACGCTTCTATATGACCTGCGTGGCGCTCTTTGGCGCCAGTAGCTTTTTGTGTGGTTTCGCGCCGAGTCTCGGCGCACTTGTTTTCTTTCGCATTTTGCAGGGCTTCGGCGGCGGAGGCTTGGCGCCCAGCGAACAGGCCATTCTCGCCGATACGTTTCCTCCCGCGCGGCGCGGCATGGCGTTCGCCGTATACGGCATGGCGGTGGTCTGCGCGCCAGCCATCGGTCCGACACTCGGCGGTTGGATCACCGATAACTACAGTTGGCGCTGGATCTTCTATATAAATGTTCCTATCGCCATTCTTTCGCTGATCCTGACCCAGCGAATGGTCGAAGATCCGCCGTACTTGCTTGAAGAGCGCAAGCGTGTTAGTAAGATAGGCGTCGACTTTCCGGGCCTTGGCCTGATCGCGCTCGGGATCGGTTGTTTGCAAGTGGTATTGGATAAAGGCCAGGAGGCGGATTGGTTCGCCACCTGGTGGATTATCGCTCTGTCTATCACCGCCGCTGTGTCCTTAGTTGTCTTTGTCATCTGGGAGTGGAATCACGACCACCCGATCGTCGACGTCAAATTGTTTAAGCTTCGAAACTTCTCGACGACCATTTTTTTCACCTTCATGCTGGGCATGGTCCTATTCGGATCGACGGTTCTAATTCCTCAATTCCTGCAAACCCTCCTTGGCTACCCGGCCGTGAAAGCCGGGGAAGCGCTGTCGGGCGGCGGAGCCATCATGATCGTCATGATGCCGTTGGCCGGGATGTTAGTCAGCCGCATGGACCAACGCCTGATGATTGCCATCGGCTTCGCATCTACTGCGCTATCGCTCCTTTATCTGACCCACCTCTATATTGGAATCGATTTCGGTACGGTCGCGATGATGCGCATTTATCAGACGTTAGGACTCGCCTTCATCTTCCTGCCCTCGAATACGCTGGCTTATCTCGGCGTTCCAAGGGTCAAGAACAATCAAGTCTCGGGAATCAACAGCTTTGCGCGGAATATTGGCGGCAGCATTGGAATCGCGGTCTTGAGTACTCTGCTGATCCGGCAGGCGCAGCGGCATTTGACGTATTTATCCGCGCACACCTATCCGGGCAATCCGGCATTCGATTCTATGGTTCGCAATCTCAGCGGCGCTTTTATGCGCGACGGGCACGTAGCCCGTGGGCCGTTCGGCGCCACGCAACAGGCGTACAAGGAAGTTTTTGGCATGATGCAGGCACAGGCATCGAACCTCGCCTACATCGATGTTATCTCCGGTATGGCTGTTCTGGTGGCCTGTCTCATCCCGTTTGTTTTTCTAATGAAACGGCCGCCGAAGCAGGCCGGTGATGAGCGGCCCGCGGCGCACTAAACGTTGCGTTCAAGCAGAGTGGACTATTGCCGGCGATCGCCCGGTCCAAGCGGTCTTCATACTTCCCATGATCCGGGTAAGCCATTCACAAACGCGTGGCTCCTCCGCTACGGGCATGGTAAGGACTACAGAGATTCAGGAAATCTTCAGATTGCCCTTCTAACCTAAGAGGCATCGGCGTGATGAAAGAGACCAACCGGCGCAAATACAATCCAACACCGCTTGGAGACAGGCTGATTCGAGACGCGTACCAGCGGCAGCGCCAAGGGGACAGAGCCGCGCTGAAGGCCGCGAGCAATCAGATTGGTTGGTCGCGCACTGCCATCTGCAAGCGGGGCGCGGAACTGGGCATCACCCGGGTGAAGGAACGCGCCTGGAGTACCGCGGAGGAGGAAATCCTGGAACGGTTCGGGCATCTTTCGCCCGCGGGCATCAAAGGGCGGCTGGAGAACGCGGGATATTCGCGCTCCATTGCGGCGATTCAGGTAAAGTTAAATCGAAATCGGATCAAGAGCAATTTGGACGGCTACTCGGCGTGCGGGTTGGCCGACGCCTTTGGTGTGGATGTACATAAGGTGCTGGTTTGGATCCGGCGTGGACTGCTGAGGGCAGAGCGGCGCGGCACTCAGCGAACGGTTCGCCAGGGCGGAGATACGTGGTGGATCTCGCGACGGGACGTGCGCCGTTTTGTGCTGCGCGCACCCGAAGAGATCGACTTGGCAAGGGTCGAGAAAATATGGTTTCTAGACCTCCTCGCCGGAAGTAAGTTAGGAACTTGATAGTAATTCGGATTTAAAAAATTGCATATAGGAGCGCCACTGTGCGGATCGCTGCGAAACAAATCTTGGCTTTTTGTCTGGGTGTCCTCGTCCCGGTATTTCCGGGCGTGGCGGCTCCTCAATATCGCCTGACCGGAAAGATCTCTCTCCCGGGACCGGGCGGATGGGATTACGCCGCGGCCGATTCGGGCAATCGAAAGCTCTACGTCTCTCATGCGACCGTGGTCGAGGTTATCGATCTCGATTCGGGCAAGATGATCGGAGAGATTCCCAATACGAACGGCGTGCACGGCATTGCAATCGCGAATGATCTGGGGCGCGGCTTTATCAGCGCGGGCCGCGACAACGATGTTGTGATTTTCGATTTGAAAACCCTCAGGACCATAGGCACGGCCAAAACCGGTACGAATCCGGATGGGATTGTCTATGAGCCCACAACCCAGCGGGTCTTTGCGTTCGATGGCCGCAGTAAGGATGCGACCGCCATCGATGCCAAGACCGGAACTGTGGTGGGAACCATTGCTTTGGGAGGAAAACCGGAGTTTCCGGTCGCGGACGGACGAGGCAACGTCTTCGCGAACATCGAAGACAAGAACGAGATTGTGCACATTGATCCGAAAACTTTGGCCGTTAAGGCCCATTGGTCCATCGCGCCCGCTGAATCGCCTTCGGGACTCGCAATTGACACCGCCAGTCACCGGCTGTTTTCGGTCTGCGACGGCAAAGTTATGGTAGTGGTGGATTATGATAACGGCAAAGTGGTTGCCAGGGTGCCGATCGGCGATGGACCGGACGCAGCCCGATTCGATCCCGGCACGCATCTGGCGTTTTCTTCGAATGGTGAAGACGGAACGCTGACCGTTGTGAAAGAAGAATCGAAGAACAAGTTTTCCGTGGTTTCGACTGTTCCAACGGAGAAAGGCGCGCGCACGATGGCGATCGACTTGAAGACGCACAAGATCTACTTGCCTGACGCGGAGTTCGGACCGGCGCCCGCGGCAACGGCAAGCAATCCGCACCCGCGTCGCTCAATCGTGCCTGGGACTTTTCATTTGTTGGTCGTGTCCGAGTAGCGTCCGGGCGGACGCTTGATTTCGATGTGGGTACTGGTAGCCGAAGACGAGCCGTCAATGGGTGAACTCCTCCGCCAGGGCCTGGAGGAAGAGAACCATACGGTGACTCTCGCGCGAGATGGCGCGGAGGCGCTTTCCGCCGCGACCACGGCAGACTTCGATGCTCTTGTGTTGGATGTAATGATGCCTGGCGTGGATGGATTCGATGTGACCCGGCGGCTGCGGGCGGAACGCAATCCCGTTCCGATCCTCATGTTGACCGCGCGTGACGCTCCCTCTGACATCGTGAAGGGATTGGATGCGGGAGCTGACGATTATCTTGTCAAGCCTTTTGCCCTCAGCGTGCTGTTGGCGCGTCTCCGGGCGCTCACACGAAGATCGGGAAACGCACCCGTGGAGGTGCTGGAGCTCGACAACTTAAAGCTCGATCCCGCAGCCAGAACCGTGACCCGGGGCGAACGTGACATCGCTCTGACCGCAACCGAATTTCGCGTCTTGGAGTTCCTGATGCGGCGTGCCGGTCGAGCCGCTTCAAGGCCGGCGATTATTGAATCCGTTTGGGGCTTCGATGAGGACGTTGAACTGAACACCATTGACGTTTACATTAAGTCACTTCGGGACAAGCTGGATTCGGGACGGGAGCGACGACTCATTCACACTGTGAGGGGCTACGGCTACATCGTCCGTGAGTAGTCGCGCGCGTTTGTCATGATCGCCGCTCGCGCGCGTGCGGCCCAGTCGCTTCGCTTTCGTCTGACCGCCTGGTACGCCGCCATCCTGGCGATAACGTTTCTGGTTCTGGGGATGGGTGTGTACGTTGCTCTTGAACAGAGCATGTTAGTGACCGTCGATAAGGACCTGCGAGCCCGCCTTCGCACGGTTAGGTCTTATGTCGACCTACTTACTCCTTCGAGCGACGTTTCGCATCTGGTCGAAGAGCTTACTGAACAGTCGGTACTGAGTCCCGCAGCCATCAATCTGAGGATTGCCAATGCACAAGGCAACTGGATCTACCGTTCGCCGGGAACGGAGGATTGGAACCTGGGTGTTCCTTCGCGTGCAGACCTCCCCACAAAAGGTCGCGCGCAAACCGTGCGCGTGCATCGCGAAGCACTGCGAGTGCTATCGGCGCCGGTCACAATCGGCGTGGTTCAAATTGGCCTGCCCGTGGACGAATTCCAAGAGATGCGGGACGGGTTCCTATGGACGATAGGACTGAGTGCGCCGTTGCTCCTGATTATGGCGTCGCTGGGTGGGTATTGGATGAGCGCCCGCGCCCTGAAACCGGTAGATGAGATCGCAAGAGCCGCGCAGTTGATCAGCGCCCAAAACTTATCCGAACGCCTGCCTTCCAGCGGTGCGGGAGACGAACTCGATCGTCTTTCGCAGGTCCTGAATGGGATGTTGGCCCGGTTGGAAGATGCGTTCCAAAGGATTACACGCTTCACCGCGGACGCTTCTCATGAATTGCGCACGCCGGTAGCCATCATACGCACCGCCGCGGAAGTGACTCAGGCGAGATCCCGCACCGTGGAAGAGCACGGCGAGGCCTGGAAACGAGTGTTGGCCCAGACCGAACGCACGTCTCAACTGATTGATGATCTTCTAACGCTGGCGCGCGCCGATGCCGGATCGGATGCAATGGCCTTTGAGCCAGTGGACCTGCGGCGGACGGTCGAGGATGCCTGTGCGGAGATGCGCGAAATGGCCGGCTCGAGAGGCTTGTGCCTGCGGTATAACATCGCTCCGGAGTGGGACCAGGCCGAACGCTGTTTGGCCGGAGACAGCGACGCAGTTCGGCGCGTGCTGCTTATTCTGATCGACAATGGAATCAAGGCAACGCCGCGCGGTGGAGAGATTGAAGTGTTGCTCGGCGTCGAGCACGCCCCTAGACCTGGAGCCGGCATCGTTTGCGTGAAAGACACCGGAATCGGAATCTCCGGCGAAGACCTTCCTCATATTTTCGATAGATTCTATCGCGTTGCGCAGGATCGCTCGCGGTATACCGGTGGCGCGGGACTGGGACTGTCGATAGCCCAGTGGATTGTTTCGCGTCACGGCGGCGAGATCCGGGTGGAAAGCGTAGTAGGCCGAGGTTCTACGTTTCGAATACGCTTACCGTTGGCTGCTGCGCCAGGTCAGCGCCGGGCCGTTCAATCATGACTTCCAAGCCGCCGCCCAAGGTATTAGCGGCAACCTACCTTAGCGTAGGGGGCTAGTTGCGCAAGGCCACAAACTGGACGTTGAACTACTTGATTGCTGCGGAAAGTAAGTTACCGCCGGCGGCCTTCAGCGCGAGCAGCTTTTCTTGTTCTAGCGCGGGGAATTCCAGACGAAAACGCGTCCCTTGCCCCGGGACGCTGTCCACTTCGATTACGCCGTTGTGCTCATGCACGATGCCATAGGTGATGGAGAGGCCCAGTCCGGTGCCCTTTTTCGCGGCCTTCGTAGTAAAGAAAGGATCGTAGATTCTTGCCAGATGTTCCGGCGGAATGCCTTGTCCGGTATCGGCGACTTCCACGTGAACGAAGCCCGAGTCGGCCCAGGTGCGTACGGTGAGGGCGCCGCCGGAGGGCATCGCGTCGCGGGCATTCAGGAACAGATTAAGGAATACCTGTTGCAGCTTGCTCGCATTTCCGCGGAGGATCGGAATGTCCACGCTCAAATCGAAGCGCGATTCTATTTCGGACTGCTGCAATTGGTGCTCGATCAGGTTGGCAGTCTCGCGAAGGACCCGGTTCAGGTCGACATCGGTGAATTCCGTGGGCGAGGTTCGGGAGAAATTGAGGAGTGAATTGACGATCTCGCTTGCGCGGAAAGTTTGCTTGGCGATCTTTTCGAGCAGCTTCGATTTGTGTTCGTCGCCCGAAACCTGCTTGGCAAGCATCTGCGCATAGGTGGAGATCACCGCGAGAGGGGTGTTAACCTCATGGGCGACGCCCGCGGCCAGCAGTCCGATGGAGCTCAGTTTGTCGGCCTGCACCAGTCGCCGCTCCAGGTCATGCCGATCCGTAACATCGTCGAAAATGATCAAACGGCCGATCTGCGCCAATTCTTTTGAGACCAGGGGTGCGATGGCGAGATTGACCAAAGATTCCCGCGTTTCCGGACTGCTATGGCCATTGCCGTTCTCCGTCAACATGTCGAAGCGCGGCCGTAACGGTACTTTGTAGGCATTGTGAATGCCAGCCTCCCCGCGCACCTCATCGAATTTCTGGCAGAGCTCTGGTGAAAACAGGTCGCACAGACGGCGGCCAAGCGCTTGGTTGCGCGGGATGCCGGTCAGTTTCTCGATCTGGGTGTTCCAGCTTTCCACGCAGTCGTTTAAATCGACCGCCAGAATGCCGACATTAATCGATTCGACGATGTTTTCACTGAACTCCTTCAGACGCTCATACTCGTCCACTTTGCGCTGCAAGGAACTATAGAGCCGGGTATTCTCGATGGCGATGGCGACGTAGCGGGAGACGGTAATCAGCAGATCGATATCGTCACTCGAAAGGAAATCGCCATCGGTGGTACGGCTGACTCCAAAGTACGCAACGACGCGCCCGCGGGATCGGCAGGCGACATAGTACGTAAAATCGAGCTCAGCCAGCGTATCGCGAACGCTTTGCGGCCAAGCTTGCGAGACAATGTCGCGGAGGTGTTTGGGCCGTTCAAAGAAGAGGTAGTCCCGGCTTTGCGGGTCGGCAAGAGCTGTTTCTGTTTGATTGCGCAGGGGCGCGCCCGGCGGCGCTGCCAGAAATTTTAGATCCAATGCAGCCGAAGGCGCAAGACGCGGCGGACGCCCCGATTTCTGTGTGATCGAGTGTAGGTGAAACCCATCACGGCTGTCATCCGCGAGAAAGAAGGCGATTTGATGAATCGACAGCGTGCGCAACAGACGGTCGGACACAGAATCCAGCATCCGGTTCAGGTCCGTTTCCGAACTCAGCTCACGCGCGAACTCGATCAGTGTCAAGCGCGCATCGTACCGGTCGCGGTAGAAAAAGCGGCGATCCAACTGTTCCTGCATCCATCGCCGGATCGGTTGAAAGAACAGAGTCGCAAAGGAGATTAGGACGACGAACGCCGACGGTGTAATCGTACTCGTGTTGAAGATCAGGAAGATAAGTACATAGAAAGTCCCAATAACCGCAAGCGTCGCGAGGGTGTAAACATAACCCTGCTGGAAGATGATGTCCACGTCCATCAGGCGGTAGCGGGTGATTGCATAGGCCCAGGTGAGCGGGATCAGACCGAGCGACAGAACGCTCAAGTTCATGATGTGGGTGGGCACGCTGCCCGCTAGATACGGCACAACGTAAAGGATGGTGAAAGGCAGGAGTCCAACGAGGGCACCGTTGCGCAGGAATTTCAATTGACGCCGGACCACCGGATCTTCCGAACGGGCATAATCGAGCGCCAGAGCTGCGGCGCCACACAGATATAGCGCCATCTGAAACCCGAGAGTAAGGCGATCGAGGAACCACCGAACCTCCAGCAACGGGGCGGCGAAGCGAAGCGACCCATCGGCCGAGACCACCATCACAGCCAGCAGCGCCGCCGAAGGGAGATACAGGGGCAACCATCCACCCCTCCTCCTCAGCCACCGGGGGACTTCATGAAACGTCAGGCAGAAGTGCAGAAAAATAGCTGGGGCGAATAGTCCCGCGGCTACATTGCCCCAATACATCAGCTCGTCGAAGGTGTTCAGCTTGCCGGAATAGTGAAACGACGAGGCAATGAATGACGCCAGGCAGAGTACAAAAAACTGCAGCGATTTCTGGGCATTGGTTCGCCGGTAGTAGACGAAAAAGCCGATTACCAGATAGGCAATGCCGACGGCGTACTCGTAAAAAACGGCTGAATCCCGGGGCGCGGCCTGAATGAAGATGTGGCTCTTCTGGAACTCAATCCCGTTCCGGCGCAATGTGTAGGTCGTTTCGGTGTCGATCGGGAGCTGCCACAACGCCTTGGCAACATCGAGCGCACTGTGGATCGGATAAGGACCAATCCGAACTACCTGGTCGCCTAGATGGATGTCGGCCTTATCGCCGGGTCCGGGGCGTGTAATGAAAACCGCGACCACCGGACCCGATTGGTGCGGGCCCCCTGAATCAACCCACGTGACCCCATCGTCCGGCATGCCGTGCCGCGGATCGGTTAGGTGCCTAAAGCCTAACACCGCAGCCACGAGGGATGCGACGGTCAGGATCAGGAGCAGCGTCCCGGCGAGTTGGCTTTTCGGCGTTTGCAAATTTCAATCCACGGGGCCGTCTGGAGACGGGCGGCCAAGACAATGACACCGGCGAAAATTGGGTCGGACTCCGCCTGCATCCCCTACAATATTGCACACTTAGGTAGCACGCCAACGGCCATTCCAGCGGGCGGCTAACTAGCTGTCTGAATTGGTTTTAATCAAACCCAAACCAGAGATACACCCTAAATCTCTCCATTTTGGGAGTTCGGTCTACCGATTCCGGTAGAGGAGGCGACGATTCGGCGGAAAACCACTGCAACCAAAGACCCCCGGCGAACGTAGAAGCATTGACGCTGGGGGAAAACAACCCTTACACTGAGTGTTGTAGCTTCCAAGCTTCCAATAGGTGGTCCTCTGTATGAAGTTAACCGTGGCCTTCCGCTCTCCGATGCTGGTTGGCATCGCGGCGGCATCGCTCCTCAATAATCCGATGCCTGCCCAACAAAGCTCCAGCAGTTCCAGTAGCTCCGGCAACCAGACAATTTCGAAGCCCCTCACCAAGAAACAAATCGCAAAAAAACAGAAGGCTCTTGAGAAGGAGCTGATGGGCCCGTGGAAAAAGTGGCTGAATGAGGACGTCATTTATATCATCACCGACGAGGAGCGGCAGGCGTTCAAGCGTCTGAAGACGGACGAGGAGCGGCAGCAGTTTGTCGAGTCGTTCTGGCAGCGCCGCGATCCCACGCCCGACACCGAAGAAAACGAATATAAAGAAGAGCACTACCGGCGCATCGCGTACGCCAACGATCACTACGCTTCGGGCATCCCCGGCTGGAAGACCGATCGCGGCATGATTTACATCAAATACGGTCCTCCGGATGAGATCGAATCGCATCCTTCAGGCGGCACCTACGAGCGGCCCTATGAAGAGGGCGGTGGCGAAACCAGCACCTATCCGTTCGAAGATTGGCGCTACCGGTATATCGAAGGCATCGGAACAAACGTGATGATCGAGTTCGTCGACACCACGATGAGCGGCGAGTATCACATGACGATGGATCCGTCGGAAAAAGACGCCCTGCTGTATGTTCCCGGAGCCGGTCTGACCCTGATGGAGCAGATGGGCATGGCGGACAAGACCCAGCGATTCGAACGAACCGACGGTACGCACCTGGGCACTGGGGGCCAACCATTGCCTGAGAGTATGAACGAGTTCACCCGCCTGGAGCAATTCGCCAAACTGCAGAAGGCGCCGGCGATCAAGTTTCCGGATTTGGAGCAGGCTGTCAATTCGACCATCCGGTACAACACGCTGCCCATGCAGGTGCGCGCCGACTACATAAAGATCACCGACAGTACTGTCCTGGCTGATCTGACCGTCCAGTTTAAGAACAGCGACCTGCAATACGCGACCAAAGACAAGGTTGCCAAAGCGACCGTCAATATGTATGGACGCATTACGTCTCTTACCCGGCGGCCGGTGAATTGGTTTGAAGACACGGTCGAAGTGAATGAGCCGGCGGAAATGCTACCGAAGATGATGGGCGGAGCGCAGGTTTATTCAAAGGCGATTCCGCTGGCGCCCGGCACCTATCGCTTGAATATTGTGGCGAAGGACGTCGTGGGCAATACCATGAACAGTTTTGAGATGCCCTTAGTGGTACCGCATTACGATGATGAGAAGTTGGGGTCGAGCAGCGTGATCCTGGCCGATGAGATCCAGCGCGTACCCACCCGCAGCGTTGGCACTGGACCCTTTGTCATTCGGGATTCCAAGGTGCGGCCGCGAGTGGGCGGGCAATTCAAACGCGACGAGACAATGGGCATCTACACCGAGTTTTATAACTTTGGGATGGATGAAAAGACGCACAAGCCCTCCGGTACCATCGAATACGACATCATCAGCCGAGCCGATAATAAAACCGTGATCAGCTACAGCGAAGACCTGAATTCTATCCAGAATTCGTCGGCGTTCCTGGTCACAGTCGAGAAAAAATTACCGCTGAAGAGCTTGGCGCCGGGGCCGTACATTTTGAAGTTGAAGGTCACCGACAAGCTGAAGAACCAGACTTTGGCCCCGACGGCTGACTTTTCTGTTACGTCATAGGCCTGATAGGCCTGGCTTGAATTGATGTAACATCGTAGAGTGGGTTGATCCCTCTACTTTAGCCTCAGAAAGGCGACCTTGCAGTTGAGTTCTATGCACATCCGGTGCTGGTCGGCGGTTGCCGTTGGTTTACTCGTTCTGCCGCTTTATGGGGGAACGGGTGATCTACCGCTGCCCCCAACCGGGAATCTCCTCGGCACGGTCCTCGACCCTTCCGGTGTTCCGCAGATGGGCGCTACGGTGCGGCTGTTTGACCGTTTTCAGCGGTTGGTTGGGCAGACGATCACCAGTCCTGAAGGCCACTTCGGCTTTATCCGGCTGAATACCGACCGGTATTCCGTCCGCGTTTCGTTGCCTTCCTTCTTCCCCGCCTACCGCGACCGGGTTCTGGTCAAGGCCGGAGTCAACAGTATGCTACAGGTCCATTTAGCGACGCTGTTGAGCAATATCGAAGTCACGTACGCCGTCCCTTCGGGGGTTATGGCGGAGGATTGGAAGTGGGTTTTGCGATCTTCCCCGGCGACACGTCCGATTACACGGTACATGCCGGTCTCGACCACGCCGGATCCGCCTGCCACCGAAGTCGCTTCGCGGATATTTTCGGGAACGCATGCCATGTTATCCCTAACTGGCGGCGACATGAGCCCTACTGTAGACGGAGAACAGGCGGACCTCGGGACCACATTTTCTCTCTCCACGGATGTCCTGGGGAGCAATCATGTGCAGTTGAGCGGTACCTTCGGCCAAAACTCGATCAACGGAGCGGCGGCCGTGGTCTTCAGCGCAACATACAGCCGCCCGAATATCGGCGGCAATATCGTCAACACTCCGGAAGTCACATTAACCATGCGGCAGGTCTCGGTTGCCGGTTCGCAAAATTTAGCCGCTGATGGCATGATTGGAGGGCCCTTGCCGGTGGTCCGTGACATCGCCATCACCGTGTACCAAACGATGGATCTGGGCGGCACCGTTCACCTGGAGTATGGGAGTTCGGCCGAAACGGTTGCCTCGGTCGCGCAGACTAGCCGCATCAGTCCGTTCGGCCGCGCCACGGTCGACCTGGGCTCGATGGGTGCCCTGGTGGCGACCTATAGTAACGGCGGGAGGCCCGATGCCTTGTATGCTCATCAGGAAAGGGGCGCGGATGCCTGGTTAAATGATTCCTGGTTAAGCGATTCGGCAATGCTGACCCGAATGCCGCAACTTTCCTATGGCAACGGCGCGTTGGAATTGCAGCGTACTGAGAATTACGAACTCGGGTATAGAAAGACAGTCGGATCGGCGACCTATGCGGTGAGTGCGTTCCACGAAGCCGTAATGAATGGGAGTGTGGACGTTATTGGTAATCTCTCAGGATTGAACAACGGCGACCTGCTTTCCGACGGCCTATCGAATGCGGACGTCTTTAACATCGGCCGTTACACCCGCAACGGTTACATCGCCTCAGCGGACCGGAATTTCGGCCAAAATGTCAATGTCGCCGTGGCCTATGGACGCATCGGGGGAATCACGCAGCCTGGATCTGCCGCAGCCGGTCAGTTTCTCGCCTTCAGCAACCACAACCTGACTGACGTCAATTTGCATGCGAAGGCGCCGGTCACGGGAACTCAGTTCTCGGCCAATTACGGTTGGGTGCAGGATGGCGCCATCCTGCCGATGCACATTTTCACCACCCAGAATGTTCTCGCCGATCCAGGTCTGGATATCTGCGTGCGGCAGCCGCTGCCTTCGTTCTTCGGAATGCCCGGGCATCTCGAAGTCGTTGCCGACTTGCACAATTTGCTCGCGCAGGGCTATCAGCCGGTAAATGCCGGCCAGAACGGCAGACTCCTGTTGATTCAAACTCCTCGGGCCGTGCGCGGCGGCCTCAGTTTTGTATTTTAGTGATCTTTTCTAAAGGCTAAGTTCACCCATTCCTGGCCGCCGCCGTGGATGCTCGGGCCACGGGTCCAGCATAGCCGCAAGACAAGAAGATATGGATACGTTTTATTGAAACGTTATGCTAAAGTTGCGCGAACTTCGCCCGAAGTTTGGCGTACGTGTCCTCCAGCACCTCCGGGACAACACGGGTATCGCCGATAGTGGTCATAAAGTTCGCATCGCCCTTCCAGCGCGGCAGAACGTGCATATGGATGTGTTGCTCAATACCCGCGCCTGCGGCCTCGCCGAGGTTCATTCCCATGTTCAGGCCGTCGGGGCGATAGGCTTCTTCTAGATATTGTTCTGCCCGCCGCAACAGATACATCATCTCCTGCGTGGTCTCCTCGGCGGCCGCGGCCAGGCGCGCTACGTGCTCATAGGGAGCAATCATCACGTGCCCGGAGGTATAGGGATACCGGTTCAGCATTACGAAGCTTCGGACCGCCCGATAAACCACCAAGTTGCGCGGATCGTCGGAATCTCTCGCGGCAGCGCAAAAAATACATTGCGAAGCGGATCGGTTGGCCTTCATGTACGTGGATCGCCAGGGCGTCCACAAATGTTCCATAAACCGTTAGGAGCCGGACGGATCCGCAACGGCCGGCGCTGCGCGCGCTTCCGTGTTTTCCGGCGCACGCCCGGACACATTGACCAAATCCCGAAGTTCCTTGGACGGCTTGAAATACGGGATTCGCTTGGAGGGTACTTCCACTCGGGAACCGGTCTTGGGATTACGGCCCACGCGCGGCTGGCGCTGCCGTGTCCGAAAACTCCCAAACCCACGAATTTCAATCTTGTCGCCCTTGTGGAGACTGCTGACAATGCTGTCAAAAATGGTCTCCACGATGATCTCGGAGTCTTTCCGGGTCATCTCCACCACCTTCGAAACTTCGTCGATCAGCTCGGCCTTGGTCATAACTAAATCCTTCTCAATCTGTTTCCTCGGGTTGGTGTTGTTTGATCGCGTCTCCCACGGTCGAGGTAGCAACGGCTGCCTGGCGATGATAGTCTTCCAGGCGTACCCGCTCCTCTGCTTCGGTCATGGCGCGCAGGCTTAGTCCAATGCGTTTTTGGGTCTCGTTCATCTTGACGATCTTGAAATCGAATTCCTGGCCCAGTGGTAATGCGGGTTCTTCGGAAATATCCGTCGATTTCCTCCGGGCCGCGTCGCCGCCGATCTCGCTCTTGTGGCAGAGACCCTCAACACCCGGCAGAAGTTCCACGAATACGCCGAATGCCGTCGCACGGCAGACACGGCCCCGTGTGATGTCGCCGATCTGATGGCTACGGAAGAACGTCTCCCAGGCATCCGGCTGCAATTGCTTCATGCCAAGCGATAGACGCCGGCTTGGGGCATCGATGTTCAGGATAACCGCCTGTACGATCTGGCCCTTCTTTACCAGCTCCGAGGGATGCTTAACCCGCGTGGTCCATGACATATCGGAGATGTGCACCAACCCATCGACGCCCTCCTCGATCTCGATAAAAGCGCCGAAATCGGCCAGTTTTCGAACTCGCCCTTCCACCACCGAACCTATCGAATAGCGGTCTGCGACCGTAGTCCAGGGGTCCGCTTCCAATTGCTTGATCCCCAGCGATATACGGCGATCCTTGGGCTTGACTTCAAGCACCACGGCTTCCACGGAATCCCCCGCCTTTACTACCTTCGCCGGGTGCTTCATGCGGCGGCTCCAGGTCATTTCAGAGATGTGGATCAAGCCTTCGACGCCCGGTTCCAGTTCCACGAAAGCGCCATAGTCCGTGACGCTCACCACCCGCCCGATGACACGGCTATTCGATGGATACCGGGATTCGATGGTCAACCAGGGGTCCGGATACATCTGCTTCAGACCCAGCGAGATGCGTTCCTTGTCCTTGTCGAAACGAAGGACCTTGACCGTGATCGGCTCCCCAACCTGCACGTAGGCCGACGGATGGCTGACGTTCCCGTAGCTGAGGTCGCTGACGTGAAGCAGGCCGTCAATGCCGCCCAGATCCACGAAAGCGCCGTAATCGGTCAGGTTTTTCACAATCCCGGTTACTTCCGCGCCTTCCGTTATATGCGACAGCGCCTCAGATTTTCGAGCTAGAGTCTCCTGTTCCAACAGGACCCGTCGCGAGACCACGGCGTTACCCCGCCGGCGGTTCAATTTCAGGATTTTGACATCCAGGTCACGGCCCAGGTAAACGTCCAGATTATGAACCGGTCTTATCTCAACCTGAGAACTGGGTAGAAACGCGATCACGCCGATATCGACTGCCAAGCCGCCCTTAATCCGGTTGATCACGCGCCCCGTAACGGGCAGGCCTTCGGCAGCCGCCTTTTCCAGGTGCTCCCAAGTCTGGCGGCGATGCGCCCTCTCATAAGAGAGAAGAATGTAGCCTTCCGGCGCATACCCGGTTCGATCGATAATTACCTCGATCGTGTCTCCAACGTTGACCGCCGGCTTCCCCTCCGACTGGGGAAATTGCTCCGCCGGAACCCAGCCTTCGATCTTCCGGCCGATATCGACGATTACCTCTTTTTCGGATACGCTGAGGACGTGCCCCTGCAACAACTCACCCTCGCCACCGTGGGTAAATTGACTGCTGTAATCGTCCAGGAACGCCTGGTAGTCCGCGTTGTCGGCGGATCCCGGTAGTTCAACAAACTCGTCTGATGGACCGGCCATGTTCGTTTCGACCCCCAGGTGTACACCTCGGTTTGCGGACGGGGAACCGGGGAATGGACCTTCTAGGAGAATCAAGCAGACTGCCAGCAATTCGTCGCGCGCCGAACCGAGGCGTCAACTCGTTGATAGTTCAGTACTTCAGAACTATAGCCGAGGACTTGAATGATGTCAACCACCTGGGCGGCGTCGTCTTGATCTGCCATTTGGCTCACCTAACATTGATGTTACGATAAAGCCAAGGATATTTCCCCATGATTGACGGACTTCTGCAGCCGACACACCTATTACTCATACTGGTGGTCGCCCTGTTTATTTTTGGACCCAAGAAACTTCCGGAGTTGGGCCAAGGCTTGGGAAAGGGCATCCGCGGCTTTCGCGACGCGATGAAGGCGGCTTCCGAAGAGCCGCAAAAAGTGGATAGCCCCGCGCAGACCACCACTTCAACGGCTGAGAACGCCAAGTAAAATTCCTTCTCACCGCGATTCTTCCTGCCGTTCGCATAGCGAACTGTGACCGGCCTCGCTAATGCCGACCCGTTTAATCCGCCCGCTCTGTAAAACGCTAAATCTTTCGCTGCTATTGTGCTGCGCAATCGCCATATGGGCGTCTGCCCGCAGCCATGACTTTCGCTTTGTAATCCTCGGCGACCGTACCGGAAGCGCCGTTCCGGGCGTGTACCAGGAGGTCTGGCGCGAGGCCGCTCTCGATCATCCGGATTTCGTCATCAATGTGGGGGACACAATCGAAGGCGGCAACGACCTCACTACCGATTCGCAGTGGAAGAGCGTACTTCAGGATCTCGCGCCATTCCGCCGCTTCCGGATTTTCTACACGCCGGGTAATCACGACGTGTGGTCGCTGGCCTCGGCGCAGGCCTATGAAAAGTTCACAGGACACCCGCTGCATTATAGTTTTGACTACCAAAACGCTCATTTCACCGTACTCGACAACAGCCGCAGCGATCAGCTACCCTCGGAAGAATTGGCGTATTTGCAAAAAGATCTCCAAGCGCACGCCAAGCAGCCGATCAAGTTTGTCTTCATGCATCGACCGTCGTGGATCGTCCCGGTCTTATTCCAAAATCCCGATTTCCCTCTCCAAAGCCTGGCAAAACGTTGGGGCGTCGAGTACGTTGTGGCCGGACACCTTCATCAAATGCTCCACTTCGATTTAGGCGGCGTGACCTACCTATCGATGGGAAGTTCCGGCGGCCACCTCCGGGATAAAAAGGAATACGAGAAAGGCTGGTTCTTTCAACATACCCTGGTGACGATACGGGGTAAAACCGCCATTTTTTCAATTAAGGAGATTGGTCCGCCTTTCGGGCGCTCGCGAATCACAGATTTGGGAGATTGGGGGGTGGCTGGCCTGGTTACGGGTAGCCACGCGAGCCAATAGCCGGTTTCCCCCAATAATTCTAATTACGTCATTGTTCGTATATTCTTATGGTATCCACGGTTTAGGTGCTGGCGCGGCGACTAGCCAAATCCTCTAACGTCGTTTGAATCGATGCCTTGTCAAGGATTTGCGGCGGACATTTACGACCTTTACGTCCTCGGCCTCCTGGAGGGCAAGGAGCGCGCGGACCTGGAAGCACATCTGGCCCGGGACTGCGAGGTTTGCCGGCGCAATGTCAGGCGGAGTCTGGACCTATGGGTCGTTTTTGCCAGTACATTACAGGGTGCCGAGCCTTCCCCGGACTTCCGTGCAAGGCTGGTTCGCATTGCGGAGCTGAGCAAAAAGGCGCCGGTGTTCCCGCGCCCGGTTGCCAGTCCCAGCCACGGCAAATTCGCCTGGACCTGGGGATGGATGGTGGTAGCCGGCATCGTGGTGATGATGCTGATTGCCGGCGCATGGTTCGCAGGCCATGAGTCCGCCAGCATCGAGGCCCAACGTCTTAGTGCGCAACTGAATCAGCTTTCGAACCTCGCCGCGGACCGTCAGGTATTGTTGGACGAGGCAACCAGAAGAGAGACTGAATTCGAAGGCCAACTGAAATCCGCCGGCGACGCCGACGCGATGCGAAAGCGAGAAGAGACGCGGCGTGAGATCCTGGCTCTCGACGCCGAGGTCAACGAATACAAATCGCTGCTGAGCCGCCAGAAGAGCGCTGAGAATGACAGCCAGCGTCTTCTCAATGTGCTGTCACATCCTGGCGTTCGCCTGCTGGCGTTGAAAGGCGCGGATATCGCCAAACAGACCGCCGCTTATGCACTCATCGCTGAAGCATCACGAGTAATTTTCATCGCTGCGAACCTTCCGGCCCTGCCCAAGGATAAGCAGTTTCAATTATGGTTGCTGCGTTCTCAAGACCCCAAAATCGTCAATGCCGGGACCTTCATTCCCGACGATCAAGACCAGGCCATGGTGGAATTCTCAGACCCCACTGAAGTTTCCGATTTGACCGGTGTAGCCGTTACGGATGAGCCGAAGAGCGGCAGCCTGGAGCCGACCGGAACGAAACTGTTAGTAGGCACGATTGCCGCCGAAGTGGACGTGGTCAAGTAGGGGATATGTTTCTACGCATCGAGCCGATGGCGCAGCAGTACCGGAACATCTACAAATTGATGGTGGGAACGATCGTTCCGCGCCCCATTGCGTTCGTCTCTACGAAAAGCCCATCGGGCGTCCTGAACCTCGCGCCGTTCAGCTACTTTACCGCCTGCAGTTCCAACCCGCCTTGCATCCTGTTTTCGGCCACTGGCCGTAGCGGTGGCGAAAGCGCAAAAGACACCGTCGCCAATATCCGGGCAACCGAACAGTTTGTGGTGAATATCGTCTCCGAGCCGATGGCGAGCCAGATGAACGCCACTGCGGCCGAATATCCGCCAGAGGTAGATGAGTTCGACATTAGCGGCCTCACTCCCCTTGAAAGCGAATTGATTCGCCCGCCACGCGTAGCGGAATCGCACGTCCAAATGGAATGCCGTTTGGTTCAAATGGTTCGGGTCGGCGAGGAAATCGGCGGCGGAACGGTTGTCATCGGCGAAGTTCTCCTGTTTCACGTGGACGACCGTGTATTGGCTGACCCTGAACGGGACCCGTTCACAGTGGACCCGTCCCGCTTGCGCGCCATTGGCCGCATGGGGGGATCGACTTATATACGCACGCAGGATCTCTTCGACATCGAACGTCCGGTCTACCGGAAATGACCGAGCACAAAACACGCCCGTAAAGAGGCGCTGTACATTCCGGCTGCTGCGAGCGTCTATCAACGGGCGACAGTGCCCTTGAAAAAGGATCATTCCATGAAAAAAGGACCATTCCAGGAGACGATGGAGCCGTACTCCGCGTGCGAACAGGCCAACATTGAGTTGGTAAAGGAGTTTATGTTGATTGCCTACAGTCCGCGAGAAGCTAGTGCCAACGCCGTTGCCCACCTCTGCGCGCCCGGCAATCGGATGATCGCGCCCACAACTTTTCCGGGCGTGAACACTCTGGAAGAGTACGTGGAGGCCCATTCGGCCCTGATGCGGGAGATCAACGATCTCCACATAACCAGCTTCGACGTGTTCTTCTCAAAGGGCGATAGCGTTTGCCTACGGTACTCGGCTGAGGGATCGCATCGTGGAGCGCCGCATGGCCGGCTGGCGCCGACTGGCAAAACCGCCCGGTGGACCGCCTGCGCGATTTTCCGCGTGGTCGACGGCAAGTTAGTCGAATTTATCAAGGAATGGGACAAGTTGTCTATGTGGGAGCAACTCGGCTGGCCTGTCGAGGAGTGTTCGGTGTACCGAGGGCATGCGGCTTCCGTGCGCTAATGATTATTAAGTGACTTCACCTCGAGTGGCGCCCGCGCATGTGGGTCGCATCGGTTCACGGCGGGGAGAGGACGGGAAGAATGATTGCGAAGGGGTTGCGCCGGACCAGTGTGCACCTTATGGGAATGTTTTTGCTGGCACACGCCTGTGGCGCGATGGACGTACAGCAAATCATTCAGAAGTCAGTTGAGGCCAACCAGCGGGATTTTGATGAGGAACCGCATTACACATACAAAGAGACAGATCGATCCGGAGCCTCCACTAAGACCTACCAGGTGTTGATGCTCGATGGATCCACTTATAATCGTCTGATGGCGGTGGACGGGGTGCCTCTCTCGCCCCAGCAGAATCAGGACGAAGAGCGAAAATTGAAGCAGGTCGAGGCGCAGCGGCGCGCGGAGTCGCCCAGCGATCGTCATAAGCGAATCGCAAAATACCAGCAGGATCGCCGTCGCGACAACGAGATGATGCAGCAGTTAACCGTCGCATTCACCTTCAAATTAATCGGCGAGCGCAAAGTAAGCGGATTCAAAGTATATGCGTTGCGGGCGACCCCGAAACCCGGCTATCAGCCGCCGAATATGGCGTCGCAAGTTCTTCCGGGGATGAATGGAGAACTCTGGATCGACCAGCAGACCTACAACTGGGTGAAAGTCACCGCAAAGGTCATACATCCTGTGAGCATTGAGGGGTTTTTTGCGGAAGTGGAGCCGGGAACTCACTTCGAACTGGAGAAGCGTCCGGTCGGCGGCGGCATCTGGATGCCGACCCATTTCGCAATGTATTCCGTCGCGAAGGTGCTTTTCTTCTTTGGCCACAATACGCATGAGAACGAGACGTTTTGGGATTACCAGCGGATTTATTGAGAGAAGGGTAGCCTACGAACCCATAACCGGCCGGTATCCGATCCCAACTGCTACATCGGATCACCCTGCGTTGTCGCCTTACAAGCGAAGGCTGGCTAAATTCATCAAAGATTCCGTAAACGGCGCTCGCGCCACACCGCGCTCCGTGATGATTGCCGTCACGTATCGGTGCGGCGTAACGTCGAACGCCGGATTGGCCACTTTGATTCCATCCGGTGCGACGTGCACGTTTTGAAAATGGGTAACTTCCCGTGCGTTGCGTTCCTCGATAGGGATCTCGGCGCCGCTCTTGAGAGTAAGATCAAGCGTTGAAATTGGAGCGGCAACGTAAAAGGGCACGCCGTTTTCCTTGGCCAACACGGCAACTCCGTAAGTGCCGATCTTATTCGCCACATCGCCATTGGCGGCGATGCGGTCAGCGCCCACAACGACGCATCCGATCCGTCCGCTATGCAGAAAATGGCCGGCCATGTTGTCGGTGATCAGCGTCGTTTCAATACCGTCGCGCTGCAATTCCCAAGCGGTCAACCGCGCGCCCTGCAGGAACGGGCGTGTTTCGCCGGCGAAGACATCGAACTTCTTGCCGGCCAGCACCGCTGCGCGAATCACGCCGAGCGCCGTTCCAAAACCGGCCGTAGCCAGCGCCCCGGCATTGCAATGCGTCAGCACTGTCTTCCCGTCGGGCACCAAAGGCGCTCCGTGACGGCCTATGGCCCGATTGATGGCGATGTCTTCATTGCGCACCAGGGTCGCTTCCGCCACCATGCGTTCGCGAATTTCATCCACGGGGCGATCGCGGACCGACTCATACAGAGCGCGCATCCGCTGAATTCCCCAAAACAGATTCACGGCGGTTGGGCGGGTGCGCGCCAGCGTGTCGCAGATCGCCGGCATGTCCGTTTCCAGATCGTCCGAGTGCAGCGCTCCAATCGCCACGCCCATTGCCGCCGCAACACCGATTGCCGGCGCGCCGCGGATGACCATGTTGCGAATAGCATCGGCGACTTGGACGTAGTCCCGGCAGGTCACATACACGGTTTCACGCGGCAGGCGCGTCTGGTCAATCATCACCACGCCTTCGGGCGTCCATTCAATGGTTTCAACCGCGCTTTTTTGAACAGCTAAAGAAGTCGTCATTTCAATTTTCCGTATTTTTGAGCAATCATCGCGACCACGAAAACGGCGTTGTACGCGCCGTGCATAATCGTGGACGGGATGATGGAATTCGTGGCTGCGCGCAGGATTCCAAACACTACGCCTGCTAACGAAACGGCCACAACATACTGCCAAGCCCAGGAATATTCAGGACCATGCAAACATCCGAACGTCGCGGCCGTCAGCAAAATACCGGCAGCCACGCCGAACGTTCTTGATAATAGCGGCTGCAGGAAGCCGCGAAACACCAGTTCTTCGAACAACGGTCCAAGGAACATCGCGAAGACCGCCAGCAGCGCAATCATCCATCCCGATGCCATCAGTTTGTCGAACGGCGATTTCACCTGCGGCGTATGCAGCAAAGACGCGATAGCAGCGACGCCCAAGGCGAGCAAGACACCGCCAAGCCCAAGAATCACAGGCGAAATTCGTACCCACCGCCAACCCAGTGAGCGGAAGACCGTCGCATTATGCCTCACCAGAAACGTCAACTTGAAGGCCAGGTAAACCAGCCCGTAGAACACAATCTGCAGAGGCAGAGCTAATGGCGTCGGGTCCTTCTGGAGCGACGGGTAGGCACGAGCGAATGCCGCGGCAATCAAAATAACCAGCAACGCCCCGGCTACGGAAAGACCGCCGACCAGGAGAAGATCGACATAGTCCCAGAACGGCTCGCGGACGCGGGCAGGCCGGTCTTCGGTAATCGGCGGGAGTTCGGTACCCATGTTGGGCTCGCCGTTCAGGCTGCCGCTCCCCTGTTTTGCATCTGGCGCAAGGCCTCAGCGGTATGACTGTGGCGGCTTTCCATCACTTCTTCGGGCGTACCCATCGCCACAATCGAGCCGCCGTTTTCGCCGCCTTCGGGTCCCAGATCGATCACGTAATCCGCGCTGCGAATCACATCCAAATGATGCTCGATTACCAGCACCGTGTTACCCAAATCGACCAGCTTCTGCAGCACATCTAAAAGATGCCGCACATCGTCGAAGTGCAACCCGGTGGTGGGTTCGTCCAGCAGGTAAAACGTTCGACCGGTCTGCCGCTTGCTTAACTCCTTAGCCAATTTGATCCGCTGGGCCTCGCCACCGGAGAGCGTCGTCGACGATTGCCCCAGGTGGAGATACCCTAGGCCGACATCGCTCAACGTCTTGAGCTTCGCATGTACCAGAGGAATATTCGTCAAAATCTCGAGAGCATCGTGGACGCTCGATTCCAGTAAATCCGCGATGCTCTTGCCCTTATACTTCACTTGCAAGGTTTCCTGGTTATAGCGGCGCCCGCGGCAGACATCGCAAGTGACGTAGACGTCGGGTAGAAAGTTCATCTCGATGCGCTTCAGTCCATCGCCCTGGCAGGCCTCGCATCGTCCACCTTTCACGTTGAAACTGAAGCGGCCGGCCTTGTAGCCGCGCTCGCGCGATTCCGGAAGCATCGCATAGAGATCGCGAATCGGAGAGAAGACGCCGGTATAGGTGGCTGGATTCGACCTTGGAGTGCGTCCAATAGGCGCCTGATCGATTTCGATCACTTTGTCGATGTGTTCCAGCCCGAGGATCGTGTCATGGGCTCCCGGGTCCGCGTGCGAACCGTAGATCTCCTTCGCCAAGGCTCGGTACAGAATGTCGGTAATCAACGTGGATTTGCCGCTGCCCGATACACCGGTAACCGCCATCAGAGTGCCCAGCGGGAAATCGACGTCTACGTTTTTTAGATTGTGTTCACGAGCGCCTTTCACAGTCAACTTCAACCCGTTGCCGGACCGCCGCACGAGTGGAGGAGTAATCGAGAGGCGTCCGGCCAGATAATCTCCCGTCAAGGACGCCGGCGATGCAGTAATTTGCGCCGGACTACCTTGCGCCATCAATTCCCCGCCCAACCGCCCGGCGCGCGGTCCCAGATCGATCACATAATCCGCGCGTTCGATCGTCTCCGCATCGTGCTCCACCACCAGCACGGTATTGCCGAGATCGCGTAGCTGATGCAGAGTGTTCAGCAGCTTGTGGTTGTCGCGCGGATGAAGACCGATCGACGGCTCGTCAAGCACATACAAGACGCCGCGCAGTTTCGACCCGATCTGCGTCGCTAGCCGGATGCGCTGCGCTTCGCCGCCCGAGAGCGTGGCCGAGGAACGTTCCAGGCTCAGGTAATCCAATCCCACCGCGCGCAAAAAATCGAGGCGGTTTCGGATCTCTTCCGCCACCCGCCCGACCAGTTTCCGCTCGCGGCCTGCGAACTCCCAGCCACGAATCAGCGTGAGCGCCCGGTCGATCGGCATGGCCGTGAATTCGGCAATGGAAATTCCCTTCACTTGCACTGCCAGGCTGGTTCCCTTCAAGCGGCGCCCCTTGCACTCCGGACACTCGGTGGGCGACATGAAATCCATCAGCCAATCGCGGTATCCTTCGCTCGCTTGCCGGTATGAATCGTCCAGCAGCTTCAAAATGCCCGGAAATTGCGAATTTCCGTTGATTAGGATCGTGCGCACTTTCTTCGGCAGGTTCTCGAAAGGCACGCCGAGATCGATGCCCAAGGTGATGGCCGCGTCGGTCAGATTCGAAATAATATATGTCGAGGTAGACCCGGGACCCAAACCGCCGTCCAGCAGAGGCTTGCTGGCATCCGCAATCACTTTGGCAGGATCGAACGACCACGTGCTGCCGATGCCGTTGCACGTCTCACACGCGCCGTACGGGCTGTTGAATGAAAAGGAGCGAGGCTCCAATTGAGGCACGCTGGTGCCATCGTTCGGGCATGCCAGTTTCTCGGAAAACAGAGTTTCTCCGCCATTGACCACCGCCACAATTACCAATCCATCGGCAATCTTCAATGCCGTCTGAATGGAATTTTCCAGCCGCTGTTCAATTCCCGGCTTCACCAGCAGCCGGTCCACCACTACTTCAATCGTGTGATTCTTCCGTCTGTCCAGACGAATCGGCTCGTCCAATGCACGAAGTTCGCCGTCGATGCGCGCCCGAAGAAATCCCCGGCGTGTCAGGCTCTCCAGTTCCTTCTTGTATTCGCCCTTTCTGCCACGAACCATGGGGGCTAGAATCATGACACGTTCATCTTGCCCGAGAGCCAAGACTTGTTCCAGGATCTGGGTGGGAGATTGCCGGGTGATTTCCGCCCCGCAAAATGGGCAATGTGGAATCCCAATGGCCGAGTAGAGCAAACGGAGATAATCGTAGATCTCGGTCACCGTGCCGACCGTGGATCGAGGGCTCCGCGAAGTCGTCTTTTGTTCAATAGAAATCGCCGGGCTCAATCCATCGATCGAATCCACATCGGGCCGCTCCATCTGATCGAGAAATTGGCGGGCATACGGAGACAGTGTTTCCACATAGCGGCGCTGGCCCTCGGCATAGATAGTGTCGAAGGCGAGCGAACTCTTTCCGGAACCGCTCAGTCCCGTGATCACGGTGAAGGTATTCCGGGGAATCTCCACACTGATATTTTTCAGATTGTGCTGGCGTGCGCCGTGCACCGAGATGCGATCTAACATTCAGGAGCTACTACCATTGTCTTTCACGCCCTTGCGGAAAGATCCCGCTAAGATAGCTGAACGGCCCAACGCTAGGAAACCGGGCCATAATCGAGGTTAGGAAATGGCCAAGAATTTTAAAGACCTGTCCGAGCGCGAGATCCTTGCGCTGGCGATATCGCTCGAAGAGGAGGATGGCCGCATATTGGGCGATTTCGCCGAGGGCCTGCGCGATAATTTTCCTGCCACCGCAAAACTGATGTTGGAGATGCAGGCGGAGGAGTCAGAGCACCGCTCCGTGCTCATCGATCTGTTCCAGAAGCGTTTTGGCGACCATATTCCGCTGATTCGCCGCCACGATGTGAAGGGCTTCGTCGAACGCCGTCCGATCTGGCTGGTGCGGCCGCTGGGCCTTGAGGCTGTCCGGCGTCAAGTCGAGACGATGGAATTGGAGACACAGCGCTTCTATCAATTGGCCGTCGGTAGGGTTAGCGATGCGTCCACCCGGAAATTATTAGGGGATCTCGCCGAGGCGGAGCAGAAGCATTACGACACGGCCGGGCAGCTTGAGAAGGAGCATTTGACGCCCGATGTAAGGGCGCAAGAGAGCGAAAATCAGCGCCGTGCGTTCGTCCTGCAGATTGTGCAGCCTGGGCTCGCGGGGCTGATGGACGGTTCCGTGTCGACACTCGCGCCCGTTTTCGCAGCCGCCTTCGCGACTCAAAAGAGTTGGGATGCATTTCTTGTGGGCATGGCCGCCTCGGTGGGGGCCGGCATCTCCATGGGATTTGCCGAAGCCCTTTCGGACGATGGCGTGCTGACCGGCCGCGGGCAGCCGCTCCTGCGCGGAGGCGTCTGCGGCCTGATGACCACCGCCGGCGGAATTGGACACACGTTACCCTTTCTGATTGCCGATTTCCGGGTGGCGACCGGCATTGCCATCTGCGTTGTAATCGTCGAATTGGTTGTCATCAGTTGGATTCGCAATCGCTACATGGAAACGCCGTTCGGCCGTGCCGCCTTACAGGTCATTGTCGGCGGCGCGCTCGTGTTTGCGGTGGGCATTCTGATCGGGAAGTCGTAGCAGTGATGCCGGTCGAACAATATCTGCGCACGGCGTACGATCCCGATTGCGAATACATCGATGGACAGGTGGTGGAGCGCCCGGTCGGAGAATATACCCATAGCCGGTTGCAGGGCCTGCTGTATGCCTATTTCCTGCGCCGTAGAAAACGATGGAACATCACGCCGATCATTGAACAGCGAGTGCGCGTCTCGCCAACAACTTTTCTGATTCCCGATATTTGCGTGCTGTCGGGGCCCGAGCCTCGGACGAAAATTGTGGCCGAGCCGCCGCTGATCTGGATCGAGATTCTTTCGAGCGAGGATCGTCCGGTTCGCGTAAATCGAAAAGTCCGGCAAGTCATTCAGTTTGGAGTTTCCTACGTTTGGGTCATCGATCCCGACACTTGGACAGTTACATAACGACGAAAAACGGCGAGTATGATCTCACCGATGCTACGCTACACTGCCTGTTCTGGCTACGCACAGCCCTTTGTAACTGACTGATCGAGACATCTTCACCGGCCGAAGATCGCCAGGTTTTCCCGCCCATCTCACAACCCTCGCACCGACCAGACATTGGCGCTTGCCGTCCAATCCGCAAAAGCTACATGGCGGCCGTCGGGTGAGGGGACCACAAAGGTAGGCGTCATCGATTCCATCAGATTTGTCAGGATTCGACCTTCGAGGTCCACATAGAAGAGAAGCCCCCGACCGTTGCCCACGACCGCGACGTACCATCCACGACCGTCAGCAGCCCAGGCGACTCCGGACAGGTTCTTGAGACCATCGATGGCGACGGTCCTCTCCGCCGTTCCGCCGCGCGCGTCTAGCGGCACGACTTTTATCCGGGCATTGCGTGGATCGTGATTGGGGATAGCGACTTCGGAGCCGTCCGGAGAGATGTCCCAGTCCCCCATGATCGCCGGAGTCCAGGCGGTTCTGACCAGCACGCGGCCTTTGCCGCGCACCGGATTCAAGTCCCAGAAGATGAATTCTTTGCCCTGAACCGTCCGCATAACGCAACGGCCGGCGGCGTGCGGCGCGCAAGTGTATTCGCCCGCGAGACCGACGTCGGGTAGAAGCATTGCCGCAGGCCCGCCCTCCAGCGGAATCCGCATCAGTTCCCAAGCCGGTTTTTTTTCCTGCTGATTGTAGAGTAGCCATTTTCCATCCGGAGACACATGCGCGAGGACTTTGGTGTGGTTCGAAACAACCAGCGGCTGCGCATCGGTTTGATCGATGTCTTGACGAAACAGATCGAAGTTGCCGTTGCGGTTCGATTCAAAAATCACGGACCGCCCGTCCGGAGTCCAGGCGTGAGGATATTCGTCTGTATCCCTGAACGTCAGACGCCGGACGCGCCTGAAGCGGGGATACTGGCGGGGAGGCGGCAGATCGGCGACGTAAACGTTCGGGTGTCCATTCCCGCGGCGGAGCGCAATCACTTCCTGACCGTCCGCGGAGGCGGAAAGCTCGTGGAGAGCGTAGTCCTCGTGGGTGACCTGCCGGGGTTGGTCCAGCAGCCTTCCGGTGTGGGGATCGGTACGCAGGATCCAGAGATGGTAAATATAACTCTGTTCGGTGGAATTGCGCAGGAACAGGACGCGGCCATCGGGCAGACCGCATGCCGACTCCATAACGAAATTCTTTGCAAAGGCGAGCCGATTGCCGGAGTCTGCGTCGACCGATTCATAGCTGTACTGGTAGCGGTTAATTGCGAAACCGGATGCGGGATCGGATTCCAGGTTGACTGGCGGAACATACTCCGCGTGTTGGAACGTGATCCTTTTTCCGTCGGTCGACCAGAACAGCGAGGTAAACGTCGTACCCTGGCCGCCGCTCCGGATCTGCCGCCGCTCGCCACCGGACGCCGGCGCGAGCGACAGGACCGATCCATCGGCGCTGGTGAAGGCGATGCGGGAGCCATCGGGCGAGGGCGTTCCATTGGCGCCGCCGGATAGCACCTCCTGTAAAGAGCCGCCGTCGGCCGGCATCACCCAGATGTCAGGTTGGTATTTGTCCCGAGCGCCGGCCATCGACCCATTAATGAGCACTCTCGACCCGTCATGGAACCACACCATCCGGTCGACGCGCAGCCCTTTGAGAGCGTCGACGGGCTGGCTTAGGCCATCATCCATGCGACGCCGATAGACGGGTCCGCCAAAGGTCGCGAACAGCAACGTGTTTCCATCCGGGGAGAGGGCAGCGGTGGTCACGCGATTTTCGCTTACCTGGCGCGTCAGCTGAACGAATTGGGGTTCAGCTTTGGAAACGGCCCTGCCGCGAAATGCGTAAGTCAAGAGCGACGTGATCGCGAGGACCGCGACCGCTGCGACTAACCATGAGATCGCGTTGGAGCGGGCCGGTTTGCCCAACTCGGAAATCGACAGTTGCCGGTCCACCTCCGTCGCCGTGGGCCGTTTGCCGGGATCTTTGCTCAGCATCCGTAGCAGAAGCGAGTCTATACTGGCGGGTATCGCCCGATGGAGCGAGGAAGGCGGCTTCGGTTCGGTGTGGGCAATGGCGCTCCCGGTGTCGATTGGAGAGTCGGATCGAAACGGATGCGTGCCCGTGGCCAGTTCGTACAACACCACGCCGAGCGAGAACACGTCGCTCGCGGCGGTAGCCCGATCGCCCCCGATTTGCTCGGGAGACATGTAATTGAGCGTCCCGCCGAATCCGGAGCGGTCCGCGGGGCGTTTTTGATCATCACCGTCGAATTGGGCCGCGAGCCCGAAGTCCAGGACTTTGGTGATTCCATCGTCACGGACCATCAGGTTTTCCGGTTTTACATCACGATGAATGATGTTGCGCTGATGCGCGGCAGCCAGCGCCTGCGCGATCTGGCGGCCCCAATCAATCAGTTGAGGGATCTTCACGGGCGCGCCGCAGAATTTACGCAGCGCCCGCCCCTCGACTAGCTCCATGGCGATCGCCACATCGCGCGGGGCGCGAATCACCTCGTAAACGGTGATGATATGGGGGTGATTTAAGGCAGAGGCTGCTTTCGCCTCCCGGATGAGCCGCTCGACGCCGCGGTCGCTGTCGGTCAGTTCCGGGCTCAGAAACTTGATCGCCGCCTTGCGGTCGAGTTCCGGGTCGGACGCCGCGTAGACGCAGCCCATGCCGCCGCTGCCCAACAGTTCGCCGACTTCATAGCGGCCGAAACGTGAGCCTGTGCGCAATGCGGGTTCATTACCGGGGGTATTTTGCGCCTCCTGGAGCATCGACAATACTTCGTCGAGAACTTCCGGCTCAGCGCTCTGGGAAGCAAGAAAGGATAGTCTTTCTGCGCCATCCATCTCGGCCGCGGCGCCATAGATTTCCCACGCTTGCCCCCACTGCTGGTCGTTCATAAGGGGGGCGCAGCCAATTCCTTTTCGAGCCACCTCTTGGCGAAGGTCCAATGATTGGCGACGGTCCGCGGCGAACAACCAAGTTGCTGCGCGATCTCGTCCCCGTTGAGCCCTTCGAACACCCGCATCTCGACCACGGAACGGAGGATGGGGTTGATTGCGCCCAGCCGCGAGAGCACCTGATCCACGAACTGTACGTTTTCGACGCCGGGAGAAAATTGGTCCGGCATTTGAAGGAGTTGCACCTTTTCCGCCCGCCGGCATAGAGGACGCGAGTGATCGATCAGGAGGCGCTTCATGATGCGCCCGGCCAGACCGAGGAAGGCCGCTTTCTCCTGATCGGCATCGCCGGCGTCGCCGAGCGCTTTGATCTTCACCAGGGCTAGGTAGAGCTCATTGACGAGGAGGGTCGGCTGCCAGGTATGCTCTCTGCGCTCGCCCCGCATCTTCGCCGCGGCCAGCTTGCGCAATTCCGGATAGAGCAATTCGACCAACCGGTTAGCGGCCGCCTTATCGCCTTTCCGGAAGTCCGCCATCAGGAGCGCCAGGGTGTTGGGGGCGGGGGTGGGAAGCATTTCGCTCCGGGGATTTCACTTTACCAAATTGAAAAAAATCGCACGGCTTTTGCAGAATCCGCGACCCTGCTCTCGCCTTGTTCATTAGGGTGGGAGCATCCGTGAAGATCGAATGGTGAGCATTCCTGTTCCTGCCAGACGCCGCGTCAATCGCCTTCGGCCAGAGCGGGGCCGGGTAGGTACCAGTTTGGACGATCGCGAACTTCGATAAGCGGCGATGAGCGCAAGCACGTGTGAATGTGCGTCGAAAGACGCTTCTTCGATTTAACAAAATTCATCGGGGCTCTTGTCTAGAAAGGACTGCAAACAATGCCAACCGTACCAATGATAACCCCGGGCTCAACCTGCTTGCTGTGATTCCCCTTTTAAATTCATTGATTCAGAAAGGAACTTTCAAATGAACACTCTCGTTTTTCGGCCACAAAGGAGGACCTCATGGCTACAGCCGCACCTGTAACACCAAAACCAACACCAAAACCACTACCGGCGCCGCCGCACCCTCTCTTCTCAAACTATTTGAAAGACCTGGCAAAGAGCGACGTTGATAAATCAAGGGACGGCGTCGCCCGACGGACCGCCAGATATCTTGAACGTGGGTGGGACTACGGAGAAGGTAAGAAGACCGTTGCGAAGGTGGGCGTAGGCACAACCATCGGACTCGGCTTTGCAGCGGTTGGAGTGGCCACTCACGGCGCGGCTGTCCCGGTTATCGCAGCAATTGCGGTTGGTGGCTTCGCGATGGGTAAGATGTCCGACGTTGGCTTTGCAAAACTGTGGGGACGCCAGTACACAGGCGGTCAACAAAGTCGAACGTGGGGTTTGGACAACGAAACCGCCAGCTTCGCCGACGGATTCAGTGAGGCAAAGTTACTGGAAGAGCGCGCGCATAAGACCATTCGGCGCTCTATTCAGCACTACGAAGCCGCAAAGAAGAAAAGAGAAGCATTCCCATTCTCCGTGACTGAGCCCAAAAGCTGCAGTGAAGCCGTCTATCGGGTACTTCAGTTGCTACATATGAAGCGCCACCTCGACAAGGCTTACGCCTATCTTTACCCGGGCCAGCTTTTATTAAGAGCCATGTTCGAGTATGAAGAAGCAATTTGGCGCGAACTCAAGTCCAAAGATGAACAATTCGGGAAGAAGAGCTGGCACACGAAGGCCTCCGAATGCATTACGTGCCACTACCCGAAGGCTTCACCGAATGGTCCAAATTGGAATCAAGGCACATTTAACGGCTCAGATTTGGCCAACAAGCTGAATGATCGGGAAATCTGGTCTACGTTAGAACACGGTACACTTACGTCGTTTGATCCGAAACGCATGGGACCGGCCGTCGCGAAGGTGTTTGATATGGCCTCTGGGGTTTACAAAAACCGTGGCATGGCCGTTAAAGTTAAGCACGGCATCACAAATGACTTGAATCGCAAGACACTCAGTGAAAAGATCAGCTTGGGTACCAGAACCGTAATCAGTGCCGGATTGGCCGCAGGCGGCGGCGTGGCTCACGCTCATTTTGATGACATTCTGGGACACTTTGGACAGATGCTCATAGATGAGGCCGCTACTTTTTCAGACATCGGGAGCGGCGAGGTATTTGAGAATCTCGAGGCAGGCAAGTCCTCACAGGACGGCCTCCGCAAAGTCGCGATCCATCTTTGGGAAGCACAACAATCCCTCGCCGACTTGGCCCTCGCGGATAACAAACTTATGGATTTTGTCGGGTCCACGTGCGATCAGGCGCTCGATTATCTTCGTGGAATTTATACGGCCCAGCACCATGCGCTGAAAGCACAAGAATACCTCGACAAAACCATAAGACTAGTATCAAAGACTAAGGCCGACCTCGATACCTTAAGTGCCAGTATTGATTTGTTGGCGAACACTTACTTACTTGAGATCGCTCGATTCCTGTCTCATCACCCAACATCGGCGTGCGGACCACATTGTTCGAAGTATGTATCCATCACATGAACCCGTCTCGAACAGTGCGGCTTGAGCGTTGGCGTCGAAGATTAAGGTTCTAGGAATTATGCGACGGCTCGCAATGCTCGTTCCGCAGCGTTATTGTCGATCTCCAGCGACCCATCATTGCGATAGAGTACCAGTGCCGGCCAGCGTCCGAGCGCGCAGTTGATCGCCGCGGCTGTTGCGGAGTTCCGAGATAGCCGTGTTAGCGATTCTTCGCTTTGCGATAGATAAGCTGAGCAATGTCGCGGCGCAGGGTTCAGCCGATTCGACGAAATATTTCTAGCCCTTGAGGAACGCCAACAGGTCGGAATTAATTATCTCCGCTTGCGTAGTGGGCATGCCGTGCGGGAAGTCTTTGTAGGTCTTGAGTGTTCCGTTCTTGAGCAGCTTTGCGGAGAGCGGCCCGGAAGCGACATACGGCACGATCTGGTCGTCTTCGCTATGCATCACCAACACCGGTATGGTGATCTTCTTTAGGTCTTCTGTAAGATCGGTCTGGGAAAAGGCCACGATGCCGTCATAATGCGCCTTGGCGCCCCCCATCATGCCCTGGCGCCACCAATTTTCGATGACCGCCTCGGAGGATTTCGCGCCCGGTCGATTGTAGCCATAAAACGGCCCCGCCGGCAGATCGCGATAGAATTGCGACCTATTCGCGGCGAGTTGCGCCTGCAGACCATCAAACACCTCCTTGGGAAGACCGCGCGGGTTGGCCGCCGTCTTCAGCATCAGCGGCGGTATCGCGCTGATCAGCGCTGCCTTGCTGACCCGGCTCTCGCCATGCCGGCCCAGATAGCGCGTCACCTCGCCGCCACCGGTGGAGTGGCCGACATGAATGGCGTCTTTCAGGTCGAGATGCGCCGTGAGAGCGGCAAGGTCATCGGCGTAGTGGTCCATGTCGTGGCCGTCGGCGGTTTGGGTAGAGCGTCCATGGCCGCGGCGGTCATGGGCGATCACGCGATAGCCCTGATGCAAAAAGAACAGCATCTGTGTGTCCCAATCGTCTGCCGAGAGCGGCCAGCCATGGCTGAACACAATTGGCTGGCCCGAACCCCAGTCCTTGTAAAAAATCTCCGTACCGTCCTTGGTGGTGATCGTGGGCATGGGCACTCCTTTGAATGTCAGTTAGCGCACCCAATTAGAGCACACCAAGGCTGTCCCTAGGCAAGTTCCGTTAAATGGCTCACGAACTCGAGAACCGTATTCGCGAGCGCACTTCCTGCTTATCCTTGAACGTCTGCGTGTTGGCTGTATTCACCATCTCGATCATTGCGCGCGCAGCGTGTTTCGGCTTCTTATCGTCGGAATCGAAATGATGCGCAACGTGACAGAATTCGCACTTCTGGCCCATTGAAAAGGTGAAATAGTGCATCGTGTCGATAAATTCCGAGGTCGGCAGATTTTTCAAAGAAGTCTTTACATTCTTAAATTTTGCGCCCGCGGTCTCTTCGGGCTTCCGCAGCGGATCGCCCGCCGATTCCGGCTGCTTGTTTAATGTCAGCCGCATCTGCTCCTGGTGTCCATCAAACGATGTGGCCGAATCGATAGTAAGCGTTTGTCCGTCGGCTGAAAGTTCATCCGTCTCCTTCGTAGCGCTCGGATTCCGGCCGGCTACCTCTTCGGTCAGGGTGAGTCTATTGCCGATCCACGAAGCGGTCACCAGCGTTGGCACGCCGTGGAAATAAGTGACCAGTGACTTTCCATCGGTGACGAACTCCAGGTGCGAACGCTCCTCGTTGTTCCCACGGTAGACAACGGTCTTTTCGTCTAATTTTTCGCCATGCTGTGTAATGACGACGAGGTAATTCGACGGGAGTCTCGCCGGATTCTGCGGACCCGGCGGCCCGGGAAACTTACTCTTTTGAATATCGGCCTTCCAGACGCCGGCGATGTTCGGCGTCTGCGCGAAAAGAGCGCTGGTGAAGAGCGCGGCGGTTAGTAGTCCGAAGGGCGTCATAGTGCAAGACTCTCAGAGTAACACCGCATTCTCTACAGTGCGCGTAACAAGGAGCTACTCGTTCTCGTCGTCGGGATCTATGTCCTCGTCGTCGAGATCCTCATCATCCGCGTCTTCATCATCCAGATCCTCGTCGTCCAGGTCTTCGTCGTCATCGAGATCCTCGTCTTCTAAATCTTCATCATCGAGATCTTCGTCATCCAGATCTTCATCTTCGTCGTCATCGAGGTCGTCGTCGTCTTCCTCGTCGGCTAGGGACAGCCCGTGCTCGGGAAAGCTTGCGGGGGGTATGGTGGATATGGGTAAGGCGGTTGACAATTCAAACTCCAGATACATCGAACGTTCTCCTCACGTGTAGATATCGAAATGTCGCAGTCTTCATCATGCATTAGTCGGCGGCGCAAATCGCGCGCAGCAGAAAATTCGCGCGTCGATATGCCTCAGAAAGCAGCATAGACGATGCTGAAGCAAGATTCAGTACAAATTCAGCCATATCCCGCATGTTTTCGACGGCGCTTGGAACTGACGCCTCTCACCTATCCGATACTGAAGGGCATATGGGCAGCTATCGCCATGCCATAGGATCGCTGGTTTACGAATTCGCCGATCTGAAATCGCTCCTGGCGAAAGCGTCTCCCGCGCGTTCGGGCGACGAATTGGCGGGCATCTCCGCGAAATCCGCCGAGGAGCGCGTCGCTGCACAAATGGCCTTGGCCGATCTGCCGCTGCGCGCGTTCCTGAACGAACCGCTAATCCCGTACGAAGCCGACGAAGTCACGCGTCTCATCTTCCACACGGTCGATGCGGCCGCATTTGGCCCCGTTTCTTCAAAGACGGTGGGTGAATTTCGCGATTGGCTGCTCGACGACCGCGCAACCGGTGAAATTTTGGCGGGCCTGGCGCGGGGCCTCCTCCCCGAAATGGTCGCCGCCGTTTCAAAACTGATGCGGGCCCAGGACCTGATTCAGGTCGCTCGAAAAGTCCGCGTCGTCACCCGATTCCGCACGACCGTGGGCCTCAGCGGGCGGCTTTCTACGCGTCTGCAGCCCAATCATCCGACGGACGACCCCACGGCCATCGCCGCATCGATCATCGACGGCCTATCCCTCGGAAGCGGCGACGCTGTCATCGGCGTCAATCCGGCCTCCGATAACCCCGAAACCGTGCGCACCCTCCTGCATCTCATCGATGCCATTCGCGAACGATATGCCATACCTGCGCAGAGTTGTGTTTTGTCTCACGTCACCACCCAAATCGAAGCGATTCAGACCGGGGCGCCCGTCGATCTCGTGTTTCAATCCATCGCCGGTACGCAAGCCGCCAACGAGTCTTTCGGCGTCAACCTCGCACTCTTGAGGGAGGCGCGGGACGCGGCGCTAGGTCTCCGGCGCGGCACGGTGGGCTCCAACGTCATGTACTTTGAGACGGGTCAAGGCAGCGCACTGTCTGCTAACGCGCATCATGGCGTCGACCAACAAACTTGCGAAGCTCGCGCCTATGCGGTCGCACGGCATTTTGAGCCCATGTTGGTCAATACAGTCGTTGGTTTCATAGGTCCTGAATACCTTTACGATGGCAAGCAAATCATTCGCGCCGGCCTGGAGGACCACTTTTGCGGTAAACTGCTGGGCCTTCCCATGGGCTGTGACGTCTGCTACACCAATCACGCCGAAGCCGACGATGACGATATGGACGTCCTGATGACGCTACTTGCGGCGGCCGGCGTCAACTACATCATGGGCGTGCCTGGAGCCGACGATGTGATGCTCAATTATCAGAGCACTTCCTTCCACGACGCCCTCTATCTGCGAGAGCTTTTCGGACTCCGGGCCGCCCCGGAATTTGAGGCGTGGCTCGAAGCTCGCCGGCCGGAATTGCCGGAGATGATGGCGCTGCTCGAACAATGAAGCGGCTGGGCGATTATACGCCGGCCCGCGTGAGCTTGGGACTCACCGGCCAAAGCATGCCCTTGAAGCCTCTACTGGATCTTCGGCTGGCGCATGCCCGCGCACGCGATGCCGTCCATTTTCCTTTGGACGTGCGCTCGTTGCTGGCCGGCATCGAGACGCACAATTGGACCGCATTGCTCGTTCACAGCGCCGCGCGCCATCGCGAGGAGTATCTCCGGAGACCCGATCTCGGCCGTCGTCTCGATGACATCTCGATACAAAGATTGCATGCGGCGCGCGAAGCTCCGCTAACCTTTGTCGTCGGCGACGGGCTATCCGCCCTTGCCGTCCATCGTCACGCAGTTCACTTACTCGAACGCCTGCTCCGCACATTCAATCCGGACGAGTTCGGCCCGATCGTCATCGCGGAACAGGCTCGGGTCGCCCTTGCCGATTCTATTGGGGAGCTATTGGGTGCGGAATTGAGTGTGATTCTGATCGGTGAACGCCCCGGCCTTAGCGCGCCGGACAGTCTAGGCGCCTATGTCACCTGGCAGCCGAGGATCGGGCGCACCGATGCCGAACGGAACTGCGTCTCAAACATCCATCCTCAGGGACTTACCTACGATCAGGCGGCTTACAAACTGGCGTTCTTGATTACGGAAAGCCGCCGGCGCAAGTTGAGCGGAGTGGCGCTCAAGGAGACCGCGGGTAGTCTACTTGCGTAGGGACGCCGCCGCGAGGAGGGCCAGCGCGGTCACAAATGTCATGAAGTCAGAAGCACCAGAGCAAGGAATGCGAAGAGGCTGGGAATCAACGTCCTGAACCACTGAGGTGCACTGGAAGCGGCTGCCCTGCTACCTGTCGCCGCCCGGCCAATGGATGTCTCCCGATTAGAACGCGAGCTTCAATGCAAGTTGGATCAGGCGGGGGTTATTGACCGTCGAATTCACAACTCCAAACGTTGCCGGTGAATTGAAATCCGCGCCGGGCAATCCGAACTGCGCGTGGTTGAAGAGATTGAAGCATTCGGCGCGGAAATCCAGGCGAGCACCTTCACGGAACGGCAGTATGAAGTGCTTGATCAGAGAGAAATCGGTGTTGACGAAATCGGGGCCGTTGACTGGTGTACGCGACGCGTTACCTAATTCTCCCGCGGCCGGCGCCGCGAAGCAGGACGTGTTAAAGAACGACGCCAAAGTTTGAGGGCCGGAAGTTGGACTACACGTCTGACTGGGACGGTTGAGGCTGTTGCCATTGTTTTCAAAATTCACGCCACTCCCATTGTTGCTATCAACGATAAACACCGGGAAGCCAGAGGTCGCCTTCTCAATTACCGTCGCTTCCCAGTTCCCGAGAACCGCATTGACGCGAGCATTCCAATTGCTACCGAAGTGCATGCCTTTTCCAAACGGTAGCTGATAAATAATACTCGCGGTGAAGCTTTGGTTCAAGTTTACTTGCGACAAACCCCAATCGAGGTTCTCCCAGTTAGGCAACGGATAGTAGGTTGCGCCGATAAGGGACCCCAGACCGTCTGAAAAGCCGTTGTCGTAATCGCGGGCGTAGGTATATCCGATCAGGGCGTAAAGGCCGCCGTGCGCGCTCTTCGTCTCAGCTTTAATTTGAAGCGAGTTGTAATGAGCCCGGCCGGTATCAGTGATATTCGAGATGGTTGAGTAGGGGAACTGTGAATAGGGAAGGCCGAGAGCGGAACCGTTGGGTCCGCAGCCCAACGTATAGCCTGACACCGTACCGCAGGCACCGGGCGTTGTGACGTTTAGGTTATTTCCGTCGACCAGAATGTGCGAACTGCGCGAGCCAGCATAGCCGGCGGTAAGGACGACGTCTCCGGGCAACTGATGCTCGATATTGACATTAAATTGCTGCACGCGGCCCTGTTTGAAGTTGACGTTCTGCGCCTGAATGGTCCCGCTAAAGTCGGCGGGAACAGGCGGCGCTGTGAAGATGGGAAAGCCGGAAGACATGCTGATCGCGGACGGTGCTAAGCCGTACTGGGTCGCGCAGGCGGATGTGGCAAAGGTACACGCGCCTCCGAACGCGAAGCCGTCCGACTCCGCATAATACGGCGGATTCTGCCATAGGCCCTGCGATCCCTGGTTCCAGGAGGAATCGTGGAAGATGGCATACCCGCCACGAACAATCGTATTCTGGCTGCCGAAAGCCTTCCATGCGACACCGATGCGGGGCTCAAGCGCTGTCCAATCCATCTGAATTCCGGCGTCGGGACCGGCGTTCTGACCGGCAATCAGGAACTGCCCGTTGGCGGGGTTGAAGTCGGCTTGGCGATTTGCGGCTTCTGAAATCGGAGTGACCATGGCCCAGGCGAGTCCGAGATTCAAGGTCAAGCTCCTAGTGACTCGCCAATCGTCCTGAATGTAAGGGCGGGACATTTTCCAACGCCTTCCCGTGACGTTCCCGTCGAAGGTCTGGTCATGAATGGCGAGGCTCGGGAGACCCAACAGGAAGTCGGCCATAGGCTCGCCTGTCCATAGACCCGTGAAGATCCAATACCCGTCCTGAAAGCCTTCAGCCAACACATTCATCTGGTTGGCGCGGAAGTTGAAGCCAATGTTAATGTCGTGATTCCCGCGAACCATATCCAACGAGTCGCCATAGGAGAACACGTTGGTGCCGCCCTGGAAGGGCGAGTAGCCGCGATCGCCAAGCGACCAGTAGCCGCCATCCATCTGAGTAGAAGTCAGTCCACAACTGACGCCACCCAAGTTGGCGCCGGGAATGCCGAAGGCGGCCGAGAGGCAACTGCCTGTTCCCTGCGAGGAGATGTAATCGAAGATGCGATTATAGCCCGCGGTGAATTGATTTACCGTATTGGGCGAGATCACATGGGTCTCCGAGACGGCAACATTTCGCGCGTGATTCAGAATTCCTTGATTGCTCGCAAACGCGCCTTGCTCGGCAAAACCGGGTGAGCCGCCTGGAACGTAGGAGGTCGCCTGATCGTAACTAAACCGCGCAAATGCATAATCTTTGCTAGAAAAATTATGATCGAGCCGGACGTCGAATTCTCCTTCATTCAGCTTTCTTACGGGCTCGCTGGCGTAGTTGTAGGCCAGGGCCGAGTTATTGGCGTTCGGCACGGGATACAGATTGATCATTTTGAGCGCGATGGGATTAATCATCGACGCCGGAATCTTGTTGCAATCGATGCCGGCGGATTGGCTGCCATCGGCACCTGCCGGCAGAGCTGCGCCGGAGCTGCCGCACTGGAACGCTGTGTCGGGAGCGCCGCTCACATTTGGATTTGTTAGCAGAGTGGTGCGAGGATTGCCGAAGGCGTCATTGGTGAAATCGCCGCCACGCATGGCAAGTGAAGGAACAAGGCCTTCAAACGGAATCCCATGACGCTGCATTTTGTTTTGAATGTCAGCAAAGAAGAAGGTCTTGTCCTTCTGAATGGGACCGCCGAGAGAGCCGCCAAACTGATTGAGATTGAATTGTTCCGTATACGAAGCGAAGTAGCTGCGGGAATCGAGATCCGTGTTGCGGAAGAATTCGAACAAGGAACCGTGTAACTGATTGGTACCGGACTTGGTGGTTACCAGGACGGTGGGGCCGGCGCGGGTGCCCCATTCGGCGGAGTAGTTGTAAGTCAGGACTTTGAATTCCTGGATGTCGTCCAACGAGGGCAGAATAGCGATGCCGCCGCCCGTGAGTTCGTTGTTATCGTTCCCATCAAGGAGCCAATCGGTGCTGTTGGGGCGCGATCCCCCAACTGACAAGGAGAACGATCCGCGCGCAGAGACTTCGCTGCTGGCTCCGCCATTGAAAAAGCTGTTGGGATTCGTTTCCTGAGTTGTGCCGGGAGTGAGAGTCGCCAATTGGACGAAATCGCGGCCATTTAGCGGGAGGTCCGCAACTTGCTGCGCTGTGATCACTTGGCCCAAGGTTGGATTGGAGGTTTCGACAGCCACCGCGGCCGCCGTTACTTCCACATTTTGTTGCACTGTGGCCGGGGAGAGCTTGAAATCGATCTCGCGCTGTTCATCAACCTGAAGACGAACTTGATCGGCTTCGGCGGTTTGAAACCCTTTCACCTCGGCGCGCACTGTATAGTTGCCGACGCCTAAGAGAGGCACGATGTAGTGGCCTGCCTGATCGGTCATAGCTTCGCGCGAGGAGCCGGTCGATGGGGAGAGGATGGTTACCTTGACGTTGGGGACAGGGGCGCCCGTCGCATCTGTAACGGTGCCTGATATGGATCCAGTGGCTTGGCCGAAGATCAGACTTGCGCCAAACAGCAAAAACACTAGAACTTTGACAAGCGTTTTTTGACCGAACACGAAGCCTCCCTCACTACACCACGAAAAAGTGTATATATAGGAACTCAGTATGCCCGTTTAGATACGATAGTGTCAACGTTTGGTAGCAAACCTCTGAATTCTCTATGTCACGTTCTAGGTTGCCGTTGGCGCGGCGTGAATTCGTTAAGCAGACTGGGATTTGGGCGGCACTGGGAATGGGTATGGATGCCGCGACGGGCTTTCGAGGACGAGTCGCCATCGTTCTGGAGGATCAAGGAGCACCAGCTGCGCCTATAAGGTGGGCTGCCCAACAGCTGCAAGTGGCGATCCACGAGAAGGGCGGCAACGCGATGATCGTCAGGTCGACACAAGAGTCGCCAGATGCGCGAATGTACGTGATTGCCGGCCGAAAAATTCCGGCCCCCGCAGGTGTGGATTCGCTCTCGTTGGCGCCGGAAGCTGTCAGCGGGCGCCCCGCGATTGCCGTCTCTGGCTCCACGTCGCGCGGCGCGATCTATGGCCTGCTGGAACTCGCCGATAGGGTGCGGTACGGCCTGGGAATTGAGAGCGCGTTAACAATTTCGCGTCCGATTGCCGAGCAATCGCCGAACCAAATTCGCAGCGTCGCAAGAGCGTTTTGCAGCGAGATCGAGGACAAGGCGTGGTACTACGACAAGGACTTCTGGCGCGGCTATCTGAGTCAGCTTGCCACGCATCGCTTTAATCGTTTTAATCTTACTTTTGGATTGGGCTACGATTTTCCGCGCAATGTAACGGGTGATTATTTTCACTTTCTTTATCCTTACTTACTGGAGGTTCCCGGTTACAACGTTCGCGTTCTTCCATTGAGTGATGCCGAACGCGACCATAACTTGGAGATGCTGCGGTTTATTGCCGCGGAGACCGCCACACGCGGCCTCGAGTTCCAACTCGGCATTTGGACACACGCTTACCAGTGGACTGATAGTCCGAAGGCGCACCACCATGTAGAAGGACTTACACCTGCAAACCACGCCGCATATTGCCGCGATGCGCTGGCGCTTTTGCTGAAAACATGCCCGGAGATACAGGGATTGACTCTTCGCGTACATGGCGAAAGTGGAATTCCCGAAGGAAGCTACGATTTTTGGCAGACGCTGTTTCGAGGCATAGTTAGTGCCAATCGGCAGATCGAGATTGACATGCACGCCAAAGGTGTCGATCAACGTATGATCGATATCGCGGTAAATACCGGGATGCCAGTGAAGCTCTCGCCGAAATTCTGGGCGGAGCATATGGGTCTTGGTTATCATCAGGCGGATATTCGCGAATTGGAGATTCCGCGACCGGACCGCATGGAACACGGAACATTTGCACTTAGTAATGGTTCACGGCGTTTTCTGCGATACGGATACGGCGATCTGTTCCGCCAAGATAGGCGTTATCGGCTTTTGTTCCGGTTGTGGCCCGGGACGCAGCGAGCGCTGCTTTGGGGCGATCCGGCACAAGCCGCCGCTTACGGGCGCGCATCTCATTTCTGCCGGGCGGCGGGCATCGACATCTGCGAGCCGCTTTTCTTCAAGGGGCGTGAGGGATCAGGCATCGCGGGAGGCCGTTGCGCCTATGCCGGCAAATCGCTTTCGCCCCAGTACGATTGGGAAAAATATAGATACACCTATCGTGTATGGGGAAGGCTCTTGTACAACCCCGATGCCGATGCGCAGAGCTGGCGGCGCTATCTCGACGCGGAGTTTGGCGCCGCGGCTAGTTCGTTAGCAACCGCTTTGGCCAATGGCAGCCGCGTGCTTCCGATTGTGACGACGGCGCATTTGCCTTCGGCATCGAACCATTCGTTCTGGCCCGAAATTTATACGAACATGCCGATCGTCCTGGGCAGCGAGCGGTCGCCTTATTCGGACACGCCCGATCCTAAGTGCTTCGGTACTGTAAGCCCGCTCGATCCCGAATTGTTTTCGAGCATTGCAGAGTATGTAAGTGATCTTCTAAACGGCAGGCAGAGCCCGAAGATTTCGCCTGCGGAAGCTGCGCAATGGCTGGAGGCTTGTGCAACGCGTGCGACGGATGGATTGACCGTTGCCGCCAAACAAGCATCCTCCACGAAATCGCCGGAATACCGCAGAATTCATGTAGATGTTGAGATTGAGGCGGGCCTCGGCCGATTCTTCGCATGCAAGTTGCGTAGCGGCGTCCTGTTCGAAATCTACACGCGAACGGGCGATCGTGATTCGGGCGCCGCCGCGGTTGAGGAGTATCGAAAGGCGCGGCAGTCCTGGGCCTCTCTTGCCCAATTAGCTCAAGGCGTCTACCTCTCCGATATCACTTATGGGGCGACGCCGAACCGGCGTGGAGACTGGATGGATCGGTTACCGGCCATCGATAACGATCTTGCGGCGATGGAAGTAGCGATACAAGAGACGCCCGCGCAAGTTAGTGTGGCGCAGGTCAAGGTTGCAGATGCGATCCAGGAGGTGCGCACCCCACGACGCCTCAAGTTTGCCAATATCGTTCATCATCCACCAAGTTCATTCCAGCCAGGACAGGCACTGAATGTCTCCATGCAGTTTGCCGAAGACGGTGGCGCCGGGATGCCGGGCACGGCAGTGCTTCATTACCGCCGGGTTGATCATGCGGTGCGTTGGTTGTCCATCAATATGGAACGATCGAGTGGAACCTACACAGCGGTTATTTCCGCCGACTATACCAACTCCGAATTCCCCTTACAGTATTATTTCGAACTTCGACGCTCGGCAAGCTCTGTTGCGATGCACCCTGGTTTCAATGACGAGCTTTCAAATCAGCCGTATTTTGTCGTAATGCGGAGCCCGGCCTAACGCGGGCGAGCTAGCTATTCCGCTGCGGTTATGTTCTGCTTAGCTGGCTTCGCGGCTCGCAAGCCGATGTCGAGGGCGGATGGCCACGCCGCGCTAGAATACACCCGTCGAGGGGATACCCGATTGTTCGAGAAAGGCCTGCATCTTAGTAAGCGCACAGCGATGCATCTGCGACACACGGCTCTCATTGACCCCCAAGACGACTCCGATTTCCCGCATCGTCAGTTCCCGAGTGTAATAGAGGAATACGACCTTTCGGTACCGGCACGGCAGCGCTTGCATGGCATCGTTAATTTTATCGCGCATTTCCACTTGAGCGAAGAGCCGGTCGGGCAGCGCGTCTGGCGCGCACGGGGCTTCCGTACGGACACCTGCGTCTCCCTCCCTTCCGGATTTCAATTTGGCCGCGGCCAAGCTGACACTGCGGAAGTCGACCAGCATTGCCCGGAACCGGCGCATATCTAGCCCGATCGCCTCCGCCAGTTCTGGCGTGGTCGGCTCGCGATCCAACTTTTCGGTCAAGTTCCGCTTCATCAGCTCCACCTGCCTATGGCGCCTTCGCAAATCTCGGGAGGCCCAGTCCAGTTCGCGCAAGCTGTCGAGAATCGCCCCGCGGATGCGGTGCTTGGCGTAGCTACGGAACGCTATTTCTTTGGCCGGTTCGTATTTCGAGGCCGCGTCGAACAGCCCCATCATGCCGGCATGCTTGAGGTCGTCGATCTCGATATGAATAGGCAGCGCTCGCTGGATGTGGAACGCAATCGCGTGCACCAGTGACAAATGCTCCAGGATAAGTTGATCCCGCCGGGTATAATCGTCGCGAACCGCTGGAACCGGGCGGATGGCCGGCGTTTGGATGGACGCCACTCGCCGGGCGTGTTTCGAAGAATGGCCGTACGCCGCGGCCTGCGGTACTCGCCCGACCTTATCTGTCGAACCCTTCAGGCTGCCGATAACCGGCACCTTCGGGACATATTCCGTGCATAGAGCTGCTGGCGGCGGATCGAGCGCTTGTTTTACTGCGGAACCGGTCACTGTTTAAGTCCTTGTCGATTGAGTGATGGTCAGGCGGCTCTCGTGGGCTAGCCTTGCCACGCTCACAAAGGGCATGCGAGTTTCCACACCCAGGAATGCGCCAACACCCCTCCTCAGGGCAACGGGCCTGCCCACAGAGGTCTGATCGCAAGATCTGCTCGTTCAGGGGTTTAGCAGGCTACCGCGCCTCGCATCATTCTTTTCGACCGTTGACGCGAGAATTTGAAGAGAAATCGGAGCTTTTGTGTTTTGGTTCGGAGGGGATTCCAAATTGAAACAAACGAGTCTGAAAAGGTACAAACGAGCACTGCAGAGCCGATCGCCCGGACTAGTGAGGAACCGCGCAAAATGGTCGCCGCGTCAACCACGCCGCCCAAATCCCTAGCGAGTCTTTTTCTGTCTGGCGGTGCGCATCCGCGCTCCTTGCACTTCTAACCGTAGATTCGAAATAATATTTTCGAAATTCCTGAGATTATGTTAATTCTATTACTCTTGGACGAATTAACTGGCCCGCTGTCGCAGCGGCCCACGCACTGACTCGCGCACCGGGGGCTTACGTGAAGCCAGGGAAGCGGAACCACTATATTTCTCAGCTAATATTTGCACGTAGCTTCCGGGCCCTTCTGGCCCGATCGGCCGCCCTGAATTGACTGGGCAAATTTGATCTGGAATATTAATTAAATCCATAATCGTGATGCTCAACTTTCGGAGCAGGGCGTCCGCGAGGCCCCATTGCAATCTGCGATGGCCTTTCAACACGTTGTGCATCTGGGGTTGCGAGACTTGCAGCATACGCGCCAGCCCCCTTTCCGTGAATTCCCCGTTGCGAATTCTGTAGTTAACCAGCGCGATTAATCGTGTTTGTAGGGCGTCGAAGTTTACTTCAGCCAGGCTAGGGTGTGATTCCACTTTGGAATAGGCTCCCGCAAAAACTGGAAATAAGGAATATTTTACTCGGTCGCGGTCTTTATCGTGACCTTGCGTAACACGTTGTTTAAAAATCAGTTGTGGGGAATATCCCAAAAAACTCTCAGTGTTAATCGCCGTTTTATTGGAAATAAATTCAGCGTTCGTCCAATCTTGGATATGGTTAATCCAGTACCAGATAGTACGGACTAAGCCCGGAGGTTATACCGAGCGGTCCTGGGAGGCAAACGTAAAAATGCAGTGGACACGTTCAGAAACTCTTGCCCTCGCACAGCAGTCGTGTATACATTGTTTCGGTCTCGGTTTACGAGAAGGGCGGGCCGGGGTGTCAACCCCTTGTAACTGTGTATTTCGGGCGGTCTTTCGCGCTTGTTACGCGCGATTTCGCCAGTGCGCGGACAAGGAGAAGTACATCAGCCGGGTTTCTCTCGAATCTAACCCGTCCCGTCAGCGGAAATCGGTGTGGGGCTTGAAGAATGAAGAGTATGTCGCAGACTTCATTTTGGTGAGTAAGAGAACACTCGATGAGCAGGAATATCAGCTTTTTCGGTTCCATTTTCTGCTAGGGGCGGACTGGAAACTCTGCTGCCGCCGGCTGAACATCGACCGCGGGCTGTTTTTCCACGCGGTGTATCGCATCCAGCAGAAGCTGGGCCGCACGTTCCGGGAGTTGGAGCCGCACGCCCTATTTCCGGTGGACGAGTATTTTGGCGGTTGCGCCAAAGCTCCAGTGCAAATTTCCGAGTTCCGAGTGCAAACGGAATCCGCACCAAAAGCGAAACAAATCGCGAGATTCCCTGTGAAGCGGGCTGCCTAATGGGTTGCCGGGGGCGGCGTATCATCGCCCTCGGCTTTTTTGAGGTGACCGTGCGGTTAGAAAATCAGTTTCAACGCCAGTTGAAGCTGACGCGAGGAACCGGAATCGCCCGCTGGGAAGCGCGTAGAGGAGATCAAGCCGAAAGTGCTGGGCCCTACTGTGGAGGCGGGCTGGTTCCAGTTGGCTTGATTGAGCAGGTCAAAGGCATCGGCGTGAAATTGGAGCTTGAGGTTGCCCTCGCGGCGAAGCTCGAAGGTCTTGATCAGCGATGCGTCCAAATTAGAGAAGCCCGGTCCGATAATCACGTTGCGGCCGAGATTGCCGAAAGCATTTCCCTGGTCGACGAACACGGACGCGTTCTGAATGTAGGTGATATACGTCGCATTGCGGTTGGTCGCGGGGCTATATCCAGTGACGACTGGGCCTGTGACGCTGGGCCGCAACACGCCGGCGCCTACGAACGAGGTGTTGGAGGTGTGGAAATTGATGGGATTGCCGCTCTGGATCTGTTCCACCAGCGAGATCTCCCAGCCCGAAATAAACCGTCCCTTGAAAGGCAAGTCGTAAAGACCGTCGAGCGTGAATCGATTGCGGGCATCGAAATCGGAGAGGCCGCGATCGCCCGCGATGTCGTAGCTGTTCTGAATCACCAGACCCTCAACATTCCGCGAGTTTTCATCAATGGACTTAGACCACGTGTACGAGCCGCTAAATTGCAGGCCCTTTGAAAAATGCTTATCGAACGTGAGCCACATGGCATTGTAGGACGAATTTGCATCGCTCTCGTACACAAGAATATTGCCAAGTTTTGAGCCAGGGTCGATGGGGCTGGCGGACGATAGCGTCGCGTACGGCCGCACTCCGCTGATGGGCTGATTATAGTTGCGTTCAATGTTCAGGTCCGTCCCTTTGCTGGCGAAATAGCCGATCATCATTCCATAGCTGTTGCCGAGCTGCTGTTCAACGTTGAAGTTCCACGACTGGACGTTCGCGTCCTTATAATTGTGAGCGATCGAGACGGGCGAGACAGTCCCGGACGCCAGAGAGTAAGCGTTGGCAAACGAAAAGGGAGCGGATGCAGAAGCCGTTAGCGTAACTGGCAACGCATAGGGTGGGTTGTTTACCAATCCGCCGACGAGACCGGTGATCGGCTGATCGACGAATATTGCATAGGCGCTCCGGATAACCGTCTTGCGGTTTCCGAATACATCGTACGCAAAGCCGACCCGTGGCTCGAAGTTCAGAGCGCTCTGGTTATAGGCCAGGGATGGGCCGCCGTTGCTTCCGACATGTTCCAGAGCGTCGGCGGTGGGATCGAAGACAACGAACCTATTGCCGGCTTCAGTCGGAGTGCCGTACCAATCGTAACGGAGGCCAAGATCCAGAGTGAGACGGGACGTAGCTTTCCAGGAGTCCTGTACGAACGATCCGACGGAGTAAACCGAAATACGGGCCGAATGATTTGAACTGTTCGCGCTAAATGAAGTCGCCTGATCGTTCAGGAAAGCGGTAATGGACGGGAAACTAAACGTCCCCGGAGAATAACTAAAGCTGTCGTCGATAACACGGTGGCCTTCGACGCCGAACTTGAGGGAGTGCGCGCCTTTCACCCAGCTCACCGTATCCGACAAAGTGATGTTGTCGTCGCCTCGTCCTTGGGGGAATCCGTTGACACCGCCGAACTCGAAACCACCCGTAACGGTAATCTGCGGAAGACCGATGGCGGCGTCTACGCCGCTATTTATACCGTAATCGGCCGCATTGAGTTGATTCTCCGCGGCAAAAACGATGTGGATGCGATTGAACCCCGCGCGTGCCTCATTGACGAGATTGCTCGAAAGCGTCGCGACGTCATTGAGTGTCAGGAGTTGGCGCCATCCAATACGCTGGTCGCCATAGTTCGGCAGGTTATTGCCATCGGTCGTGGGCGGTTCGTCGCGCACATCGTGCTGCATGGCGTAATAGGCGTTGAAGCGATTGCTATCGCTGATCTCCTGGGTGAAGTTTGCAGTGCCCTGATAGATATCGACGGGCGCGATCGCTGAGCCAACAAAAACGTTCCCGGGCGAATTCGCCAGCGGAATTAGCGGTAGAAGCTTCTGCACGATCGGATCGGTGACCGAGGCGCGCTGAGCTGCGCTGAGGACAGGCGTGGACAGCGGAACGGACTGGCGCTGGATCAGTTGTTCGTAGCTCAAAAAGACAAAGGACCTATCTTTTTTGATGGGTCCACCGCCGTCGGCACCAAACTGATTGCGCTTGAACGGAGATTGGGGAATACCCGAGGGGTTAGCAAAGTTACGCGCATCAAGAGCGTTATTTCGTAAGAAGTAATAGACCTCGCCGTGCAACTGGTTTGTGCCTGCCCGCGTGGCAATATTTACAATCGAGCCGGCATTCCGCCCGTATTCGGCGCCGTAAGTGGAGTTATCTATTTTAAATTCGTCGACCGTATTTATAGTAGGTTGAAAGGTGATCTGGTTCTGGGACATGTCACTCATGTTTACGCCGTTGATCATGAAGTTCACCTCATCTTCACGGGCGCCTGCGGAGTTGAATGAGAAGGAACCCTGCCCACGGAGAGGAGCAGTAAGGAACCCATTGGCGGGCGGCGTCACAGACCCGGGGATCAGCAAAGCCAAGTCGATAAAGTGGCGTCCGTTCAGCGGAATCTCCTGCACAGTCCGCTGGTTAACCACTCCGCCGACGGTTACTGAACTGGTATCCACCAGCGGCGTACTTGCTTGAATTTCAACCGTTTGGCTGCTGCTTGCCACGTTTAGCGTCAAATTCTGTGTCGTTGTGGACCCCACCGTTACGACCAAATTGTTCGCGAATACTGTTTGGAGGCCAGGTGCTTGTACTTCGATCTTGTAATTACCTGGCGGCAGCGACGGGACCGAATAGAGCCCGGCATTGTCGGTATTGATCTGGTGTACGACATTAGTGCTCAAGTCGGTGATAGTGACCTTGGCGTTTGGAACGACGGCGTGAGTCGTATCCGTAACAGTGCCGGCGATTGCGCCGGTGGACTGAGCGAAGGCGGTGACAGTTAGAGCACATGAGATTACCAGTACTGCCGCAATTCGTGTAACTCTGTTGAAGGGACGTGGAGCAGCAATCTCGCTGCTGATAATGCTCAGCATTACTGGCCTCTCTAACAGACACTTACTGAAGACCCAAAGTGTTGCTCTAGTTTAACACTGTTACGGATCCTTTTGGAAAAGGCCGTTGCGACTCGTAAGTCTGCCAGATCGGTTAGTAAGTTCCGGTTAAGCCCCGAAGGCTTTGCCGCCTTGGAGGCTCAGGCGTAACGGACGTCTATCTGAATTTCGCCAGCTCGAAACACATCGTCTTCGACGAAGAATTTCCGGGCGAGTGGGAATCTCGCCACGGCGCACACTCGGATCGATCACACTCACCATCTGGGTGGTTGCCATCGTTCTGTCCTGCTGATCGGTGTAAACCAAATCTTCGTTTGCTTTGAATAGTAGTAATGAGATTCGAGGACACGATTGTGGCGCTTTCGACACCTTTGGGCCATTCAGGGCTGGGCGTCGTGCGAATGTCGGGGGAAGCATGCCGTGAATTCGCCGAACGCATTTTGCACTTTTCGGGCCATCCGCATTGGAAATCTTGGTCGAGCGAACTGGCTGAGTTGGTGGATGAAGAAGGAGCGGTGGTCGATCGGGTAGTGGTCACGTTCTTTGCAAAGCCGCGATCCTATACGGCGGAAGATGTGGTCGAGATCTCATGCCACGGATCTCCCGTCGTTCTTCGGCACTGCGTAGAGCGCGCCGTCGCAGCGGGGGCGCGTTTGGCGGAACCTGGCGAATTCACGTTGCGCGCGTACTTGCGTGGACGGATTGATTTGCCGCAGGCGGAAGCCGTTCGAGAATTGATCGAAGCTACAACGCTCTACCAGGCGCGCGTCGCAGCGCAACAGGTTGAGGGCTCGGTCTCGCGCCGTATCCGGCCGATTAAGGACCAGTTGCTGGAGTTGATCGCGTTGCTGGAAGCGGGCATCGACTTCGCCGAGGACGATATCAGCGTTGCGCCGGCGGAGGAAATACTACGGCGGTTGGGCACCATTGAAAGCGGAATGGCGCAGTTGGCAGCAAGCTTCGGGGCAGGGAAATTGGTGTTTGCCGGATTCACGCTGGCCATCGCCGGCCGCCCCAATGTAGGGAAGAGCAGCTTGTTCAACCGTCTGCTCGAACAGGACCGGGCAATTGTTACCGATCTGCCCGGAACCACGCGAGACACCGTGTCCGAAAATATGACCATGGGCGGCGTGCCCGTACGGTTGGTGGATACGGCCGGAATTCGCAAGGGATTGGATCTGGTCGAGACGCTAGGAATTGAGCGAAGTCATCAAGCGATTGCCGATGCGGATCTGACGCTGTTGGTACTAGATCTTTCCGCGGATTTGACGGGAGAAGATCGCGGATTGCTGGAGAAATTAGCGGACCGCCGGCCGCTGCTGGTCGGGAATAAGTGCGACTTGCCGAGAGGGCTGACGCGGATCGGTGATCTGCTGCCGGTCTCGGCGGTAACCGGCGAGGGCATCGTTGTCTTGCGCGAACACGTGCTGAAACGCCTGGCGCCATCGGGCCTTGCGGCGCCCGAAAGCGGCGTGATTACTAGCGTTCGCCATAAAGCGCTTCTGGACGAGAGCCTTGAGGCCTTAGGCCATGCTCGCCAGGCGGTCGCGTTCGCCATACCGCATGAAATGCTGCTGCTCGATTTGTACGCGGCCCTGCACCCAATCGACGCGATTACCGGGGCGACCACAGCCGACGATATTTTGAACCGCATTTTCGCAACGTTCTGTATCGGTAAGTGACGGGCTTAGTGCTTGAAGTAGCCGCGAATCCCCGCTTCCGCCAACCCAAGAGCCCGGGCGAGCGAGACCTTTGCAATATTGTATTGATACTGCGCGGAAATTAGATTCTCGTATGCTTCGGCCACGAGTTCCTGAGACTGGACCACTTCCACCGAGTTAGTCACTCCGGCCGCGAAGCGATCGCGCGACTGCTTTAGCGTCTCGTTTGCTAATCCCAAGTTACTTTGGGCGACACTAACTTGGTCGGCTGCTGACTTTAGATCGAGCAGCGCATTGCGCACATCGTAATCGACTTGTGCGCGTAGGTTTTCCATCTGGTTGCGCTTGTTGCGCAGATCGGCATCGTTCTCTTCGATGTCTCCCTTGATGCGGCCGCCATCGAAGATGTTGAATTGCACGCTTCCGGTAAAGGTGAAGACTCCATGGGAATTTGTGAACAGATTGAGCCCCTCGGCGCCATAGTATCCATTGGCGCTAAGGGTCGGATACCGTTCAGCCTTGGCCGCGCGATAAGCGAATTCTGCGGCCCGCACTTGGGCTTCGGCAGCCTGAAAATCCGGGCGATTCGCATAGGCCTGCTTCAAAGCGTCAGGGAGCGAAATAGCTTCGAGCGGCAACGCGGGGGAAGGATCCGTAACTGTGAAATCCTGACCCAGGGGCAGACCAGTGATGTGACCCAGCGTCAGCTTGTCCTTTGCCGTCTGGTTTGTTTGCGCGACGAGAGCTTGTTGTCGTTGCTTAAGCTCCACCTGTGCCCGCAGAACATCGATTCCGGTACCGGTGCCGGCGTCATGGCGGCGCGTGGCATTGACGTACACGGCGTTGTCGGCATCAATCTCCGCTTGCGTAGCCACGACGCGCGCCTGGTCCGCAATGATGAGCAAGTACGCATTGCCGACGGCCTGAACTACCAAATCCCGCGCATTCTTGACAGAAAGAGCAGCGGCTTTAGTGTTCTGCTTTGCGGATCGATAATTGCTGATGGCAGAGTAGTCGAAGAGCGGAACAGTCGCGCTCGCCTGAGCCTCGCCATAGGCATATGGCCCCACAATCGGCGGAATCTGAATCGGCGAGTTCGCAGGCAGTTCGAATCCTAAGGCCTGAAGATTGATCTGCGTCTCGGTTCCGGAAACCTGCCCGGTCACTGTGGGCAGAAGACCGCTGAGGGCGTGAAGACGTTGGGCAGCAACTTCACGATTCGACTCTACGCTCGTGAGCAATCCGAGGTTGGCCCTAAGCCCGCGATCGATGGCCTCGCCCAGGCTCAGCGGGATCGGAGTTGATGTCGCCGTGCCCTGCGGTACGCTGCCGTTGTATGACGGATTGTTCTGCTGCGGCGGTGGGGTGACCGGAGCGTTCGTCGCAGTTGGAGTCTGAGCCGAAGCGCCGCTACTCGCTCCTAGTCCCTGCGCCTCCGCCACCAGGGCAAGCGCCAGACCACTTCCACATAGAAAAGCTAAAGTCCTCACGAATCTCGCATTCACCATGAATCTCTTTTTGTTCCAATAGAATTAGGGGCGCGGAGACCACGCTTGGCCCCGTACTTCCCCAAAGCCTACATGCGGTTCGATGCAGCTTACGCTGATTTTGAACCAGTCGCAACCGAAATATTTAAGGTCTTAACCGTTCGGTCCAACTCTTTCAGGGTACCGAAGCGCAAAACCCGACTCTTTGCTAGCCTCGGGTTATGCTTTTTCGATTCGAACCCGACCCGGGACCAGAGACGCCGTGGGTGGTCCGCTTAGTGGTCGAGATTCCGCGCGATTCGAGCAACAAATATGAATTTGATGAGGGCTTGGGATTGTTCCGGCTGGCGCGATCCCTGTATTCGCCAATACATTACCCGGGCGATTACGGATTCTTACCGGGGACGCTCGCCGAAGATGGCGAAGCGCTGGACGTATTGTGCCTGGTAAACTCGCCCAGCTTTACTGGTTGCGTCTGTGATGTGCGTCCAGTGGCGGTACTGGACATGCTCGACGGAGCGCAACGCGACCACAAGATACTCGCGGTACAGAAGCAAGATCCACGCTTTGAAGAGGTACAGAACATTCATAATGTGAACGAACACACAATTCGCGAAATTGAACATTTCTTCAATAGCTATAAGGACCTCGAAGGAAAGACAATGATCATGGGCGGATGGCGGGATGCGGAAGCGGCCCGTTGCATCGTCAGCGAAGCTCGCGAGCGCTATTTGGAAAAAGATCTGCCGGCTTAGGATCTTAATCAGGCTGCCTTTTCGAATCGCACCGCGTAGATCGGAGGCAGGTGCGACTTCGTTCAGCCGCATCCGAATGCAGGGCATGCCGGTAGTCGCCTCTAGGCTGATAGAATCTGCTTCGTCACCCGAACGAGGCCGGAAGGCAACAACCGTTGGAATTAACGCCGCATTTCGGTTCATCGTTCCGCCCAAGTTGCCCGCGATGCCAACAGTCGTTTCGCGGGCGTCCGATTCTGCTATCGCTGCCGGTTCGGGAGATCCTTTCGGTCTGTCTGTGCCGCTACTTGCAAAACGACAACATCTCTCTGCTGTTGCGGGACAGGAGCGGGTTTGTCTGCTTATGGGCTCGGTTCGGATTCGTCAATGCCACTCGGGGAGTGGTCGACATCATTGCGGCATCGTTCCCGGATTTGCGGGACATTCGACTTACGTTGGATCGGCTTCGTAAGGAAGCTGGACGGAATGGCGCCTGGCGTTTGCAGACAGCGCTCGCCGAGGGGAACGAAATGCAAAGCTTCTTTCTCCAGAGCGGCTTTTCGGTAGAAGGGCGCAAGAAAGATGCGTACCGCATAGGAACAGAACCTCGGGCCGCTATGCTCCTTGGGAGTCTGCTCGAAGCCCCCCGGCACGGCCCGATGCCGGAGCCGTCCGATCCCGGTCCTCGACAAACCGCGAAGGCCGTCGAAATTGTGGCGGCGCATCCCGACTATGCTGCCGCCTATCTGGAATTCGATAGAGCCGTCCGTGCCGAAACACCCAATCTGCTGCGTACCAGTTCAGAGATACCGTCCTCTTTTTCCGAATATAAGGAGCGATTGTGCGCCTTTAACGGGTCGGATTCCGGCTCATGGCTTGCAATTGTTTCGCCGGGTACAGTCGCCGGGGCTATTACCGGAGTCACACCCTTCGGACCCTTCGCGGAGGGAGATGTGGCGCTTTGGATTGCGGTCAGAAAAGCATATTGGCGTCAAGGCATCGGACGATGCCTCATGGATGCGCTCGTAAATTGGGGACGGATACGAGGCGTACGGAGGCTGACGGCCGAAGTTTTGTCCACAAACGACGGCGCCCGCGCATTTTACCTGCGAAACGGGTTCGAAGTGGAAGCAGTGCGCCCGTTAGCCGTGTTTCTTCACGGCATCCATTTGGAGGGACTTGTTATGGGCCGTCAAATATAGCAGGATATTAGAGCAGGAAAGGGAGGTAAATACGCCATGGATGTGTACACCACGCCAGTCGTAAGCGACCAAAATCGACCGTTGTTTTGGTGTCCGAATTGCAACAAAACCACTGAAAGTATCAAGGGGAAATGCAAGGATTGCGGCAAGGACGCGCGAGAAATTGCAAATCCGAAATTCGAAGCTTCAGTTTTTCCCAGTTTTTCCACCGACCCGATTCAGATATTGGACACGGATCGAGAGCTGATCTTAATCGTGCCCGGCAAAGGCAAGTCGCTCCAGTTCCATTTCAGCCTCCAACGACATTACTATCCCTATCTCGCGGTAAAGGCGCGCGACCGAAATAGCATTGTATGCATATCGGTGAATCTCAGCGCGCTTCAGGCGGACATGCATAGCTTTGGCCGCTGCCTCCCTGACCTCAACTGGGACAGACCCACTGAAAGAGGAGAATCGTTCCTCATGAAGGCCAAGAGCGGGCGCGTGTATAAGTTCGATAGCTTGCAGAATACTGCAAAACATTGTTTCGTCATTGATGGCCCGGGCGTACTCTGCAATGTCGAGCCGGAGCCTTACAATCTTCTGGTCGCTATCCGGCGATACCAGGAATGGGGCGATGAAAAGCGTTTTGTTGACCAGTGGTATAAAGAGTGTCTGCAGACTATGGACCCGCCGGAAATTCTCCAATTTGTAAAGGCGGCGTGCGCGTCGGACGGGCCCACGTTAAAACTCATTGAAGGTATCGCCAGCGGTTATAAGATAAAGAAGAAAAAGGCGCTGACGGATAGCGACGAGGATTTCTTCGGGGGCCTGCAACCAAAGTTCGACAATTTCGGTAGTTCCAGCCCGAAACGAGGGTCTTCCGGCAGTGAGTCCGACAGCGATGGTTCCTGGTCCGATTCTTAAGAGATTTATCGGGCGCCCAGCCGCGCCATCCTATTCGCTCTCTACCTGTTCGGCTAACTCCGCGAACAGCTCATTCAGCGGCACGCGAATATGCGGGTCGTGGGTCGTCAGGATTATGGCCGCTTCCCGCTTTCCTTGTTGTGTATAGGTCCACGCATTCCGGCTACGTGGGTCTACTACCCATATGTGCGCCACGCCCATCGCCAGATAGTCGTCGATCTTGGCTTCCAACCGTCCGGCGCGGTCCTCCGGCGAGAGAATCTCAATACATAGGAAGGGCGGTTCGGTCACAATGCGGCCTTTGACCTTGGTTGTAGTAACCAGGATGTCGGGAACGCGATATCGCCGCGGCGCTACTTGTATGCGCAACTCGGGAAAGACGTGAATGCCCAATTCCTTGCGCAAAGCGAATAGCCACCCAACCAGAATTCCTTGCAATCCGCCGTGCTCCGCCTCGCCCATATTGCGTTCCACCACCTCGCCATCCAGATATTCGCGATCCGGTTCATAGACGGTCGCCAGGTACTCCTCCAGCGGGGTCGCGGTAACGCTTGCCATACCGCTAGCATACCTCTCCTACACCCCTCCGAACCCCGTAAATACGGTGCTTCCGCATGTTATGGTGTAGCTAGTGTCATCGTCGTTTAACTTCCGCCTCGACCAGTATGAGGGGCCCCTGGACCTGCTGTTGGATCTCATTCGGAAGCAGCAAATCAACATCTACGACATCCCGATCGCCCAGATCACGGCGCAGTACCTCGACTTTATGCACAAGGCGATGGAACTCGACATAGAACTGAGCTCGGATTTCGTCTACATGTCGGCGACCTTGATTCACATCAAGAGCCGAATGCTGCTGCCGAAAGATCCGGAGCTCGAGAAGATCGCACCGGAAGATGACCCGCGTAAGGAACTGGTTGAGCGCCTGATTGAGCATGAGCGTTTCAAGAACGCCGCTGAAATGTTGCAGCAAAAGAGGTTGGTGGAAGATGCCATGTGGTCCAACCCCCGCATCGAAGAATTTCTGGCAGAAGACGAAGGGCCAGGCTTGGCCGTCACGATTTTCGACCTTGTGAAAACGTTTCAGTCCGTGCTCGAACGCGCCAAGAGCCGCCCGACATTCCAAATCGACCGGGAAGACGTTAGCGTGCCCGATATGATCCGGTACCTGCGCCACCAGATCGAACGCGCACGAAAGCAGGGGCCAATCTCGGCCACCGCGCTTTTTGAATCGCAGCACAGCCGGCGCGCCATGATCTGCCTATTTCTCGCCATCCTTGAGCTGGTGAAAAGTCAAGCCGTGGAACTTATGCAGGGCGAGGCGTTCGGTGACATTGGACTTCGCCGGGGCGCAGGATTTGAAGAGTCGCTCGCAGCGCCTGAGGAACTCGCCGCCGTAGAACAGGAATACCAGTAGTTCGGAACATGCAGGACCTGAATCACTCTTTATCCAGCGCTGAAGATATCGAGCAAACTGTTGCCGAAGACTCGTCCCAGGGTACGGAAGACGTTTTCATCGCTGAAGCCGTCAGCGAACCGGCGGCCGAGGCCGACCCGCAATCCGGAATCAAGGCCATCATTGAAGCCGCCATTTATATTACCGACGAACCGTTGAGTGCGGAACAGATCGCTGCCGCCATCGAGCAGCCTTTGGACCTCGTGATGAAAATTCTGGATCGATTGGTAGCGGAGTACGGCGCGCCCGACCGCGGTCTCTCGATTCGCGAGGTTGCAGGCGGCTACAAAATGGCAACCAAGCCCGAACATCACGAAGCGGTGCGGTGTTTTGTCAAGAACTTACAGCCGCCCCTGAAGCTTTCGCTGGCGGCGCTCGAAACGCTGGCCGTCGTCGCGTACAAACAACCCATCACTGCTCCGGAGATTATGGAAATTCGCGGTGTGCAGGGTGCCGGCGTCCTCTCTACGTTGCTGGCTCGCAAACTGATCGCGCATGCCGGCCGGAAGAATGTGTTAGGCAAGCCGATTCTATATAAGACGACACGCGAATTCCTGGTGCAATTTGGTCTGAACTCGCTTTCCGAGCTGCCCACTTTGAAGGAGTTTGAGGATCTCGGCCGGCTCGCGCTGACAGATTCGGACGAATTCTCGAGGTCGGGCGAAGCCGAAACGGAAACCGCCGCCGCACCACCTCCGGAGACCCCAGCTTCCGATGCCTGAAGAACGTTTGCAGAAGATCCTTGCGCATGCCGGAATCGCGAGCCGCCGCAAAGCCGAAGAGTTGATCCTCGCGGGCCGCGTTTCGGTGAATGGCGAGACGGTGGTCGAATTGGGCTCTAAAGCCGACTTGGGTGTAGATCGTGTCAAGGTGGACGGCCATGTTCTGAGTCCGCCGAAGCATTTTCTCTATATCGCCCTGTACAAACCGAAAAACGTGGTGACAACGGTTCGCGATCCGCAGGGCCGCGAAACCGTAATGTCGTTTTTTAAAGGATTCCGTGAGCGGATTTACCCGGTCGGGCGCCTCGACTATGCCAGCGAAGGTCTGTTGCTGCTGACCAACGACGGCGATTTTGCCAACCGCATGATGTCCCCGGCCAGCCATGTCACCAAGACCTACTTGGTCAAAGCGAACGGGCCGCTCACCGGCGAGCAGGAGGAACAATTCCGGCGCGGCATACCGCTACACGGCCAGCGCACCGCGCCCGCCGGTCTCAAATTGATCAAAAACGCGATCAATCCCTGGTATGAGGTGCGGTTAATTGAGGGCCGGCAGAATCAGATTCGCATCATGTTCAAGCATTTCAGCCGTCTTGTGGAAAAGCTGAAGCGCGTGAAGATCGGCTTTCTCGATTTGGGCCATCTGAAGCCCGGCGCTTACCGCACGTTGACACAGGCCGAAGTCTCCCGGTTTCGAAAATTGCTGAAAATGGATATAGAGGATCATGAGTAGCAGCATGAACGACACACAGATGGCCGCTCTTTTAAGCACAGCGAAAACCATCGCTGTCGTGGGTCTTTCCTCCAACCCGATGAGGCCCAGTTTCGGCGTATCTGAATACCTGCAGAATCATGGATATCGCATCATTCCAGTGAACCCGCGCGAAACTGAGGTGCTGGGCGAAAAGTGCTATGGTTCGCTGCTGGAAGTGCCGGACTCAATCGACATTGTCGACATTTTTCGCCGCTCCGACGGCGTGCCGGAAGTTGTTGATGAGTCGATCCAAAAGGGCACTCGCTGTATCTGGATGCAGGAGGGAGTGGTCCACGCGGAAGCCTCTGCCAAAGCCGAAGCGGCCGGTATCCCGGTCGTGATGGACCTCTGCATTTTGAAAGAACACCGGCGCCTGACTCGACGCTAGGACGAGAACCAGGACCTCAATCACTTTTCTGCCCAGGATTAGCTTACACGTACAGGTTCTCGCCGGCGCGTAGTCTAACCGGCATGCACAAACACTCGATCATTCTTGTCCTGGCCGTTTGCGCAGCCGCCGCCCAAACCGATCAAAATTTCACCGTCGGCGGTACGCCTGTCCACCTTGGCGAGGACCAAGCAGCGGTTCTCAGCCGGCTGCGCCAAACCTACCAGGTGCAGAGTAGCGGCACCGATTCCTACTCGGTCTCCGAAAAGAACGCACCCGCGCTGCGGGAGATCGGCCTGGTTACCTTTAAGAACGCACATCTAACAAGCGCGGGCGCGACCTGGGCGGAAACCTTCAGTAGCGATGGCGTGCGGTTCGCGAAAGAACTCGTTGCCGCCATTGGCAATCAGGAAATCGCTGGTCCGCGGACTGTAATCCTGCGCCCAATTCAATCGGTCAACGATGGCGTGGTCAGAACAGGATTCGAACTCCTGATTGGCGACCGCACTATTGATGTCCTGACGTCGCAAGCGGCGGAGAACGGAAAAGCATCCGCGAAATACGCCACCGTAATGGAGACCCTGCACACTGCCGCCTACGTGACCGCAATCCAACACAACGCCGCGGCGAAGTAAGCCCAACACGGTGTTGAGAGGCCGAAACAGCCCAAATTGCCTAAAAATAACGGTTCCAAGGTGCTCCACCCGAAAAAACCTCCAAAACAGGCCGATTTTTTCTTGTTTCCGCTTTACAACCTACTCCGCGTCCCGTATGATCGAGTTGACTAAAGAGATCAGAACATTTCCACATCGTTCTGTTTGCAACCTCTACGGGATCCGTGTGGATCGAAGTTCTCTCATTACTTGTACCGCTAAATGCTGTGTAGGAGGTTTTGAATGGCTGTTGAAACGAAGAAAATGACCCAGACCGCGATCGTTAAGGAACTCGCGGAGACCACCGGGATCAGTAACAAAGTCGCGAAACATTTCTTGGAGTCTTACGCGCAGCTCGCCGTTCGTGAGACGAAGAAGAATGGCGTTTTCGTGATGCCCGGGGTGGGCCGATTGGTGCGCGCCGAGCGGAAGGCCAGGGTTGGCCGCAATCCAGCGACCGGCGAGGCGATCAAGATCCCCGCCAAGAAGGTGGTCAAATTCCGCCTGTCCAAGGCGGTCAAAGATGCCATCGTTCCGCCCAAAAAAGCGAAGGCCTAACTTATTTCCACTTCCGGTCGGTAGATGACGGCGCACCCGTGCCGTCGTCTGCCGATTTTCTATATCGCTTGGTGCCTTGCCCTCAAAATGGTAATTGGTGCTGAGTGAATGCCTAAACGTCCCCGCAAATACAGCAAATCGAAAGCAGTGAAATCGCTTGCGCGCGAACGTGTGGGCTCGCCTCCCGCTTCCCGCGCCATTGCGCCCAAATCGGATCGAAAGAAGCCCAAACACAAGAAAGAGACTTGGGAGGAATAGAGCGGAACCTCTCTGTCACCTTGCGAAAATAGTATTACGCAAATGACAAAGACGAACGGCGTGCCCGCCTATGCGTATCCCGCCGGAAGCGGTGGCGGAATTGTGTTCGGAACCGCCGGGCACATCGATCACGGAAAAACGTCACTTGTTCAGGCGCTAACCGGCATTGACACCGACCGGTTGGCGGAAGAGAAGCGGCGCGGCATTTCCATAGATCTTGGATTCGCGCACCTTTTGCTCGACGATGGCCGTACCGTGGCATTGGTCGATGTTCCGGGCCATGAGCGGTTCATCAAGAACATGCTTGCCGGCGTGGGCGGCATCCAGGCGGTGCTCTTGGTGGTGGCCGCCGATGAATCGGTGAAACCGCAGACCCGGGAACATTTCGAGATCTGCCGTTTGCTTGGGATCGAGCACGGCATTGTTGTCCTGACGAAAGCCGACCTCGCCGGTGGCCAACGGTTCGCCCAGGTACAGGCGGACGTGGCGGCGCTCTGCGCGGGCTCGTTTCTGGAGAAGGCCCCGGTCGTTGCCGTGAGCGCTTTGACGGGAGCCGGGCTCGACCATCTCAAACTGGCGATGGCCGCACTCGCCACCCGCATCGCTCCCCGGAGTAGCATCGGCTTAGCTCGTTTGCCCATCGACCGCAGCTTTACGATTGCCGGTTTCGGCGCCGTAGTCACGGGCACTCTGTGGAACGGCCAATTCAACGTGGGAGACGAAGTGGAGGTTCATCCCGAGGGCCACCCGGCTCGCATTCGTGGATTGCAGATCCACGGACATATAGTGAGTAAGGCCGTGGCAGGCCAGAGAACCGCGATAAACTTGGCCGGCATCGACAGCCAAGCGTTGCTACGTGGACAGGTCTTGACGCACCGCGGCGGCCTGGGCTCCACGCAAGCGTTGGATGCTGTTATTGAATGGCTTCCTGGCCAGCAATCCGAATCGCGCCGGATACAGGCCATGCTACACGCCGGCACCATGGAAATGACCGCGGCAGTGAAAATTCTCACGACTGGCGAACCCGTCGGCCGCGGCGCTGTAAGTTCCCCCGGGATACGCAATAGTTTTGTCAGAGTCCGAACCTCGCAGTCTTGGCTTGCTTTGCCCGGTGACCGATTTGTCTTGCGCGCCTTATCACCCCAGCAGACCATCGCGGGCGGAACGGTCGTCGATCCCTTTCCGCCGCTGCGCTTCAATCGCGCGAAGACCCTCTCGCGTTTGGCTATTTTGCAACCAGCCGATGCCCCCGGCAGGATTCGCTTTTTGATCGATGAGGGCATCGAGGGCCGGCGTGTCCCCGATTTGGTTCGCGCCACCGGCCTCTCGGAGGCCGAAGTGCTCGCCTTCGCGGCGGCCGATCCCCAGTTGGTCTTCCATGCTCTTACCCGGCGTGTGCTGGCGCAATCCTGGCTTGACGATCGCAACAAGCGCTTGCTGCAATGGCTCAAAGAGTTCCACGCCCAAAATCCAGCGGCGGCGGGCGCTCCTTTGGCGCAAGCTCGATTAGGACTCGGTCCGGCTCTTGCCGCACTACTAATGAACGGGAATCCGGAACTGCGCGTTGCCGGAGAGACGGTGGCGCTGGCCGCCTTTCGGCCTCGTTGGAACGACCGGCAATCGAAGGCGCTGGATGCCATCGAGCGCGCGTACCGCGTGGCCGCCTATCAACCCCCAACTCCGCAAGAAGCTCTGAAGCTATCCGGCGTCGATCCTGGACAGGCTCGCGCTTTGCTTGAAAGCTTGATCAAAGAAAAGAAGTTGGTGCGCATCTCCGCTGAAATGATTTTTCACTTCGACGCGATCGATCACATCCGGAAATCGCTCGGAGCCCACAAAGGGCTGACGTTTTCCGTCCCCCAATTCAAAGAGTGGACGCAGATCTCGCGCAAATATGCAATTCCACTCCTCGAATACCTCGATCGCGAGCACGTAACCCGCCGCGAAGGCGATAACCGCGTGATTCTATAAGACGCGGATCTTCTTGGAGCGAGCTAGGCAATATTACGTATGGAGGCATGATGAAGTCCCTTCCCGCATCACCCGACCTTTCACATTTGAAAAGACAAGCAAAACAGCTTCTGCGCGATGCGCGCGCAGGAGAAGCGCACGCGCTTGAGCGATTGGCAACTCTTCCCGTTATGCGTACGATGCCACCGTCGGCGCTAGCAACGCATCAGCTTAAATTGCATGACGCACAATCCGTCATCGCACGCGAGTATGGTTTCCAATCATGGCCGGAAATAAAACGGTTCATTCAGTGGAAACAGGCCAGTCGTGCGGAACGCCTTAAAGGATGGCTCGAATGGATCTATGACGGCCGCCCACGCGAGCGCAGACTGGCGATTCGGATGTTGGGCGAGGAGCCGGAATTTCTCTCTGGAGACGCCTGGGTAGCGTGCGCCACCGGCGATGAGTCCACCCTGCGAAAGGCGCTATCGGATCACACCAGCTGGGCCAATTGCCCGGGCGGCCCTCTTGCTATGCCCCCTTTAGTGGCCGTCACCCACTCGCCGTTAATTTTGGAACCCGAATTCGAGCCCCACTTGCTCGATTCCGCGAGATTGCTCCTGCAGCACGGAGCTGACATCAACAGCGCTTGGACTAACCCTAAGCAGCCCGATTTTCAGCTATCGGCTTTGTACGGAGCCGCCGGAAGAACCCATCACGTTGATATGTTGAAACTGCTGCTAGACGCTGGCGCCAATCCGGATGATAACGAGTCACTGTACCATTCCATTGAAAGTCGCGACTCCACTTGCACGCGCCTGTTGTTGGAGGCAGGCGCACGTGTCGTTGGAACAAATGCTATCGGACGAGCGCTGGATTATGGCAAGCTGAACGATCTCCAACTCATGCTGGAGCGTGGCGGCGATGCCAAGGATCTTCCCTGGATCCATCACGCGATCCTACGCGGACGATCCATTGAATACGTCCGGGCGCTAGTGGACGCCGGGGCCGATTTGTGTGCGACCAATCGCGATGGAGTTAGCGTCTATCGCTGGGCGCAATTGCATGGCCGCACAGATGTAGTAGAGGTGCTGCGTAACGCCGGAATTGAAGAGCCGCTGACCGATGAAGAGCAGTTTGTCGCAGCCTGCGCACGAGGCGACGATACGATTGCGCGGGTCATTCAAAAGCGCGTGCCGGACGTATTTTCACGGCTTACCGAAAAACAACTGCAAGCTCTTCCTGAGCAGGCTGACATTGGCGACCTACGCGCTGTTCGTACGATGCTTGAAGCTGGCTGGCCACGGGAGTCGAAATCGGCGTGGGATGCCACGGCGTTGAATCTCGCGGTCTATCGAGGCGACGCGGAAATGGCCGAACTGTTATTAAAATTTGGCGCCGATTGGCGCACGAAGCACGGCTTCGGAGACAATGTTTTGGGAACGCTCTCCTATGCATCCCAGAACGACGTGGAAGATCTTTCAGCGCCGCGAGACTACCTAGGTTGTGCGCGGACTCTCGTTACTTATAATGTGCCGCTCCCGGACGAGCATTATAGGTTCTCCACAGAAGTGGCGGAATATTTCGATATGATTCGTTTGCGCGCCGGCTAACTTCAAAGGACATTCATCCTGTGGAAGGGGGTTTGGGCCATCGTGCGGTGGTGGATTGAAAGCTATTTTACAAGCAAGCCATGATTGTGGTCATAGCTGATGACGCGCGTCACTTTCCACGTACCATCCTTCTCCTGCCATAACATCACAAACCTGGCGTCTCCCGCGCCGTCCTTGGGGTGCCCGGGATGGTGAAACCGATGTATCCCGATCTCAACCGCTCCATATCCTTTTAGCGGGTACACCTCAAGTGTTTGCGGAAGCAGTTCCCGTTGCACCTTTCCGCAGATATTCTGTTTGATAGCCGCAAGGAAGGGAGCTTTGCCCGCCGAGAGGCCGGTCTGGTCATGGTAGAACTCCAGGTCATCGGAAACCATCGCGCCCAGAGTATTTAGATCGCAATGGTTATATGCGTCAAACAGCTTAGCATCGAGGGACAGTATGGTCGTAAATAGAGGATCCGGACGAGCGCTCGATTGCGCGTTGGCACGCCCGCAGCAAAGGCAGAGAAGGACTAGCGCCAAAAGGTGTATTGATCTGCTCACGTCAACGAAATCCTCGGTACTGATGCGCGTTACGGGTCAATACGAATCGACGGAGAGAATTGTTCCAGCGATGTTGCCGCCGCTGCTTTGTAAGGGGTGACGCGCAACTCGGAAACGATCCGCTCGCGCCGGCGCCGTGTCCGTGACTTCTCGAAGGGCGGCGATATGGGACCGAGCCGGGGTAGTAGCCACATCCAACCGAAAACCTCCGTTAGGCAATGTACGATCATGGCTTTCGATGGCGCAGTTCGCTCAGAGAACCTGATGAAAAAAATCAGATTCTTTTCCTAACGTTATCAAAATACCTCTGTTATATAATCAGACTGTCTATGGAAGCAGATAAGACCAAGACCGATCTCCTGCCGGGTACGCTCGATATGCTCGTTCTCAAAATATTGATGCGGGGCCACCTGCACGGCTATGCCATCGCCCAACTCCTGCAAGAATTGTCGGGCGACCTGCTGCGTGTCGAAGAAGGTTCTCTCTATCCGGCCCTGCAGCGGCTCGAACTGAACGGTTGGGTTGAGGGCGAGTGGGGCCTTTCAGCCAACAAACGGCGCGCCCGTTTCTATAAACTCACTCCCGACGGCCGTAAACATCTCACCCAGGAAGCCGCTCGTTACCGTCAGGCCATCGGCGCGGTAGCGCGCATCATGGGTTTCGCGTGATGGATAAGCGTGCCGATTCCTGGTGGAAGCGTTCTCGCCGCCGTTTCGGCTATTGGCGGGCGCGCGGCGAAAGGCAGCGCCTGCTGTGGGAAGAGATGGAATTCCACATCGAATCGATGGTGCAGGATCTGATGGCCCAGGGCTCGCCAGAGCCGGAAGCTCGCGCTGTGGCGCGAAGAAAGTTTGGCAATATGACACAAAACTCTGAAGAAGCCCGCTCTCTATGGATTGCACGCTGGATGAACGATCTGTCGCAAGACCTGCGCTACGCTTTTCGCGGAATGCGGCGCGATCCCGGATTCACTATGTTCGTCATCCTCATCACCGGGCTCGGCATCGGCGCCAGCTCCACCGTTTTTAGCGTGATGGATGCTCTGCTACTGCGCCCGCTCCCATTTCGGGATGCGGGGCGTCTGGTATGGATCGGGAACCAGGAGTGGGGCATCCAAGTGAGCAATTTTCTGGACTTGCGGCAGCAAAACAAATCGTTCTCTGACGTCGCCGGTTTCGGGGGTATTGGCGTCGGCGACACCCAAATGTCCGGGATCGGCGAAACGGAGCGGCTGAACAGCGCGCGAGTCACTCAGAATTTCTTCCCTCTGATTGGCGTACAACCGGCCATCGGCAGACCGTTCACTGCCGCCGAATGTCAACAGAAGGTTGGCGATTCACCGGCTGTTTTGTTGAGCTACGGCTTCTGGCGGAGACGGTTTGCTTCAGACCCAACGGTAGTGGGAAGGAAACTCACGCTGAACAACAAGCCTGTGATAGTGGTGGGCGTACTCCCAGCGTCATTGGATTTCTCGAGCATTTTCGCTCCAGGTACTCCGGTCGATGTGTTCCTTCCATGGCCGCTGACCGCGGAAACGAACGCATTCGGAAACACCACGCAGGGGATTGGAAGGCTCAGGCCGGGAGTCACTCTCAAGAGCGCCCAGGCTGAATTTACGCTCTTGGCAAAACGGCTGGAACGCGCGCATCCCATCCCCGAACGGAACCCGGTCAAGCCGGTCCTGAAACCGTTGGACACGCACGTAAGCGGCCGAATCAGGCCGGCGCTGGTCGTGCTCGCGTACGCAGTGGGCTTTGTGATGCTGATTGTGTGCGCTAATCTTTCCAACCTGCAACTGGCGCGGCTGGGTGTGCGGCAAAAGGAAATGGCGATGCGCGCTGCCTTAGGCGCGGGCCGGCTCCGCTTGCTGCGGCAAATGCTGACCGAGAGCATCGCGCTTTCCTGTTGCGGCGCAGTCTTTGGCCTGATCCTCGCGGCAACGGGGACGCGCGCCATCACTCATCTCGACGCCTTCAATATTCCGCTGCTCACAAGTGTCCGGCTCGACGGAGAAGCGCTGGGTTTCACTCTACTAGCCGCCGTTGTTACGGGCGTGCTGTTCGGTCTGTTGCCGGCCCTGCGAGTTCGGACGTTCGCCGTCGCCGGCGCGCTCAAAGACGGGACCCGCGGTTCGAGCAGCGGCCAGCGCCACGCCTGGGTCCGCAACGCTTTGGTGGTTTCTGAGTTCGCCTTCGCCTGCACCTTATTAGTCGGCGCTGGACTGCTGATACGTAGCTTTCTAGATGTCTTAGATGTGAATCTGGGGTTTCAACCCGAGCGGGCCGCTGCGATGAGGGTTGAGCCAAGTTTTACACTTTCTTCCGCCGCGCAAACGAACTCGTACATCTCTGAAGTCTTGCGAAGAACGCGCTCGCTTCCCGGCATAAGAGCAACCGGTCTAACCGACGTTCTGCCGTTTGCAGGCGACCGTTCGTGGCAAGTCTCCGCCAAAGGCGTGACCTACCCAAAGGGCCAATATCCTCCCGAACCCTACATTCGAGTCGTAACGGAAGGATACTTCGAGTCACTGGGCATCCCTTTGCGGGCTGGCCGAAGATTCACTGAGCAGGACGGTGCAAAGAGCGAACCCGTCGCAATCATAAATGAAACGCTGGCCCGCACACTGTGGCCGGGCCAGCCAGCGGTTGGGAAGCTCATCACACAGGATGGCGGCCGAAGGATAGTGGGCGTGGTGGCCGATGCCCGCCATGAAGCTCTGGAGAAGGCCGCCGACGCGCAACTCTATCTGCCCATGCGCCAAACCGGCGACTATTCCGAAATGAACTTAGTTGTGCGGACGGCGATTCCTCCCGCTGGATTGGCGATGTCCGTTCGTGCGGCGCTCCGGCCCATTGATCCCAACCTGCCCGCGAGCAAATTTACCACGCTGCAGGACGTTGTCGACAAAGCGGTTTCCCCGCGGCGCTTTCTCGTGTGGCTGCTCGCTGGCTTTGCCGCCTTCGCTTTGATCCTCGCCTCGCTCGGCATCTACGCTGTGATTTCGTATTCGGTCACCCAGCGAACGCAAGAAATTGGCATTCGAATGGCGCTGGGCGCTTCCGCGACAAGCACGCAGAATCACGTTCTGCTGCAGACGTTTGCGTTGGCTGCCTTGGGCCTCGCGCTCGGAGTAGCAGCGTCTCGAGCTCTGGCGACTGCGCTGGAAAGCATGTTGTTCGGAGTTACTCCGGGCGATCCGGCCACATTCCTCGCCATCGGCGCGCTCCTGTTGGCTGTTGCCGCCGCCGCAGGCTATATTCCGGCCCGCAGAGCCTCGCGCATTGATCCGGCCGTAGCCTTGCGCTCGAATTAGCCGAAGCATCAGCAAACCGGCGGGTGCCGCTACGCCTGGATCTCCCCTGCCAGAAATGTGTTTACCGTTCTAGTCTAAGGGCTTGCGAGCTTTGAAGACGTAAAACGTAAAATTGAGACCTCGCAGAATAACGATACTGCGCAGTTTTGCTGCTCTCGGGAGGCTATATGGCGGGACGAAGCCGTCCCAAGCGCGCGCAAGTGCGTGGTAATTCGACAAAGGCGCAATTTTCGGCGGGGTTGGCAGACATCATTTCGGAGACGACACGGCTGTGGCGCAAGCACCATCTCGGATATGAACAGACCAAATACGTAGTCGAGCAGGCGCGCCGCCGCCTGAAACTGCAACCGGTCGGCAATCGCCGGAGAACTGTCAAGCGTCTTGACAAATCGGAAGTGGAACGGTTGATCGGTAGCACATACCAGTCCCATAACAAGTACGGCCTCATGATCAAGACACTCTTCCTGAGCGGGGCGCGCGTAAACGAGTTCGTCCACATTCAAGTTGAGGAGCTGCATCTTGACGGTGACCCGCCGCAGATCTATCTCGGACATTGCAAGAAGGAGTCGAATCGGTATGTGCCGATTCTGCCCGCATTGGTGCAAGAGTTGCGGACGCATTTAAATGGGCGGCGTAGGCTTTCTCTTCGAGACCAACCGGAATGACCGTTACTCGGCGCGGACCGTGCAATCCGTTGTGAACGCCGCGGCCCGGAAAGCGGGGATTGACAAGCGCGTCTACCCTCATCTTCTGCGTCATTCGATTGCAATGATTCTGCTGGATTCCGGCGAAGTGCCCATTGACCAAGTGCAAAAGTTCCTGGGACATCTGCAAATCTCCACCACCCAGATCTATGCCGAGACCAGCATTCGAGCGCTGGGAGAGAATTAAGTGCGCGCTATGAGCGGCGGAAAGCGGTGAATCCTCCGGCCACTCCCGATGATGCTCCCGGTTTGAGCAGTCGGCTGGAAGAACCGGAGCGTTTGCCTGACGAGATTGATGACGATACACTCCGTAAGTACTTCACTCTCATCAAGCTCGACTTGGCCCAGGTGGATCAGTGCCGTGGGCCGACCAATAAATTTGGATTTGCCGTTCAGCTTCGTACCCTCCGATGGCATGGCTACTTTCTGGCCGACACACGTGGAGTCCCCTCCTCGGTCATTGAAATGATCGGTTCTCAATTGTCGAGGCGCTGTTGGTTGTCGCTGCCCCTGCTGCCACACCGGAATCGGAACCGATGGAAGAATCCACGCCGCATTCCCGGCTGGAATCCTTCAAGGCAGTGGCGCGGAAAGAGTCCCCCGAATCGCTTCTTGGTTTGCTCGACCAGCTTGGTGATGTTCGTTCACTTGGACTGACAGCGTGGCCGCCCTTGACCGATATTCATCCTGCTACCCGACGCCTTCTGGCCGGTTGGGGCTATCGATACAGTGTTTGGAATTTAAAGCGCGTCTCCTCAGCCAAGCGAAACGGAATCGTAATTTGCTTTCTGCAAGCCGCCAGAGCTGAGATGACTGATGGGATCGTCGAAATGCAGGACAAGCTCAAACACATTTTCGATCTGTTGCCGAGCGAGGATATCAGCAGAATAGTCGAAGGGTGCAGAAAATTTGCGAGCTGGCGCCGACGGCTCGCCGCTTGCCCTTGTGAATCATTGGTACGGCTACACGCGCAAGTATTCTCCGGCGCTGCTGGAAAAAACGCCGTTCCAGTTCGCGGAAGGTTCGCCGCTCGGGCGCGCGGTTGTGTTCCTGAAAGAACTGAATGCTGGGTGGCAAAGGCAAATCGTTCGCCGGTGCGCCGGTGGACTTTCTGCCGCGCCGTTGGATCAAACACGTTGTTCTCAAGGATGCAAAGGGCGAATCCATTCTCTCGCGCCCGCACTACGAAACCGCGCTCCTGACCACCTTAAATGAGCGGCTCAAGTCAGGCGATGTCACGGTGTCCCATTCTCGAAGATGGACGGACTTTGAGGAATATTAATCCCAATCAGCCGCGTTTACGGCCGAGGGGCGACCTGTTCGGCGGACGGAATGCCCTTTTACGTGCCCATTCATATCCTGGCTGCTGATTACAGCCATGTACTTCAGGGCCGTGGCGTTACTTTATACGCTCACACCTCTGAAAGTTTCCTGAGAATGCATCAACAGCCGATTCCCTGCCGTTTGTGGGAGGCGGCGTTCAGCTTGGATGGGTTGATGGAGCACGACACAGAACTCGATCCCAAAGTTTGCTACACCGACACGCATGGGTACACCGAAGTAGTTATGGCCACCGCGGCGTTGCTGGGATACGAACTGGCTCCCCGAATCAAAGACATCAAAGATCAGACGCTTTATAAACTGGATCGTCAGCAGCATTACGCCAACCTGGACCCTATTCTTTCGGGAACGATCAAGCCGCACCTCATCCGAAATGCGTGGGACGAAACGGTTCGAGTGATCGCCTCCATTGAAGAACGGATCGTTTCGCCGTCACTGGTACTTCAGCGGCTTGGCTTCTATGCTCGCCAGAACAGCGTCTATCAGGCCCTTTCGGAAATTGGGAGGGTCCAAAAGACAGTCCACATTTTGAAAACTCTGGATCATGAAGATTACCGTCGCAGGATGGGGCGCGAACTGACCAAAGGCGAGGCGTCACATGATCTGTCCCGGTTTTTGTGTTTTGGGAAGGAAGGCGTGTTGCGCGGCCGCGAATTTGGCGACCAAGTACATACGTTCAGTTGTCTTTCAGTTCTCCACAACGCCGTGGTTGCCTGGAACATGATTCAGATCGGTGAGATTGTCGGCCAGTTGCGGGCTGACGGACACGAGATTGATGACGAAACCCTGAGCCACGTCACACCGCTGCTTCGCAAATACATCAATCCGTTTGGACGGTACCATTTTGATCTGGACCGCATTCAAAAACCGCTGGCAAGATCAGCCGCGAGTCCTTAACGGAGGTTTTCGGTTGGATGTGGCTACTACCCCGAGCCGCCCTCTTCTGTGCTTGCCTTCCCGCCGCGCCAGCACATTTCCGCTTGACTTTCGCACAACGCCTCATTAATGTATATGCATATATGGCATGCCTCTGCGCGACAACTCGGCTGGTTGCCCGGTCGATCACCCGGCTGTATGAGGCTGAACTGCGCGAAGCGGGTCTATTGGCGCCGCAGTTTTGGCTGTTGTCTACTCTGTCGGCCCAAGAGGACGCGAACCAGCGGTCCCTGTGGGAGAGCATGGCGATGGATCAGACCACTCTGTCGCGCAACCTGGCCGTGGTTGTCCGTAACGGTTGGGTCAGAAGCGAGAGTAGCGGACGCGAGCGCCGTTATGCGTTGACGTACGCGGGGCAAGCAAAACTATCTGAAGCCAAACCGTACTGGAAACGCGCGCAAGAAAAGATGCAGAAGACTTTAGGCTCCGATTGGGAGAGCGTTTGGAAGGCGTTGGACCGCGTGGCGAAGGCGGCCCAGGATGCAAACCGGGAATTAGCGGATTCTTCAAAAAGGAGTACGACATAGATGTCTGACAAACATGCAGGTCGTCTGATTCGGTTGGCCGCGTTCGGAACACTCTCCGTCACGCTCAGTTTTTCAGGGTTCGCGCAGGATGTCCACGATCACAACCCGGCCGGAGCCAAAGTCTTTTTGATTTCGCGCGATCTGGAGATGAGACTGGCTGTGAATGCGCTCCCCAAAGCGCTGCGCGAGGATGCGTCGATTCTGGTAATGGAAAAATCCGGATATGTGCCGGCAAAGAGCGGAACGAATCCCTTCACATGTATGGTGAGCCGGCGTGGCGGCAATTTCTATCCCGTCTGTTTCGACCGGGAGGGATCTCGCACTATCATGCGAGCCTTTGCCGACGATGGCGTGATGCGGCTAAACGGCATGAGCAACGAAGAAGTGGAGCGCAAGCTCGCTGAAGGCTTCGCCGGTGGCAAGTATCGGCCACCTTCGCGGCCCGGCATTGCATATATGTTGTCGCCCGCGATCTACATGCTCTCGAATGGCAAGCTAAAGCGGGGCACGCCTCCGCATACGATGTTCTACGCGCCCTATCTGACGGACGCGGACGTCGGCGGCATCATGGGAAAGACCGCGTTCATCGACCGTCCGGGTCCGCATGGAATGTTCATCGTTGTTGCGGGACAGAAGGAGCGCGAGGCGATGATGACTGAATCGCAGGAACTGCTCAACGAAGTGGACCGGCAGGTGCAGATCGGACTCGAAGAATCCGCCGCGCTGCCACTGCGTTAGCGAAACGATCAATCCGGAATAGCGGGATGAACCCTGAACAGCCTTGCGGCAGCCGACACGCATTTCGGCGCGTGGGCTTCAAGCGGGCACTTCGTTGGCCACATGCGTTTTGCAAAGGCGCTCCGAGGAAGAGAACAACCGCTACGAGCAACAGGCTCCGCTTCAGAACTTCGAAAAATAGAGTCTATTCCATTTTTCAGGCGCTGCGCGGAATACAATCTGGCAAACTAACCTAGAGTTCAGTTGAGCAAAAACATGTCTTCACTGCTATCGCGGCGTTCATTCTTCCAGCTTTCGTCTGTCGTTGCTTCGACCAACTTCGCAGCGGGCGCGGCGCCACAACCCGCCTTGCCACCGGCCACATCCGAGAGACCGCTCCCGCCGGCGATTGCGGCGCTTCAGCCTTTGACCGGAGAGGCCCGCGCCTTCACGAATGCGGAGCGGGAGATCCGGATCGAAAAAGCCAGGAAACTGATGGCTGCTCATGCGATCGGCGGGATCGTGCTCTCCGGGGGAGCGTCGGCGCAGTATTTCGCCAACCTTCAAATCGGGGGCGGGGAACGGCTCTGGGCCGTGGTGATCCCGCTGCGAGGAACACCATTCCTCGTGTGTCCGGCTTTTGAAGAAGGTCGAGCGCGCGAGCTTCTCGCTCGCTGTCCATTTGGCCCGAACGCCGATGTTCGCACTTGGCAGGAGGACGAGGATCCATATCGGTTGCTCATCTCAAGTTTGAAGGATCGCGGTGCGGCCACCGGACGGCTGGGCGTCGACGAAACGATGAAATTCGTCTTCTCGGACGGTCTTTCGCGTGCGGGCGGTTCCGCCCTTCAGATCGTCAGCGCGACACCGGTCACAGCGGGATGCCGGATGATCAAAGAGCCCCACGAAATTGATTGCTTACGTCTGGCGGCAAAGGCTACATTGCTGGTGTATGCGGCCGTCTATAACTCATTGAAAGAAGGAATGACGCAGCACGACGTGACCAACCTAGTTCAGGCCGCCTATGGACGAGTCGGATTTCCTGGGGAAGCGAGCGTCAATGTTGCCGAATACACGGCACTTCCCCATGGCTCGCGAGTGCCGCAGATCATTCGCGAAGGAACCATCATCATGCTTGACGATGGCTGTCGAGTGGAGGGCTATACTTCCGACATAACGCGAACTTTCGTGCTGGGAAAACCGGCGGAAAAGATGCGCACGGTCTTTGAAATTGTCCATCGCGCACAACAAGCCGCTCTCCATGCGGCCAAGCCAGGTGTTCCCAATGAAGCGCTAGATGCTGCCGCCCGCAAAGTGATCGTTGATGCCGGATATGGCCCGGGCTTCAAGTATTTTTCGCACCGCGTGGGACACGGCTTAGGTATGGAGATGCACGAATGGAACTATCTGGTTCGCAACAACATGTTCGGCTCCGACCGCCATCCTGTGCTCGAAGCCGGCATGGTGTTCAGTGACGAACCGGGCATCTATATAAAAGGTGAATTCGGCATCCGCCTGGAAGACGACATGCATATTACTCCTGATGGCGCCGAACTTCTTACGCCTGCCAGCCCATCGCTTGAGCAGCCATTCGGTTCCAGCAAGGGCGCCTAAAGATTGCGCGGTTTCGCGCTGCATTGCTGTAACTGACATTTAGCGTCCTCAATGGGCGGATACTTTCCGGAACGTGCTATGATCCATTACTCTAGGAAGCGCCCCCAGTACGACATTGTGGCTTGCGAATGGTCGGATTTCGTATACGAACAGTCATCATGCTTTGCACGTTGCTTGCGCAAGGGATCGCATGCGCTCAAACGGCGCCCCTCACTCCTGACCGTCCGTGGAATGCTCCATCGGGCCTGCAGCAATTAAACGCGCCCGCGCGCCCGGCTCCTGCCTTCACCCCGGAACCTTCGAAAATATATACGCTTTCGGACCTCATCAGCATCGCCGAGCAGAACAATCCCGACGCACGCGTAGCATGGGAGAACGCGAAGGCGCGCGCGGCGGATCTGGGCATCGCGAAAGCGGCACTCTATCCGGCGCTGGCGGCTGCCGTGCTTGCGCAGACTACGCGCGAGAACGTCTTTTTTGCGCCCGAGTTCTACCGGCAGACCTTGGAAACATTTTCTCCCGTCTTCCGTCTGGATTACATCATTTTTGATTTTGGCGCGCGAGCGCAGGAGATAGCCATCGGCAAGAGTAATCTCCTGGCGGCCAACTTTCAGTTCAACGACACGCACCGCAGGATTATTTTCCAGGTGATGCAGGCGTATTACCGGTTGCTCGATACCAAGGGACAGCAGGACGCGGCGGATGCTACGTTGAAGAACGCGCAGACCGTGCAACAGGCGGCGGAGGCACGCTTGCAGCAAGGGTTGGCTACACTGCCCGATGTCCTCGAAGCACGCAGCGCGGCGGCGCAAGCCGATTACGATTTGCAGGCTGCCATCGGGGCGACCGAGATTGCGCATGGCGATTTGGCAACCGCTCTCGGCGTCTCACCAACGGACCAATTTCAAGTAGAGAGCATCCAGACTCTGGCGATGCCGGCGGAGATTGCCGGCGCCATCGAAACATCCATCGACAAGGCGTTGGCCCAACGGCCGGATCTCATCGAGCGCGTGGCCCAACTCCGCGCCGCGGGGGCCGAAGTGAAAGCGGCAAGGAGCGCCTATTTCCCTACCTTGAGCTTCGATGGCGATGCGGGTCTCGCTCGGACCTATGGACAACAAAATCAAACGCCGGGAGTCTATTCCCAAACGCAAGAGACCTGGCATGCGCAACTGAGTCTTAGCTGGAACTTATTTGACGGGTTGGCGCGCGAAAATCGGCTTGCCAAGGCCAAAGCCGGCCAGAAACAGGCAGCGGCCGATGTAGATGCGATGCGCGACCGGGTGGAAAACGAAGTTTGGGCTGCTTATTCAAGAGCGCGTACGGCCCTTCGGCAGCAGAAGGCGGCCGCGGCGTTACTGGCTTCAGCGACTGAGTCTTATAATGCCGCGCTCGAGTCATACAACTACGGAGTTCGCAGTCAGATCGATGTGGTTTCTGCGCAGCGTACGCTCGCTCAAGCCCGCACGGCGGATATAAGTGCGCGCACCGCCTTATTGACCGGAATGGCCGCGTTAGCATTTCAAACTGGGGATTTACTCCATGCGAAGGGTCCGTGACATGATCGGCAAGGTGAAAGCGCCCAGCAGCGGGAAGATCCTTCGAGCCGCCACAATCGGAATACTATTGACAACGATGTTGTTGGCCGCCGGGTGTTCACGCGCGCCGTCCTTAAATATTCTGGGATCGTTTTTTCCGGCCTGGCTGCTTTGCGGATTGATCGGTACACTGCTTACCGCCATCGCGCGGTTTCTGTTCGTGCGTATGAACTTTGAGCAGGAGCTCTCGCCGCTGATCCTCGTGTACCCCTGCCTGGCTGCACTCTTTACATTCACGCTCTGGCTGCTGTTCTTTAGCTGATTTTGAAAGGAGATGAATGCCTGAAAACAAGACTACTCCCTGGCGCAAACTCCTCGGCAGAGCTGTGAGTGTCGCCATCGTCGGCGGTGCTCTGATTACGGGGCTTATGGCGGTCGACCAGACGAGCAAATACCCGCGCACGGATGACGCGGAGATATTGGCCAACTTCATCGGTATCGCCCCACAGGTGGACGGCCCCATCGTGAAACTTGCTGTACAGGACAACGCTTTTGTCGAACACGGAGACCTGCTCTTTGAGGTCGACCCGCGTCCGTATGAGTATGCGCTTCAGAAGGCGCGATCGGATTTGAATACGCTGGAGGGCCAGATCGTTGACGAGCGCAGGACAATCGCTTCTCAGGTCAGTGCAGTCGGGGCTGCCCAGGCGAATACCGCCAGGGCCGTTGCGAACGTCGATCGCGCGGCGGCGGCGGTCGGCGTAGCCAAAGCAAATGTGGAGAACGCGATGGCCGCCCTCGATACGGCCAAGGCTGAGCTGGCGTACCAGACTAATAACTTCCATCGCATTGAGCCGCTGCTCGCCAAACAATTCGTCACAGTAGATCAGGTGGACCAGGTCAGGACGGCAGTGACGGCACGAGAGCTATCCGTTCACCAGGCGGCCTCCCAACTGACCCTGGCGCAGGCGCAGGTGCAATCGGCCAATGCCCAATACGAGCAATCGAAGGCAGCGCTAGAACAAAGCCACGCGCAACTCGGCCAGTCCCAGCACAGCGTGCTGACCATCGAGCCGCTGACCGCCCAGCGCGAGGGCCGGGCGGCCGCGATTCGTAACGCCGAGTACAACCTAAACAACTGCAAGGTCTATGCGCCTTTCGACGCCCGAGTGACCAATCTCACCATCTCTCAGGGCGCTTACGCGCACACGGGGCAGCAAATGTTCACCTTGATCGACACTCGCACCTGGTGGGCAGTGGCAAATTTTCGCGAGACCCAACTGAAGCAGATTCGCCCGGGAATGCACGCCGATGTATACGTGTTCTCACGGGGAAACGTGAGATACGACGGCGTAGTGGATAGCGTTGGCTTCGGCGTGCAACCCGACTCAACCCTGGTGGGTTCGTTCTCACCGGGCTTGCCCGATGTGCAACGTTCTCTGAACTGGGTGCACCTGGCCACGCGCTTTCCGGTACGAGTGCGAATCATTGCGTCCGAGTCGGAGCCGTTGCGCCTCAGCGAATCCGCCGTTGTCGTGATTCGAGGAGTTTCCTCCGGAAGGGCGCGGTAACAATGGCATCACGGGGTGAAGCAGTGCCGGCAATCCCGCAGTCGGGGCAGCCGCTCGACCGGGCCGGGGTGTGGTTTTGGAACTTTCTCAAGACCGAGCTTTCCCCCTATCCGGGGCGAGTCTGGGTGGCCGGCCGCATGACCATCTCGGCCACCATCGTCATGCTCTTGGTCATGACGTTCCGTCTCCCCAGCGGGTACCTTGCCGCTATTTACACGCTCTTCTTAAGCCGGGAAAATCCCACTGCGACTCTCCAAGCCGGCGTTCGGGCAGTTGTTGCATTTGCGATCGGCACCGCTTACACCATCACGGGCGTCGCGATGCTGGTGGACGATCCGTTGACCCACTTTTTGTGGATTGTACTTACGCTCTTTATAGCTTTCTATTTGATTCGCATCATTCCAAACTATGGCGCCGCTGTCGCATTCGGGTTCATGATTGCGGGCGCGATCCCGCTGTGGGACGAGACCGCGCTCAACGTGAATACACGCGTCGAAAATACGCTATGGCTGGCATTTGTCGTATTGGTTGGCTCCGGCGTAACGATTGGGGTCGAATATGTCTTCCGTAGAGTGCACCCGACGACGGATCTCTCCCAGGCCATCGAGAGCAGGTTACAGGCAGTTGAGAAGCTCTTGAGGAATATCGCAGCAGGTGTTTCTTCGGACGCCAATTCAGAAAAGGAGATCACGCTTTTTTCGAACGTTGGAACATCCAGGCTGCGAAGACTGCTGATCCGGTCGGGTTACAGTCCTTACTTCATCGCGCAGATGAACGCAGCGGTCGCACTGCTCGGCCGTCTGATAGATCTTGCCGCGAGCCTGCAAGTCCTTTGTCTCGGGAGACCGGATGCCGTTAATCCGGCAGACCGCGTACGATGCTCGCGTCTTGCAGACCATATTGCCAATCTGTACCAGGACCTTCGGTCGCGGCAGTTACCCCGCCGGATGGATCTCCTCTTTCAGGAGCAACCATCGGACCTCCCTTTCCTCACCGCTATGGAACGAACGGTCGCCTTGATACCTCAGGCGTTTTCCGGTTCCGGGAACATAGCCGGCGTCCTCATATCCGCTCCGATGGACGAAGAGGTCCGCGAACGCCTGCTGGCCCCGGATGCCTTCTCAAATCCCGCTCATCTTCGATTCGCGCTGCGTGGCATGCTGGCCGCCACGGTCTGCTACGTCCTATACACCGCCATCGATTGGCGAGGACTCAGCACTTCGATAGCAACGTGTATAATTACCGCATTATCGACGATTGGCGCGTCGCGGCAGAAGCAGTTTCTGCGCCTTACTGGAATAGCCATCGGTGGTTTTATTTTTGGTATGGGAGCGCAGATATTTGTGCTTCCGCAGATCGATTCCATTGCCGGGTTTACGCTTCTGTTTGCGGTCGTCACCGCGATTTCAGCCTGGATCGCCACTGCAACTCCACGACTCTCTTACCTTGGCGTGCAGGCTGGGTTTGCCTTTTACGCTATTAATCTGCAGGAGTTCACGATCCAGACTTCGCTTGCCGTCGCCCGCGATCGCGTATTCGGCGTGCTGCTTGGCCTGATGGCAATGGGGCTGATCTTTGACCGCCTGTGGACGAGGAACGCGCTGGACGAGATGCAGGCTGCTTTCTCGCGGAATCTGCAGTTGTTTGCCGAACTCACCGAACAACTGCTAAAGGACAACCGCGATGAAGCCGTCAAGCGGATTCGCGAGTTGCGCGATCGGATCAATGCCGGCTTTGACGTAGTGAGGGCGCAATCGGACGCGGTTATCTTCGAATTTGGCGCATCGCGCGAACGAAAGCTCAAAATCCGTGAGGAGATCCGGCGATGGCAGCCTTCGCTTCGCACCCTGCTACAGGTACAGGTCACATTCTCACAATACCGGCTGCAAACACCGCTCCGGGAACTACCCGAAGCCATCGCGCAAGCGCTCATCGCATTTGAAAAGGACACCGCTTGTATGGCGCATCTGATGGCTTGCGAGATCGAAGGGAAGACTTCGGAGACAGTGCCGGATCTTCCAGCGTCTGCGGCGAAGTTGCGTCAGGAATTCCGCAAATACCATGAAGAACACGGCCTCCCGATGCCTTCACAAGCGTCGGATGTGATCAGTATCACCCAAAACCTCGCATCCATCCTCGCCACATTGCATGAGGACATTCACTCTACATTCGCCAGCCGCAGTCACGCTCCGATCCGCCTTCCTCAATCCGGACTTGGGGAGGTTTGACGTAAGGACTTAAAGCTGCTCCCCCCGAAGGAATATCGGGATTTGGCCCGGCAAACGAAGCGAAACGGAACGTCACTGGCCTTAATCGCAGTTTATTGCGGTCGCGTATAGGTCGGAAAGCGAGATATGCACGCCTAAAACGTCAACGGCGACAGAACCTTCAGTGCCGGAATGCTCGCGAAGCAGCCAACTGCCGTCATCCTGCCTGGAGTAGTGCTCGATGCGTCGACGGTCCTGATGGACGAGCAGGTATTCGCGAAAGCTTCGGATGGTTCGATAGAGTTCGAATTTCTTACCGCGGTCGTATCCTTCGGTGGTTGGAGAAAGAACCTCGACAATGAGGACCGGATTGAGAACGACGTCTTGCTGGTCGCCCGAAAATTCAGGCTCGCCGCAAATAACGCTGCAATCGGCATACGTATAGGTCTTGGATGCGGGTATCTTTATGCGCAAGTCGGCATTGAAGACGCGGCATCCGGCGGCCACTTGGCCGCGCAAAAGCGCGCCGATACTGTTTGCCAGCAGCGAGTGATTCAGCGAACCGCCTGCCATGGCAAACATCTGGCCATCGTGGAACTCGCTCTTTGTTTCTGCCTTGCGGTCAAGGCGCAGGTACTCATCCTCGGTGAGCGGCGGCTTCGGCAGGCTGGCCATGTAACGATTATGGCGTCTCCGGTGTGCAAGATTGAGCGACACAGGAGATCCTCGCTATATTGAGGATATGGCTCTAAAAGACGGTGCAGTTTCGACGGATCTCTCCGCTCAAAAAATTCCCGAAGGCGTCTTCGATATGACGACCACGACGCCCCTCGCACTCGAAGGTCAGAAGGTCTTCATCTATTACAACGGACCCACTGACCAGCTCAGCGGTGTTTCGGCCGGCGCGTGCGTTCTCGAACCCGGCATGAGCCCGCACCCGCCTCACCAACATCCTGAAGAGGAATTCTTGATCGTCGGCGAAGGCACAGGCGAAATCGTATGCGACGGCAAAGTCACGCAGGTTGCACCAGGCGCCATGATGTACTGCGCCGGAAATACGTGGCACGGGATCACCAACACGGGTAAAGTTCCCATGACCTTTTATTGGTCCAAATGGTTGGCAAAGAGCTTCTCGGCTTAGACTCTGGAAGCAACGAATGTCCACGACCGCCTTCCACCATTTCCAGGTCACTGTTACCGACATCGAAAAATCGCGGTCGTTCTATGGCGGCTTTCTGGGGCTTCCCGAATTGAAGCGGCCGCAATTCCCGTTTCCCGGCGCATGGTTTGGATTGGCGAATGGCCAGGAGCTTCACATCGTTTCTGTTCCCAATCCAATCTGGCGCCCGCCCGCGTCGATGGAGATCTATGAGACTCACATCGCGCTCCGCGTCGAAAGCTTCAGCGGCGCGCTTGAAAGGCTCCACGCTGCTGGCTTTCACGAAGATCTGCCGGATGACCATCCTTTAAAAATGGTGATCAAACTTCATCCACCCACCGGCTATCCGCAGGTCTACTTCTGGGACCCGGATCGGCATCTGGTGGAGTGGAATGCCGAATCGATTTGATGACAACGGCAATAGTGCGCGGCTATATTCTCAGCATGTGCGCCTCACGATTTTGCGGCTATTCTAAAACTCGTCGCGCAGCAGTCGAAGTGCCGTTCGCACCTCGGTCTTGATTGCGCCGGGCGGCGCTTGTATCCTAGCTGTCATCTCGCTGAGCGATAGGCCCTCAAAGTACGCCAGTTCCAGAATGTGCCGCTGACTTTCGTTGAGCCTGCTGCTAAGGGCTTCGCGAATGGTAAGAATGCGCTCCGTATTGTGATATTCCGGTTCCAAATCGGCGAAGAAGCGGGGCTCTTCCAGGATTTCGGCAGTGGAGTTGTTTTGTGATGGCTCGGAACGGGTTGATCGGAGATAATCGATGGCGCGGTTTCGGGCAATGGCGAGGATCCAAGTGCCCAAGCTGCCACGACCGCGATTGAAGCCGTGTACACGGTTCCATACTTTTACAAATGCCTCGCGTAGAAGGTCTTGGGCTATCTCATCGTCCTTCACGATTGCCAAAATGACTGAAAACGCGAGCTTGCCGAAGCGGTCGTAGACATCTGCCATCGCCTGCGGCTCGCGGCGCTTCAAGCGCTCAATTAGGTCGGAGTCGTCCTGAAACGAGAAAAGTGCAGCGAGAGTGTTCGGCATCACCGCTGCATCTGCAAGAGGTCTTCGGCTACTACCGGGATGCCAGGTTCCATGGCCGCGTTGGATTGAACATTGTAGCGCGCGCGCGCCGCGAACAGCTTCTCAACTTCCTCGCGAGGCAGCGGGCGAGCGCCTCCCAGCATTTCAGCTACAAACGTGATTTTGGCGAAATGTTCAACCATCTCCATCCGGAAAAACGCTTGCCAGACATCCTGGCCATAGCAGGTACAGCCGTGATTCTGCAGAAGGATGGCATCATAGTTCGGAATCAGAGGGAGCATGCCTTCCGTAAGGGCTGGGGTACCCGGTAATCCATAGGCGGCCAGCGGAACGGCTCCTAACTGAATGATCACTTCGGGGAGAAGGGCTTTGTCGAGGGCCTTGCCGGCCGCGGCGAATCCCGTAGCAACCGGCGGATGCGCATGCACAACTGAATATATATCGCTCCGCATTCTATAAACGGTGGTGTGCATTGCGATCTCGCTCGTGCATTCGCGCCGGCCCGCCACTTTGACGCCCCCCATATCACAGACGATTAGATCCGCGGTATCCACCATGCCCTTGCTGACAGCCGTGGGCGTACACAGAATACGATCTTCGGCGATTCGGATGCTGACGTTGCCATCGTTCATGGCTACCCAGCCTTTTTCGTAGATCAGGCGGCAAACCCGAACGATGTCGTCGCGCTGCTCCTGCTCGGTTTTGCTCATGCGAACCCTGATTTTAGCAGGACCGGCAGAGTGCAGTGGCTACAATGAAAGCCGTGGAAAAGCGACGCATGTGCCCGAACTGCCGGGCATTTATAACCGTAAACGATCGTGTCTGCCCTTATTGCGACGTTCAACTCGGCCCGCGGGCAGTCGATCTGCGAGCCGCGCAACTGGCAGCGTTCTTGCCGCGGGCTAATTCGCTTTCCATTATTATCCTCACCATCAACTTCGCCATTTATGCGGGCATGGTCGTAATCGACTATCAACTCAGCAAGACGCCGAGCGCGTTCAGCTTCGACGGCAGATTACTCGTGTTATGCGGCGCTAAGTTCGGGCCGTATATCCGCATTTATGGCCAGTGGTGGCGGCTGATTACAGCCGGCTTCCTCCACGGTGGCATTATCCACATCCTTATGAACTCCTGGGCGCTGTTCGACCTTGTCGGTGAAGTCGAACAGTTTTATGGGGCAAGCCGATTGATTGTGGCATATATCCTATCCACATTCACCGGTTTCCTATTAAGTAATTTGTGGTCGCCAGGGGTCTCCATAGGGTCTTCAGCCGCGCTCTTCGGCATGATTGGGATAATGCTTTCAACTGGCTTACGCCGCGATACGCCTATCGCGCAGTCGGTCCGCGCATATTACAAACGCTGGGCGATTTATGGTCTGATCTTCAGCTTAGTGCCTTTTTTAAATATCGATCTCGCGGCCCACATCGGCGGCTTGGCCGGTGGTTTCGTGCTCGGCTTGATTGCCGGATTGCCCACCACTCCCAATTCGCCGAAAGAAATCCTATGGAATATTCTGGCCGGGCTAGCGCTTTTGATTACTATTTACTCATTTGTTCTTGAATTTATGGCCTATCCTACAGTTCTACGTATGATTTACGGATAATTCTGATAAGAAACGCGCCGCTTTTCGCCTTAACTCTGTATAATTAATTAGTCAAGTTTGGGAAAATCTATTTTGCTGAGAGGGGCCAGGCAACTGCTGACGTTGCGTGGTCCAAGCGGAGTTCGCCGGGGTTTGGCTCTCCAAGATCTGAGCATGATTGAAGACGGTTCCGTTCTGATCCGCGATGGCATAATCGTCGCAATCGGCAGTAGCAGGAGGATCGAGAATCTAAGTGAGGCCAAGCAGGCGCTAGAGATTCCAGTACACGGCAAAGTTGTGATGCCGGCGTTTGTCGATGCCGGTCTAAATCTGAGCATCAACCGCAGTAATGGCGCCACCAACCGAAAGAAGGCATCGGATTTTTATGACGAGGCGATAGCGGTATTTCGCTCTTGCCTCCATCATGGAACGCTGTGCGCCGAAGTGAAGGCACATGCGTATGACGGCGATTATGAATCTGTGATTCCGGCGCTTAAGCAAGTAGCGAAAATCGGCCATAATCCGCTCTCGATCACCCGTACGTGGCGGCTCGAATCGGCTCCAAGTCCGGATGAAGAGGTGATGAGCCGGGCACAAAGGACGCTGGCCTATCTTGCGCGGCATAAACTCGTTGATTTCGTCGAAGCGTGGGCGGCCGATTTTCAATTGGACACCTGCCTAAGCTTTCTGAAGACGGCGCAGGCCCTTGGGATTGGCATCAAGGCGGAGTGGTCTGGCGCGGCTCTTGCCAGTCTGGAATCCTTTCCCGCGGGAGTTATTCCCACGTCACTGCGGCTTCCTTTGCCTATAGACGCGAAGGCGCATGCCAGGCTGGTTGGACTGCCTTCGGTGCTGGTTTTTTCGCCGAGTGAGGAGGTCGTGGCAACCGAGGCCCGGAACTCGGGGCTCCGTGCTCTGCTGGATGGCGGTGCGGCGTTGGCATTATCCAGTGGATATGACTTGCGCCAAGCCACCAGCGTCAGTATGCAGATGGCCCTGGCATTGGCTGTAATCCGGCTGCAACTGACAACGGAAGAGGCCATCTGCGCGGGCACGGTGAATGCCGCCTGGGGATTAGGAATTGGACACCGCACGGGTACTTTGGAAGTGGGCAAGCAGGCCGATGTGATGGTGTTATCGGTAGGAGACTACCGCGAACTAGCGCGTCAATTTGGAATCAATCATGTTGCAATGATCGTGCGGCAGGGAAATTTAGTCCTGAACAGGACCAAGTGGAGGCCCGGAGTTCCTTGATCGAATGCGTTCCTAACTTCTCCGAAGGACGTAATAAAGGGATCATTGATGCAATTGAAGGCGTCATCGCTTCGGTTCCGGAAACCGTTGTACTGGACCGCACCAGCGACCTTGACCACAACCGGAGTGTGATTACATTTGCGGGAACGGAGGAGGCAGTGTTGGAAGCGGCCGTGAAAGCGGCCGGGATCAGCGCGAAACTCATAGACCTGAATAAGCATCGCGGCGTCCATCCCCGACTGGGAGCGATGGATGTACTTCCTTTTGTTCCCCTTTCGGGCGCGACATTAGAGGACTGCGTCGCGTTGGCGCATCGCGCAGGACAGCGAATCTGGAACGAAGTGGGAATTCCAGTTTATTTCTACCAAGCCGCCGCGCTTCGCCCCGACCGAGTGAAACTCGAGGACATCCGGCGGGGACAGTTCGAAATGGTCGGCGAGCAGGTTCGGACAGACCCAGCAAAACGTCCCGACGTGGGCGGCCCCTTATTGCATCCAACAGCCGGCGCCGTTATTGTTGGCGCTCGCAAGATACTGATCGCCTATAACATCAATCTACGCTCGAAGAACTTAGACCTTGCCAAAATGATCGCCAAGCGAATTCGCTCAAGCAGCGGAGGTCTGCCGGAAGTGAAAGCCCTGGGATTACCCCTTGTATCGCGAGGGCTGGTTCAGGTCTCGATGAATCTTACCGACTTCGAAGTCACGCCTCCGCATGTTGTCTATGAACAAGTCAGCCGGCTTGCCGCAGAGCACGGCGTGGAAATTGAGGAGAGCGAATTGATCGGGCTTATTCCCGCCAAGGCCGCCGAATTAGCCGCGGCCGCCGATTTGCGGCTGAAACCCTTTGATCCGGAGCTTATGATTGAGAGCCGGATCCGGGCGCGCGGCCTGACGCGGTAGCAGTTCGGCTTTGCGACGGTGAGACTTCACTCGTAGACCCCGCAATCAGGAGCGACCGGGGGTCGAATGCCGAGCGCGACATTCCCGCAAGTAAACAGTCGCCATTCGGTAGATCGCGACGCCATAAGCTCTCCGCGCCGGGACTGTTTGTGAGTAGGGAGAGCACCTCGCGATTCTGCAGTTCGGGTGGGACAACCGCGATCCAGTCGAAGATCTGGCCCTCAGGAAGCGCGGTGCGGACGCGTTCGGGCGCATCGCTCATTTCCCAAAACTGAATGGTCGGTCGACGAGTAGGCATACGGAGTTGAGGGTATTCTCTTTTTCCATTGATGCGATTAGGGAGAAATTCATTTCAGAGAGAGGCGGTCACCACACTCAAAGAATTTTTTCTCAACAACGGCTTTCAATGATTTACAGCCGATTTCCCCCTCCGCCGCTTACCCCCTCGCGCGAAAACGGTTGTATACCATGACACCTACGCCCCTGAACCGCAAAGCCCGCCGCGCCGCCGAGCGCGCCGAGCACAAAGCCGCCCGCAAAGGCATCGAACACCACTTCCCCGAACCGGCGTCGCTCACTGCGTCGGAACCGCAACTAGCCGAGCCGCGACCGTCAGGAAGCGGTCTGACCCCCGCACGCCTCGCTGCCAACCGCGCCAACGCCCAGCTCAGTACCGGACCAAAGTCTGAAACCGGTAAGGCGAAATCCTCCCAAAACGCCCTCAAAACCGCGCTCACCGGGCGCACCGTCCTGCTTCCCGAAGACGATGCCGGCCGCTACGAAAATCATCTGAGCCAATACAAAAAGGCCTACCAGCCCGTCGGCGAACGCGAATGCGAACTCGTCCAATCTCTCGCCGACACCACCTGGCGTCTCGACCGCATTCCCGGTCTCGAAGAGGCCATCTACGCCAGAGGCTGTACGGAATTCGCCGCCGAAGTCTCCGATCTCGATCCCCGCTCGCGCAGCGCATCGCTCCACATGCGAACCTATCTCGCTTATGAGCGCCAACTCCGCAATCTCAATCTTCAGGAGATGCGCCTGCATCGGCTCCGCGAAAAGCTCATCGCCGAAATCAAACTGCTCCAAAAGGAGCGCGAACAGAAGGAAAAGGACGATCTCGCCATCGCCGCGAAGCTATACGTCGCCGCCAAACACGACCGGAAACCCTTCGATCCGGCCGACTATGGGTTTGAATTTTCAACTGCGGATCTCGAAGGTTATTTGCACGGCCAGCGTGCCGCATTCCTGACCGAAAAAGCCATGACAGGAGGGCAACGAGACTAAGGCCGGCTATTCACCGCACTTCCGGCTCTTGTCTATTTCAATCTTCGGGCGTGTAGTTACGTGTGATATGCTATAACCCGCAAGTGCCAAGATGTGCAAGGTACTTACGTGGTTCGGGCCTGCACTTTATCCTCCCGCACTCGTGAATATTGCAGCGGCCCGGACTAAAACGACAAGAAGAGTGCGCGTGTATAGGCTGCGCAGGCTGCCGTTTCCGAAACTCCGTGCTTGCCCGGTCAGGGAGGTAAGAGGCGGTGTTTAGGCTCGATGCAGACAAGAAAGTACATTTCTGCGATGGAGTGGCGCGTCGTGATTTTCTACACGCCGGAGCGCTCGGATTTCTGGGCCTCACGTTGCCCGAGTTCTTCACCTTAAAGGCTGCGGGGGCAATCGATCCTAAGAAGGACGTGAACTGCATCCAGTTGATGTTGGTGGGCGGTCCCAGTCAACTCGACACTTGGGACATGAAACCCGAAGCGCCGGCTTCGATCCGCGGACCGTACAAACCTATCAAGACCAACGTTTCGGGCATCGAAATATCGGAGATCTTTCCGCGCATGGCGAAGCACGCGGATAAGTTTGCGCTACTGCGGTCCGTCTATCATACGGCGGCGGCGGTGCACGACACGGGCTGCCAGATGATGCAAACGGGCAGGCTGTTCCAGGGCGGCCTGGAGTCGCCGAATTACGGTTCCGTTCTACGGTTTGAAAAAGGGCCCCGCGGAGACATGCCGCCGAATGTCCTGATTCCTTATATGATCGGGCAGCTCGGCGGGAACCTGCCGCATGGCGATACCGCCGGATTTCTCGGCAAGGCCAACGACCCGTTCGTATTAAATGCGGATCCTTCTGAAGCCAATTTCAAAGTGCCGGACATGTTGCCGCCCGATTACATCTCGGCGGTGCGCGTGGATCGGCGCCGGGACTGGCGGCAAGTAATCGATCAGTCGGTGAAATATTTTGAAGAATCCAATCAGGACGCCAAGCTGATGGATTCGACTTTTGATCAAGCCTACACGTTGATGACTTCCACCAAGGCGCGCGAAGCCTTTGATCTGAATCAGGAGACGCCGGAAATGCGGAAGCGTTATGGCATGAACCGCTTCGGTCAAGGATGCTTGCTGGCGCGGCGGCTGGTGGAAAAAGGCGTGCGCTTCGTAACGGTCAATATGTTTGAAACGGTCTTCAACGACATCACCTGGGACATTCACGGATCGGCTCCTTTCAGCCCGATTAGCTGCTACAGCGACCTGGTAGGTCCAATGTTTGATAACGCCTACAGCTCGTTGCTGGAGGATCTGAGCCAAAGCGGATTGCTCGATAGCACGCTCGTATTGGCCACCGGCGAATTCGGGCGCACGCCCAGAATTAATCCGGCGGGTGGGCGCGACCATTGGCCGCAATGTTGGACGGTCGTGATGGCGGGCGGCGGCGTTAAAGGCGGTCAAGTTGTGGGGTCCTCCGATTCCATCGCTGGCGCGCCCCAGGATCGGCCCGTTATGCCAGGTCATGTGGCGGCGACAGTCTATAAATGTCTGGGCATGCCACTCGATCTGATATTGAAAACTCCACAAGGCCGTGAAGTGCGGTTAGTGGATCATGGTTTTGACCCGATAGATGAGCTCCTGGTATGAGACACCTCAATACTTTAATTCCGGCCGCGATCCTGGCATTTATCGCCGCGCCCTATGCGCAGGGTTTTCAATCGAGCGGCGGTGACGCCACTTATCACGAAAGAAAGGCGAGCACGCCGGTCCCGCCTCCAAAACCGGTAGCGAATCACGCGGTTTATCCGAAATCCGCACTTACGAAGATCGAAATCCTGCCGTCTTCCATCGAGCTTGTCGGCCCACGTTATAGCCAGCGCGTCGTGGTGGAAGGAACGTTTGCCGACGGGCACCAGGAGGACGTAACTTCGGAAGCCAAGATCGTCAGTTCCGATAGCAACATTGCGCTCATAAACATGAGCGATTTCGTCCAACCGCGAGGCGATGGCCACGCCACGATTGCGGCGGTGGTACCGGGCCACCGCGCCAGCGCGGCGCTCAATGTGAGCGATTACTCCGTGAGCACGCCGTGGAGCTTTCGCAACGACGTCCTGCCTGTGATGACAAAGATGGGGTGCAACTCGGGAGCGTGTCATGGCGCGGCGGCGGGGAAGAACGGATTCAAGTTGACCTTGCGAGGCTACGATCCCGAAACGGATTACTACACGCTGACTCACCAGGCCCTGGCGCGCAGGACTGAGCGAATGGAACCTGCCAAAAGCTTGATCCTGTTGAAGCCTACGCTGACAATTCCGCACGGAGGCGGACGGCGTTTCCCGGTCGGCTCTCCCGAATATAAAGTCATTTCGGGCTGGATTGCCCAAGGCTTGCCTGCTCCGCAAGAATCGGATGCCCGCGTGACAGCGATTCATGTGTTGCCGGACGAAGCTTCACTTCGTCCCGGCGCCGGGCAACAGTTGCTTGTGATCGCGGTCTTTTCAGATGGCCACACCGAAGATGTGACCCGCTGGGCCAAGTATGATAGCGGCGATGAAGGCGTAGCCACGGTGGACGATAGCGGCCACGTCACTATGCACAGTTACGGTGAGGCGCCGGTAACTGTTTGGTATCAGAGCCATGTCGCCTTTTCCCGTCTGCGGATTCCGTATCCATACCACCTGCAGGAAGCCGTATTTAAGAACGCGCCGCGGCGTAACTACATTGACGATGCCATCCTGAAGCACCTGGAAGCCCTGCACATTCCGCCTTCGCCCCCGGCGAGCGACGCAGAGTTTATCCGCAGAGCCTATCTGGACGCCGCTGGGATTTTGCCCACGCCCGCGGAGGTGCAGGCGTTTATAAAGGACGCATCTCCGGACAAACGAAATCGGCTGATCGATGCGCTGATGAAGCGGCCTGAGTTTGTGGATTATTGGGCCTATAAGTGGTCGGACCTTCTGCTGGTTTCGAGTAACCGTCTTTCGAACGAGGAAATGTGGAGTTACTACAACTGGATTCGCGATAGCGTTGCGAATGACAAGCCGTGGAACCAGTTTGTCTATCAAATCGTTACTGCCACCGGCAATACGATTCTGAATGGCGCAGCGAACTACTGGGTAATCCATCGTGATCCTCTGGACACTTCCGAAAATATGGCCCAGGCGTTTCTCGGCATCACCATCACCTGCGCCCATTGCCACAATCATCCGTTGGCCAAGTGGACTCAAAAGGATTACTACGGCATGGCGAACCTCTTCGCGCGAGTACGGCTGAAGACGTTCTCGCCGAGCGGATCGCGTCCCGGAATAGGCCCGCTCTTCAATAACGTTACGGTTTACTCTGCCCCCACGGGCGAGTTTACCGATGACCGCTTCATGACCGTGCTGCCTCCGAAACCTCTGGACGCAAGCGCCCTGCCGGAAACGATACCGGGCGATACCCGGGTTTATTTCGCCAAATGGCTTGCTTCGGCCAGCAATCCGTTTTTTGCTCGCAGTATCGTAAACCGGATCTGGCGTAATTTCATGGGACGCGGGCTGATCGAACCGGTCGACGACCTTCGCGCCACCAATCCTTCGACCAACGACAAATTAATCGCGGAGTTAGTTAAAGATTTTACGGCTCACAATTTCGACGTCGACCACATGATTCGAACGATCATGGAATCGGCCACTTACCAGGCTTCCTCCAAGCCGCTCCCGGAAAATAGCGCGGACGACAAATTCGGCTCGCATTACGTCATAAAGCGTCTGCCGGCGGAGGTCCTCCTCGATGCCTATTCGCAGGTAACGGACGAACCGGAAAAATTCAATGGCTATCCTGCCGGTACGCGGGCGCTGCAATTGCCGGATACGGCGGTAAAGTCTTACTTTCTGGACGCGTTTGGACGGCCACCGCGGCAGCAGACGCGGGAAAGCGAGCGCACCTCGGTGCCCACCATCACGCAGGCGCTCCATATTATCAACGGCGACACGCTGAACAACAAGTTGCGCGCGCAGGGCAACACGATCGATGTGCTGATAAAGCGGGGCCTTTCCGATGAACAGATAGTGAACAATCTCTACCTGGCATCTTTCAGTTACTATCCGAAAGAGACGGAGCGCGCCGCGTTGGTGAAGGCTCTTCATTCCGCCGAACAACAAACGACGGCAGGAGTTAGTAACCCACGCCGCACGGCGTTGAACGACATGATGTGGGCTATGCTGACGAGCGAAGCCTTCATGTTTAACCATTGAGCCGTTGGATGCCATGCCCGAATCACTGTCCCAGATAATCCGTAAAGTTGCCGTGTTTGCACTCGGTACCGTCACCTTGACTTTCGAGGCACAAGCCGCCTCGACTCCCGGGTTTAGCACGGACATTGCGCCGATCCTGCAAAAGAACTGCCTCGCGTGTCATTCCAGCGCGGCTAAGATGGGCGGCCTGGTGATGGAAAAGTTCGATCTGCTAATGAAAGGTGGAACGCATGGACCGGTCATCATTCCAGGTAAGTCTGGCGACAGCCGTTTGATTCTGATGTTGCAGGGAAAAATTCAGCCCCGCATGCCATTCGGAGCCGGCCCTCTACCGGACGCAGAGATCGCGACCATCAAAGCATGGATCGACGCCGGTGCCGTAGGCCCGTCAGCCGGGGATGCCGAGACGGCACTGGCTCCGCTCGCGATACCGGACATCAAGCCCCAAGTTCCGGTGGTCTCGCCCATTGCGTCATTGCGGTTTTCTCCCGATGGCAAAATTCTCGCCGTCGGCGTCTATCGAGAGGTCCGGCTCATCGATCCGGCGACGAACAAGCTCATTGCAACGCTTTCCGGTCACGCCGATTATGTGCGTTCCATCGCCTTCAGCCCGGACGGAAAGATGCTCGCGGCGGGCGGCGGCCCACCTCAGCGCAGCGGCGAGATCAAGATCTGGGATACCCAGTCCCATCAGCTTTTGAAAACTATGGTGGGAGGCAAGGATTGCATCTACTCCGTGGCCTGGAGCCCGGACGGCAAATTAATTGCCTCGGGAAGTTATGACAAGCTGGTGAAACTTTGGGACGTGGCATCGGGAAAAGAAATTCGGAATCTTCAGGACCATATCGATGCCGTGTTTGCAGTAGCATTCAGTCCCGATGGGAAGCGCTTGGCTTCAGCGTCGCAGGACAGGACGGTAAAGATTTGGGATGTAGCTTCCGGGCGAAGATTATACACGCTGGGCGATGCGACCGACGGTCTCACAAGCCTCGAGTATTCACCATCCGGCGACCGGATTGCGGCTGCGGGCTATGACAAGACAATATATGTATGGCGCTTGGGCGATAGCGACGGCACGCTTGTCCGGTCGTTGATTGCGGATGAAGGCAGCATACTGGCTCTCGTGTGGATGCCCGGCGGGAAGACCATTGTAACGAGTTCTTCCGATGGCTCCATTCGTTTCCGTGATGCTACGACGCTGGATCCTCTCCGAGTCATCGATCACCAACCCGATTGGGTGCAGGCTCTTAGTGTCAGCCCGGACGGAACCAAGCTTGCCGCGGGCCGCTACAACGGGAGCGTAACGTTGTATGAGACTAACGTACAAGACTCTTCACGGGCGCAGATGAAGACCACGCAGGGCGTGAACCTGAGCGTTCGAATGCGCCCTGTACGAGAGGTTTCCCGATGAAGGTCAAAACTCTGCTTACAACGGGGCTGATGCTCGCGTTGGGTGCGTCCCTTAGGTTGCCAGTGCGCGCAGAGGAACCGATTATCCCGCCGAGCATCTCCAAAGTTTGGCCAGCCGGCATGGAGCGGGGCCGCACAGCCACCTTCACAATCGACGGACGAAACATTTCGGACGCCAAGAATGTGATTTTTGATGCGCCTGGGATCACGGCAAAGATCTCAGGTATTACTGTCGTGCCCGAGAAAATCACGGGCCCGCGGGCCGGCGTGGACACGACCGCTCAAGTGCCTCTTGGGAAGAAGGAAACAGCCAAGCTGGAAGTCACTGTCGCAAACGATGTCGAGCCGGGAATCCATCGATTTCGGGTGCAGACAATGCTCGGAACATCGAACCTGGCTGAGATTGCCATTGGATCGCTTCCTGAGATCAATACCGCCGGGAAAGCGCAAACGCACCGAATCGTGTTGCCGGCGACGCTAATTGGAACCATCGCCGCGCCGGGCGAAGCGCACGACTACGAGTTTGTAGGCACGGCAGGCGAGGAGGTTGTATTCCAGGTCGTCGCCTCTCGCTTGGGCTCACGCCTCGAATCGCTGTTGGTCTTGCATGATTCTTCAGGCAAGATATTAGCTGAAGCCGGTGAAAACGACAATAGTCCGGATGCCGTGCTCGTTCACAAACTGCCCGCGCAGGGTGTATATCGTGTATCTATCATGGATCGCGAAAAGGGCGGGGGACCAAATCATTTCTACCGGATCAATGTGGGGCCGCTGCCCTACATCACAGGCGTGTTCCCGCTGGGCGTGCGCGCCGGAGAACCGGCCAGTGTGTCAATAAACGGAGTAAACCTAGGGGGTTCTCATCAACTACAAGTTCATCCTCCGAAGTGGGCCGAGGGCTGGACGACGATGCCTCTTGATATGAAGAGTGGTCCGCAATGGTCGTTAAACAAGGTGACTCTCGCGGTCGGAAATGAGCCTGAGATTCCGGAACGCGAGCCCAACAATACGCCGCAAAATGCCCAAGTGCTCTCCCTGCCAGTAACTATTAATGGACATATCGATACCGGCACAACGGTAGGCGGGAAATCAGATGAGGATTACTTTCGATTTCACGCGAGTAAGGGCCAGCGTTTAGACATCGAGGTTGCGGCGGCCAGATTAGGATCGCCGCTCGACTCCGTTATTGAAGTGCTTGATGCTCAGGGCAATCCCATTCCGCGCGCCGCTGTTCGCTGCCAGAACCAGACGACGACCACGCTTTCCGACAGAGATTCGAGAACCACCGGCATGCGGCTGGTAACTACTTCCGGCCTTCACGAAGGGGATTACCTGATGATCGGCGACGAACTCGACCAGATTGCATTCATTCCGGACCAGCCCGATGCCGACATTGAAATGGAAGGAATCGACGGCATGCGGCGCGCTTTTCTAGGTACATCGCCTGACGTGCACGCTGTGAATACGCCTGTATATAAGGCCGAGGTTCTTCCCGCGAATGCGAAGTATCCACCGAACGGCCTGCCGGTGTTTCATCTGACTTGGCGTAATGATGATGGCGGCCCCGGTTATGGTGCGGACTCTAGGCTCGATTTTATGCCGCCGTCCGATGGCGATTACATTCTCCACCTTAAGGACGTTCGCGACCTGGAAGGCCCGGCTTATGCCTACCGGCTGACCATTCGAAATGCGGCTCCCGATTATCGGCTCGAAGCCAGGCCTGAGAATCCCAATATTCCACGCGGAGGATCTATTCCGGTGACGGTAACAGCAGACCGCTTACCTGGTTACGACGGTCCTATTGCCGTTCAAGTGGAGGGTCTTCCCCCAGGCATAACCGCTAATCACGCTACGATTCCGGCGGGACAAACTTCGACGGTAGTCGTTCTTTCCGCGAGCCCGAACGCCTCTGGCGAAGCGCTTCCTACGCCTATAAAGGTTATAGGACATGCGAGTGTTGGTGGGCATAACTTGATCAGAGTGGCGAACGAAGGCGCGCCGTTGCAGCTCGCTTCAGTTATTCCTCCGCCCGATGTGTTAGTAACAGCGGAGCCCGCTCAGGTTGCTATTCAACCGGGAAAGACCGTTAGTGTCACACTCCATGTTCAACGGCAAAACGGATTTAAGGGCCGCGTGCCTTGTTCGGTCGAGAATCTTCCTCCCGGTGTACGGGTCGTGAATGTTGGATTGAATGGTGTGCTTGTGACGGAGTCCCAGTCCAGCCGCACATTTACATTGCATGCGGAGGATTGGGCTAAGCCGATAATGCAGCCCATCTACGTGGTGGGCAGGGTCGAATCCAATTCCCCAACTATGCACCCGTCAGCCCCGATCATGCTCCAGGTGGCTAAGGGCGGAGAGAAAGAAAGCGCTACACTGGTCAAGCCGAAGTAAGTCAACGCGGAGATGGCGTCCGGTCGCCTAATCGTCAGGTATCCCTGTGAATATACGCAGTTACTTATTAATCTATCTAACCCTATCGTCCGTACCTTTCTTCTGTTGCGCAGTTAGCGGCCAGACAACTCCGCGCCGGGAACCGCCGCCCCCTCCCAAAGAGGTTGCCGGGATTCCGGCCAACTACGATGAAGCATTAGTCGGCACGTATACGCTTCCGGATCCGCTGCTGCTCCCGAACGGCAAGCCGGTCCGGGATGCCAACACGTGGTATAAACGCCAGCGCCCGGAAATTCTGCATCTCTTCGAAGAGGATCAATTCGGCCGCAGTCCGGGCCGTCCGTCCGGCATGAGCTTTGATGTTTTTGATAAGGGCACGCCGGCATTCGATGGCAAGGCCATCCGCCGCCAAGTGACAATTTACTTTTCGTCGAATAAGAGCGGGCCCAAGATGGATCTGCTGGTCTATGTTCCCGCGGAGGCTAAGAAGCCAGTGCCGCTTCTGCTGAACATCGGTTTTACCGCGAATTCCAGCACAGTAGACGATCCGGGAGTGAAACCCGGCGAGGTCTGGGGTCGCGATAAAAAGAAGGTTCCCGCAAGTCAAGGCAGGGTATTCGGGCGACTGGATGTTCCTCGGCTGATTAAAAGAGGCTACGGCGTTGCGACGTTCTATTACGGCGATGTTGATCCCGACTTCATAGGTGGCCTTCCGTATGGGGTTCGGGCTCTCTATTTGAAGCCTGGGCAGACTGAGCCTGCTCCCGGCGAATGGGGTTCGATAGCTGCGTGGGCTTGGGGGCTAAGCCGGGCCATGGATTATCTTGAAACCGACAAAGCCGTTGATGCCCACCGGGTAGCTCTGATGGGCGTGTCTCGCCTGGGCAAGACAGTGCTATGGGCAGGAGCGAGGGACACGCGCTTTGCAATGGTGATTGCCAGTTGCTCCGGCGAAGGAGGCGCGGCGCTGAGCCGGCGGAACTATGGCGAAACGATCGCGCACCTTACAGCGCCAACGCGATTCCCTTATCAATTCTGCGCAAACTATGCCAAGGGCGCGGCTCATCCGGATCAACGTCCCATAGATGCTCATATGCTGATCGCTCTGATGGCGCCGCGGCCGTTGTTGCTACAAACGGGCGACAAGGATTTTTGGTCGGATCCTAAAGGTGAGTTCCTCGCGGCGGTCGCGGCCGGCCCTGTTTATCGGCTTCTAGGCAAAGATGGGCTGGATACAACTCAATGGCCCACGGCGGGACAGCCCATTCTTCATACGCTTGGCTACTACATGCACTCGGGCGGCCACGGAACCGTGCCATCCGATTGGGACATCTTTTTACGGTTTATGGACATGCATCTGCGGCCCGAAGATTAGTGAGCTGAGCCAGTTCTGCAGGTACACGAACCGGACTAAGTCCTAAGTTGGGGGGCTATCTGTTCGACAAATCCCGGATCATAATGTCGCGGAACTTCATATTGCCGCGACCGCCGGCATGTAGTTGCAGCGCGATGTGCCCGTCGAACGACTTCGGCTTCGGATCGGTGAAGTCGATCATCTCGACGCCATTAAGCCGGGCACGGTAGCGGTTCCCCCTCGCCTCAACAAGATACTCATTCCATTCACCCAGCCGGACTACGGTTTCATTCTCCGCCGCGGGCCAGACAATCCACTGGCGGCCGTCTTCCGCATAGACTCCCGCGGTATGCCGCCCTATAGTGCAATCCACCTCAAATTGCATGCTGCCCTCGGTGACGTCGGCTGTGCCGGGCTTAAAGTCCGTCCGAAAGAAGACGCCGCTGTTACCGTCGCCCTCGCATCTGAATCGAAGCGAGAGTTGAAAGTCTTTGTAAGTCTTCTCGGTCTCTAAATAGCCGTAGTCTTTCGTGACGCCGCGGCCGTGGATGACGCCATCTTCAACGGTCCAACTCTCTTTGCCGATTTTCACCCAGCCACCGAGATCTTGGCCGTTGAAGAGAGATACCCATTTCACTTCCGCCGGTTGGGGAACCGTGTCCTGCGGCCGGGCGACGCCCACGGACATGCCGATTACCGCTACTGCGATCAGAGTTCCCGCGCAAAACCCGCCCTTTGCGCTTACCGAATTTATACAATTCATAGTTCGCTCAATGAAGACCATCGTACGCTAAGGACGTACTCGGTCTCCGCGATCGATAAATTCCCGGCACGGTCAATAAACCTTCCTAAAGGTTAGATTTATCCGGGTCTGCCCCGTGAGCGGGTGCTCTCCCGGTTTGAGCGGGGCAACACCGTGATATACGAAGCGGGCGGGGCCGCCCCAAACCACGACATCGCCGTTCTCAAGGCGCAGCCGTCGTACCGGATCAGAGCGGCGCTTGCCGCCCCACATAAAAACCGCGGGAAGGCCGAGCGAGACGGATACAATCGGCGCCCAAGGGTCATTCTCATCGCGATCTTGATGAAGACTGAGTTTCGCGCCGGCGTTATAAAAGTTAATGAGGCAAGCGTCGGGATCGTAATCGGCGAAACCGCCAGCGGCCGCGGCCCTCACGGCGATGTCGAGGAATTCAGCCGGGATGGGGGGCCAAGGCTCTGAAGTTTCAGGATCCAGGCGGTCATATCGATAGCCGCCGGCGTCCGAAACCCACCCGACACGGCCGCAGTTGGTCATTGCGACAGACATGGTGTAACCGCCCGGAGTGATCATGTGGCGAAAAGGCGCTATGCGGCCAATCCGCTCGGCTTTCTCCACCAGTGCGGAAGATTCCAGGGCAGCAAAACCATGCAAGAGGACTGCACCTTCCTCCAGTCGTTCAACAGTGGATGGAGATTGCTGGTTGTCAAACAGTGAAGTCATCAAACACCATTTTCACGATACAGGGCACCGCGAGTCGCTGTGGCATTGTCGTTCGCGATCAATTGATTCTGATTAAGCAACCCTGAGCTTCCGCTCCTTTAAAATGGGAGATTGCAATTCCGGCTGCACCCGCTTCGCTTTTCGTTTCTCGCGCGGGAATCGATTCACTTTCCGGAAGGAAAGTCGGCGAACATTCTGCGCGGCGCCTTCGGCACGATCTTTCGCCGCATCGTTTGCGTACCCCAGTGTACCGGCGTTCAATGCGAATGGCGGGCTAGCTGCCCGTATGCACGGGTGTTTGAGCCGTCGGCAACTGGGCCGGGTCCAAGCGGGCTCGCCGATTGGCCGCGGCCGTTCGTGTTCCGAGCCATGCATCTGGACGGATCTACATTTGCTGCGGGATCTCAGTTCTACTTCGACCTGAATCTTTTCGACACAGAAACGCCGGCCATTGCGTATCTGGTTGCCACCTTCGCGCAATTGGCACGCGAGGGATTAGGCCCTGGCCGTAGAAAAGTGGAGCTGACGAGCGTCACACTTTTGAGCGAGTTGGGTGATCCCAGCGCCACGATCTATGAAAACGGCTCGATGACGGTCCGGCAGAACATTCGCCCGCTGGAGCTGAACCTGAGTTCCATCGAAGTGCCAATCACTCGGCTGCGAGTCCAATTCGTGACACCGACTGAACTGAAAAGTGGTCAGCAGATCACTGCGACTCCGGAATTCGGAATTCTTGCCGCCCGGGCGCGCGACCGTATCGGCACGCTCCGCGAACTCTACGGCGGCGGACCGCTCGACATCGATTTTCGAGGGTTCGGCCAACGCGCCGCGGCCGTGCGTATGACACGCTGCGAGATTCGGGGCGTCGACTTGATGCGCCGCAGCAGTCGAACTGGCCAGGTATATCCCATTGGCGGCTTTGTGGGCGAAGCCGATTACGAAGGCGAGTTGGCGGAGTTTGTACCGTATTTAAGGGCAGCGAAGTGGACTGGCGTCGGACGGCAGACCGTTTGGGGCAAGGGGGAGATCAGCCTTCACGCTTAACGGCCGAACTCGAGCCAAATTTGTCGGGGAGCGGAATCTTCAATCTGATTCACAGTAAGAGTCACTCCTCGCGCAAGGCTGTTATTGGTTCCAAATGTGCGGCTCGCCTGGCTGGTAAGAGAGTCGCGATGGCCGCGGTAGCCGTCAGTACTGTGGTCGCTAAAGCTAGAGTGAATGGGTCCCTCGCCTTCAGCTCAAACAATAGCGATTCGGCATAGCGCGATAAGAATAGCGATGCAAAGATGCCCAGCGCCAAGCCTCCTGCTACCATAATTCCCGCGTCCTTTGCGATCAGCCGATAGACATTGCTTCGGCTGGCGCCCAGCGCAACACGAACTCCAATTTCGTTTCTACGCCGCACCACGATGTACGACATCACGCCATACAGACCTAACGTGGAAAGACAGCCGGCCAATATACCGAACGCGACGGAGAGATTGGCCATCAGGCGTTCTCGCAAGACGGACTGCCGGATTTGCACGTCGAGCACGCGGAAGTCGACCAGCAGATTTGAATTCAATCGGATCGTCTCCCGCTGAATAGCAGATTCCAGAGAATCTAGGGACTCACGCCCCCGGATTACAAACGTTGCGTTGTTCCCCGGCTGCTCATTCTGCGCCGCCGGGAAGAACGCAATGTCAGGCTCATGCTCTCTGAGGTCGTTGTACCTGGTGTCGCCAACCAATCCAATGATTTCGTAGATACTGTCCGGTTTGCCCGCGAGTTCTTCCACCCGAAAGCTTCTTCCCACGGGATTCTTTCCCGCAAAAAAGCGCTTCGCAAATGATTGGTTCACCAATGCGACTTTGGGCGCGTTCAAATCGTCATGGCTATTAAAATCGCGTCCCGCAAGCAGTGGCGTGCCCATGGTTGCGAAATATCCTGGCCCGGCGCGGTTGAACCACGAGTCCTTGCCTCCCGTGCGAGCCGGGTCATTGTCGGCGTGCACATCCCCATTCCATCCGAACCCGCTGAACGGTGTGAACGCCACCGTGGCCGCCGAAGCGACGCCGCCTAAAGCTTTGAGCCGCTCTTCCAGTTCGCGGAATAATACCTTCCGCTTTTCCGGGCTTTCGAAGTCGGGGCCGCTCGCCGTCACGCTTGCCACCAGAACATTGTGGGAATCAAATCCCAAATTCGTCGAAAGCAACTTCTGCAGGCTTCTACCGAATAGCAGGGCGGCTACCAGGAGAACCAGGGAGAGCGCGACTTGTGCTACCACCAAAGTTCGGCGAAGAGAGCTGCGCTCGGGGGGTGCCGTGGACGTGCGGCCGCCGTGCATGGCTGTCACTGGCGCGCCGCCGCTTGCCCGGATCGCGGGAGCGAGGCCAAAGAGAAGACACGTTAAAACCGCCGATCCGGCAAGAAATCCAAACATGTGCCAATTCAAGCCCACGGGCACAGCAACAGAGTTATCAGTTGTGTTGAGGAACGCCACCAGCGTTCGGCTCAACACCTGCGCCAAACACATTCCAAGTACGGTTCCCGCTGCCGCCAACAGAAGGCTCTCGGTAAGGAGTTGCATCATCAGCCGTGGCCGTGAAGCTCCCACGGCCTGCCGGACCGCGATCTCCCGCTCACGGGCGCTGGCGCGTGCCAGCAGGAGATTGGCAAGATTCGCGCACGCAATCAGCAGCACCGATCCGGTGATTGCCATCAATATCCAAAGGGGATTTGCAAATTGTCTTCGCAGCGCGGAAACGCCGGCGCTCGCGGAAATTACCTCCAATTTGTTCTTGAGGTATGACTTGACGAAGTCAGGCCGGTATTCGGCTGGCACCGTTTCACGAAAAATCGCAGGGGATAGATTGCGCACGGACATCGAAGCCCGTTCCACCGACCAGGCGGGCTTCAGACGTGCAATCGCCGTAAGCCAGTAGGCCATTTTGTCGTAGGCGCGGCCCTTGCCGTCTTTGGCGAACACGTTATCGGCGCACAGCGGGAGCGCCACGTCGAAGCGTTCACCCGGTTCGACGCCGAAGAAGGAAGACGGCGTAATTCCGCCGATCGGAAAACGATGACCATTCAGGCTTATGTTCTTGCCAATCACATTGAGGTTTCCACCGAACTCCCGCTGCCAAAAACCATAGCTCAAAACAGCCGACCCGGAGGAGCACGCGATCTTATCGTCGTCTGCTGATAAGCCTCTTCCGGCAATGGGAGTAACACCCAGAACATCCAGAAAATTGGAACTTACTAACAGGCCCTCGGCGTACCGGGATCGTCCCGTCTCGCTCAGATTGAACTGCGTCGGCCAAAAGGTAAGCATCTCCGAGAAGGCGTGTTGATGCTTACGCAGTTCTTCCATTTGGGCATAGGTGAAGGCTTCTTCTCTCGATGTATACGAGCCGGCAGTGAAGAAATCGCCTGGATTGCCTCCGCGCGCGATTGTTACTAGCTGCCCTGGATCCTTAACCGGTAAGCCGCTCAGCCGGATGGCGTCAAGCAGTTGGAAAATCGCGGTGTTTGCACCTATTCCCAACGCGAGCGAAAGAACGGCTACCGTGGCAAATCCAGGATTTAGCTTCAACTGCCTGAGTCCATAAGAGAGATCGGCGCGCGCCGCCTCCAGCCATCCTGCAATGTTCATATCTCGCGCCCTTTCTTTTTGAATGGAGTAATTTCCCATCCGCCGCCTTGCCTGCCGCCACGCTTCCTCTTCGGGCACTCCTTCGGCGATCAGGCGATCCGCAGTCTCGGCCAAATGAAACGTCAATTCACTGTCGAGATCTTCGTTCAGCCGTTGTGCCCGGAATACATTTCGCAAACGCGTGTGCCAGGGCATGGTAGTCTTTACTCAATTCACGAGTACCGAAGCACGCGTCCGACTCCGCGCGTCAACCGCGCCCAGCGATCCTGCTCATCAGCCAATTGCTTCCGGCCCCGCGCTGTAATGGCATAGACCTTGGCTTTGCGTCCTTTATCGGTCAATTCCCACGTGGAGGAAATCCACCCATCTTGCTCCATTCGATGCAATGCCGGATACAGCGAACCCTCCTCGACGTGAACCAATTCATCCGACACGGAATGAATATGAGCGCACAGACCATAGCCATGCATCGGTCCACGCGCGTCCAAGGTACGCAGCACCAGCAGCGTCAAGGTGCCCTGCAGTTTGTCGTTCTGGCTCTTTGGCATATCTAGCTAGGTATAGATTAATGCGCAGAGCATCCGGTGTCAAGAGTTCATTTCACGCCGGGGATAGTGCCGGTTGCGAGAAACTTCCAGCTTGTCTTGTAGTCTCGATTGAGCTTTTGATGAGTCAGGCTGGCGCGAATCAATTCGATCGGCATCATGTTTTCACGCAGCACGGCGTCGTTAAATTGCCGGTTCGTCATTTTGCCCGTTCCCACCAAGGCCGCGTGCAACGAATAGAGTTGCATGCCGCCCAACAGATATGAGGCCTGGTAGAGCGGCCCGTCTTCGCCGGCGACGGACCGGCGAACCTCCGCAATCGCATCTTCGCGCTCATGCCCCACGCGTTCCACCAGAAAGTTCACACATTCATCGGGAGTCATTTTCCCCAAATGAAAATTTAGCAGTTGGCGTTCCGGCGACATCATCTGCATACGCCAAGTCTCGCGAGCCAGCGGCGGAATCGTGACCAGGTCGTGCTGATCCACAAAAACCTCGGCTTCATGCTCCAGTTCTCGAATCATCTGCGGTTGCTTGCCGGGCTCCACATACATGTTCTTTACTTTTTCAAGAGCCTTCTTCCAATCGTCGCCGAAACCCATTTCGCGGGAGGCGCGGCGCATCTCGTTCTCACACCAGGCGAATTCGCGGTTGGCTACGGCAATCAGCTCTTCCGGCGTATACGGAATCATTTCGTAGTCAAGTTCTTCTAACAAACGTTCGCGGCCGATCGGGCGGCCAATAATATCGCTGGTATCTCCCGGCGTCGCTTCCTGGACGGCGTGCGCATTGAAGGCTTCGCCGCCTTGGTTCTTAGCGGGATTGCCCGCGTTCTTAGCCTTTACACCGGCAATCTTCTGCCGAAGAAATCGCTCATACTCGTCCATCGCGGAATCCGCGCGGCGATAGGATTCGCTGTTCCACCAGGTGAACACCGATCGTAATTGTCATAAAAGACGTACCAACGATGCAGCGTCTGCTTGAGAAGTTCCACTTCGTCCGCGGCGCGATTGGCGTCGATTCTTCGCTTTTGAATAGCCGTGAAGTCTGTTTTCGCAGGCGGTTTGGCGATTTCTTTTTCGAGTGCTTCAATCTGGTGCTGCAATTGCGACAGAGCGGCGGCGCTGGCCTGCGAATCGACCGGATGTCCATTTCGCCGCGATTCTTCAAGTCCAATAATTGTGGTGGCAAAGGGAACGTAAGCGGCCGAATCCGCTTCCTGGCGCCCTTCAAAATCGAGTTGCTTCAGTGCATGGTCGAGGAAATTGCGAAACAGCACGTAATCGACTTGTCCGTCTTCATTCATGGCATCAAAATTCATGCTTGCCAAGCGAGCTTCCCAATCTTGATAAAGGCGCCGGAAGCGCTCACGCCGGTCCTGCGCGTTGCGGACGTTGTAATAACGGGAAAGGTCTGCACGGTCTTGCGCGAATGTCTCGATGAACGGACGCATCGGGCTGTTCGATTGGTCCACTGTTCGCTTTGTCCATAAAGCAACGGCAGGCACGCGAGTGTGCAAGTCAGCAGGAATCGGGAGACGGATCGCATGGATGGGACCGAATTTCGTGTCTACTTCGCTCTGGATAGAGAAGGAGTCGAGTACTCTTCTGGCCGCATGGACAGTGCCTGATGAATGACCGCTCTCACCTGTTCTAACTCGGCGCCGATCAGTTCCAGTCGCGGCGGACGCACACGCGCGTTGCCCATTCCTACCTCAGCCTGAACTAACTTGATCAGTTGGACAAACTTTATGACGGTATCGAAGCGAAGGAGCGGTAGGAACCAACGGTAGAGTTCGAAAGCTTTTTCGCGATGGCCGTTGAGGGCAAGATTGAACAGCTCGACGGACTCGCGAGGGAGCGCGTTTGCAAGACCGGCGATCCAGCCACTCGCGCCGGTCCCGATCGCTTCTACAATCGCATCGTCGACGCCGACTAAGATCGATAAGCGATCTCCGACCAGCGCGCGAATGCCACAGACGCGCCGCACATCAGTGCTCGATTCTTTCACAGAATGGAAATTACCATGTTCAGCCGCGAGTTCCTGGATCTGCTCGGGTATGAAATCGGTTCCATATGCTACGGGGTTGTTATAGAGCATGCAGGAGAGTGGAGTCGCCTGGAAAACTGCTGCGATATGCGTCTTCATCTCACGCCAATCGCCCCGGTACACATATGGCGGGAGAACCATGAGGCCGTCGCACCCGATATCGGCGGCGGCTTTCGCGAGTGCGACCGCTTCCGCCGTTGATAGAGCCGAAATGGCGGCTACCAAGGGAGCGCCATCGCGTATCGCGCCCCGGCAAGTCTGTAGAATCCGGCACTTTTCGTCGAAGGTCAACGTTGCTCCTTCTCCCAAGGAGCCCAATGCCACGATGCCACTGCAGCCGTTCTCAAGCAGCCAGCGGCAGTGTTCCTTCATAAACTCGTGGTCCACTTTGTAGCCTTGGTCGAAGCTGGTTGTGATGGCCGGCATCACACCTTTCCAAATCATTGAACTTCTCCTTTACTTTGTATTGTGGCAAGGCTTTGAACCCTGACCGGAAAGATAGGCGGCCTGACAGAGTCGGGGTGCCAATCATACAGAAATTGGGTTGCGGGACCGCATATGCGTCCCTGGCATGGTCCCATGCCACAACGCGTTTGATTCTTCGCATCGCGCCACGATGTGTGTCGAACTGCGCGCTCATGCGTCACGTCTTCGCAGCGGCAGATGATGGTGTCGTTATCGGGGAGTGCTTTCAACTCGGGTCTCAGGGCAAAAGCTTTGTCGAGATTCTTGGCGAAGCCTTGAGGCTTGTACCATTTGCGCCGCAGGTCGCGTGTTCGTTCCGTCTTGCCTGCTGCTGCGATTCCGGCAATCTGTCCTTCAAGAAGAGAGCGTTCCAGGCCGATTCCGGTTGGCTCGCCCACGCAATACACGCCGGGTACGGACGTTTGCTGAAGAGGATCGACATCGACAAAGCCGTTTCGCAGGCGGCAACCAAACAAAGAGGCCAACTCAGTATTCGGTATGAGATGAAAACCGCAGGCGAGATAGTCGCAGGCGATTTCGATGGTTGTTCCGTTGCGGCAGAGGACGGTGGCCTCGAGTCTTTCTTTGCCGAGCGCGCGTATCGGCCAAGTGTTGGGCGAAAAGGGAACTCCTCGAAGCTGGCGCTGCAGTGTCAAAGCTTGAGCAATTTTGCCTGGCTGGCTAAACAAGGCCAGAGTGAAATGTGCGAGCGCATTCCAGGATGCTTGTTCGCAAATTGCCAAAACCTTTGCGCCTCGCTTGCGGACATAGGCGGCTACTGCAAGGAGTAGAGGACCGGAACCGGCCACGACAACGCGCTTGCCTGCGATCGGAAGGCCGGATTTCACCATCGCTTGAAGGCCTCCGGCTGCCATCACGTTGGGAAGGGTCCAACCGGGGAAGGGCAGAAGGCGCTCTCGCGCTCCCGTGGCAAGGATCAATTTTTCGTAGCGAATTTCGAAGAGTGCATCGCATCCTTCGGCGAAGACGGTCCGCGACGTAAGGTCATGGTGTACGGCGTGAGTGCCGCAGAGAACTTCCACGTTCGACGCACGGAGTTTCGCCGCCCACTTTGACGCGTCCGAATTCGGGTAGGACGATTCACCGCGCCAGATCTGGCCGCCAAGGTCGGGGTTATCGTCGAGGATCCCGGCCTTCGCCCCTTGATCAGCGGCAGATGCGGCAGCGGCTAAGCCAGCAGGCCCGGTGCCGATCACCAGCACTTCGAAGTGCTTCCTGATTGGGTCAGCCATCGGTTCGAACATCCATGCCAGGCTCACAAAGAATCTGACAGCTTCGGCGGTGAGGTTTACCGTTAATGGTCACCCGGCACTCAAAACAGGTTCCCATGCCGCAAAGCGGTGCACGCGGTTCGCCGCTAACGGAGCGGCGGGAGACGCATCCTGCGAGCGCGACTGCGACGGCAACCGTAGAACCGATTGGCGCGGATACTGGGTTGCCGTTTACCGATAGTGCGAGTTGCTCAGGCATGGGCGTGGTCGAAGGCTCGCGCGGGCAGGTACGGCTCCGGTGGAATGCTAGGCGTTCGTCCCATCACTCGATCGGCTATGAGAGCGGCCGTTCCTAGCGATGTAGTGATGCCGAGCCCTTCATGTCCGGTGGCCAACAACAGGCTCTTGTTCTCCGGCCAAGGACCGATGAGAGGCAGTTTGTCCGGCGTGGCGGCGCGAAAGCCGGTCCAGGTCCGGATAGCGGACGTTTCACCAAGCTGGGGCATATATTCGAGCGCTCTTCGAAGCATACGGCTGAGGATGGCGTCATCCACTTGTTTATGTTCGACTCCGTATTGCCGGGAAGAACCAATGAGAATCTGTCCTGTGCTGCGGGGTTGCACGTTGAAGGCGACAGAATCACTCGTTAACGAGTGCGCGCTTTTGAGGTATCCGAGTTCTACAAGTTGATGATGCACGAAGCCGGGATACCGGTCGGTGATAACGAGATGGCCCTTTCGCAGCTTGATTTCGAGACCTGAAGTTAATTTCGGCGCCCATGCGCCGGTGGCGTTGATGATGATGGCTGCGGAAAGACTCGTACCGTCGCTGAGTTTCGCAGATCCATCCCGGATCTCCTGTACGTCGAGACCGAGAAACATCTCTGCGCGGCGTTGTTGACTGCGTTCCACAAGAAAGCGGGCGGCGCACGGGGGATAGATGACGGCATCTTCGGGAACCAGCAGAGCGCCAGCCATACCTCTCCGCAGGCTCGGCTCAAGATGAGCCAGGACATCGCCGTCGATAACGGATACCGGCACATCGCGCTGCGTGTAGTATTGCTGCTTCCGAATCACCTCCGCCATTTCTTCTTCGTCGGCAGCGATCCACAAAGTTCCACACTGGCGGTATTCCACATCGGCGCAAAGCTCCCGTTGAAGTTGCTTCCAAAGCTGCTGGGAGTAGCGGGTCAAAGCGAATTGCGCTTCGGAATCGTCCATTACTACGATGTGACCCATCCCAGCAGCGGTAGCGCCGCCACCTATCAGGTCCCGCTCTACGATTGCAACACGCAAACCTTCCCGCGACAAGCTTTCCGTGCAAGCAGCGCCGACGATTCCAGCGCCGATGACAATTGCGTCATAAACGTGCGAGCTCACTCCGGGATTCCCATGCAGAACGGGTCCTCTGTATCAAAGACCAGATCGGCTTCCGAAGTGATGAACGCGGATCCTTTGATGCTGGGATAGACGTGCCCGTCACGCACTCGAATGCTGCCTTCAAAAATGCTGCCGAGGACGCTTTCCTGGCGCCAGATCTGGCCTTCAGTTAACTTTCCGTCGGCATAGAGACAAGCCATTTTCGCGCTGGTGCCCGTGCCGCAAGGAGACCTGTCAAAAGCTTTTCCGGGACAGAGAACGAAATTCTTGCCGTTCACGCCGGGCTTGTCCGACGGGGCAAATAGCTCGATATGGTCGATCTCTTTTCCATCCGCGCCGGTGATCCCTTGATGGTGCAACGCCTGGCGAACGCGCCAAGTGAAATCAGTGAGTGCTTCGACATTCTCAAGGGCGATCGGCATTTGGTGGTTCTGAATCAGAAAAAACCAGTTACCGCCCCATGCGATATCGCCGCGAACCGGGCCATATCCCAGAACATCCACAGCAACATTGGCGGCACTGCGATAGCTGAGGACATTGTTCACTGTGACCTCGCCGTTCTCATGCAGGACAGCGGTGACGGCGCCAACGGGAGTTTCGACGCGATGGTCACCGGGCCCAATTCGACCCGCATAGGCCAAGGTCACCAGGAGCCCGATCGTACCGTGGCCGCACATACCGAGATAGCCCACGTTGTTGAAGAAGATTACCGCCGCGCTGGAGGATGGATCTAACGGCTGGCAAAGGAGCGCGCCGATGGTGATGTCGGAACCTCGGGGCTCATTCACAACAGCCGAGCGGAACGAATCAAACTCCTGGCGAAACCGCTGCACGCGTTGCGGCAGAGGGCCATCGCCCAGGTCAGGTCCACCCGCCATCACGACGCGAGTTGGTTCGCCACCGGTATGAGAATCGATGACCCGCGCCTTTGAAAAACGATTGCCGATCACGCTGATAATTCGAAGCCTCCACCGTATGTATACAATACTCAAATCTATATGCAAGCTCAACCGGGCTTACCGGCGCAACATACCGGCGAATCGCAGCGAACCTTCGTTCGCGGACTCGGCCTGTTCGATTCGGTCATGATCGTGGTCGGCGTCATGATCGGCTCAGGCATTTTCATCGTACCCGCCGAAATGGCGCGCGAAATCGGGAGCCCAGGCTGGCTTGTCATGTCCTGGGTGTTCGCCGGCGCTCTCACGGTCACCGGCGCGCTCTGCTATGGCGAACTCGCAGCGATGATGCCAGACGCCGGCGGCATGTACGTCTATCTGCGCGAAGCCTACTCTCCTCTGTGGGGATTTCTTTATGGCTGGACTTTATTCACGGTCATCCAGACCGGCACCATTGCTGCCGTGGCTATTGCCTGCGCTCGCTTTGCCGGCCTCTTCTTCCCGTTCATCTCGGAAGCCAATTACATCTGGGGACCTGTTCGCGTCTCGCAGCACTATGCTGTCTCGTTGTCCACAACGCAGGTCGCGGCTGTTTTCATCATTGCCCTGATTGGCTTCACGAATTCTCGTGGACTCCATTACGGCAAATTCGTGCAGAACTTTCTCACGATAATCAAGACCGCCGCATTATTTGGCCTGATCCTGCTGGGCTTTACCATCGGCCGCAACGCTGCGGCTATTCAGTCCAACTTCACTCATTTTTGGTCCGCTACTTTTCCGGTGACGAAGGAGCCCTTTAACGTAGCCACTCCGTTGGGGCTTTTGATCGTTATCTGCGTCTCCCAAACGGGGGCGCTATTTTCGGCGGATTCGTGGCACGATATCACGTTCGCGGGAAGCGAAGTTCGCAATGCCCGCCGCACGCTTCCGTTGTCCCTTGGCATGGGAACGGCGATCGTCATCATCATGTATGTTCTTGCGAATCTGGCGTACTTGCTGGTTTTGCCGCTCACGCAGATTCAGAACGCCCCGTCCGACCGCGTCGGCAGCCTAATGATGGAGAAGCTCTTTCCCGCAGTCGGGGGCTTGGCGATGGCCGCCGCAATCATATGCTCCACCATGGGGACGGTGAACGCGTTGACTCTCGCGGGCGCCCGGGCTTTCTATGCGATGGCGCGCGACCGTCTGTTTCTTCCTGGCGCGGCACGACTCAACAAAGCGCATGTTCCCGGCTTCGCATTGCTGATACAGGGCCTGTGGTCAGTTTTTCTGGTATTGCCAAGGACCTACGATCCGGTGACCGGCCAATACGGGAACCTTTACAGCAATCTGCTCGACTACGTCATTTCCGCGGCGCTGATTTTCTATATACTGACGATCGCCGGCATCATCCGGCTGCGTTTCAAACGTCCGGAAGCGGAGCGTCCCTATCGGGTTGTTGCATACCCATGGCTTCCACTTTTCTACATCGTGGGAGCGCTGACGATTGTGATCTGCCTTTTTACTTATCGCGTCGAAACGACCTGGCCCGGACTGATGATCGTTGCGGTAGGCATTCCGATTTACTTTCTGCTGAGGAAAGGCGCGTCACAGCCAACTCCGCGATAGTGCTGCGGTCTGCGGCGTAGGCCTTTCAGGTACTGTGAGAAGCAGTCGCACCGTCTCAGCCGGCTGATGCAGCGTTACGGCAGAAGTGCTTACGGGTTGTGACCGTATGATGAAGTTTGACTCTTTGTGCATTTTCCCGCTACCTTCTATTTGGCTTCGCGATCAGCGCTTTCGGTCAGAGCGGCCGGCCCATCACCATCACGGCGGATTTAACCGATGCGCCCAGGAAGATAATCCATGGCTACCTGACCATTCCGGTGACTCCGGGTCCGCTTACTTTGGTCTATCCGAAATGGCTCCCCGGCGAACACTCCCCAACCGGTCCCGTTAAGGACCTGGCGGGCATCACGTTCACGGTCAGCGGCCGGGTGATTCCGTGGCAGCGAGACGACGTCGACATGTTCGCGCTGCACATGCGAATTCCAGAGGGTGAAACCTCGCTCCACGTTCACGTTGACTTTCTAGCCACGGCTCCGGCGTCGGGCTTTTCAGCGGGCGCATCCACCACGGAAAATTTGGCAGTGCTCAGTTGGAATGAGCTAGCGCTGTATCCCGCGAGCCAGAATCCGGCGAACATCACGGTGGAGCCTTCAGTTACGGTTCTAGATGGGTGGAAGATGGGGACGGCTCTGACAATGACGTCACGAGATGGGATTACCACTCACTTTGCGGCCGTTCCACTGACCATGCTGATCGATTCGCCCGTTTTGAGCGGCCGGTTTTTCAAAGAGATCCCGCTCGCACCGGAGATCACGCCGAAGCATTTTCTGGATATAGCGGCGGATGGGCCGGAGGATCTCAATGTGAGCCAGACTCGCGTGGATGAGTTCAGCGCTCTCATCCGGGAAGCAGGCGCGCTGTTTGGTTCTCGCCATTACTATAGCTATCATTTTCTGTTGACACTCAGCGATCAGGTGGCGCATTTCGGTCTGGAGCATCATCAATCGAGCGACGACCGCAATGACGAGCGGACGTTTCTCGACGACGATGATTTTCTGCTGGCCGGCGATCTGCTGCCGCACGAATATACACACTCGTGGAACGGCAAATATCGGCGTCCGGCGGGCTTGGCTACTCCCAATTACCAGGAACCTATGAAGGGCAACCTCCTCTGGGTGTATGAAGGATTGACCCAGTACCTGGGCGACGTGCTGGCCGCGCGATGCGGAATCTGGTCCAATTCTCAGTACCGCGACTACCTTGCGGACTCAGCGGCGCAGATGAATCATCGGCCGGGCCGGACGTGGCGCGATCTAGAGGACACGGCGGTCTCCGCGCAGATTCTTTATGATTCCAGCCAGCAGTGGGACAACTGGCGGCGATCGACCGATTACTACCAGGAAGGCGAACTGATCTGGCTCGAAGCCGACACGCTCATTCGGAAGTTATCGCACGGCCAGAAATCGCTGAACGATTTTTGCAAGCTGTTCTTTGGCCTGGGTGGAGATACGGGTCCTGTGCTGCTGCCCTATACCTTTGACGATCTTGTTAGAGCGCTGAACACGGTGCAGACGAATGACTGGCAGAAGTTCTTCGAGGAGCGGCTGACCACGAAATCGCCTCAAGCGCCGCTGGACGGCATCCTTAATGGCGGGTATCACATTGTTTATACCGATCAGCCGAACGACTATACGCGGGCGGAGGAGGATGTAGATCATGCAATCAATGCGTGGTACTCGGTCGGAGTGTTAATGACCTCGGATGGAGAAATCCAGGATGTTCTGGTCGATTCGGCAGCCTACCGGGCGGGCTTGGGACCGGGGATGAAGATCATCGCCGTGAATAACCGCAAGATGACGGAGGGTACGATGCGCCGGGGGATCCAAACAGCAAAGGAAAGCAATCAACCGATCGAATTAATTGTTGACAACACCGGCTATTTTCGGGTGGTGAAGCTCGATTATCACGAGGGCCAACGCTATCCCATCCTGGAGAGGAGCGATGGTCCGGATTTGCTCGATGAAATCCTGAAGCCGATGATTGCCGCGACGACGCCGAGCTTACGCGCCGGTGCGGCGATGACGGCGGAAGGCCACTAGACCGCTCAATCCGGCTGCGCACAGCAATAAGCCAAAGGGAGCCGGCTCTGGTACCGCAGGCGGGTCGAGCTTGCCCATCCTGGGGTCATATTGCCAGTATGGAGAGCTTGCGAACGCGACCAACGGCCAACTATAATCCAACGCTGCGGTATCTTCCGCTTGTAATTGTTGCCCCGCAGCGGGCTTGACTTGGGCAGTGGCTGGGTCATAGGCCTGATACGTCTGCAGATATGCGTTCATATGCTGGTTTTCCAACGAGGCCAATGAGTCGGCGGACCGCGGCATCGTCGATGAAGAGAAACCGTCAGGACCCCGTAGGAGTGCGGGGTAGGGATCTGCCATCACATGAGCAGTAGCTCTTGCGGTACTTACTTGCGGAGTGACATTCGCATTCGTCGACGTACTGGCAAATGTTGGCTGGGTTAGGTCTGTAGAAACGCCAGAGCCCGTTATAGACCCTGCGTAAATGTTGCAGCAAAAGGAGATAGCGACAAACCCGACATTTGTAATGATGGCCGGAAGGTTCCGCATAGAGCACCCGGTTCCAAGCATAAAGTTATATGTCTGACATGGCAATTGAGGGAAGATACGTGAGGTAAATTACTTACAGTGTAAGTAAGATGGCTTACTAGTTTGTTTGGTTTATAGCTTCTTTGTATTACTAAAAAGCCACAGTTTCGCGATACACTGGCGCTGATCTATGCCGAAAATTCTAATTTCGCAGTCGCTTGCGTTGGTTCTATTGGTTGGTTCCGCCGCTCTGGGCCAACCGAAGGAGCCGAAAGGACCTGTAGCATCTGGGCTGCGCGGCCCAACGCAAAGTGCGGCCGATGAGTCAGCCATACGCGAACTGGTAATGCGATACGTCGGGTCGCGGGAGACAGGCAATCCGAAAACGATCGCGGGCCTGTTTACGCCGGATGCCGATCAGCTTGTTTCAACAGGCGAATGGCGAAGGGGACGCGATGCGCTTGTACAGGGGACTGTGGCGAGTTCCGCCCGGGAAAAGGGTCAGCGGCGCACCATCGAGCTTCAATTCATCCGCTTCATAGGCTCCGACGTTGCGATTGCGGACGGGCGCTATGTCCTGAGTGGCGCAACCAGCTCCCGCAACATGTGGACAACGATCATTGCGAAGCGGACACCACAGGGCTGGCGGATTGCGGCCATCCGTAACATGCTGCCCGCGCCGCCACGCTAGTTAACTTCGTGCACGCCTGGCGGTTATCTTTGTATCGAAGTTTGCCGGCAAGACGATCGCGGCGAGCGCGATCAGGCCCAGAATACTCAGAGAGATCGTCAACCCGAACATGATGAGCAAAACCCGCCGCCATGAACGCTTTTTTCTTCGACCTCATATGCCTTCTTCAGACCGGTTATCATGGCCCAGGTCCCGTTCAGCGCTCCCCAAGCCGCATACACGACTGCCAGTAAGGCTCCCATACCGAAGACGGCTCTCGCGCTTATTTGCTGTATGGTTTGCGTAATGAGCGACGATGCATCCGGAGGAAGAACCTGTTTTAAAGGAATCGAGGAGGGCGCCGCGCCACTCAGATCCGCTGGCGGACTGCCCGAAGATCTCATCGTCCCAGCTCTTGCGGCAGGTGCGTTTGGCCAACTCACGCCACGAAAGTCCTCGCAGGCTCCACAGTTTCGCCATAGTTCCAGTCTCAAACGTTAACGTACCCGTTCAGCGGATCAGCACGAGAGCGATGCCGTCCCCAAGACGGTTTCCCGTTCAGAAGGTGCGAATCGGGTATCAGCTTCTATTTAAGGGCCGGAATGCGCGGCTCGACCCCACTCGGGACCAGTCATCTGAATACTCCAGATCGGGCCGCCTACGTACAGCGCTCCGTCTGCTCTGACGAATGCCGGCGCACCCTCGTGGACTACCCAAACTTTCGTATCGGCTGGCTGTTTGCCTATCAGGGGCGCAATCAATCCAGCGATGCCGCCGATCTCAACCTTCACCCTGAAAAGGGTTGCTTTGTGACGAGCGCCAGCAACTGAAAACGTTTCCTCGCCATCGGGCGTGATCGAGAGATGCACAACTCGTGGCTTGGGAGCACCCCCCACATAGGACACTTTCGTCTCCTTCGTATCGGGCGAGATGTTCTTCAGGAGGTTGAGAAGAATGCCGTTTGCTAAATCGGGCGGAAGGTCCAGGTGGCCGGTCTCCACTTTTTCGTGGTCTTTGCCCTGATACCGGACCGTGACTCGGCCGGTAGAGGCGTTGATCGATATATTCGACGGATGCGGGAAACTCGGCCCCTTCTGAATGTGGTGGTCGCTGATGAGTCGAAAGGTCCCGTGTTGAGAAAAGACGGTCGTGTCGTCGTCCACTGAGCCATTTTTGAAGTGAAAAGCGAGATGGGAAACAACCTCGTTTCCATGAAGGACCTCGGTGAGATCGCCTGACGCAAGCAGCTTTCCCTCCGGGGTGCGCAGCGCCAAAAAACCGTGGGTCGTTCCTTCCGGATAGCGTACGGGTATGGGCTCCGCTGACAGGGGGCTGGGCTGCAGTAGGATGGCAACGAGTAGCCAGGAGCAGACCAAGATGCACACAGCTCGGTAAATGGCAGATCTCAGATCATGGACCTCGATAGATTGATCGATTCCCGGAATGTCTCATTTCCTGAGATGTATGGCCACAAAAAAGAAATGAGCCCAAATAAGCCTGTTTTGGTCAAGATAAAGGAGTCCGGCATGGCTCAGCGTCATCGTTCTGTACACCATCTAAAGCAGTGTGTGTTCCTTGGCTGGTGCGTAATCATCCTGCTGTTTTCTGTGCCCTTATCAGCACTGGATTTGCCCGCAGGTACGACTCTGGAAGCCCGGTTGCAGATCGCAACTGGTTCCCGCATCTCGCGCCCGGGAGATCGGATAGAGGCGACGATCATCGCACCAGCGAGCGTCGGCGGCCGCATACTCATCCCGGACGGGTCGGTAGTATCGGGAGTCATCGAGAATGTCAATCGCTTTGGCTTGGGTATTAAACATACAACAGCAACCATCGGCTACAAGTTCGACGCGCTCCGATTAAGGAGTGGCGAAACCATCCTCATCAAATCCCAAGTTGTCGAAGTGGAAACGGCCAAGGAGCGCGTGGACGTTACCGGAACCGTCCGAGGAATCCACCCGATAGCAAGCCTCTCCTCCACGTTGGATTTTTTCGCGGTTCCCCTGTTGTTTGTGACACCTCCAGTAGGCGCACCAGTGTGGGCCACAAAATCGCTCATCGCGCCGCCCGCAAATCCGGAGATTTATTTTCCCGCCGGGACCGAGGTGATTCTTCGGCTAACCGCTCCAGTGAACATTCCCCATGCCAGCACACAGCCAGTTCGTATCGCGCCATTTTCGCATGGTGAGATTGCTGAAATTCACGATTTGCTGAAGAATTCCGCGCAACGCGCCCGCCAGGGCTCTCATCCGTCGAACGTGGTGAACCTTCTGTTTTTTGGGAGCCGCCAGCAGTTGGATCGGGCCTTTCACGCGGCTGGATGGTCACTGGCCGAAAGGAAGTCGGCGATGTCACTGTATCGGATGTACTACGCCCTTACCGTGCGGGTTGGATACAGGAGGGCACCCATGGATACACTCACGTTAAACGGGGTATCTCCTGATTTCGAATATCAGAAGAGTCTAGACACAGTTGAAAAGCGCCATCACGTCCGCTTGTGGAGAGAGCCTCAGAGGGCGGATGTCTGGCTTGGAACTGCAGCTGAAGATATCGGTTTTCGGTTCGATGTGACGCATTGGACACATTCCAGCGATCCAAGAATCGACAATGAGCGGGCGAAAGTGGTTGATGACCTCGCTTTTACGGGGTGCATTGACCGCGCGGAGTTGCTGACGCGCAACTCCCCGGATGTGCTGCAAGATCCTAAAGCCGCGCGCTCGATTTCGACGGATGGACAGATCGCAATACTGCGATTAAACGATTGTAGTAGTCCAAAGACCATGGTGGGCGTCGATACCGTCTCGTCTTCGCATCCTCGTGGCCGTCTATCTCGCGCGTTGATCTCATTTCGCAAGGGTGCTTTGGGATCGTCCAAGATCCTCTTTAACACGTACAATATCCTCAAATGCGTTAGTGGGGGTGGGACTTCACGACGTGCTACACAACCATCAACTACCAACGCACCTCAACGTGGACTGGATTGGTTAAGCTCTCTTGCGTCGCCGGGCTCAGGGCAGCCTTAATTGCTTACGGCCGCCGCATTTTTACGAAGTTGGTTTGGAAACCCAACACCAAGCGGAAACGGGGCGCCTCAGTTTTCGAGTGTTCTCCGATCAAAACTACGACATTGCTTTGGATGACGATTCGGCTAATGAACTTACTGATGTCGTGGGGATTGCCCTCAGTGGCGACGAGATTTTATTCGCCCTGTTCCACTGGAAGTTTTCATCCGACCCTCAGCCTGTGAGCCGGGTTGAGGACCTTTATGAGAACTGCGGACAAGCCCAGCCAGCGCTCGAGGTGTTAGTTTCGCTCCCGGGCGGAAAAGATATAAGGTCTAGCCTTTAGCCAAATCACCGATGGGCAGCCACGCCTCAAGCAGACCGTCAATCCGGCCGTGTGGGCTTGCTAGGCGGACATTCTGCTCTACACTAAAGGTATGGCTGTACCGTCCGCAGATCGGCCCGCCCTCTTTGGCTCAGATTAACTGACGCGAGTCCCCACTACTTTCGTACTGAGTCTTTTTCAATTTCCGAGGTGTTTCGTATGCTGACGCAGATTGCGGCCAACCCGTTGCTGCCGGAGTTGGTGACTTCGCTGCCCGGCCCGAAGGCGGCCGAAATCATCGAGAGGGACCACCATGTTCTGTCGCCCTCGTATACAAGGGGCTACCCTCTGGTTGTCAAGCGCGGGGAGGGGGCCATGGTTGAGGATGTCGACGGCAACCGATTCCTGGATTTCAATGCAGGAATTGCGGTTGTCGCCACCGGGCACGCACACCCAAAGGTAGTTGCGGCGATCCAGCGACAGGCCGCCGAATTCCTGCACATGTCCGGCACCGACTTCTATTACGAGAGCATGGTGCGGCTGGCCGAAAAATTGGCCGCTTTGACTCCGGGCGGAGTGGACCGTCGCGTGTATTTCGGCAATTCGGGGACCGAAGCGATCGAAGCCGCGATCAAGATGGCGCGTTATCACTCGGGCCGCGATAAATTCATTGCCTTTCTGGGTGGCTTTCATGGCCGGACGATGGGTGCGCTGTCGTTGACGGGCAGCAAGGTCATACAGAGGCGTGGATTCGGCCCGATGCTGCCAGTACAGCACATACCTTACGCATACTGTTACCGATGCGCCTATGGCAAGGAACCATCCACTTGTAATGTGGAGTGCGTCAAAGTCATCGAGGAGCAGCTTTTCCAAACCATTCTGCCCGCCGATGAAGTCGCGGCAATCGTTGTCGAACCCGTACAGGGAGAAGGCGGCTACCTGGTTCCCCCAGCCAAATTCCATGAGGAATTGCGCCGTCTGGCGGACAAATACGGCATCCTTTTGATCCATGACGAGGTGCAGTCGGGCATGGGACGCACAGGCCGTATGTTCGCTTCTGAGCACTTCGGCGTCACGCCGGATATCGTCACCCTGGCCAAGGGGATCGCTAGCGGAATGCCTTTGGCTTCGACCATAGCCCGCGCCGAGGTGATGAACTGGCCGCCGGGCGCGCATGCTTCGACTTTTGGTGGCAATCCCGTGTCTATCTCCGCGGCGCTGGCAACGATTGAACTGCTTGAAGAAGGATTGATTGAGAATGCCAGAGTGATTGGGGCCCATATGATGGTGCGCATGCGCGACTGGCCGCGGCGGTTTTCCTGCGTGGGCGATGTGCGGGGCCTGGGTCTGATGATCGGGTTCGAACTGGTTCGCGACCAGCAAACGAAGGAACGCGCGCCGGAGATCCGCGACCGGATCGAGCGGATGGCGTTCGAGCGCGGTCTCCTCGTTTTGGGCGCTGGAAAAAACAGTATTCGGCTTTGCCCGCCGCTTGTCATCAACCGGGATCAGGCCGACTATGCTGTCGATACACTGGAGCAGTGTCTGACGGCTCTCTTGCGGTAACTGAAGTTCGCGGCATTTTTGGGGGCAACCGCCAGCAGCTTCCGTTGCTCGATATCGGTTGCGGCATCAATAAGTATCCCGGCTCCATCGGCCTGGACCGAAATCCGCGCACGGCCGCCGACGTGATAGCGGATTTGAGTCATTTTCCATTTCCGTTCGCTGACAGCTCATTTCGGGAGATCCGGGCCATTCATGTGATCGAGCACGTCGGTGATGTTATCGGCTTCATGGAAGAGGTTCACCGGTTGCTGGCGCCCGGTGGTCGAGCCGTAATTGTGACACCGCACTACACCGATTTCAGCTCATTTTGCGATCCCACTCACCATTGGCACCTGAATAGCTTTTCATTGCGCTACTTCGGAGAGGACAACGCAGGCTTCGGGTATTATTCTGAAGCTCGGTTTCGAGAGATTTCCGTCCATGTGAAGCTACTTTCACTATGGCGGTATCTGGGGTTCGAGTTCCTGGTGAACCATTCGCGATGGTTCCGCCGGTTTTGGGAATTCTACCTCTGCTATCTCATCCGGGGAAAAGTCATCGAATGGGCACTCGAAGCGGTCAAGCCACACACGGGCAGGTAAGAGATAAGCGCCCGTTTGTCATGCCCGCGCACCTGATTTGGAAATTGACGGATGCGGCCCGTCAGTTTCGGCAAAAGCAGAGAATGACTCCGGAAATGGCTCTTGGGCGTCGCGGAGAGGATCTGGCGCATCGCTATTTGCAGCGGGCCGGGTATCGGGTGATTGCGCGCAATTATCGGCCCGGCGGCGGCGAGGCGGAAATCGACATTGTCGCCAGGCTCGGAGAGATGGTGGTCTTTGTGGAAGTCAAAGCGCGCTCGTCGGCGGAGTTCGGCAGCCCTGATCGCGCCATCGGCAGTGCCAAGCGCAAAAATATCGTGTTGGCGGCGCACAGTTACGCCACCCGCGCCGGAATTGAATGGGATCAGGTTCGTTTCGATACGATTTCGATCGTGTTCAATCCAAGGCCCGCGATCGTGCATCATGAGGACGCGTTCTTTGAACGGTGATCCGGAGTAAGGCATGTTCTCTTTGCGCGTTGCGCTAAATCTCTTCGCGAACCCCAATCTAGCTGGCCCCAAGCCGAGATAAGCGTAAAATTCCACCATTGCCGCGCAAAGTGCTCTCTGCCTGTTCGTCAAGCCCTATGCTTCCCGCGCGAAAGGCAAAACTCCCTGGCTCGGCATCCGGTCTGGCCCTTTTCTTGGTGGCGGCTGGTTATCTAAGGGCTTGTCACGAAATAAATAGAACAAGTTAAGGACGAAATGTTTTATACTGGCATGGATGCCAGACGCGGCAACAGGCTTGGCGTGGAAGTTTGATCTCCTCGCCGGCGTACTCGACGAGCGCATGCGGCGTTTGGTAGCCGCCGCCGAGGCCGAAGCCATTGGCTTTGGCGGAGTGACTGCAGTGGCTCGGGCCAGCGGTCTGTCGCGCGGGACCGTGATTCGGG